>NZ_JAKLJA010000026.1 GCF_022213065.1 Paraburkholderia tagetis
TGTTACGTCCCGAACTATTTGAGTTTTAGCGGGAGGCGTTTATCTCGCGAACGTCGGGAACGATTTTTTGAACTTCACCGCGCGAAGCGCGGGACACGAGGGGCGTAAAGAAGGCCGGTGCTGCCGTGATATCGTGAGACGGGTTCCAAGCCAACTCTCGAATCAACAACAGACCAGCCTATGCGACGAATCGTACGCGCATTCCTCTCTCTCGAACAGCATCTTCGCTCTATCGTCTCCACCCCGCAGTCCTACCGCCCCAGTCATTGCCCACATTGCGGCTTCGGCGGACTCTGGGCCCACGGCTTCTATGGCCGCAAGGCTGACCGCAGCAGCGGCGCCAGACTCAACCCGGTGCCCGTGGCGCGCTTCTGTTGCCAGTCGTGTGGTCGCACCTGCTCGCGTCTGCCGCTATGCATCTGCCCACGGCGGTGGTACGCATGGGCCCTGCAGCAACTGGTTCTCTCGCTGATGCTCTTTGGCCTGTCCCTGCGCAGCACCGCGAAGGTGACCGGTCTCAGCCGCAATACCGTGCGTCGCTGGTGGCGCTGGCTGCGCGAGCGCACCCCCGTTTTCGCCTTCCTCCTGCGCAGCCGCTTCCCCGAGCTCGGCCGCACAACCGACACGATGTCGTTCTGGCAGGCATGCCTTGCCTGCATGCCCTTGTGCATGGCGATGGCCTGGCTCGACCTGGACGACCTGAGCGTCCCGTGATCCGCTGAGCCTGGCGCGCCGCGAGACGGCCAGTTTCACGTTTTTTCAGGGTGCCCACACAGTCTGGCCACTTCCGTTGCTTTCGCAACGGCGATTTCATGTCGATTCCTCAATTGAACGAAGGAATCTATCGACATGAATCACATCGACGAGATGGCACTGTTCCGTCTGGGCGTACTGGGTCCGCTCACCAGCCGCGGCGAACTCGCCCGCGGTGAACTCGCTCGCCTGATCCGCCAGATCGCACAGCAGGAGTACGCGATCCCCGGCTCCCAACGCCGCCATATCAGCGAGAAGACGCTACGCGCATGGTACGACCTCTGGCGTCGCGACGGCATCACGGGGCTGGCCAGCAAGCCGCGCACCGATCGCGGCGCCTCGAAGCTCAGTGAAGCTGTCCAGGACGCCGTGCTCGCGGCCAAACGCGAGAACCCCCGGCGCTCAATCCGCCAGATCCGTCTGCTGCTCGAAGGCGCCGGCGTCGTGCCGCGAGACTCGCTCTCGAAGAGCGCCGTGCACCGCCTGCTCAAGATCCACGGCCTCTCGCGCATCAGCGGCCCCTGCGTCGTGCCCGACGAGAAGCGCAGCTTCGTGGCCGAGCACGCCGGCTCCATCTGGTACGGCGACGTCCTGCACGGCCCCACGTTGTTGCTGGGTGGCAAACGCCGCAAGTGCTACCTCGTCTCCTTGATGGATGACGCTTCGCGCCTGATCGCCCATAGCGCGTTCTGCCTGTCCGAGACGGCGCTCGATATCGAAGGGGTGCTCAAGCAGGCGTTAATGAGAAGAGGTCTGCCAGGCCGCCTGGTTGTCGACAACGGTTCGGCCTATCGCAGCGCGACACTGCAGGGCATCTGCGCCCGCCTGTCCATCCGGCTCATCTATTGCCGCCCCTATCAGCCCGCGTCGAAGGGCAAGATCGAACGCTGGCACAGGACGCTACGCTCCCAGTTCCTCGCCGAACTTGATACGACCCATGTCCGCGATCTGGGCGATCTGAACGCCCGCCTTTGGGCCTGGATCGACCAGATCTATAACCGCAGCAAGCACAGCGCACTCGGTGAGCATACGCCACTCTCGCGCTATCAGCAGGACCTGCCGCGCATCCGCCTGCTCGGGCCACTGGCCGCGCAGCTCGACGAACTGTTCTGGCATCGCGTCAAACGCCTGGTGCGCCGCGACGGTACGGTCTCCTACGAAGGCACACGCTTTGAAGTCCCTTATGAGCTCACCGGACAGCACGTGAGCCTCGTCGTCGATCCGCACAGCGGCACCGTCATGCATGTCGAGAACGAGGCGGGGCAGGCCATTGGTGCGGCCACCCGGCTCGATGCGCTCGCCAACAGCACGCGCCGGCGGCAGCGCCCCGGCAGCGATGCGGCGAGCGCCCACGTCTCCACGGGCCCGAACCTCATCGAGCTCGCCCATCAGCAGCACTACCCGCACACGGAGCAATGACATGTACCGTCAGCATTTCGGCCTGCGCTGCGCGCCGCTGGACAAGGACTCGATCGAACTGTGGGACGACGGCGCCATTACGCATCTGCGTGATCGCTTCCAGTGGCTGCTCGATAGCCCAGGCGTCGGCCTGCTCACCGGCGAGCCCGGCGTGGGCAAGACCTCCACCTTGCGTCACATCACCAGCAAACTCAATCCGCACCGCTATCAGGTCATCTACACGGCCGAGACCGACTTCGGCCGCGTCGACCTGTATCGCGCGCTCGCGCGCGGACTCGGGCTCGAGCCCAGCTACCGGCGTGCCGACCTTTGGCGCGACATCAAGCAGCGCATCGTCGAACTCGCCCAGAGCCGCCAGATCGTGCCCGTATGGATCATTGACGAATCCCAGCACCTCGCCGCCGAGTTTTTCCGCGATCTGCCGTCGTTCCTGAACTTTTCACAGGACGCCAGGGATCTCATCACCGTCTGGCTCGTTGGTCACCCGTCGCTGGCCAGCATGCTCGAACGGGCGCAGTTCAACGCGCTCCACAGCCGCATCCAGGTACGCGTGCACTTTGCGCCGGTTCTGGAGCGCGAACGCTTCTCCCAGCTCATCGCTCACGCGCTCAACGCCGCTGGCTGCACCCACACGCTGCTCTCCGATTCCGCCCTCGAGCAACTGCGCGAGGCCTCGCGCGGGGTGCCCCGTCAGGCCGGGCGCATCCTGCGTAACGCCATGCGCCTGGCCGTACCGAAAGGGCTGAACCACATCCCCGACGAACTCCTGCAGCGCGCCATCGAGGAGGTGCGGTGAGCATGATCTTCAAACCGTCGTACTTCAATCGCGAGGTGCACCATGTTCATCTTTACCCGCAACGCCAAATCCTGCCGACCTGAGCTTACTGATGAAGCGGCCTGGCTGATCCGGCTCATGCTTGCCGACCTCTACCAATGGTTCGACTGGGAGTACGGCACGCAGGCACGTCGTTATCGTCCGCCCGACGTCCCGCCGCTCGATGAGGACCCACTGGACGATCCATTCTAGACTTCGGCCCCGGCGTTCATCGCGTCGGGGCCGCTTCACTTTGGCGCGTACGCGCGACGCTTCCCGCCGTTTCCCCGTTCCCTCTGAACCCCGTTTCGCGCTCTGCGTGATCGTGTGCATTTCCATCAAAGCGCGAGACGACTCGATTCGTTTCACCCCGAATAGCGCGGGACGTCACTTCTTAAATATCCCGGGACGTTACAGCCGCCCAAACCCTGGAGTGGCCTCGGTCAGCCACCGAAATTGTTGCGCCGTGCGCCCGGCCATAAACCGCTCGTGGTGAAGGAACTGGCCATGCAATTACCCACGAACGCCTGGCAAACCGTAACCTGGCGGGAAGGCAGCAACGCAGCACTTTCCTCACGCTTTGCCGCCGTACGGGTTCGTCCCGCACATCACGACTATTGGCGAAGTACCGTTCGCGACGAAGAATGGTTGCTTATTGAATGGCCTGATGGCGATACGGAGCCGCTCAAATACTTTCTCACTACTGCACCCGAGGAGGCGACCCTCGAGCAGCTTGTCTTCGTGACCAAAATGCGCTGGCGCATCGAGCGCGACTATCAGGACCTGAAGCAGGAGTTCGGGCTCGGTCATTATGAGGGGCGAGGCTGGCGTGGCTTTCACCATCACGCCACACTGAGTATCGCTGCGTACGGGTTTCTGATGGCTCAGCGACTCAGAATGCAATCAGATGGACGTGGTAAAAAAAACTTCCTTGAACGCGCGCTGCCTGCCCTTCCCTCGGATTACATCCCCCGGGGCAGTCCAGCGCGCTCAGCGCCACGTTCCTGATTCCATGACTACGTTGCGCATCCTACTTGGACAAAGGCTCATGCAACGATGGCACTCTTCCTGTACGACAATAGAGCACGCAACTGATTTTATGACACAGTGGTACTAGGCTGATCCAGCTCGGTAACCGAATCTTCAATCACCTGGTCGAGGTCCTCGCGGGCCGCGGCTGGCGTGCCAGCCGCCGTCAATTCGGCTTGCACTTCGCGCAGCGCCTGCTTCAGTCGTTCTTTCTCATCAGCGCCGATTGACTGGGCGATGTTTGAGACGGCGTTCGCGCCCGTCTGCACCGCGCCGACCGTGCCGTAAAAGTTATAGCTTTGAGGTGCCTGTTTGTCCGTCGCCATCGCTGACCGTGCCGAGTCTTCGCAGTAGAGGTCGATTTCCACGAAATGCTTTTCGAGTTGATGAGGGAGTGCCCTCTGAAAGGCATCCATGGCAAACCTATTGTGCCCGCCTAGCGTCTGAGCCTCGCGTAGCTTGGCGTCGAGCTCAGCAAATGTCTGTTGCAGCGTGTCCTCGAAAAGGCTTTTGAACTCGGCTGCCGCGCCTCCGGCATTTTCATTGCCATAAGTCCGATGCACGCGCACGATATCTCGCCAGATCTGGATTGCGCGATCCGCGACTGCGACCGCGAAGGCCTCGTCGAGCATTAGTAGCCGCGCGCCCGAGTGAACCAATCCCCGCTTGGCGCAGTCTGCATTAATCCGCCCGATGTTCACGTCCAGCAACCTGCGCCCTTCTGCTAACTGCACGTTGCAGAGCACGCGGAATTTCTCAATGGCTGTATCGCTCAGCAGTGGCATGGTGGCGACCCTCGCGTTCGGTCTGACCATTATGCCGGACATCGGGCGACGAGGATCTGCGCGGATTCGAGCTGAGCGAGCGCAAGGCCTGTCGGCGCGGCGGTGCAGTCGAACGGACCAAAAACAAATGGGGTAAGATCAATGCAGATAAACTCCCACTCTAAACTAGGCCAGAGGAGCATGATGTCGTGAAACACCCTATACTTTCTTCCATGAGCAAGCCTCTTGACCCCATCGTTTCTGAGTTCCAGACCGAGGAAGCTGCTGCGGCGCATGACCGTTGGTTTCGCGCCCGGGTGCAGACCTCGCTGGACGACCCGCGACCAGGGGTGCCACACGACCAGGTGATGGCAGAGGCTGAGGCCATCATTGCTGAAGCGGAACAGCGCCAGCGCGCCAAGACCGCGTGATGCTTCCGATTATCTGGAAGCTCGAAGCCCGCACGGAATTCCTCGAGATCATTCGGTACATCGCCGAATTCAGCCCCCAGGCTGCTCGCGATATGCGTCGGTGCATCCAGGCTTCCGTCATCCCGGCCGCTGAGCACCCGTTCCTCTTTCGCGAAGGCCGAGTCCCTGGCACCCGCGAAATCGTCTCCCACCCAAACTACATCGTTGTCTATCGAGTCGAGATTGCCGCGATTGAAGTCGTGAGCGTTTTGCACGCTCGCGAGCAGTACCCACCCGACTGACCCCGCATTGTGCGGAAAGTCGGCTTATAACTCCAACCCACTTTCCACATGAGCGAATCTCTCATCCTCTACCACGGCACCAGCCACGCGCGGGCCGACACCATCGAAGCAACGGGCTTCAACTTCATCAAGCGCCAGCACCGGGCTCTGTCGTTCGGAGACGGTGTGTACTTCTATCGTGACCTCGACAAAGCGCGTGAATTCGCTGAGGGCGACCACGAGTCAAATGCATGCGTGCTTGAGGTCGAAGTAAATGTCCCGGGCAATCGCCTTCGCGTGTTTAACGGGTCTGAAATTTTGAATGACCCGAGCTTCTTCAACCAGACTGCGGCCCGTGAAAACGCGCTGGTCCTCGACCTCACGAGGGATAACGGCATCTACGTCGTCCGTCCTGAAGGCCTTTCGTTGATAAGTGTTCGTCAACGTCACATCTGACGCCAGTCGGCTCGCACGCCGCCGGATGAAAACTCCGTCCTACTCCATTAATGTGCTCAGCGCACGGCTGACGCGTCTTTTGCAGTAACCGCCCTCGCGCGTGTATTCGCACATCGGTTCCGCCCCCGCGGCCCTGGTATGTGTTTGCACGCGCATTTTCATACGTATTCCTATACACTGACTAACAAGGGTATCCTCATGTTCCTCAATCGCAAAACCAAGACCCAAATCGGCGATCTGCGCGTGTTGTTCTATACGGACGCAGCAGTGCACGGCTCGCACGGCCAGATCAAGGTCTCGCGCCGCAAGCACAACTTGCGCGAGCGCGTTGTGAACTTAGTCTTCGTTGGGCCGTCACCTTTGACGAAACGCTGCTCGATCTAACGGTCGACGGAAATCTTACGCTCGCGGACTTCGATCAATCGAAGATGGTTATCGACGAGCCGGATGATGCGGACCAGGGCGTGCAGGGGAATATTAGTGCCCGCGCGCAGACCGATCCCGCAAAGACGCGCATCCGTGAGGGGGCTACAGGTAAATGATTTCACAGTCACTTGCGCATTGCTGGTTGGAACGTCCTCACAGCCATCACCAAATGTCCCCGTTTTGTATGGTGGCGACCACCAGCACCGGCGCATACAGTCACACGCTGTTGGGCGCGGATTTGGTGCGCGCACATAGCGCAAGACGGCGCGCGAGTTCTATGAACTGCGCGCTGCTCATTCCCGGCCAGCACGCAGCCAGTAGTGCCGGCTCAGGCGACGAAGGCGGCAAGATAACCTCGCTGGACGCGGTTTATCCCGCGTCTCCAACATTGAATACCGATACCGCACTCTCCAACTTTGTCGCCTGACTCTCAAGCGACTGAGCCGCGGCAGCGGCCTGCTCCACCAGGGCGGCGTTCTGCTGCGTCACTTTGTCCATCTGGTTGACGGCCTGATTGACTTGTTCAATACCCCGGCTTTGCTCCACGGACGCCGCGGCGATTTCGGCCACAATATCCGAAACCTGTTTGATCGCTTGCTTGACCTGTTCCATCGTGGCTCCGACTTCCACGGCTTGCTTCGAGCCCTCCTGAATCATCGCCACGGACGAACCAATCAGGCCTTTGATTTCCTTTGCGGCGGCGGCGGAGCGTTGAGCCAGACTGCGAACTTCACTGGCAACGACGGCGAAGCCGCGCCCTTGTCCGCCTGCACGCGCAGCTTCCACCGCGGCATTGAGCGCAAGAATATTGGTCTGAAACGCAATACCTTCTATCAGGCCGGTAATTTCGGAAATCCTCATCGAGCTGTGACTGATGTTGTCGATCGTCGCTACCATCATTTGAACCGCATCGTTGCCGGTGTCGGCCATGGCGGTGGCGATCGTGGCCAGCTCATTTGCCTGATACGCGTTGTCCGCGTTCTGCTTCACGGTCTGGGTCAGCTGCGTCATACTAGCCGCGGTTTCTTCGAGAGACGCGGCTTGCTGCTCAGTACGAGCCGACAAATCAATGTTGCCCATCGCAAGCTCGGCCGAACTCAAATTGATGGCACGAACGCCTGAAACGACCGAACTGACAATGCTCACGAGCGATGCCTGCATCGTCTCGAGCGAACGCAGCAACGCGCCAGTCTCGTCGTTGTACGATGGCTTGATCACGCGGTTAAGCTTGCCTTGCGCAATTGCCTCCGCGGCGCCGACGGCCTCCGCCAGCGGGACACGAATTGATCTGGTCAGCCAACGCCCCAGCAAGCCTGCCACGGTGATCGCAAGCAATGTTGCGATCACCAGGCTCCCGCTGATGACGTCCTGCAATACCTCCTCCTCTTTCACTTGCTCGGCCACCAGCTTCTTCTCCGTGGCGTCGAGCTTATCCATTGCGGCAACCAGGTTATCCGTACCAAGATAATCGCCGAGATCTTCCTGCATCTTCTGCAATTCATCGAGTGAAGCGTCATGCGAAGTAACTTTCGAACGTAGTGCGAACATCGGCTCCACTACATTTTTCACCCACATGGAATATTGCTGCAACGCATCGCCAACCTCCTTTTTCTCGGTTTCCGCAATCACGTTCGAAAGCTCCACCTTCGCGAGACTCCTCTTGAAGTCATCGATATGGTCGTTCTTCCATTCGAGATGTCCAGGCTCCCCGTTGAGGTTATAAGCCAACATCGCCCAAATGATATTCAGGTAGTCGGTGTTAGCGTCGCGCAAGGCCAGGAGATTGCTTTCCGAGCGCCTCGTCTCCTGAGTTTTGCTCGCAATGGCATGCAAAGCATAGAAACAGACGATCGAGTCCAATAAAAAAACCACGATCACGCAGCAAAATGCGAACGTGAGCTTTTTCCCAATAGACGAATTTTTAATCTGCATTGCGTTTTCTCGAAGAACCAGACATCGCCTGTGCCAATATCCATGACCCGCTTGTATCCCTGATACGTTTTTAATCGCGGCAGATGGCCGCCACTTTCGCGCCCAGTCGCGGGAACGGTGACAGGCCTCAATGCCAATCAGACCGGGTCCGAGAGCAGCGAAGACGCAGAATCTCCGCACGGCGGCGGAGCTTTCTGCGCACAACTATGACGCCTCGCCGATCGACGCCGTGAACCGGGCAATCGCTTACGATTTCAGAACTTTTGCGACATCGCGACGCGAGCCACAAACTGGTTTCCCGACGAAGAAATGCCACTCGAACCGATGATCTGTGCGCCATCGAGGTCGGTTCCCGTCTTCGCGTTCGTGTGCTGCCATGCGCCCTGAAGATAGACGGACGTACGTTTGCTGATACTGTAGTTCAGCATGAGCGCAACCTGATGCCAGTTCGGGCTATCGCTTCCGGCCTCGGATTCGAGTCGGCCGTGCGTGAACGTATACGCTCCGGTAAGGGACAGCGCTGGTGTGAGGTAGTACTGCCCATTAATTTCGATATTATCGAACTTCCACGACGCCCATGCTTGAGTACCGATATTCGGAGCGTAACCATTCGCTGTCGGCGAACTGACGTCAACGTGTGAATATGCCAGCGCAACGTTCGCGTTCTCCGAGAAAGTCCATTTCACGCCGGCATCGATGTTTTGCTGCTTCGGCGACTCGAAAACAGAGTCGGAGGTCACCGCACCGGCTGTTGTGGTACCGCTTCCGTTCAGGCGCATATATGCGGCAGCAAGCGCCAGGGGACCTGCGCTGTAAGTCAGCCCTGCACTGTATGCGCGATTCTCCGAAAAATTCGTCGTGTTGCTGAAGCCGTACACCCCTTCGACTTGAAATCCATAGAACGTTGGTGAGGCGTACTTGATCGCGTTGCCGAGCCTGAAATCGTAATCCGCGTTGTCGTTATCGAACGGATGGGCCGCCAGATCACCAATCGAATTTCCCGCGGCCGTGAACGGACTCCACGTGTCGATCGTTGCATCGTACTGTCGGCCTAGCGTCAGCGTACCCGCTGTCGCCGACGACAATCCAACAAAGGCCTGCCGGCCGAACAACCGCCCACCTTCGTTGAGTTGTCCACTGTTCTGATTAACGCCACTTTCGAGGGTGAAAATCGCGCTCAGTCCACCGCCCAAATCTTCAGCGCCTTTCAGGCCGAAGCTGGTTTCCGCCGTGTCGCCGCTTACCATCGCATAACCTCGATGCCCCCCGGCGTTACTTGTAAAATTCAAGCCGTCATCGAGCACGCCATAGAGCGTGACAGAGCTTTGGGCATGCGCATTGCTGCCGAGGCAAACCGCCGAAAATATAGCAGTACGAATAAACGTGTTCAATCCACATCTCCTCTTGATTTATATTTTTCAATAATCATGCTGCGACGAAAAATGAAATCGCCTTATAACGGCCCGCCGGGACCGGGGCGGCGGCGTTACACAGATCTCGGCATCGCGTCTCATTTGAAAGCGATGTTCTTCGGGCCAATTCGGGTGAAGCTATTTTTTTAAGGTCTGGTCGAGGTGATCGCAACGAACAACTGCCCTCGCAATCGACCTCCGAATCGGCTCACGGGATGATCGCCCGCGAACTTCCTAACTATTCGCGACGGGCGTCTCGAGGACATTGCGTTTGCCCGACTTCATGTACAGGTAGTACGCCGCAGCGGGAAAGGCGAGGCCCACCAGCCACGCCAGATCGACGCCATTCAACCGCTCAGCGACGGCACCGACGTACAGGCTGGTATTCATGAACGGAATTTCCAGCAGGATTGCCAGCACAAAGGTCACGCACGAGAACCAGTTGACTCGCCCATAGCGCCCGTCAAGGTCAAAAATATCCTCCACGCTATAAACACCGTGCCTCACGAAATAGAAGTCCACCAGATTGATGGCCGTCCACGGAATGAGGAAATAACTCATGAAGAATATAAAATTGAGGAAGAACGTAATGAAATTATCCTGACTGACGGTGCAGAGCACAGTTGCAATCGCGGTGATTGCCAGCATGAAATATCCACGGACTTTGGCCGTCACCTTCATCTTTGCGAATGGTTCGATAACGGTGACTGTCGACATGAACGCGCCATAAAGATTGAACACGTTGATCGACACCTGGCCAAAAACCACAAACACATAGAGCAGCACGGCGCCCCACCCAAAGAGCTCAGCGACATTCAGCCCGACATTGTCTGCAAAGTGTGGAATCGCCACACTCAGGACCGCACCCAGAATCATCATCCACGCACCGCCCAAAACCGTCCCGGTGTAGCTATGCCAGAAGACTTTCGATGTGGAGGTCTTGCCAGGAAGATATCTCGAATAATCCGCGACATAAGGCGCATAAGAAAGCTGCCACGTGACCGAAATACTGACTGCCGCAAGAAATTTTTGCAGTGAAAACCCGGTTGCCGCCCATTGCCCCGGAGGAACAGGCAAGATAATCGCCAGGACCGTCGCGATAAGGAACACCAGGATCGACATGATCGAAAGCGCCTTCTGCACCCGGTGAATCAATTTATATCCATAAAGCGCGATCAAGAAGCACAGCGCACTGATGACGTAGATATTGCCCCGTTGACCCAGAGGACTGACTTTGTCGATAGCCTGAGCAGCCAGGAGGGTGTTGCTGACGAAGAACCCAAGATAAATCAGCATGACAAACAGCAACGGCAAAACAGCGCCAATCACTCCAAACTGCGCACGGCTTTGAATCATCTGGGGAATCCCGAGCTTGGGCCCCTGAGCCGAGTGAGAGGCCATGAAGATCGCGCCGATCAGCGAGCCAACGATGATCGACACGGAGCTCCAGAACAGATTGAGTCCCAGCACGACGGGCAGCACGCCTGAGGCAATCGTCGTGATGTTCATGTTCGCGCCGAACCAGATATAGAACAGGGAACTCGGCTTGCCATACCGTTCGTTCTCCGGTATGAAATCTACACTTCTCGCTTCAATTGACATCTTTCCCCTCCATCCCTTTTGAATGAATCAGTGATTTATCTTGCTTTTAAGTTTTGAAATGGCATCGACAATCTGCTCAGGCGCATGCGCGAATTCATCCGGAAATTCATGCTTGAATGCCTTATATTCCTCATTCCGCAGATATCGCATATATTCGGTTGACTTGAATATTTGCAGATCGTACACCCAGTTAGCCATAATCATTAATGACGAGTGATGCGCCGCGGAGGTAGTCGCACCACAGACATCTTCAATCAGGGTGACCTGATAATCTCTGAAATACGCATCGAATACGGTCGTCATCACGCAAACGTCAGTCAAAACACCGCCGACAATCAGCGACTTGACGCCCATGCTGCGCAGGATCAAATCAAGGTTGGATTCAAAGAAGCCGCTATACCTGTACTTCTCGATGACTACGTCGCCCTGCTTTGGCGAAATCAGGTCACAAATCTCCACTTTCGCCGTCGAGGAGCAGTAAGTTTGAGGGATGCCATCGGAGTCAAGGGGCTCACCATTGGCCAGCCCTACACCGTCGGCCCTATTGATGTGCTTTGTGTAGATAACAGGAATTCCCTCGCCACGGATGAACTCAAGGAAAGCGCCAGCATTGCGCAAGGTTTCATCGAAGCCGTCGAGCACGAAACCATCTTCCTGTTGCATGTCGATAAGCAGAAATGCCTTATCCGATCTCTTCATAACGCCTCCTGCAGTTTAGTCAGGTTGCCGAGTGAATCACCCGCGCATCACCTGGTGTTCGCTTCTGTTTGGTATACCATAGTACGGGACGCCATATTATCAAATGTTAGTGTCGCGTCCCTGGAGCGTCAATGGGGGTTTCCGCCTAACGCTGCAATGAGTCGCCATCGAGGCGAAACGCGTTACGTCCCACCGGACGCTTGTGCCGGCGAAACGCCCTTTCGGACAGCGACACAAGCTCGATCGTCCAGCGGCGCGCCGTCAAATGGTCCAGCTCGGCACCGCGTTTGGCCATCGGATTTGCCACCCGTGTCGGACCGCGGAGTTTACCGAAGGGCCTTGAACTGTCCATCAAACCGCCATGCACAGGTATTTGATGACCAGGTAGTCGTCAATGCCGTAGTGCGAACCTTCGCGGCCAAGGCCTGACTGTTTCACGCCACCGAACGGCGCGACCTCGTTCGAAATGAGGCCGGTATTGATGCCAACCATGCCGTATTCAAGCTGCTCGGCCACCCGCCAGACGCGCCCAATATCGCGGCTGTAAAAGTAGGCGGCCAGTCCGAACTCTGTGTCGTTGGCGAGCTTCACCACCTCGTCGTCGCTCGAGAAGCGAAACAGCGGTGCGAGAGGTCCGAACGTCTCTTCTCTCGCGACATCCATTTGCGCAGTGGTATTCGTGAGCACCGTGGGTTCGAAAAAGCCATGCCCGAGCGCGTGCCGCTTTCCACCGGCGGTGAGCGTCGCGCCTTTCTCCAGCGCGTCCGAAATGTGTGCTTCGACCTTGCTGACTGCCGCATCATTGATGAGCGGACCCAGTGTCACGCCAGCTTCTGTTCCGTGACCAACCTTCAGCCCCTTCACAGCCGTTGCCAGCTTCGCGGCGAACGCGTCATAAACGCGGTCATGAACATAGAAACGATTGGTGCAGACACACGTCTGCCCGTTATTGCGATACTTCGAAGCGATCGCACCTTCCACTGCCGCGTCGAGATCGGCATCGTCGAACACGATGAAGGGCGCGTTACCGCCGAGTTCGAGCGTCACTTTCTTCACCGTGGGCGCGCTTTGCGCCATCAGCAACCTGCCCACCGCTGTCGATCCGGTGAACGAAAGCTTGCGGACCACGGGGCTGCTCGTCATGGCATACCCGATCGCCTTCGGCTCGCCGGTGACGATGTTGAGCACGCCGCTTGGCACACCCGCGCGCTCGGCAAGAACCGCCAGTGCGAGTGCGGAAAACGGCGTGGCTTCGGCCGGCTTCACGACGATTGGACAGCCTGCCGCGAGCGCCGGCCCGACCTTGCGTGTAATCATCGCGTTGGGGAAATTCCAGGGCGTGATCGCGGCGCAAACGCCCACGGGTTCCTTGATCACCACGAGGCGCTTGTCCGATGCCGGCGTGGCGAGCGTATCGCCCGCCACGCGCTTGCCCTCTTCGGCAAACCATTCGATGAACGACGCACCATAAGCGATCTCGCCTTTTGCTTCGGCAAGCGGCTTGCCCTGTTCGGCAGTGAGGATCAGCGCAAGGTCGTCGGCGTTTTCCATCATGAGTTCATACCAGCGGCGCAGGACGAGCGCACGCTCCTTCGCCGTCCGGGCCCGCCACTCGGGCCACGCGGAATTCGCTGCGTCGATCGCTCGCGATGTTTCGGCCTCTCCCATCAAAGGAACGCTGCCAAGCGTTGCGCCCGTTGCCGGGTCGAACACGTCGAAACTCGCGCCCGAGTCGGCCGGGCACCATTGCCCATCGATATATGCCTGATGGCGCAGGAGCGCCACGTCCTTCAATAGGGTTTTCAATTCCACGATTGTTCCTTGAGGGGGAAAATGCATCGCCCGGCCGGAGCAGGGCCGTAAGGCGTCAGACGAAAGTCCATTCAACGCTGATCGATCACCGCGTAATGGGTGACCGAGGACCGTGCGCAGGCATTCGCAGCAGTGAGCGAACTCCGCAAAAGCGCGCAAACCAGTTTTCTCTTGAAGTACCTGCTCCTCACGCTTTCCTCTCCAGCTTATGCTTGATGTAGTTTCTAATTCGCATGACTAATGACATCGCCTACGTCAATCTCCAACTTCGACGCGACGCTCAGGCTTTGAGCGTCATGAAGCGCAGCGCGTTACCCTGCCTGACGCCACAAAGCGTTCTCGTGCCCGTGGGCCAATAGCTTCCATGCGATCTCGGCCACCCTGTCGACATGCGCGATTGCAGCCTCGCGCGCACCTGCCCCATTTCCCGCCTCAATGTCAGAGAGAATCCGGCGCATTTCGTTGACCGCCTGGCGCCCGCGGTCATCGGAAGCGATCGTCAGCGCTCTCAAGCGGTTGATGCGCGCGATCAATGACTGCACGATCTCCCACGCCACATGCTTTTTCCCGCCGATGAACATGCGCTCATAGAAGGCGGAGGTGAGCGCCCTCACGGCCTGATAATCCTCTTCTTCGAAAGCGTGCCCGATCTTGTCGATATGGTCCGCGAGATCCGCAACGATACGCTCGTCGGCATGCTGCGCGCAGGCCATGGCGGCCTCTCCCTCCAGTAACGCGCGTATTTCGTAGATCTGCGCCGCCGTCTCGACGTCGAGAACGGCAACTATCGGCCCCTGGTTCGGTAGCGAGTCGACCAGCCCTTCCGTTTCCAGATGCCGCAAGACCTCGCGCACGACCGTACGGCTCACGCCGAGCGTCTCGCACAGAGAACGCTCGACCAGCCGCTCACCCGGATGAAAATGCGCCTCCAGGATGGCCGTGCGCATCTTCTCGAGCGCGAGTTCCCGCAGGGTGACCGTGGGGCGTTGGACCTTCAGCGATGGACGTGCGTTACTCATGGCGGTCGTCGTCAAGCTTGAGCAAAGAGGCGCACATCGCCCGCATCCCCGTCGACGAGCGCCTGCACGGTCCCGGCTCCCGCATCACCGACATAGATGCCGAATGCGTCCTGCCTGCGTTCGCGCACGTAGCGTTCGAGCATCGAGCGCACGGCGTCGTCGCTCACTTCGTCCCAGGGAATCTGTGAGAGCGGCACGATGCGAATGCTGCTGTCGAGCCAGGGCGAACCGTTGTGAATCACGCGGCCGCGGTAATAAATATGCACGCCCGACTCCCGCTCGCGGTCCGCCTCGAACACGGCGAAGAGGAAGTCGAGATGCGCCTGCAGGCCGAGCTTCGCGAGTACGCCGCGCAGGCTCGCTGGGTCGCTGGCCGGTTCGAGCTTGAGGCCGGTCGGCAACTGCACGCCTTTCGCCGTGTCGACGAGCACGAGCCCGTCGCGGTGTTCCAGAATCGCGCCCACGTGCGCGCGCGCTCCGGCAGCGCCCAGGGCATCCTGCGAAAGACTGAAATTCACGTACGCGCCACGGCAGTAGCCCAGCGGCGAGGCACTCGTCTGAACGAAGTCGACCACGCGTCCGATCAGGATGATGTGGTCTCCCGCGTCCACGACCTCATGCGTCAGGCAGTCGAAGCTCGCCGCCGCGCCGTCCATCACGGGTGCGCCCGTTTTGCGCGTGCTCCAGGGCACCTGCGCGAACTTGTCGGCTGCCTTCGAGGCGAAAACCCCGGAGACAGGCTTCTGCTCTTCGGCGAGCACGCTCACGGCGAAGCGGCGCGTTTCGGAGAACACCGCATAGCTCGACGCCGCCTTCGAGATGCACACGAGAATCAGCGGCGGGTCGAGGGACACCGAGGTGAACGAGTTGGCTGTGAAGCCGCGCGGCGAGCCGTCGGGCTGGATCGTCGTGACGACGGTCACGCCCGTGACGAACGCACCGAGCGCGCGACGAAAATCAGCGATGTCGAAGGCCTGTTGCGTGGTTTGTCCGGTAGTGGCCTCAGCCATGGCGCTCTCCAGTGATTGCTGCGTTGCACATTATATTATGGTATTCCATCTTATGGTCCACAACAATGGATGATGTATTATGGAATACCATTAGTTAGCAGGCGGCCGGTCTGGCGTGCATTGGACTTTCAGGGAGGCTCGAGCACGCGAGCACTTCGGCCCGTGCGAATCAGCAGACAAAACAAAAGGGCCGCACCCGAAGTGCGGCCCTTTTGTTTTGAAGCCTGGTTGGGAAACGCTTTAGTTGTCGTCCAATCCCTCGTTCTGCTGCGCCAGGGCTGACAACACCAGTTCGGAAGTCCGCTTGATATGCGCGAACGATGCCGCAGATGCCGCGTCGCCGTCGCGCCGTCCGATAGCGTCGAGCAGCAGGTTCATCTCACGGTTCGAGTCGTCACCGCGCCCCGGTGTTGCGATGGTCAACGCGCGCAACCGGTTGATGCGCGCATTGAGCGTCTTGACGACCGCCAGCGACACATGCTTTCCGGCGGCTTCGAACAAGGTTTCGTAGAAGCGCTCGGTGTACTCGAGCACGCGCGGCAGTTCTCGCTTCTCGAACGCCTCTTCGATGATTCCCCGGATGTCGCGCAATTGCTGCACGACTTCGGGTGTCGCATCCTCGGCGCAGGCGCGCGCGGCATTGGCTTCGAGGAGGCCACGCAGCTCGTAGATCTCGCCCACTTGCGCCGGGTCGAGCCGCGCCACGATCGGCCCTTGCCGCGAAACGGTCTCGACCAGCCCTTCGGTCTCCAGATGCCGCAGCACCTCGCGCACCACCGTGCGGCTCACGCCGAGCTCATCGCACAATGTGCGTTCGACGAGCCGCGCGCCCGGTCGAAAATACCCCTGGACGATTGCACCGCGCAGTTTGTCGAGCGTCAGTTCACGCAGGGTTTTGGCATTGCGGTCGATTTTGAGGTCTTGCATAGGCGGCACTCTGGAAACGGACGATGGCCTGCACTCGGGCACAGGCCGGGCACAGGCATGGAATGCCATATTATGACCTAACTGACGCCCAGCTTTCCATGCCGATGAGGCTCTAGCGCAATCAGTCGCCCAAACCCTCGACGATCGACACGTGCGCGATGCAATGTCCATCGCGCTTCGACTTGGCAGCCTGATATTCGGGCGAGTGGTAGCAGGCAAGCGCCGTTTGCATATCGCTGAACTCGATCACCACGTGGCGCTCGAACGACTCCCCCTCCAGCACCTGCGACGCGCCTCCGCGCGCCAGGAAAACGGCGCCGAACTTCTTGAACGCTTGCGGCGCGATATCCGTGTAGTCCTTGTACTTCGCAGGATCGAGGACCTTCACATGGGCAATCCAGAACGCAGTCATTTTTCCACCTTCCTTTTCAAGAATTTTCGGGCAAGGGTTAACACTCATGGCATCCCGTAACATGGTATACCAAAATGCACCTCACATTCAACGCACGAAAGGAAGGTGCCATGAGCCTGATTCGCAAAACCATCCTCCATGTCGAGACCGTCTATGTCGATGGCGACAAGGCCGCCGCAAAGCCGCTGAAAATGATCGGGGCGGCTGCTGTGATCAAGAACCCCTGGGCAGGCCGCGGTTATGTCGAGGACCTGTCGCCGGAGATTCGCGCACTCGGGCCGCAACTCAGCGAGCACCTGACCAAGCTGATCCTCGACGAAGCCGGCTCGGGCGAAGCGGTCGAGGCGTTTGGCAAGAGCGCGATCGTCGGGCTCGACGGCGAGATCGAGCATGCGTCCGCGCTGATCCACACCCTGCACTTCGGCAACATCTATCGCTCGGCGGTGGGCGCCAAGTCGTACCTCGCCTTCAACAACACGCGCGGCCCGGCCAATGCGCCCCTGCTCATTCCGATGATGGACAAGAACGACGAGGGCCGCCGCTCGCACTACCTGACGCTCCAGTTTGCGATTCCCGACGCGCCGGCAGCCGACGAACTGGTCATCGCCATTGGCGCCTCCACCGCCGGCCGCCCGCATCACCGCATTGGCGATCGCTACAAAGACCTCGCAGAGCTCGGAAATGACGTCAAGAACCCTGCAGCTGTCCAATAACCGCGTTGCCCACTGGCTCGAGCAGGGCACCGGCGAACCGTTGGTCCTGATTCACGGCGTGGGCATGCAGGCGAGCGCGTGGTATCCGCAAATCGACGACCTGTCGCGCGAATTCCGCGTGATCTCGGTCGACATGCCGGGTCATGGCACGAGCGATGCGCTCGACGCGAACGCCGACCTGCAACAGTTCGTGCAGTGGGCGATCGAGTTCATCGAGGCGCTTCACGCCGGCCCCGTCAATCTGGCCGGCCACTCGATGGGTTCGCTGATTGCCGCTGGCGTTGCCGTCACCCGGCCCGATCTGGTGAAGCGCGTGGCAGTCCTGAACGGTGTGTACCGTCGCACGGAAGTGGCGCGCGAAGCTGTCCTGCAACGCGCCGCCGAGCTGCGCTCGGGAACCATCGACGTGGAAACGCCGCTGCGGCGCTGGTTCAACGCCGAGGAAGCGCAACAAGTCGCTGCGCAAAAGGTCGAAGCCTGGCTGCAGTCCGTCGACCTCGCGGGCTACGCCACAGCGTACACGGCGTTCGCCAAGGGCGACGAAGTGTATGCCGATGGCTGGCACAGAATTGCCTGCCCTGCTCTCGTGCTCACCGGCTCGGATGACCCGAATTCGACGCCGGAGATGGCGAGACAAATGGCACAGGCAGCCCATGCCGGTAAGGCCGTCGTGATCGAAAACGAGCGCCACATGGTGAACCTGACCGCGCCCGAAGAAGTCAATCGCGCCCTGCGTGCCTGGTTGCAGACCGAGCCGCAGGCGCAAACCCTGAAGTCGGAAGTGTGAAATGAGCCAAGCAACAAGCCAGCAAGCCGCCACGATCAACACCCGGGAGTTGCGCGATGCGTTCGGCGCGTTCATGACCGGCGTGACGATCGTTACCACCGCTCGCGAGGATGGCCAGCCGCTCGGCTTCACCGCGAATTCGTTCTCGTCCGTTTCATTGGACCCTGCGTTGCTGCTCGTGAGCATCGCGAAGACGTCGAGCAATTACCAGACGTTTTCCACCACGGGGCATTTCGCGATCAACATTCTCGCTGAGGGGCAAAAAGAGCTGTCCAACACCTTCGCCCGGCCCAGCGACGATCGCTTCGCCAAGGTGGACTGGCACCTGAGCGCCAACCGCAACCCGCTCATCGAGGGCGTCAGCGCATGGTTCGACTGCACGACGCACGCGGTGATCGATGCGGGCGACCACGCGCTCATCATCGGCAAGGTCGAGGCGTTCCATTGCGCAGGGTACGCAGGGTTGGGCTACTATCGCGGCGGCTATTTCACGCCGGCCAAGCTCTCCGCCGAGGTCATCGCCGGCCCGAAGGTCATCGTGAGCGCGATTATCACGCGCGACGACAAGGTGCTCATGGTCAAAACGGCCGACAACAAATGGGGACTGCCTTCGAAGGAAATCGGCAAGGAAGGCGCCGACAAAGCGCTCGCCGAACTCTTCAGGCAATACCAGCCGGACGCATCGGCAAACTTCATTTATTCGGTCTACAACAATACCGAAACGTATTACCAGTACATCTCGTTCCTCTGCAGCGCACCGGACGAGCTTGCCGTCGCGGGCGAATTCGTGAGCCTCGATGATATCGAGACCGAAGCGTTCCAGGACAGCGCACTCGCCAGCATGCTCGAACGCTACCGCAAGGAGAGCCAGTTGAAGAGCTACGGCTTGTACGTCGGCGACCATAGCACCGGCACCGTCCGCCCGCTTCTTTCCTGAAAGGTCACATCATGCGTTTTTCGCTTTTCGTTCACATGGAGCGCGTCTCCGACCAGGCCAGCCAGAAGCAGCTCTACGAGGAGATGGTCGAGCTGTGCCAGATCGCCGATCGCGGCGGCATGCACGCCGTCTGGACCGGCGAGCACCACGGCATGGATTTCACGATCGCGCCCAATCCGTTCATCAACCTCGTCGATCTCGCCAACAAGACCAAACACGTCAGGCTCGGCACGGGCACGGTGATCGCACCGTTCTGGCACCCGATCAAGCTCGCCGGTGAAGCTGCGATGACCGACATCATCACGGACGGCCGTCTGGAACTGGGCATTGCGCGAGGCGCCTACTCGTTCGAGTACGAGCGCCTGATGCCGGGGCTCGACGCGTGGGGTGCCGGACAGCGGATGCGCGAGCTCATTCCCGCACTGAAAAAACTCTGGGAAGGCGATTACGCGCACGAAGGCGAGTTCTGGAAATTCCCCTCGACGACCTCCTCGCCGCTGCCGCTGCAACAGCCGCATCCGCCGATCTGGGTGGCGGCGCGCGACCCGAACAGCCACGAATTCGCCGTGTCCAATGGCTGCAACGTCCAGGTCACGCCGTTGCACCTGGGCGACGAAGAGGTCGAGAAGCTCGTGGGCCACTTCAATGCCGCGTGCGAGAAGAACAGCCACATGCCTCGCCCGCAGATCATGTTGCTGCGTCACACTTATGTGGCGAGCAGCGAGGACGACGCGCAAGTGGCCGCCGAGGAAGTGAACGTGTTCTACAACTACTTCGGCGCGTGGTTCAAGAACGAGCGTCCGGTCAGCCGCGGCATGATCAAGCCGCTGAGCCAGGAAGAAATGGCCGCGCACCCGTTCTACACGCCGGACGCCATGCGCAAGAACAACGTGATCGGCACGCCCGCAGAGGTGATTGCACGTCTTAAGGCCTACGAATCGCTCGGCTTCGACGAATATTCGTTCTGGATCGACACCGGCATGAGCTTCGAGCGCAAGAAGGCGTCGCTCGAGCGGATGATCCACGACGTGATGCCTGCGTTCCAATGAGGTCTTGATGCCATGAATGTTCATTTTCAGCTCTATATCGACGGCCAGTTCGAGCCCGGCGCCGCCACATTCGGCAGCGTCAATCCCGCTACCGGCAAGGTGTGGGCACAGATGCCGGAAGCGCGCACCGACGAGGTCAACCGGGCCGTGGCGGCCGCCGGCCGCGCACTGACCGATCCCCAATGGGCGGGCCTTTGCGCATCGGCACGGGGAAAGCTGCTGTACAAGCTCGCCGATCTCGTCGAAAAAGCTGCGCCGCGACTGGCTGAAATTGAAACGAACGACACCGGCAAGATCATCCGGGAAACGTCGAGCCAGATCGCTTACGTTGCGGAGTACTACCGGTATTACGCAGGCATTGCGGACAAGCTCGAAGGGAGCAACATCCCCGTCGACAAGCCGGACATGCAGGTCTGGCTCGAGCGGCAGCCCGTAGGCGTGGTCGCCGCAATCGTTCCCTGGAACAGCCAGTTGTTTCTTTCTGCGGTCAAGGTCGGGCCGGCGCTGGCCGCCGGCTGCACCGTGGTGCTCAAGGCGTCCGAAGAAGCGCCCGGCCCCCTGCTCGAGTTCGCGCGCCTCGTGCACGAAGCGGGATTTCCCGCGGGCGTGGTCAACGTCATCACCGGCTTCGGCCCGGAATGCGGCGCGGTGCTCAGCAGCCACCCCGGCGTGGACAAGGTCGCCTTCACCGGCGGCCCCGAGACCGCGCGCCACATCGTCAGGAACACGGCCAACAACCTCGCCAGGGTCTCGCTGGAGCTCGGCGGCAAATCGCCGTTCATTGTCTTCGCCGATGCCGATATCCAGAGCGCGGTGAATGCGCAGGTCGCTGCCATCTTCGCCGCGAGCGGCCAAAGCTGCGTCGCGGGTTCCCGCCTGCTGATCGAGGCTTCCGTGAAGGAGCAGTTCCTGGCATTGCTGGTCGAACGCGTTTCGCGCATTCGTGTGGGCTCGCCCAACGAGATGGAGACGGAATACGGGCCGCTGTGCACGGAGCGGCAGCTTCGCAACATCGAGGCGGTCGTCGCGAGCTCCGTGCGTCAAGGTGCGAAGGTGCTCGCAGGTGCGAAGAAGCTGGAGCGTGACGGCTACTACTACGCGCCCACGATTCTGGATTGCACCGGCATTGAGAACGCGGACAGCATTACGACGGAACTGTTCGGCCCGGTGCTCTCAGTGGACACGTTCACCACCGAACAGGAAGCGATCGACAAAGCCAACAGCACGGCCTATGGTCTCGCGGCGGGCATTTTCACCACGAACCTCACGCGGGCTCACCGCGTTTCGAAGCGCGTGCGCTCCGGCATCGTCTGGATCAACACCTACCGGGCGGTTTCCCCGCTCGTGCCGTTCGGTGGCTTCGGGCTTTCCGGGCACGGCCGCGAAGGCGGCTTCAGCGCCGCGCTCGAGTATACGACGACGAAGTCAGTGTGGCTTCGCACATCGGACGATCCGATCAACGACCCTTTCGTGATGCGCTGAGCGAAATCCCGTTCACCTGCCGCACCTGCACACAACGGTAAAGGCTACGTCGTGCCACGCTCATATCGTCCGTGGCGCGACGTAGCCTGGCACCCGCAACCTGTAGAAAACGCCGGGTGATTCGTACGGAAAAAAAAGCGGGCGCGCAATGCGGTCCGCTCGAACAGGATCGTTACGCTTGGAAGAAACCGAGCGGCTTATCGCTATAGCTGACGAGCAGGTTCTTCGTCTGCTGATAGTGGTCGAGCATCATGGGGTTATCGCACTTTTTGTGCGATTTCTGGCGGCTCGACCCGGGAAATCTTTATCTATCAATGAGTTGCCTCCCTCACTGAGAAAAGTGAACAGCGAGCCTCCAGTGCCTTGCTGGGCGAGGCTCCACGCTTGGCCACCGGCCAGATTTCGCACGATTCGAACGATTCCCTCGATTCCCACTACATCTGATGGGTATCAGATTGCCCTCGCAGTCTTGTCACGAGACGGAGGTATTAACTGCAATAGCACAGGCGCGCTCTCATACGAGATACGGGCCTGGTTCAGGATGCCGGGCGAGCCGGGTGAATTCTTACTGGCCGGACAGTACCGCCCAGCTGCCCAACCTCGCCCGCAACATGGCGCCATGATCGAGACCCTGAAAGGGCTGGGCCGGAAGGCCTTTGGCGATCACGCGCCCATCACTTCCGGCGGGTTCCTCGCGACGTAGCGCCCCGGCGCTGGCTCGATCGGCTTGTATTTCGCATTGCCCGCCCGCTTGGGCGCTCTGATCTGTTTGCCCGCATGCGGTTTCAGCCAGTTCATCCAGTGCGTCCACCAGCTTCCCGGCTGCGACTTCGCCGTCGCAAGCCATGCCTGCGGGTCATCGCCCGGCGTGCCGTCGGCCCAGAAGCTGCGCTTGTTCTTCGATGCCGGATTGATTACGCCAGCGATGTGTCCGCTCGCGCCAAGCACGAATTGCGTCTCGCCGCCCACCAGTTGCGTCGAGCGATACGCGCCCTGCCACGGAACGATGTGATCTTCCTGCGTGCCGAAGATATAGCTCGGCATGTCGATCCGTCCGAGGTCCACGGGCGTGCCGCACATTGAGAGTCGCCCTGCCTTGCACAGGTTGTTCTCGAGATACATGTTACGCAGATACCAGGCGTACATCGGGCCGGGGAGGTTGGTATCGTCGGCATTCCAGTACAACAGGTCGAAGGCCTGCGGCGCACCGCCCTTCAGGTAATTGTTGACGACATACGGCCAGATGAGATCGTTGGCGCGCAGAGTCTGGAAGACGAAGCCGAGTTCGCCACCCGAATAGATGCCGCCGCGTCCGATGGTCTGCTCGCGCTGCGACACGCCCTGTTCGTCAATGAACACACCGAGATCGCCCGGGTCGCTGAAATCGAGCATGGTCGTGAGCAGCGTGAGGCTTGCCACCGGCTCGTCGCCGCGCGCGCGCAACACCGCGAGCGCCGACGACAGGATCGTGCCGCCGACGCACCAGCCGACCGCGTTGACCTTGTCAGCGCCGCTGATCGCGCGTCCAACCTCGATCGCCTTGATCGCACCCTTCTCGAGGTAGTCGTCCCAGGTGATGTGGCCCAGGTCCGCGTCAGGGTTGCGCCACGACACAAGGAACACCGTCTGCCCCTGTTCGCACGCGAAACGCACGAACGAGTTCTCCGGCTGGAGGTCGAGGATGTAGAACTTGTTGATGCACGGCGGCACGATCACGAGCGGCCGCTCGGCGACCTCGTCGGTGAGTGGTGCGTACTGGATCAGCTGGAACAGTTCATTCTCAAACACCACCGCGCCTTTTGACACTGCCACGTTGCGGCCTACCTCGAACGCAGATTCATCGGTGATCGAGATCCGGCCGCGCTTCAGGTCTTCGAGCAGATTGGCAAAACCAGCACGCACGCTCTCGCCCCGCGTCTGAAGCGCGGTTTTCATCGCCTCGGGGTTGGTGGCGGCGAAGTTGGCCGGGCTCATCGAGTCGATAAACTGGCGCGCGTAGAAACGCAGCTTGTGCTTTTCCTTCTCACTGAGGCCCGCCGCGTCGACCATGTCGTTGAGCAGGCGCGAGTTAAGCAGGTACGTCTGCTTCAGAAAGCTGTACCAGGCATTGTCGTCCCAGGCTTGCGCGTTGAACCGCCGGTCACCGCGCTCGGGCCGGACGGTCGGCTCGGCGGGGATCCCGGTAGCGCTCGCGACCATGCCCATGTACAAGGCCATCTGCTGCTGCCAGTAATGGGCTTGCGCCTGGGCCAATGCCAATGCCGGCACCGGCGTGGTTCCTGCGCTCGCGGGTGCACCACCGCTCATGCCGGTGAAGGCGTGCAGCAGGCTCTGACCGGATTTGAAGAAACCCTGAACGAACTCGTCCGGCATATTGAACGGGGAAGCCATGCTATCTCCTGAGTTCCGTCGTCAGCATCTCTTGACTCCCTCCTGACGGCGAGAGTCCTGACTGACGGGTTTTTGAATTGATCTGATGACGTCTCAGATTCCTGTCCCGGCTCCATACGCCGCGACCCAATGTAATACGCATGGCGCACGGCGTGCACAGGTGCGCTCCATATTGCTTCGCCCTGACCGAATATCACTGTGAGCGATGGTGCACCGTTCAACATCGCCCCCCATACGTCAGGATGGGTCCCCCTGTCCGATCTCGCGCAGATGCGCCTGCGCCTCCTCCGCGCTTTCGAAGATGTACGGGGCGACGTCGCGGTTCCGCAAGGCATGACCCAGCTTGGCACGAAGGAAAGTGCTGGTGGTGTAGCGGGTGACTCGCGAATAGAAACGCTCAATCAGTCCTCTCACCATCACGGAATAGGGGTCGATCACGTCGGGCAGGATGGTGAAGTTGTCGTAATCGACAATCGCACACACCTTGTGGTCGAGCAGAGCAAGTTTCGCTTCGACGAGACTGCGGATACGCTCCACGTCGGCGAGCGACTTGACCGTATAGCCTTCGAAATTCACAAAGAACAGGTTTTGCTGCTGATCGTAGGTAAAGCGTTCTTCCAGTGGCAGACACAACATTTCGTCGCGCAAACCCATCGGCTCCACATGGAAGATGCGCGCGTCCATGAGTCGCGGCGCTTCGCGCATGATCGGCCGGAAATCCATCAGGGCGAGAATGTCCTTTTCCAGATCCACCCCGGGCGCGATCTCAATGAGTTCGAGTCCGTCCTCGCCGAGCCGGAAAACGCACCGCTCGGTCACGTAGAGCGCCACCTGCTTCCGGCTCAGCGCATAACGGCCACTGTAGGTCCGGTGCTCCACTTCGTTCACGAACTTGCGCGCGGCGCCCTCCTCGACGATCCTGAGCGTGCCGTTGTCGACGCTGAGCCGCAACCGGCCAGCAGTGAAGGTTCCGACAAACACAACCTTCTTCGCAGCCTGCGAGATGTTGATGAAGCCGCCCGCGCCGGCGAGCTTGGACCCGAACCTGCTCACATTCAGGTTGCCTTCGCGATCGGCTTGAGCCAGGCCCAGAAAAGCGACATCCAGCCCGCCGCCATCGTAGAAATCGAACTGGTATGGCTGATCGACAAGCGCCTGCGTATTCGACGCCGCCCCAAAATTCAGTCCGCCCGCCGCGATACCGCCGAACACGCCAGGCTCGGTGGTGAGTGTCATCAGGTCAACGATGCTCTCTTCGTTGGCGACATTCGCGATTCCTTCCGGCATGCCGATGCCGAGATTCACCACGCTGTTCGGCTTCAGTTCCATCGCCGCGCGGCGCGCAATGATCTTGCGTTCGCTCATTTCCATCGCTGCAATGCCGCCTGCGGGCACCCGGATCTCGCCGCTGAATGCCGGGTTGTACTGCTGCCCGAACGTCTGCCAGTGGTGCTCGGGCTGCGCGACCACCACACAGTCGACGAGTACGCCGGGGACTTTCACATTGCGCGGATTCAAGGTGCCCAGATCGGCGATCCGCTCCACCTGCGCGATGACCATGCCACCCGAATTGTGCACGGCCATGGCGATCGACAGAGCCTCCAGAGTCAGGGCCTCCTTCTCCATGCTCAGGTTGCCGTCCGGGTCTGCGGTTGTGCCCCGTATGATCCCGACCTGGATCGGGAAGGTACGGTAGTACAGGCACTCTTCGCCGTGCAGGGTTATCAGATCGACCATGTCCTCGGTCGTCCGCTCATTCATTTTCCCGCCGCCATAGCGCGGATCGACAAATGTGCCGAGTCCGACCCGGCTCAGATGGCCCGGCCGGCCGGCGGCGATATCGCGGAACATGCAGGAGATCACGCCCTGGGGCAGGTTGTACGCCTCAATCTGACCGGCGATCGCGAGTTTGCCGAGCTTGGGCACCAGCCCCCAATGGCCGCCGATCACCCGCCGCACGAGACCCGCGTGGCCGAGGTGATTGAGTCCACGGTTCTTACCATCGCCCTGTCCGGCTGCGTAGACAAGGGTTAGATTGCGCGGCTTGCCGAGTGACTGAGGGAGCTCATCTCCGGCGGTGAGAAACAGTTCTTCGAGAGCGACCAGAATGCCTTCCGGCACCCCGATTCCCACGAAACCGGAGGTCGCGATCGTATCGCCATCGCGGATCAATCGCACGGCTTCCGCTGCAGACACAATCTTGCTTTTTTGCGCTCCCTGACGGGGGGCAGGTAAAAATGGAAGAAAATTCATATTTTCCCTCGTTCCGTTCGACTTGCAGTCCGTCCGCCTTCGACCGACGCCGCGATGCCAGTCGAAGCGGCTGCGTGCAAGCATGGGAAGAACACCAAATTGCCTGGCTCCGTCACTTTAACTATCAGTTGCACTCGAATCTACCTGTACGGCAGACCCTTCGGGCCGGGCGCAATGCGCACCCGTTACGATGCTGGCCCGCGGAATTAGCTATGGAGTCTCATGAGGAAATCTTGCGTTAGTCAAGGTCAGCCAAGCTCGCTTACAAGTTCCGGCACCACGGTAAACAGATCGCCCACGAGGCCATAGTCGGCGACGCTGAAAATCGGCGCTTCCGGGTCCTTGTTGATCGCCACGATCACCTTCGAGTCTTTCATGCCTGCCAGATGCTGGATTGCGCCGGAGATGCCAACCGCCACATACAGTTGTGGCGCGACGATCTTGCCGGTCTGGCCGACCTGATAGTCGTTCGGCACGAAGCCCGCATCGACCGCTGCGCGCGAGGCGCCCAGTGCTGCGTTCAGCTTGTCTGCCAGCGGTTCCAGAACCTTGGTGTAGTTCTCGCCGTTGCCCAGACCCCGGCCACCCGAGACGATGATCTTCGCCGACGTCAGTTCCGGACGGTCCAGCTTCGTCACTTCGCGGCTCACGAACTGCAACAGGCCGCTGTCAGATGCCGCTTCGATCTTCTCGACCGTTGCGCTGCCGCCTTCGGCTGCAACCGCGTCGAATCCGGTCGTGCGGACCGTGATGACCTTGATCGGATCTTGAGATTGCACCGTCGCGATTGCGTTACCCGCGTAGATCGGGCGCTCGAACGTGTCGGCCGAATCCACTGCCGTGATGTCGCTGATCTGCGCGACATCGAGCTTCGCGGCGATACGCGGTGCGATGTTCTTGCCGTAGGCGGTGGCCGGCGCCAGGATATGCGAATAGTCCTTCGCGATGTTCATCACGGTTGCCTGGATGTTTTCTGCCAGGCCCGCTTCGAGTTGAGCAGCGTCAGCCAGCAACACCTTGCTCACACCTGCAATCTTCGCTGCCGCATCCGCCGCAGCCTGCGCGTTGTGACCTGCGACCAGTACGTGAATATCGCCACCGATCTTCTGCGCGGCTGCAATCGTGTTCTGCGTCGCGGTTCTGATCGACGCGTTATCGTGTTCTGCAATTACCAGATTTGTCATTTCGTCGGTCTCCTTACAGCACCTTGGCTTCGGTCTTCAGCTTCTCGACCAGCGCCTTCACATCCGGCACCTTCACACCGGCAGATCGCTTCGGCGGCTCGACGACTTTCAGCGTCTTCAGGCGCGGCGTCACATCAACGCCGAGGTCTTCCGGCTTGATGACTTCCAACGGCTTCTTCTTCGCCTTCATGATGTTCGGCAGCGTCACATAGCGCGGCTCGTTCAGGCGCAGATCGGTCGTGATCACAGCCGGCAAGGACAGCGACAGCGTTTCCGCGCCGCCATCCACTTCGCGCGAAACGTTAGCCTTGCCGTCGGCCACGACGACCTTCGAGGCGAACGTTGCCTGCGGCAGGTTCGCCAGCGCAGCCAGCATCTGGCCGGTCTGGTTCGAATCGTCGTCGATGGCCTGCTTGCCAAGGATCACCAGTTGCGGCTGCTCCTTGTCGACCAGAGCCTTGAGCAGCTTGGCGACCGCCAGCGGCTGCAGATCTTCGCCCGACTCGATCAGGATCGCGCGGTCCGCGCCAATGGCCAGCGCCGTGCGCAGCGTTTCCTGCGACTGCGCGACACCCGCCGACACGGCAATCACCTCGGTCGCTACGCCCGCTTCCCTCAGACGAACTGCTTCTTCAACCGCGATCTCGTCGAACGGATTCATCGACATCTTCACGTTCGCGATGTCGACGCCCGTGCCGTCCGATTTCACCCGGACTTTCACGTTGTAATCGACCACTCTCTTGACTGGTACCAGAATCTTCATACTGTTCTCTCAAAATGATGACGGGTGACTGCGTAAGCGTGCAACACTCCCCAAAAACTGCTCAGCTAAACTACGCGCCCCGTCAGACGCGCCAGCATACGCTCGACCAAGTCTTCGAGCATCCGTGCATTGAGCAGGTAACTCTGCTTCAGAAGGCTATACCAGCTATTGCTCGACCAGTCTTCCGCATGAAAACGCCGGTCACCGTGCTCGGGCACGACGACGGCCGGTGCGTTCGATGTCGCGCCAAGCATGCCGGAAAAAAGCTGGCCCATAGCTCGCTTTGCTTTTGCCAGTACCTGGCGCTCGCCTGCAGGGCGAACATTCGCGCGCCGGACGCGGCAAAACGCCACTCGTTGGCGTCGGCATTGTGCGTGGCGCCGCCGTGGGCGTCTGCCGCCGACAGCCCGGTCCATAAATTGAGCCCAGCCTTGAACCATCCGGCGGCGAATTCGTCCGGCATGCTAAATGGCAATTTCACCTTGCCCTCCACGATCAGCCGTTACACGCCAGCGCTACAGGTGCGCTGGTTGACCTGATCACCCCGCGAAGTGGGTATGACGACTGCTTCCCCGTCAATCACAACTTTGCCGTCCACCGTGCACACCGTGGACAGCACCACACGGCGTTTCCCGGGAATCAGCTCCTTGATGACCACCTCGGCCTGAACGGTATCGCCGGGGCGAACGGGTGCCTTGAAACGCAGATTCTGCCCAAGGTAGACCGTGCCGGGGCCCGGCAAGCGACCGGCAATTGTCGCCGAGATGATGCTCGCGGTCAGCATGCCGTGCGCAATGCGGCCTTTAAAGGGCGTCGTTCGTGCAAACTGCTCATTGATGTGCACCGCATTGATGTCTCCGGACGCTCCGGCGAACAACAGGATGTCGGCTTCGGTAATGGTCTTGGCGAACGTCGCGGCCATGCCCGGCTGCAGGTCTTCGAAGTCGTATCCGTTTAGTTCATTCATGATTCTTCCAAATGCAGGTCGAGTTCACCCGTCTCAATGTCTCCGTGGGGCGCCAATAACGTGGCGTCGCCACGAAACACAGGTTCTTTCAGATCAACAACGTTCCGGCGTTCTACAGCGGAAGCCCGGTCAATGTCGTTGGGCTCGAATTGCGAACCCCCAATGCCAGTACGGCGATCGACTTGCGCTTGCGCAGAACAGTCATGAAGACCTGCGCTGAGGCTTTCGAGAATCCAATGTCGGTTTTCCGTCGCTACGGCTGAACGGCTTGGCGGCAGTTGAATTGAGTGTGGTCAAATCACCGACTTCAGCAGCCTCGCCATCTCCGACGGATTCTTCGTAACCTTGATGCCGCAGCCGTCCATGATTTCCAGCTTCGCGTCGGCCGTATCCGCGCCGCCCGAGATCAGCGCGCCGGCGTGGCCCATGCGCTTGCCCGGAGGCGCCGTGACGCCCGCGATGAAGCCGACGACCGGCTTCTTCATGTTGTCCTTGATCCACTCGGCAGCATTGGCTTCGTCCGGACCGCCGATTTCGCCGATCATGATCACGGCGTCCGTATCCGGATCGTCGTTGAACATCTTCATGACGTCGATGTGCTTCAGACCGTTGATCGGGTCGCCGCCGATACCGACTGCCGACGACTGGCCGAGGCCGATCGCGGTCAGCTGGGCAACCGCTTCATACGTCAGCGTGCCCGAGCGCGACACGACGCCGATGCGGCCCTTGCGGTGGATGTGACCCGGCATGATGCCGATCTTCAGCTCGTCCGGCGTGATCGTGCCGGGGCAGTTCGGGCCGAGGAGCAGCGTCTTGCGGCCTTCGCGGCGCATACGGTCCTTCACTTCGATCATGTCGCGCACCGGAATGCCTTCCGTGATGCAGATCGCCAGATCGAGGTCGGCCTCGACGGCTTCCCAGATCGCAGCAGCAGCGCCTGCGGGCGGCACGTAGATGACCGAAACGGTCGCGCCGGTAGCGTCCTTCGCTTCACGCACGTTGGCGTAAATGGGGATGCCTTCGAAGTCCTCGCCGGCCTTCTTCGGGTTCACGCCCGCGACGAATGCTTCGCGGCCGTTGGCGTACTCACGGCAGGCACGGGTGTGGAACTGACCGGTCTTGCCGGTAATGCCCTGCGTGATGACCTTGGTGTCTTTGTTGATCAGAATCGACATGTATTGACCTCTGTTCGCTTGACGCCGCGCGTCGCGTCGTCCGCCCGTGTTGCCACGTGTAGCGGGCTTCGCGCCGGCACCGCGTCATTCGTATCCGCTGAAAGTTACTTGCCTTCGGCAGCCGCGACAACCTTCTGCGCAGCCTCTTCCATGCTGTCCGCCGAGATGATCGGCAGGCCCGAGTCGGCCAGCATCTTCTTGCCGAGGTCCTCGTTCGTGCCCTTCATGCGCACGACGAGCGGCACCTTGAGGTCAACGGCCTTCGACGCCGCGATCACGCCTTCCGCGATCACGTCGCAGCGCATGATGCCGCCGAAGATGTTCACGAGGATCGCCTTCAGTTCCGGGTTCTTCAGCATGAGCTTGAACGCTTCCGTGACCTTCTCGGTCGTGGCGCCGCCGCCAACGTCCAGGAAGTTCGCCGGTTCGCCGCCGAACAGCTTGATGGTGTCCATCGTCGCCATGGCGAGGCCCGCGCCGTTCACCAGACAGCCGATGTTGCCGTCGAGCGAGATGTACGCGAGGTCGAACTTCGACGCTTCGACTTCAGCCGGATCTTCTTCGTCCAGATCGCGGTATGCGACGATTTCCGGGTGGCGGAACAGCGCGTTCGCGTCGAAGTTGAACTTCGCGTCGAGTGCGATGACCTTGCCGTCGCCCGTCACGTTCAGCGGGTTGATTTCGGCCAGCGACGCGTCGGTTTCCCAGAATGCCTTGTACAGGCCCTTCAGGATGTCACGCGCTTGCGGAATCGAAGCTGCCGGCACGCCGATCTTCGCGGCGAGGTCGTCAGCCTGGGCATCCAGCAGGCCGGTGTTCGGATCCACGACGATGTGGTGGATCAGTTCCGGATGCTTTTCGGCGACTTCTTCGATGTCCATGCCGCCTTCGCTCGAACCCATCAGCACGATCTTCTGGGTCACGCGATCCACGACGAGGCTGACATACAGTTCCTGCTTGATGTCGGCGCCTTCTTCGATCAGCAGACGGTTGACCTTCTGGCCTTCCGGACCGGTCTGGTGCGTGACGAGCTGCATGCCGAGAATCTGGTTCGCATATTCGCGCACTTGATCCAGCGTCTTCGCCACCTTCACGCCGCCGCCCTTGCCGCGACCGCCCGCGTGGATCTGTGCCTTGACGACCCAAACCGGACCGCCCAGCTCTTCAGCGGCCTTGACCGCGTCATCCACCGAAAACACCGGCTTGCCGCGCGGTACCGCGACGCCGAATTTCCGCAGGATTTCCTTACCCTGGTACTCGTGAATCTTCATGCGTGATTCCTTCAGTCTGAGATCTTCAAGCCAACTGATCGGGATTTCGAACAAGGGACGTCAAAAGCGCCGCGCCTTCATTCTGACGCCGATCCGTGTTCGCCTATCAATGCGGTCCGTGAATTCGTCCATGTCTGCATGCACCAACTGAGGCGGTAGTGCTAAACCGCGCACGCTTGATGTCGGTCTCGATGTAGCCCGGATTGATCGCGTTGACGTTGATGCCGTAAGACGCCCATTCGTGTGCCATCGATCGAGTCAGATGTTCGACCGCTGCCTTGCTCGCACCATCGATCGACCGATTCGGCGAGTGCGATTGCGCAGCGAGCGAGCGAGCGAGCGAGCAGATGTTGATTTCGCCAGGTTTCGGATACTCGATCGGCTTGTATTGCGACCCCGGCTTTAGCATTTCGTGCTCCCCGTGCTGATGGTGCAGCGTCCACGGCACGTTGCCACTCGGCATCTATTGCGTGCTGCCGACCGTCAGCGTGCCGCGGTATCTACACAAGCTCCGTGCGGCGGAGTACATCGATATCGGCTGAGGCCATATCGAGCCAGTCCTGAAGGACCTCCTCGTGTGCTGCCCCAACGTCGGCGGCGGCTGGCAGTATTGCACCGGCGACTCTGACATACGGATCGGATTCGCAACCAACGCCACGGTTTTCGCCAACGGGTGCGACATCTCGATGCGCACGTCGCGCGACTGCACCTGCGGATCCTCGAACACCTGGTCGACATTGTTGATCGGACCACACGGCACGCCTGCGGCTTCCATCACGGTTATCCAGTCCCCCGTCGCACGGGAAACCGTGATACTGCGAATCATCGCGATCAGTTCGTTCCTGTGCTTCACGCGCTGCGGATTGCTGGCGAAGCGTTCGTCCCTGCTCCAATGCGCTTCGCCCAGCGCCGTGCAGAGACTGGCGAACTGATTGTCGTTGCCGACCGCGATGATCATGTGCCCATCAGCGGTTGGGAAATCCTGGTACGGCACGATGTTCGGATGCGCGTTCCCGATCCGGCGAGGCACCACGCCACCCACGAGATAATTCGTCGCCTGATTGGCAAGGCAGGCAATCTGGACGTCTAGCAAAGCGAGATCGATGTGCTGCCCGATGCCGGACCGTTCGCGACGCGCAAGCGCTGCAAGAATTGCTACCGTTGCATATAGTCCCGTTGTGATGTCCGTCAGTGCGACGCCCGCCTTCAACGGACCCGCCCCTTCCGTATCATACGCACGACCTGTGAGGCTCATCAGCCCGCCCATGCCCTGGATCAGGAAGTCGTAACCGGCACGTGCGGCATAGGGTCCCGTCTGGCCAAATCCCGTTATCGAGCAGTACACGAGGCGCGGATTCAGTTCCTTGAGGCTCGCGTAATCCAGACCGTACCGGCTGAGTCCATCGACCTTGAAATTCTCAACCAGGACGTCGGCCTTGCGGGCCAGTTCCTTCACAAGCCGCTGTCCATCCGGTTGACTCAGATCGATTGTCACCGACCGCTTGTTGCGATTCGCGCAAAGATAGTAGGCGGACTCGCCAGTCGACTCGCCATCGGCATCATTCAGCCAGGGCGGCCCCCAGGCACGCGTATCGTCACCTGTGCCCGGTCGTTCGACCTTGACCACATCAGCGCCGAGATCCGCCAGCAACTGGCTCGCCCACGGACCGGCCAGCACGCGAGAAAGATCGAGCACGCGCAGACCGTCGAGCGCCCCTTGATGCGATGTCCCGTTCATGGCGGATCAGAACGCTGGAATACCGGTGATGGCGCGGCCAAGAATGAGCGCGTGGACGTCATGCGTACCCTCGTACGTGTTGACCACCTCCAGGTTAACCAGGTGCCGTGCGATGCCAAATTCGTCACTGATCCCGTTGCCGCCGAGCATGTCTCGCGCAACGCGGGCGATATCGAGTGCCTTTCCACATGAGTTGCGTTTCATGATCGACGTAATCTCGACAGCGGCCGTGCCTTCATCCTTCATGCGTCCGAGGCGCAGACATCCTTGCAGGCCAAGTGTGATTTCCGTCTGCATGTCCGCCAGCTTTTTCTGGATCAGCTGGTTCGCCGCGAGCGGCTTGCCGAACTGCTTTCGATCGAGAACGTACTGGCGCGCGCGATGCCAGCAGTCTTCCGCCGCGCCCAACGCGCCCCAGGCGATCCCATAGCGTGCACTGTTCAGGCAGGTGAATGGGCCCTTCAAACCACGGATGTCCGGAAACGCGTTCTCTTCCGGACAGAACACCTCGTCCATCACGATCTCACCCGTAATCGACGCGCGCAAGCCGACCTTGCCGTGGATCGCAGGTGCCGATAGTCCCTTCCATCCCTTCTCGAGCACGAAACCCCGGATCGCACCCTCATCGTCCTTGGCCCAGACGACGAACACATCGGCGATGGGACTGTTCGTAATCCACATCTTGTTGCCCGTCAGCAGATATCCGCCGTCGACCTTCTTCGCACGGGTGATCATGCCGCCCGGATCGGAACCGTGATTCGGCTCGGTCAAGCCGAAGCAGCCGATCCATTCGCCTCTCGCCAGCCTGGGTAGATACTTCTGCCGGGTGGCTTCATTGCCGAACTCGTTGATAGGCACCATGACGAGCGACGACTGCACGCTCATCATCGAGCGGTATCCGGAATCGACCCGCTCCACCTCTCGCGCGACGAGCCCGTAGCAAACATAGCTGAGACCAGCTCCGCCGTAGGTTTCAGGTATCGTCGCGCCCAGCAATCCAAGCTCGCCCATCTCCCGGAAGATGTCGGTGTCGGTATGTTCACGACGGAAGGCCTCGAGCACACGCGGTGAGAGGCGTTCCTGACAATACGCATGGGCCGATTCGCGCACGAGGCGCTCCTCCTCCAACAATTGCTGGTCCAGCAGCAATGGGTCATCCCACTGAAACGACGGCGATTTGTGTTGTTCGATCATGTCACGTCCAAAAGAAAATCGGCAATGGTGCGAATTTACAGGCGGATTTCCAGCATCTCAAACGATTTGTTCGCACTGACCTATGCGAGAATCGCACAGGTCAGTCCACCACGATGTGAGTCAATGAGCATGCGCAGAAAAATTCCTTCGACAGCAGCGCTATCCGCATTCGAAGCAGCCGCTCGCCATCAGAGTTTCACCAAAGCGGCAGATGAACTGGCGGTGACACAGAGCGCAGTATGCCGTCAGATCGGCACGCTGGAGGAATTCCTCGGCATAAAACTATTTCGACGCGACCGGCGCGGAGTCAGCCTCACCGAGGCCGGAGTGATCTATAGCCGCAAGGTTGCGTCGCACCTGGATGAAGTGGAGAGGGACACACTGGAACTCATGGCCAAGGGCGGCCATGGCGGATCGCTCGAGCTGGCGGTCGTCCCGACGTTCGCGACAAAATGGCTGTTACCCCGAATACCCGACTTCATCGAAAAATATCCGAACATGACTGTCAATCTCACGGGCCGCACGCGCCCATTCCTGTTCGACGACACGGAGTTCGATGCGGCAATTCATGCGGGAACTGCGATATGGCCTGGCACGGAAGGCACCTTCCTGATGCGTGAAAGGCTGATCGCTGTATGCAGCCCAAAGCTGATCGCACCACGCCTGAGGCTCGTAACGGCGGACTGGCGGCGTTACCCGCTCTTGCAACAGAGCACGCGTCCGTATGCATGGCGTGACTGGTTTGCGTCGCGCAACATGCAGGTCGAAGGGGATATGGCGGGTCCGAGGTTCGAACTGTTTTCGATGCTCGCTGAAGCGGCGATCCATGGTATTGGCATCGCCCTCATCCCTCGCCTTCTTATCGAGGATGAGCTGCAGCGTGGCGTGTTAATCCAGGCGGCGGCCCACGAGCATCTGAGCAATCAGGCCTACTACCTCATCTATCCGGAGCCCAAGGCCGACAATGCGGCGTTGAAGGCGTTTCGCGACTGGATCACCGCACAGGCGCAGCAATATCGGACACCGATGGGACTTGAGTGAAGGGGCTTGCGTCAGGTGGTTCTGTTGGTATCGCGGTGATTTTGATGGGCTTTGCGCGCTGCACTACAAACATGCCCGCCGCACGAGCCCTGCTGGGCCGCGTGTCGGCGTAGACGACCGCGGCGTACGCGAAAACTGATCTCCCGCAGTTGCGTGCGTTCGTCGACGGGACCTTTGCGCAGCATGAGAAACCTCACTCCAGCGTCAGTCCCAGTACTTCCCACAAGACCTGAAGCGAAACCGGTTCTCGCTGCTGCAGCTCGGCCTGTCGGTTCTCATCGCGATGGCAGGTGCGTAGCGTTCCTTGACGCGCTCATCACCTCAATTCTGGCGACACCCACCAAGCAGGCCAGGACCGGAGCAATTCCACCCGTGGGGCGATTTTCGTTCTGGTCGCTTGACGATTGTCGGAAGTGGGCCAACGACGCGCGTGGCACCGCGCGCAACCTTCGTCGCACCTTCACGAAGCCTGCCACTCTCGGGTGGCGTGCAAGGGAGTTGCAGCACTGCTCGCGACGAGGGTCTGGCCCTCCCGCCTTGACGGAATGGTTGTCTGATCGGCAGGCCCGAGATTTCCTGAGACCTGCGTCGTAACCACAAAAAAGGCGTCGCCGACGCGGGCATCGCAGTAGCCGCGCCGACTTCCACTCGTTCTTCGCGCGCGCCCGAGCGTTCCAGCGCCGCGTTGGTACTTCGTCGATGGCTTCCCAGTCCACTTCCTTATTGCGCTCAACCATCACGCGCAGTGGAACGGCGCCCAGATCGTCGGCGCGCACGGAGGACAGCGAACCGCGGTAACGGCCGATCGGTGTGCGAATAGCATCACATATGAAAGCTTACGTAAGGCTGTTCTTCAAGGGATGTCGCCGGCAGATTGCGCGAACCGCTTGTGGTATTTCTTTGAAGGTCTCGATGGTGGCAGCACATTGGTTTTGCTGAACCGACCCTCTGGATGATGTGACAGAACCTCCATCGAACCAGCGCCGTACCAGCCCATGTCGCACGACTGTCGACCGCGCCCCCGGTTACAATAATTTATGTCGACATAAATAAATAGCGCGGCTATGATGCCATATATTGGATGTTTGAAAGCCAAGGCCATCGCGATGGTTTGTGAACGAAAGGAGGCATTCTAATGATCAAGGTAGAAAAACTCACCGCCTGCATTGGCGCCGAATTGTCTGGAGTAAGTTTGGGCGATGCCTCGCGAGACGCGTCCCTGTTTGCGGAGATCAAGGCGCTGTTGCTCGAGCACCGGGTCCTCTTCTTTCGCGACCAGGACATTTCCCGGGCAGAGCATGTCGCCTTCGCGCGCCGATTCGGCGACCTGGAGGCTCATCCAGTGGCAGGAAGTGATCCGGACTATCCGGGCCTCGTGCAGATTTACCGGTCAGAGGCGAAGAACCCTTACGAAAACAACTATCACACCGACGGGCTATGGCGGCCCGAACCGTCCATGGGAGCCGTGCTTCGCTGCATCGAGTGCCCGGAGGTCGGGGGCGACACCATCTGGGTGAATATGGTCGAAGCCTATAAGCAGCTTCCCGAGGATATCAAGAAACGCATTGCCGGCCTCCGAGCGAAAAGCAGCATCGAACACTCATTTGGTGCCGCGATGGAGCCCGAGGAACGAAGAAAGCTCGCGGCGCAGAATCCGGACGTGGAGCATCCTGTCGTGCGCACACATCCGGAGACTGGGGAAAAAGTGCTGTACGTCGGAAGTTTCACGACTCACTTCATCAATTTCCATACACCAGAAAACGTACGTTATGGTCTGGACAAAACGCCAGGCGCCAGCCTGCTGCTCAACTACCTGCAAAGCCAGGCACTGATTCCCGAATATCAAGTTCGCTTCAGGTGGAAGCCGAACAGTGTCGCAGTCTGGGACAATCGTGCAACCCAACACTATGCGGTGATGGATTATTGGCCGGCTCCGCGCAAGATGGAGCGTGCGGGCATCATCGGCGACAAGCCCTATTGATGGGCGGTCCTGTCGGGTCGCCGGAGCTTTGGCAGCGCGCATCCGGCAGTCGACGCTTCATGTCGTGGATCACGGTCATCTCTTTCCCGCGACGCGGGCTCGCACCACGCGGCGCCCGTGATACGCGAGGTGCACCATCTGATGCTCACCACCACACGGGCGTCCGATCTGACTTGCACGCCTGGCGGCGACGGATCGAACTTCTGACAGGACGCCAGGCCTTTATCCAGAGGTTCATATGAACATTGTGTTGCCCCCCTTCGACAACATTTGCATCGGCGAAGGGCCGATATGTTTCGATGCGCTCGTTGACGGCGTCCTCGTCAATTGCGTGCTGACCGAGCCCGCGCTGTGTGCGGCCGCCGCGGTCGATCACGTGATTTCGCGACGAGAAGCGTTCGCCCTGGGACAACCGGCAATCAAGGAAGTCGTGGCTCGCCGGGCCGGGGAATCGTCGATCGGCCCGGTTGTCATCACGCAAGCCGAATTCAGCATGTGAACGCGCGCAAGGCCGCGCGCGAGGCTTCCGGTCTTGCGCAGCGGACGACGCCATCCCCCATCCCGAAGGAACCGACCGATATGCAACAGTCAACGATCAAGGCAACGCTTTCGTTCAGCGACAACTCACCGAGTGTCGACCTGCCGGTCTACAAGGGCTCGATGGGCCCGGACGTGATCGACATCCGCAAGCTGTACGGCCAGACCGGCAAGTTCACCTATGACCCGGGCTTCATGTCGACGGCGGCGTGCAATTCCGCCATCACGTACATCGATGGCGACGAGGGTGAGCTGCTTTACCGCGGCTACCCGATCCAGGACCTCGCGGTGCGCGCGGACTTCCTCGAAACCTGCTTCCTCCTGCTCAAGGGCGAGCTGCCGAGCGCTGAAGAAAAAAAGGCGTTCGTGAACAGGGTCACGCGTCACACGATGGTGCACGAGCAGATGCACTTCTTCTTCCGCGGCTTCCGCCGCGACGCGCACCCGATGGCCGTGCTGACGGCTGCAGTCGGCGCGTTGTCCGCGTTCTATCACGACTCGCTCGACATCAACGATCCGCAACACCGCGACGTGTCGGCGATCCGCATGATCGCCAAGCTGCCGACGCTGGTGGCGATGGCATACAAGTATTCGATCGGCCAGCCGTTCGTTTATCCGAAGAACGAACTCTCGTACAGCGCGAACTTCATGCACATGATGTTCTCTAACCCGTGCGAAGAGTACATGGTCAATGACGTGCTCGTGCGCGCGCTCGACCGCATCCTGATCCTGCACGCCGACCACGAGCAGAACGCGTCGACCTCGACGGTGCGTCTCGCCGGATCGTCGGGTGCGAATCCGTTTGCGTGTATCGCGGCCGGTATCGCGTGTCTGTGGGGTCCGGCGCACGGCGGCGCGAACGAAGCCGCGCTGAACATGCTCGAAGAAATCGGCTCGGTCGACAACATTCCCGAGTTCATCAAGCAGGTGAAGGACAAGAACTCGGGCGTGAAGCTGATGGGCTTCGGTCACCGCGTGTACAAGAACTACGACCCGCGCGCCAAGCTGATGCGCGAGACGTGCCACGAAGTGCTGAACGAGCTCGGCCTGCACGACGACCCGCTCTTCAAGCTCGCGATGGAACTGGAAAAGATCGCGCTGGAAGACGAATACTTCGTGTCACGCAAGCTGTACCCGAACGTCGACTTCTACTCGGGGATCGTGCAGCGCGCGCTGGGCATCCCGACCTCGATGTTCACCTGCATCTTCGCGATGGCGCGTACGGTGGGCTGGATCGCGCAGTGGAACGAGATGATTGCGGATCCGGAGCAGAAGATCGGCCGTCCCCGGCAGCTCTTCATCGGGAGCCCCAGGCGGGCGGTCCAGGGCAAGTAGCGCCGCGACCGGGTGCCCGGCCATCGACACGCATCGGACGTTCGCGCCACATAGCGCACGGGCTGCCGTGTGCCGTGCATCGATCGTCACACCCGTTGCAACCGGGTGCAGCCGGTCGGCGCGCGCGATGATGCCGAGGTCATCCGTCTGGCAATCGATCGGAAACGGCAGGATCGCTACGATGCCGTGCACCGCATCGTAGCGTAGCGTAGCGTGCGACATCTTCCGCAAACAGCGCGATCATGTCACTCTGCTCCAGCACCTGTGTGAACATCAGCAGACGTCTCGACCAGCCTGGAGGGCGGCGGCTGTCTCGCGTGCTGGAAGAAGTTCGAAGCGATAGCGCAGCGCGCTCCCAGCCGGCCGGACGATCCAGGCTTGATGATGAGGGGTGGCTGGTTCTCCGGGAAGAGATGGCCGTCGAGAAAGTTCATGATGATGCTCCAAGGGCAATAGCTACTTGTGAGGCTCGACCATCGTTCAACGCATCGGCAGCACGTGGCGATCGTTCGATTGACAAAGCTCGCGGATGAACGCTTCGGCCCGGGGCCATTCGCCATAGCCCGAAGCCGGATTCAGATGTCCGAGCGCGCCGAGTTCTACAAAGCGACTGTCCCACGCCTGTGCGAATTCGCGGGCGCGATCCAACTACGTCAAAGGATCATTGCTGCTTGCCGCGGCGATACTCGGAGACGGCAGCTCAGCGCGTGGAATCGGCAACGATCCATGATCGTTCAATGCGTCAGTCGTCGGATAGCCGTGCGGCATTGGCGTTTCGAAGTCCGCCGGTGCCGCGAGCAAGGCGCCGCGAATTTCGCGCGAGGCAACTTTGCTGCGAGCAGGGTTTGCCTGTACTCCTGCCAATTCTGGGGCAGTGGGACTGCTCATCCGTGATCAATCGACGCTGCGCGACTCGCTCGACATGCTGATCCGCTACCAGCCAGTGCTCAACGATACGCTATCGTTGGCGATCGAGGAATGCGGCAGGCTCGCCATCATTCGCGAGGCAGTGATGGTGGGCAACGAGCATCAGCCCACACGCCAAAGGATCGAACTCGCCCACCGCGTCATGGTGCGATTGATACGTCAGTTGCTCAAGCCCGACTGGCGGCCACAGCGCGTATGCTTCGAGCACCCGGCGCCGCGTGAGCTCAGCATGCATCTGCGTTTCTTTGGCCCTTGTGTCGAGTTCGACCAGAACTTCAACGCCATCATCTGCGCGTAAGTCGATCTCGATGCCCGCAATCCGTCAGCCGATCCCGCGATGGCTCGCTATGCGCAGCAATTGCTCGACGCCTCCACGGTGTCGCACGCGACGGTGCTTGAGGCCGTACGGCGAACGATCTTGCCGCTCTTGTCCAGTGGCCGCTGCAGTATCGAGCAAGTGGCTGTACATCTCGGCACGGTGTGTCGCACCATCCAGAGTCGACTCGCGGAACAGGGGCAAAGCTTTTCGTCAGTGTTGAACGATGTCCGCACGGAACGCACGACACGGCACGTCATTGAAGGCGATCGTCCGTTGACCGAGGTGGCGACCCTTCCTCGCTTTTCCGCGCCAGGCGCTTTTTCGCGCGGGTATCACGCGCAATTCGGATGCAGTGCCAACGAAAGTCGGACAGGGCGCAACGCCATTCGCCCACAAACGACGAGAAACACTCATCTGCCCTGAGACCGTCGCGCGGAGCTTGAGTCCATCCCATCTTCGCGCCATCCGATGAAGCGAAGGTCAGTACACACACGAGACCGGCATTGCCGGTCTCGTGACATCTGTGTGCTCCGCCCCATCGGCCAGAAACGCGACACCTTTCGCTCCATTCAAATTGAAAGCGCGTCAGAGCCTGCCCCGCTCGAATGAAGCGGCATCGGCTTTAGGGCACAAGCACCGTCGAACCGACCGTCCTGCGCGATTCGAGCGCGCGATGCGCGTCGGCAGCCTCGGCGAGCGCGAATGTTTGTCCGGGTTCGCTTTTGATTTTGCCGGCCAGCACGAGATCGAAAAGCTCGCGTGCCATCGACAACATGTGCGATCGCGGCGTCGCATAATGCACCATCGCCGGCCGCGTCACCCAGATCGACCCTTTGCGAGCCAACACGCGGGTGTCGATCACCACAGGGCCGGAGGACGTGCCGTTGCTCACTAACGTGCCGCGAACCTGCAGGCTATCGAGCGACGCATCCAGCGTATCCTTGCCGACCGAGTCGAAGACGACTTCCACGCCCTTGCCATCGGTCAGCTCGCGCACGCGCTCGGCAATGTTTTCGCGCGAAGTCACGATGGTGTGCGTGCAGCCGTTGCGTTTCGCTATTTCAGCCTTTTCGTCGGTGCTGACCGTGCCGATCATGGTGACGCCGATCGCCCGCGCCCACTGGCTCGCAATCGAGCCCACCCCGCCCGCCGCGGCGTGGTACAGGATGGTTTCTCCGCCTTTGAGCGGATAAACCTGCCGGAACAGGTACTGTGCGGTCATGCCCTTCATGATCAGTGTCGATGCGGTTTTGTCGCTGATGCCGTCGGGCAAGGGGATCAGCACATCGGCAGGCATCACACGCACATCCGAATAGGCGCCCTGCGGTCCCAGCAGGTAGCCTACCCTGTCGCCCGCCTTGATGTCGGTGACGCCCTCGCCAACGGCCTCGACCACGCCCACCGCATCGGATCCCAGGCCATTGGGCAGGGCGAGCGGATATTGTCCGGTGCGAAAGTAGATGTCGATGAAGTTGACGGCTACATACGTGTGCCGCACACGGGCCTCGCCCGGGCCGGGCTCGCCAACCTCGACGGTTTCGAGTCGAAGGACTTCAGGTCCGCCCGTTTGATCAAATCGGATCGCTCTTGCCATTTTGAATATTCCTTGGTGAAAAATAAACTATCGCGCGGCCGTCAGGCCGCACGTCCCGTGCTCGCGCCGTTCGGCGCCCCTGTTCGACGCGCGGCAGCGTCGACGCGATTCCGTGAAACCTCAGTGCGCGTCAGGTCGAGCACTTAACGACGCTTTCCGGAAACGAATGCGGCAGCCGCAAGGAGACTGACGAGCGGCACGACCTGCAATGCACCGAGCAAGCCGACGCGGTCCGCGACGAAGCCGGTAAAAAATGGGCCTGGCGCGGTACCCAACAGGTTGTAGGTGATCGTGAGCAACGCGAACGCCGATGCATGAACGGACCGCGGCGTGAGATTGGCGACATCGCGCCGCCAGGACCATTCGTTCCGGATGTGAGAAACATCGCCACGCCGATCAGCGCCAGTTGCACTGCGCCCGGGTCGAGTTGAAAGGTCACCGCGCGCGAGGTGAAAACCAGCATACGATAGAGGAAAGCCGCGTCCCACTTCCTCTTACCTGCCGGGACACATAGTCAGACTTACCAGCCCAAGGGTCAGCGCGAGTACGACCCACGGATACACCGACACCTTGTCCCTGAGCGTGATGGCGGCTCCATGCCCGCCGCCAGCTTCCTGCATTCTCATTCAGTCTCCTTCATCTCTCATATTGCTGCGATGCACGTCTGGATGACCAGCCAGCCAGAACTGCTCTCGTGCAGGGAGGGGAAAGCTGATTCTATGGGGCCGCGCATTTCCACTTTTGGTGATCCGTGACACACCCATATCTTTCGACGTCAACTTTGGCGCGGATTGCACGCTTCGCCGTGCATGACATCTCGCCGGCTTCGTTCGCCGGAGGCACACCGCTTCTTTCCGGGCGACCGCACGAATGGTCGGCTACGATCGGTGGCCTCTCACAATACGATACACGTCAATTCAATTCATGTCGACATTATTTGTTTATGATGATACATTCCCAATCAAGGCAGCTGTGGCGATGCCGTGGCGGGCCGATCTGAAATCCAGGTACGGAGCGAAGAGAATGCTGATGACACCCTCCCGCGTAAAAGCCTTTGCACGAGATTGCTATGTCAGGCGGTGGATTGCCACGCGGATCGTTGTATGCTTGGTTCCTGGCAAGAATACCGGTGATACCGCTGCGCTGCCTTCTGAATTGCTTTGTTACGAGTGCATGGCCGGCATCGTGATGGCGAACTATCTGGGCGTGGCGTCGTGATGCCGGAATTGCGTGATCCAAACGCCGCGCCGCGCGGCACCAGACCGCGTCATGAGCCAAGCCAGCAGGTTCCGCGCAGCGCACACGAGCGTGTAACGCGCCCTTTTCGCTAGTGGAAGAAACGTCTCGCCGCTCTTTCCGAGCAACAGCAGCTCGCAAGTCCTGACAGCCGCTGATATCGATCAAATCGCGAACGTCCATGCGCTGTCGATCGATATCCAGAGACCAGGCGGCATGGCCCTGATAATCAGAAAAACTGACGGATGCCGAGCTCAAAGCCCATCTGATTCGAGCCACCAAACGGGGCGGCCGGCACAGCGGTACCTGCCGACACCGAATAAATGGCTCCCTTGCCATGATTCTTCATGTAGCCAGCGACTCCATACACCGCGGTGCGTTTGCTGAGGAGATAGTTTGCCCTGAGCACGCCAAGGGTGCCGTCTGCCTGATCCGCGGCATTGCCGATATGCGAGAGCTGGGCATCGAACTGCCACGCGCCGTAAAGCACAGACGCGCCGAGGTATTCGACATCCGTCTTGACCGATCGGACATCGCCGTGAAGGAGCCGATGTATCCAGCCCAAACCGAAACGCACGGGCCCGACATCGAGATGACCATTGACCTGATAACGACGGTCTGTATCGCCGGAGTTTGTAAACGCGACGCCCGGCGCACCGGGGACGGTTGCGATCGGGGCGGATCCTTTCCCCCCCCGCAGTTCTTCATAAGACGTCGCGATGCCCCAGTTGCGCGCGTCATACTTGACCATGGCAGACAGCCCACGACAAGCGACGAAGTCGCCTGCAACCTGACCGCCGCAATTTCCGGCCGTCGATGCATCCCGACCGAATGAATAGCTCGCGCCAATGGTGACGCCTGAGAACGTGCCCATATAGGCCACGGCGTTATCGAAGCGATCCGCCAACAGGGCACTGTCAAGCGACCCCAAACTACCGATTCCAGCGGCGCCAATGATGTTCGCATCGACCATCGCCCACGTTTGCATGCTGTACTGGCGTCCAAACGTGAGCTGCCCCCAGTTATTTTTCAGGCCGACATATGCCTGCCGCCCAAAAAGGCGATTGGCTTGCTGCAGTGCTCCGTTCGAAAGGGAAAAGCCGCTTTCCAAAGTAAAGATCGCTTTAAGGCCACCGCCCAGATCTTCCGAACCCTTCAAACCCCAACGTGATGGCACATCGCCGCCCCCGATGACCGGCATTCGGGCGACCGAACCACCGGTTGGCGTTGCGTGCGTGAGGTATTCGACACCGGTATCGACGATGCCGTATAAGGTAACCGAACTTTGCGCAAATGCCGGCGCGGAAACCAAAGGGGCTAACAGTGAAATTGCAAGTCCTGCTTTCTTCATCTTGTCTCCGCTTGCATTGAATACAGCTCTTATAGTGGGCCTTCAAACCGGTGCATCAGGGGCACTGGCACGAATGAGGCGATTGATGTAGACACACCTACGCTATTTATGAAGCATACCGAACCAATATTGCTAGTTTTTTTGCGCTACTTCCAGCGCCAGCAGTTCACAGTCATCACCGTGGACGCAGTCTACCATTCAAATATATTACAGTCGACAATAATAGCTCGGCGATGATATCGGGAAATACCCAGGGAAAACAAGCATGGGCCAGAACGCCACAACCCTGGTCGTTCGATCATCCGAATCGGCTCAGCTGATCGCGACATCAACGAAAAAGGCCGCGCAATCATTGATGCTCGAGGCGTTTCCGGCAGTCGCCGAGCCGTTTTGGTATCCGACCCGGCGGTTGAATCGCAGTTCATCTGACAAATAGCACCGGGTGGCGCCCCGAGATGCATCGAGCCGATCCGCGCCCCGCCCAACAATCCGTCAGCAGCATGTCCACAGACCACAGAAACTGTCAAATTCCTGTCGACATTACACGACACGAGCCCTAGAATCCAATTGGTTAACGTCAACGTAAATTGATTCCACCTTCGTCATGGCCCGACTCAAGACCCAAAATCTCCCCGATCTTTCCGCGCTCCTGACGCCGAAAAATCCATTGATGCTGGCCGTCGAGCGGGCGGTACTCCGTGGGCAAGACTCGGCTTACGCGTCGACGCCGATGGCCGATCAGATCGCGGCCCGGCTGGCCGGGGTCATTACCCTCGACCTGCTCAAATCAGGGCAGCGACTCCTCGAGAAAGACATCAGCGAGGTGCTCCACGTCAGCCGCGCCCCGGTGCGCGAGGCGCTACGCATCCTGGAGCGAGACCACTTGGTCGAATTTCAGGCGAGACGAGGGGCAATCGTGACGGCGCCTGACGAGCATGAGCTTCGCGACATATTCCGCGTGCGCAGCGTGCTTTACCTGACGATGCTGGAGCAGGTAGCGAGCGAAAGCCCGACTGAGCTCGAGGCGCTGTTCTCGGAGCGCCTGCCCAGGCTCGCCAAGGCAGCGGCCGAATCGCCGGACGCCTATGCCGTAGAGAGCTTCCTCCTCAATTTCGCCATGGTCGACCTCTGTGGCAATTGGCTTCTGGTGGATATCCTTCAATCCATTTCGTTGAGGACGCTGCGTTATCTTCGACTGAGTCTGGTGGCCACCCCTCATTCGATTCGCACATCCCTCAAACGTTGGCACGAGCTGCAGACGGCGGTGGTCAATCGGGATCATGAACAACTGCTATCCCTGGCGGCGTTGCGCCTCGACGAGGCAAGAGACGCCGCCGTTCAGGCGATTGCAGTCAAGCCGTCGACGCGTCGAAACCCACGCGCCGAAAAGACGACGCGACCTGAAGCATCGGGACTCTCGGCGGACTGAGCCGCCGGGGTACCCGGCATCCCGATCCAGCTCCCTATCCTCTCCGCGCGCGAGCACAACGCTCGTCACGCAGCCAGAACCCGTCTCGTTTCCAAGGGCCGACCGTCAATCGGAAGGTCGACCCACGTCCCGACCTCTACGCTTCCATACTCGTCTACTTCGTTTCAAACTGTGGCCCTCCGCCTTTGGAGGCCGTGCGTCCGCGAGACCCGGTCATGTTCATGTCGTGCCGGACGTATCAGGCCAAACCCTTAAATAATTAATGTCGTCAAAAATAAATTTGGGTGCTATCCTGCACTTGCATTTCGGAAAAGCGCGTGCCGCAATCGGTATCGTCGCGGCATGGCACAACGACCGGCAGACAGGTCTGTCATAGATGAAGCAAGTTCGTTATTAACCGGAGGAGACACGAATGAACCTGGACACGACTGGCGATATGCCGCCAAAGTCGGTCGCCACGACCCGCGCTCAGGCCAGCGCCTACGCGTGGGTTGTGTTTGCATTGATGTTCTGCCTCATGTTGTCCGACTACATGTCGCGGCAGGCGCTCAATGCGCTGTTTCCGATCCTGAAGGTCCAGTGGCAGATGTCCGACACTCACCTGGGCTCGATCAGCAGCGTCGTGCCCTTTACCGTCGGCGTGCTGACGCTCCCCTTCTCCATCATTGCGGACCGCTGGGGACGTGCCAAAAGCATTGGGCTCATGGTCGCGCTATGGAGCGTGGCCACACTGGGATGTGCGATTGCGAGCAATTATCACGAGATGTTCGTCGCGCGCTTGTTTGTGGGCATCGGCGAGGCTGCCTACGGAAGTGTTGGCATTGCCATACTCCTCAACATCTTCCCGAAGCACATGCGCTCTAGCATTGCCGGTGGCTTCACCTCCGCCGCCGCATTCGGGTCCGTACTCGGCGTCTCACTTTCCGGCCTCGTCGCGACTCACTTTGGCTGGCGTTGGTCGATGGGCGTCATGGCAATCTTCGGATTTGTGCTGTTCATCATCTACTGTTGCGTGGTGACGGATAAAAAGCTCGAACGCGCACATCCGGTCGACGCCGGGCCTGTCGCACACGGATATGCGAAGCTGACGCCGCGCGCGCTTCTGGCCGGAATCTTTCCGAGCCGATCGGTCTTCTGCGCGTACCTCGGCAGCGCCCTGCAGGTGTTCATTCAGGGCACGCTCTTCGTGTGGCTGCCTAGCTATTTGAACCGCTACTGGGGTATGTCCGTTAGCAAGGCGGCTTTGACGGCAGCAGGCCTCGTGCTGGTCAGTGGTGTGGGACAGTTCCTCTGCGGCGTGATCACCGACCGGTTCAGCGGAGGGTCGTCCCTCAAGCGATGGAACATGGCGATCGTGTATTGCTTCGCGCTCGGCATCCTGCTGGCGATTGCCTTCCGCTTGCCTCAGGGCACGTTGCAACTCGCGGTGCTTGCGTCCGCCGTGTTCTTTCTTGCCAGCTCGTTTGGTACTTGTAGCCCGATCATCGCCGGCGCGACATCGCCCGCTATCCATGGCTCGGCGTTTGCGACACTGACGCTGTTCAACAATATTCTGGGCCTTGCGGCAGGCCCCTTTTTGACCGGGGCGGCAGCGGATGTGATGGGCCTTCAAGCCGCCTTGCACTGGCTTCCCGTACTGGCGATTCTGCCGTTCACGGTGTTTCTTATCGGCAGGCGGTACGGCATTGCGGAAGCATCACGCGACTGACGGTCTGGCAAGAATTCCTGGCTCAACAGCGTACATTGCAGCGACCGGTTCGAACCGGTCGTGGCGCTTCCCCAGGCTCTTCCGCAGCGTCCCAGTCCTGTTCGACATTCTCAATCTCTACATTTCACTTAGAGGTCCAGCATCATGAACTTCCTTGACGGCCACCTGTATCCCGAGAATCAGCAGCCCCTGATCATCACAGCCGCTCCCTATGCGCCGGGCTGGATTCCCTCAGACTTCCCGGAAGATATCCCTATCACGATGGAGGAGCAGATCCAGAAGGCAGTGGATTGCTACGAAGCCGGTGCCACCGTGCTGCATCTGCATGTGCGCGAACCCGATGGCAAGGGCAGCAAGCGGCTGTCCATGTTCAATGAACTGATTGCCGGCGTGCGCAAGGCGGTGCCGGAAATGATCATTCAAGTAGGCGGCTCCATCAGCTTCGCGCCTGAATCTGAGGGCGAAGCCGCCAAATGGCTTAGCGATGACACGCGGCATATGCTGGCTGAACTCGATCCGAAGCCCGACCAGGTGACGGTGACGGTCAACACCACGCAGATGAACGTGACGGAGCACGCTGGCATCGATGACTTCAAGGGCGTGTCGCGCGGATTCCCGCACCTCTATGGGACGTACAAGGACATGATTGTGCCGTCGAATCCCAGTTGGGCCGAGGAGCACATCCGACGCCTGACTGCCGCCGGCATCCAAAGCGAGTTCCAGGTCTACAACATCAACAGCTTTGAAACGATTGAGCGGATGATTCGCCGCGGCGTCTACAAGGGGCCGCTGGTGATGAACTGGGTGGCGATCAGCGGCGGCATGGATCAGGCGAACATCTACAACCTGGCCAACATGCTGCGTGCTGTGCCCGACGGTGCGGTGCTCACCGTGGAGAGTTCGGTGCTCAATGTGCTGCCCATAAATATGATTGGTATGGCCCTGGGCCTGCATGTGCGGTGCGGCATCGAGGATGTGCTGTGGAACCAGACCCGCACGGGCAAGATGAGTTCCGTGGAGCAGATCAAGCAACTGGTGCGTATTGCTGGCGAATTCGGTCGCCCCATAGCGACCGCGAAACAGGCACGAGAAATCTGCAAGATCGGCGTGTTCTACGACACCGTGGAAGAGACGCTTCAGGCCAATGGCTTCGCGCCTAATCGGAACGGTGGCAACCAAGGCTTCTTGCGCAAGCCGGAGTAAAGCCTCTGGGGGGATTGACATCATATGCTGTATGAACCGCCCAGCATTTCCTGGACGGATTCGAGATGACGTTGCATCCCCATCAAGAGGATTCCGGATATTTCTTGATATGGGAGTTCGTCAGGCACTGTCAACTTGCGGGACTTCGTCGATGATGATGCATAAGGCACTGCGGCTCAGAAAGCATTTGACGGAGTTTGGGTGACGTTGGTTAATTCGCGCCAGGCGTCAAACCGGGCCGCGAGGTGTTTGCGATAGAGCGAAGCGCGCAGCAGATGTCGTTTCAGTGCGGAGTGGTGCCGGATCGGACCGAAGCTAGACAGAAAGGCCTGCGTACGCTTCGGATCGCGAAAGCCTCGCATGCGCCGCTCGCGCTTGCGTGTGGGCTGATGGCTGTTCTCTGCCCGGTTGCTGACACAGGCCGCAGCCTTGACGAACACATGCGTCACGTTGACCAACTCCGGAATGTCGGCTTTCGCCGCCGGATAGCTGCGCAATTGATCGGTGACGATCTTGCGTGGCACCGGGTTCGAGCGCAGCACACGCTTGAAGAAGCGTTGGGCGGCGGCCGTGTCGCGTCGCTTTTGCAGCAAGATGTCGAATTCGACACCGTGCTCGTCGACTGCACGCCACAGCAGGTACGGTTCCCCACACAGGGTGACGAACATCTCGTCGAGGTGCCACGTGCTACCAGGCTTGCGGCGCGCCGCTTTTACCCGATGGGCAAAGCCTGCGCTGAACTTTTATGAGACGGCTGCGTACCGTTCGGCCCTGGCGCAGCCAGGCGTCCATTGCCATGTGTCCTTATGCCCCTGGCCAGTTCCTCCCCGTGGCCGCCGGATTGCGTGAATTGCCGGATCGATCACACGCCGTTTACGCTCAAGTGGTTGCCGACCCCGGCGTCGCGCCGACGACGTCTCGATCCCACTGAACAAAGGGAAACGTCCGCAACTCGCTTGCCCGGGCCCTATTACCACCGCCTGTGGGAGTTCCGGGATCGCTCATATGAACACCAGCGCTATCGCACCAGCCGCCATCATCTGATGGCGGCCGCGCTGACGCTGTGGAACACGGTGTACATGGAACGGGCGTCCGCTGGTGCCCACGGACAGCGACTGTACGTTGGCGAGGCCCGTAATGCCCGGCGCCCCATGACTTGTAACACGACAACCATCACAGCAGGTTCACTGTTCTCCCGCGCGCCAGCGTACCTTGTTGAGCCCTTGTTGAGCCCCCATTCGGCCGGCACTGCATGAGCCCCCCGTTCAGGAAACGATGATTCGCCCTCCGGATTTTGTCTAATCTTTCATTATTCTTGCATTTACCTGACATATGCGCTTTAATGAACCTGTTTGCATTCCTGATTGTTCAGACACCCAATCCCTGTTGAAACGATAGCCATGTCCTTCACCCCGACTCCTTTCCTGGCGACTTTCCCCATTCCGCATCAGAGCGGAAGAGGCAGCCGTTCGCGCACGAAGGCGGGGATCGTGAGACGTACCCGGAGCCGCAGTGGTCCTGCGGACAGGTCAGCACTTCCTTTTGCCCGGCTCTTCGCATAACACAACACAGTAGAGCGAAGGCCGGGCTCCCTACCTTCACTAGTCGCCCATGACCGTCGACGGTCGCGCCCTGCCTTGGGGATGCCGCGAGCGGACGTGCTGCATGCACCTGCGTGGGCGTGTGACACATTTCACTGGATCCCCGTTGCGCTACGGATGTGCGGCCGTTTGTCACACGTCTGACGGGGCTTGTGCGAGCAACCAGGAAAAAGCCATGAGAACGCAAACGAATCATTCAAATTCGGCGCTGCAACGTTGCGCGGAACCCGCTATTTCAGTTGCGGGTTGGTCCGCTGATATGCAGTCCGTCATTTGGCAGAACACACGCACCGGCGCGCTGGACTGTTGTGCTGAACACAAAGGCTATCGCCTGGAGGCCTGTGCCAGACCGTCGCGTAACGAACTGTATGCGGCCGATCTGGTGATCGGACGGCCAGGATTCCCGTCACGGCGCTTTCGGGCCCTGGACTACTTCTACGATCCCAGGCAGGCCCTGGGTTATGCGACCCGATGGGGAAGGATCTGGATCGACCATCAGGTGAAGAAACACGCCGGCAACGCCGGTCGGCTGGACGATCGTGAGCCACTTTCCTGATGCTGCGCCCGAACAGAGGAACCTTGTCATGCAGACGATATCAAGACGCCCGGGTGAAGGAACGTTGCGCTTCGTGATGCGCGACCCAGCCGTGCCGACGGCAGCGCTCCTGTACTGGACGGGATTGCCTGAACCGTCACGGGAGCCGAGTTTCAGTGAAGTCACCCGGCGTTTCAACGCCCTGATGCAGGTCGTTTTCGCGGATGAGCGTCCCGGCGCGTTCGTCAATCGCGAGGTCATACGCGAAGTCGTCCCGTCCGGTGTGATTGACCGCCTTGTGTTTCTCGATGGTTCGTGGCTTGACGTGTGGAATGACAGCCATTGCGAGGACATCTGTAACCTGTATGCCTGTCCGAGACACACATGTCATCTGCCAGCACCGCTTTATTCATGACGGTGGAACCGCATCCCGAAGTTCCGCCGGTCCTCCCGGAATCCGCCATGGACCGAATCAGGGCATGTGCACTCCTGCCAACCGTGCCGGTCCAGCGGCGCGCGTGGGTGGCAGCACCTGAATCCACACCCATGGCGGTTGCCCCTGCCGACATCCAGCCGGGCGTCGTCATGATGAACACGACTGTTGCGTGCACAACGCTTGATGATGCTGACGCACATCGGTGGACGCGGGTCCATCCGGACGAAGCAGACAACGAGCGAGGGCGCCGTGCAGTCGCCCGTGGGCATGGTGTTACGCGTTTCGCGGTGTGGCCAGACGGTAGTATGCCGGCCGCCACGCGGCGTGGCGATCCAGCATGTGAACAGCGCATTCCTGTTGCGGCCCGGAAGCCAGGCCGTGACGGGGGCGTCGCAAGCCCATTCCGATGCCGCACCTCGGGACTGAGAGACCCCCTGCGTCGTGTGACCGCGGCCCGACGAAGATGATCCAGATATCCGGAGAGACAGACATATTGAGTCCCCATGAATTTGCCACCCTGATGCTCGTCAATGCCGCACCCGACCAGATCGACCTGAACCGTGAAGAGCTTGATGTCTTGCTGGAACATCAACTGATTGCACTCGAACAGCTCGCGTCCGGGCGCCAGCGTCCCCGTCTTACCCGCCAGGTCCGTTCCGTGCTTCGAGCCGTGGCGCGGCACCATTGAGCGGGATCCACCGCCGCCCCACTATCCCGGAATCATGCGGCTGAATGCAGGAGCGGCACTGCCAGGACCTCTACCAGACGTTCGATGGTGAACTGCGTGTGCGGAGGAATCCTGCCGGATCGAACACCTGTAGACCGATGACGACGATGGCCCATGCTGCGCGCCCCATCGGCACCTTCATCGCATCCCGTACAGACCAAAGCCGACTCGCGCGGCGCGAACGCCGGACTACCCCTAAAGGAGATACATGATGCTGACCCAACAGCAAATTGCTGCCATCCATAGAGCGAATCTCGACAACCTGTTCCGCATGACCAGCGGAATCGTCGAGGGCGTCGACAAGCTGGCTGCCTTGAACATACAGGTTGGGCGATCGGGACTCGCCGATCTCCGCAACGTGACACTGCAGGCGATTGCCGTCAGGGAGTCGCAGGAATGGTTCGCACTGCATGGCAGTCTCATTGCGTCCGCGACAGAGAAGATGCAGGCCTGGAGCCAGCAGGTGTTCGACGTCGTCGCTGCTACCCAGGCCGAACTGGGACGGTACGCGCGCGCCGGGTGGGACGCGCAGGTCAGCCAGGCAAGGACACTGGCCGGGGACGTCGCAAAAGACGCGCCTTCCGGCAATGGGGCCGCGACTGCGGCAGTGGATCAGGCCATCAACGCCACCAGTGCGCTGGTTGAAACGTTTCAGAAAAGTGGCGAGCAGTCGATCGCATTCACGCGCAGCAACTTCGAAGCGGCCGCTGCGCTGGCATCGAATGCCACGAAGCGCGCGACCGGGCAGCATGACCGAACCGCAAAGCGCTAGCTCTCGCGGCCGGCCTTGACCACCGGCCAATGGATGACCACTTATGCAGGATTCCTTTTCATACGGGCACCTGCGCGCACATGCCAGTCGCACACGCAGGCTACCCAGGCCGGGCGGCGGGCTCGGTGAAGTGGCGTGCAGCTGGCATGAGCGCTGGTCTTTTTCTGCCCGAAGGAGGCGATGATGGACGAAAGCTGGGTCACCATGGTGATGGGCTCGACCGTACTGCTGATGGCGGCCATTTTCGTGGCCGGCCACTACCGGCGTGAACACCGGCGAGCATGAACCGGACAGGCGCACAGCCACAACCCGAACCGGGTCGCCGGCACATGAGCGCATACGACCAGGCCGCGCAGGAACTGGCGCATGGCCAGTCGCATGCGCCCGGCCAGCGGGATTTGACCAACGAATTGATGATTGAGGACGGACAGCATGACAAAACGCATTGCGGTCGTTACGGGCGGCATGGGCGGCCTGGGAGAATCCATCAGCACGAAACTGCATGACGCCGGGTATGCCGTGCTCGTCACCCACTCGCCAGCCAATGCCGGCGTAACGGCGTGGCTCGCGAGTATGCAAACACAGGGTCGCAGTTTTCGTGCGTACGCCGTGGATGTGGCCGACTACGACTCCTGCCACCGGTGCGTGGCGAAAATCCACCAGGACGTCGGCGCGGTCGACATTCTCGTGAACAACGCCGGCATCACCCGGGACATGACGCTCAGGAAGCTCGACAAGGTCAACTGGGATGCAGTGATCCGCACCAACCTGGATTCGGTCTTCAACATGACCCGCCCGCTGTGCGAAGGCATGATCGAACGTGGCTGGGGGCGCATCATCAACATTGCGTCGGTCAACGGTTCGAAGGGCGCCATCGGCCAGACCAACTATGCGGCTGCCAAGGCCGGCATCCACGGTTTCACCAAGTCACTGGCGCTCGAAGTGGCGCGCAGGGGTGTCACTGTGAACACGGTTTCGCCGGGTTACCTGGCTACCAGGATGGTGACCGCGATCCCGCCGGAGATTCTCGGCACAAAGATCCTGCCGCAGATTCCGGTGGGACGGTTGGGCCGACCGGAGGAAGTCGCGGCACTCGTCGCGTACCTGTGCTCCGACGACGCGGCCTTCGTGACCGGCGCGAACATCGCCATCAACGGCGGCCAGCACATGCACTGAACCGTTCGTGCGCCCGACAGGTCACCTGCCGGCGTGGACCAGTATTGCGCCCCGCCACCTGGACGGCGCACGAAACGCATCCATTGGAGAGAACACCATCGTGGAGACAATCCAGCAGCTTTATCCCTGCAAGCCCATGCAGCGTGTTGTCGTCGTGAACCGCATCTATGGCCAGCAACGTCTCACGGGCAGTGGTACGGTTGCGAACCGGGAACTGGTTTTCGAGTTGTGCAGCGGGGCGGCAACCTGCCCGAAGGCGGGGCAATGCCCACTGTAGCGGGTTCGCGAACGGGGTGTCCGGGCACGACACGGCTACGTGCGGGATCCCTGAGCGCCGCGTCGAAGCACCCATCGGCGAAACACGTACACTGGTTTCAGGAGCCCACCGACGTGAGTGAGAAGACGCCGCAGTATCAAGGCTGAAGTCGTCTCACGGGTTTGACACCATCGTGAACGTCAGGACGGCGGGTGCGCTGGTGAGTGCCACGCCAGCCCGTCAACGCGCTCTCGCGGGTTCGGCCGCGGTAAGGCAATCCAAGCAAAAGATAGCAATATAATCAGGATTGCTTATACAGATAGTGAGGAGAATTTCCGGGCGTCCGATGGCAGTCAGTGCTCCAATGATTAGCGTTGGGGCAACTTGACGAATCACGCGCGTCACGCTGTACGGCAGCCATTCGTTGTCCCCCGGAAGCGATGACAAAGAGCACGATGAACCAGGGAATGCTGCCGCACACTGAAGACCCGAATCGATCGGGCCATACAACGTGACCGACGACCGCCCATACGCGCCGCGGGTCAATAATCACAATACCCCAATGCCGATGATTCCTCGCTTCGTGGTGTCTCCTTGTCACGCCTGTCAACTGATTTGGACCGGATGCGGATGACGACCACCCGACGATTCCGGGACCTTCCTGCGACGGCCTAATTTTTAACAAAATGCAAACGCTTGTATTACCTAATGCCTACAGAATTCACCATCACACACCATTGTTTGTGTCGACATTAATGTTTATACTTGGAGAAAAACGCTGTCGCGTTCCGGGACAACCCTCCAATCCACCACTATGCAGTACTGAATTGATCGCCGTGCGACCGCAGGACGGAGCGCGCCGCCATCGTCGGTGACATGCCGTACCGAAAAATCGATATAGACGCTATGACACAAACCATTCTCATTGTCCCCGGCCTGCGCGACCATGTGCCGGACCATTGGCAGACCCTGCTGGCAGCGAAGCTGCCCAATGTATACAGCGTCGCTCCGCTTGAGCACGACAAGCTAAGTTGCGGGGCCCGCGTCGACGCGATCGACCGCGCTCTGGGCACCATCGAGGGGCCGGTGATCATCGTGGCCCACAGCGCAGGCGCGATGATGGTCGCCCATTGGGCGGCCCGGGGCGCGACACGCGAGATACGCGGCGCACTGCTTGCGGCGCCCGCGGATCTCGAGACGCCCATGCCACCAGGCTACCCGACGACCGACACACTGAAAACCCACGGCTGGTTGCCGATCCCGCGTGGCACATTGCCTTTTCCGAGCATCGTTGCGGCAGGCAGCAACGATCCTCTGACGCGTCTCGATCGCGCCCGCGAGTTCGCACACGCGTGGGGCAGTCGCTTCGTCGAACTCGGCGAGGTCGGGCATCTGAATCCGGCCTCAGGCCATGGCGAGTGGCCGCGGGCCGAAGAATTCATTCGCGAACTCTCATGACCGAACGATGGCCAAGCGCCACTGGCGGGGGAAAGAGATCGAGCGTGCGGGATTTGAAGACCGCAGTGCCCGAGCAACGCATTAAAGGCGTGGGATTTACTATGAGGAATGCGCGACATGTTGTTTGAAACCATCGACACGGGTTGCCTCAATGATGAAGACCTTCCCTGGATGCCCTACGCGCCGTATTCGGACGATGTGCAAATCAAGTACTTCAAGATCGACCCAGTCCGCGGCGAAACGATCAGCCTGTTAAGGATACCGCCCGGCGCGAAACTAGCCACGCATCACCACACCAGCACCGTGATCGTCTATACGGTTCGGGGGAGCTGGAAGTATCTGGAGCACGATTGGGTCGCAGGGGAAGGGAGCGTGGTCTACGAGACTGCTGCCACGATCCATACGCCCACTGCCGTGTCGGACAGTGAAGTCGTCACGTTCAATATCGTCGCCGGTGAGCTGCTCTATCTCGACGAAAACGGCAAAGTGGCGGCGACGGAAAACTGGCGCACCGCGATGCGCCGCTACCTTGATCATTGCCACAAGAACGGTATCGAACCGAAGGATCTTTCTAGCTTCTCGCAGTGAGTCAGTGGAGGTGCACGGGTGGCGAGACCTTGCGCTCGCACGCGACACGGCACATAAAGCCAGATTGAGGATAACCATGAGTTCGATGAATAAGAGTGTTGTCGCCAAATACTTCGACCTGTCAGGTCTGACGGTTGTCGTCACGGGTGCAGGGTCGGGCCTCGGCCGGCAGGCGGCGCGCACGCTAGCCGCAGCTGGCGCGCAGGTCGCGCTGCTCGGCAGGCGGTCCGATCCGTTGCGAGAGACGGAAGACATGATCGTGCGCGATGGCGGCGTTGCACGCCACTTTGCGGTCGATGTCACTGACCAGAAGGCGGTGGGTCTCGCGTTTGACGAAATCCAGCGGGCGATGGCGCCGCTCTGGGCGCTCGTCAACAATGCCGGAGCGGGCGGTCGCGCCGCGTTGATCGATGTCGACGCGCAATCGTTCGACCGTGTGTTTGGCGTCAATACGAAGGCTGCGCTTCTCACAGCAACGGCGTTCGCGCGTCGGCTGGTCGCCAGCGCGCTGCCGGGCCGCATTATCAACATCTGCTCGCTCGCTGCGCAAACGCACTCGCCGAATCTGTCGATCTATAGCGCGAGCAAAGCGGCGCTCGAACATCTGACTCGATCGATGGCTCATGAATGGGCGAGTTACGGCATCAATGTCAACGCGATCAATCCTGGCTTCATCGAGACCGACATCAATCGTGCACTGTTTCAGACACCGGCCGGCAAGAAGATTGTCGAAGGATTGCCGCGCCGACGGCTGGGCACGCCCGCCGCGCTCGACGGTGCGTTGTTGCTGCTTGCCTCGCCGGGAAACGATTTTATGACGGGCGCGACGCTTTCGGTGGATGACGGGCAGCGCTTCGTGATGGGTTGATTCGTGCGAGTTGCGTGCCGGACGGAATCGGCTTTCGAACGTGTCATGCTGTGCAGCTAAGGACTGGAGGGCATTCTTCGTCTGCCTGGCAAGGCGTACGCTCCGAGCGATGAACGTCCTCTACGCGCCCGGCAAGGGGAAATACAAGCCGGAGGCAAGGGTGTTGCGGGCGACTGCAAATCCAAGGGAAGCTCGATTGGTGAAACACTTGCAGATCCAGCTGGTTGCGCTCCTGCCGAATATCCACGCTGTTCCGCCGATGGGGCGAAGGATCACACTTGCACCGGCCGCGTCAAGGCCATCGAGCGCGAGATCGCTGCCATCAAGGGACTAGTCGTGACCATGGCACACAAGGGGATTGTGGTCAAAACTCGCTCAAGCCGCGATGATCGGTAGCCGGAGGCGGCCCGCTTCAAGAGCTGGCAGCAGGTCCCGCGCGCAGGCCTGGATGCATTCGAGCCGCTCCTGTTCGGTGCGCGTGCGAAACGTCACGCCAATCAGCTTCAGACGCTTGAGCCAGAGCTTTTCCAGGTCGATCTGCGCTGTCGTAGAACCCACACGCGCAATATTGACCAGTCGCCCTTTGACCGCGCGGCTGTCCATGTTCGCCTCAAATGCCGGGCCACCCACGGTGTCGATGATGAGGTCCACACCGCGCTTGCCGGTAGCGGCCATGACCGCGTCCACCTGCGATTCGCGCGAAGAGTCGATGCCGGCATCGACGCCGAACTGGCTCAGCCTGTCGAGCTTCGCAGCAGAGCGCGACATCGCGATCACCGGCTTCGCCCCGAGCGCAGACGCAATCTGGATCGCCGCCATCGCGACCCCAGCCGACGCCCCGTTGACCCGGATCGATTCACCCTCGTGGAGCTGACCGTTGGTCACGACCGCGTCGTGCGCGGTAATGAATAGCGGCCGCGTCGATCCAGGACAGGTTTTGTGGCACAGGCATCAATGCAAGCGGGTGTGCGATCACGTACTCCGCCTGGCAGTTGCGCCCGTGGCCCATCACCCGGTCGCCCCCGCGCCACCCCGTCACGCCCTCTCCGACCTGAGCCACCTCCCCGACGAATTCGACACCGGCGGTAATGGCCTTGCCCGCGCGCAGTTCGCCCGCCTGCTTGATCTCGCCGCGGTTCAGCCCAGCGGCGCGTACCCTGACCAGCACCTGCCCCGCCCTCCGGCACGGGAATATCTACCCAGCGTTCCTTGCGTTGAACAGCTACCCTTCGCTTTCCACTGTGCTGACCGTTGCCGCCGTGCTCGCCGTACCGATGGCGATGACCTCACCCGCCACGCTCGTACTCGTCAGCGACGTGCTGTCGCAACGCCTTCGCGCGACGGGAGTCTCGGTGAGCTATTACGTTGCCACTGTCATCTTCGGCAGCTTCGCGCGGTTTTTTTCGACGCTGCTGATTCATATGACGGGCAATGCCAACGCTCCGGCGTTTTACATAATCGGCTGCGGTCTGCTCTCCCTGGGCGGTCTGGCGATGGTTCAGGAAACGCTGGGCCGCCGGCTGAAGTACGCGACGAGGATTCCATTCATCTGGTCGCGTATCGGCCCCAGCCGGCGGCCCCAGATGAATCGCACCGGCTAGCCGTCAGGACCAGGGGCGCGCCCGGACAGAGCGACTCCAAATTCTTGTCGACACTAGAATGTTGCGGACTATAATCCCAAAGAGGTAAATCCGACGAATATTGTTTCCGCTCTGCGCCATGGCCCGAAATAAAACGCAAAACCTACCCGATCTTTCCGCGCTCCTTACGCCGAAGAATTCACTGATGCTGGCAGTCGAGCGGGCGGTGCTGCGCGGGCAGGACTGGGCGGCCGCTTCGGTGCCGATTGCCGAACAGATCGCCGCCCGGCTGGCCGGGGTCATTACGCTCGACCTGGTGAAATCCGGGCAACGTCTGCTGGAGGCGGATATCAGCGAAGTGTTGCACGTGAGCCGCGCTCCAGTGCGCGAAGCGCTGCGCATACTCGAGCGGGATCGCCTGGTTGAGTTTCAGGCACGCCGCGGGGCGATCGTCACCGCACCTGACGAGAATGAGCTTCGGGACATTTTCCGGGTGCGCAGCGTACTTTACGTCACGATGCTGGAGCAGGTGGCACGCGAAAATCCATCGGAGCTCGAGGCGTTACTGACCGAATATATACCGAGGCTCACCAAGGCGGCCGACGAATCGGTAGACGCCTATGCCGTGGAAAGCTTCCAGCTGAATTTCGCCACCATCAGTCTGTGCCGCAACCGGTTGCTGGTCGATATCCTGCACTCCATCTCGTTGCGGACGTTCCGTTATGTCCGGTTGGGGCTGGTGGCGGCACCCCAATCGATTCGCGCATCCTTGAAAGTCTGGCGAGCACTGCAGAAGGCCGCAATCAAACGGGACGCCGAGCTACTGCTTGGTCTTGCAGCTTCGCGGCTGGACGCGGCAAGGGATGCGGCCATTCGTGCGATTGCCGTAACGTCCACTGACAGTCGACGTGCGCGTGCGTCAAAGACGGCCCATGCCAAAGCGGGGGCCGTCCCTGCAGAATGAGCGGTTACCCGGGGCACGACACCCGGGTAACCCGCGAACCCGGCTACGCAATGGCTCGCCTGATCTGCGATGTTAGATGGCGGCAGGCTCACTGGGCGGCCTGACCTTCATCTGGTCTTGAGCCTCACAGGCGCTCGAACACCGCGGCGATACCCTGGCCACCGCCAACGCACATCGTCACGAGCGCGTAGCGTCCCCCGATGCGTTGCAGTTCGTAAACTGCTTTGGTGGCGAGGAAAGCGCCCGAGCAGCCGATCGGATGACCCAGTGCGATCGCACCGCCGTTCGGGTTGGTCTTATCCATGTCGAATTCAAGCGCACGCGCCACCGCAATGGCCTGCGCCGCGAACGCTTCGTTACTCTCGATCACGTCGATTTGATCGAGCGTAACGCCGCCTTTCCTGAGCGCCAGCTTCGTGGCAGGGATCGGGCCTTCGCCCATGATCTCGTTGGGCACTCCGGCCACCGCGTAGGACACCAGTCGCGCGATCGGCTTGTGGCCGGCGGCGTCGGCCACTGCCGCGTCGGCCAGCACGAAAAAGGCTGCGCCATCATTGATACCCGATGCGTTGCCCGCCGTCACCGAGCCGTCTTTCTTGAACGCCGGCTTCATCCTGGCCAGCGTCTCCATCGTTGTACCGGGCTTCACGTGCTCGTCGGTGTCGAATATCACTTCACCCTTCTTCGACTGTTTGACGATGGGGACGATCTGCGATTTGAAGCGCCCTTCGGCAATCGCCTGCGCCGCGCGACGGTGCGACTCCACCGCCAGCGCATCCTGTTGCTCGCGCGTGATATCCCATTTGACCGCCAGGTTCTCAGCCGTGATACCCATGTGGCCCACACCGAACGGGTCGGTCAACGTGGCGACCATGGTGTCGATCATTCTGCTGTCGCCCATGCGTGCGCCGCTGCGCATTGCGGTGGATAGATAGCCGCCGCGGCTCATCACCTCGACCCCTCCGCCGATGCCATAGTCGCAATCACCAAGCAGGATGTTCTGCGCAGTCGTCACGATGGCCTGCAGGCCTGACGAACAAAGACGATTCACCGACATCGCCACCGAATCCATGGGAAGCCCGGCCTGGATGGCGGCCACCCGTGCGACGTAAGGGAAGCGGGCCTCGGTGGGAATCGTGTTGCCAACCGTCACGTAATTGATCGTCGCCGGGTCGACGCCCGAGCGGGTGACTGCCTCCTTCATGACGGTGCCCGCCAGTTCCGCCGGTTCAATGTCGGCGAGAGATCCGCCGAAAGTTCCGATCGCCGACCGTGCCGCACCCAGTACCACGACATCGCGCTTACTCACGATTGCTCTCCTTATGATTAAGTGAAAAAAGTTGACCCGCAGCCCGACCCAAAAAGTTCGCTTCATGGATCATTTCGGACAGCGCCTGACACTCTACCCGCCAGCCGTGAAAAAGGAGCTGCCGCGGCCGAAGACATGGGATCCAGGAACCATGGCCACGCTGATTTCGTCGCGTCGTCGACGGGATGACTCTTTCGACGAGCGGATCAGACGTTTGTTCGAAGTGTCCCCTTGACCCAATACCCCCAACTCAGACCGCAGTACCGGTGCTCAGGTTGCCGCAAAGGGCTGGCGCCACATCCAGCGGCACATCGGATAGCGTAGCCGCATCCGCGTCGTAACTGCGCATTGCGATGACAAAAAACACCGCGGCCAAAACACTGCACAAGGGAATGAATGTAAGCGCGTGCGGCAAACCCCAATTGGCCTGATAGAACACCCGCCAGGACCGCCCCCACGGCGAGGCCAAACACGTTTTGAAACAGGGAAAGTACCGCCGCGCCGGGAGACCGCACACCTGGGTGAACGACGTCCATGGCCACGCCGGCAACCATACCCACGGTGCAGTTTATGAAAAAACCGCCAAGAACGATCAGCTTGAACTGTGTATCCACCGTGCAAGTGCCGCCAAATTCCACCACGAAGATCACCGCTGTGACCAGGCACAGCGCGGATAGCGCGGGCAGCTTGTTACAAGAGGCAAAACATCAACGCGAATACCAGCCACGCGTAGGCTCGGCTGTCGCGGGCGGCCGCCGCTGACCCCGCTGGCACGACGCAACCCGTATAAAGGATCAATGTAGGCTCCTCAAAAGTTTCACCTGCAGTCGATTGCCGTCGGAGCCGTCGTGGCGCTCGTGAGTCCTCAATGATCAGCCAGAATTGTTACTGTCGACATTATTGTTTATACTGAGTATCCGCGGCACCACGGTGGCGTACGGCTCCCAGGAAACAACGACCCCGCACTCGCCCGCGGCTCTCGCAAGCCGCGGGCGGCAAACTCTCGTAGCCGAACCTGTGCGACAGCGTTTGGCGTGCAATAAGGGCAAGAATAGATGACCCAGACAAACGCAATTTACCTGGAACCACCGGGCGGCCTGGAGCGGCTCGTCCCCGGCCAGGCCGAAACCAGGGCGCCTGGTCCCGGCGAGATCACCGTGCGGATTCACGCGAGCTCGCTGAATTACCATGACTATGGTGTCGTGAGCCGCACGACAGGCGACGCACGCCGCATCCCGATGTCGGACGGCGCTGGTGTCGTCACGGCAGTAGGCGCCGGTGTGACGGAATTCGCGCAAGGTGATCACGTCGTCAGTACGTTCTTCCCGACGTGGCTGGACGGCGAACCAGCCTTGTCCGACTTCGCGACGGTTCCCGGCGACGGTATCGATGGTTTCGCGCGGGAGACCGTGACATTTCCGGCGACGGCCTTCACTCATGCACCCAGCGGATACAGCCATGCGGAGGCCGCCACGCTGACCACCGCTGGGCTAACGGCCTGGCGGGCGCTGATCGTCAATGGCAACCTGAGACCCGGACAGACGGTGCTGGTACTCGGCACGGGAGGTGTCTCCATCTTCTCGCTCCAGTTTGCCAAGGCCTGCGGTGCCAGAGTGATTGCCACCTCATCGTCGGCCGGCAAATGTGCCCGGCTACGTGACCTCGGTGCGGATCACGTGATCAACTACCGAGACGACCCGCAGTGGGGCAGTATGGTACTCGATCTTACGGGTGGAACCGGTGTTGACCACGTGATCGAGACCGGCGGCGCGAGCACACTGGCGCAGTCGATGAACGCGGCCCGCACGGGCGGGCACGTGGCCGCCATTGGCGCAGTGTCGGGAGCGGACATTCCGTTCAATGTCAGGCAGCTCTTTCGCAAGCACCTACGGCTCACTGGCCTGCTGGTGGGAAGCCGCCGTCACCAGATCGACATGGTTCACGCACTGAATACCATCGGCATACGCCCGGTCATCGACCGGCATTATCCGCTTCAGGAGATTGCCGACGCCTTCAGGTATCAGGCCGCACAGCAGCACATCGGCAAGATCGTGCTGGAGATCTGAACCCGCCCTGCCAGGCAGGACACCCGCGCGCTGCGCGTGGATACGTTGCGTGCCGTAAGTAGCGCGCGAACTCGCATGCAGCGTACGAATACGCGCAAGCAATTGGGCATCACTATAAGACCGTTTCGATGGCTCACGCACCAGCCATGCGTAGTAGCCGCTTGTGGAGACTCCCAGCAGCCGCGCCAGGTTTTGATAATCATATAGCCGACCTCCTTCCGTTCGAATCGAACGGTCGGCGTACAGTCAGGGTTCGAACACCGACGTGACGCACAGGAGGCCGGCATGAATAAGTTTAGTGGAATCGACCTGCACTCGAACAACAGTGTGGTCGTCGTCAGCGATGAGGCTGACCGAGTTATGTACCAGCGACGGTTGCCGAACGATCCGGTGCAGATCCTGGCGGCGCTGGCGCCGCACCGCGAAGATCTGGTGGGCGTAGTCGTCGAAGCAACGTATAACTGGTACTGGCTTGTGGATCAGTTGATGAATGATGGCTACCGGGTGCATCTGGCCAACCCCGCGGCAATCAGGCAGTACGAGGGACTGAAATACAGTGGGGACTTTACCGATGCCGCCCATCTCGCACAACTACTGCGTCTGGGACTATTGCCTGAAGGCTACATTTATCCAGCAGAAGAACGTCCGGTGCGTGACCTCTCTCGCAAGCGGATCCAACTGGTGCAGTGTCGTACGGCCCAGATCCTCGCGATTGAGAATTTATTCTCACGCCATACTGGTGGGCAAATGCAAGGTGAGAGGGTTAAGCGCCTGGATGAGATGCAGGTGAATGGATTCGGTTTTGCATCTGACGTGACGCTCGCGATGCAAGCCAATCTCGCGGTCATGCGGGATTTTCAGGATCAAAACGCCAGATTTTGCGCGCTCTCTTTGACACATTGAAAGGCCTCCTGGCCGCCCCAACGAGGGGGGCAGGGTCTAGAGTTGGGATGTAACGCTCAACCGACCCGCTTAGAGATCCTAAGTTGCATAATCGAAAATTGGTCACGGATGCTCCACTCGACGAGCAGCAACGTCACGCCGTGCTCGCTGATCTCTCGAACGCGTCCCGCGAGCCCATCATTTTGCCTGCGGCGGCAGGGACTCCGCGCCAGCCGCCTGCGGCGCGGCGATACCCCCCGTCGCGAACTCGACTTCGAGAGCAACTCGCATCGGAGAGCCTGTGGACGGCCTCACGCCATCGCGCCCAACTCAAGGCGCAGTTCAAGGTGTGGCAACGCCGGACCACCGTCGAAGCGGCAGGCAACGCAAATTAATAAGCTTAACGATGCATTTGCACGAAACCCAGTCTTTCTCCACCAATTTGACAATGCCCCAAAAGACGCCTATCACCAAGCACATGGACGCAGCGCGGAACAGCTTGTCGGCGGTCATCACCAGACGCGTCGATTGCAAGCACCGCCATTTTTAAATGCAAGCCGCTACTGCTAGCGTGCGACAATGCGACTGTCACCTGCTGGGCTCAAGGCCATGTCAATAAAATTATCTCCCACTGGTCTCGTCATAGATGACGGAGCGCGTTCAGAGATGTTTCTGGAATTCCTGGACACGGTCCTGCGCGGGATCGGACAGGTGATGCTGCAAAGCAACAGCTACGCTGGCCTGCTGTTCCTGGTCGGTATCTTTTACAACTCGACGCTGTTCGGACTGGCGGTTGTTGTCGGCGCGGCCGTGAGCACGGTGACCGCCATGGCGCTGGGTGCCGATCGATCGTTAGTGCGCGCCGGCCTGTTTGGCTTCAATGGGGCGCTTGTCGCTGTCGCGCTGCTCTATTTCCTCCGGCCGGACATCCTGACTTGGGCTTGTGTCGTCTTCGCCGGCATCTGCGCGAGCGTTGTCATGGCCGCCATGCTCAACCTCTTGAAAGTCTGGGAAATTCCCGTGCTCACGGCACCGTTCGTTTTCACGGCCTTGTGCTTTTTTCTGGCGATCGCGCGCTTTGGTCGGTTGCATTCGACCCACCTCCTGCCGACAGCGGGGCTTCCGACCTCTGTGGCGGTCGAGGGTGTCGTAACTGCATCGACGGTCGTGGAAGGCGTCTTCAACGGGATCGCGCAGGTCTTCTTTCAAGGGAACGTTGTCACGGGCGTCATCTTCGTAGTCGGGCTACTGATCAGCTCGCGGGTGGCCTGCGCCGCGGCGCTGCTTGGATCGTTGACCGGGCTTGTCGTCGCTTGGGGCATGGGCGCCGCCGAACCGGCGATCCGCGCTGGCGCCTTCGGGTTCAACAGCGTCCTGACCGCGATCGCACTTGGGGACGTGTTTTTCGTGCTCGATGCGGCCTCGCTAGCCTATGGGGTGATCGCGACCGTCGCCACGGCCGTCGTCTTCGCGGCGATATCCGCGGCTCTGGAGCCGTTGGGGGTACCGGCGCTGACGTTCCCTTTCGTGCTCGTGGTGTGGGTCTTTGTCCTTGCGAGCCGGCTGCTTTCACGGATCCGGATCGCGGCGTAGGATTGACGGATCTGATGTGATGGACGACTCCCGCAATCCAGCGAGGGGTTTATGCCAAAGTGGAGAAGTCGTGACCTCCACGGCAAAGGAGCGTTCATCATGAACATAGCGACTGTTGGACTGGACCTGGCCAAGAGCGTGCTGCAGATTCACGCAGTGGATTCGCAAGGCCAAATCGTTGTACGCAAACAGCTCAGACGCGCGGACGTACTTCGGTATTTCGCCACGCTGCAACCGTGCGTAATCGGCATGGAAGCGTGCGCCGCCTCGCACCGTGCCGTGCGGGAGATGAAGGCCGCCGGCCTGCTGCCACAGCAGACAAAGGTCCGATCCTCGAAATATCTCAACAACCTGATCGAGCAGGAAACATCAAGTCCCGAACCAATGTCATGCTCGGCTTCAAACGTTTCAGGAGTGCAGCGATCACTCTTTCAGGCATCGAGTTGATTCATCGCATCCGCAAAGGCCAATTCAATCTCGCGACGCGCGGCCTCACGGATGCCATCGCGCCCGCCGCCTGGAATGCTGCCCTGTCTGTTTGATAAGAAATCCTCTCTTTATCAACAATCCTTTTTGGATCGTCTATTTGCACCAGATCCATCGAACGCGGCTTGTCCACGGACCAGGAATACCGGTTCGTGATCGACGGTTCCAAGGCGCTGCGTTCGGCGATCGAAGAGCTCTTCGGCGAGCGCGCCCACGTCCAGCGCTGCCGCACGCACAAGTTGCGCAACATTCTCGAGCGCCTGCCGAAAGAATGCATCTCGCATACCGCAGCGATCATGAAAGCGGCCTACAAGCTGCCAGCCAAGGACGGCATGGCCAAGCTCAAGACGCACGCGGCGTGGCTCCAGTCCGACCACCCGGATGCCTCGGCCTCGCTGCTCGAAGGACTGGAGGAGACGTTCACGGTGAACGAGTTGGGCCTGACGCCGGCGCTCGTGCGCGGCCTGTCTACGACCAACATCATCGAGAATCCGAACGGTGCGGTACGCCGTGTTGCAGGCCGTGTGAAGCGCTATCGCGATGCCGACATGGCGGTGCGCTGGGCGGCGGTCGGATTCCTGGAAGCCGAGAAGAACTTCCGCAAAATCCTCGGTGTGAGCGAGCTATGGGTACTCGCAGCGGCACTGAAGCGTCCGCCCTCGACAACGAACATTGACCATGATCGAAAGGTCGCCTAACCTATGCCGCACCCGCCGTCCCAACCTTCAACTGTCATTGGGACATTGCCTGGATATCGGAACAGTCCTGACGTTGCGACGACGGGCCCCAGAAACGGTATCCGACGCCGACATTTGCAACTTGATGCGACTGAACGCCATCCGGGAACTGCCCAGTTCATTTACGAAAACGATGGGCGTTATGACTGCGAGACCTATGATAGAAATGCGCGCTCAGCTTGCTCCACCCCCTGGGAGGCCCGATGAATCACTGCCAACAGTTGGAGTCTCCGGAAAACCCGGGGCGCTTCCCATATCGTGAATCAATGGTCTGCAACGCCCAATCTATAGCCGCAGTCAACGCGTCAGTGCCCGAGCAGCCTTTGCAGCAGCTCGGTCGCATTGCCGGCACCGTACTTGCGCATCAGCCGCCCGCGGTAGACGTCGACCGTGCGCGGGCTGAGGTCCAGCACCCGGCCGATCTGCTTGCTGGTTTTCCCGGTCACGAGTTGCGCGGCGATTTCCCGCTCGCGCGGCGTCAGTTCGATCGCAACGCGGCGCGTCGCGCTCAGGTCCTCGAAGGTCCACACGCCCACCGCATGCGGGGCGACGCGCTCAAGCGAGCGGCCCGTCACGTGACACCAGAACAATTCCCCGTTGGCCCGCTTCATGATGCGGTCGTCTGCGTAAATGCCTTGTGCGGTCATGATCGGCGGGATGCGCGTGCCGATTCGCTCGAATTCGTCCTCTGACGGATACAGCACCTGAAACGATTGCCCGAGCAGCGACTCCCGTGGGCAGCCGAAAATCGCTGCCAGCTGGTCGTTGCAGTCCTCAATGAAGCGCTCGCGCGACAGCACGAGACCGATTGGCGCGAGGTGAAAGGCGGTTTGATAATCCAGTGCAGCCATGACTGTCTTGATAATCATATCGCCAGCCTCCCTCTGTTCGAGTCGAACGGCCGGCATGGGTGTGCGCCGTGAAAATGTGGCGCTTTCCAGCGGGTGCAAGCCCCGCCCGGCAAATGTTCCAGCCGGAAGCAACGGAGCAGCCATGGAGGCAACGAAGTGGCTGAAGCCTTCGGTGACCCGTCAAGGCAGACCACCCGGAACATCGACATCAGAAAACGTTCAGTCGATGAGGTTCGCCACGCCGGCAGCACGCTCAGCCGCGTCGCGCTTCCGCGATGTGACACCACCGGCCAATGAGGTACACCGTGAAGGGCAAAACTGCCGCGAGCGGAAGCAGGCGCAACGCGCCTTGAAGACCCACCGAGTCCGCGATCACACCGGTGAAAAAGGGACCCGCGGCGAGGCCTAATATATTGTTGAACAGCGTCAATGTGGCAAATGCCGAGCCATGGATAGCTGGCGGTGTGGCCCCAGCAATAATCGCGCTACATGTGCCGAACGAACTGGCAAGGAAAAACACTGCGGGTGCAAGGAGCGCGAGTTGCAGATTGCCCGGTGGCAAGCGGAACGCGACCGCCAGCAGGATGCCTAGCACGAGGCAATAGCCAATGGCCATGTTCCACCGCTTAAGCGACGAGTCCCGGCTGATCCGGTCTGTGATCACACCGCACAGGAGTTGGCCCATGCCGCTGACAAGGACAAGGCCGGCCGCCACTACGGCAGCCTTGCTGACAGGCATGTCCCAGTAGCGATTCAGGTAGCTGGGCAGCCACACGAAAAGCGTGCCCTGAATGAAGATCTGCAGGGCGCTGCCGAGGTACGCGCAAAAGACGGAACGGGACGGAAACAGGCCAGAGAGAAGCGCTCGGGGCGTCAGTTTCAGACGCTCGGCCACCGGCGTTCCGCTCGCATTGTCCGCATGCGCACGCGCGAGCCTTTTTTCCGTGACGACGAAGAAGTAAATGATCACCAGCACAAAACCAAAGATCGCCATCAGACCCATCGACCAGCGCCAGCCAAAGTGGGTCGCAACGACGCCGGAAAGCGAAACACCGAGCACGGACCCAAAGGCAGCGGCAGACGTAAAGCCGCCGGCAATGGTAGAGCGCAGACGCTTTGGAAAGATGCTCATGAGCATCGCGAGTCCGACACTTCCGTAAGCAGCCTCGCCGACACCCACGAAGATGCGCGCGAGGAACATCTCGTTGTAGCTGCTGGCAATCGCGCACCCGAGCGTGGCAACGCTCCACAGCGCAGCCATCAGTGCAATGCTTTTGACACGTCCCCAACGGTCCGCGATTATGGAAAATGGCAGGGTCAGCACGCCGACCGCCAACGGCACCACGCCGCTAATCGAACCGAGCTTTGTATCAGTAAGCTGCCACTGCACTTTCAGGATCGGAAACAGGGCATTGAGCGCCTGCCGCGACATGTAGTCGGACAGCAAGAGGAAAAACATCAATACAAATACAACCCACGCGTAGACACGGGCGCCACTGGTAGCCGCCGTCGGCTCGGCCGGCATTGCGTTACTCGTATTCAGGTTCAATTCTGTCTCCTCCAATGATTCACTAGATTCATATTGAATCGTGCCGCCTGGTCCGTGTGAAGCAAGGCCTCTACGCCGGGACCGGCACTCGTTTCTGCTGGCCGTCAGCATCGCCGGACGCTTTCTTTGTGTTGCCGTGCGCGCTTTGGATTTCGACGCTTGTCTCAAGCGTCCTGATGACTGGTGTGATGACGTTGAAGTTCGCTCGTTTTGCTCCCCGATCGGAATCGGGGGTTCACCGGAAAGCCAATGTTTGCTGCTGCCGGGCCGGAGAAGGCGTCGTACATCGACTAGGCGAGTCACATGCATCGCGCGGGAGATTTCGACGATTGACCGCATACACAGAACGAAGGCGCTCGCCAGCATGAACAACTCCGTATGAGAGGCCGTGCCCAACGATGTCAGTTGCCGCACCGTGGCTCCGCGTCCTGATTTCGCCCTGCATCGGCGCAGCGCACAATTGCGGAACGAACACCCCGGGTCTGTTTATGAGACAAATGCGGGCGATCTTCATGGCCCTGAAATTGTTGTGTCGCACCCCGCCTGGAGAAGCTCCAATCGAAGTATTGCGCCAAAGTCTCCCTTGCGGCCACAAAGCGCCGGACGACAGACACTGACTTCAGGATAGCACCACTTATTTTTTATGTCGACATTAACTGTGAGGCCCGTGCAAACCGCCATGCCTGAGCGCGGAGAGGAATTGTTACGAAGTGGCGTAAACCCGAAACGGAGCCAAGGTTCGTAATATCGAGGGTACGACAAACGGGATCACATGCGCGTCAGACTGACCAACCTGGCTCATTGTCAGCGCTTGCCGTTCCGTCTGGTCCTGATGGACACCTGGTATGCCGCGCGCGATCTGATGCTGTTCATCGAGTCGCTGGAGAAGAACGACTCTCGCCCGCTACGCGCCAACCGGCAGGCGGACGACTCCGGCGCACGCCCCCTATACCGGCGCGTCGCAAACAACTGACCGGGAGCGTACCCAGCGTCGAGGAGAGGATGGACGAGCGGGAAGCGAAGTCGACTACGACGACACGGCATCCCAACTCGTCCCTACGCAGGAAACGTCCCAATCAATTCGTGCGGCATCGCGGCCACGACAGACCGGCCGCCGGCAATGGAAATTTCGCGGCGGTGTTTCAAAAGACTCGACTTTAGACATCCAGCACCCCGATGAGGGGCGCTAGAAAATGGTTCGGAATTCGAAAAAAAACTTGACATGGACAGGTAATTGCGAGGCCGCCGCGCTGCTTGCGCGAGGTTTTAGCGCAAGCAGCGCGGCGGCCAATGAGAATCGTTTTCGGTTCTCTTGCGATAGCCATGTCACTGTCGAAACGCACCGAGTTTTACCTGAGCGAATGGATCAACGTTCTACTTACCGCCGTGCCGATTCGCTCGCAAACCAGCTTCCTCGAGCTGCTCTGCGGGTGCATGGTTTCGCCCGAAGGATGGGTGAGCCGCGCGATCTCGGCCATTGGGTGTACGCGCCACTGGACGGCGTATTTCAAGCTTCTGGAGCGTGGCACCTGGCGTACGGTGCCACTCGCACGAGCGCTGCTCAGACTGGTGCTTGCCGTCTTGCCCAGCGGCACGCTCACCATGGTCCTGGACGATACGCTGATCATGCGGTGCTCGAAGAAGGCACCGGGCGTGGCCTGGCGACGCGAGCACAGCGGCAAGACCAACCGGCCCAAACACGTCTGGGCGCAATGCATCGTGACCCTGGGTGTGAGCGTGCTGGGCAACGGGGGCGTCGGCATGGTGCTGCCGATCCTCTCGCGACTGGTTCCGGACACGGGCAACACCAACAAGCTCAAGATTGCGCTGGCGCTTGTGCGTGCGGTCTCGGGTGTGACGCAGCGGCCCATACGTGTGCTGTTCGACTCCTGGTTCATGCGCGCGCGTCTGGTGCTGCCGTTGCTGCGTCGGAACATGCACGTCATCGGCCAGGCGCGTATCGATACCGCGCTGTTTCTGCCGCCCGTACGATCGGGTGCGCCCCGGCGTGGAAGGCCGCGCATCTATGGCAAGCGTCTGTGCGCCGAGGCCATCGAAGCGCTGCCCGCGACCGAATTGACGATGAGGCTTTATGGCAAGGAACAGCGCGTGCGCCTGCGTTCGATCGTCGCCGTGGCTCGCTTCCTCAAGGGCACGACGGTGCGCGCCGTCTGGTGCCAGTTCTACAACGACAAGCGGCAGGAATGGACAAAGCGACGCCTGATCCTGGCATCCGAAGTCGATCTGGAGCCACAGACTATCGTTCAGCTTTACGCGCGCCGCTGGGGCATAGAACCGCTGTTTCACAATCTCAAGCGCTGGTGGGGATTCAACAATCTCTGGCAGCAGAAGCGCACCGTACTCGAACTCTGGATGCAGATTCGTTCGTGCGCCTGGACACTCACGCAGTTGCTCAGCCTGGCGATTGCCGACGACTTCCCGATGCACAAAATTGCTCCGTGGAGAATCGGTCAGCCCGTCACCGCTGGCCTGGTCGCCCAATGGCTGCGTCGCGAATTTACCGGACTTGCCTCCCTCACTCCCGCGCACGGGAAGTCCCGAAAATTCCAGAGGCCCGAAGCGCGTCACGCCCCTTGAGTTACCAGTCGATGCCGCTTCTGCGGTTCCGCATGTTTGCTTCATCGCGATCTCAGTCTCGTTCGCTGCCTCGCCACTGCCACTCAGCAACGGTCGGCGACGGCGTTCGATTGTCTAAAGTCCAGTATTAAGGCTTAAGTTAGCAAAAATGTCATGCCGTGACCATTTATTGCAACGCGCTTTCAGCGCGTGGTGCGATCTCGTGACACCGTTGTATCCTCAGCTTGCCGGACTGAAAACGTCCAGTTGCCATCGGTCGCACCGGCGGCGACTCCCCTGACCCAGCCTGACCGCTGGGTTTTTTTTCAGTTGACCCACATGCACGCCTCCTCAACGAAGTCGACTCCTTCCTCACGCATGAGCGCGCCTGAGTTACGCGCGACCGTGTCGCTCGCCGCGATCTTCGCGCTGCGCATGCTGGGCCTCTTCATGATCATGCCGGTGTTTTCGGTCTACGCGAAAACCATCCCCGGCGGCGAGAACGTGCTGCTCGTCGGCATCGCACTCGGCGCCTACGGTGTCACGCAGTCGCTCCTCTACATCTTCTACGGCTGGCTCTCCGACAAGATGGCAATGTCCCAGGCGTAGTTGAAGGTTGAAGGCGGCGGTTCCCCGTTGGGAATCCGAGAGAATCGGGTTTCCACGACCAACTCCCTAATTCGGACAGGGAACCAAGGAGAACCGCCACATGAAGCCTACCAAGAAGAAGGCCCCCAAGGCCAGCGCGCCGTTGAACATCGTCGCCAAGCAGAACGAAGACCGGCTGCGGGCCTGTTTCGCCGAGAACAGTCAGCTCCTGCTGCCGATGCTCGACCTGATCCAGAACACTCGCACGAGCATCGACGAGCTGATGTACGAAGCCGGTCGCAGCCTGGTCGAGCAGTTGCTGGTGATTTCCGCCACCGAAGTCGCCGGCGAGAAGCATCCGGGTCGCAAGGGCGGCGAGATCCGCTGGCACGGCTCGCAGCGAGGCCAGATGGTGATGGACGAGCGCAAATTGAGTGTCAAACGCCCGCGCCTGCGGCGTCGTGACGGCGGCGAAGTGCCGGTTCCCGCCTACGAGCAATTGAACGAGAATCCGCGCCTGGCCGAGCGCGTGCACGACATCATGGTCACAGGCGTGTCCACGCGCAAATATGCCGAGGTGTTGCCCGAGATGGCCGGCACCGTCGGTATTTCGAAGAGCAGCGTCTCGCGCGAGTTCATCCAGGCCAGCCAGACAGCGCTCACCGAGCTGATGGCACGGCGCTTCGATGAGCGCGAGTTCCTGGCGATCTACATGGACGGCATCATCGTCGGCACGCGGCATGTCATCGCGGCCATCGGTGTGGACAGCACCGGCGAGAAACACCTCATGGGACTCGTGAGCGGATCGAGCGAGAACGCCCAGGTCGTCAAGGATCTGTTGCGCGGGTTGATCGATCGCGGCTTGTCCACGGAACAGGAATACCTGTTCGTGATCGACGGCTCCAAGGCGCTGCGCTCTGCGATCGAGGAGCTCTTTGGCGAGCGCGCCCACGTGCAGCGCTGCCGCACGCACAAGCTGCGCAACGTCCTTGAGCGCCTGCCCAAAGAATGCATCTCGCAAACCGCAGCGATCATGAAGGCGGCGTACAAGCTGCCGGCCAGGGACGGCATGGCCAAACTCAAGACGCACGCGGCGTGGCTGCAGTCCGACTACCCGGATGCCTCGGCATCGCTACTTGAGGGGCTGGAGGAGACGTTCACGGTGAACGAGCTGGGCCTGACGCCGGCGCTCATGCGCGGGCTGTCCACGACCAACATCATCGAGAATCCGAACGGTGCGGTGCGCCGTGTCGCGGGCCGTGTGAAGCGCTATCGCGATGCCGACATGGCGGTGCGCTGGGCGGCAGCGGGGTTCCTGGAGGCCGAGAAGAACTTCCGCAAGATCCTTGGCGTGAGCGAGCTGTGGATACTCGCAGCGGCGCTGAAGCGTCCGCCCTCGACGAACATTGACCAGGATCGAAAGGTCGCCTAACCTATGCCGCACCCGCCGTCCCAACCTTCAACTGTCTGTGGGACATCGCCCAAGATGGGCCGCAAGCCTGTGATCGTCATCGGCCTTGTGATCTTTGCCCTCGGCAGCTTCGTGGCGGCGGGCGCGCACGACATCACCTGGATCATCGTCGGCCGGGTGATTCAGGGCATGGGCGCGGTGTCCTCCGCCGTGCTTGCGTTCATTGCCGACCTCACCTCCGAAGCGCACCGCACCAAGGCCATGGCGATGGTGGGCGGCTCGATCGGCATGTCCTTCGCGGTGGCGATCGTGGGCGCGCCCATCGTGTTCCACTGGGTAGGCATGAGCGGCCTGTTCGCACTCGTCGGCGTGCTCTCGATCCTGGCCGTGGGCGTCGTGGTGTGGATCGTGCCCGATGCGCCCAAGCCCGTGCATGTGCGCGCACCGTTCGCCGAAGTCCTGCACAACGTGGAGCTGCTGCGTCTGAATTTCGGCGTGCTCGTGCTGCACGCCACCCAGACCGCGCTCTTTCTCGTCGTACCGCGCCTGCTCGTGGACGCGGGCCTGCCGGTCGCGTCGCACTGGAAGATCTACCTGCCAGTGATGGGTCTTTCGTTTGTCCTGATGGTGCCCGCCATCATCGCCGCGGAAAAGCGCGGCAAGATGAAGGCCGTGCTCGTCTCGGCCATTGGACTTGTCCTGGCCGGTCAGCTTCTGCTTGGCTCGCTTGCGCATACCATTGCAATCGTGGCGGCGGTGCTGTTCGTGTACTTCCTCGGGTTCAATATCCTGGAGGCCTCGCAGCCCTCGCTGGTGTCCAAGCTCGCGCCGGGCAACCGCAAGGGCGCGGCTACGGGCGTCTACAACACCACCCAGTCGATCGGGCTTGCGCTCGGCGGCGTGGTGGGCGGGTGGCTGCTCAAGCACGAGAGCGCGAGCGCGGTCTTCTACGCGTGCTCGGGACTTGTTCTCTGCTGGCTCCTGATCGCGTTCAACATGAAGGCGCCGGCGCCGCGCAATGCATGACCTTTCCGGGCCCTGGCATAAACTGAAGGAAACGGCTGTACCATCCACACAACGACAATCGATAGACGGGGGAGACAGATCGTGCGCATTTTCGGGCTGATAGACAGACGGGCGTTGCAGCGCGCGAACCGGCTATGGCTCCACTACGGCGTATTCTGGCTCGGCGCGATCGCAGTCGGCCTCGTCGCCGTGCTCTACGCGAAGCTGATCGATTTCGGCTACGGGCTGTTCCTGCACTACGCCGCCGAGCGGTTCTGGCTGCCGCTCCTCGTCGCGCCCACAACGGGTGCCGTGACCGTCTGGCTCACGCGGCGCTTTTTCAATGGCTCGGAAGGCAGCGGTATCCCGCAGGTTATCGCGATGCTGCATGGGCCCAACGAGCTCGGGCCGCGGTTGCTCACGCTTCGAATTCTCGTCGGGAAGATTTTCATCTCGTTCCTGGCCATTCTTGGCGGATTCACGATCGGCCGTGAAGGTCCGACCATCCATGTCGGCGCTGCACTGATGTTCAGCCTTCGGCGCTTCTACCCGCAGCGCTTTCTCACAATCCGGCCCGGCGTACTGGAGCGCCGGCTCGCGCTCGCCGGCGCGGCCGCCGGGTTATCCGCGGCGTTCAATGCGCCGCTCGCGGGCGTGGTGTTCGCTATCGAAGAACTCATGCGCAGCTTCGAGCAGCGCACGAGTGGCGTCCTGATCACGGCCATCATATTCGCTGGCGTCGTCTCGCTGGGCATTCAGGGTAACTATGTTTATTTCGGCACGATCGATATTGGCGACGGACTGCCCAGGTGGCTCAGCCTTGCCGTTGTATTGATCGGGGTGATCGCGGGCGTGCTGGGCGGCGCCTTCTGCTGGCTACTGCTCAATACGCGGCGCTGGATGCCTCGTGCGCTGCTCGACATGCGTGCGCGATGGCCGGTGCTGTTCGGGGCGCTCTGCGGCCTGATCATCGCGATTGTGGGCGTACTCGCGCACGGCCACACGTTCGGTAGCGGCTATGCCGAAGCGCGCGGCATGCTGGAGGGCACCGCGCATGTCAGCGCGGCGTATCCAGTCTTCAAGCTCATCTCGATGGTGGGGTCGTATCTTCCGGGTGCACCCGGTGGCCTGTTCGCGCCATCGCTGGCAATCGGTGCCGGCATCGGCAACACCGTGCACATGATGTTCCCGGAGATGCAGCTACCGATGCTGATCGCGCTCGGCATGGTCGGCTATCTCGCAGCGGTCACGCAAAGCCCGATCACGGCGTTCGTCATCGTCATCGAGATGATCAACGGCCACGCGCTCGTCATCTCGCTGATGGCCACCGCGCTCATCGCGAGCCGTGTCTCGCGCCTTTTTGCGCCACCGCTGTATGAGGCGCTATCGGAACGCTATCTGCGCGAGCCGTGAGGGGGCACTCGACGGCATACCAGTACAGATATCGACGGGGTTGAAATGAAGATTGCGGACAGACTCGAACGTCACCTGCTGGGCATGGCACACATGCTGTGTCTCGTCGCCCTCGTCGCCGCCGTGGTGGCGATGACGGCCCTCATGTTTGCGCTCGCGGCTCCGGAAAAGGCGGGTGTGGCCGCCGATCCGCCCGTGACTGCGACCGACGTACTCGCTTCGATCCCCGGCTCGGAGGCGGCCAACGACGCCATATCGACGGAGAGTGCGAACGACGGCGCGTCCGGGATGCACATTCAGGCCGCAGCCGGACTGGTCATCCCTGCTCCCCTGCGTCAGGTCCTGAGCGGCGATAACGCAAGCCAGCCACTGTTCGACGCGTGGCTCGGCAGCGTGCCACTTTCAGATCGGCAGCAATTCATCGATGAGCTTTCCGGTGTCGTTGCGCGTGCCGACCAGCACGCGGCGGCGTGGGAATGGGACGATCGCGAACGCTACGTTGCAGCAGCGATGAATCAATACGCCCATTTGAAAATTGAGCGTATTGCGTCGGCCGAAACGGTCATCGAAGCGGCGCGCAACAGGATCGGACAATTCAGGACATCGCTGGGGACGCTCCTTGGAGTGGCGGGGTTCCTCACACTGCTGCTGGTCCTGATGTCGATCGAGCGCAATACGCGCCACCTGCGTATCGAACGGGAGGTTTGATGTAGGTGCCGTCGCGTGCACAAGGCAGCCCGCGTGCCACGCTCGCCCGATTGCCGTTTGCGTGCCTTCAGTTCATGCCGGAATTTCGGCCATGGACCGTGGACTGCGTGTGATGATTATCCGCATGAACTCAGCCGGAAGGTCAGCCCGGACACCTCGCATGTCAGAGACAGCAGGGCAAGCGTATGGCGGCCGAGGCGCCCCGCAGTTGCGGGTGTGCGACGCAGCCCGGACCCATGCAGGCGGGCGAGGCCCGAGGCCAGCATTTCGGAGGCTCACCGAAGATGATCGTCCGGAAACGGAAAGGTGTCTCCCAGCATCCGGCGCGCGAGCCACGCGCCGATCTGCGTGACGTTCATCAGATTGACCACGCCATGTCGCAAAAGTAGCCCCATCGGGCTGCGGGGAGTGAACGAACCGGCGAAACGCACGGCCGCATCCTGCTGACGCAAGATAAAGGCACGCAGGCGATCTTCGTAAGCCGGGAAGGCGCGCGCGAAATCACCATCGGCCGCGTGCAATTCGCGCGCCAAGGTATAGGCGCCCAGCATCGCAAATGCGGCGCCCGCGCCGGCAAGTAACGACGGGCTATATGCGGCATCCCCTACCAGCGCGGTACGGCCTCTTGTCCAGCCCGGCATGCGAATCTGGCTGACAGTATCGAAATAGAGCTCGTGCGCCGTGTCGAGCCTCGCAAGAATCTCGGGCGTTTCCCAGCCGTCGTGTGCAAACCTGGTGCGAAGACGCGCTTTTTGCGCCGCGACATCGTGAACAGCGATCGCAGGTTTGCCGGTCTCGGCAAACACAAGCAGAAACGCGCTAAGGCCTTCGCGCATCGCATATCGACTGATCTGCCGCCCTGGCCTCGCGAAACTCACGTACGTTGCTTCATCCCGATGCGGATAACCATTGGCGACGAACGAGGCAGCGACGTAGCCGAGATATTTTTCGAATTGTGCCTCCCCGCCGAAGACCAGTTCCCGCACCTGTGAATGCAGTCCATCCGCTCCGATCAACAGGTCGAAGTGGCGCCGCTGTCCTGTCGAAAGTTCGACGACAACGTCTCGTGGGTTCTGCACAAGTGACTGGATGGAAGTTCCGTACAACACTTCAACCCGATCGTTGATTGTGTCGAAGATAGTTTGCGCGAGAACGCCACGCGGAATGCTGAAAAACTTTCCGTCCAATGCCGTACGAAATACGGTCCCGCCCATACCTGAAATTTTTCGCCCCCCGCTCGTCGACAAACCTCAGACTGTCGAACAGATAGGCGCTCTCCATGACCATCTTTAGAAGATCATAACGTTCAACGATATCGTATCCCGTGCCCCACAACATCAATCATGTAGCCGCCGTTACGGAACACAGCGGCGTGTTCGACTATCGTGGGTTCAAAGCCGAACCGCAAAAGCTGGTGTGCCAGAGCCGATCCGGCAATCCCGGCGCCGGAGATTAGAATGTGGCGATTCGCTGGTGCCAAGCGTTACCTCCTCCGACTTTCCGTAGGCGTTGCGGCAACTGCCGGCTTACGCAGTCTAGACCAATCCTGCCCTGCTCCGGGGAATCCGCAATGCTTCTGTCAATGTCGCGACTTCGTGGAAAGGAACTGTGACATCACGAGTAGGCCCATCAGTGGTCGCACCATGGCCATGCCGCCTCTTCACCAGACGATCGCGCGGCGGCTCTGCGAGACGAAACGGCGATTCAGTTAGCGATGTAGATTGATATGCAGGTTACAGGCCAGATCACCCGTCACGACGCAGTCCCATTGCGGTCAGTTTCAATCTCCGTCAAATGATCATGGGGAAATTGCCGCCAGGGGCTATCGTCATACCCGCATATCGAACGAAAGCCATCTCCGATGCTTGTGTCGACGCAGCCTGTGGCAGGAGGAAGCGTCGCCCTGCACCTGCGTCTGATCTGAACAGTAGCGTTTCCAATATACTCCGGGGATCCCCATGGCTGCGCCACGCGACGGCCAGACCGGGATTGCCGAAGCCCCCCTGCATTCCCTCGACTGGACCTGTCCGAATGGATTTTAATGTCGCCCTCTTCGAACTGCTCTTGCTCGTTTCGGCATTGGTGGCCATGCTCGTACGGCGTTTGCATATGCCGTACAGCGTTGGCCTGGTCATTGCGGGAATCAGCCTCTCCTACATGGCATCTTCCAGATTTCCCGTTATTCCCCTCAACCAGGATTTCATCTACAACGTACTGTTGCCCCCGCTCATTTTTGAGGCGGCGTTTCACATGCGATGGACCGAGGTACGCAAAGATTTCGTCGTGGTTCAGACGTTAGCTATCGTCGGCGTCCTGCTATCCACGGGCATAACGGCGGCAGGTATGCATTTTCTGTTGCATTGGGAATGGATTAGCGGGCTGCTTTTCGGTACGCTGATCGCCGCCACGGATCCGGTCTCTATCCTCGCAACTTTCAGGGAAGCCGGTGTGGTGGGCCGCTTCAGGCATTTGGTGGAAGCAGAAAGCCTGTTCAATGACGGGACGGCAGCGGCAGGCTTCCGGATTGTGCTCGCATTCGTTGTCGGCACACACGTTGGCCTTATCGACGTGCTCAGGATCTCCGGTACAGTGCTTCTCGGTTCGGTCTTTTGCGGTTGGCTGATCGGCAACGTAGTGCTGTCGCTGCTACACCGCACAGACGACCACCTGGTCGAGATTGCGTTTGCGATGATCGCGGCCTATGGCTCGTTTCTGCTCGCCGACAACCTTCAACTGTCCGGCGTGCTGGCGACTCTTGTTGCGGGTCTTGTGATGGGCAGGCTCAACGCGATCAATCCGATGACGAAGAGGGGTCGGGAGGCCGTTGAAGCAGTGCTTGAGTACACGGTATTTGCCGCGAATTCGTTCATCTTCCTCTTCATTGGAATTCAGCAGGCCCGGCGGGAGTACGACACGGTGTGGGCGTCGATCGGCATCGCTGTGGTGGTCGTGATGTTAGCCCGCGCTGTGGCTGTGTATCCGTGCTGTATGCTATTCTCGCGCTCATCGCTGCGAATAGACGTGCGCCATCAACATGTACTGTTCTGGGGTGGGCTGCGCGGCGCGCTGGCTTTGGCTCTCGCGATGGGATTGCCGCCCGGTGTACCCCGTCGCGAAGAAATTGTGACGGTCTGCTTTGCCGTAGTTGCCTTTTCAATCTTTATTCAGGGCACAACGATGACAGCACTACTGCGGCGATTACGCATCGTCCAAAGGAATGGCGGCGGAAGTCAGTGAAGCACTATGACAGGTGTTGAAGACAGGCGCCATAGCCTGGCGAGGACAGTCCATCGGTGAAGAAAGCCAAGGTGGCCTGCGTCAAGCACCACGATGTCGACATGATCCTTCGCGGCATACTGCGCAATGGTCTGTTCCGCTCGTCCAAACACGCGTTTCCATGTGTACGGGACTCCAGCATCATCGAGAATCCCGCACGTCTGCACGAGCGCATCCAGCGCTGCATGCTTTTCGTGTCGGTGCAGCGCCGCCGGTGAATGAAACGCTACGGCACGCCCCTGCGCCAAATCGTCGAGCACTTCGATGACCTCGATCTCAGATACACATTTCTCGGCAAACAGGAACGCTCCATGGCGCGCTGCTTCAGTTGCTCCTTTTGCACCCAGCACCGGAATCAGCAGTTTCAGCACAGCAAACCTCCAGTCCACTACATCTGTCTGTTCTTAGCTTGATTGAAGCACGCACATCGCCCACATGAAGTAAAAATACAGCATCGACGTGTAAAAATGTCATCAATATCGAAACACCATCGTTATCCCCGGCGAGGTCTGTACAAGTTTCAAGCGATGACGGCTGACCATCGGGCGTTGCCGATACCAGGTTGCAGCGCGCTCCTCCGGGCAGAATAGAACATCTGATCTCGCTGAGCATCGCGGATTGACTGACACCGAGCAGACAGTATCCAACCCCGGCCTCATTCATAGTGTGCTCGGGGGACGGATCCCCTTCAGGCTCGTGCATAGGTGGCCCATGTAGATCCCCAGATAGTTTGCGTTTTTCGCATGAGCCGGTCCCCAAACCGCTTGCAGAAGCTGCCGATGGTTCAGCGCGCAGCCAGCATGATGTATCGGCCAGGCGATTTTCGATTGCTGTCAGGTGGAAAGTCTCTCCGTTGCGCCAGACCGACCTGGTTTCCCGGTCGACTGTCACGCGCCGAACGATACTCCCGCCGAGGCCACGGTCATGGAGCGATCCTGCCCGCACAGCTGGGCCGGGATTCGCGCGAGCAATTCGGCGATGCTGAACGGTTTGGCCGCATGGTCGTCCGCGCCCGCGTCAAGCGTCTTCACCTTTTCGTCTTCCCGTGTGCGAGCCGACGACATGACGATCAGCGCAGGGGACCAGCCGCGCAGTTGCCGGCTCACATCCGACCATCAATATCCGGCAAACCGAGTTCGACGATCAGCAGATCGGGCCTGGCACTCGCGATCATGGCGGCCCCATCCTTCCCTGTATCGGCGTCGAAGACGCGCATCGCATCGCTCTCCCGCGCGATTCGGCCGTACCGGCGAATATGCCTGTCATCTTCAATCAGGACAGTGGCCACGGTTGGCTCGCTCATGGCCTCCGCCGATTCGACGTCCGTCGCCGCCCCTGTCCGGATTTTCTGGTCTGTTAGCCCCCTCACCCCGGAATCATCGTCGTGAATCAGGCGTTCGACTTGCAGAATCATGTGTGTGCGGATGTGCGGCAGCTCCCGGGCATTGCCGTCAGAACCCATATGCCCTTTGCTCATCCTGTCCTGTTTGCTCTCTCTGCACGCCCTGTCCGCACCGTTCATGGCCGTGAGTTCGGCAAAAGTTCGTCGAAGGACGAAATGCTCCGTGGCGCCTCATTCTGCATCGACCATCTTTGCGCCACGTGTGCCATCAGTGACGGTGCAGGCCATGTGCCGGAACATCTGCGCCCGCCGATGTTCGCGTCGATAGCGCCCGACCACGAAGATGGCCGCATGCGTATTCCACGCCAAACCGAACGCTGATTCCACGACTGCCCGAGCGCGAATTCCGCGCGTAACCGAGCAGTAAGCTGGAGGGACGGTGATGCGGGATAACCATGGCACGCTCGACGATTTTGTCGGGCGTGCGAATGTCGAATAAAAGGTTATCCTTGCGTCAAATCAAGGAAGTGCTGCGCCTGCGCTTTGAGTGCGAACGCAGCCAGCGCGAGATCGCGACGACGATCGGCTTGTCGAGCGCGACCGTCTGGGACTACCTGGATCGTGCCCGGCGCGCGCAACTGGACTTCGATAAGGCGATTGCGTTGGACGAGGGCGGCGCTTGAAGCGCTGCTGTTTCCGCCTCCACCGTCGTTAAGCCGTACACGCCCGCTGCCCCGCAACGGCTGATCAACTGGAGTTACGCAAGCGGATGAGGCGCGCCGCAAAGGCAAGAAAACCAAACGTTGCGGCTTTTCATGACGTGCGTAAAGCCGGGAAGAAAGTCCGGTACCTTCTGGAGTTGTTCGGGCCGGTGCTGTCCGGACGCCATCAGAAAACGCTGGATCGTCTCAAGAAAATCCAGAAACGGTTCGGTGAATTGAACGACGTGGTCGCAAGCGAGGCACTGCTGCACGGCAACACGCCGTTGCTCACTGCCGTGGGCGATCCCGAGAGCACGTTGAAATGGCGTCGAAAGGAACGAAAGCGGCGACTGCGTGCCTCCGCTGCTCTTCTGCGAAGCGGGTGGAGGTAAGTTGCGCCCACATACGGCGCGGTCCAATCGTCATAACCCGCCATCCGGTCTCGCCGGCCGCCGGCAAACGCTTACTTTCCATGGGTCAGGCACCGACGACGTTGCCGTAGCGTCCGATCGAAGTGCTGCTCGCCAATCACGGCGCCCCACGAATTGACCGGGCGTGCGGCCATTGATGCATGTGAAGCACCACAACTCATCAATCGCCTCACCGCACACCGAAGGCGTTCACGCATGGAGCACCTGCGACCCTCCGCAATTGCTGCTGAAGCCAGTTCGCGCGTAGTCACAGGCTCGGCACCGGACCCACGGGTAATCTGCTCCAGGACCCGGCTGCCGTCCGACTCGGCATCAGTCTGGTACGCGAAGCTCCTTTCATTGAAGGCGATAACCCGCACGTCGTAGCTACTCTCGCGCGGAACCGCGATACCCCAGTGCCAACCGCCATCCAGCTCGGAAAACATGAAGAACGGTGCGCGTGGCGTCCATTTCATGCTGCAGCGGCGACATGCCGATCCGCTCCCATGAAGTGCCACCTTGGCAAATTCGCTGTGAGTCTAGGTTCGGGAGCTGCGTTCGTGCAAAACTGTCCAGGCAGGTGCAAGCCTGACTTTCTCCAGTTCTTCCGGCAAAACAGTCGACGCGAAACACGAGTGGTTTGCCGCGCAGCGCTCCGACCACGCAGCGCATGGGCACGAAATGCACCACGCCGAGTAAATACCGCAAGTACGCGCAATAACGACATTTCGCATCGCGCTTGCTCAGCCTGATGCGGGATGATCTGGTGGCACTACCAGGATGGGAATGTCCGCAGCACGCAGGCACGATTCGGTAGTGCTGCCGAGCAGGGCCCGCTCAATTCCATGCCGTGGGTGATTGCCAAGGACCATAAGATCCGCGCGCCATCTGTGGCCCTCCTCGAGCAGAACTGACGCGACGTCACGGTCGCCGGCTTCGACGATCAGCGTGTGGCCGTCGACGCCAGCCAGTATGAAGAGGTCCTGTGCGCGGGCAAGAGCCACCTGGGCCCGGTCCTTCAACGTCTGGGCGATGCGTACCGGGTCGCCAAATCCGGGACCCAGTCCCAGCGTGTCGGGTACGTGCATCAGGACGCTGACAGCCAGCAGGGTCGCCTTTTGGTGACGCGCGAGGCGGATCGCATGAGCAAGAACCGCAACCGAGTCCGGTGTGGCGTCTATTCCTGTCAAGATACGCGTAAACATTGCCCCCCCTTCATCCACCAGCGCACACCGCTCTCATATGCGCCCGCGAGGAACGTAGTGCGCTTCAGATACCGTTGGCGATGGCACAGCATTTCCCTGCGGGCCTGCTCCAGCGCCAGTTCGCGGAAACACAAGCAATTTAACGCCGGACAGCAACAGCGAGAACACGATCGTCGCGCCCAGGAGCGCGACGACGCTGGATACTGGCAGCCGCGCCATGAGAATGCCCCCGGTGGTCAGCGCGAACGCCAACGCGATGTCGAGTAAAGACGAAACGATCAGCCACTGGCCCGGAGGTACACGCCAGAAGGACGTTCGTTCGCGTATCGCGTAGACGACTGCCTGGCTACTGAATACGAGCGCTGCGAATGCGAGACTGCGCAGCTGGTCGACAGGCATCCCAAAGCGAAAACGGGCAATGGCAATGATGCTGATTCCAAATGTCAGCTGCGCGCCCGCTACGAGTGCTGCAGACCATGTGATACGCCGCATGTCCCAGCGGTCGGGTGTGTTCGACGGCTGCACCCGGTCCGTCGTCAGCGCCATGGTGATGAAATCGCCTGTCGTGAGCAGGAGCGCCATCAGCATCGGCGTAAGCAGTGCGTGACCGGTCATCAGCACGCCCGCCGCCAGGAATAGCACCAGCTGGAACTTCTTGGCAAGCGCGTTAAGGGCGTACGTAGTCAACCGCTCGAATGCGCACCTGCCTTCCGAAATCGCGCTCACAATGCCGTTGAGTCCGGGTTTTGTCAGCACCATGGCCGCGGCTTTGCGTGCGACATCGGTCGCCGTCGACACCGCGATGCCGGCGTGCGCGTGACGCAGCGCCGGCGCATCGTTCACGCCGTCTCCGCACATGGCCACAACGTGGCCACTTTCCTGAAAGGCCTTTACCAGGTTGTATTTGTCATCCGGGAGGACTTCGGCGTATATATCGAACGCCTCGACTGACGGATGCACGCGCAAGCGTTCAGGCGTTGAGATACGGGTTCCGAGACCCACCTGGGCGGCGATCGCTTTCGCAGTAGGAGCCGAGTCGCCCGTGACCATGACGGTGCTCACACCCAGCGTGCGCAGGCGGGCGATCAGGGCGGCCGAGTCAGAACGTGGGGGATCGCCAAGGCCAATGAGGCCGATGATCCTGGGCTCTGCATCGCCTTTTGCCGTTGCGACGGCCAGGACGCGAAGCCCCTGGCCGGTGAGCGCCTCGACCCGCACATTCGGCACGATATTGGCGGCCGCCTGCGCAGCAACGGAGGCCGGTGCGCCTTTGATGACGCGCAGCAACTCGCCGTCTCCGGTTTCGACCAGGGCCTCGGCGAGCTTGCGATCAGGGTCGAAGGGAGTGAATGACCGAACGGTGGTAGTTTTGAAGGCTGACGACGAATGGCTTGCGCTTGCGTCGCGTATGGCCACGTCGACGGGGTCGAGAGAGCCGTCCGCGCTCGCGAGCGCTGCACAGGCCAGCACATCCTCTTCCCCGGCTTCGCCGGACAGGGGCAGTACGGCCGCGACGCTGACGGTGTTGGCGGTAAGCGTGCCAGTCTTGTCCACGCACAGAAGGTCAACAGCGGCCGCCTCGTGCAATGCGGACAGCCGCGTGACCAGCACACCCTCACGGGCAAGCGTTTTCGCGCCCAGCGCCGCAGCGAGCGTGAACGTGGCTGGCAGTGCAACGGGAATCGAAGCCAGCACGGCAGTCAGAAAAAGGGCCAGCACATGATTCACCGGCATGCCGGCGAGTCGCGTGTAGATCAGCAGGGTCACCACCACGAACCCATTGAAGACGGCGAGATTGCGTACGCTTGCGACAATGGCCCGCTGTTCGCTGCTCTCGCTGCGGGCAATCTTGACAAGCTCCGCGGTGCGTCCGAAGTAAGTGTGTGCGCCCGTCGCCGTCACCTGCGCCAGTGCATTACCGCGTCGCACGAGTGCGCCAGCATAAGCCGACGAACCTTCGCGCGCGTCGACCGGCGCCGATTCACCGGTCAGCATGGACTGGTCAAGCTGCACCGCACCCGCAACAATCGATACGTCGGCCGGCACGACACCTCCCAGGGACGGCTCCACAAGGTCGCCGGGAACGATCAGTGCTGAAGGCAGCACAAGCCATTTGCCATCGCGCCTGACCGATGACACCGGGGCGAGCTTTTTTTTGAGGGCATCGAGAACGGCGTTGGCCCGCTCCTCCTGAAACTGGCCAAGCACGACATTGAATATCAGGAGGGCAGCGACGATGCCGGCCTCGAGCCGTTCCCCGGTGACCAGTTGAAGCGCAATCGCCGCCTCGAGCATCCACGGCACTGGCGCCCAGAACCTCATGGCGAGCCGTCGCACCAACGGTACGCGTGGTTCAACGAACTCGTTTCTGCCGTGCTCTGCCAGCGGACGGTCCACCTCAACCCCAGTCAGGCCCCAATTCGCGTTGCTCTTGAACGTCGTGGTCATTCGTCCCTCTCCACCTGCTGATTGGCCCCGCACGCGCTCTTCACAGGTACACGACACAACGAGTCTGGGCCGGCGGCGAGACAACAACCGCGCCCGTTCGGCCAACATGGTGAGCCTTTGCGGGATCGGTTGTGCTGATCAACCCATGTGCAGGTCAGCCTGAAAACTCCCAGTAAGCAATCAGCGCGTGCATCGCGTACATCATCGATGGACCGCCGCCCATGTAGACGGCCGTGCCCGCGACCTCCTCGATCTCTCGCTGCGTCGCGCCCAGCTTGACGAGTGTCCTGACGTGAAATCCGATGCAGTCATCACAGCGATCCGCAATCGCGATCCCCAATGCGATCAGCTCACGCGTTTTCCGGGACAGCGCTCCGTTAGCAGTCCCTGCGCTCGCCAGTTCGGCGAAAGCGGACATCAGGTCGGGCTGTGTTTGCCGCATCCGCTGCATTGCGCCAGCAATCTCGCTCACGCGGCTTCCGTAAGCTTGCTTACTCGTTTCCATTTTGACCTCCCGCAGGATCGGTTCAACGCGCCCCTGGTGCATGCGGCACGCCACAGGCCTTACCATTTTCAAGATATCGGATCCAGCCAGAAAATCAGTTGATCTATCGCAATCACGGCCCTGCCTGCGTAGCGTGGGAAAGAACCTTCACGGGCCAGTCGTGCGTCAGGGCGAAGCCAGCGGCAAAGTCACCGCGAGCGGCTCGCGAACGTACTTCGGCCGGACTGCGGAGCTCGTGCGCACGAGCACTGGGGAACCGGTGGGCGCAGCGCGACGCGGCGCAGGACGCCAAGCGGATCCTTGCCGCCGAAGGTGCGCGCCTGCTGGCGGTCGCGGCAAGTCCGGCTGGCGCGATCCAGCTTGTCGAGCGGATCGCCGTCGCCGATCTGCCCGTGGACGACGCGTCAGACTTCATAGTGAAACTCGGCCGGCTCGGCGTTCGCGTATGCATGGACACCGGCGACGCGCTGGAGACGGCGCGCGCGATTGGACCGCGACTCGACAGCCGCGCGCATCCGGCGGCAGTGACCGTGCGCCGTGCATGCGCGGGGAAGTTGCGCGCAGGCAACCGGTGGGCCATATCTGCGTCCCGGTATCCGCCCCTGCGACACGGATTCAAGGCAACCGCACATGCTATGAATTGCGCGAGTCGCGTTCAGGCTCTTCGTATGCGTCGGTCCGGTATGATCAACCTGTCGCCGACCTGCATCGCCAATCATGTTCTCTGTCTTCCGCTCGTTGAAGCACATCGCAGCAGGCGACGCTTTGAGGTGGGCTCGTGCGTTGGCGTTCATGCTCGTCGCAATGCTCGCTGCCGTCAACGTGCTGACCGGCTGCGCGAATGGCACCGCTACGCTGGCACACATTGCCCGCGCACCGGCGCGCGACACGATTACCCTGTTCTCGCTTGGCACCTACGTTCAGGATGTCGATCACTGGATCGACCCGGCCGCACCGGACTACGACACGCCCTTCCTCGCGCCCGACGCACAGCGCGCGCAGTTCGCCGCGCTCTATGCACGGTTCTTTGGTTCCGGTCCGGACGACCCATCGCCGTGGAACCGCGCATACATCGACACGCGCGTCTATGGCGAGGGTAGCGGCAAGATCGCGGCGCTGCAGGAGCGCCGGCTCAAACAGTTCGACAACACGGACAAGCCTCACCGCTGGATCGGATACGGGATGAACTTCAGACCGCATACGAAGGCGTGGATCGACGCGATCGCGCGCAACGACGATCCCGGACAGTTCGAAAGCGCGGCCAGCTACGATCCGGCCCGGCGGGCAATCGCGACAACGGCACTTCTCGTGCGCGAGTTGCCGACTATCGACCCGTCGTTCTACGACCATCGGATTGCAGGCGAAGGCTATCCGTTCGACAACCTGCAGGTGAGTGCCGTGCGGCCTGGTACGCCGCTCTATGTGCTCGGCACAAGCGCGGACGGCGGCTGGCGCTATGTCCAGACTCCAGACGTGCAGGGTTGGGTAAGGAGCGATGGTGTCGCGGGTGTCGACGACGTGTTCGTTGCGACCTGGCGCGCGGCATCCCGCAAGATGCTCGGCGTCGTGATTGCAGCGTCCGCTCCGGTGCGCGACAACAGCGGCGTGTTCCGCTTCGACGCGCCAGCCGGCACGTTGCTGCCGCTGCAACCAACGACGCCCGGGGGCACGCATGACATTCTCGTTCCGGTGCGCGATGTTGACGGCCACGCGGCGATCCGTGCGGCAACGCTCGCGACCACCGAGATCGTGACCGCCCCCCTCAGCGCTACGCCACGACATCTCGCATTGTTGCTTAAAGCCCTTGTTGGCCGGCCATACGGTTGGGGCAACACGAACTTCGACAACGATTGCTCGGCCGAGCTGCAAAGCATCTTCGCAGCGTTCGGCGTGTGGCTGCCGCGTCATTCGTCGACCCAGATGAGCGCCGGGGAGACGATCGACCTCTCGGCTTCGACACCGGCCGGGCGACTCGATTATCTTGCGCGACATGGGAAGCCGATGCGCACGTTGATCTATATCGGCGGACACGTGATGCTCTATCTGGGTAACACCGAACGCGATGGTCAAGCAGTGCCGGTCGTCTATCAGGACATATGGGGGTTGCAGCCGGTCGACGATAGCCGCCGCGCGGTGATCGGCGGCTCGGTGATCCTGCCTCTCCTGCTGCGCTATCCCGATGACCCGAACCTCGAATCGCTCGCGGCAACGCCGATTTTCCAGATCAGCATTCTCGGCGAACCGGCAGCCGGCGCGCCGGTGCACGAGGACAGCGACAATCCGGCCGGCTAACCGCTATCTCATACCGGCCAGTGCCAGGGCGGCCGGCATCTGCGGCTATCAAAACCAGGTACTGCCTCTCATCAGATCAACGCATGTTTCCCGTATGACCGAGTGAATAACGGCCGGGCTGCGGCCAGACCGTCAAACCGTGCGGCTCCATGCCGACAGGAATGGATTTGACGGTACCGTTCGTTGTGTCGATTGCATAAACGACGTCGTCGAAACGGCCGGACAGCCACAACGTCTTGCCGTCCGGACTCACATTGCCCATGTCGGGGCTGCCGCCGCCCGGAATTGGCCAGCTGGCGAGCACCTTGCGCGTGGCAAAGTCGATCACCGACACGCTGCCCTTGCCATGGCGCGGGGCATGGACGAGATTCGAACCGCGATTGGCGACATACAGCTTCGTGCCATCGCGGCTCGGATACAGCCCGTGCGTGCCGACGCCGGTCTTGATGAAGCCGGCCTTCGTAAAGCTGTCGCCGTCTACTACGTACACGCCGTCGGCCATCATGTCGGCGACGTAGAACACCTTGCCGTCGGGCGAAACGCGGATGTCCTGCGGCATGCCTTTCTTTGCGAGCTGCAGGTAGCCCACCACCTTGCGGTTCGCGAGATCGATCCTGGCAAGCTTGCCGTCGAATTCGCACGTGAAGACGGCATACCTGCCGTCGATAGAAAAGTCAGCGTGGTTGATGCCCTTGCATTCCGGCACGTCGAGGCTCGACTTCAGCGCCATCGTGTGCGGATCGCGGAAGTCCAGCCGCGCATGCGCTTCGGCTACCACGATCGCTTCCTTGCCGTCGGGCGTGAAGTACATGTTGTACGGGTCATCGACCATCACTGCCTTACCGGGCTTGCCCGTTTTCGGATCGATCGGCGTGAGGCTACCGTCGGTGCGGCCTTCGGCATTGTTGGCGACCCATAGCGTCTGCAGATCCCATGACGGCACGACGTGCTGGGGACTGCGGCCAACGGGGAATTTGTCGACAACCCTGTACGTGGCCGGGTCGATCACGTAGACGTCGTTGGAGCGCAGGTTGGGCACGTAGACGCGCGACAGTGCGCCCGCCACGGCAGGGCTCATATGGCCGGATCTCGCCTCGCTGTACAGATTATCCGGGTTCACCACGGGGGGCATGCCGGGCACGGTGGTCACGGAGGTCGCAGCCAGAGCATGGCTGGCGCCGTAGCCGGCGAGTGCGACGGCAACCGTCGTTGCGAGGCGCGAGAACTGTGTTTGGTGGAGGCGACGCCGAAATTGCAGTTGCATGACAAAGTCCCCAGTCGATTGGATGGAACAGGATGCGCGGCGCGATCTTTCGGAAGGCATCAGCGGCCGGCTGTGTCTTTCCTGATAGCTTCGATCGTACGCGACACAATCGCATCGATACCCAGTTGGCCAAGCTCGGCACTCGCGTGGCGCGGGTCACCTCCGTAGACGCCGTCGGCAGCACCAGGTCTGGGGGCGCTCTTCAGCTTGTCGAGCCTCACCATCTGCGGCGCGACCGCGAGCAGCAGCGACGTGTCGGCAAGTCCCGCGTGAGTGCCGATTTCGCTATCGGGCACGCCGTGCTGGCGCAGGATCTGCACGTAGCCGTCGGAGCTGGTGCCATAGTACTCGGGCGGCACGAACGCGCGTGCGCCGGAACCGGTCCACGCCTTGTTGAGCTGCGCCGCCGCACGCCGGACGTCGTTTTGATAGCCGCCGTGATCGCCCAGAAAGACGATGTTCGTAAATCCGTGAACCTTGAAGCTGTTTGCGGTGGACTCCAGTGTCTTTTCAAATACGTCATCAGGCACGGTGATCGTGCCCGGAAAGCGCATGTGCGAGGTGGGTGGCGCGTAACCGCCCTCAGGCACATAGGCGATGACCGGAGCGACGATGGCGTTGCCGAGACCCTCCGCGATGCGTTGGGCAAGTGCCTTGACGCGTGCGTTGTGCTTGCCCAGCGCCACGTACGGCCCGCTTTGCTCGGTTCCGCCAATTGGAATGAGAATTGTGGTTTTTCCTGCATGGATCTCGTCGCGCAACTCGGTCCATGTAAGGTCTTCGAGTTGTACCGTTTTTGGGGGTTGCGCCATGGCGGCCTGGGCGGCGGCAAGCGCAATGGCGACGGCAAACGTTCGCAGCATGGGAAGGTGCATTCTGGATCCTCAAGTTCGGTTCGTTGCAGATGGGCGGACGGCTTCCTGGATCGCTCTAACCACGAAGCCATCGCCGCTATCAACATCTCGATTCATTCGCCGTTGCCCCGGATTGCCCGCGTCAAATCATGCGAGGGAGTTCCACAATTGTTTCTCCGACAACATCCGTTCTTCATTGCGCATAGCGCGCGGTCCAACCGGCCCGGTCGATCGATTTCCGTGTCGGCCTGGGTGACACAAATGCGCGGGTTCTTGAATGGACGCAACGGTCGTGCTTTGGCTGTCCGGCCGACCCTGTCGGCATCATCGTCCTTGCGGCAATTCAGGGCAGTCTTGACAGATGCCTGATGCAACGGATCCCGTTTTCTTGCGAGGTCAGCCCTGCGGGCGAGGTGTGTGACTCACGTGCCTCGCGGCTTGGGTGTTGGCTAGTGCGCCGCACCTTTTGCGTGACGAAAGGATGCTTGATGCCCGGCCTCGAGTCCCGTTGCCATGAGCCGGAATGCCCTTTCTCGATCACCCCTGAACCGCAGTGTCTAATATTATGCGATAGCATCAGTTCTCCTGCCGCACGTGTGTGACGAACGGATGTCCATGAAAGTGCTCATTGTCGAAGACGATACCTCGATTGCCGCGAACCTCTACGACTATCTTGAGGCAGGCGGTTATGAGGTCGATGTGGCGTCCACTGGCAACGCGGGACTGCAGATGGCGCTCGCCGACTCGTGGGACGCCATCCTCCTTGACCTGTCGCTACCGGGTATGGACGGACTCACGCTCTGTCGCAGGCTGCGGGAAGAGGCGGGCCGGGACACACCGGTGCTGATGCTGACCGCGAGGGACGCGCTTGACGACAAGCTGGAGGGCTTCGTGCACGGTGCCGACGACTATCTCGTCAAACCGTTCTCCCTGAAGGAAGTTGGCGCAAGACTTGGCGCCCTGATCCGGCGCTATCGCGGCCAGGTCGCCGCCATGGATCTCCGGTTTGCAGACGTGCGACTGGACCTGTCGACGATGGCCGTCGAACGCGCCGGCCGCCCGGTCAAACTTCCCCCCAAATGTCTTCAGTTGCTGCGTATCCTGATGCAGTCACCCGGCCGAACGTTCAGCCGGGCGGAACTCGAATCCGAAGTCTGGGGCGAGGAGTTGCCCGAGAGCGACACGCTGCGCACGCACGTTTATACCCTGCGCCGGGCACTCTGCGAGCCCGGCGAGGCCGACGTCATCGAAACGCTTCATGGCGTCGGCTACCGCCTTATGGCGACCGGTCATGATACGAAGTAGCCTGCGCTTCAAGGTCGCCCTGTTGTTCTCGGTCTTGACCATCGCGCTACTGCTCGCCCAGGCGCTGGGCGTAAGAACACTGGCCGAGGCACAGGAAGAGCGACTGATTACGGCACTTATCCGTGATGACATGGCGAGTGTGCTCAGGAGCTACCGAGCCAATCCGTCCTTGCTGCCACCATTCGATCTCCGAATGAATGGCTATGTGTCGGGCGCGGACCACCAGGCGATTGCCTTGCCCGCGATGGTCAGAAACCTGCCTGCCGGCGCGCACGAAATCATCATCGACGGACGGGAGATCCATGTCGCGATTGCGCCGCTCGACACGGCGCGCCTGTACCGTGTTTACAACTTCAATATCTACGAAAAGCATTTCAAGGAAGTCGTCAATGCCCTGATGGCGGGCACGGGTGTCTTTGCTCTCCTCACGATCTGGCTGTCCTTCGGCCTGTCGGGTCTGCTGGTGCGGCAGGTGGCGGGTCTCGCGCGGCAGGTCAAGGAACTCCGGCTCGGAGGGACGGCACCGATCCACCCTGGCAAGTACGACGAGACCGAACTCGTCGTACTGGTGGAGGCCTTCAACGACTATCACCGGCGTATGGCCGAGATGATTGCGCGTGAGAAGGAGTTCACGGGCAATGTCAGCCACGAGTTGCGCACGCCACTCACGACGATCAAGACAAGCTGCGAACTGCTCGAGCAGGATGCAGCAATCAGCGGCAAGTCGCGCGCACGGCTCCATCAGATCGAGCGGGCGGCTGACAACATGGGCGAACTCGCCAACGCGCTGCTGACGCTCGCCCGGGAGGACTCGGCACGCGATGCCGAGCCGGTGGCACTCGCGAACATGATCGAAACTTCGCTGATGCCTTTCGCTGACCGGCTTGCGCAGAAGGGACTCGATACTGTCATTGACGTCGACCGCGAGCTTCGGGTCGTGGCAAACCGGCCGGCGCTTGCGATCGTGCTATCCAATCTCATTGATAACGCCGTCCAGCATACCGGGCACGGATGTCTTCAGTTCCGCTACGCCAGCGGCTGGCTGTACATCGAGGACACGGGGCCGGGTATTCCGGCGCATGCCCTCCCGTATGTCTTTGACCGCTTCTACCAGGGGGGATCGCCACGCACACCGACGCCTGGCGTCGGGATCGGCCTGTCGATCGTCAAGAAGCTCTGCGACCGCTACGGGTGGGCGATCGAGATCGGCAGCGAACCCGGCAAAGGGACCTGCGTCTCGCTTCGCCTGCCGGCGACGAACCGGGCCTGAACCGACCTCCCAGGAACGTGATGGCTTCTTGACGAAAACTTCACAAACCCCTGCGTAGCATGGGCTCATGGGCTGTTCCGTGAGTCTGCGGAACAGATTCTGTCCGCCTTGCGAAGGAGTCACTCATGAAATCGCTAGTCGCCGCACTCTTCGTCGCATCCTCCGCGATCGTTCCCTCGCTTTCATTTGCCCAGCCAACATCCGGACCGACACAAGCCCAGACGGCTTGTGCGGGGCAACAGGGACAGATGCGTCAAGCTCAAAACAGCTACACGTCTTCGGACAAGCACTCTGGAATGGGCTGCGAGACGTCCGGCTCCGGGGCAGCCATGAACGGAAGCGCGCAGGCCGGCGCGCCCATGTGGCAGCCGGCGAACTCGACGCTGTTCAGACACCATTAATAGCAACCCGGCATGCGGCGTCGACAGGGCGGGCGTCGATGCCGTATGCCCGCCCCGGCCGTCGGCCGGGCTGTGCCTTCTTGACGAAAACTTCACAACCCCTGGCGTAGCATCCGCCCCGGAAGCTGCCTGCGTGGGCGGCAGAATGTCCGACGGGATGCCAGCATGCGCCGCGCGCCGCTACTGATTACCTTGATTGCCTTCACCGGGGTGGCCGGTTGTACCACGTACCATCCCCAGCCGATCGCCCCGGCACAACTTGCGCAACAGTTCGAGCAGCGCTCGCTTGCGAGCGGGGAACTGCATGCCTACGTTGTGCGCGAAACAGGCCACGATGTCACGCCGTGGCCGCCTGCAGTGTGGAACCGCGAGATGCTCACCCTGGCGGCCTTCTACTACTGCCCCGCCCTCGACCTTGCCCGTGCGCAATGGGTCACCGCCAAAGCCGGCATCGACGTGGCTGACTCGATTCCCAACCCGGTCCTTCAGTTGCCGTTCCAGTACAACACGCCTGACCCGGGACCGGGCGCGCCCTTCACCTGGGGCCCTTCGCTCGATATCCCGATCGAGACCGCTCACAAACGTGGATATCGCGTCGATCAGGCCACCCACCTGTCGGAAGCCGCCCGGCTGAACCTCCTCGACGCTGCGTGGACGGTCCGTGCCCAAGTGCGGGCTGCGATGCTCGCTGTCTATGCCGCCCGTGAACGCATGGCCTTCCTGTCCGCCAGGGCCGAAGCCCGGCGGCAGATCGCCGTGATGAGCCGGCACCGTCTCGCAGTCGGCCAGTATTCGCGGCCCGACGTCGACGCGGCCGTCCTTGCCGACACCCAGGCTCAGAGTGATCTGGCCGCCGCGCGCAGCGCCGAACAGGACGCGCGCGCGCAACTGGCTGCCGCGATCGGCGTGCCAGTCACCGCGCTCGACAGCGTGACGCTCGACCTCTCCGCGTTGGGCACGGTTCCGCCCGCGCCGCCGGGTGCGGACGCGCAGCGCACGGCGATCTTCCATCGCGCCGACCTGCTCGCCTCGCTTGCCGATTACGCCGCGGCCGAATCCGCGCTACAACTCGAGGTCGCGAAACAGTATCCGGACATTCACCTCGGACCCGGCTACGCGTACGACGCGGGCACCAACAAGATTGGGTTCGGACTCGCGGGCATCACGTTGCCGATCTTCGACCAGAACCAGGGCGGCATCAAGGAAGCCGAGGCGAAGCGTAAGGAAGCGGCGATCCGTACCAGTGCGCTGCAGGACAGGATTCTCGGCGACCTCGCGCACGCGCTGGCGCGCTACCAGGCGAGCCTCGAAGCGCTGCAGCTGTCCGATGCGCATCTGGCGAGTGCCCGCCGGCAACTCGACAGCCAGGCGGCGGCCTTCGCCAGCGGCAATACAGACCGGCTGACTTTCACGCAGGCGAACGCCGACTATCAGACCAGCGAGACCGCCCGGCTCGACGCCGAGGTCGCGGTCCAGCAGGCCGCCGGCGCACTCGAAGATGCGATGCAGCAACCGCTCGCTCCCGTCGACCATGAGGCCGTGAGCCATACCCTCAGCGAAGGGACAATAAGATGAAACTCCGGCTGATTCTTCTCTCCGTCATTTCACTGACCCTCGCCTCAGACGCAGGCTGGTACATCTATCAGGCCGTTCACGACGCCGGAGCCTCGACGACCGCGGACGCGCCGTCGTCCCCGCCGCCCGCGGTGCAGACGGTCAGCGGCGAAACGGTCGTGGTCGTGGGCCCCGAAGCGCAGCGCGCCAGCCACATCGAGGTGGCGCCGCTCGCAGCGGTCACGAGCCAGTCCGGCATCAGCGCCTATGCCACGGTCATCGACCTGCAGCCGCTCTTCGATCTGCGCAACCGCCTCGCCAGTGCACACGCGGACGTGGGCACATTCACCGCACAGGCGGCCAGTTCGCGTGCGCAGTACCAGCGCAGCCGCGCACTGTACGCCGACGACCGCAATATTTCGCAGAAGAGCCTGCAGGATGCCCAGTCGGCGATGCAGGCCGACGACGCAAAACTGCAATCTGCCAGGGTCACGCTCAACGGGCTTGATGGCGCAATGCGGCAGCAGTTCGGCGACGCACTCGCGAATGCCGCAGCGGCACCGGCCTCGAAGCTGTTCCAGCGCCTCCTGTCGGGCGAGGCGGTCGTGCTGCGCGTCACGTTGCCTGCAAGCTTCGGTATGGTGCCGCCCGAGCGCATCGCAGTCGATACGGCTGACGGCTGCGCAGTGCCGGCCCAAAAGCTTTCCGCGTCAGCGCTCGCCGATCCCACCGTGCAGGGGAGCCCCTGGCTTTACGTCGCCGACGCCGCGCTGCCAGCCAATCTGCGCACGAGCGCGCGCGTGCCGACGTCAAGCCAGGCCGCATCCGGGCTGCTGATCCCGGCGCGGGCGGTGGTGTGGTACGGCGGTCAGACGTGGGCTTACGTGCGCACGGCGCAGGACCGCTTTACGCGGCGCTTCGTGCCGGCCGGCAGTGAGGGCATCCGCGAGGGCGACCACGGCTTCATGGTGAGCGCGGGCTTTCACGCCGGCGACCAGATCGTTACGCAGGGCGCACAACTGCTGCTCTCCGAGGAACTCAAGCCCCAGGGTATTGCCACGGCCTGCAAGGACCCGCCCGAGTGCGACGACTGATCCGCGACTGATCCGCTGCCGACTTCGCCCCATATGCCCCGCCCGGAACAACGCCACTTCACGTCCCATGCTTGACGCGATCATCCGCTTTTCGCTGCGCTTTCGTGGCGTCATCTTCTCGCTGGCCGTCATGGCGGCCGGCTATGGACTCTTTACGCTGACGCGCGCAAAGCTCGACGTCTTTCCCGAGTTCGCGCCGCCGATGAGCATCGTACAGACGGCCGCGCCTGGCATGACCAGCGAACAGGTGGAGTCCCTTGTCACCCAGCCGGTCGAAAATTCCCTCGGCGGCATGACCGGACTGCAGTCGATTCGCTCGCGGTCCATGCAGGGCCTCTCCACGGTCACGCTCGTCTTCGATGATCGCGCCAACGTGATGCAGGTCCGCCAACTCGTCACCGAGCGCATCAGCGCTCTCGCGGGCACGCTACCGGCGGGCGTCAAGACACCCCAGCTCCTGCCGCTCACCACGACGACGAGCGTCGTGCGCACCATCGGCCTCACGTCGAAGACGCGCTCGCTCGCGGACCTCTACGATATCGCCCAATGGACCGTCAAGCCTCAATTGCTTAGCACCCCCGGCGTGGCCGACGTGATCGTGTTCGGCGGTCAGACGCGTCAGATGCAGATCCAGGTCGACCCCGCGAAGTTGATGCAACATGGTCTGTCGATTCAGGACGTGATTGCCGCGGCGTGTCAGGCCACCGGTGTGCGCGGCGCGGGGTTCATCGAGAACAGTAATCAGCGTATCGCCATCAACGCCGATGGCCAGATCGCAACACCGCAAAAACTCGCGGGCGTCGTGCTGCGTTCGAGCAACGGCGCGGCAGTGCGGCTCGGCGACGTCGCCAACGTGGCCTGGGGCAATGCACCGGCTGTTGGCGCAGCGTCGATCATGGGCGAGCCCGGCGTCATGGTCGTGATGGAAAGCCAGTACGGGACCAACACGATGGCCGTGACGCGCGACATCGAAAAGACGCTCGCCGGACTCGGGCCGGCGCTCGTCCGGCAAGGCTTGGACGTGAACGCCGACGTCTTCAGGCCCGCCAACTTCATCGAGGCCGCCGTCGGTCACCTGCGCACGGCGCTCATCGTCGGCGCCCTGCTCGTCATCGCCGTGCTGTTCCTGTTCCTGCTCAATGTGCGCACCGCAGTGATCTCCGCGGTCGCGATCCCGCTGTCGCTACTGGTCGCGATCATCGTGTTGAGCGCGTTCGGTGTGAGCCTGAACACGATGACCCTGGGTGGTCTCGCCATCGCGCTGGGCGAGGTGGTGGATGACGCCATCATTGACGTCGAGAACATCTACCGCCGCCTGCGCGAAAACCGCACGCGGTGCGAGCCGCTACCCGCCTTTCGCGTCGTGCTGCGCGCGTCGCTCGAAGTCCGCAGCGCCGTGGTGTTCGCCACCTTCATCGTGATGCTGATCTTCCTGCCCGTGCTCACGCTCACCGGCATCGGTGGGCGGCTCTTTGCGCCGCTGGGCATTGCCTACATTCTCGCCGTGCTCGCGTCGCTCGGCGTCGCCCTGACGCTCACGCCCGCGATGGCGCTTGCACTGCTCGCGAAGGGCTCGTTGCCCGAGCGGGAGCCGCGCCTGATCGGGCGCCTCAAGGCGCGTTACATCGCGATGCTGACGAAAGTCGAACAGCATGTGAAGGCGGTCGTGGTAATCGTCGCGGTGATGTGCACCGTGGCGCTCGCCTCGCTGCCCTTCATGAGGGGGAGTTTCATTCCGCAACTGCGAGAAGGGCATTACACCGTTCACATGGGGCTCACACCGGGCACCTCGCTCGCCGAATCGATGCGCATCGGCACGCAGGTCTCGAAGGCGCTGCTGCAAGTGCCGGGCGTGCGTCTCGTGGCGCAGCGTGCCGGCCGCGCCAACGGCGTGGTCGACCCGACTGGCGTGCAGCTCTCCGAGTTCGAAGTGGACCTCAAGCCGATGGGCGCATCGGGCCAGAGCTGGGCGCTCTACCGGATTCGCCAGGCGCTGGCGCGCTTTCCGGGCCTCTCCACCTCGGTCAACACGTTTCTCGAGGAGCGTATCGACGAAACCATTTCGGGCACCACGGCCCCCGTGGTCGTGAATGTGTTCGGCAACAATCTCGACGTCATCGATCGCACGGCGCAGCAGATCGCGCAGCTGATCGGCACGATCCACGGCGTTGCCAGCGTGAAGGTGGATTCGCCGCCCGGGATACCGGAACTGGACGTGAGGCTCAATCCCGACGCCCTGAGCCGCTGGGGCTTCCGTCCCGTCGAGGTGCTCGATGCGATCCAGGCCTCGTATGCGGGCGTGACCGTATCACAGATTCACGAGGGCGGCCGCACCTGGGACGTCGCGGTCGTGCTCGATCCGGCCCAGCGTCAGACGGTCGGAGACATTGGCAAGCTCATGGTGCGCAATGCCGACGGCCTTGCCGTGCCGCTCTCCACGCTCGCGACGATCCGTCAGGTTGCCGGCCGCTACCAGATCACGCACGACGGTGGCCAGCGGGTGCAAACGGTATCGGTCAATCTCGGCAGCCGGCCGGTCAGCGACTTCGTGAAGGAAGGGCGGGCGCGTGTGAACCGTGACATCAGGATGCCGCCCGGCACGTATGCCGTTTTCAGCGGAGAGAGCGAAGCACGCGCACAATCGCAGCGCGACCTGATCGCGTATGGAGGGATTTCGCTCGTCGGCATTGCCCTGCTGCTGTTCCTGGCGATGAAGAACCGGCGCGCGGTGCTGCTGGTCATGATCAACCTGCCCTGCGCGCTCGTCGGCGGGGTCCTGAGCGTGGCGCTGACCGGCGCGAACCTGTCGCTGGGCAGCATGGTCGGTTTCGTCACACTGCTTGGCATATCGCTGCGCAATTCGATCATGCTGATCAGCCACTACGAGCATCTGGTGTACGTCGACCGGCTGGACTGGAACATGGACACGGCGGTGCGCGGTGCGTCGGAACGGCTGGTACCGATCCTGATGACCGCACTGGTGACCGCGCTCGCCCTGCTGCCGCTCGCCGTGACGAGCGGTGCACCGGGCGACGAGATCGAGGGGCCGATGGCGATCGTCATTCTGGGCGGCCTGCTCACGTCGACCGCACTGAACCTGATCGTGCTGCCGACGCTGGCGCTGCGCTACGGGCGTTTCGCGCGCGACGAGCTGGCCGAAACCGGCCCGGCAGCGGCACAGGGCGAAACGGGAGCCGGTTTGTGACCGGGCAGCCAGCGATGGAGGACCTTCCCGACGGCCTGAGCACGGCCGAGGTGGCCGAACGCCAGGCGCGCGGTGACGTCCGGGCGCACACGAGCCGCAGCTTCGGCGCGATCGTGCGCGCCAATGTGTTCACGCGCTTCAGCGCCCTGCTGGGCTCGCTGTGCGCCATGGTGCTCGCAGTGGGCCCCTGGCAGGATGCGCTTTTCGGCGGCGTGCTGATCACGAATTCGCTCATCGGCATCGTCCAGGAATGGCGGGCGAAGCACCAGCTCGACCGGCTCGCGCTGCTGCACCAGCCGCGCGCGTGCGCCGCGCGGGGCAGACAATCAAGATTCACCCAGGCGCCATCGTGAAGGACGATCTGATCGCGGTTGAACGGGGCGACCAGATTGTCGTCGATGGCGTCGTCTGCGCGGCGAACGGACCCGAGATCGATGAATCGCTGTTGACGGGCGAATCCGAACCGCAGGCCAGGGCGCCGGGATCCGGATTGCTGTCGGGCAGCTTCGTCGTTGCCGGACAGGGATGGTACCGGGCCACGCACGTCGGCCGCGAAGCCTGGGCTCAAAATCTCGCGACGCAGGTGCGGCGCTTCGCGCCGCCGCTCTCCGAACTCAGCGCAGGCATCGATCGCATCCTGCGCTACATCAGCTGGGCGATCGCGCCGCTGGCCGCGCTGATGGTGGCGACCCAGCACCTGCGGGGCGTGCGGTTCGGTGAGGCGCTGCTATTTTCAGCCGGCGGGGTCGCGTGTATGGTGCCCGAAGGGCTTGTGCTGCTGATGAGCGTGGCGCTCGCCATCGGCGCTATGCGCCTCGCACAACGCGGCGCCCTGATGCAGGAACTGCCTGCCATCGAGACTCTGGCGCGCGTGGACGTGGTCTGTCTCGACAAGACCGGCACGCTGACGGAAGGGGCGCCCATCATGGAGCGCCTGGAACGACTCGGCGCTGATCCTGATGTCGACGATGCGCTCGCCGCGCTGGTGCTGAACGACCCAGCGCCGAACGCAACGTTACGGGCCATTGCGGCAAACCGCGCTGTGCCCCCGCCACAATGGCATGCCGTCCATGTCGTGCCGTTTTCCTCGGCGAGGAAATGGGCGAGCGCAACGTTCGCCGGGCATGGCACCTGGGTGCTCGGCGCGCCCGACGTCATTCCTGTCCTGTGCGAGGGGCAACGGCGTCGCGCGCGTACAGCCATCGTGCTCGTCACCGCGGTTGCCGTCTCGCTCATCGCGGCGTCTCGCCTTTATCTCGGGGTACACCGGGTTTCCGATGTCGTCGCGGGCCTGAGTTTCGGGCTCGCCTGGGCTATCGTGCTCGCCGCCGGATATTCGCTTCAGCCGGTCCAGCCTGTCGGCGCGAAGAGGCTGACAGGTCTCGTTGTGTTGACGCTGCTTGTGGGCGCCGCGTCGCACGTTGAGCGATGGCAGCCGACGGATGTCGTGCTTTACCGTCCGGCCGAGGTCGTCGAACAGATGCCGGTTGCCCGCTGGCGCGCAGGCGGCTGGCGCACCCTGCCCGATGGACGCGTGGCCGTGGTCGGCAGAATCGATGAACCCTTCAGCATCCAGTGGGCGACAACCGCTACGACCGTCGACCACGTAATGCGGGCACTCGGCTGGAAAGCAGTCCGCAGTATCCCGGACTGGCTGGTGGCGCAGGAATCCGGCAACGCAGGGGATACACCCGTGATCGCGCTGAAGTTCCACCAGGGTGCCGCGCCAGCGATGGTGTTCGCCAGAAATCCCGGCGCAGCGCCGGGCAGGCTGCTCGTGCTGCGACTCTGGCCAGCCTCCGCACGACTGCTGTCTGGGTCAGGGCATGACACCATTCCTCTCTGGGTCGGCACGGTGACGCGCGAATACCCGGAGGCGCCGCTCGCGTGGACGTTCTCGACCCAGTCGACCGATACGGATTTCACAGCGCCAGCGGCCGTGCTCGCCATCCAGTTCCCGGATGCACAGGGGGTGAACCGGGATGATCCAGGGAGTAGTGCTTTCCGGTCCTGGGACCGGCGTGTCTGGCTGTTATGCACCGACGCTACCCGCGACGTTGCGAACGATCCACCACAATCAGTCCTGACGCACACCACGTGCCGGTAGGGAGAAAGGTTCATGCACACCTGGCTCGTTTTGCCCGGCCATCACCCTTACCTCGTATCCGGCGTGGTGGTGGCCATCACATGTGCGGAGGCGATCCCGGCATCGAGTGCCATCGCGACCGTCGCGGCGGGCGCCGTCATGTTTGTCGTGGGCATGCTCGTTGGCGCGGGAGTGCTCAACATGTGGCTGGCGCTTGCGTCCGCAGTGCTCGGTGCGATCGTGGGCGACGCACTGATCTACGAACTGGGCCGGCGCTATCACGCCGATATCCGGTCGTGGGCTCACTCGACGGGACAAGACGTCGTCTGGGCTCGCGGCGAACAGTTCATTGGGCAACACGGGGCCTGGAGCCTCCTGCGCGCCCGCATTTTCGCGCCGGTACGTTCGACCGTTCCGCTACAGTTTGGTGCCGCGCGCATGGGGCGACCGCAATTCTATCGGCTCAACCTTGCCTCTGCGCTGGTCTGGGCTCCGGTCAGTCTTGCGCCCGGAATGGTAGTCGGTGCATCGGTCACCGTGGCAGACGCCGTCAGCACTCGTCTGGCGGTCGCATTGATTCTTCTTCTGCTACTGCTTTACATCGTCGCCCGCGTGGCGAGCCTGATGGTCGTCAACGGCATACCACTTGCAAGGCGTGTCGCGCGACAGGCGATGCTGGGGTTGATACGCCGCTTTCCCTGGTTCGAAAACCACGTGCAAAGGATCATCAAAATCGACGACCCCGAATTTCCGACCGTCTGCGCGTTCGCGCTGCTCCTGATCGCCAGCGTCTGGCTCTTCGGTGGGGTCCTGCAGGACGTCATTGCCAACGATCCGCTGATGCGGGTCGACACGGCGCTCTACACGTTCCTGCAATCGCTTCAGCCGACACCGGTCAGCACCGTGGCGCAGGGTGTCGCCGCTATGAACGGGCGCATCGCTGGCTGCGCAATGGCCATTGCGGTGTTCGGTTGGCTCATGTTGCAGCAAAGCTGGAAAACGGCCGCATGGTGGATAGCCGCGCTGGGCGTCGCCGTGGTGTTGTCCCCTGCTCACTGGCCAGAATCCGGCGGCGTACCGCCCATTGACTGGCAGGCCGGTGGCCCGCATACGCCCCTGCCAGACGGGCTGGCAGCGTTTAATCTCCTTCTTTATGGATTTCTGGCCTGGGTAAGCACGCGCGGACAGAAGGCAGCCTGGCGCGTCGCCGTCGCGATTGTCATGGCGCTCTGGATCGTCGTCGGAGGGCTTGCGGATCTCTTCCTGGGCCACGCCTGGCTGAGCGGCCTCCTCGGCGGCTGGGCGCTTGGCATGGCATGGCTCGCAATCCTCGGAGGGGCTTATGCGTTGTGGCACGTCAGTGAACCTGTCCATCCGAAAGGCCTGGCCGTCGTCGCGACCGGCACGCTCCTGATCGCGGGATCGTGGGTAATTCCGGCGGCCCTCCGGGAAACCGTGATGTCCCCGGCCACGTCTGCCCAGTCTGTTCATACCCTGACGGCTCGCGAATGGCGCGATACGGGCTGGCAACGCCTCCCGCCACGACGCACTGACATCAGCGGTGAAGAGGAAGAGCCGCTATTGCTGCAATGGCCCGCGCGCAGCAGGCTCATTGAACAAAGTCTGAATCGCATGGGCTGGCAGGTTGCCCCCGGGTGGTCGTTACACTCGACGTCCGGATGGGTGCTGCCGCAGACTCCGTCGAACCAGTTGCCCGTCTTGCCCAGATACGAGCAAGGGAAGGACGCGCAGCTCACGTTCATACGCCCCGAACCGGGGACGACCGGGACAAGATTCGTGCTCCGCCTCTGGAAATCGCATTACGTGGTTGAAGGCGGTCACGGCGCGAACCCGCTCTGGTATGGTGCGATTTACCATGAGACGCGCTCCCGGCCCGCAGGACTGATCGCACTGCCGTCCACGCAAGACGTCGAAGACACAGGCATCATCGTAAGGCTGCTTGGACTACAAGGCCAGTGTGTGGTCCGCTCGATAAACGACATGGGCTGGATTCGAAACGCGGTGCTGGTCCTGCCGGACGCGGTTGCCGCTGCCAATGCAGACATGCCGGAGATTGCACAAAACGACTGCGAACTGCGATGAAAACGACTGGAGAGGTCCGCGTGATGGGTTTGAACCGCATGCTCGACGAAAAAAGGCTCCACCTCATGTTCGAAGTGAGCCTGTGGTTCAAGGCCGTTTTCGCGCTTTCAGAAATTGTTGCCGGTGTCGCCACATACTTCGTTCCGCAACGATTTCTCCTGACGCTCGTCATCTGGGTTACGCGCGATGAGTTCGCCGAAGATCCCCACGATCTGGTAGCCACGTTTCTCCTCCACTCGGTTCAGCATCTTTCGATCGGCGCCCAGAAGTTCGCAGCCATCTATCTGCTCGCCCACGGCGTGATCAAACTATGGCTGATTGCTGGCCTGCTGCGCGAGAGGCTCTGTTACTACCCAGTATCGATGGCCGTCTTTGGCCTGTTCGTTATCTACCAGCTCTACCGGTTTTCGTTTACTCACTCATTCTGGTTGCTGCTCGTCACCGCACTGGACGTCGCGATTCTTGCCCTCACGTGGCACGAATATCACTATCTCAGGAACGAGCGCAAAGCAGCCCTGTATCATTCATAATCGTGTCTGCCATCGCATGTACCTGCTACTAACCCTGGCCTTTCAGCATCGAGCTCGATGTGCTGCGCGATTCCCTTTTACTTCGGATAGCGAACCGTGTTACCAGACAGACTGGCCAGCCGCCGGGCACCCATTCCCCGTGCGGTTCTGACGCTTGGATTCATCAGCCTCTTCATGGACCTTTCGTCCGAGCTGATCCACGCTTTGTTGCCCATCTATCTCGTCACCACGATGGGCATGAGCGTTGCGGCGCCTGGTTGGCTCGAGGGTGCCGCCGAAGCGACTGCGATGATTGTCAAGATCTTTTCGGGCCCCGTGAGTGACTGGCTAGGCAAGCGCAAACCGCTGTTGGTGCTCGGCTATGGACTGGCCGCACTTTCCAAGCCGCTTTTCCCGCTCGCCAGCACACCCGCGACCGTCGCGTCCGCACGCCTCATCGACCGCGTCGGCAAAGGTATTCGGGGTGCACCGCGTGACGCCCTCATCGCCGATATCGCGCCACCGGAGATTCAAGGTGCGTGCTTCGGACTGCGCCAGTCCATGGATACAGTCGGGGCATTCGCTGGACCTCTTGCCGCAATCATCCTGATGTTCTGGTTCTCCGATCACATCCGTACCGTCCTCTGGTTCGCAGTCGTCCCGGCGGTTATCGCGGTGGCATTGATTCTGTCCGGCGTCAAGGAGCCAGCCAACGCCAGCGTGTCCCGCCGTTTCCGGTCACCGCTGCACTGGCGAGATTTGCGTGAATTTTCCCGCCATTACTGGTTCGTGGTCGCGATCGGCGCCGCATTCACCCTCACGCGCTTTAGCGAGGCATTCCTTGTCCTGCGCGCCCGGCAAACAGGGATGAACATCGCATGGATCCCCGGTGTCATGGTCGTCATGAACCTCACCTATTCGGTCTCCGCGTATCCCGCGGGTGCACTGTCGGATTGGCTCGACCGGCGAATTCTGCTTGCCTGTGGGCTTGTTCTCCTGATCGCCGCGGATCTGGTTCTGGGCGCGAGCGCGTCGGTCATCACCGTGCTTCCTGGCGTCGCCCTGTGGGGTCTTCACATGGGTTTCACCCAGGGCATCCTCGCCGCTATGGTCGCGGAAACCGCGCCGCAGACGTTGCGCGGCAGCGCGTTCGGCGTCTTCAATCTCGCGAGTGGAGTTTGCATGCTGCTCGCGAGCGTCGTCGCGGGTTGGCTCTGGGATCGCCATGGCGCCTCGACGATGTTCTTTGCCGGTGCTGCGCTGGCTCTCATCCCGCTGGCGATGTGCCGCTTCGCGCCACGCATCGCAAAGCGCAGCAGATGACTCGTTTCACCTTTACAACGAACGTTTATATAGACGCAACCGGATCCGTCAATCGAGCCATCTTCCTGGCACTCAATGCGATGCCGTCTGCGCCACATTCGCTTGTCGCCGCGGGCGCGCTCATCGCGAACAATGCGATCTGGTTCGTCCCTGTCCTGCTTGCCTCAGCCAGGGATGGCTACGGCCCTGACGGGTACGAGATATGCAGCAAGGAATCGCCGGTTTCGTAAAACCGGCGGCTCATCGAGGCATTGAACTACCGACCCTTTTCCGGAGCCGTCACCTTTTGCGCGAGAGGTGCGAGACGCCTTATTCCGAATCTGTATGTCAAGGCTCAGATGCACGTCTTGTTGAGATGGTCGTGCTCATCGCAGGGCAAAAGGTGGAAATCCGCCGCTGTCCCTGCAATACGACACGCCACCGCCCCGCCCTGGCTTGACGAGCGGCCCCAACGGTGCGCGAAGGGCGCGGGCACCGCGCGCCGGCCGTCCTTCGCGCCCGTTCTCGATCATAAAGCGCGCGTCAGAAGCGATGCATCATCGCGACGCGATAGACCATCTGGTTGCAACTTGACGATGGCGCTGCCGAACCAAAGATGTACGCGTTGTCGAAGTCGGTCCCGGTCTTCCCGGTCGCGTGCTGGTACGATCCCTGTACATAGAGGGATGTCCGCTTGCTCAGGTCATAGTCAAGCATCAACGAGACCTGGTGCCAGTTCGGCGACGCACTGCCAGTCGTCGTCGAGATATGGGCGTGCGTGAATGTGTACGCGGCACCGAGCCAGAAGTTCGACTGGAAGAAGTACTGGCCGTTGACTTCGAAGTTGTCGAACTTCCAGGAATTCTGGGTTCCCGCCGCCGGCTGGTTGACGAAATAGGCATTCGACGTCGGGTTGTACACGTCAACGTGCGAGTAAGCAAAGGCGACCGTCGCCTTGTCACCGAACTTGTACGAGACGCCGGCATCGATGTTCTGCTGCGAGGTGCCCGTGAACACGGCTTCGTTGCTCGACATCGCACCGCCAAAGGTCGAGCCGCCGTTGTTCGTCTTCATGTAGGCGACCGCTGCCGCGAGCGGCCCCATCTGGTACTGAACGGCCGCGCTATAGACGCGATTCTGCGCGAAGCCTCCAGCCTGATTGCTGAAGCCGTACAACAGTTCGCCGGTCAGGCCCGCATAGGTCGGCGTCACATATTTGACGCTGTTCTGGATCCGGAAGTCGTAATCCGCGTTGTCGGTATCGTACGGGTGAGCACCCAGATCGCCTTCCCAGTTCCCCGCCGCCGTGAATCCGCTCCACATGTCGATCGTGGGATCATACTGCCGTCCCATCGTCAGCGTGCCGTAATAATCGGAAGCGAGACCCACGTAGGCCTGCCGGCCGAACATGCGCGACCCCTGCCCCAGCCTGCCGGTGTTCGTGTCGAAACCGTTCTCGAGCCGGAAGATCGCCTTCATCCCGCCGCCGAGATCCTCCGCCCCCTTCAAGCCCCAGCGACTGCCGGCGGTATCGCCGCTCACCATCTGATAGCCCCTGTTACCCGCGGCATTCGTCGTGAAATTGAAACCCTCGTCTATCAGGCCATACAGCGTCACAGAACTCTGGGCGTGGCTCGTCAACGTGAATCCCATTGCACCCATGGCAGTCACGGCCAGAATCGTCTTTTTCATTGCTGATCTCCTAAGGTTGGTATTCCAAAACTCGAACATCTTCGGGTAAAAAGCCAATCGGCTGCCGTGTTCAACAGCTATATAAAACAAACTGACTCTAACCTTTCACCGAGCAATCGATACACGCACGCGTTGCTGGATGAGATGCAACGCATTGTGCAGCCGATACATTTCGTTATCCATAATATTTTCTGAAGACCACCAGCACTCAACCATGTGCGGGGTGCTACATGCTCAAGAAAAGTTGCACCTCGCTCGCCTTCAGCAATTTGGAGATGGCACGCCGAAGAGTCCGGAGGGGGTGACATGTGTACGTCCCGGATTTGATTCGGGCGTTCCAAAGTGCAGACCGCCGGACTGCATCTGTGCCGAATCGAACATGGAATTCGTGCGTTTCGTCTCACTATCTTCTTTTTGGAGTACCTAAGGTATCAAGCCGGCATCATTGAGTTATTTTTTGTATGCCATCGCTAACCAAGGACTGAATCTTTATAAGACTGCATCGTACAGGTCAAAAGCGTGAACAAGGCGACTGTTGCTTTAAGACCAAGGACCTTGACACCTGTCGAGTATTCGGCCCGCTGCGATTTTCGAGCCCAGCAGGAAGCGGTACGAAAGAATTCGCCCAAGCATGCGACCGACGACACGCAATAACTCCTCGACATGATCGACGAGTTTCACCACATCGAGGCCACTATCCACGACAGTCCAGTCATCAATTGGCTGCGAGCACTTCAAGAGAACAGCAAGTTGCCCCTCATCGCATTCGAGACAACGATCATGCCCAAAGTCCTGACGCTATTACGCAGGCCGGACCCGGCTGGCTCAATCAACGACTCGCCGAATCGCTGGGCCGAATTGATACTGCCCCGCGAAGATCAGCGGCTTGCCCTGGCGATACGAAAATGCGTTGGGTTTCCGGTCAGAAGTGCAAACCGGTAACTCGACCGTCAGGTCACTGTTCTGGACACCATCATTTCGCCGCGTCGACTACCAGCGTGGCTCGCATGGCGTCACGATAGTGCCCTGGCTCGTTACAGAATGCGATATAACGACCTGGTTTGAGTACGAACCGGGCCGTGACAGTCTCCCGGGGATTGAGATCCTCCACGCCTTGCAGATCGCCCAGGCGCGCCTCCTTTACCTGCTGTGTTTTCTGATCATAAGGAAGCGCGGTGCCAGCGCCGGACCATGGCAAGACCATGAATTCGTGCTTCAACGTGTGAGACTCATTCGTGATCGTAAACTCGACCGGACCAGCCGGGATTGTCGATGGCACCAGAGTCAATGACATCCCTTTGCTTCCCCCGTCTGAAAGGTGAACCGTCACTGTCGACGGCTCAGCGGGTAAAGCGCCCGTCGAGACCGCGAGGAGACCTGCAGTCATCGCCGCCTGTAATGCGTTCCTCTTCATGACTACCCTCCCGTGCGACAGCAATCATCCATGCGATTACCCACCGGTGGGACGCAAATTCCTTTTCATATGAAAGGTGCGGCAGCCTCGCCGGGGATTCGATATGGACTGTACTGCTCGCTGCCTTAAGATCAACTTAAGACTGCACGCACGATCTCGCAGGCCTTCTTCTGTATTCGGGACCGGCGCATACCCATCACCCATTTCGTGACAAGGCACACTTACTTCAGAGCCCGCGTGGTCTCACGGGCATGCTTCACGACTGGCACCATGTTAACCGTGTCTTAAGTCTGGCGTTGCAAACTGCAATTGCTGGAATACAAAGCACCAGCACGCCCCGACGGGCTAATCACGGAGGTACTTGCCATGAACACCCTCATCAAGGCGCTTGCCCTGTCGCTTGCCGTTGCCACACCGGCAGTGTCGTTTGCACAGGCATCAAACGATTCATTGACCCGCGCGCAGGTCGAGGGTCAACTGATCCAGCTCGAACATGCGGGTTACAAGCCAAGCAAGACGAAGTATCCTGAGGACATTCAAGCGGCCGAGGCTCGCGTGGCGGCACAATCAGGCACTGGTTATGGTGGCACGGCGACCGGCACTTCGCAATCCGGCAATACCATCTCGCATCACAGGTGGAATGAGGAATACGGTCACCACTGACGACAGGCAGAACAGAACGACAGCATGCGGATACTTCTGGTAGAAGACGATGAACTGATCGGTAGCGGCTTGCAGCTGGGGCTGCAGGGCGAGGGGTTCGCGGTGGACTGGGCCCGCGATGGCAACGCGGCCTCACTCGCCTTGCGCACGACGTCATACGGGCTCGTCCTGCTTGACCTCGGCCTGCCAAAGCAGGACGGGCTGACCTTGCTCAAACGGTTACGCGAGCGCGACGACGACACGTCCGTCATTATCGTCACGGCCCGCGATGCCGTTCCGGATCGGGTGGCAGGACTCGACGGCGGCGCCGACGACTATATCGTCAAGCCATTTGCACTCGATGAGCTGCTCGCGAGAATGCGTGTCGTGCATCGTCGGCAGGCCGGTCGCGCAGGCACGGCGCTGCGAGCTGGCCCGCTACGGCTCGACCCCGCCCAGCATCGGGTCTGGCTGCACGATGAAGAGATACCGCTCACCACGCGTGAGTTCGCGCTGCTTCACGAGTTGATGCACAAACCGGACACAACCGTTTCCCGGGAACAGCTTGAAGAGCGTATCTACGGCTGGAATGAAGAGGTCGAGAGCAACACCATCCAGGTGCATATCCACAACTTGCGCCGCAAGCTGGGCACAAAGGCGATTCGCAATGTTCGCGGCGTGGGCTACCAGATCGGAGAGATTGTTTGAGGTCCCTGCGCCGGCGTTTGCTAATCTGGCTGCTGCCCGCCGCGTTGCTCACCGGGCTGCTTGCGAGCGCGGCGACCTACTGGGGCGCGCTCTCGGAACTGAACGAGGTGCTCAACGACCAGCTCAAGGGCATCGCACAGCACGTCGTGGTCGAACCCGATGGTCATCTGTCACTTAGGGGCATGCAGGGCGCAAACGAGGACCGGCTCTCGGGCGAACAGTCCCACACGGTGCTGCTTCAGGTCTGGCGCGGCACAACGCGTGTGTTCAGCACCGACCGGGATTCGTCAATGCCGCCGCCTCAAGCCGCGGGGTTCTCGGACATCGAAGTCAACGGACAGCTCTGGCATACGTACGTCGAGCGCAACGGCGAACTACTCGTCCGTATCGCCCAGGCGCGCCGCGCGCGCTGGGAAGCGGTGGCGGAGATTGCCACGGCCCTTTTCTGGCCTGTGCTGTCGCTGCTGCCGGTGCTTGCCCTCTTCGTCTGGTTTGGCATCGGCTACGGTTTGAGGCCGCTGCGCCAGATCGCGGCCAACCTGAAACGACGTGATGCGAACAACATGCAGGCGATCGACACTGCGGCCATGCCGGTGGAGGTCAAACCCCTGGTCGATGCAATCAACGATCTGTTGTCGCGACTTGACCACGCGTTCACCGCCCAGCGCCAGTTCATCGCCGATGCCGCGCACGAGCTGCGCACGCCGATTATGGGGCTCGGGCTTCAGGCCGAGCTGCTGCCCAAGGCGACCGGGTCACATGAACGCGACGCTATCACAGCGCAGATTCGGGCTGGCACGGCGCGCCTTGCCCACCTCGCCGAACAGTTGCTGACACTGGCGAGACTCGGCCCGGAATCGCCCGCTCCGGTCTTCAGCACGGTGGATCTGACCGCGCTGGCCCGTGGCGTTGTCGGCGACCGGGTACGCTACGCAGAAGCAAATGAAATCGATCTGGGGCTGGTAGCCACAGGCGTCGTCACAACAAGCGGCAACGCCGACGGCCTTCGCATCCTGCTCAACAATCTGGTCGACAATGCGATCCGCTATGCCGGAGCCCACGCGCGCGTTGACGTCATCGTGAGTCGCGAGGACAGCTGCGCCATGCTCGAGGTCCGCGACACCGGCCCAGGGATTCCGGAGGAGGACCGGGCACGGGTGTGGGAACGCTTTTACCGTGGCGATGGGCACACTTCGTCGGGCAGCGGGCTGGGGCTGTCGATTGTCAGGCGCATCGCCGAACAGCATCACGCTCGCATCTCGCTCGGTGGCGGTGAAGACAATCGCGGTTTGACGGTAACCTTGCGGTTTCCGCGTGGCAGACCCCATGTTGTTAACGTGGACGAGGATAAAACCAGTGGCACGGCAACCGTCTAGTCCAACAGGCAGAGGCCCCATCTTTTCGCGCTGGGAGCGGGCCATTACTCGCCCATCGCAAGGCATGCCCATTGGCACCAGAACATCCAGACGCAACGAAATTCCGCATAGCGCCCGGTCTCTAGCCTTCCTCGGCTTTTTCATGAGCACGTTTGACCTCAACCTGGTGCTGTTGGAGACAGGACCATCACGGCCAGTCGACAAGGTCCTCTACCGACACCAGGTTCGTGCCCGGGGCAAACTTCCTGTGCGCTCACCTGCGGCGCAACCGGCGCCTCCGGTATTCTTGCTGAGACGCGTCGTCGAAAACGGGCGCACGAATGCCGGAGCGAATTAAGGCTACCTTAAGTATTGCCATCCTACAGTTAGCGCGAAGTTGATGACGAACGCCACCTTGACGCCAGATTTTCCCGCTTCACGCAGGTGATTCATTGAGCCATCATGTGCCGGAATCCGGTGCTGCGGCTGACATCACCTTTCAGGAGCCCCGGCCAGCAGGTCGGGGCCGCTTTTTTTGGGGGGCGAGTAGCCTCCCGCTTAATACACCATCTTCAGTCGTTAGGACTCCACCCTCAAGCTGAGCAAGCAAACCAGACCGGCTGTGCCGCCGCCGGCGAAAGCGCGCATGGCAAGCGCAACGTCTGATTGACCAACCGTCTCGACATTGAACAGAAGTCACCTCGGTTCCAATTTCCGCCTCTCGCCAGTCAGTGAGCCGACGTTGGCAATTGCGCGAATCGAGCTCGACGTTCGAATACGGGATAGAAGGATGTGAGGGAAACGAGATTCATGCTCAACCTTATGCAATCTTTAAGCCCGCCGGATTTAACGAAAAGATAATACTCAAGGATCGCAACGTCGATGCCGTTAGGCTATCCGCCGTGTTTCGGCAAATATTTCCGGGAGTTTTCTCATGGCAATTCAATCGGTTTCCACCCAGCCCACCAGCGCAGCCACACACACAGGCGGCCAATCCCAGAAGGCAACTGAAGCGGGCAACGCAAGCAACGCGCCCCAATCCCAGAACGGTACGGCGGCACAGCAATCGGCATCGTCGGCTTCGCACACTGTCAAGATCAGTAGCGCCGCTCGTGCCGCGCTCGCTGAGGCCACAGAGACGTCGGTCCAGACGGCGCGGGAAGCCAGCAAGGGAGACCAACAGGCGCAGCGTCTGCTCGCAAGGGAGCATGCCAACAAGATTGCCGGACGGCGTGAGCGCGCGACCGCATCGTATCAGGGCACCGGTGGCGCGCAAGTCACACAAACGTCCTGGAGCCCCACCCGGTTGGACGGAAGACACGGACTGCGCGCAACGCGCCTTCTGCTCAATCGCTCAGTGCTCGCTTTCACGCAACAATCCGGCGGGGGGCGGCGCGCACGGAAAGGTGCGTAGCGCGTCCGTATCGAATCCCCTGGCGGATACTCTCAATGCATCTGCAGGACACGTGGTCTCCGCGTGTCAACAGCCCTCAATTTCCGACCATTCCAGAACAGCGTTGCGACGCGCATTCGTAAAGTACCTTCTACCGGAAGTCGAGCAGCGTCTCAGCGTGATGGGAATACGTCATCGAGCGTTTATGTAATCGTTCACAGTCGTAGCTACCCTAGCTAAACACAGCGTCTTAAATAATGCAGCATAATCTGCGTAGAACCTCGTTTGGCCTGATCCAATGTCGGAAACAAGCCTCGACGGCCGCGAGCACTTCGACGAGCGTGGCAAAGTAGCGGTTG
>NZ_JAKLJA010000027.1 GCF_022213065.1 Paraburkholderia tagetis
TCGCAAGACACTCGGCTGGCGCACACCAGGCGAAGTGTTTATCGAGAACTGCGCGAAGCAAGGAATTGTGATTGACCCCGCTGTTGCACTTGGAGTTTGAAACCGCCCCTACTTTTCTTTGCGGCTGCAAAGAAAAGTAGGGGCCGCCCCGCACAGGGGCAACGCTGGCAGACCGACACGAAAACAAGGAAACGCGAAAAACCAAAAAACCCCATCAATATCTCGACAACTGGCTGCCATTCACCTGAACGCGCTCACCAGGACGCAGATCCCCCGGCGTCGGCACATTAAAAGAACGCATCGAGCCGTCGCTCAACTGCACATCGATACGATAGCCGACAGGCTGGCCCATCTGCTGGCCGATCTGGTTGCCTGCATAAGCGCCGCCGAGCGCGCCGATGACCGTTGCGGCATCGCGGCCATGACCGCCCCCGAACTGATTGCCCACTACGCCGCCAACCAGTGCGCCCACCACGGTGCCCGCGATGCCCGAGGCGCCCGTGGCGTTGCTGAGCGCGCGAATATTCGTGATCGTGCCGTACTGCGTGCCATATTGGTTGCCATATTGCGAGTCGTACTGCCCGCCGTACTGACCGTTGTTTTGCGTGTCATACGGCTGCTGCGGGACGGGCGCTGCATAGGCGGGTTGCTGCACGGTGCCCTGCTGCACATAGGTGGGCTGGCTATATTGGCTATAGGCCGGCGCCTGGCCCTGGTAGCCTTGTTGCGCGCCGTAAGGCGTATAGCCCTGCGGATAGCCGGGCGCGACGCACGCCGAGAGCGAAAGGCTGGCAGCGGCGGCAAGAGCGACGATCAGGGTGGACTTGGTAGTGAGCATGGGCATCGAGGTGTTGTGTGCTTCGGCGTCGCACAGGGCGTGGCGAGCACGATCAGGAAGCGGATGCGCGGGAGTATAAGGAAAGCCCGCCGGCCCGTCCGCTGCCTGCGAGTAACAACATGTAAAGTCTGTTGCCGGGCGACTGAGGAGGGGGGCGCCGTGAGCCTGCTGCCTTGCGGTGCAGGGCGCGCTGGATGTGCTCGGCGGGCAATCTGGGGTGGTGGCCCCGATTGCCGGAGCCGCAATAGCGGCGAAACGATGGCGTGCGCCGGGTGTGCGCCGGGTGTGTGCCTGGTGTGTGCCTGGTGTGTGCCGGGCGTGCGCCCCGCTGGGCGCAACGCCATCTTGCCGATTGTCTGGACGTGTTTCTACGTGCGATGCGATTTCCGGATCAGGCGCGCTTGCGCACGCCTGATGCACGCCCGGATTCGAATCGAATGTGTTCGACGGTTCCGCGCGTAAGGCGGAGCGCTTCTTCGTCGCTCGCCACGCAGGGTCCGGAGCCCCGCAGCGGTTTGCGGGCCGTTTCTTGCATGGCGAGCACGGACACGATGCCAATGAGCGCGGCACCCATCAGGTAGTACGCCGGCATCATGAGATCGCCGGTGCGCTCGACCAGCCATGCCGCGACGAGAGGCGTCGTGCCGCCGAACAGCGATACCGAAACATTGAAGCCGATGGCCAGTGCGCCGTAGCGGATCCGCGTCGGAAAGAGCGCGGGCAGCGAGGACGGCATCACGCCCGTGAAGGTGGAGAGCAGCGTGCCGAGAATCAGCATGCCGGCGAATACCGGCAGCGGCGCGCCCGTGCGAACCAGCATCAGCGCCGGCACGGAAAGAAACAGCAGACCCGCGCAACCGAACATCATCACCGGCTTGCGGCCGATCTTGTCGGAGAGATGTCCGGCGTAGAGCGTCACCGGCATCATCAGCACCATGACGATCAGCACGAGAAAGAGGCCGTACGATTCGTTGAAATGCAGCGTCGTGGACAAATAGCTCGGCAGATACGAAAGCGCCATGTAATCGGTCACGTTGAAGATCAGCACGAGACCCACGCATTGCAATAGCGCTTTCCACTCGTGCTCGAAGCGCTTCAGGAAGGTTTGCGTGGGGTGCGCGTTGTCGCTGGCTTCGCGTGCCTCGGCTTCTTTTTTGAACGCGGGGGTTTCTTCGAGGCGCAGCCGGATGTACAGACCCACCAGCCCGAGCGGGCCGGCAATGAAGAACGGGACGCGCCAGCCCCACGAGAGCATGGCATGCTGCGACAGCAGTTCGGTGAGCACCGCCACCGTGCCCGCGCCGAGGATATACCCCGCGAGCGTGCCGAATTCGAGGAAGCTGCCCGCAAAGCCGCGGCGGCGGTCCGTCGAAAATTCGGCAATGAAGGTTGCCGCGCCGCCGTATTCGCCGCCCGTCGAAAAGCCCTGAACGAGGCGCGCGACGAGCAGCAAAATGGGCGCGAGAATGCCGATGGATTCGTAGCTCGGAATGAGGCCAATCGAGAATGTGCCGATGGCCATCATGATCATCGTGGCGGCGAGCACACGCTGGCGGCCGATCCGGTCGCCAAGCGGGCCAAAAACCATGCCGCCGATCGGCCGCACGACGAAAGCCGCCGCGAACGTGCCGAACGTCGCGAGCAGTTGTGCGGAAGGGCTGCTCGAAGGGAAGAAGACTTTGCCCAGTGTGACGGCGATGTAGCTGTAGACGCCGAAGTCGAACCACTCCATCGCGTTGCCGAAAGCCATGGCGCCGATGGCACGCTTGAGCAGCGCATTATCAATGACGGTGATGTCGGCGAGGGTAAGGCGCGAGCGCGAAGTTCGACCACCCGAGGTGTTGCTCTGCGAACGATTCAATTGATGTCTCCTGATATTGCACTGCGAGTCCGCTCTAAACGGGGAAGCGTGCGGCCAGGTGTGCCTGGGCGTTGCAGCCGAGCGCGATAGCGGCAGTGGGCGGCAGTGGGCTTTTGGGGCGCCGTAGCGTCATTCGCAAGCGGTGGCAACGGGAGAAACCAGCAGCGGCGCGACACCAGGCGACTTTATTTGTATGCAGTGTATTGACTGGCTCTAGGCCGTTCCATAACTCACACGTCCAAAAGCCGTCCGGAAGCGACACTGCGATTCATCTGACATGATGGCTCGCAGCACGCGCACCCGGCGGATCGTCTCTGACGGCGAAAGCTAAATGTATGTAAAAACCAGTAATATGCGCAGTCACGGAAGGATTCCGTCAATTCTTTGATCGTGCGGCGCCGGCTATCGGCGCTTGGCCCGTCTTCCTGCCCTCATTCCAACGCGATTACGACGCGATTACGACGAGAGCGCCGGCCACCGTTGCCTGCGCCAGCTATTTGCAGCGGCCTGCCCGAGCGCTGGCGCATTGAATCAAACATGAAAGTCCGTAATGCCCGTCACTGGGCACCCCGAGGCCCGCGCCGCTGGTGCCTGGCCGCCGCCGCGCTCGCCTTCGCGAGTGTCATACGCATTGCCCTGCATCCCGTGCTCGGCCCCATGATGCCGGGAACGGCGTTCTGCATCGCCGCTTCGCTGGTCGAATACTATTTGGGCCTCGCGCCCGCCATGACCGTCATGGTGCTCGGGCTCGGCATTGCCGACTATCTGTTCGTGCCGCCCTACGGAAACTTCACGTTCCTCGACGGTCGGGACGTGATCCTGCTGGTGTCCTATCCGTTCGTCACGCTGATTGTGATCACCCTGATCGAGCGCTTGCGGCGCGAACAGTTTCGCGCGCAACTGATCGCGCAAGTGGCCCAGTCGCGCTACGAGATGCTGCTGCGGCACGACAACGAGCGCGTGCTGGCCCGGCGCGCCGTTGACGAGACACATCGCCTGCTGCGCCATCTCGCGCAATACCACGAGGGTTTTATTCTCATCAAGGCGCTCGAGCGCGATGCCGCGCAGCGCGCCAGCGTGGGGCAGAGCACGGCCGCATTGCCTGCGGCCACCGAAGTGGCGCCGGGGCCGCTATTCGATGCGGTGCATCCCGAGGACGTCCAGCGCGTGAGCAAGGCGCTGTGGCCGGGGCAGCATCGGGTCCGTCTGCGGCGCGCGCCGGGCGAGCGCGAATTCCGGCTGACGACGTGCAACTGCGAACGTTTCACCACGCACGCGGGCGATTTTCTCGTGCTGCGCACGGAGAGCTGAAATGGCGACAGTCGAGAGGGAGTCGGCCGCGCGCGAGGCGCCGGCCGCACAGCCCGAGGGTATTTTCAGCGAAGGCGATGGCCACGCGGTCCTGCTGCTGCACGGGCTGTCGAGTTCGCCGATCGAGTTGCGCTACCTCGCGCGCTATCTGCAAAACGAAGGATTCACGGTTCGCGCGCCGCTCATCGAAGGGTATAGCGCCGGCTCGCGCGAGCAGTCCATGGAGCGCTGGGTCGAAGACGCGGTGCGCGAATTCGATGCGCTCGCCGCGCGCTACGAGCGCGTGTCGGTCTGCGGCCTTTCGATAGGCGGCGCGCTCGCGTTGCGGCTCGTGCGCGAGCGGCCCGCCGCGCAGTCGCTGGTGCTGCTTTCGCTCACGCTCGCCTACGATGGCTGGGCGATTCCGTGGTATCGCTTTTTGCTCGACTGGGCTTACTACACGCCGCTGCGCCACCGCTACCGGTACCGCGAAGACGAACCATTCGGCATCCGAAACGAAGCATTGCGCAAGAAAATCGCACGCGCCATGCAGCGCAATGCGTTCAGCGAGGTGGGGCCTTCGACGATCTCGCTGCCCGCGTTGCATCAGGCGCTGCGTCTGTCGCGCGCCGCGCGCAAGGACGTGGCGGAGATCGAGACCGACACGCTCGTGATTCACGCGATCGACGACGAGACGTCGAGCCCGCGCAATCCGCGCTACGTGATCGACCATATCGGCGCGAATTTCCTGCGCACGCTGTGGCTCGACGATTCGTATCACATGATCACCTCGGACAACGAGCGCGAGATCGTTGCGCGCGAAACCACGCAGTTCCTGCGCGAGAGCGAGGTGGCGCGCGGCTCGAACGACGCGTCCAATCAGCCCGTGGTATCGAAGGCGCTCGCGCGGCGTTTGCGCCAACTGGCCGCGGTGGGAAGGAAGAAAGCGTGAAGCCGTTCATATCGACGAAAACACTGGCATGCGCCGCCGCGATGGCGTTCGCGCTGGCGCGGCCCGCATGGGCCGACGATGCGGCGGCACCCGCGCGGAGCGTTGCTGCAAGCGGCGCCGCCGCGCAAACCGAATCGCCCTGGAAGATCATGATCGGGCCCGGCGCGTACTTCGCGCCGCAATATCCGGGTGCGCGGCACATGAAGGTTTATCCGTTTCCAGCGCTGGACATCTCGTACCGCGACCGCATTTTTTCGCAGGGGCCGGACGTGCTGGGCATCAACGTGCTGGCGGCGGAGAACTATCATTTGGGCGCGTCGCTGAGCTTCGACTTCCAGTCGCGCACGGCTTCGGACGATCCGCATCTGCATGGCCTCGGCAATGTCGACGACGGCCCGAAGCTGCGCCTGTTCGCCGATTACACCGTCTGGGCCTTTACCGGCGCGCTGGCCATGTATCAGGACATCAGCCGCAACGGGCAGGGCACGACGGCCAGCGCGGACCTCTACGCATCGTTGCCGCTGCCGGGCTGGCTCTTTTCGGTTGGCCCCGGGCTCACGTGGGCCAACGCCGTTTATACGCGCACGTTGTTCGGCATTTCACGGGCGCAGAGCGCGGCATCCGGGTTGCCGCAGTACGCAACGGGCTCGGGCGTGCGCGATCTGCACGTGACGTTCTATGCGTCGCATGACTTTTCGAAGCACTGGGTGGGCTCCGTGAACGCGACGCTCGGGCGTCTGGAGCACTATGCCGCCGGCAGCCCGATCACCGAGCGCCGCCGCGAACTGACGACGTTTGCGGCGCTCGATTACCGGTTTTAAGGCAAGAGGAAAGCAACGGCCGTCCCGGGTCCGCATTATTGACTCTCCGAAGCCGGTTCAGAACGGATACCGAATCGGTTTGTCCGTCACGCTAACCCATTGCGTTTGCGTGAATTCGTGAGCGTTCGCGGGTCCGCCAAAGCGTCCGCCGTTACCCGATGCGCCCATGCCGCCAAACGGCACATGGAACTCGTTGTTGACCGTCTGATCGTTGATGTGCACCATTCCTGCGCGAATTCGCGAGGACAATGCCAGGCCACGCGATATCGATTGCGTGTGTATCGCGGCGGCCAAACCATAATCCGACGAATTGACAAGTGCGACAGCTTCATCATCGCTATCAAAGACGGTGACAGGCGCCACCGGGCCGAAGATTTCTTCCTGGAACGCCGCCATATCGGGCGAGACACCGGCAAGAACCGTCGGCTCGTAAAAGAGCCCCGTGAAGCGGCCGCCTGCCAGAACGGCCGCGCCGGCCTTGACGCTCGTTTGCACAATGTCGTGAATGCGGTCGCGCTGCTTTTCGTTAATCAGCGGCCCGAGATGCACGTGCTCGTTGAAAGGGTTGCCCACCGCCAGGCTACGTGCGCGTTCGGCGAGCCTTGCCGCGTAGCGCTCGGCGATGGAGCGGTGCACGAGGTGGCGTCCCGTCTGCATGCAGATTTGCCCTTGATGCAGGAACGCGCCCCAGGCGCCACTGGAAGTCGCGGCCTCCACGTCCGCATCGTCCAGCACGACGATAGCGTTGTTCCCGCCAAGTTCCAGCGCGACTTTTTTCAACATGCGTCCGCAGATTTCACCAATCGAGCGCCCGACGCCGGTCGAGCCCGTGAAAGAAATCATGCCCACTTTCGGATGGCGGACGAGCGCGTCGCCTGTCGCGGGACCGCCCGGGATGACGTGCAAAACACCCGCCGGCAGGCCCGCATCTTCGAATACCTTCGCGAGCAGCAGGCCCCCCGCTACCGCGCTCTGAGGGTCGGGTTTCAGGATGACGGCGTTGCCGAGCGCCAGAGCCGGCGCGACCGAGCGCATGCCGAGCAGAAGCGGGAAGTTCCAGGGGGCAATGACGCCAACGACACCGACCGGGACGTGACGGCAGAGGTTCATGCGACCGGGAATCGCCGAGGGATAGAGCGCGCCGTCCGGCTGCATCGGCATTGCGGCAGCCATCTGCAACTGCTCGTATGCGGCATGCAATTCCCACTCGGCCTTGGCACGCGTCGAGCCGCACTCGCGAATGTTCCATTCGTTGATTTCCTCCGCGCGGTCCTTCAAAAGCCGGGCCGCCGCTCGCATGATGGCCGCACGCTGGTCGAACGGCATGTCGGCCCACGCCTGCTGAGCTTGGGTTGCGGACAACGCCGCCTGGTCGATGTCCTCGGGCGAACCAATGCCGATCGTGCCGATTCTTTCGCCCGTCGCCGGTTCGGTGACGTATGCGGTCCCGCCTGCGGCAGCCTGCCAGCCGTTTGAATAGATGCACGCATTCCAGACGTGCGAGTTGCGCATGTTGCTCATATCTGTATCTCCGAATTGCATGACGATGCTCGACTTTCGAATCTCACTCGGCTTGGGGAGCGAGCGCTTGCATGTGGCTCTCGGCCCGCACATGGCGATTTGAAATCAGCAGCACTGCGATTGCCGCGACGATTCCCGGTACGGCGAAGACCAGAAAGCTCAAGCTAACGGCGAACTTCTGGCTGAGCAGATATCCGCCGAGGGCCGGACCCGCCATCGCGCCAAATCGCCCGGCGGCTGCGGCCCAGCCCACGCCGGTTGAACGGATACTTGCCGGATAGAGATGCGCGGCGAACGCATGGGCAATACACAGCGTGCCGATAGTCGTTGCGCCAGCAACCATCAGAAGGATGTTCAAGACAACCGGAGACTGCTTGTAGCCCAACAGCCCGATAGAGACAGCGGCCATCGCGAAGAACAGAATCAACGTAGGCTTGCCGCCGTAACGGTCCGCCAACCAGCCGCTGAACAGCCCGCCAATGACTGCGCCGATATTCAAGGTAATCAGAAATGAAAGGCTCGACCCCAGCGAATAGCCGTTTGCGGCCATCAGCTTCGGCAGCCATGTGTTGAGCCCGTACACCATCAGCATGCACATGCCGAACGCAATCCAGAGCAACAGGGTATCGAACGCCCGGCCATGTGCGAACAGCTCGACGGTGCGAATACGCGGTTGCGAATGCTCGTCACTTGCAGTTGCCAGGCTTGCCGCGCTGCCCTGGAAGTCCGGGGCATATCGGCGCAAGAGCGGTTCCGCTTGCGAGAACCGCTTCTGGGCGATCAGGTAGCTGAGCGACTCCGGCAGCCACTTGTAGAACGCGGGAAAGAACAGTAGCGGAATGCCAGCCACGAGGAAATTGGCGCGCCAACCCCATGCCGGTGTAATCGCCTTGCCAGTCAGCGCGGCGATCACGCCTCCGACCGAGAAGAAGCTCAGCATGATGGTTACCATGACGTTGCGCTTGCTGCCCGGCGACATCTCGGTCACGAGAGCAACGATATTGGGGACCATGGCGCCAAGTCCGACGCCAGTCATGAATCGACAAATCGTGAATTCGGTCGTATTGGTGCAGAAGGCGTTGCCGAAAGCTGCAATGCCGAACAGCACCAGACAGAGGAGAATGATGCGACGGCGGCCGAACCTGTCGGAAGCGCTGCCAAGTGTCAACGCGCCGATCATCATGCCGAAAAGCGCGCTGCTGCCGATGAAGCCTGCCGTGACCGGAGACAGGTTCCAGTCATGCATCAGACGAGGCAGGATTGACCCGTAGATCACGAGGTCGTAACCATCGAAAAGCATCAGCATCGAGCACCAGAACATCACCATCAAATGGCGAGCGTTGAGGTTCGCGCCATACAGCGCATCGCCTGTGGCGGCGTTAGGGGCCATCTTTGTCTCCAGAATGAATGAGATAGATCTCTTTTTATTTTTTAGTAACGCTAAGTGATGGACAGGTACCTTCGAAGAAGTACCGGTATGCCGCCTGTTTAAACCAGGAATCGGCTCACTTGATCTTCGCGCCAACGGATTCCTGCGCCGGGCTCTTCGCCGAAATGGGCTTCTCCGTCTTTGAATTGCAGAACCGGCTCAAGAACAGGGCCGGCCAGATCCATCCGTTCGAGCCAGTGCGCGCTCGGCGTGACGGCGAGCAGATGCGCGCTGAACTCCTGGAAGATATGACTCGACATTGGAAGGCTGTGCTGCTCCGCGAGCGCGCTCGCTTTCATCCAGCCGGTCACGCCGCCAATCTTCATGAGGTCCGGCATGCAGAGGTCACACGCGTGGCTCTCGATGGCCTTTTGCATGTCTTCCGGGCCGAACCAGTTCTCGCCCATCTGCACGGGAGTCTTCAAGGCTTCGCGAATCGCGGCGTGGCCGACGTAGTCGTGCTGCAGCGTCGGCTCTTCAATCCAGGCCACGCCTTCAGCGTCCAGGGCGCGGCCGCGGCGCCTGGCTTCGGGAACCGACAAACCCTGGTTGTAATCGACCATGAGCTGAACCGATTCGCCCGTCACTTGCTTGATCGCTCGCACGACTTTCAGGTCGTGCTCGAGGGTCGCGTAGCCGATTTTTGTCTTGACGGCTTTGAAGCCGGCATCGACAGCGTTTTGCGCCCGCTTCGTGCCCAGTTCGACATCGTCCATGCTGTGGCTGTCATAGGCAGGAAGAGGGCGCGCTTTACCCCCCAGAAGCTCGACGAGCGGCACCTGATGTGCTTTGGCCTTCGCATCCCACACTGCCATGTCGATACCGGCGGTTGCCATGCGAACCAACCCCGTGTTTCCAATTAACCGAAAGCGCGCGCTCATGGCCCGGTCGATATCATGCGGCGACAGTGGCATCCCTTTCGCCACGGCTTCGAGTGCTTCCACCATGTGTTGGGTCGGTTTGAGCGCCAACGGCGTATAGGTGAAGACGTAGGCGTGGCCCGTTACGTTCGCGTTGGTGAAAAGGTCGATCAGCACGAGCGGCGATGTTGCGACAACGCCGACCGCCGTTTTCACGGGGTATTCGAGAGGCACATTGACCGCTCGCGCTCGCAGTCCGGTAATTCTGATTGCTTCCATGACGGTCACCTTGTTATGCAGACTCTGAGACGGGGTTCAAGTCATCAACATGGCGATGACCACGATTCCAGATGAAATCCCGATTGAGCTGGCTCGCGGACGGGCAGCCGATTTGGGCGAGCGTCGTGTCGATTTCACTTTTGAGTAGCGCGAGCACGGCATCGACGCCTGCTTCTCCGCGCGCTGCGAGACCGTAGAGCGTTGCTCGACCCAGAAGCACGGCACGCGCGCCTAATGCAACGGCCTTGACAACGTCAGAACCGCGGCGAATTCCGCTATCGATGAATACGGGGGCGCTTACGCTCGCGGCGGTGGCTTCCAGTACTTCGAGCGGCGCGACCGCGCTATCGAGCTGGCGGCCGCCATGATTGGAGAGAATTACGCCATCCGCGCCGAGTGCGAGGCAGCGCCGGGCATCGTCTGCGCGACTGATTCCCTTTATCAGCAGCGTGTGAGGCCACAGGTCGCGGAGCCATTTCAGGTCGTCCCATGAGAAGCTCGCGTCCATTTGCCGGCTCATCAATGCGGCCTGCAATTCGGTATCCTGCACGTCTTGACTCGCGAAGTTCGCCAGTTGCGGCATGCCTTCCCGGACGAGGTCGAGAGACCAGCGGGGATGCAGCATGCCATCGACCATCGTCTTGACGGAATAACGCATCGGCAAGCCGAAACCGTTTCTCAGGTCCCGCTCACGTTTGCCGTTCACACTGACATCCGTGGTCAGGATCAGGGTGGTATAACCGGCGCTCAACGCGCGCTTGACCAGCAACTCCGCCAGCTTTCTGTGCACCACATAAAGCTGAAACCAAAGCTCGCCGGTTGCGATCTTCGCAACTTCCTCAATCGAGGAAGTCGACGCGGTAGACAAGGCAAACGGGATGCCGAAGTTTCCCGCTGCGCGGGCGAGCGCATGATCGCCTTTAGGCCAAAGAATTCCGTTCAGTCCCGTCGGGCCAATCACCAGCGGTGCGGTCAGCTTTTTTCCAAAGACACTGACTTGTGTACTGCGATTGCTGACGTCCACCAGCCGACGCGGCTGAAACCGGACTTCCCTGAAGACGTCCCGATTATGACGAAGACCGATTTCGTCCTCGGCGCCGCCTTCGAGGTAATCGAAGACCATTCTGGGAAGCCGCGCCTTTGCGCAAGCGCGGTAGTCGGCAACGTTCACGAGCTTTTTCATTGATTCTCCCCGTGGCTCAAGCCCGAGTCTCGACCTCGATAAGCACCGGCTTATTTCCCGCGAGCGCCTGGCGCAGCGCCGAGGCCAACGTTTCGCCGGAGTTTGCGTGCAACGCCTCGACGCCGTAACCGCGTGCCAGTGCGCAAAAATCCAGTCCGGGAACATCGAGGCCGGGGACATTCTCCGCTTGCAGCACGCCTGCGAACCAGCGCAGCGCACCGTATGTGCCGTTCTTCATGATGATGAAGACGGCCGGAATATTGTAGTGAGCGGCAGTCCACAACGCCTGGATGCCGTAATTCGCAGAGCCGTCGCCAATCACGCCAATGACGCGACGCTCGGGCTTTGCGAGCTGGATGCCCACGGCAGCGGGAAGCGCAAAGCCGAGACCGCCGGCGGCGGCAAAGTAATAGCTCCCCGGTTCGGTCATACGCAGCCGTTGCCACATGAGATGTGTCGTGGAGGTCGACTCGTTCACATAGATTGCGTTGCGCGGCGCCATTTCGTCGATGATGTCGAACACGCGCTCCGGAGCAAGCGGCCCCGCTTCGTTTGGCGCCGGTTCCGGCCGACGCATGGCATCAGGCATCGGACGGGCCGTCTTTGAAACTGCGTTACCCAGCGCTTCGAGCGTGGAGGCAATGTCGGCAACAATGGCGTCGCCCATTGGCGCGCGCGTTGCCTCGTTGATGTCACAGGTGATGGCGATGAGGCGGGTGCCCCGTGGCAGGAATTCGCCGGGCTCGTACTGGTGATACCGGAACACAGGCGCACCCACGACCAGCACCAGGTCGTGCCCCTCGAGTAGCCGGCTGATGCTGGCGATCCCTGCGGGCAGCAGCCCTCGGAAGCAAGGGTGCGTGGTCGGGAACGCGCAACGCGGTGCCGATGGAGCCATCCACACGGGCATCGCCAGCTTTTCCGCGAGTGCTGCGGCGAGGCCATTGGCCTCGCTCGCATCGACGTCGGGGCCGACCACCATGACGGGGTTGGCTGCCCCATCGAGTTCGCGGGCGAGCGACTCGAGCGCGGCGGCGGACGGCAGTCCCGCGACACTGACGCGTCGTCCAGCAAGGTGGTCGACACCCGAGGCCGCCTCTTGTTGCCAATCATCGTAGGGAACCGAGAGATAAACCGGGCCCTTGGCCCCCGAGCCCGCCGTATGAATCGCGCGGCTCAGCGCCAACGGCACCTCCTGGGCGCAAGTCGGTTCCGCGCTGCATTTGACGAGCGGACGAGGCAACGTTGCGGCGTCGACGTTGGCGAGCAGCGCTTCGACGCCGACCATCGCACGCACCTGCTGACCTGCCGTCACAACGAGCGGCGTGTGGGAATTCCATGCATTGGCCAGCGCGCCCATGGCATTCCCGGTGCCCGCCGCCGAATGCAGATTGACGAGCGTCGGGTGCCCGGTCGCTTGCGCGAAGCCGTCGGCCATTCCCACCACGGCGCCCTCGTGCAGGCCGAGGATGTATCGAAAGTCGCCGGGGAAGTCCTTCAGGAACGGCAGTTCGTTCGAGCCCGGATTGCCGAAAAATGTTGTCAATCCCTGATTGCGAAGGATTTCATAACAGGCGTGGTGGATTGTCTTCATGGCGTCGATTCCTTTCTGTACGCACATGCTATGAGTCAGCGAAAAATAAGGCCAATCATCGTTTTTTTGCTCTTAAAATAGATGCGATCTATATAAGGGTTAACGATGAGCACCGACCTGAATCTGATCCGAACGTTCGTAGCAATCTATGAAACGCGAAGCGTCAGCGGGGCGGCAAAGCGGCTTAACATCACGCAGCCATCGGTCAGCTATTCGTTGACGCGATTGAGGGACCTTCTGCACGATCCGCTCTTCACCCGCACCCGCGATGGAATGGTGCCTACCTTCAATGCAACGCAGCTATTCAATTCATTCAAGGGCGCATTGGAGAACATAGAGGCGGCGATAGCGGCAACCCGGCAGTTCGACCCGACACGCTCGGAGCGCTCGTTCAGGCTCGCGCTCTCCGACCTCGGCGAGCTGCATTTCCTGCCGGTCCTCGTGCGCGAGTTGCAGTCTGTCGCGCCTTCGGTCGGCCTTGAAATTGTCCAGATCGACAGCGGGCTTATTGCCGAGTGGCTGCAAACGGGTCACGTAGACGCAGCCGTGGGCAATTTGCAATTCGTGGGCGGGCAAACCAGGAAGGCGATGCTTTTTAGCGAGAGCTATTCGTGCTTGCTTAGCGCGTCACATCCGGGTATTGGCGACACCTTGAGTCTGGAGGATTATGTGGCCGCCAATCACGTTGTTGTTGCACCGTTCACCGGCCACCATCTCGTCGAGGACGCAATGAGCGAGATGGGATTGAGCCGCAAGATCGTGCTGCGCGTGCCGCACTTCACGAGTCTCTTTTCGGCAATCGCTTCAACCGATCTCGTCCTCACGCTTCCAACACGTATTGCGCGTGCCTTCGCGAGCGATGGGCGCATGCGGGTGCTGCCGCTGCCGTTTCCGCTGCCACCGTTCGAGGTGAACCTGTACTGGTATCCCCATGCCGAGGATTCGGCCGCGCAGCAATGGTTCTGCGAAACGATAAAGCGGACTTTGAGTCAGATTTGAGCAACGGCTGTGCCGGCAAAGCAGCGCCGCCGTCATGCAATCAGGCCCTGGCTGGTTCGATTTGAATCCGTCCCGAAACAGCTTTTACAGACGATTACATATCTGACGCATCCGGGCGATAACGGCGCTCATACAATCCAGCCATCGAACAGAATTTTGTGGAGAAGAAGATGGCAAAAATTCGAGCAATCGTTGCGGTATCCGCCTTTCTGGTGGCTTGCGCAAGCGCGCCGGCATTCGCGCACGGCGGTGGTGGCGGTAATGGCGGCGGCGGCAATGGCGGCGTGGGCGGCGGAATGGGCGGCGGCCACGCCGGCGGGTTGGCGGGCGGCATGTCGGGTGGCCATATGAGCAGCGAGGGCATGACCAACACCAATGGCCACCTCTCCGCGGATCGCGACACGGGCCATCAGCGCGCCGCCGATCGCGCGAGCATGCATTCGGTATCGCATGCCAGCAAAGCGGGCAAGCGAGGCAAGCGCGGGGAGCATGGCGAACACGTCGCCATCGGCCAACCGATCTGATGTGGGTCTGATGCGGGTCTGACGTGAATGCACGGCCGAAGCCGCGCGCCATCGAAGGCGCACGGCTTCGCACACGCTCCCGTGCAGGTTTTCCGCTCAAGGAAGTGGCGCGGCCCCTTCCTTTCATCGCGCGAGTAGACGCTGAAAGCGCTGGCTTCAGCAACCACGCGTCATCGTGCTATTCGTTCCGAACCACACCATATCGATGCAACGGCGCATGCGCCCGGCATCGCAATCAATCTGCATTCCTGATGGAATGCGCGCCGCCCGGCATTACTGCACGACCCGAACGTCCTGGACCTTGACCTTCGGCATGCCGAAGAGCTCCTTGTCGTATTTGCCGGTCAGCTCGACCGTGCTCGTCTCGCTCACCGGTTGCCCCGACGGCCAGCGCTTCTGGTCGATCTTGACCAGAATTTCGCCGGAGCCGTCGCTGAACGTGTATTTTTCGTCACCCATCGCTTTCAGCACATGACCGCGCAGCACGACGCGCTGGTCGTCCTTGCCCCCATTGGTCAACTGCTGGACCGTCGTGGCCGCGGGTTGCGCGCCCGGGCCCGTGTACTGGGCATGCGCGGCTGCAGCGAACGTGGCGACCAGGCCGGCGATAATGAGCTTTTTCATCGGTTCTCCTTGTGGAAACGAGCGGCTCGAAGGCCGCGACAGGAGCAAGTCTACGGACCCGATGCTGAAGCCCGAGTGAAGCGGGGGCAGAGACGCCGGGCGTCGCGTTAATGCTCCGTTAACCTGCGGGAAGGTAAGCTCGTGGGCCTTGTCGGGAACCGCCCGCAACAGGAGATGACGACAGGATGCGAATACTGCTGGTTGAGGACGATCCGCTGATCGGCAATGGGCTGCGCATCGGCCTGCGCCGCGAGGGCTTTGCCGTGGACTGGGTGCAGGACGGCGATGCCGGCGCGCTGGCGCTGCGCACCACGGCCTATGGGCTCGTGCTGCTCGATCTGGGCTTGCCGAACCAGGACGGCATGACGCTGCTCGCCGCATTGCGGCGGCGCGACGATCCTACGCCCGTGATCGTCATTACCGCGCGCGACAGCGTGCCGGACCGGGTCGCGGGACTCGACGGCGGCGCCGACGACTATCTCGTCAAGCCGTTCGCGCTGGAGGAACTGCTCGCGCGCATTCGCGTCGTGAGCCGCCGCCAGGCCGGGCGTGCCCAGGCCATGCTGACGGTGGGCGCTTTGCGGCTGGACCCGGCCCGGCATCGCTGCTGGCTGCACGATCAGGAGATCTCGATCACGGCGCGCGAATTCGCGCTGCTCGAAGAGCTGATGCGCGACCCGGGCGCCATCGTCACGCGCGAGCAGCTCGAAGAGCGTCTCTACGGCTGGAACGAGGAAATCGAGAGCAACGCCATCCAGGTGCACGTCTACAACCTGCGCCGCAAGCTGGGCGCCGATGCCATCCGCAATGTGCGCGGCGTGGGCTACGGAATCGGGAAGATCGAATGAGCACATTGCCCTCGCGGTCCGCGCGGTGGTTCATGTCGTCGCTGCGCCGGCGTCTGTTGCTGTGGCTATTGCCGGCCACGCTGCTCGCCGGCGTGCTGGCGAGCGCGGCGACCTGGTGGGGCTCGCTCGCCGAGATCGACGAAATCCTCAACGACCAGATGAAGACGATTGCGCGGCACGTCGTGGTCGATGCCGATGGCCGGCTTTCGCTCACCGGCACCGACCGCAAGGGCCGGCTCTCGGGCCGCCAGTCGCACGGCGTGCTGCTCCAGGTATGGGAGGACCGCAAGCTCGTGTTCAGCAGCGACCCGGACGCCACGTTGCCGCCGCCGCAAGGCCCGGGCTATGCCGATGTGAGCATCAACGGCCAGGTCTGGCACACCTATGTGAGCACGAGCGGCGACATGCTGGTGCGCGTGGCCCAGGCGCGCCTCGCGCGCTGGGAGGCGCTGGCCGAAGTCTCCATGCATCTGTTCTGGCCGGTGCTCTCGCTGGTGCCGGTGGTCGCGCTCTTGCTGTGGTTCGGGATCGGCTATGGATTGAGGCCGCTGCGCCAGGTGGCCTCGGGGCTCAAGCGCCGCGACGCGAACAACATGCAGACAATTGAAACGTCGCGGATGCCTAACGAAGTCAAGCCGCTCGTGGACGCCCTCAACGACCTTCTCGTGCGGCTCGATCACGCATTTACGCTGCAGAAGCATTTTATCGCGGACGCCGCGCACGAATTGCGCACGCCGATCATGGGGCTTGGTTTGCAGGCCGAACTATTGCCGAAGGCGGAGAGCGCGCAGGAGCACGACGAGATCGTCGCGCAGATCCGCTCGGGCTCGGAGCGGCTCACGCACCTCGTCGCGCAGTTGCTCACGCTCGCGCGGCTTGACCCGGATACCGGCCGTGACGCGCGGCAGGACGTGGATCTGACCGCGCTTGCGCGCTCCGTGGTCGCCGACCGCGTCCGCCTGGCCGAGGCGAATCAGATCGATCTCGGGCTGGCGAGCGAGCAGGCGGTGAGCGTCGATGGTTACGGCGAGAACCTGCGTGTCCTGCTCAACAACCTGGTCGACAACGCGATCCGCTACGCTGGCGCGCACGCGCGCGTCGACGTCGTCGTGCGGCAGGAGGGGCCGTGCCCGGTGCTCGAAGTCAGCGACAACGGCCCGGGGATTCCCGAGGCGGATCGCGCGCGCGTCTGGGAGCGCTTCTATCGGGGCAGCGGACATGCCGCCCAGGCGGTGTCGGGCAGCGGGCTCGGGCTGTCGATTGTGCGGCGCATCGCCGAGCAGCATCAGGCGAGCGTCACGCTCGATAGCGGTCCCGATGGCCGCGGCCTCATCGTCCGCGTACGCTTTCCGTCACGGCAGCCGCTCGCGCTTCCCGGCACCGAAACGCGTGCTTGCCCATCAACCTGAACTTGAATTTGACTGACCCGACTCTGCAATGGAAACACTCGAAGCATTGAATCATTCGCTCTTTCTCGCGATCAACGGCACGCCGGCAACGCCGCGCTGGCTCATCGACACGGCGCTTTTCATCGCGAACGACTTGATCCTGCTGGTGCCGCTGGCGCTGGTGCTGATGTGGCTTTCCGGGGATGAGCGGCAGCGCGCCGTCGCCATGCGCGCGTGCGTGGTCACGCTGGTGGCGCTGGGTGTCGGCCAGGTGATTGGCCACTTCTGGCCGCATCCGCGCCCATTCGTGATCGGGCTCGGGCACACCTTCTTCGCGCATGCACCCGACCCGTCGTTTCCGAGCGATCACGGGACCGTGTGCTCGGCGTTCGTGCTCACGCTGTTGCTGGGCGGCATGGTGCGGACCGGCCTGATTGCGCTGGTCCTGGGCGTCGCGATCGCGTGGTCCCGAGTCTTTCTCGGCGTGCACTTTCCGTTCGACATGATCGGCGCATTCGTCGTTTCGTGTCTGGTGTACGCCGTGGTCGCGCCGGTCTGGAACGCGTGTGGCGCAGCCCTCACGCAATACGCCGTCACGCTATACCGCGCATTGCTCGCGGGCCTCATCCGCAACGGCTGGCTGCGCCCCTGAGCGGACGCGCCTGCGCAAGCCACCGTGCGCGGGCGCGGTGGCCACTCTATGGGTAATCAGCGGCTAGTCAGTGGCTAGTCAGTGGCTAGTCAGTGGCTAATCAGGAATTTCGTGCGGTCCGGCTCGTCCTTGATCCAGTTCGGCGGCTTGCCGCGCCCCGACCATTCGCTGCCGGTTACCGGATCGCGGTACTTCGGCGGCACCTTGTTCGCCTTCGCCGCCGGCGCGGGACCGCGGATTTCGTCGAGCGTAATCCTGTGGAGCTTCATCTTGCGGACGATCTCCTCGAGCACGTTCACGCGTTCTTCCTTGAACGCCTCCTGAAGTTGCGCTTCGAGCTCTTCGCGCTGGGCGACCAATTCTTTGTAGCTGGACATCGGTGAAGGGCGGTTGAGGGTAATGCGCGTATTTTAACGCGGGTGGGCGCGCGATCGTGCAGCCTGCCGCTTCCCGGCATTACGCCGTGACGGGTTAATCGCCGCGCGTGTGAGACTGCCGCGCCGGCGAGCAATACGACTGATCAATACCGGCACGGTATCGACATCGGGCGGCAATGCGCGCGCGGCTCCTGTTCTTTATTTCTATAATATTTCAAATAAATTTCAAAAACATTTCTGTGGGGCTGAGGCGATCCTCCGCCTGTTCCGCGTTTCATGGAAATCCCCCATATTTCGGCGCCTCGCGCGAAAGCATCGAGAAGGGTTCCGCTAGCTAGAATTCCGCCATTCATCGAGGCAAGCGGTATCGTGCCGCCGGCCCAAAATAATGGAGACATTCGATGCAACACACTTCTCGCGCCTTGCGCCGTCGTGCGCCTGCCATGGCGATTGCCTGCGGTCTGCTGTTCGGCGCGGCGCTGCAAAGCGCGCACGCCGCCGACGCGCCGGGCAAGATCACCATCATGGTGGGCGGGATCACGAAGCTGATCTATCTGCCCGCGAAGCTCACCGAGCAACTCGGCTACTTCAAGGACGAAGGGCTCGACGTGGAACTGCTCTCGCAGCCGGCCGGCGTCGACGCCGAGAACGAGCTGCTGGCGGGCGCCGTGCAAGGCGTGGTGGGTTTCTACGATCACACCATCGATTTGCAGACGAAGGGCAAGGACGTCAAGGCGATTGCCGTGTTCGGCCAGGTGCCGGGCGAAGTGGAGATGGTGTCGACGAAGTCCGCGGACACGCTCAAGTCCATGGGCGACGTCAAGGGCAAGACGCTCGGCGTGACCGGCCTCGGCTCGTCCACGAGCTTTCTCACGCAATATCTCGCAGGCCAGCACGGCGTGACGTCGACCGAATACACGATGCTGCCCGTCGGTGCCGATGCGAGCTTCATCGCGGCGGTCAAGCAGAGCCGCATCGATGCGGGCATGACGACGGAGCCGACCGTCTCGCGCCTCCTGCAAACCGGCGACGCCAAGGTGCTGGTGGACATGCGCACCGTGGACGGCACGCGCGCGGCGCTCGGCGGCACCTATCCGGCGGCGAGCCTCTACGTGCAGGACGCGTGGGCGGACTCGCACAAGGCCGAGGCCGCGAAACTCGCGCATGCCTTCGCGCGCACGATGCAGTACATCCACACGCATAGCGCCGAGGACATCGCAGCGAAGATGCCCGCCGATTACCAGAAGGACAAGGCGCTCTACGTTACCGCGCTCAAGGCGTCGCTGCCCATGTACACGGCGGACGCCAAGATGCCCGCCGATGGTCCCGCCACCGTGCTGAAGGTGCTCGCGGCGTTCAATCCGTCGGTGAAGGGCAAGCACGTCGATCTGGCCAAAACGTATACGAACGAGTTCGTTACCGCGAAATAACTGCGTTGCCGTGTTGCGATGCCGTTGCGGCCAAGGCGGTCCCTCCAGATCGCCTCGCCGCCGCTTTCTTGTGTTTTATGGCTTCGGCGCCGGCTTTTTTCAGGCGCCGAAACAATCGTGAGATGTCCTTGATGAAGCAAGCTCCAGTTCAAGCAGGCGCGCGAACTCCCGCGCAAGCCGCCATGCCGGCCATCGAATTCCGCTCGGTGTCGTGCCGCTTTATCGCGCCGGACGGCAAGGCCACTGTGGCGCTGCGCGATTTCAACATGGCCGTCGCGCAGGGCGAATTCGTCGCCATCGTCGGCCCCACGGGCTGCGGCAAGTCCACCACGCTCAGCATGATCACGGGCCTGCTCAAGCCCACCACGGGCGAAGTGCGCGTGATGGGCGCGCCTGTGAACGGCATCGATCCGCGCATCGGCTTCGTGTTCCAGGCCGATGCGGTGTTTCCGTGGCGCTCGGTGCTCGACAACGTGGCGGCTGGCCCGCTGTTTCGTGGCCGCTCGAAATCGGCCGCCTATGACGAGGCGAACGAATGGCTGCGCCGCGTGGGCCTCGACAAGTTCGGCAAGCACTATCCGCATCAGCTTTCGGGCGGCATGCGCAAGCGCGTGGCGCTCGCGCAGACCTTCATCAACAAGCCTGAAATCCTGCTGATGGACGAGCCGTTCTCGGCGCTCGACATGCAAACGCGCACGCTGATGCAGGACGAGCTGCTGCAATTGTGGGGCGGCACAGGGTCGGTGGTGTTCGTCACGCACGACCTCGAAGAAGCGATTGCGCTCGCCGACCGCGTATTCGTGCTCACGGCACGGCCCGCGACGCTCAAGAAGGTTTATGAAATCGACCTGCCGCGCCCGCGCATCACGTCGGAAATCCGCTACGAACCGCGCTTTATCGAAATCTCCCGTGACATCTGGCACGACCTGCGCGAAGAGGTGCAAATTGCCTGAAACGCTCGAACTCCGGAAACCGCCCATGACTGCTCCCGCCACCACCACTCAAGCTGCAACCGCAACCGCAGCAGCCGCACTAGAGCCCAGCTCGCTCGCACAAGTCGAACGGATGGCGCAGCGCCGCATCCGCCAGCGCCACGCACTCGTGATCGGCCTGCGCGTGCTCGTGCTGGTCGTCGTGCTGGGCGGCTGGGAACTCGCGGGGCGCAACAAGTGGATCGACCCGTTCTTCTTCTCCATGCCCTCGCTGATCTTCCTGCAGATCGTCGACTGGTTCGTGAACGGCACGGCGCAAGGGCCGCTGCTCACGCAGGTTTGGGTCACGCTCGAAGAAACGGCGCTTGGCTTTCTGATCGGCGCCGTGGGTGGTGTGGTGTGCGGCGTGCTGCTGGGCCGCAACAAGCTGCTCTCGGACGTATTTAGCCTCTACATCAAGATCGCCAACTCGATTCCGCGCGTGGTGCTGGGCTCGGTATTCGTGATCGCGCTGGGGCTCGGCATGGCATCGAAGGTCGCGCTGGCCGTGGTGATGGTGTTCTTCGTGGTGTTCGGCAATGCCTTCCAGGGCGTGCGCGAAGCCGACCGCTACATGATCGCCAATGCGCAGATCCTTGGCGCGTCGCGCCGCCAGGTGACCACTTCCGTCGTGATCCCTTCCGCGCTCTCATGGATTCTCGCGAGCTTGCACGTGAGCTTCGGCTTTGCGCTGGTGGGCGCCGTGGTGGGCGAATTCCTCGGCTCGAAGCAGGGCATTGGCCTGCTGATCTCGACGGCGCAGGGCGCGTTCAACGCGAGCGGTGTGTTCGCGGCCATGATCGTGCTCGCAGTGGTTGCGCTAACAACGGACTATCTGCTGAGCGCGCTGGAAAAGCGCCTGCTCAAATGGCGGCCCGCCGCGTTTTGAGCATTGAAGTCGTAAGCCGGTGACCTTTCCGGCAGGCAAGGTCCGAAGCGTTCGAACGCCGTCCCGCAGCGCGGGGCGGCTTCTTGGTACTTGTGGGGAGCCTGACATGGTGCATAGCCTGCGTGCGCGTCTGCTGTTGTGGCTGCTGCTGCCGCTGGCGGCGTTCGTGGCCGTCACGGGCAAGATGTCTTACGATGCCGCGCGCCAGACGGCGGACCTGTTGCAGGACAACGCGCTGCTGGCCTCGGCGCGCACGATCATCGAGGACGTCGATTGGTACAACGGCGCGCTCGTCGCGAACATCCCGCCGGCGGCGCTGGAGATGTTCGAATCGCCGTATCAGGACCAGGTGTTCTACAAGGTGCTCGCGGGCGATGGCCGGCTGCTGGGCGGCACGCCCGAACTCGCGCTGCCGCCCGCGCGCGCGCAGTTATCGGCGCAGTTATCGGCGCAGTCACGCGCGCAATTGCCCGCGCAGTTACCCGCTCAGTTGCCCCCGCAGTTACCCGCTCAGTTGCCCCCGCAGTTACCCGCGCAGTTACCCCCACAGTTGCCCACGTTCTACGACAGCAACTACGACGGCGTGCCCATTCGTGCGGTCGCCTACGAGCGCATGCTCTACGACTCGGGACGCGCCGAGCGGGTCACGGTGATCGTCGGCAAGACCATGGCCTCGCGGCAGGCGATGATCGACGGTCTCTGGCGGCCGCAGTTGATACGCCAGTGGCTGATGCTCGCGCTCGCCGTGTTGCTGGTGCCGCTCGGGCTCACGCTGGAACTGCGTCCGCTCATGAAGCTCAAGAACGATGTGGCCGACCGCGAGCCGACGCAGCTCGAACCGATCCGGCCAGATCATTTGCCCTCCGAGCTCAGGCCGATCGTCGATGCGATCAATCAGTGCATCGCGCGCCTGAAGGTGCATGCGTCCACCCAGCGCCAGTTCATTGCCGATGCCGCTCATCAATTGCGCACGCCGCTCACGCTGCTCGCCACGCAGATCCAGTTCGCGAGCCAGTGCGATGCGCGCGATCCGGCGCTGTTCGTCGCGTTGCACGGCGTGCGCCGCACGAGCCAGAAGATGGGGGAACTGACGAGCCAGCTCCTGCTGCTGGCGCAGGCCGAATCGATGGCGCCTGCGCGCATGGGCACCCGCGTGGATCTCGGGGCGGTGGTGTCATCGGTGCTCGAAGAGTTGATCCAGGCGGCGCAGCAACGCGAGATCGATCTGGGCGCGGAACTGGCCGATGGCGTGCAGGTGGCGGGCAATGCGGGCTTGCTGGCCTCGCTCGCGGCCAATCTGGTCGACAACGCGATTCGTTATACCCAGGCGGGCGGCAACGTGACGGCCATTTGCCGACGCGAGGGCGACGAGGTCGTCTTGCAGGTCGTGGACAACGGCCCCGGCATTCCCGCCGAGGCGCGCAAGCATGTGTTCGAGCGCTTCTATCGCGTTGCAACGGACACCGAAGGAACCGGGTTGGGGCTTGCCATCGTGCACCAGGTGGCGCGCTCGCATGGCGGCTCCGTGAGCATGGTGCCCGGCGCCGGGCGTGTCGGACTCGTGGTGACTGTGCGTTTGCCGGCCTGGCGCGAGGCAGCGGCACGAAGCGGCGGCCTGAAGGAGCGGTATGAGGTTCTCGCATGAAGCGAAGACATGAAGCCGGGTGCCGAAAATCGATGGCAGATATCGTCGATCGCAGAAGCCGGTGATGTGAACAAGGAAAGACAATGAAGCTGATGCTCGTGGAAGACAACGCCGAGCTGGCGCACTGGATCGTCAATCTGTTGCGCGCCGAGAATTTCACGGTGGATTGCGTCGCCGACGGCGAGGCCGCGGATTCGGTGCTGATGACCCAGCGTTACGACGTCGTGCTGCTCGACATGCGCTTGCCGCGCATGAGCGGCAAGGACGTGCTCAACCGCTTGCGGCGCCGGCGCGACAACGTGCCGGTGCTCATGCTCACCGCGCACGGCTCGATCGACGATAAAGTCGCGTGCTTCAGCGCCGGCGCCGACGACTACGTGGTGAAGCCCTTCGACAGCCGCGAACTGGTCGCGCGCATCAAGGCGCTGATACGCCGGCAGGTTGGCGACAAGTCGGGCTGGCTCACGTGCGGCGACCTGCATTACCTCTCCGATACGCGCGAATTCCGTCACAACGAGGACCCGCTCGCGCTGCGCCGCCGCGAGCACGCGATTCTCGAAGCGCTGATGCTGCAACAGGGCAAGACCGTATCGAAGCATACGCTCATGGAACGTGTGTACAGTCTCGACGACGAACCAAGCGCCGATGCCATCGACATCTATATTCACCGGCTGCGCAAGCACCTCGCGGAGTCGAGCGCACAGATCATGACCCTGCGCGGCCTCGGCTACATCCTGCGCGCGAAGGATGCAGCGCCGCGCGAGCAAAGCGCCATTTCGGCCGTATAAATATTGGTGAATCCACTTAGCGATACGAACCTTTCGCGAAAGGAGCGCGAAGGATTGAGCCCACTACGATTCGTCTCATCCGTTGAGGTCATGCGCAAACCGGAAGCAATAGCCGGGGCGAGTTGGCAAGTGACTGGCAAGTGACTGGCAACGGACCAATCAGAACTTCAATGCAGCTATCTGAGGAGACAATCTTGAAGAAAAGGCATCTCGCATTCACCGTGGCCGCCGGCGCGCTGGCAGCGAGTGGCGCACACGCCCAGTCGAGCGTCCAGCTCTATGGGCTTATCGACCTGAGCGTTCCCACGTATCAATCGCATGCGGATGCGAAGGGCGATCATGTGATCGGGATGGGCAATGGCGGCGAGCCGTGGTTCAGCGGCAGCCGCTGGGGCTTGAAGGGCGCGGAAGATCTTGGCGGCGGCACGAAGGTGATCTTCCGCCTCGAGTCCGAGTACACGGTGTCGAACGGCGCGATGGAAGATCCGGGCCAGATCTTCGACCGCGACGCATGGGTGGGCGTGGAAGACGAGCGCTTCGGCAAGCTCACCGCCGGCTTCCAGAACACGATCGCGCGCGATGCGTCAGCCATCTACGGCGACCCCTACGGTCACGCGAAGCTGAACACGGAAGAGGGCGGCTGGACCAACTCGAACAACTTCAAGCAGATGATCTTCTACGCCGCGGGCCCGACCGGCACGCGCTACAGCAACGGCCTGGCGTGGAAGAAGCTGTTCAGCAACGGTATCTTCGCGAGCGCGGGCTACGCGTTCGGCAACCAGACGAGCTTCGGCAACAACTCGACCTACCAGGTTGCGCTCGGCTACAACGGCTCCTCGTATGCGGCCTCGACCTTCTATAGCCACGTGAACCGCAACGGCTTCACGAACCAGTCGTTCTCGGTGGGCGGCAACTATACGATGGGCATCGTGCGCGCCAACCTGGGCTACTTCCGCTACTGGGGCGATCAGGGCGCGCTGGGCCAGCGCCAGGACAACGCGTGGACGGTGTCGCTCAAGCTCGCACCGAAGGGCGCGTTCGACTACGAACTCGGCTATCAGCAGATGCGCACGCATAACGCCGCGTACAACGCCGATGGGGATATTCCGAATGCGAACCTGGGTGCCTTCGATCCGGCGAGCGGCTTGCACAACGGCTTCAAGGAAACGCTCTACGGCTCGATTTTCTATCACCTCTCGAAGCGCACCGAGGTGTATCTGGCAGGCGACTACATGAAGCTGCACGGCGGCTATACGGTTGGCACGACGTATGGGGCCACCAACCAGGTCGAAGTGACTACGGGCGTGCGTACGCGCTTCTGAGCGGCCTGATTCCCGGTGCTCCATAACCGTTGCCGGTTATTCGAGCGCCATATCACTGCCATGACAGCGGGCGCATCGGGCCGACGAAACAGGACCGATGCGCCCGCCGCATTTCTTCACATTATTGCGGGCGCCGCTCGCCCCGCCATATGCAGTTTCAACCCGCATTCACGCACGCCACGCTCGGCGCAGTGTACTCCGTGGGGTACGGCGCAGTGGGGCCGCTGACCAGCCGCAGATGCTGCGTCGCCAGCACGTCGGCTTGCACCTGCTCGCGACGCGTCAGCACCGCCTGTTCTCCGGCGGGCGTTTCGTTCACGCCGCAAAGCAGATGCTTCCCGCTCGATAGCTGAACCGGGGTTTGATACGCCGAATCCGGCGAGGCGGCAATACTGCAGGTACTCCATAACGCTGCGGCAACGCCGATTGCGTATCCGAGTTGAACGAGTTTCATGGCAGGCTCCTCAATTGCGATAATCCATCTTCGGCCAACGCGAAGCGGCGCGCCAGCGCGAAATCGGAAAATCACTCTTGCGGGCGGCTCAAGGATCGCCCCGGGATCGCCCGCGGGATCGCCCGCGAAGCCCGGCCCAGGCGCCCGCGCTATCTGCGCAATGGTGGTGGCGTCGAACGCGAATCCTGGCGCGAATGCGGCGATGCCGAATTTCCTTGCCGCGCTACGCACGCTGCTCATCCTGCGCGGCATGCTGAACCGGGGCTTCACCACGGTGCGCGACGCGGGGGGCGCGGACTTCGGAATGTGCGAAGCCGTCAATTCCGGCGAGCCCTGGGGCCCGCACATCCTGTCGTCGGGCAAGGCACTTTCGCAAACCGGCGGCCACGGCGACTTTCGCCAGCGTAGCGACAAGCTGGACGACGCTTGCGGTTGTCCTGGGCGTCACGGCGCTCTCAGCGGGCGGCCTATTGCCTCGGGTCGTCGCCGCTGCTGATCCGCATCAGCCCGGCTCCTTGCGGCACAGGCAATAGATGAACTTCTGCGTTACGCCCGCTGGCGTGTGGTGTTCTTCCCGCTCTTGCCGAAGCAACGTGAACGGCGCGCCGAATTCATCGTGCAGCGAATCGGCGTTGTAGCGCATGACCGGCAGGCCGCTGCAATGGTCGGGGCCGTCCTCCGCGAAGGTCGCGACGATGACGAGCCCGCCCGGCTTGAGCGCGCGGAGCACGGCCCGCACATAGGCTTCGCGATCCGCCTCGCCCGTCAGGAAGTGAAACACGGCGCGGTCGTGCCAGACGTCGTATGCATGAACGGGAAGCTCGACCTGCGTGATGTCGCCCGCGATCCACGCGACCTCGCTCGCGCGGTTGGCGAGCCGCTCGCGTGCCACCGCGAGCGCGGCGTCCGAGAGATCCAGCACGGTGAGATTGCGATAGCCGTCGCTCAGCAGGTCGTCGACCAGCGTGGATGCGCCGCCGCCCACGTCGATGATGGCGGCGTCCTTCGCCACGCCCGCCTGCCTGATCAACCCGACCGACTGGTTTGCATGCTCCTGGAACCAGCTGACGTTGGTCGACGCCTTCGTCGTATAGACGCGGTTCCAGTGTTCCTTCGATTGCATAAATCCTCCTGCCTGCGGTGTTCAGGACGCATGCGTTAGCGTGATTTTCCATCACGATGCGCTGTTCATGGCCCCGGTTTTCGTCGTGCCGCATAAATGCCAGACGAGTGTGGGAAGCAGGCTATTGACCGACGATGCCGCGAATTTCGCGGCGTTTGTCGCGGCATTTGGCATTGCGTGACATTATACTTTTAGATTGAATGTTAAACTTGCCCATACATCTGAAGAACAAGGACAAGTCAATGCTAAAGAAGATTGCAGTAACGACGGCAATTGTCGCTGCAATGGCCGTGGCGTCTCTGCCCGCCGAGGCGGGGGATATGAATAATGCCGTGGGCGGCGCGCTTGGCGGCGTGGCCGGCGCGGCAGTTGGCAACGCGATTGGCGGCAGCACGGGCGCCGTGATTGGCGGCGCAGTGGGCGGTGGCGCGGGCGGCGCAGTGACGTCGAACAAGCACGAGCGCACCGGCGCCGTGGTTGGCGGCGCACTGGGCGGTGGCGCCGGCGCTGCCGCGGGCAACGCGATGGGCGGCACGACGGGCGCGCTCGTAGGCGCAGCAGTGGGCGGCGGGGGCGGGGCAGCGCTGGGCGGCAACATTTCGCGCAACAACTCGTACTCCGACGACCAGTATCACGGCAAGAAGCACAAGAACAAGAAGCACAAGAAGTACTACGACTGAGCGTCTGAATGGTGCCGGATTTCCGCATGTCGATTACGGCGCCAGTAGTCGATCCCCCCACCCGGTGTTTGTTTCGTATGGGACATGGGGGGCGTTGCGCCAGTAGAAGGCAGGTTTAAAGGCTATGTTTGGCCATAAGCTTTACTTCGCCGCCGAGTTCGTGTGCCGCGTGGCCGTTGTGCTAGCGGGGCACTAATGCGTATGGTTCGCGCAGAAACGGTTGGTGATATCGATCGTGCCCGCACTGATCGCGCTGCGGGTGGTGGCGTTCTGGTCCCCGCTCTCGTTCTGCGCCATCGGAATCCCGCCACCCGAGCCGCTCACCGAACCCGGACCCGTCGCCTTGCCCGTATTCCCGCCGCCCGCTCCGGCACTGATCCCCGCGCTATTCGCAGAGTAGTGCGAGTGGTTCTCGATATCGGAGAAGGAGAGGGTGCCGGTCGACAGCGTATTCTTCCCGGCATCCGCCGTGCTGGAAATCACCGCACCAGTCAGCCCCGTATTCCCCTTTACGTTGATATCGAAGCCACCATCGCCCGCATTGATCCCGGCCTGCTCGTTGACCTGCGCATAGACGCCGTCCGCGTGACCCTTCTGGGCGGTGACGCTCGCGCTGCCACCGGTTGTGCTGATTGCATGCACCACCCATCCCGGGCGGCGCGTCACCGTCCAGCAGTCGTGGCGGTACCGGCGCATCAATGCGCGAACCCGCACCGAGCCGCCGCTCTATCCGTGGATCAAGCTATCGGGACGGTGGCTTGAGCTTGCAGGCTTCGAGGCAGGCCAGCGCGTGAGGATCGAGGTGCACGACGGCAGGCTCGTCATCACGCACGATTGAGAAGCACTGCAAACAACAAACCCAGCTCAAGGCTGGGTTTGTTTTGTTACTGCTTCTTCTGGCGCAAGATCTCACACAGATTGGCGATCAGCTCTTCAGCATCTCTCTTGTAACGTTCGTTCCACGCTGCCGCCCAGTCGCTCGGGTTTCCTGCAGACTCCCACTCCGACAACGCCAGGGCATTAACTATTTCAAGCTCAAACCAGCAGGCGCTATAAGCAGATTTCTGCTGCTCATCTTGATCACCATTGTCATGCAATACTTCAGACTCCTGCACGAAGCGCGCATATGCAAGGTGGTCTCTTGCTGCTGTTTTAGCGCGCTCAAGTATATCGACAGCTCGCATGTCATTTCCCGTACTTAACTGTAATCACTTTGCCTTCGCTATTCGTAACCACCGAAACATTATTGACCGAATCATAAAACACTGTCGTACCTCCACGGCTTGGCGTTGGCACGCCATTTTCGATCGTGTTCTGTATGACCGATGGCGTTAGCCCTCGATCCTGCATACGATCGAATGCGTGGCCCGCGTAGTCTGTGCGGTCTACGGCTCCCGGCGTGTTTCGCGTAGGCTGATACGACGGATTCTTCGGTTGATTGAACTGGTTAGACTTGCTACCCATAGGAAGCGACGCCTCGGAGTCGCCGCTGTTTGATGCCTGAGCATCATCTCTGCCACTACTCAGCGTCGCATTACCTGGAGCGTATCCTGGCGTTCCCGGCGTCGTCGCCGGCACAACCGTGCACACCGGCGGCACACACACCGCAACCGGCACCGCTGAACCACCCGTCGCCGGCGGCTTCGAGTTCCCGCCAGGGCCGTTCAGGTCATCCGGGCTCACATACGGCCCCTGCGGGCCATTGGCATTCACCAGCACCGCGAACTGGTTCGCCAGATTTTGCGCGCCACGTCCTGCACTGGCAAGCTGATCGCCAATCCAGCCAAGCGCGGAATTGGCCGTGCTGCCCTGGCCGTCGCCATTACCTGTACTTCGATTGTAGAGGTCCGCATTGCTCGCCGCGAACGCGCCAGCGCCGCCGCCAACCAGCGCGCCCATGCCGCCTGCGAGGATGTTGGCCGCCACGTTGCCCGCCAACTGGGCCGCATCGCCGCCGCCCAGCGCATCGCGCGTGCCGTTGGCCAGACGGTTCAGATCACCCGCAGCCCAGGCGGCCACTCCCGCACCCGCCGCACCGCCAATCGCACCGAACGCATTGCCTCCGCCAAGACCGCCGATCAACGCGCCACCCGCAACGTGAAGCGCGGCTCGTGAGTTGCCACCCTCGTCCCACGACTTCACATCGGCCATCGCAGCGTTATAGGCGTCCACGTCACCGGACGCCTTCGCCGCATCCGCTGCCTTCTGCGCTGTATCCCGCTTGTCATTCGCATACGCGGCAATCCCCTGCGCCACCACCTGGCCTGCCGCCTGCGCGGCCTGGATCGTATCGGCCTGCTGGTTCAGGATGGTGTTCACATCCGGCGTCTTGTCCACCCTGCCGTTCGTGCTCTCCATGTCGCGGCTCAGGCTGGCAATGTCCTGCGTCTGCGCGGCCTGGCTGGTGATATCGATCGTGCCAGCACTGATCGCGCTGCGGGTGGTGGCGCTCTGGTCCCCGCTCTCGTTCTGCGCCATCGGAATCCCGCCGCCCGAGCCGCTCACCGAACCCGGACCCGTCGCCTTGCCCGTATTCCCGACGCCCGCTCCGGCACTGATCCCCGCGCTATTCGCCGAGTAGTGCGAGTGGTTCTCGATATCGGAGAAGGTGAGGGTGCCAGTCGACAGGCTATTTTTTTTCGCATCCGCTGTGCTGGAAATCACCGCACCGGTCAGCCCCGTATTCCCCTTCACGTTGATGTCGAAGCCGCCATCGCCCGCATTGATCCCGGCCTGCTCGTTGACCTGCGCATAGTCGCCGTCCGCGTGACCCTTCTGGGCGGTGACGCTCGCGCTGCCACCGGTTGTGCTGATGCTGAATCCGCCGCCCACGCTGCTCTGGTGCGCCGCGCTCGTCGTCGTGTCCTGGACAGAACTGATATTGAGGTTGCCGCCTACATCAGCAATGACTTGTTTTCCGTTGACCTGCGAACCCGTGATGTTCGTGTCGCCGCCGCTGATGATCGTCGTACTGTTGGCCGCGTTCACATGCGAAGCGTTCTGGATCGCCGCATCGCTGTTGGCATCGCCGTGCGCATTGCTCATCGCCGCCGACACACCAAACCCCTGTGTGCCAAACGACACCCCGGCACTCGCGCTATTCGAACTGTTCGAACTGCGCGTCGAATCGGTGTCCGTGGTGTTCACCACGTTCACCTGGTTCCTCGCCGCGAGCAGCACATCGTTCGCACTGACGTTCGACCCGGCGATGCTCACATTGCCACTACCAGGCGTGCCATCGCCTGTCGCCACGAACGCAGCGGTGCCGCCCGCGCTCACATTCGAGCCGCGATTCGTCGTCTGGCTCTCGCTGGAATCGCTGCGGCTGCTGCTCGAGCCGACGCTCACCTGTACGCCGATGCTCGGCGCTTTCGGACCTGATGCGCCGTCCATCAGGCCTTTCGCACCCATCCCGGCGAACAGCGCATCGCCGCCCGCCGCAATCGCGTGCAGCACCGCTGCCCGGTCGTTGCCGCTGCTGGCGGAATGGCCGATGGCCTTGCCCTGCGCGTAAGCATTGTTGATCGCATCGCCCACCGACCCGGAAAGCCCGATCGACAGTCCGCTCGAATGCGAGGTTTGCGTCTGCGAGCGCTGCGCGGTATCGGTCGCCGCATCGATGATGACGTTCGACGCCATGCCCGTAACGTTCCCGCCTGCCACCAGATCACTGCCGGTCACATGCAGCGTGTTGCCCGCCTGGATCGACAGATTGCCGTTGAGCGACCCGACCGCGCTCGCGTTGTTCGTCACGCTCGATGCCTGGTCGGTCGTCGCCATCTTGCTGCTGCCGATCGTCACCGTGAGTCCGCTCGTGCCCAGGCCCGATTCCTTCTCCTGATGACTGCCCGACGACTGCATGGCGTTCTGCGTCGTGGTGATATTCACGTCATGCACGGCGGCAAGCGATACATCGTTCGTGCCGACGACCGTGCTGCCCTTCACGTTGATATCGTTGCCGCTAGAAATCGACACGCCATCCGCCGAGATCGTGCTGCCTTGCGAGAAGGTAGTGGTGGTATCGCGCGAATTCGACACCTCCTTGCCGCTCACCACATTGCTGTGCCTGTGCTGTTCCTGCGAGTTGTCGACGTGTGTCTCCGTCGCTGCGCCGATGTTGACGTCGCCCGTTGCAGCGAGTGTCGCAGTGCCCCTGTCTAGGTTGATCGCGCTGCCAGTAACGTTGATGTCATGGCCGGATACCACCGCGAGCGAATCGCCCGCATTAAGCGTCGTCGCAGTCAGCGCATCGTCGGCCCGGTGCATCGACTCCGAGTAGCTGCCGTGGCTGTCGCTGCCCGAACTGTTGCTGTCGATGGTGGAGGTGGCTTTCGCTGCATCGAGCGTCACGTTGCCCTTCGCTGCAATCGTGCCGCCGCCGCCCAGATTCAGGCTCGCGCCACTCGCCATCAGGTCACCGCCCACGCCAATCATCGACACGCCGCCCACGTTTACCGAACTGCCGGTCACACTGTTGACGTCCGTATCCGACGCGCCGTTCGCGCGCTCGACCACCTTGTGCTCGCCGGTCTGCACCGTGCCGATGACGTAATTACCGCCCACGGCCATGCCGAGATTGCCGCCCACGTTCAGGCTGGCGGCGTGTTGCTCGAAGTTGCCGCCGGTCACGATGGTCGCATCGCCGGCCACGTTCAGGCTCGCCATGGGCCCGAGCGTCGTCGTGACGCGCGTCGCGCCCGTGGGGCTGATCTGGTTGAGCGTCCTGGTCGCCGTATCGAGAATCAGGTTGCCGCCGGCGTTCAGCGCCAGGCTCCCGGCGCTCACTTTCGCGGAGGTCAGATCGACATTGCCCGCCGTCGTCAGCGACATGAGACCGCCGCTTTGCAGCGTTCCGAACACGTTATCGATGGACCTGCCGTCGATCGTCAGCGAGTTGGCCGCCTGCACCGTGCCGCTGTTCGTGAAGGTCTGTGCGTTCCGGAGATCGATATCGGTCGCGGTGATGAGCGGCCCGTTCATGTTCTGCTGGCTCGTCTTCGCGAGATAGACGACCGGCACCAGCACGGACTGACCGTCCACGATCTGCGTCTGCATGATGATGACGTTGCCCGTGAGCCGGGCCACCTGGTCCGACGACAGGCTCATGCCGAGCGGCAGATCGAGCGACTGCGAGAGCGCCGCGCCTGCGGCGAGCAGCGACGGGTACACCGACTGGAGGTCGGTATAGGGGCCGAGGACGGCCTTGCCGGTCAGCGACGTGATCTGGTTGCGCACGAGCTGCTGCTCGTAGAAGCCGTCACCGAGGCGCTTTGCGGTGGTCTGCGGATTCAGGCCGAGCTGCTGGAGGTAGTAGTCGCTCGAAATGAATGCTTTCTGGTTCGTGAAGGCCGGGTTCGTCTCGATCAGGTAAGGGGCGCCCGGCGCGGTCGCAGGCGTGAAGAGGCCGCCCTGGGGGATCGTCAGGTTGGCGAGGACGTTGACCGCTGTTGCGCTGGCGATGACGGGATTGACCGGGCTCGCGTTGCCCTGGACAGAGGTCGCGCCGCTTTTTGTGCCGTCCGCATTGCCGCTGAGCGCACCGACATCCACGCCGGAGAGCGACTGTCCAGCCGCGAGCCCGAGCGATGGAATGCCCGCATTGCCCGCCGTGTTGTCGATGCTGATGCCCGTGCCGGAGAGCGTGCCGCCCGCGACGAAGCTCGATTCGTAGGCGGGCAGTGCGTAATGGCGGATATCGGCCGGCGCGGCCTGCGTGTAGCCGCCCGGGCGTGAGCCGATGAACGGCGCGGTGCCGAACGGCAACGTCCAGTCGTGCTCGGTGTTGTCGTAGTTGTTGTAGTGGTAGTAGCCGGAGTAGGTGACCTGCACGCCGGGCGCGGCCTGGCCCTGCCAGCTGTTCTGGTCGAGCATCGTGGGCGCGGCAATGTCGCCAGCCGCCGCGACCGCGCTCCAGTGGTTCTGGAACAGGCCCACGTTCGAGGCGTCGAGGTTGCCGCCCGCCACGATCTGCGCCTGCGGACTGATGCCCGCGATCAGGTTCGCCACCGCCACGCCCGTATAGGTCGTGAACTGGTAGCCGCTGTTCCACTGGCCGCCATGCGGCGGCTCGATGTACACACCGCCAATCGCGTCCGGGTCGCCCGGGATGTTCCAGGGCGCCTGCTGGCCGGAGCACGCGGGCAGATAGACCGAGGTGCAGCCGGAGAGGCTGATACCGGGCTGCTCCAGCAGGGCCGGGTCCACGGTCTGGTTGAAGCCGGTCGTCGTCATCACGCGCCGGGTGTTCGTGACCTGATCCGCGTGCAGCGCCATGTCGCCCGCCGATTCGATCAGCGCCGACTGGTTGCGGATCAGGCTCGCGTTCGTATAGCTGCCGTTCGCATCCTTGCCGCCGGCCAGCACGACTTTGCCGAGGCCGTAAATCGCCGTGGTCGCCTGCGTGCCGGTCGCCGTGGTGTCGTCGCGGTTCTCGATATCGTTCGCAAGCAGCTCGAGCGTGCCGTCGCTGTCCGTCGCGCCGATGAGCGCGGTCGGCCCCAGGTTGGACAGGGTTTGCGTGGCATTGAGCGACACGCTGCCGCCCACGATGACGCCCGTGTTTTGCAGCGTATTCGAGTGCGTGCCGAGCGTGCCGCCCGCCATCATCGTGCCGCTGTTGACGATATCGCCCGCGTTGATGCCCAGGTTGTTCGCCGCCTCCAGCCGCGCGGCGTTGGTGAAGGTTCCCGGCAGCGTGAAGGTGAGGTCGTGCCCCGCGTTGAACTGCACATCGGGCGTGGGGGCGAAGTCGCCCTGCATGCTGATCGCCACGTCATGGGCCGCGCTGTAGGTGCCGCCGCCCGTGAGCGTCGCCGCGCTCACCGCGAGGTCGTGCGTCGCCCCCATCTGGCCGCCGGTGTTGTCGATCGCGCCCGTGGCCGTCACCGTCACATCGCCGTTCGAGCCTGCAACGTTGCCGATTGCGCCGCTCGCGTTGTCGAGCGTATCGTCCCGGACCGCGACGTTCGCGCCACTGATCTGGCCGCCCTGGGTGTTCACGAGGGCGGACGCGCTCACGCCGACCTTGCCATTGCCCGTGATCTGACCACCGCTGTTCACGAGCGCGCTGCCGCCTTGCACGGTGGCATCGCCCGTGCCGAGGTTGCCGATGACGCCCGCCGTGTTGTCGATGGACGCGGCCTGCACCGTGAGCGTGCTGGTGTCTTCCTCCGCCCCCGTGCCGGACTGGATCTGGCCGCTCGTGTTCGTCAGCGCGTCGCCGCTCGCGAGCGAGACGGACGAGAGCGAGCGCACCACGCCCTGGGTGTTGTTCACGTCGCCCGCGATGATGGCGTTGATGCTTCCGAGTGCGGCCAGCACACCCGAGGTGTTGTCGAGGCTCCCGGCCTGTGCCATGAGTTGGCCCGCCGTGACGATCCGGCCGCCCACGTTCGAGAAGGCGCCGGCACCATTGCCCGGTGCAACGGTGAACAAGCCCGTTCCGGCGTGCAGGATCGCGCCGCCGTCGTTGTTCAGCATCCACGGCGCAAGCGTGAAATCCGTGCTGTTGGTTTGCAGCGTGCCGCCCGCCGAGTTGTCGAAGGTGCCGCCGATGTTCATCCCCATCGGCGCCGCGCCGTACTGCGTGATCGTGCCGCCGTGGTTCACGAGGTTGCCTGCATTCAGCGTGAGCTGGTTCGCCTCGATGTCGCCGCTGGTGTTGTCGAGCGTGCTGGCGGTCGAAATCGCGAGGTTCGGGGCGACGATCGCACCACCGCTGTTCGTCATCGAACCGGCATGGATCGTTGCGTTCGAACCTGCGCCAAGCTGGCCGCCATCGTTCGTGAGCGCGCCGCCCGTCACGCTCAGGTTGGTGTTCGACAGCAGTTTGCCGCTGGTGTTGTCCAGCGCGCCGCTTGCCGTAGCCGTGAGCGCGTCGCCTGCTGTTACCGAGCCGGCGTTGTTCAGGTTCGCTGCACTGAGCGCCGCGCTGTGGAGTGCGCTGAACTGACCCAGGTTCGTAAAGGTGTACGCGGTGGCCTGCACGTTGCCGTTACCGCCGATCACACCGCCAATGCCGTTGAGCAGCGTGCCCGTGATGCCCAGGCTCAGGCTGTCGCCGTTCAGTGACGTGATACGGCCCGCCGTGTTGTCCAGCGAGGCGGCGTAGAGCGCGAAGCCGGCCGCGCTCTGCATCGTCCCCTGATGGTTCGCCACAGCGCCGCCGCGTACCTGCATCGCGCCCTGCGAAACGAACGTGCCGCCCTGATTGGACAGGTCGCCGGCTGCCGTGGCAGTGAGCGGCCCTTGTGCCGACACGTTGCCGCCCTGGTTCGAGAGGCGCCCCGCGTCGAGCGCGACGCTGCCGCCCGTAACCGTGCCGTGGTCGTTGACGAGCGCGCCTGCGGCCTGTGCGTTCACCGCCCCTTGGGCGCTCGTGCGCGCACCGGAGAGCTTCAGGTCGCCCGCATTCGCGTTGAGCGCGAGGTTGCCGTTCGCCGCTGTCTCGCTGCCTGCAAGATTGACCGCTGCGCCGGTCAGCGCGGCATCGCCCCCGGCAATGTTCTGGCCCGTGGCCGAGAGCGCGCCCGACGAAACGACATTGAGGTTCGCGTCCCGCGTCACGACGCCGTCGCTGTTCACGCCCGAAGCGAGCGTGCCGCTCGACGCGACGCTGCCCGCATTGACGTTCGTGTTCTGCTGCGCGGCAAGCGTGCCGCTGTTCGCGAGCGCGCCGTCCGTGCTCGCGCTGAGACTTTGCTGCGCGTAGGTCGTGCCGCTGTTGTCGATGCCATCGCGTGCCGAAGCACCGATGTTGCCGCTGGCCCGGGTTTGTCCCGCGAGCACGAGCTTGCCCTCTGTGGTCAGTACGAGATCGCCTGCATTCGCAGCCACGACGCCCTTGAGCGACACCCCGACGCCCAATTCCGTGCCGGCCAGGAAAATACGGTTCGCGTACATGCCGCCGAGATTGCTGACGTCGATGGAGACGACCGGCGCGGGACCCTCGCCGGCAATCGCGGTTGCTGCGAGCGTGTCGTGATCGACGCGGTTCGCGCCCGCCACGATGTTCAGGTTCTTCGCGTAGATGGCGGCATTGGCTTGCACGGCGCGCGCCAGCAGATCCACCTGATCGACATTCGACGCATTCAGGCCCGCGCCATTGACCGTGATGTTGCCGCCGCTCACGTTGAAACCGGAGAGCGAACCGTCCGCCGCATAGTTCGGCGTGCCCGTGGTGAGAATGGCGCGCGACGTATTGATGAATCCGCCGCCGTTCACCGAGATTCCCGAGGGATTCGCGATGACCACTTCGGCGCGCTGCCCCGCGACTTCGAGATGCCCATTCAATTGCGACGCGGCCGGACTGTTGACCTGGTTGACGATGACTCTGGCCGCCTGACCCGGACCGAAATTCGGGTTGCCGTTGATCGTGCCCGCCTGCTGCGTCTGCACGATGGTGGGCGAGTTGTTCAGAATCGCGCCGCGCGACTGAACATCGAAACGGCTATACGTGTTGACTGAAACACCGGCCCCGGAAGGCCGGTTGATGTTGATTTGATCGAGCCCGTTCTGCGTCTGGATGACGTTGGGTGCATGCGTACCACCCATGACGATCTGTGCAACGCAGAGCACCGGCAGTGCACCGAGCAGGGCGAGCGCAGCAAACGCAATCTGCCTTAACGTGAACAGTGCGCGGGAGTGAGCAATAGGGCGCACGCGCGTGCGCGTCGGGCCGGCGGCCATTCCCGCGAACGTCGCCGTTTCCTCGACGGCAATGAGCATGCCCCGCGTCTTGCTGAATACGAGGCGATGAAGATTCCTGTTCATCCACGGCCTTAGTTATGCTTATTTTTAACGGCCTATAACCTAGCGCTACGCAGCGGCCCTGTGATGCAAAGAGGCGCCAGAAACAACGGATTAACTCAAATCGGATTTGTCTGATCGAGTATGCCCAGAAAATCGCGTAACTCACGCGGGCAATTTTTCGCCCGGGAAAAAAGCCCGCTTCGCCGGCACATATTCACTCCTCCCGCCGCGTCCTCGCGCGCTGCAACGTAACGTTCTGCGGGCTCCCCGCCCATACCGCCAGCGCCGAATAATTATCGGCATTCGGCGCGCTGCCCGAATGGCGCATCGCCTCGTGCTCGATCAGCAGCGCCCAGTCGTCGACGGTATGCACGATGCGCAGCCGGTCTTCCAGCGCCTCTTGTGCAACGGTCTGCCAGAGCCCGTCGGTGCATAGCAGAAACACGTCGCCGTCTTCGAGCGCGTGCGGCGGGCTGATCGCGGGCGCGATCGGTCCGCGCATGCCTAGCGCCATATGCAGCCAGCCGGGATTGACGCCTTCGCTGGGCAGTCCCGCATCCAGCAACTGCTGCCGCACGCTATGGTCGCGCGTGCGTTCGATCAGCGCGCCGCGTGCGAAGCGGTAGAGCCGGCTGTCGCCAAGATGGGCCCATTGCGCGATGTTGTGCCGCCGGTCGATGAAGAGCGCGATCACCGTCGCGCTCATGCGGCCGCGTTCGCGCTCGCGCTGCTGGCTCGCGAGTATCGCGCCGTGCGCTTCCTCGATGCAGGCCAGCAAGGTTTCGCCGAGCGCGGGCTCGCGGATTGGGGCGCGGAATGGCTCGCGGATTGGGGCGAGGGTTGGGCCACTGCGTTGCGCCCGCTCCAGGATCCGCTCGACGGCGCAGCGCGCGGCGACCTCGCTGCCGGGCTCGCCCGAGACGCCATCGCTCACGACGAAGCACGCGTAGTCGTCCGAGATCGTGTAGCCGAGTGCGTCCTGATTGCTGTCCCGCGTGCCCGTGCACGAGAACTGGGCGCACGAGAGGTTCATGCGTCGCCTGCGCGCGCCGGGCGGCGTCGCTCGTGATAGCTCCTCACTTCCTCATCGTAGGCGCGCAGGAAGGACCGGCCGAACACCGCGCTGAAGTCGTCCTCGACCGCGAGCATCGTCTCGTGGTGCATGCGTTCGTAGCGGTTCCACAGGCGTAGCTTGCGCAGCACCGGCAGGAGCGCTTCGTAGCGGCCCGGGGCATCGCGTTCGGCCAGGCGCTCGGGTGAGAAGCGCAGCAGCACGTCGTTCAGCGCGGCGCGCATGCCCGCGACCATGGCGATCTGATGCGCCTGCAAGTCGTGGAACGCGTCCTCGACGGCGCCAGGCGGCGTCATGAAGCCGGGAAACGGCAGGCCGAACATCTGGCGCAGCGCCGCGCTGCCATCGGGCAGCAGCTTCAGCGGATTGTTCTCGCGATCGAGCAGCACGGTCATGTCGGCCTTCACTTCGCGCTTGAGGATGCTGCGCGAGGAGAGCAGTTCGACCGTGCCGTTCGCGAAGAGCGCCAGCAATTGGCCCGCGGTGTGCAACTGTTCCGTCCGCCAGTCGCAGGTGGCCTTGTCGAGGCCCGCGCCGCGCAGGAATGCGCAAAGCAGTGCATCGGCGGAATCGGGCGCGCAAGGGGGCGTTTGCGCATCGGTGCGCGTTGGTGTGGCGGTGGCGCTTGCTGCTTCCATTGGTGTTGGTGTCGGCGTTGGCGTTGGCGGGTTCGCTGTGCTCGCGTCGTGCTTGCCGGCCGCGAATGTCTGTTCGTATGCACTTGGCTGAGGTGGACGCGCAGGAAACTCGCGCTCCGTTTCGTTTCTTGCGCGATTTGCGAATGTGGTTGCGTGCGCATCTACATTGGGTGTTTGCGCCGATGCCTGGGTTGAGGCTGGGCTCGCGAATTCCGCCGCGTCGCCGCGCGGGCGCGCGAAGAGCGCGAGCGGATCGGTAGGGATGGGCGGCACGCTTTCCCTGGGCGGGGCGCGGCCCGCGCTTTCGCTCGCGTGCGAGGGCGCGGAAGCCTTCTGCGCGACATGCGCCGAGTGTGCTGCTTGTGCCGGGTGTGCCGCTTGTGCCGCTTGTGCCGCTTGTGCCGCTTGTGCTGCTTGTGCTGCTTGTGCCATCTCCGCCACGCCAACGTCGCCGTCTTGCGCGCGCAGCACATATGGCCCGATGCGAATCGCGTCGCCCGACGCCAGCGCATGTTCCTCGGTGTATTCGAGCGGCGTGTCGTTGATCTCCACCACCGACACGCTGCTCAAGTTTTTCAGCACGCAATGCTCGCCGTCGATTTGCAGCAGGGCTTGCAGGCGCGAGACCTGACGCGTTTCGTCGGGCAGCACCATCTGGTTGTCGGCATTGCGTCCGATCGTGCCGCCCGGCGCATGGAACACCACGCTGGTTTCGGTGCGGACCGGTTCTCCTGCGTACTCGATGACGGTCAATTGCATGATGCGGACTGACTCACTGAATAACGGATAAAAGGCACTCGCGACGCATACGGCCCGTCAGGACGGCGCGACCTTGCGGCGGGCCGCGTCGAACGCGGGGCCCCAGACGGGGTGACCCTTCTCCGCGGCGGAAAGTTCGAAATGCGGGTCGAGCCGCAGGATCGCCTCGAACTCGGCGCGGCATTGGGCGACGCGGTTCGTCACGCAGTAGCTGAACGCCATTAGCTTGTGCGCTTCGATCTGGGTGGCGCGGTCGCCGTCTTCCACGGCGTTGCTGTTGCGTAGCAACTGGATGGTGCGCGAGTAGTCGCCCGCCACATACGCGTCGTGTGCGGCCGCAACGGTATTCGCGGCGGCGCGCTGCGTGGGCGAGAGGCTGCTGCAACCGCCCGCTGTAATGAGCGCTCCAACGAGCACCAGTAAAAATGCGCCGCCCAAGGCGGCTGACGCGCAATTCACACGTAACAAATTCCAGCGTATCGGCCAATTCATTGTCGGCTATCCAGTATTTATTTCTTCATTCAAGCCTGTAATGTAATTACTACGGCTTGAGGAATTTATTTATAGAGTGCGTATTCGGAGAGCGTTGCGGTAAGGAATCGTACGAACTATAGTCTAGTCACCTGATTTTTCCTCATATTAATTGTTACCCGTGAGACACCCCCTGCTTGCAGCACGAAGAGGGGCGGGGCGTGTTCGTGCCTGTGCATGAGCAACGTGTTTTCGCGCTGAATCAGAGGGTTAGCACGGTATGTACGAAGCGCCAATTAAGCGCGTGCTTCAACTGCGCGCCGGGATTTATTTTGCATTTTTATTATTATGCGGATGCGCATCGACGGAGAAAGATTTACCGGTGCCATATTCGGTCACATTTCAGGTGGCGGCCGACGCCAATCGCGATTCTCAAAACCGTTCCGTGCCCATAGCGTTGCAAACGTTTCAGCTAAAATCCGGCAATAATTTCAGCCGCGCCGATTATTTCTCGTTGCAAAGCAAGCCCGAAGATGCGCTGGGCGCGGAGCTGGCGGGCACCGAGCGCATCGTTCTGCGTCCGGGCGAGTCGCGCACGATTCACTATTCGGGCGGCGAGTCGGTGCGCGCGCTCGGTGTCGTGGCGGGCTATCGCAAGCTCGAAAAGCGCCGCTGGAAAATCGTCGTGGCGCTGCCGCCGCCCGCGAGCACCAACCTCTTCAAGTTCTGGCAGGGCAAGCCCTCCGAGGTGCGTTACGTGATCGCGGTGCAGGGCGACGGACTCGTCGCCACGCCAAACGCCGGTGACGCTCAATGAACGACCGCATGAATTCTCCTGTTGCGCCCGTCACGGGCGGCACCGGCCAGCGCGATCGCGTGGTGTGGTCCGAAGGCATGTTCTTGCGGCCACAACATTTTCAGCAGCTCGAACGGTATTTCGAGCGCTACGTGCATCTGCGCTGCGCGCCGCTGCAACGTTATTGGTGGGGCTTCGCGTCGCTGCAGGTCGACGAGGAGGCGCTCGCGCACGGCAAGGTGATGCTGCGTGCCGCGAGCGGCATGCTGCCCGACGGCACGCCGTTCGACTTCTCGCATCTCGACGAAGCGCCCGAGGCGCTGGAGGTAGGCGCCGAGGTGCGCGACACCACGGTCGTGCTGGCGCTGCCGGCCACGCGCAGCAGCAGCGCGCAGGTGACGTTCGGCGGCGGCGCGGCGGCGCTCGCGCGCTACGAGGCCTATGAAGCCGAAATCGCGGATGTCAACGAGGTGCGGCTCGAACCCGCGCTCGTACAGTTAGGACGGCTGAAGCTGCGGCTGGCGCTCGCCACCAGCGTGGACGACGACTGGCACGCGATGGGCGTGCTGCGCGTGGTGGAGCGGCGCACCGACCGGCAACTGGTGATCGACGCGACGTATATTCCGCCGCTGCTCGACGCGCATGCGCATCCGCAGCTAGCCGGTTACATGCGGGAGCTGGACCGGCTGCTCGCGCAGCGCAGCGAGCTGCTGGCCGGGCGTCTTGCGCAGGCGGGGCGCGGCGGCGTTTCCGAGGTCGCCGATTTTCTGCTGTTGCAGCTCGTCAACCGTTACCTCGCGGTGACGTCGCACACGTCGCAAACGCCCGGGGTCCACCCGGAGCTGCTGTTTCGCGACTGGCTCAAGCTCGCCTGCGACTTCGCCACCTTCACGGCCGCCTCGCGCCGGCCCGAGGTGCTGCCGCTCTATCGGCACGACGACTTGCGCGCGACCTTCGGCGAGTTGTTCGCGGAGTTGCGGCGCTCGCTTGCCACCGTACTCGACCAGAATGCCGTGCAGATCGCGCTCACCGACGCGGGCAGTGGCGTGCAGGTGGCCGTGATCGCCGATACGTCGCTCTTGCGCGATGCGGGCTTCGTGCTGGCGGTGCGCGCCGACGTGCCCGCCGAGAGCGTGCGCACGCGCTTTCCCGCGCAGGTCAAGCTCGGGCCGGTCGAGCGCATCCGCGACCTGGTGCAGTTGCAGTTGCCGGGCATTCCCGTGCGTGCGCTGCCGGTCGCGCCGCATCAGATTCCGTATCACGCCGGCCATAGCTACTTCGAGATCGACAAAGGCGGCGACCTGTGGCGCCAGCTCGAGCGCTCGGGCGGCCTCGCGCTTCATCTGGCCGGCGAATTCCCGGGCCTCACGATGGAGTTCTGGGCGATCCGCGGCGTGCGCACAGGCGACATGCGCGTGGGCGACATGCGCACAGGCGACATGCGCGTAGGCGACATGCGCGTAGGCGATGCACGCGGCGTGCGCGAACGAGACACGCGATGAATCCGCTCAACGGTCCTTTCCCCGCGCAACGCGAAGCCGAACGCGAGGCTGCACGCGCGACAGCCCACACCAGCGCACGCGCTCCCGGTCACGCGGCCTTGATGGCCGCGCATCCGGACCTCGCTTGCGCAACGGGCAACGAGACGCAGCACGCCGATGCATCGCCCGGAGGGGACGCGCGCTGGTTTCCGGGCGCGGCGGCGGCGTCGGCCGCCTCGGCGGAGGGCGGCAATCCGCTCGTGGCCGCGGCCAACGCATTGCTGAACCTGATTCCGCAGATTCGCTACACCGTGCACCATCCGAATCCGGGCTGGCTGCGCGAGCATCTCGCCAACGAGATCCGTCAGTTCGAGGAGCGCGCGCGCAGCGCGGGGGCGTCGCCGGAGCAGATCGGCGCGGCGCGCTATTGCCTGTGCACGGCGCTCGACGAGGCGGCGGCGCTCACGCCGTGGGGCGGAACCGGCGACTGGTCGGCGAATAGTCTGCTTGTGGCGTTTCACAACGAGACGTGGGGCGGAGAAAAATTCTTCGAACTCCTCAATCGTTTGATGCAGCAGCCGCGCGAGCAATTGAATCTGCTGGAGCTGCTCTATTACTGCCTCGTGCTCGGCTTCGAGGGGCGCTACCGCGTGCTCGACAATGGCCGTGCCCAGCTCGACGATCTGCGCCACACGCTCGCGCGCACGATCCGCGACGTGCGCGGCGACTACGACGCCGCGCTCTCCGCGCACTGGCGCGACGAGATCGCGCGCGAGGACCCGCATCGCTTCGCCATGCCGCTCTGGGCCTGCGCCGCGCTCGCCGTGCTGGTGGGCTTCGGCGTGTATGTCGGGTTCGATCTCGCGCTGGCGGGGCGCTCGGACAAGGCGTTCTCGACGATCGGCAGATTGCAGATTCCGGGCGTGCGCCTCCAGGCCGCCGAGCCGCAGGCGGTTCATCCGATGCCGCCGCCACGGCTTGCGGGCTTCCTCGCGCCGGAGATCGCCGAGGGGCTCGTGGCAGTGCGCGATGCCGCCGATCGCAGCGTGATCGTGCTGCGTGGCGACGGCCTGTTCGAATCGGGTTCTGCCACGGTGATCGACCGATACCAGCCGACGCTCGCGCGCGTGGCGGCCGCGCTCGCGAGCGTGCCGGGCGCCGTCGTCGTGGCCGGGTATACGGACAACGTGCCGGTGCACAGCGCGCGCTTTCCGTCGAACTGGGACCTCTCGGTCGAGCGCGCCCGCGCCGTGGCGGGCATTCTTGCCGCGCGTCTGGGCGACGCCGCGCGCGTGCGCGCCGAAGGGCGCGGCGCGACCGATCCCGTGGCGCCCAACGACAGCGCTGCCAACCGCGCGCGCAACCGGCGCGTGGAAATCACCTTGCTCGCCGCGCCGCCGAAGCTCGCGGCATCGGGCGAGGGTATGGGCGGGGCCACGGGTAAGGCCACTGAGGGAGGTGCGCAATGAGCCGCGTGGGGCGTTCGGCATGGCACGCGCTGCGCGCGCTCGTGAGCCCGCGCGTGTGGGCCGTCGTCGGCCTCATTGCGCTTGCGGCGCTGATCTGGCTCGTGGGGCCGCTGATCGCCATTGGCACGTCCCGGCCGCTCGACAGCGTGCTCGCGCGCGTGGTCCTCATCGTGTTGATCTTCGCGGCGTGGGCGGCGCGCGTGGGGTATCGGCGCTGGCGCGCTGCGCAACTGAACGCGCAGTTGCTGAGCCAGTTGCGCGAGCCCGTGAATAGCCGCGCCGCGCCCGAGGAGGAAGCGCCACACGCACAGGAGCTGCGCAGCCGCTTCGACGAGGCCGCGCGCCTTCTGCGCAGCGCGCGTCTCGGGAGCGTGCAGCACGGCGCGCAGTATGCCGATCAGGGCGGCGCGCAGGGCGGCCAGGGTTTGCGCGGGCGCGTCGGCCGCTGGTTCGACGGCCTCACGCGCCAGTATCTCTATCAGTTGCCGTGGTACGTCTTTATCGGCGCGCCCGGCTCGGGCAAGACCACGGCGCTGGTCAACTCGGGCCTCACGTTCCCGCTCGCCGAGCAGTTCGGCAAGGCCGCGATTCGCGGCGTGGGCGGCACGCGCCACTGCGACTGGTGGTTCACCAACGAAGCCGTCCTGATCGACACGGCGGGCCGCTATGCCACGCACGAAAGCAATCGCGCGCTCGATCAGGACGAGTGGTCCGGCTTTCTCGCGCTGCTCAAGAAGTACCGCGTGCGCCAGCCGCTGAACGGCGCACTGCTGACGATCAGCGTCTCCGATCTGCTGGGCGCTTCCGAAGTCGAGCGCACCGGCCATGCGATGGCGCTGCGCAAGCGCTTGCAGGAGTTGCGCACGGAGCTGGGCATCCAGTTCCCTGTCTATGTGCTCGTGACCAAGGCGGACCTGCTCTCGGGCTTCACCGACTACTTCGCGCGCCTGAACCGCACCGAGCGCGCGCAGGTGTGGGGCTTCACGATCCCCCTCGCGCAGACCGAGGCGCGCGACTTCAATCTGCGCACCGTGTTCGACCGCGAATACCGGCTGCTGCACCGGCGTTTGAACGACGCGCTGCCCGAGCTCTTCACCGCCGAGCCCGACGCGCGCCGGCGCGAGCTTATCTATTCGCTGCCGCAGCAATTCATCGGCTTGCAGGAGGTGCTCGGGCAATTCGTCGAGCAGGTGTTCTCGACCTCGCGCTTCGACGCCATGCCGCTCTTGCGCGGCGTCTACTTCACGAGCGGCACGCAAGAGGGCACCGTGTTCGATCGCGTGATGGGCGGCATCAAACGCTTTCTCAAGATCGATGGCGTGCCGCCCGCGCCTCACGCGGTGTCGTCGGCGGCGAGCGGGCGCAGCTTCTTCCTCAAGGATCTGTTGCAGGAATTGATCTTCAAGGAGGCGCGCCTCGCCGGCACCGACCTGCGCTGGTATCAGCGCCAGCGCATGCTCGCGCTCGCCTGCTACGCGGTGCTCGCACTGGTGCTGGTGGGCGCGCTGGCGGCGTGGGTGGGCAGCTACGCGCGCAATCGTGCGTATCTGGCCTCGGTGGAGGCGCGCGTGCCGCAGATCGACCGCGCGCTGCAAGGCGTGACGATCACCGATGCCGACAACATCGCGCGCGTGCTGCCGATGCTCGACGCGATGCGCAACATCGCGCACGTGGAGGGCGTCGATCCGTCCAACGCGCCGCTCGCGTATCGGTGGGGGCTGTTCCAGGGCGACAAGATCCAGTCGGCGGCCGATAACGTCTATCACCGCGCGCTGGACGAACTGCTGCTGCCGCTCGCCGCGCGGCGGCTCGAAACGGCGGTGCGCGATGCGCCGCCCGACGATCCCGCCTATGTCTACGCCGCGCTCAAGGCGTATCTGATGCTGTACGACAGCGCCCATTACGATCCGGATTTCGTGCAGGCGGTGCTGGATCTGGAGATTGCCTCGACGTCCAGCACGCATCTGACGCCCGCGCAGCGCAACGACCTGCGCGCGCACATGGCGGCGCTTTTCGCGGGCCGCGTGGTGGTCTCGCCGTTCGCGCAGAACGAGCAGATGGTGGCCGCCGCGCGCGACAAGCTCACGCAGCTCACCTTCGCGCAGCGGCTCTACGCGCAGCTTGCGCGCACGCTGCGCCCCGCTGCGGCGGCTTACGACGTGAACGCGACGCAGATGGCGGGCCCCTCGGGCGCGCTCGTGTTCCGGCGCGCGAGCGGCGCGAGCCTGAACGAGGGCGTGCCGGGGCTTTATACCTACGACGGCTACTGGAAGGTGTTCGACAAGCGCCTGGCGCCAGCGGTGGAAACCTTTGGCCGCGACGAAGTCTGGGTGCTGGGGCTGCGCGCGCCGGAGGCCACGACGCCGGCCGCCACGAACGCGCAAGCGAGAGACGTGCGCGCGCTCTACTTCGACGACTACATCCGGCGCTGGGACGGCTATCTCGGCGATCTGCGCCTGCAGGGCACGGCGTCGATCGCGCAGACCACGCAGATTGCCCGCGTGCTGTCCTCGCAGGACTCGCCGCTCACGCGTCTCGCCGATGCCGCCGCGCGGCAGACCACGCTCACGCAGTACGCCGGTGGCGCGAGCGGGCTCGCTGCGGGCGCGCAGGACAAGGTGAACCAGGCGCGCGAATCGCTCGCACAGATCTTCGGCCAGCCGCAGGACGGTGGCGATTCCGGTGGCGATGCGGCGGGCGGCGACGCGCGGCCCGAAGCGGTGGTGGATGCGCACTTCGCGGGACTGCGCGAGTTCGGCGGCCAGGAGGGTGGCGGCGGTGGCGGCACGAATGGTGGCGCGAATGGTGGCGCGAGCGGCGGCACGAACGGCGGCACGAACGGCGGCGGCACGAATGCGGCCATGAGCGCGGTGCTCAAGTCGATCGACAACCTCTATACGTGGCTCACCGCCGCCGATGCCGCGCTGCGCGGCGGCGGGACGCCGCCGCAGTCGGACAGCGCCGATCAGATCCGCGCCGAAGCTGGCCGCATGCCTGCGCCGTTCCGGCAGATGCTCGGCGACCTCGCGAACGCCGCGCAGGGCAACGTCATGCACAACATCGACCAGAACCTCGCGCAAAGCGCGTCCGTCAACATCGGCGACTTCTGCCGGCAGGCCATCGCGGGGCGCTACCCGTTCGCCCGGGGCTCATCGCGCGACGTCGCGCCCGGCGACTTCGCGCGCCTGTTCGCGCCAGGCGGCCTCATGGACGAGTTCTTCCAGAAGAACCTCCAAAGCCGCGTGGATGCGAGCGTGCAGCCGTGGCGCTTCATCGGCGGCGCTGGGGGTGGGGCATCGGGTGTTGCTGGTGTTGCTGGCGCATCAGGCGCTCCAGGCGGTGCGTCGGGAGGTGGCGGACTGCTCGCCTCGTTCGAAAAGGCCGCTGTGATCCGCGACGCGTTCTTCGCTGGCGGCGCGCGCACGCCCACCATCAAGCTGGAGATCAAGCCGCTCGACATGGACCCGGACATCGCCGAATGGACGCTCGACGTGGACGGCCAGCAGGTGCGCTACGCACACGGCCCGCAGGCGCCCGTGACGGTGCAGTGGCCGGGGCCGCGCGGCATGAACCAGGTGCGCTTGCAGATCGTCGAGCAATCGGGCGCGACCGATGGCTTCGTGACCGAGGGGCCGTGGGCGCTCATGCGCCTTTTCGATCGCGCCGCGTCAGGCCGGGCCGCGCCCGACCAGATGGTGGCCGGTTTCAACGTCGATCACCACGCCCTCGCCATGCAGGTGACGGCGGACAGCGTGCGCAATCCCTTGCGTCTCGCTCAACTGGAGTCGTTTTCGTGTCCGGGGAAATGATCATGAACGGCGCCTGCCTTGGCGCAGAACTCGCGTTGCCCGCCTGGTACGGCAAACTGCCGGGCGCGGGCGACTTCGTCGGCCGCCGCATGCAGGGGGCGCTGGCGCGCACGTGGGAGCAATGGCTCTCGCAAGGCATGGCGACAGGCCGCGCGAATCTCGACGCGCATGCGCCGCTCTGGAGCTTCGCCATTCCCGCTGGCAGCGGCGACGGCTGGGTGCAACTCGGCTGCGTGGCGCCGAGCCACGACCGGGTCGGGCGGCGTTATCCGCTCGTGGTCGTGCAGCCGTTCGCGCCGACCGGGTATGCGCGTGAGAGCGGACATGGGGTGCAGGGCGCGCGCGCGGGATCGGCGCTCGCCGGCGCCGACGCGCGTATCCGCTTGATGGTCGCCATCGTGCGCGACGCGATACGCGGCGCGCTTGGGCCCGAGGACTTCGACAGGGCGCTTGCGCGGGGCCTGCGGGACGACGCGGATTCGGGCGCGGATGCGTTGCGCGTCGATGCATTGAGCGCGTCGGGTGCCGAGGCTTCGGACGCCGAGGCTTCGGGCGGTGATCAGTCGAGCGTCGATGCGTCGGACGTCGAGGCTTCGGCCACTGCCGGAGGCTGGCCGAATCTCTGGGAGTACTTCGATCCGAACGGCATGACGAGCTTCTGGTGGACCGATGCCGACGATGGCGCGCCGCGCACCGATGTCCACACCGGCGGGCTCGATGCCGCGCTGTTCCAGCGGCTCTTCGGCGAGCCGGGGGGAGGACGGCCATGACCGACTCGCACTACGCCGAAGCCGCGCCTCACACGGCGCGCGCAGGTTTGCAAGGAAGCTCGCAAAGTGGTTCACAAGGTCACGCGCAAGCGGGCGGCGATGGCGTGCGGCCGTTGCCGAACGGCCACCGGCTGGCGGGCTTCGAGCTCGACTCGGTGCTGGGCACGGGCGGCTTCGGCATCGTCTATCGGGCGTTCGATCGCACCTTGCAGCGCGCGGTCGCGCTCAAGGAATACATGCCCGCGATGCTGGCGTCGCGCGCCGGCGACTTCACGGTCGCGCTGCGCGCCGCGCGCTTCTCGCAAGCCTTCGATGCGGGGCGTGCCGCATTCCTGAACGAAGCGCGCCTGCTCGCGCAATTCGATCATCCGGGTCTCGTGAAGGTGCTGCACTTCTGGGAGAGCCACGGCACCGCCTACATGGTGATGCCGTTCTACGAAGGCCAGACGCTCGAGCAACTGCACAAGGGCGGCAAGCGGATGAGCGAGCCGGCGCTGCTGCGCATGCTGGCGTCGGTGCTTGGGGCGCTCGACGTGCTGCATCGCGCGCAGTGCTTTCATCGCGACATCTCGCTCGACAACATCCTGATCCTGCCGAACGGCAATCCGGTGCTGCTCGACTTCGGCGCGGCGCGCAAGCTGATTGGCGACCTGGTCGACGAGACCGCGATGATGCTCAAGCCCGGCTACGCGCCGATCGAGCAATACACCGACGATCCCGCGTTCAGGCAGGGTCCGTGGACCGATATCTATGCGCTGGGTGCGCTCGCGCATGCGCTGATGACGGGCGAGCTGCCGCCGGCGGCAGTGGTGCGCAGCATTCAGGATCAGTACCGGCCACTGGCGGGGCGCGAGGAGGCTGGCGGCGAGCACGAACATGAGCATGAACATGGGCACGAGCATGAGCATGCGCATGAGCACTACAGCGAGCGCGTGAGGGCCGCCATCGACCATGCGCTTGCGCTGCGGATCGAGGATCGGCCAGAGTCGGTGGTGGCGTTCGCCCAGGCGCTCGGTCTGCACGAGCCTGCGCCGGGGGTGTTCGTGCCCGCCGGGTATGATGCGCCGGCACGGGTGGCGCATCATGGCGGCGAGCGCGGCGGGGCGGTTGCGGGTGCTGTGGCGGGTGAGGTTGTGGCGCGGGACTCGATTGCTGGAGAACCGAGAGAGTCGCGGGACGCGGTGAAGGATGGGGGCGATGCGAGGGTGTCTGACACACCGACGCCTCACGCCGAAAAGCCTTCGGATATCGTGGCGAATGCGCAGGCGGCGTCGAAGTCGGCGGTAGCCACATCGGAAGCAAGCATGCGCGAGGGCGAATCGGCACAGGCGCAACCGCAGGCGCAACCCGTAACACAGCAATCGACCAGCAATCCTTCTGCGCCCGATATCGCGCAACAAAGCCGTTCGACATCCGAATCATCTGCGTCGCGCTTCACATGGCGGGCGATGCGCTTCCCCGTCCTGATCTTGCTGCTTGTTCTCGCGGTAGGCATACCGGCGCTGCGCTACGCGATCCGCACGCCGGCCGGCTCCACGCAGACCGCTGCAAACCGCAGCGCGCCCGCCGCACCTGCCGCACCCGCTGCACCCGCTGCACCGGCGAGCCACGCAGCGACCTTGGCGCTCGCGGCTCCCTCCGCCAACACGCCCGCGCAACCGGCCACGAGCGGTGCTGCTAATCCGGCTGCGCAGGCGCAGCAGCAACCAGGTACGACCACCTCTGGCGCGGCGACGCCCGGCTCCAGCCCTGCGCCCGCCACGCCCGCTCAGGTCGAGCACCCGCCCCGGACATCGATTCCGCCCAACGTGCGCCTACCCGCGCCGATGCGTCCCGTGCGCGTGCGCTTCCAGGTGCTGCCGTGGGGCGAGGTCTACGTCGACGGCGTGAGGCGCGGCGTGAGTCCGCCGTTTCATACGGCGAGCCTTTCGCCGGGCACCCATCGCATCGAGATCCGCAATGGCTCGCTCAAGCCTTACGTGCGGACGGTGACGCTCGATGCGGGCAGCCCACCGCTCGATATCAGCTACAAGTTCGAGTAATTGCGCCAAGGAGCCGAACGATGATCGAAATCCTGCTCGCACCGATCAGCGCCGCAGCGCCGTGCGGACCGGACCTCGAATACGACGCCGATTTTCTGGCGTTGCAGCGCTGCGCCACGGCGAGACCCGAGGAGCAGTACGGCGATGTGCTCATCGCCGCGCAGTCGCCCGCATGGCGCGAGGTCGAGCGCCTCGCGCTCGCCTTGCTCGCGCGCACGAAGGACCTGCGCGTGGTCGTGCCGCTCACCTGGGCGTGGATCGACAGCCGTGGGCTGCAAGGCTACGCGGACGGCTTGCGGCTCGCATCGGCGTTGCTCGACGCGTACTGGGAGCCGCTGCATCCGGCGCTGATCGTCGAAGGCGAAGCCGATCCGCTGCCGCGCTTCAATGCGCTGGCGGAACTGGCCGGTCCTCAGGGCTGCGTGCGCGCGGCGCGCGACCAGTCGCTGCTGGGAACGCTGAGCGTGAGCGCCGCCGTGGAGTTGATGCAGCAAGGCGAGAGCGGTGAAAGCGGCAATGCCAGCAGTTCAGGTAGTAGCGCTAACCATTACGCTGGCGGGCGCGAACGCCTCGTGCGCGAATTGCGCGAGGCGTTCGCGGCGGGCAACCCCGTGGTGCTGGCGGCGCTCGCGGTGCGGGAGCAACTGGCGGCGTTGCGGCACAGGGTGCGCGAGCGGCTTGGCGACGCGTGGACGCTCGATGCGAGCGCCTTCGAACGGCAGCTAGAGGCGCTGGCCGCCGAACTGCCGCGGAACATCGCACAACCGCAAGCGCCCGATGCAGCACCAGCGATGCCCGACATAGCGGAGCAAAGTGCGATGCAGAGCCCGTTGCAAGCTGCGTCACCGCAGCAGCGCGCGGCGGGACCACCCGCCACAAACTTCACCATCAGTCCAGCCACAAACGGCGCGGCATGGCGCGACGCCGAGATTTCGAGCCGCGCCGATATCGATTTCGGGCTCGAAAAGATGTGCCGTTACCTCGAATTGCACGAGCCGAGCCACCCGGCGCCCATTTTTCTGCGCCGTGCGCAACGCCTGCTCTCGCTGAACTTCTACGAGATCTTTCGTGACATCGCGCCGGAGAGCGTGCGGGAGCTCGATCACCTGAGCGGAAATCGCAATGAATCGGCGTAGTGAATGCAGTGAATCGCCACGGTGAATCGGTGCAATGAGCAGCCCAGATCGATCAGCGGTGCTGAACCGCCGTGCTGGATCGAAGCGCCGAACCGCAGGACTCAACCGGAGCATTCAACCGGAGCATTCAACCGCAGTACCAACCACAGGACCAACCGCAGTACCAACTACAGCGCGCGGCATCGGGAACCGCGCGGGAAATCAACATACGGATCGGCGCCGGCTTCGGCACTGGCGGCGATCTGCTTGAGCGCACGGATTGCGCGGGAGTTGACTCACATGTCTCGTCACAAGTCATCGGAAGGCGGCCAGAAGTTCATCGCGCGCAATCGCGCCCCGCGCGTGCAGATCGAGTACGACGTCGAGCTTTACGGCGCCGAGCAGAAGGTGCAGTTGCCGTTCGTGATGGGCGTGCTGGCCGATCTCGCGGGCAATCGCGGCGAGGCGCTGCCGGATCTGGCCGAGCGCCGCTTCATGGAGATCGACGTCGACAACTTCGACGATCGCATGAAGTCGATCGCGCCGGCGCTCGCGTTTCAGGTGCCCAACACGCTCACGGGCGACGGCACGATGAGTGTCGAACTCGCGTTTCGCAGCATCGACGACTTCGCGCCCGCTGCGCTCGCGCGCAAAGTCGAGCCGCTGCGGCGCTTGCTGGAGGCGCGCACGCAGCTCGCGAACCTGCTCTCGTACATGGACGGCAAGCGCGGCGCCGAGGAGCTGATCGCGCGGGCGCTGGGCAACCCGGCGCTGCTCGCCGAACTGGCGGAGGAAAACTCCCAGGAAAGCCCGCAGGAAAGCTCGCCACCGAATTCGCGGCCCAACGCGCTCGCCGCGCCACAAGCGCCGGGCCACGCAAGCGGGCCTCGCAACGCCGGACAGGAGGACGAAGATGAGCCGAAGTGAGATGCAAAGCACACTGCAACGCCCCGTCGCCACGTTGCCCGCAACCACGCTGAGCGGCGACGAATTCTCGGTGCTGCTGGAGCGCGAGATCAGCCCCAAGACCGAGCTTGCGCGCGTGGCCGTGCAGACCGCGGTGCAAACGCTCGCGCGCGAGGCGCTCGAGCAGAGCCGCACCGCGACCTTGTCGTCGGACGCTTACGAAGGGGTGCGGCAGATGATTGCCGCGCTCGACGAGAAACTTTCCACGCAGATCAACGCGATGCTGCATCACCCGGATTTTCAGCGCCTGGAGGCCGCGTGGCGCGGACTGCACTATCTCGTGAACAACACCGAAAGCGACGAGATGCTCAAGGTCCGCGTGCTGCCCGCGAGCAAGAAGGAAGTCGCGCGCATGCTCAAGCGCCACAAGGGCATTGCCTGGGACCAGAGTCCGCTCTTCAAGAAGGTCTACGAAGAGGAGTACGGACAATTGGGCGGCGAGCCGTTCGGCTGTCTCGTGGGCGACTATTACTTCGATCACAGCCCGCCCGACGTGGAGATGCTGCAATCGATCTCGAAGATCGCGGCGGCGGCGCATGCGCCGTTCATCGGCGGGGTGTCGTCGGCGCTGATGCAGATGGACTCGTGGCAGGAGCTATCGAATCCGCGCGATCTCACGAAGATCTTCCAGAACACCGAGTACGCCGCGTGGCGCAGCCTGCGCGATTCGGAGGACTCGCGCTACGTCGGGCTCGCCATGCCGCGCTTTCTCGCGCGCCTGCCCTATGGCGCGCGCACCGATCCCGTCGACGAATTCGAGTTCGAGGAAGAAACCGACGGCGCGCGCCACGACCGCTACACCTGGGCGAACGCGGCCTATGCGATGGCGGTCAACATCAACCGCTCGTTCAAGCTCTATGGCTGGTGCTCGGCGATTCGCGGCGTGGAGTCGGGCGGCGCCGTCGAGAACCTGCCGTGCCACACGTTTCCCACCGACGACGGCGGCGTCGATCTCAAGTGCCCGACCGAGATCGCGATCAGCGACCGCCGCGAGGCGGAGCTTGCGAAGAACGGCCTGATTCCACTCGTTCACCGCAAGAACTCCGACGTGGCGGCGTTCATCGGCGTGCAGTCGCTCTATCAGCCCGGCGAGTATCACGACCCGGATGCCACGGCGAATGCGCGGCTTTCGGGCCGGCTGCCGTATCTGTTCGCGTGCAGCCGCTTCGCGCATTACCTCAAGTGCATCGTGCGCGACAAGGTGGGGTCGTTCCGCGAGCGCCCGGACATGGAGCGCTGGCTCAACGACTGGATCATGAACTATGTGGATGGCGACCCTGCGAACTCGTCGCAGGACACCAAGGCGCGCAAGCCGCTGGCCGAGGCGCGCGTGGTGGTGGAAGCCGTGGACGACAACCCGGGCTACTACTCGGCGCGATTCTTTCTGCGACCGCACTACCAGTTGGAAGGCTTGACGGTGTCGTTGCGGCTGGTGTCGCGATTGCCGGCGTTGCAGGCCACCGGGAGTTGATAAGGATATCGAAGTGGCGCGATAAAAAACTGGATGTAAAACCGGGAGAAGCACAATGGGCGTGGCGATGTTTATGAAGGTGGACGGCGCAACGGGCGAATCCGCCGACAAGCAGCATGGTGGCTGGAGCGATATCCAGTCGTTTTCCTGGGGCGCGACACAGCCGGCCGCCATGGCCTCGGGCGGTGGCGGCAACGCGGGCAAGGCGAACTTCGACGACCTCGTGGTGATGGCCTTCATGGACAAGGCCACGCCCGCGATCATCAAACACTGCGCGAGCGGCAAGCATCTATCGAAGGTCGAGATATCGTCGTGCAAGACCGGCGGCGAGCAGATCGAGTTTTCGCGCGTCACGCTGGAAGAGGTGATCGTGACCACGGCGCGCGTGGTGGGCGCCGAAACGAGCGATGCGACCGACCGGCTGGTGATGCAGTACGGCTTCCAGGCCGCGCGCGTGAAAAAGCAGTACTGGGAGCAGAACGAGAACGGCGGCAAGGGGCCCGAGGTGACGATGGGCTGGGACATCAAGAAGAACACCGAGATGTGAGGCCTGCATGGCGCGTGATTCCGCTCGTCCGGACCCGGTGCGCGAGACGTACCCGCCTCACGAGGCGCACCCGCCTTACGAGGCGCACCAGACGCACCAGACGCACGATGGCGCCGCGCCCAGGCGCATGGCGCGACCGATGCTGTTCGACCGTTTGCGCGACGACGTCCAGCAGCGGCCCGCCGCTGCGGACTCGCCGTATCGCGGCGGCAGCCATGCTGGCGGGCTGCTCGAAGCGGTGCTGCGCGATCTCTCGTGGCTGCTGAACACGGCCTGCGCGCTCGACGAACGCGATGCGCGCCGTTACGCCGAAGCGGGCCGCTCGGTGCTCAACTTCGGCGTGCCGGCGTTCGCTGGCACACCGTTGTCCGGCATCGATACGCCGTACCTGGAAAATGCGCTGCGCGAGGCGATCGTGTGCTTCGAGCCGCGCCTGCAAGGCGAGAGCGTCGAGGTTCGCTGCGTGAACGACGCGCGGCGCGCGAGCCGGCACAACGTGCTGACCTTCGAGATCGCGGGGCGCCTCGCGTGCGTGGAGCCGCCGCTCTCGATGCTGCTGCAAACGGAACTGGATCTGGACTCGGGCATCGCGCTGCTGCGCCCGCTGAACGGATCCGGCGAACCGGAACCTGCCGGCGCCCGCATGCGGCGCAAAACCTGAATCATGGACACACGCTTTCTCGACTACTACAACCGCGAGCTCGCGTATTTGCGCGAACTGGGCGCGGAATTCGCGCGCCAGTATCCGAAAGTCGCGGGCGGTCTCGGCATGCACGGCATCGACGTGGCCGACCCGTTTGTCGAGCGGCTGCTCGAAGGCTTCTGCTTTCTCACCGCGCGCGTGCAGTTGAAGATGGACGCGGAGTTTCCGCGCTTTTCCGAGCGGCTGCTCGATGTCGTGTACCCCGATCATCTCGCGCCCACGCCGGCGATGGCGATCGTGCAGTTCGAGGCCGACCCTGCCCAGAGCACGCCAGGCCAGGGGTTTACCGTGCCGGCCGGGACCAGCCTCATGGCGGCCGCGCCGCGCGGCATGGGGACCGCCTGCGAGTTCCGCACCGCGCAGCCGGTCACGCTGTGGCCGCTCGTGCTGCGCGCCGTCGATCTGGTGCCGGTGCCGGCGGGGCTTGCGCCAATTGCCGCGCAGGTTGGTGCGAATACAGGTGCGAACACGGGCGCAGGCACTGGCACGGGCACGAGGCGAGCCTTGCGCATCGTCCTTGGCGCGCGCGGCGGGGCGAGTCTGAATCGCTTGCCCATCGACCAGCTCACGTTCTTTCTCAGCGGCCCCGAGCGGCAGGCGATGCGGCTGCTCGAACTCGTGTGCGCGCGCACGTTCGGCGTCGTGTTGCGCGATACCGATGTTGGTAGCGATGTTGCCAACGACGTTACGCCTATCAGCGGCAATGCCAGCAAACGCACGGAAGGCAGGCGGCTCGCAACGCTCGGGCCGGAGTCCGTGGTCCACGAAGGGTTCGACGCGGACCAGGCGCTCTTCCCGCCCAGTTCGCGCGGCTTCGAGGGCTATCGCATCCTGCGCGAGCACTTTGCGTTCGCGGCGCGCAACCTCTTCTTCAGCGTGCGTGGCTTGCGCCAGGCGTTCGAGGCATCGCGCGGCGAGTGCATCGAACTGCTGCTGCTCATCGACGGCGACGATGCCGATCTCGAACGCAGCATCGACGCAACCCATCTCGCGCTCGACTGCACGCCCGCGATCAATCTGTTTCCGAAGCGCACGGAGCGCATTCCGGTGACGCCCGGCACGAGCGAATATCGCTTGATGGTCGACCGCACGCGCGCGCTCGACTACGAGATCTTCGCGGTGAAGCGCGTGATCGGCCATCGCGCGGGTGCTGCGGGACATACGGGTGCGCAAGGTGCACACGGCGCGCAAGGCATGCAAGGCGACTGTGCCTTTCATCCGCTCTATATGGCGCGCGCCGACGATGCGGAGGAATCCGGCGCGTACTTTTCGGTGCGGCGCGAAACGCGGCTCGTCGGCACGCAGGCGCGGCGCTCCGGCTTGCGTTCGAACTATGCGGGCACGGACGTCTACGTGTCGCTTGTCGACCGCCGTCGTGCGCCGTTCGACGAGCACATCGAGCTGCTTTCCGCCGATACGCTATGCACGAACCGCGACTTGCCGCTGCACCTGGCGGCCGCGGGCGTTGCCGATCTCACGCTGAAGATCTCGGCGCCCGTGAGCCGCGTGCGCATCGTGCGCGGCCCTTCGGCACCGCGCCCGCCGCTCGCGCAGGACGAAGCCAACTGGCGGCTGATCGCGCATCTGGGGCTCAACTACCAGCCGCTCGCCGATATCGACGACGAAGCCGGCGCGCAGCGGCTGCGCGAGCAACTGGAGATCTACGCCGACCCTTCGGACGCGCCGCTCGCGCGCCGCATCCGGGGCATCCGGCGGCTCGCGTGCGAGCCGGTGTTCAGGCGCCTGCCGGTGGCGGGGCCGCTCGTCTACGGGCGCGGCGTGCGCGTGGAATTGACCGTCGACGATCACGCTTTCGCGGGCGACAGCCCTTATGTGCTCGGCGCGGCGCTCGAGCAGTTCTTCGCGCGGCATGCGTCGATCAACGCGTTCGTCGAATTCGCACTGTATTCGGCGCAGCGCGGCGAGGTTGCGGAATGGCCCGCACGCGTGGGCCGCAGGCCGGCGATATGAGCGATAACCCAAACCCCAATCCCGATCGCGCCCGCTACCTGGCGTTCTGGCGCGGGTTGCGCGCGGCGCCAGCAGAGCACGACCTGTTCCACTTGCTGCGCTGGATCGACGCGCTCGCGAGCGCGCCGGCTCGGCTCGGCGCGGCGCAGCACCCCGGCGCGGAGCCGGTGCGGCTCGGGCAGATTCCTTCGTTATCCTTTGCGCCTTCGATGGTGGCCGGCATCGCCGACGCGCAGGCGGACCGCGTGCCGCCTCGCGTGCTCGTTCAGGGCTTCGGCCTGTTCGGTCCCAATGGCCCGCTGCCGCAGCATGTCACGGAGTACGCGTTCGAGCGCGCGCACAGCGTGGGCGACGCCTCGATGAGTGCTTTCGCCGATGTGTTTCATCATCGGCTGCTCGTGCTGCTGTATCGCGCGTGGGCCGACGCGCAGCCGGTCGTGGGCCTCGACCGCTCCGGCGCATCGCGCTTCGACGGCTGGGTCGCGAGCCTGATCGGCGCGCGGGCCGCGGACGCAGCGTTGTCCACGCGAGACGTGCCTGGTCGTCACGCGAAGTATTTCCATGCGGGCCACTGGGTGCGCCAGACGCGCAACCCCGAAGGGCTCGCGCAGATGCTGCGCCACGACTTCGGCGTGCCGGTGCGCATCGTCGAGCATGTCGTGCGCTGGGTCGCGCTCGACGCGCGGCAGCGCGGCGCGATTGGTGCGATCGGTGCGATGGGCGCGCGAGGTGGCGCCTCAGGCACGGCACACGGCGGGCGGCGCAGGCGCGGCGCGCGCGCGGCGCTCGGCCGCGGCGCGGTGCTCGGGCGCGCCGTGCGCGATGCGCAAGGCAATTTTCGCATTGTGCTCGGGCCATTGCCGTTCGCGCGCTACCCGTCCTTCCTGCCCGGCGGCGCGGACGCCGCGCGGCTCGTGCATTGGGTGCGCGAGTACGTAGGCGTCGAGTTCGGCTGGGATCTGCAACTCGAACTGGCCGCGCCCGAGGTGCCGCGCGCGGCGCCCGGCGGCGCGGGGCGGCTCGGCTTCTCCACCTGGCTCGGACGGCGGCTGAACGACGAACCGGCGCGCGACCTCGTGATCGATCTGGTCGCGCGGGCGCAAGGAGGGTGACGCGTGGCGCGCATCTTTACGCTCGACAGCCCGCTCGGCGACGCGCTCAAGTTCTATCGCCTGAACGGTCAGGAGGCACTCGGGCGTCCGTTCGAATGGCGCATCGAGGCGCTAGCCGCGAGCCACAGCGTCTCGCTGCGCGACCTGCTCGGCAAACCGGTGACGGTGCGCGTCGAGTTGGCGGGCGGCGGGCAACGCTATCTGAACGGCATCGTGGCGCGCGCCGCACTGATCGGGCGGCATGCGGAGCGCTACTACGCGTATGAGCTGATCGTGCGCCCCTGGCTGTGGCTCGCGACCCGCAGCGCCGACTGCCGCATCTTCCAGGAGAAGAGCGTGCCGCAGATCGTGCAGCAGGTGCTCGCGCCGTATGGCTATCCGGTCGAAAGCCGGCTTACCGAGACCTACGCGCCGCGCGAGTACTGCGTCCAGTACAACGAGACCGACTTCGCCTTCGTTTCGCGGCTGATGGAAACGGAGGGCATCTACTATTTCTTCCGGCACGAGGCCGGGACGCACACGCTGGTGCTCTGCGACGCCATGGCTTCGCATGGCGATCTGCCCGGCTCCGCGACGATTCCGTTCATCGCCAGCGACCGCGCCGCGATTGCCGATGAAGAGCACATCGAAACCTGGCAGCCCGTGCAGGAGGTGAGCGCCGGGCGGCGCGAGGCGAGCGACTACGACTACACGAAGCCGCTTGCGGATCTGGGCGTGCAGCGCGCAGAGCCGCGCGGCCACGATCACGACGACTATGCGGTGTTCGAGTGGCCTGGCGGCTATCGCGACGACGCGCACGGCGAGTATCGCAATCGCGTGCGCCTGGAGGAACTGCAAGGGGTGTACGACCGCGCACAAGCGCATACCGATGTGCGCGCCAGCGCGCCGGGCTACCTGTTCGAGCTTGCGCGCTGCCCGCGCGCGGACCAGAACCGCAAATACTTGATCGTTCGATGTGCGTATCGTTTTCAGGAGAACCCCTACGCGAGCCACAGCGGCAACGAACCCGTGTTGCACGAAGCCGATTTGCTCGCGCAACCCGACAGCCTGCCGTACCGCTCGCCGTGCACGACACCGCGGCCTCATACCAACGGGCCGCAGACGGCAGTCGTGGTCGGGCCGCCCGGCGAGGAAATCTGGACCGATCAGTACGGCCGCGTGAAGCTGCAATTCCACTGGGACCGCTACGGGCAGCACAACCAGGACTCCTCGTGCTGGGTGCGCGTATCGAGCCCGTGGGCCGGCGGCGGCTTTGGCGGCGTGCAGATTCCGCGCGTGAGCGACGAAGTGATCGTCGATTTCCTGAACGGCGACCCCGACTACCCGATCGTGACCGGACGCGTCTACAACGCCTCGCGCATGCCGCCATGGGGCCTGCCGATGAGCGCGACGCAAAGCGGGCTGCTCTCGCGCTCGACGCCGGGCGGCACGTCCGATCATGCGAACGCGCTGCGCTTCGAAGACCGCAAGGGCTCAGAGCAACTATGGATGCACGCGGAGCGCAATCTCGACATGGAAGCCGAACTCGACCATTCCGTTTCAGTCGGCCGCGACCGCACCCGCAGCGTGGGGCGCGACGAGACGGTGCAGGTGAGCAACAACCGCAACAAGCAGATCGGCAACAACGAAACGGTGAGCGTCACGCAGCACCGCACGGCGCAGATCGGCGGTAACGAGAGCACCAGCGTGGGCGGCAACCATAACGTCGCTGTGACGGGCAACAGCACCCATGCAATCACCGAAGGCAATCACAGCTTCACCGTGGCGAACGGCACGCATACCGTGAGCGTCAAGCAGACCAGCGCGCATACGGTAACCGATGGCTCGCGCATCGTGAAGGTGGACAACGGCGAGTACAGCGTCACCGCGGCGAAGGCGGTATCGCTGTATGCGAAAACCGGGGGCATGCACATTACCGGCGACACCGGCGGCGTCGCCATCAAGGGCAGCGATACGGGCGTGGATGTGAACGGAGTCGACAACGGCGTCGGCATCATCGGCGACGGCGCGCAGCGGGGCGTGCATATCAAGGGGACGGGCAAGGGCGTCGTCATCTCGGGAACGCCTTTTACAGCGGTCTACGGGACCACCAACGTGGATGTCTCGGCGCCCACCATCAACGTGGGCGACAAGGACGTCAAGCAGGTCAACATCAACGCGAAGACCATCGTCATCTCAACGAATGGCGCGAGCATCACGCTCGATTCGTCGGGCATCACGATCCAGGGGACGATCGCGCATATCAACTAGGCGCGGGGCGAAGTGCATTTCGTGAAGGCCGGCAGAACAACGGAGAGGATCTCATGGGTGTTCAGGAAAACTACGCAGATCACGCGGATCACGCCGACGCAACGCGGCCGACGGAAGCCGCGCCAATCGATCCCGACAGCATCGACGACGCCACGCGCTCGAAGCTGCGCGCGTTGTTCGATGCGGGCGTGGCTCCCCAGCCGGCAGCGCCCGCGCGAGCGCCAGCCACGCAAGGCTTGCTTGTCGGCGAGGTGACCGATACCCACCATCCCGACAGCCCCGGCCGCGTGCGGGTGCGCTGGCTCTCCCCGCACGGCGGGACGCTGGAGCGCTGGCTGCACTGTCTGCGCGGGCAACGGCCGCGCATGCGCGATCGCGTGCTCGTCGAGCAGCCGGCGAACTGGCCCGAGCCGCTCGTCACGGGCATCCTCGCGGACGCCATCGGCGGTGGTGAAGCGGTCGGCCCCGGCTCCGAACCTGACCCGCACGCAGGCCATGCCATGAAGCTCGCGCCCGACGAATGCGTCCGGATCGACGATGCGCACGGCCAGCCGCTCGTGCAGATTCTCGCTTCGAGCGCGGGGCCGGTGGTGCGTCTCATGAGCCCGAACGTCAACCTGGAGGCGGCGGGCAAGCTCAGTTTGCGCGCGCAGACGCTGGAGCTGGAGGCCGGGCGCGGCGGCATCGATATCCGCACCGAGGCCGACACGGTGCTGCGCAGCCGCTATATCCGGCTGAACTGACGCGCGGGAGATCGGGCGATGCACCGCGAATTTGCCGCCACGGACGCCGCGCTGGGCGACTTCATCGAGCAGCCCGACTACCCTACGCTCGTGCTCGGCGCGACCGATCTCGACATCGCGCTCGTGTTCAAGATGCTGCAGGAGCGCGACCGGCGCGACGCGCAGCGCATCTATCTGCTGTTTCCATTCGAATGCGACACGCCGGGCCGCTATTTGCAGCAGTGCATGCAGTCGCTCGCCGCGCAGATCGCCGCCGAGAACCAGGCGCGCCGGGAAGAGGGCATTGCGCCATGGGCCGAACTCCCGCTGTTTTGCACGGACCCGGGGCAATTGCCTGCGCGACGGCTCAAGGCAGCGGTCGAACATGTGCGCTCGCTCGTGGCGGAAGGCATCGATATCGTCTGGGCGCTCATGCCATCGATGGTTGCTGACGCAACTGATTATGCAGAAACGATGTGGCCGCTGCTCGCGCTCGACGGCTTCGAGGCGTGGATGGAGGGTCACCGCTTTTGCCTTCGCGACGATTGCGCGCGGCGCTTCCTGTTGTCGCCCGGTCAGCGCGAAAAGGCCCGCCACGTGCTCGCGCTCGACCTCGACTTTTCGCCGGAAAAAGCCGCGGATACGCTGGCGCGCGCGCTCAACGACGCGGCTCGACCGATTTTCGAGCGCATGCAGGCGGCCATGCAACTGGCCGCGCTCGACCTCACGCATGGCCGCCTCGACCAGGCGCTGGAGAAATATCGCTTGCTGTATGGCTGGCATCGCGAGCAGCGCAATCCGCTTGGGCAGGCGCTGGCGCTGGGCGGAATCGGCGATGTCGCGACGCGCAGCGGCCAGCACGCCGATGCGAGCCGCTGGTATGCGCACGCGCTCGACGCGGCGGCCGATAGCGGCAACCTGAGCGTGACGCTGAATCTGCTCATGGCGGCCGGTGAATCGTGGCTGAGCCTGAAGCAGCCCGCGCGTGCGGTCGAATATTTCGAGCTTGCGAGCCGGGCCGCGGACAAGCTGATGTTCGCGCATGCGGCTGTCGATGCATTGGAGAAGCTCGGCGTGGCGTGGCTGGGCGAGCGCAAGACCGTCGAAGCCGCGCGTGCGTGGACCGACGCGAAAGCGCTGTGTGAGCGCTTCGGCTGCGAGCATCAGCGCCACTCGCTGCTCGAACGGCTGGTGGCGTTGTATGCGCAGGCCGGACTCAAGAACCAGGCGCGAGCCTACGAGATGGAGAAAGATCGGATTCCTGCGCATCGTGAAGCCGCGCATGCGGCACAGATGGCGCATGTGCCCGGCGAAGATGAGCGGGAGGGGCATCGCTAAATGGGCACCCCACCCGGAAATCCGGCCAGCGCGGCAACGCAGGCTAGCGCGGCAACCGAGGCCAGCGCGCCACCCGCACCGCTGATCGCGCCAACCGGCAACACGTCCGTCGATGCGCTCGCGAGCGCGGTCAACGCCGGCGCGCAGCCGTTTCAGCAGCTTGGCAACCCCAAGGCCAACACGCTGGACCGCATCACGAACGTCGTGAACGGCGTGGCGGGCAGCCTCGGCGCATTCGATCAATTGCTCAACACGGGCATGGCGCTGATTCCTTTCGCGAACATGATGCCCGGCATGCCTGCGGCGTTCATCGGCGTGCCGCATCTCGGCGTCCCGCATGCGCATGTGCACCCGCCGAGCAATGGCGTGCCGATGCCGAGCTTCGGCGAGACCATCGGCAGCGGCTGCCTGAGCGTGCTGATCGGCGGCATGCCAGCGGCGCGCGTGCTGGACGTAGGCATCGCGCCCACTTGCGGCGGCCTCGCGCCGATCTTCGAGATCTGCACGGGATCGAGCAATACTTTCATTGGCGGCGCGCGCGCGGCGCGCATGGCGATCGACCTCACGCGCCATTGCAATCCGCTCGGGGTGAGCGGCCCGGAGCGCGCTGCCGAAGAGGCGAAAAAGGCGGGCGTCCTGAAACGCGGCTTGCAGATTGCCGGGATGAGCGCGCCGCTGGGAGCGAGCGGATTGACGGCGGCGGATCAGGCGGTGGCCGGCAAGGGGGCGCAAGCCGCAATGACGGCGGCGCAGACCGCGGCGGACGCCGTCGCGATGGCGATGAGCAATCTGATGGGCAAGGATCCCGGCGTGGAGCCGGGCATGGGCACGCTGCTACTCGGCAATCCGGGCGTGCTGATTGGCGGCTTCCCGATGCCCGACGCGCTGGCGATGCTGATGACGGGATGGGGCCTGCGCAAGAAGACCCAGGCGAAAGACGACGAGCCGGTGCGAACGAAGGAGGGCCCCTGCAAGGACGGGCACCCTGTCGATGTGGTTACGGGCACGGCGGAAAACGAATTCGTCGACTACGAGACGAAGACAGCGCCCGCGTTCAGATGGGAACGCTATTACTGCAGCGGCTGGAGCGACCGGGATAGCGCGTTGGGCTTCGGCTTTCGCCATGTCTTGCAGCATGAGTTGCGCCTGCTGCGCACCCGCGCGATCTATGTGGACGGCCACGGCCTGGCGTACCCGATCCCGATTTGCCGCAGCGAGACGGGGCGTTACGAGGGCGTGTTTGCAGGCTATGCATTTGAGCAGCATGACATCAATCGCTTCATGCTGAGGCATGAAACGCAGGGCGAGTTCAGGTTCGAGCGCGCGAGCGAAACGCAGGGTTCGGCGCGGCTCGTGCGTCATCTTCGCGACGGTGTCGCAAGCATCTTTCGCTACGCCTGCGACGGCACGCTGCGGCACGTCGAGCAGACCGCCGTGCGTGACGGGCGCAGCCAGTTGATCGACTTCCTTTATGACGCGCTTGGCCATGTCGTTGAAGTGCGTCTGACCGATACGCAGGGTGCGGTGGCCTGCATCGTGCGGTATCGCTACGATGCCGAAGGATGTCTCGTGGCGTCCACCGATGCACTCGATGCCTCGATGACGTATGGTTACGACGACCGCCGCCGCATGATCCGCGAGACTGACGCCAACGGTTATTCGTTTTCCTACCGTTACGACAGCCATGGTCGCTGCGTCGAGAGTGTGGGGCAAGACGGGCTCTGGCATGTCCGGCTCGACTATCAACCGGGCCGCACGGTGGTCACGCGCGCCGACGGCGGCAAATGGACCTTCCTCTATAACGCGGCGCGCACGGTGACGCGCGTCGTCGATCCGTATGGCGGCGTGGCCGAGCGCGTATTGGGCGACGACGGGCGGATCCTTCGCGAGATCGATTCGGGCGGACGCGCGATGCACTGGCTCTACGACGAACGCGGGGGCCATACCGGGCGCGTGGATCGTTGGGGTAATGGCTGGCCGACCCAGGACGACGCGCCGGTCTTGCCCAATCCGCTCGTGCCAGCCTTGCCCGGAACGCCGCGAGATTTGCAGTGGGGGCAGGCCACGCGTGCGGCGCTGGCCGATACGATGCTGCTTCCCCCCGACATAGCGGCAATTGCCGCCTCATTATTTCCGCACCCCGCGCTCACGCCTGTTCACGAGCACGATGCCGTAGGGCGCGTGATCGCCAGAACCGACGAACAGGGTCGAGCGGAGCGTTTGCAACGCGACGCCGCAGGCAATCTGCTGCAACTGCGCGACGGCGACGGGCGCGACTATCGCTACGGCATTGCCTCGTGGAATTTGCGTGAAAGCGAGACCGATCCGCTGGGCAACACCGTCCGATACCGGTATTCGGCCAAGCAGAAAATCACGTCGATCGTCGATGCGAACGGCAACGAGAGTGCCTACGCCTACGACCACAAGAGCCGCATGACGAGCGTGATGCGGCACGGCGCAGTGCGCGAGACTTACGTCTACGACATGGGCGACCGGTTGATCGAAAAGCGCGATGGGGCGGGCAGCCTGCTGTTGCGATTCGAGGTGGGCGATAACGGGCTGCATAGCCGATGCTTTCTCGCGGACGGCCAGACGCATGCCTACGAGTACGATTTCCGTGGCAGCATGACCCGGGCATCGACGCAAAAATTCGATGTCACGCGGACCTACGACTGGTACGGCCGCCGCACTTCGGATCTGCGCGATGGGCGCGGCATCGAGCATGAGTACGACGACGAAGGGCGGAGCCGCACGACTTATTTCGGACGCTTTACGGTTTTATACGAAGAAGGTGGGGATGGCGAGGTGCTCATCCACACGCCGGTGGGCGGCACGCACAGGCTCCTGAGCGCTGCCGATGGCCACGTTTTGCTGCGCCTCGGCAACGGCACCAACGTATTGCGCCGGTTCGATGCGAGCGGCCGCTGTATCGGACGGCTCGTGTGGCCCGAGGGGCGCACGGCGGAGCGCCATTGCGTGCAGTATCAGTACAGCGCGACGGGCGAGTTGCGACGGGTGACCGATAGCGTCGCGGGCGCCACGGACTATCGCTACGACGATGCTCATCGCCTGATCGAAGAAAGCCACGATGGATGGACCGTTCGACGCTTCGAATACGATCGTGGCGGCAACCTGTTGTCGACGCCCGCGCGAGCCTGGCTACGTTATGGCGAGGGCAACCGGCTGAGCGCGGCATCGTCGGGCGCGTTCCGCTACAACGCGCGCAATCACCTTGCCGGGGAGATCGGCGCGAACGGCCAGCGCACGACGTGGCAGTACGACTGCATGGACTTGCTGGTGCAGGTGCGCTGGAGCAGCCGGGACGAAGTCTGGGCGGCCGAATACGACGGCCTGTGCCGGCGCGTTGCCAAGACGATGGGCAACGCGCGCACGGAATTCTACTGGGATGGAGACCGCCTGATGGCGGAGCAGACGCCAAACGGGCCGGTGCGCATCTACGTGTACCCGAACGCGAACGCGTACCTGCCTTTCATGTTTATCGATTATCCGTTTGAAGGCGCGCCGCCGGAATCGGGCGAGGCGTACTTCGTGTTCGGCAATCAGGTCGGGTTGCCCGAATGGATCGAGGACGCACAGCGGCGCAAGGTCTGGCAGGCAGCGGAGATCGACCCTTATGGAGCGGTGCGGGTTGCGGCGGGCAACACGATCGATTACGCGCTGCGCTGGCCCGGCCATTACTTCGATGACGAGACCGCGCTGCACGACAACCGGTTCAGATCCTATTCACCGGCGCTGGGGCGGTATTTGCAGTCCGATCCCGCTGGGCAGTCGGGCGGCATCAACCTGTATGCGTACACGGCGAACCCGCTGGTCAACGTCGACGTATTGGGATTGAAGGCGTGTCCGATTCATGGCGAGGAATGCCCGGACGAGTGCACCGAATCGGGCCACCGGCAGGAAAGCACGCCGAAGACGGATGACACGGCGTCCGCGCCGCTCGATCAGGACAGCAAGCAAACGTGGCAAGCCAAACAGGCGGACAGGGCCGCAAACGCGAGAGCCAGAATTCTCGAACTGGAAGCTGAACAGAGGGCGATAATAAAAAAATATTACGAAGATCTAGGAAGAGACCGCGGGGATTCGCCTTATATGTTGCCGCAGCATGGGAGTCCGCACGCGAGGGATTACCAGAAGGCCGATGACGAACTGGAAAGGCAAAAAACCATCCTGCAGACTGCCAATAGCACGGTTCAAAGTTCAATAGACGGCGCTTATTCCGAGGATCTTGCCAATCGCAGAATGAAAAACAGTTACGAAGCGATTGGCAAAACCGACACGCCCTATTCTCATGGGGAAAACGGGATTGATGGCGTTTACAGAAATCCGCATGGCCCGCCCGACTACATTATTACGGAGGTAAAACACGGCAACCAGTTTCCCAGCACACTGGCCGATGGTTCGAAGCAGGCATCGGACGATTGGGTCAGGGACCGGCTCGACGGCCATTTTGAGGGAACGCCTGGAAACACCGCTGCGGATATCAAGGCGAAATTGGGTACTGACAAGGTGCAGAAGTGGCTCATTCAAGTCGACGACCATGGCAGAGTGACCAAATATCAGCTCGATAAAGATGCCAATCTTATTCCGTTTACGAAGGTGAACCATTTGGGGCTTTACGAATAAACTATCGGCCGGCGCGTTCGCGCGTGCGCACAACGCTGGCGCCTTGCCGTTCCATCAGCCTGGCGCTCCCAGGACCCACGCGACGGACCGCATTACGAACTGCAAGATCGCGACCGGCTTCTGCGGTAGCATGAGCGCTCTTCCAGCCAAAGCGTGACCTGCGCATGTCCATGAAAGTGCTCATCGTCGAAGACGATTGCGCGATTGCCGCGAATCTCTACGACTATCTCGAAGGAAGCGGCTACGCGGTCGATCTGGCGTCCAATGGCAACGCGGGGCTCAAGATGGCGCTGGCCGAGTCGTGGGACGCCATCCTGCTCGATCTGTCGCTGCCGGGCCTGGACGGGCTCACGCTCTGTCGCCGGCTGCGCGAAGAGGCGGGCCGCGACACGCCGGTGCTGATGCTCACCGCGAGAGACGCCCTCGACGACAAGCTCGAGGGCTTCGTGCATGGCGCCGACGACTATCTGGTCAAGCCATTCTCGCTTAAGGAAGTGGGCGCGCGTCTTGGCGCGCTGATCAAGCGCTATCGGGGGCGAGTGGCTACGATGGATCTGCGCTTTGCCGACGTGCGGCTCGATCTCTCGACCATGAGCGTCGAACGGGCGGGGCGTGCAGTGAAGCTTCCTCCCAAATGTCTTCAGTTGCTGCGTATCCTGATGCAGTCGCCGCACCGCACGTTCAGCCGCGCCGAACTCGAGTCCGAGGTCTGGGGCGAGGCGCTGCCCGATAGCGACACGCTGCGCGCGCACGTCTATACGCTGCGCCGCGCGCTCTGCGGACCCGATGAAACAGATGTGATAGAGACGGTGCACGGCATCGGCTACCGGCTCGCGGCGAGCAGTCATGATGCGAAATAGCCTGCGTTTCAAGGTCGCGCTGTTCTTCTCGGTGCTCACCATCGCGCTGCTGCTCGCTCAGGCGCTGGGCGTGAGAGCGCTGGCGGAGGCGCAGGAAGAGAAGCTGATTGCGGCACTCATTCGCGACGACATGGCCAGCGTGCTCAAGAGCTACGAAGCCAACCCGTCCCTGCTACCACCGTTCGATGTCCGAATGAATGGCTATGTATCGGGCGCGGACCAGCGGGCCATCACACTGCCCGCGACGGTCGGGAACCTGCCGGCCGGCACGCGCGAGATCATCATCGACGGGCGCGAGATTCATGTCGCGATTGCGTCGCTCGGTGCGGCAGGCCGGTATCAGCGCTTGTACCGCGTCTACGATTTCAATATCTACGAAAAGCACTTCAAGGAAGTCGTCAACGCGTTGATGGCGGGAACGGGGCTCTTTGCGCTTCTCACCATCTGGCTGTCGTTCGGCTTGTCGGGCCTGCTGGTGCGCCAGGTGGCGGGGCTCGCGCGGCAGGTGAAGACGCTGCGGCTCGGCGAATCGGCGCCCATCCAGCCGGGCAAATACGACGAGACGGAACTCGCCGGACTCGTGGAGGCGTTCAACGATTACCACCGGCGCATGGCCGAGATGATGGCGCGCGAGAAGGCGTTCACGGGCAATGTCAGCCACGAACTGCGCACGCCGCTCACGACGATCAAGACGAGCTGTGAATTGCTGGATCAGGACGCGGCGATCGTTGGCAAGTCGCGCGCGCGGCTCCAGCAGATCGAGCGCGCGGCCGACACCATGCGCGAGCTTGCGGATGCGCTGCTGACGCTTGCGAGGGAGGATTCGGCGCGCGACGTCGAGCCGGTGGCGATGGCGAGCATGATCGAAACGGCGCTGCTGCCATTCGCTGACCGGCTCGCGCAAAAGGGACTCGATGCGGCCGTGGACGTGGATCGCGAGATTTGGGTGATGGCGAACCGCTCGGCGCTGGCGATCGTGCTGTCCAATCTTGTGGATAATGCCGTTCGGCATACCGAGCGCGGGCGGGTTCAGTTTCGCTATGCCGATGGCTGGCTGCATATCGAAGATACCGGGGTGGGTATTCCTGCGCATGCGCTTGCGCGTGTCTTTGATCGCTTCTATCAGGCGGGCGCGCCGCGAACCGCGACGCCTGGTGTTGGGATCGGTCTGTCGATTGTTAATAAGATCTGCGAGCGCTATGGGTGGGGTGTGGAGATGGATAGTGAGGCGGGTAAGGGTACTCGAGTGTCGATTCGGTTGGAGGTGGTGAACCGGCGTGGGCCGGGTTCATGAGCGCCTTTCTTTTAGCTTCGCTTTTTTACCCCCCCACTTCTTGACGAAAACTTCACAAACGATGGCGTAGTATTCAAGCTGGTATTGTGTTCTGGGTTTTTCGCGGTTCCGTCGCGTTTCCTTGTATTCGTGTCGGTCTATTAGCGTTGCCCCTGTGCGGGGCGGCACCTACTTTTCTTTGCAGCGGCAAAGAAAAGTAGGCAAAAGAAAGCCGCTCAAACCGCTAGTGTTACGCAGTACACCACTTGCCGTTAATCGGAGCGGTTCCGGAGCGTCTGTCACCACGCGCCGTACAACAGAGTGACTAAGGGCTCATTCCTCCGGCGGCGCTACGCGCGCCGTGGGGCATAACCCCAAACCAGTGGAGCGCATGCGCGTCGATGCAGTGCGTGCGTATTCGAGTACTTGGCAGTACGTGTGGTTTCCTATGCAGACCCGACCGCTGCGCGCGTAGCGAGCAGCGGGATGAATGAGTCCTTTGTCACTGAGTTTGAAGGTGCGGGGTGACGGATGCTCCGGAACCACTTCGATTACAGGCGAGAGGTGGACGGCGTAACACTAGCGGTTTGAGCCGCTTTCTTTTGCCTACTTTTCTTTGCGGCTGCAAAGAAAAGTAGGTGCCGCCCCGCACAGGGGCAACGCTGGCAGACCGACACGAAAACAAGGAAACGCGAAAAAGCACGAGCGAAAAAGCACTCCCCAATAGCCTCCAGGAACCACCAGCATGCGCCGCGCGCTATGGACTGCCAGCATCGCCATCGCCACCGTCGCGGCGGCCAGCTGCACGACTTACCATCCCCAACCCATTACCTCACCCCAGCTTACCCAGCAATTCGAGCACCGCTCGCTCACGAGCCCCGAACTCCATGCCTACGTGGATCGCGAGACACGCCACCACATCACGCCCTGGCCGCCAGCACGCTGGAATCTCGAATCCCTCACCCTGGCCGCCTTCTACTACAGCCCCGCCCTCGACCTCGCCCGAGCGCAATGGAGCACCGCCAAGGCAGGCATCGACGTCGCCGACGCGATCCCCAATCCTGTCCTGCAACTGCCGTTTCAGTACAACACACCCAATCCAGGTCCAGGCGCGCCGTTCACCTGGGGTCCTTCGCTCGACATTCCCATCGAGACCGCACACAAGCGCGGCTATCGCGTCGATCGCGCAACCCACCTCTCGGAAGCGGCCCGGCTGAATATCGTCGATGCAGCGTGGAAGGTTCGTGCTCAGGTCCGCGACGCCATGCTCGCCCTGTACGCCGCTCAGGTGCGCATCACTTTCCTGTCCGCGAAGGCCGACGCCGAGCGGCAGATCGCCGGGATGAGCCGCCGTCGTCTCGCGCTCGGCCAGTACGCACAGCCCGATGTCGACGCCGCCGTCCTCGCCGATACCCAGGCCCAGAGCGATCTGGCCGCCGCGCGCAGCGCCGGGCAGGACGCGCGCGCGCATCTGGCGGCTGCTATCGGCGTGCCGGTCGCCGCGCTCGACGGCGTGGCGCTCGACCTGAGCGCTTTCGGTGCGGTTCCGCCTGCGCCGCCAGCCGCGGACGCGCAGCGCGCGGCGATCTTCCATCGCGCCGATCTGCTCGCTTCGCTGGCCGATTACGCCGCGGCCGAGTCGGCGCTTCAACTCGAAGTCGCGAAGCAGTACCCGGACATCCACCTGGGGCCTGGCTACACCTACGACACGGGCACGAACAAGATCGCATTCGGGCTCGCCGGCATTACGTTGCCGATCTTCGACCAGAACCAGGGCGGCATAAAAGAAGCCGAGGCCAAACGCAAGGAAGCAGCGGTGCGCACGGGCGCGTTGCAGGACGCCATCCTCGGCGATCTTGCGCACGCGCTTGCGCGCTACGGCTCGAGCCTCGACGCGTTGCAGCTAGCGGACGACCATCTGGCGAGCGCCCGCCGGCAACTCGAAAGCCAGGCGGCGGCGTTCGCTCTGGGCAACGCGGACCGGCTCACTTTTACGCAGGCAAGGGCGGACTATCAAACCAGCGAGACCGCGCGGCTCGACGCCGAGGTCGCCGTCCAGCAGGCAGCCGGCGCGCTCGAAGACGCGATGCAGCAACCCCTCGGCCGCGAGGCGGCGAGCGTTACCCTCATTGAAGAGTCGCCACGATGAACTCCCGACTGATCATTTTCTGCGCGCTGTCGCTGTCGCTCGCCGCCGGCGCGGGCTGGTACATCATCAACCAGGCGTTCGACGATTCCGGCGCCTCGGCAGCCACGGCGGCGCAATCGCCCCCGCCGCCCACGGTGCAGACGGTCAACGGCGAAACGGTGGTGGTCGTGAGCCGCGACGTGCAGCGCGCGAGCCATATCGAAGTCGCGCCGCTCGCCGCCGTCAGCCGCGAGCCCGAAGTCGGCGCCGATGCCACTGTCCTCGATCTCCAGCCGCTCTTCGACCTGCATAACCGCCTCGCCAGCGCGCGCGCGGACGTGGCTACGTTCACCGCGCAGGCGGCCAGTTCGCGCGCGCAGTACGAGCGCAGCCGCTCATTGTTCGCCGACGACCGCAACATTTCGCAGAAGAGCTTGCAGGACGCCCAGTCGGCGATGCAGGCCGATGCCGCGAAACTGCAAGCGGCCCAGGCGACGCTAGGCGGGCTCGATGGCGCCATGCGGCAGCAGTTCGGCGACGCGCTCGCGAATGCCGCGGCAGCATCGGAATCGAAGCCGGGATCGCAGCTGTTTCAGCGTCTCCAGTCGGGCCAGGCCGTCGTGCTGCGTGTGACGTTGCCTGCGAGCTTCGGCACGGCGCCGCCTGCGCGCATCGCGGTCGATGCGCCCGACGGCCATGCGGTGCCGGCGCAGAAGCTTTCGGCCTCGCCACTCGCCGATCCCGCCGTGCAGGGCAGCCCCTGGCTCTATGTCGCCAGCGTTGCCAACGAGGCACTGCCGGCCAATTTGCACACGAGCGCGCGCGTGCCGACGTCGAGCCAGGCGCTAGCCGGGCTGCTGGTGCCCGAGCGCGCGGTGGTGTGGTACGGCGGCCAGACGTGGGTCTACGTGCGCACGGCACCCGAGCGCTTTACGCGGCGCTATGTGCAGATGAGTAACGAAGGCGTCGTGGGTAATGTGGGCGATGTAGGAGCCCACGGCTTCATGGTGACGTCCGGCTTTCACGCCGGCGAGCAGATCGTCACGCAGGGGGCGCAACTGCTGCTCTCCGAAGAGCTCAAGCCGCAGGGCATCGCCACCGCGTGCAAGGATCCGCCCGAGTGTGACGACTGAAATCTAACCCGCCCAGAACAACGCTATTCCAGGTCCCATGCTTGACGCGATCATCCGCTTTTCGCTGCGTTTTCGTGGCGTCATCTTCGCGCTGGCCGTCGTGGCGGCCGGCTACGGGCTTTTTTCGCTCACCCGTGCGAAGCTCGATGTGTTTCCCGAATTCGCGCCGCCGATGAGCATCGTGCAGACAGCCGCGCCGGGCATGACCAGCGAGCAGGTGGAGACGCTCGTCACGCAGCCGGTCGAAAATGCCCTCGGCGGCATGACCGGCCTGCAATCGATTCGCTCGCGGTCGATGCAGGGCCTCTCCTCGGTCACGCTCGTCTTCGACGACCATGCCAACGTGATGCAAGTCCGGCAACTCGTCACCGAGCGCATCAGCGCGCTCGCGGGCACGCTGCCGGCGGGCGTCGCGCCGCCCCAGCTTCTGCCGCTCACCACCACGACGAGCGTCGTGCGTACCATTGGCCTCACGTCGAAGACGCGCTCGCTCGCGGACCTCTACGACATCGCCCAATGGACCGTCAAGCCGCAACTGCTGAGCGCCCGCGGCGTGGCCGATGTGATCGTGTTCGGCGGCGAGACGCGCCAGCTGCAGATCCAGGTCGACCCCGCGAAGTTGATACGTCATGGCGTTTCGATTCAGGACGTGATGGCGGCGGCGCGCCAGTCCACCGGCGTGCGGGGCGCGGGGTTCATCGAGAACGCCAATCAGCGTATCGCCGTCAACGCCGATGGTCAGATTACGACACCGCAAAAACTGGCCGGCGTGGTGCTGCGCGCGAGCAACGGGACCGCGATCAGACTGGGCGATGTCGCCAACGTGACATGGGGCGATGCCCCGGCGGTTGGCGCGGCGTCGATCATGGGCAAGCCCGGCGTGATGGTGGTGATGGAAAGCCAGTACGGGACCAACACGATGGCCGTGACGCGCGACATCGAAAAGACGCTCGCCGGGCTCGAACCGGCGCTCGCGCGGCAAGGGGTGGAGGTGAACGCCAACGTGTTCCGGCCCGCGAATTTCATCGAGGTCGCGGTGGGGCACCTGCGCACGGCGCTCATTGTCGGCGCCGTGCTGGTCGTCGCGGTGCTGTTCCTGTTTCTGCTCAATGTGCGTACCGCCGTGATCTCGGCCGTCGCGATTCCGTTGTCGCTGCTGGTCGCGATCATCGTCTTGACCTCGTTCGGCGTGAGCCTGAACACCATGACGCTCGGCGGCCTCGCGATCGCGCTGGGCGAAGTGGTGGACGATGCGATCATCGACGTCGAGAACATCTACCGGCGCCTGCGCGAGAACCGCACGCTGAGCCAGCCGCGTCCCGCGTTTCGCGTCGTGCTGCGCGCCTCGCTCGAAGTGCGCAGCGCCGTGGTGTTTGCCACCTTTATCGTGATGCTGATCTTTCTGCCCGTGCTCACGCTCTCGGGTATCGGCGGGCGGCTCTTCGCGCCGCTCGGCACCGCCTACATTCTGGCCGTGCTCGCGTCGCTGGGCGTCGCCCTGACGCTCACGCCGGCGATGGCGCTCGCACTGCTGGCGAAGGGGCCTTTGCCCGAGCGCGAACCGCGCCTGATCGCGCGCCTGAAAACGCGTTACATTGGAATCCTGACTAAAGTAGAGCGGCGCGTGAAGGCGGTCATGGTGATCGTTGCGCTCATGTGCGTCGCCGCGCTCGCGGCGCTGCCGTTCATGAGCGGCAGCTTCATTCCGCAACTGCGCGAAGGCCATTACACCGTTCACATGGGGCTCGCGCCGGGCACCTCGCTTGCGGAATCGATGCGCATCGGCACGCAGGTTTCGCAGGCGCTAATGCGAGTGCCGGGCGTGCGCCTCGTGGCCCAGCGCGCGGGCCGCGCGAACGGCGTGGTCGATCCGACTGGCGTGCAGCTATCGGAGTTCGAAGTCGACTTGAAGCCGATGGGCGCAACCGACCAGAACTGGGCGCTCTACCGGATTCGTCAGACACTGGCGCGTTTTGCGGGCGTCTCCACTTCGGTCAACACGTTTCTCGAAGAGCGCATCGACGAAACCATTTCGGGCACGACGGCCCCCGTGGTCGTGAATGTATTCGGCAACAACCTCGACGTCATCGATCGCACGGCGCAGCAGATTGCCCAGTTGATCGGCACGATGCGCGGCGTCGCCAGCGTGCGGGTGGATTCGCCGCCCGGCATTCCTGAACTGGATGTGAGGCTCAACCCCGACGCCATGAGCCGTTGGGGTTTTCGTCCCGTGGAAGTACTCGATGCGCTTCAGGCCGCCTATGCCGGCGTGAGCGTGGCGCAGATCTACGACGGCAGCCGCACCTCGGACGTCGCGGTCGTGCTCGACCCGGCGCAGCGCCGCAGCGTCGGCGACATCGGCAAGCTCATGGTGCGCAATGCCGATGGCTATGCCGTGCCGCTCGCCACGCTCGCGACGATCCGCCAGGTTGCGGGCCGCTACCAGATCACGCACGACGGCGGCCAGCGCATGCAGGCGGTCGCGGTCAATCTCGGCAACCGGCCAGTCAGCGATTTCGTGAAAGAAGCACAGGCGCGCGTGACTCGCGAGATCGCCATGCCGCTGGGCACGTATGCCGTTTTCAGCGGAGAGAGCGAAGCGCGCGCGCAATCGCAGCGCGACTTGCTCGCATACGGCGGGATTGCGCTGGTGGGTATCGCGCTGCTGCTGTTCCTTGCGATGAAGAACCGGCGCGCGGTGGTGCTGGTGCTGGTCAACCTGCCGTTCGCGCTGGTGGGCGGGGTCCTGAGCGTGGTGCTGACCGGCGCGAATCTCTCACTTGGCAGCATGGTGGGCTTCGTCACGCTATTCGGTATATCGTTGCGTAATTCGATCATGCTGATCAGCCATTACGAACATCTCGTGCATGTGGACCGGCAGGCGTGGAATATGGAAACGGCGGTGCGCGGCGCATCGGAGCGACTGGTGCCGATTCTCATGACCGCGCTGGTGACGGCGCTCGCCCTGCTGCCGCTCGCGGCGACGAGCGGCGCGCCGGGCAACGAAATCGAGGGGCCGATGGCGATTGTCATTCTCGGCGGCCTGCTCACCTCGACCGCGCTGAACCTGATCGTGCTGCCCACGCTCGCGTTACGGTACGGACGTTTTACGCGCGATGAAGCGGCGGAATAGTCCGCGAAATAAGCGGGCAGAATAAGCGGGCAAAACCAGCGGGCAAAACCATCGGCGCAATTCCAGACATAGAACGATGCAACCTGACACCTCTGGCCCTCAACGCCTTGCCATTCCGCGCACGATCCGGATGCTCGGATTTGTCAGCCTCTTCATGGATCTTTCCTCGGAGCTGATTCATGCGTTGCTGCCGATCTTTCTCGTCACCACGATGGGCATGAGCGTGAGCGCGCTGGGCGTGCTCGAAGGGACCGCCGAAGCGAGCGCGATGATCGTCAGGATCTTTTCGGGCCCGATAAGCGACTGGCTTGGCAAACGCAAGGTGCTGCTGTTGCTCGGCTACGGGCTGGCGGCATTGTCCAAGCCGCTTTTCCCGCTTGCCGGGACGCCCTTGATGGTTGCGACCGCGCGGATCATCGACCGCGTGGGCAAGGGGATTCGCGGTGCGCCACGCGACGCCCTCATCGCGGATATCGCGCCACCGGAGATTCGCGGCGCCTGCTACGGGTTGCGGCAGTCGATGGACACAGTCGGCGCCTTTGCCGGACCGCTTGCCGCCATCGTGCTGATGTTCTGGTTTTCCGATCACATTCGCACGGTGCTCTGGTTTGCGGTCGTGCCGGCATTTGTCGCGGTTGGATTGATCGTGTTCGGTGTCGAGGAACCGGCGCGTGAGGGTGCGCTCCATGCGTTCCGGTCGCCGTTGCACTGGCGCGCATTGCAGGCATTTTCCGGGCGCTACTGGTTCGTCGTGGTGCTCGGCGCGGCTTTCACGCTAACGCGCTTTAGCGAAGCGTTCCTGGTGCTGCGCGCCCAGCAGACCGGGTTGAATATCGCGTGGATTCCCGGCGTGATGGTGGTCATGAGCCTGACTTATGCGCTTTCCGCGTACCCCGTGGGGATGCTATCGGATCGCGTCGACCGGCGGGTTCTGCTTGGGTGGGGAATCGTGCTTTTGATCGTGGCGGATATGGTTTTGGGTATGGGTTCGTCGATTTTTACGGTGCTTGGCGGGGTCGCGCTGTGGGGGCTGCATATGGGGTTCACGCAGGGGATTCTCGCTGCGATGGTGGCTGAAACCGCGCCGCAGACGCTGCGTGGCAGCGCGTTCGGTGTTTTTAATCTCGTGAGCGGGGTTTGTTTGTTGTTTGCTAGCGTTATTGCTGGATGGTTGTGGGATCGGTATGGCGCTGCGGCTACGTTTTTTGCTGGCGCGGGGGTAGCTGTTGTGCCGCTTGTGATGTGTTGTTTTGCGCCTCGGTTGGTTAGGCGGCGTCATTAGGTTGTTGATGGGGGGCTGTTTTGTCGCGTTTCCTTGTGTTCGCGGTGGCTATTGTCGCGTTTCCTTGTGATCGTGTCGGTCTATTAGCGTTGCCCCTGTGCGGGGCGGCACCTACTTTTCTTTGCAGCGGCAAAGAAAAGTAGGCAAAAGAAAGCCGCTCAAACCGCTAGTGTGACGCTGTCCACCACTTGCCTGTGATCGGAGCGGTTCCGGAGCGTCTGTCACCACGCGCCGTATAACGGAGTGACTAAGGACTCATTCCTCCGGCGGCGCTACGCGCGCCGTGGGGCATAACCCAAAACCATCAGGATGCCTGTGCATCGATGCTGCGCAAGCGTATTCGAGCGCCCAGGCAGCACGCTTGGTTTCCCTTGCATACCCGACCGCTGCGAGCGTAGCGAGCAGCGGGATGAATGAGTCCTTTGTCACTGAGTTTGAAGGTGCGGGGTGACGGATGCCCCGGAACCACTTCGATTACAGGCGAGAGGTGGACGGCGTCACACTAGCGGTTTGAGCCGCTTTCTTTTGCCTACTTTTCTTTGCGGCTGCAAAGAAAAGTAGGTGCCGCCCCGCACAGGGGCAACACTAATAGACCGACACGACCACAAGGAAACGCGAAGGGAAACGCGAAGGGAAACGCGAAGGGAAACGCGAAAAAACCGCGAAAAAGCCACAAAACCAACCGCATGGTATCTGCAGCAAAACCGCCCCCGGCGAAAGGTAAGCTTAATATACCCCCCCACCCTATTATGCTAACATCCGCCCTGCCACAAAAACTGGAGACCAGGCATGAGCCACACGATCCGCGAAAAGCAGAAGCTCCTTAATCGAGTGCGCCGCATCAAGGGGCAGATCGAGGCAATCGAACGCGCGCTGGAGGAAGAGCGCGAGTGCATGGACGTGCTGCAACTCATCACCAGCAGCCGTGGCGCGATGAATGGATTACTCGCCGTGGTGCTGGAGGACCATATCCGCACCCATCTCGTCGACGCCCAAACCGATGACGAGCATGGCAGCGGGAAAGAGCAGCTAATCGAAGTGGTGCACAGCTACTTCAAGTGAGAGAAACATGAGCAATTTCGAGGACGCCGCATTCGGGGCGGGGCACGACCACATTTTTCTGGGGGCGGCTCACAAGGACAACGAGCGCAGAACCTGGGCGGTAATTGCACTGTGTAGCGCGATGATGGTGGCGGAAATCGTGGGCGGCAGTCTGTTCGGCTCGCTGGCGCTCGTGGCCGATGGCCTGCATATGTCGACGCATGCCGGCGCGATGCTGATCGCGGCTTTGGCGTACACCTATGCACGCAAACACGCGACCGATGCCCGGTTCGTGTTCGGCACCGGCAAGCTGGGCGATCTCGCGGGTTTTACCAGTGCCATCGTGCTCGCCATGATCGCGCTGCTGATCGGGTATGAGGCCGTTTCGCGTTTTCTTTCGCCCGTGCCGATTCAGTTTGGTCAGGCGATTCCCATCGCGGTGCTGGGTTTGCTGGTCAATCTTGCGAGCGTCTGGTTGTTGAGCGGCGATCATCATGGGCATAGTCACGGTCATGGTCATGGTCATAGCCACGGACACGGTCATGGGCACGAACATGACGACGAACACGGTCATGAGGAAGAGGTGCATCGCATCGTCGTTGGCGCAGGCGTTTTTGCCGTGTCGATTTTCGAAGATGGTGTGCCGCCTGTCTTCCGGATCACGCCGGAAGCGGCGAGTTCGGATCTGAGCGCCGCTGCGGTTTCCGTCGTGACGGTGCGCCCCGACGGTGCGCGCCAGAGCTTTGCGTTTGCGGCCCGTGGCGGCTATCTGGAATCGATAGACGATATTCCCGAGCCGCATGCGTTCAAGGCCGTTGTCCGTCTGCCCGATGGCGAGCATCAGATCGAGTTCGAGGAACACGAGCACGCTCACGACGACGACGCCCATGCCGCGGTGAATCGCGATCACAATATTCGCTCGGCCTATGTTCACGTGATTGCAGATGCCGCGGTTTCCGTGCTGGCGATTATCGGTCTCTTGCTGGCGCGCGCTTTTGGGTGGGTATGGATGGATCCGCTTGCCGGGGTGATCGGTGCGCTCGTGATTGCGAACTGGTCGTGGGGCTTGATGCGCGATACCGGCGCCATTCTGCTCGATATGAACGCGGACCGGCGTATGGCGGATAACGTGCGTGATGTCGTGGAGAAGAACGGGGACGCCGTGCTTGATCTACATGTCTGGCGCGTCGGGCCGGGGCATATGAGTGCGGTTGTGTCGGTGGCCACCAGCAAAGCGCTGCGTAATCCAGGGTTTTATCATGCTGCCCTGAAGCGTTTTAAAGAGCTTTCGCATGTGACGGTTGAGATTAATCGGGTTCGGGCCGGGGCTTGAGTTGCTGGTTTGAAGTGGCGATTCCTTGAGTTTGATCGGGATGGTGGCGAGCGTGGCGCTCGTGGCACGCTTCAAGCCCGACGCGCTGCACGAGCTTCGCATCGGTGTCAGGAGAACAGCTTTCCCGGATTCAATATCCCGTTGGGATCGAGCGCGCGCTTGATCGAGCGCATGCACGCAAGCTCCGTCTCGCTACGCGTGTAGCCCAGAAATGGGCGCTTGTGCACGCCAATGCCGTGCTCGGCGGAAACCGAGCCCTGAAACGTCCTGACGAGATCGTAGACGACAGGCTCGAGCGCATCGGGCGGGACGCCGGGAATCGATCGGCCGTCGACGGTGACATGAAGATTCGAGTCGCCAATATGGCCGAAGAAGAACGCGCGGCTGGCGGGCCAACGGGATTGCAACTGCGCACGGCAGGTGTCGACGAAATTGCCGATGTCTCCAATCGGAATGCTGATGTCGAAATTAATGGGCGTTAGCTTGACCGGAAATTCCGCCGTCGCTTCACGGATTTCCCACAATGACCGCGCTTGCGATGTGGACTGCGCAATGACGGCGTCGAGCAGCAATCCCGATTCGAGTTGCCTCGCCAGCGCTTGCGCGAGACGGTCGTGCCGGTCGTTGGCATAGGACGTATGTTCGATCAGCGCATAGAGTGGATACGCGGTTGAGAACGGCGCTTGCTGGCTTCGGGAGAACGCTACGCCCAATTCGAAGAAGTCCGGCCACATCAGCTCGAACGCGCTGAGTTCCTTGCCGAGGCGCGCCTTTAGCGTCTGCAAGAGCGCGATGGCACTCTCGTATCCGGAAAGCGCGCACAGCGCGGTATGCCGCGCAGCCGGGCGAGGGGCGAGACGCAACACGGCTCGGGTGATGATGCCGAGCGTGCCCTCGGAACCAATGAACAGATGCCGCAAATCGTAGCCGGTATTATTCTTGATCATCTTCCCCATGGCGCTCAGCACGCTGCCGTCCGCGAGCACGACCTCAAGGCCGAGTACCTGGTCGCGTGCGGTTCCCGACTGAATGACGCGGATGCCGCCCGCGTTCGTCGCAAGGTTGCCGCCTATCTGGCACGTACCCCGTGCGCCGAGATCGAGCTGGAACTCGAAATCGGCGGCCTCGGCAGCTTCCTGTATGGCCTGCAATGTGGTGCCGGCCCGCACCGTCATGGTGGCGGCGGAACGGTCTATCTCCTCGATGCCGGCCAGTCTCTCCAGCGAAATGCAAATGTCGTTCGATGTCGGCACGGCGCCGCCCGCCAGGCCCGTCAATCCACCCTGAGGCACGACGCCTTGCCGGAGCGCGTTGCACAGCCGCAGCGCGGCGGCGACCTCCTGGGTATTGCGGGGCAACACGACCGCAAGCGGCGCGTGCGCGGATTTCGCGCTCCAGTCGCCAAGGTAGCGGCTTTCTATCTCGCTGCCGGTTCGCACCGCGTCCGCGCCAAGCGCGTCTTTGAGCGCGTTCAGTATCGCTTCCATGAAGGGCCTGTCGAGTTTCGATTGCGGGAATGAAGCGCGTCGGCCGCGAGCCGGCTCGCGATTGTCGCGATTGTCCCGATTGCGCATCAGCTTGCCGCTTGCTGAAGTTTCTTCCGGTAGCCCATCGACGCATTGATGCGGCCGAGAATGTAATCGCCGGCGGCGACGGGTTCGTGCTTCGCGTGCGCAGCGTCGACGCCCAGGCCGCGCGGGTCCACGACCGCACGATAATCAGGGTCGTAGAACGTCGCGATCGAATAGCGCTCGCGCCCCGAGCGATTGATGACGCGATGCATCGTCGACTGGAAGCGATCGTTGGACCAGCGCGCGAGCAGATCGCCGACATTGATCACGAGCGTGCCATCGATGGGCGGCGCGTCGATCCAGTTGTTCGAGCCGAGTTCGCGCACCTGCAGGCCGCCGATATTGTCTTGCCACAGCAGCGTGATGCAGCCGTAATCGGTATGCGGCGCGACGCCGAACTGATCGGCCTCCGACTGCGGATCCTGGGCCGGGTAGTAGACCATTTGCGTGCGTTGCAGGCGTTTGGTGTACTTGTCCACGAAAAAGTCCTCGCCGATGCCGAGGCTCAACGCCACCACGCGCAGCAGATCCGCGCCGCATGCGCCAAGCGCTTCGTAGTATTCGTAGAGGGCAGGGCGCAACTCCGGCATGAACGCGGGCCAGTTGTTCGGGCCACGCAACGCTTCGCCCGCGAGCACGGTGGGATCGTCCTCGGGGAGTTCCAGGCCGATGGAGAAAAATTCCTTGAAGTCGGGGCGCGTGGCCTGGTACATCGTCGCGTCGCCGAGCGCATTGAAGCCGCGATGCCGGTGATTGACCGCGGCCTGCCGTTTGACCTCCGGCGGATGCGCGAAAAATTTGCGTGCCGCCGCCTGGGCGCGCTCGATGATTTCCGCAGGCACGCCATGGTTGCGGATATAGAAGAAGCCGCTCGTCGTGCAGGCCCGGTAGATTTCGCTCGCGACCTGCTGCGTGGCCTCACGCTCGCGATTGCGTACGCCCTGCATGTCGATCAGAGGGATGTAGGCTGTCTCAGTCATCGTGGTGATCTCGTCGAGGGTTCTGTCGATAAGCCGGATGTGCGGATACGTGGGATACATGGGATACGTGGGATGTGCGGATGGAGTGGGTCACCCCGGGGTCACCCCTGCTGGAGCGCGACACCGGGCGAGAATCGGCAGCCGAGCCGGTAGCGCGAGCCTGGATGCACGAAGCGCGCGAACGTGACTGCCCGATGGTGGGTCCACGTGCGTCGCACCAGCGTCAGGCACGGCTCCCCATCGGGGATTTCGAGCAGCGCCGCTTCGTTGGGCGTCGCCAGTGCCGAATCAACAATGTGCTCGATCTCGTCGAGCGGCACGGTGTCGTACAGATACTCGGAGGGGCGCCGCACGTTGAAGTCCTGGGTGAGAAAATCCGGCGCGAGGTCCGGGTTCACATAACGCTCTTCCAGTTGCACCGGCAGACCATTCTCGCGATGCACGCAGATCACGTGAAAAACCGACGCGCCCGGCATCAGTTCGAGCGCGGTGGACACCAGCATGGGCGCAGTTTCGCGCGCCTGTAGCAGGATCGTAAAGCTGTATGCGTGACCACGCGAACGGATCTCGTCGCCGATATGCGCGATCGTCAATAGCGTCGAGAGCGGCTTGGTTTCAGCGACAAACGTCCCAATGCCCGATTGCCGCGTGAGCACGCCTTCCCCGGATAGCTCGCGCAACGCGCGATTGATCGTCATGCGCGATACGCCGAGCGTTCCGACCAGCGCGATCTCCGAGGGTATCCGGTCGCCCGTCCTCCACGCCCCGGACTCGATGCTGTTGCGCACGTAGGCCTTGACCTGCTCGTAGCGCGCGATGTCGGCGCGCGGTGCGGGTCCGGCGCGCGGCTTTCCGGCGTCTCGCGCGAGTTTGGCGTTCTTCAACGCGATTCCCCCGCAGCGGCCACGTTGCGCTCGCGCGCAAGCGCGGCGGCGAACAGGGCCCCAATGAACAACCCGGTCGGCGTCATTCGGAGTCCTTGTCTTGAGACTGCGCCCAAAATGCGTTGCGGTCGAAGTAGTTCTGCAAGAACTGGCGCAGCCGTGGCTGCGTGGCGTCGTGGAATACTTCGCGTGGCTTGCCCTGCACGGCAATGCGGCCTTCGTCGATAAAGACGACCTTGTCGGCAACCTGCGCGGCGAAGCCCATCTCGTGGGTGACGACCACCATCGTCATGCCCTCGCGCGCGAGCTGCTTCATCACCTGGAGCACTTCGCCAACAAGTTCCGGATCGAGCGCCGAAGTCGGCTCGTCGAATAGCATGATGTGCGGCTCCATCGCCAGTGCGCGCGCGATCGCCACGCGCTGCTGCTGGCCGCCGGAGAGCTTGCTGGGCCGCACGTGAGCCTTATGGGCGAGCCCGACCGTTTCGAGCATGGCGATGCCGCGCCGGTTCGCCTCTTCGCGCGGCATCTTGCGCACGCGTTGCAGCGCCTCCGTGACGTTGCCGAGCGCGCTCATATGCGGCCACAGGTTGAATTGCTGGAACACCATGCCGACGTTGCGCCGCACCCGGTTGATCTCCGACTGCGGCGCACGTACCCGGCGGCCGTTGCGCATCCGGTAGCCGAGCAGTTCGCCTTCAATCATGACGTCGCCGCAGTCGTAGCTTTCGAGCGCGGCGAGGCAGCGCAGCAGGGTGCTCTTGCCCGAACCGGACGGTCCGATGATGCACACGACTTCGGACTTTTGAACTTCCAGATCGACCCCACGCAGCACTTCGACTTCGCCGAACTTCTTGCCGAGATCGCGGACTTCGATCAGCGGCGCGTTGCCCGTGGCTGCATGCGCGTGTAACGAGGAAGTGTGAATGTCGATGGGAGCGTTCATCAGCGTCGGGACCTCGCCAGGTTCTTCAGTTTGCAAGTCGCGCTTCGACCCACGCGCCCACACGCGAGGTGAGTTCGACGAGTGCGAGATAGCAGATGCACAGCATCAGCAGCGTTTCCACGAAAGCAAAGGTCTCGGAACCAATGCCGGTGAGCACGAACGTCAGTTCCGGCACGGTGACGATCGACAGCACGGCCGTTTCCTTGCTGAGCACGATCGTCAGGTTGGTGATCGCCGGCATGATGAGCACGAGCATTTGCGGCAACTGCACGCGCCAAACGGTTTGCCATCGTGACAGGCCGAGACACTGTGCGGCTTCGAGATGCCCAGGCGGTATCGAGCGGAAGCCGGAGCGGAACGCCTCGGCAAAGTACGCTCCGCCATACAGCCCGAGCCCGATAATGCCAGCCGGAACCGGATCGAGCGTGAAACCGAATGAAGGACCGCCGTAGTACAGGACGAATAGCTGCACGAGGAACGGCGTCGCGCGAAAGCATTCGATATAGGCGCGTAGCACGCCACGAATCCAGCGGCCGCACACCAGTTGCAGCACGGCGATGACGAAGCCAATCAGCATCGCGATCGCGACACCCGCGACCCACGTGCCAAGCGTCATGCCAAAGCCGGAGACGATCGACGGCAGATTGTGCGTGATGACGGTGGGATCGAACTGAGTCATCGAGCGTCCCTCATGCGTGCGCCCCTCATGCGTGCAGTCGCACTTCAGCGAGATGCGCGAGGCTCGCGAGCACGCCGTTGATGACGAGGTAGATCAGCCCCGCGGCAACATAGGCTTCGAGCGGCCGGTAGGTGCTGGCGGCAATGTTCTGCGCGGTGCGCGTAATTTCGGCGACACCGACCACGGAAATCAGCGACGAGGCCTTGATCAGCAGCACCATTTCGTTCGCGAGCGACGGCAGCGTGAGACGAAACGCTTGTGGCACCTTGATGCGCCAGAGCGTTGCGAATGCGCGCATGCCCAGCATCCGCGCCGCTTCGATCTGCCCGTGGGGCACGCTCAAAAAGCCGCCGCGAAGAATTTCCGCGATATACGACGCTGAGCATAGCGACACCGCGCTGATGGCGGCGACGAGCGGCGGCACGTTGATGCCGACGAAGGGCAGCAGGTAATAGACCAGCAGCAATTGAACGAGCAGTGGCACGCCGCGGAAGAAGAACACATACGCGCCGCCCAGTTTGGCTAGCCAGCGGTTGGGCGAGAGCCGGGCGGAGCAGACCGCGAGGCCAATAAAGAAGCCAATCGCGAGTCCGGCGAGCGAGATGGTTACGGTGGCGACCGTTGCGTGAAGCAGCAGCGGCAACGATTGCATGAACGCGTTCAGATTGAACATGGCCAGGGGTTTCGTTGTCCGGCGTGGCCGCCGCGCACGGCGCGGCGGCATGCGAAGCGACGCGCGTCAGAAGTTCGGTGTCGGCATCGTGGTTGGCACGGTCATCGACGTGCCGAGCCATTTTTTCTGTAGCGTCGCCAGGCGGCCATCAGCCTGAATTTTCAGCAGCGCCGTGTTGAACGCGTCGAGCAGCGGCTTGCTGTCCGCATCCTTGCGCACGCAGTACGCGTAATAGACCTTCGCGCCGAACGGCGGCGTGAGCACCGCGAATGTTTCCGGACGTTGCTTTGCGACATAGGCGATGTTCGTCATCGCGTTCGCGACCGCGACGATGCGGCCGGCGGCGAGATCCGAATAGGCCTGGTTGTTGTCGACGTACTCACGGATCGTCGGCGCATGGGGCAGCGTCGCTACATAGGCTTTCAACTGGTCGAGTTGCGCGGTGCCCTTGGCCGCGCCGATTGTCTTGCCGGCGACGTCGCTGGACTGCTTGAGCGCGGTGTCGTTTGCTCGCTTGAGCAGCGCGTCGGTTGCGTCGGCCACGGGCAGCGTGTACGCATAGCGCTCCATGCGCGCTTTCGTGACGGTCAGCGGCCCGCCGACCATATCGAACTTGCCCGCTTCGAGGCCGGGAAGCACGCTTGGCCACGGCAGGTCGAGGAAGCGCACCTTCACGCCGAGTTCCTTGCCGATCTCGGCAAACAGATCCTTGTTGAAGCCGGCTTGCTGACCGTTCTCCAGAAAGTCGAACGGCGCAAACTGCATTTCGGTGCCGACGACCAGTTCGCCGGCTTTCTTGACCTTGGCGAGCTGGTCTTCCGCGAACGCGGACACGCTGACGGCGGCCAGTGTCAATGCGAGCGTAAAACGCTTCCAGCTTGCAGCGCGCTTCATGAGTTCTCCTGAGAGAGTGACCACTGTTGAAAAGAATGGCTTACGTGAATGGCGCGCTGCGAGGACGCTGCGATGAGAGGCAGTATATACCGCGATTTTTGAAGGATGCCTTGTTTTCCGGTCTCGTTAACCCGCGCTTGCGATCGTTAAATTCGCGGTATATACAACGCAACCTTTGAGAATCGGCCCAACTGGTTTCAAAATCGTCTGACGATTTAGAGACTATCATGCGCCTCACGGCGGGCTCGTTGCTGCTCTTGCGGCTAGATTAAAACGTCCACTGACTTCAATACGTTGCGCGTGTCTGGCGAGGCGGAGTGTTGTGCGTCGTGCACCGATTCGACCAGGCATTGGATGAAGCACTCCGACACAGCGCTCAACGGATGACCGCTGCGCGATATGAGACCGACTGCGGCATCTTCCAGTTGTTCGCGCACAGGCACCGCGCATAACCCTTCACGCGCGGCGCATAGCTCCGCGAGCGGCCATGGAATCACGCTCGCCATGTCGCTTTGCTGAAGCAGGGCAATTGCGATTGCAAACGAATGGGCGAGATGAATCCTGCGTGGGACGGAACAGTGGTTGCGCTCGAACATGTTTTCGGCGTGCCGACCATCGTCCGAAGGATCCAATGTCAACAACCAGTCGAGTCCGCATAGGTCCCCCAACGAACGGCAATTGGCAAGCGGATGGCCTTGCCGCACGACCACGGCGCACGACGACGAAAAAAGCGGCCGATAGTTGAACTCCACGCCCAGATCGCCGGGCATCGGTCTGCCAATAAAAAAATCGAGGCTGCCGTCGCGCAGACGAGGGTTCGCAATCTTCAACAGGCCTTCGAAAAGTTCGAGGCGAATATCCGGCATGCGCAGACTGAAACGCCGAATGGTTTCAGGCAGAAATGTCATCGCCAGCCAGGGCGTGATCGCGATAGAGAGCTTGCCGTGGGCCGCACCGCGCATCGCGTCGACAGCTTCCCGTGCGCGTGTCATCTGCCCGATCACCAGCCGCGCATGCACAAGCAGGGTTTGCCCGTATTCGGTGAGTGTCACGCCCGATGACGTGCGTGTCACGAGCGGCATCTGAACGAGTTCTTCTAGCTGCCGAAGGCTCTTCGTGATGGCGGCCGGCGAGGCATCGAGCGTGCGGGCGGCGCCGCGTATGCCTCCGGCGTCGGCAATGGCGGCGAGGGTTCTGAGTTGGTGCAGCTTCATCTCGTTACCGAATGATTTCGTATCGGACGCAGTGTTCGCCCGTGGTTGCTGCGTTCACCATTCCATGTCTCCCTGGGCATTTTCTGTCGCGATACGTTAGCACCAGATGTTCACTTTTCCAATCAGCGGAGACGAGCCAAATGACCGATTTGTCCGATATTCATGCCAGCAGTAGCGAAATGATTCAATTGCGCCAGCAGATTCACGCGCATCCTGAACTCGGCTACGAAGAGTTCATGACGAGCGATCTGGTGGCGGAGCGTCTTGCGCAGTGGGGCTATGAGGTGCATCGCGGGTTGGCGGGCACGGGTGTAGTCGGCACGCTCAAAGGCGGCACGGGTGCGCGCCGTATTGGGCTGCGCGCGGACATGGACGCATTGCCGGTGCAGGAGCAGACGGGCCTGCCATACGCGAGCCGCCATGCGGGAAAGATGCATGCCTGCGGTCACGACGGCCACACGGCCATGCTATTGGCTGCGGCCAGGCATCTCGCGCAAACGCGCAGCTTCAACGGCACGCTGAATCTGTTTTTCCAGCCGGCCGAGGAGGGCTTCGCAGGGGCGCGCCGCATGCTGGAAGACGGCGTGCTGGAACGTTTTCCCTGCGATGCCGTGTTCGCGATGCACAACATGCCAGGCCACCCGGCTGGCCAGTTCGGCTTTCGCGCCGGCGCATTCATGGCATCGGCGGACGAGGTCGCGGTGCGGGTGACAGGTCTTGGCGGACACGGTGCCATGCCGCACAAGACGGTGGACCCGGTGGTCGTGTGTGCGGCCATCGTTTTCGCATTGCAGACGATCGTGTCGCGCAATGTCGCGCCGCTCGATACGGCGGTTATCACGGTGGGCGCGATTCACGCCGGTGAGGCCTCGAACGTGATTCCCGACGAAGCGCGCATGGCGATCTCGGTGCGCGCATTGAACCCCAATGTGCGCGACGAACTCGAGCGGCGTATCAAGGAGGTCATCGCAGCCCAGGCCGCGGTCTACGGCGCGCGCGCGGAGGTGACCTATGAGGCGAGCTATCCGGTGCTCGTCAACGATGCTCGGATGACCGCCTTCGCCGAGAAAGTCGCGCGCGATTGGGTCGGCGATGCGGGGATGATTGCGGACCTCCAGCCGCTCACCGGCAGCGAAGACTTCGCGTGGTTCCTGCAACGCTGCCCGGGTTGTTATCTGATTATCGGCAACGGGGATGGCGAAGGCAGTTGCATGGTGCACAACCCCGGCTACGACTTCAACGACAACATTCTCATGACGGGTGCGAGCTACTGGACGCGCCTCGTCGAAAATTTCCTCGTCTGATCGGCTTCACATCACGCTGAGGCGGCGCGTTCTTGCTGCGTCTGTCTATCAGCCATTCACATTGGAGACTTTATGAAACGTATTGCGCTTTCGAGTTTGCTTTTGCTGAGCCTGCTGCCTTTTGGGGCGGGTGCGCAGGAATCGCAGGTCATCCGCTTCGGCGTCGACCCAAGCTATCCGCCGCTGGAATCGAAGGCGCCGGACGGCTCGCTTAAAGGCTTCGACATCGATTTGGGCAATGCGATCTGCGCGACGTTGCATCGCAAATGTGTTTGGGTCGAGCAGAGCTTCGACGGAATGATTCCCGCACTCAAGGCCCGAAAGTTCGATGCGATCCTTTCCGCGATGTACGCGACCGACGCTCGCCGCCAACAGATCGATTTCACGAACCGCATATACAACGGCCCGTCCGCGCTGGTCGCGCGTGCTGGTTCGAAGCTTCGGCCAAACGCCGAGGCCTTGAAAGGCATGCGCGTCGGTGTCGTGCAGGGCTCGACACAAGAGGCCTACGCGAGGGCGGAGTGGGCCCCGCACGGCGTGCAGGTGATGACATACCAGACCCAGGACCAGGTGTACCAGGACTTGACGGGCGGGCGGATCGACGCCGCGTTCCAGGGCGCCGTGCCGGCCGACTACGGCTTTCTCAGGACGCCGCTCGGCAAGGGCTATGCCATGGCGGGTGATATCGTGAAAGACCGGCGCATCACTGGCGATGGCGTGGCCATAGGCGTGCGCAAAGGCGACGCTGCGCTCGAGTCGAGTATCAACGGCGCGATCGGCATGATGCGCAAGAACGGTACATACCAGCAGATCGCATCGAAGTATTTCCAGTTCGATATCTACGGCGATTGAAGCATCGTTGCCCGGCGCAACGGATGCTGCAAACGGCGCTCTGGCGTTCGAGCCAGCGGCGCTGCTGCTAAAAAAACAAAATCGACAATAAAACTAGTAGGACGATAAATCAGGATATCTGAATGAAAATGACATGGCTCGGAGCGTGCATGGTGAGCACGATGGGAACATTGGCGGTGGTGCATCCGGCGGCGCATGCACAAAGCAGTGTGTCGCTGTATGGTGTCGTGGACGAGGGGCTAGACTACACGAGCAACGTACAGGGGCATTCTCAATGGAAGATGTCGAGCGGCGACGCGCAGGGCAGCCGCTGGGGAGTCAAGGGCAGCGAAGATCTTGGCGGCGGCTACAAGGCAGTCTTTCAACTTGAGAATGGCTTCGACGTGAACAACGGCCGCCTCATGCAGGGAGGCCGGATGTTTGGCCGCCAGGCGTATGTTGGCGTGTCGAACGATTCTTATGGCACGGTGAGCATGGGGCGCCAGTATGACTCGCTCGTCGAGTTTCTCGCGCCGCTTACGGCAAATGCGAACTGGGGCGGCTACCTGTTCGAGCACCCCTACGACAACGACAATACCGACAATTCGTTTCGCCTGAATAACGCGGTGCAGTATTACAGCGCGAACTTCGGCGGATTCCAGTTCGGCGCGACCTATGCATTCTCGAACACGCCCGGACAGATCTCGACGAACAATGCGCAAAGCGTGGGCGCGAGCTATACGAACGGAGGCCTCTCGCTCGCCCTCGCGTATCTGAACGTAACGAATCCTGGCGGGAATTCCGCCGGGGCTGTTGCGACGGACAACGCGGCCTTCTTCGCCGAACGGCAGCGCGTATTCGGCGCGGGCTTCAACTATGCGCTGGGCAACGCGACGGTGGGCTTCGTGTACAGCCACACGGACCTGCGTAATCCCGTTGCGTATAGCTACATCAGCGGCTCCATCGTGCCGCCGGGCCAAAGCGTGTCGTCCCTGAAATTCGACAACTTCGAAGTCTCGGGCACCTATCACGTGACGCCGGCCTTCATGCTCGGCGCCATGTATGACTTCACGCAGGCGAAGCTCGATGCCTCGGGCGGTTCGTCGAAGCCGAAATGGCATACCGTGGGGCTGATGGCGGACTACAACCTCTCGAAACGCACGGACGTCTACGTGATGGCGAGCGTGCAGAAGGCCGAGAGCGCACACACAGGCACGGCGTTCGACTTCGCGTATGGCGGCGCCGACGACTCGTCGTCGAGCGACAGGCAGACCGTGGCGCGTATCGGCTTGCGTCACAAGTTCTGAGTGCACAGGTGGCGCGTATGTGCGACGCGCTTGAGCCGATGTGAGCCGGCTTGAGCCGACTTGAACCGACCGCGCGCAGGACGCGGTCGGCGGCCCGGCCCGACAACAATCCTTACGACGCGTTCAACGTCTCGCCGTCCACGTGAACGCGCTCGCCAATGGTCAACTGAGGCTGCGTCGGATAGGTGAAGTTCCGGTAGCTGCCGTCCGCCATGCGCACCTGGACCTGGTACGTCGTGGACTTGCGCACCTCATGCTCGATACCGTTGCCCGCGAAGCCGCCGCCAATCGCGCCCGCGATGGTGGCGAGCGTGCGGCCACGCCCCTGACCGATCTGATTGCCAAGCAAGCCGCCCGCGACTGCGCCGCCCACGGCGCCGATTCCGGTCGTGGGCTCGGGTGCCTGGACCGCATTGATGGCGACGACCGAGCCCGCATTCGGATCCACGGCCACCTGTCGCGGTGCCGGGGGTTCGGCCGCGCCTCGCCAGGCGCTGGCATTTTCATGGCGGGGCGCAGCCTGGGCGGCGTGATAGTGATGGACGGGCTCGTGTCGCACCGGCTCTTGCACGCTTGCCGGCTGATGGGCAACCGGCTGCACGCCGCCGGATGTCGCCATCGCGGGGGCAGCCTGCGCCGTGATGGCCGGCGTGCTCGCGTGCGTCGTGGGCAGCCACCCCGTCATGGCGGCGATGCCGGTCGCGCTCGCGAGAATCACGGCGACGGCCGCCCCCGCGACGAGAGGATGAATGCGGGTGCGCGGCGACATCTCGGGACCGGGGTTCGTGTTCATTGTGCAAGCTCCGTTGAGCATTGAGATCGATGTAGCGGCACGCATGTGTGCCGCCTGCATCCTCAACGGCGCAGTGCACGGCGCGGATTACGCACGATGTGTGAGTTGTGCAAGCAAATGTTGCTGCCGTCGGCGCTGCTCCGCGCACGTTGCGCCGCGCGGAGCAGGCAATGACGACCAGGCGGGATAGCCGGGATGCCCCGCGGCCGCTTATCGGTCGCTTACCGGTCGCTTACCGGTCGCTTACCGGTCGCTCGCTGGCAATGTCCAGACGGTCGCCGTATTCGTGTCGTCGTCCACGGCGGCGAACTGCAAGTGCCGATTGCCATTGGAGCCCGATGAGTAACCGAATGCGATGCCAAATGCGGACCCCTGCACGGGGTCGACGGACAGTTGCCCGACGAATTGCCCGTTCACGGTGAACTCGACAATTTCGCTGGGTTGCTTCGGATCGGGATTGATTGCGTCGCCGTTCGTGGTAACCAGGTTCCCGTTGGGGGCGAGCGCAAGCGCGAGCGGGCCGTGGAGGTGAACGTTGTCCTGATAGATCATTCTGCCCACGCCGCCGTCATGATTCGCCGTGGCCGCGCCGTAGATGGCGAACACGGCATTGTCGCCCGTCGAGGCGACGTAAAGCACGTCGTGCAGCGGGTCGTAGGCAAGCCCGGTCGGCCCGATCACCAGCGCAGCTGGATCGGTGCGATGCAGGTAGCCCGATGCGACGATGGTCGAGCTTGGCAGCATGGTCGCGCCGTTCGGGCCAATCGTGAGATCGATCCGCGCGACCTTGCCGCTGAGCACATCGGAAACGAAGACTTTGACGGATTGCCCCGCGTCGATCACGGTGAGATCCCACGGGCCATCCAGCAGCAGTTTATCTTTCAGTTCCATGACTAGCTGGCCCTGCGGATTGATGATGAGCAGCGAGCCAGGCCCCACCACGTTCTTGCCATTCGTGGTCGGCACATTGCCCACCAGCACGAAGCCGCTGTTGAGCACGGCAAGCGCGGTGGTGAGGCCAAGATGGCTTCCCTGGAAGAACGTGAGCGGTGTGCCGCCAGATACGAGCTTGACGATCGTCGTGCCGGTGCCCTGCAAATTCGACTTGGCGTTGAAATTCGATACCACGATATCGCCGGGCTTGAGCGTGCTCCAGGTGGGCACACCTGCCGGCACGAACGCAATGCCATACGGATTGAGATCGCCATTGGCCGGCACGGTCGACGAAGTCGTGGACTGCGGCGGCAGAATCGACTGCGCATTGGCCAAACCCGTTCCCAACGATAAAGCGAGAAGACCGCCTCCACACACCGCGCGACGCACGAAGCGGGATGCGCGTGCCACTTGCGTCATCCCATCGAACCTGATGCATGAATCGAATGCAGACAACGAACGCGAGGCTTCCATTTGACACCTCCTTATTGCAAGGATGGCCTGAGCCGCTGGGGCGAATCGCGCCGTTAAGAGTCTGCATTGCTTCGCGCGACTCGCGTGCTGCGTAAACGAAGATGGGACTCGAATATTCCGTGCGCGCAGGCGAATGCGCGTGGCAATGGGGAATTCGCGGTGCGTTTTGAAAGGCAATCGAAAACGAACTCGAAAGATTTCGTTGCGCGCACCGGAAACTACACCGGAAACCGCACCGGAAACAAATGTAATCGTCTGTTAGCGGTCGGCATAATGTGCCGTTTTAGCGTCAGAGCCCCGTTTTTGCTTTGGTACGATCCGGCCTTTCGTTTATCGCACAATCACTGTGAAGCCTCCGTCCGGATCGTTTTTTCGTGACTTTTGCGCACGGTGGTTCAAGCGGGGCCGGTCGTTTGCCGCCTTGGCCGGCGCAAAAGCCCGAAGTATTCCCGCCGCCGTGTGGCACGGCGTTCGTCATCCGACACGCCGCGGCATCGCCCTGTTGTTCGCGGCCTTGCCTGTGCTGCTGCTGGTATACGTGCTCGCGCTCATTCCGCTCACGCCCCGTATCGGCGATATTCGCAAGGCCCGCATCGACCGTCCCGCGCTGGTCCTCTCCGCCGACGGCTATCGCCTCGCGGAATTCAAGGAGGTCAATCGCGAATGGGTGCCGCTCGCACAAATTTCGCCATATGTGGTGCAGGCGCTGGTCGCGACCGAAGACCGCCGCTTCTATCAGCATCACGGCATCGACTTTCAGCGCCTGGCGTCGGCGGCACTGCACACGTTTTCGGGCACGCGCCAGGGCGGCTCGACCATCACGCAACAACTCGCACGCAATCTGTATCCCGATGAAGTCGGCCGCGCGCCCACTTTGACGCGCAAGCTCAAGGAAGCGATCACCGCGCTGAAAATCGAATTCGTTTATAGCAAGGGCCAGATTCTCGAGACGTATCTGAACACCGTGCCCTTTCTGTACAACGCCTACGGCGTGGAGATGGCCGCCCGCACGTATTTCGGCAAGCCTGCCGCGCAGCTCAATATTCTCGAAAGCGCGACGCTGGTTGGCATGCTGAAGGCCAATAGCGCCTACAACCCGGTGCTCAATCCCGAGCGCGCGCTGGAGCGCCGCAACACGGTGCTCGAGCAGATGGTCAAGTTCGGCAAGCTCAAGCCGGCCGATTGCGCATGGCTGAAGCGTCAGCCGCTTGGCGTCGATTTCGAGGTTCAGACCGAAGCGCCGGGCTCCGCGCCGCATTTCGCGGCGCAATTGCGCAGGTGGCTGATCGGCTGGGCCGATCGCAATGGCTACGATATTTACGCCGACGGTTTGGTTGTGCGAACAACCATTGATTCACGGCTTCAGGACATGGCCATGCGGGCGCTGGCCTGGCAGACCGGCCAGTTGCAAGAGGTCGCCAACGCAGCGTGGAATACCCGCACGGGATGCTGGCCGGGCAACAGCCTGTTCCAGTCGTTCATCAGGCAGAGCCCCGAATATCGCAACGCGCGCGGCGCGGGGCTGTCCGATCAGGCCGCGCTCAGGCAACTCGCGACGGACGGCCAGTTCGTCGACGCGCTCTGTCACAGCAAGACGCAGATTCAGGCCGGGTTCGTCGCCATCGATCCGCGCAACGGCGATATCAAGGCGTGGGTCGGGAGCCGCGACTTCCACGACGAGCCGTTCGATCACGTGCAGCAGGCCCGGCGTCAGCCTGGCTCGACCTTCAAGCCATTTGTCTATGGCGCTGCGTTTGCCGATGGCGCGCAACCGAGCGATACCTTCGTCGATCGCAACGTTGCCATTGCGCTGAAGGGCAATGCGGTCTGGCGGCCGACCGACGCCGAGCCGCCCACCGGCCGGCCGATGTCGCTGCGCGATGCGCTGGCGTTTTCGCGCAACCGCGTGACGGCTCAGCTCATGCAGCGCGAGAGCCCCGCAAGGGTCGCGGCGCTCGCGCGCGCGATGGGCGTGCGCGAAAGTCCGCTCGATACGGTGCCGTCGCTCGCGCTTGGCACGAGCCCGGTCACGCTCAAGGAGATGGTTTCGGCGTATTGCACGATCGAAAACCGTGGCGCGTATATCGAGCCGCGCATGGTGACGCGCATCGAGGACCGCGAAGGCCACGTGCTTGCCGATTTCCCGGCGGCGCGACCGGAGCAGGCGTTGCCGTCCGCGGCGGCGCTGAAGCTCGTCGACGTGATGCGCGATGTCGTGGACCGGGGCACCGGCACCGATATCCGCACTCGCTTCGGGATTCGCGCCGACGTGGCAGGCAAGACCGGCACCACGCAGGGTAATACGGATAGCTGGTTCATCCTGATCCACCCGGAATTGGTCGCGGGCGCATGGGTGGGATTCGACGATGCGCGCGTGACGCTGCGTAGCGACTACTGGGGCGCAGGGGCGCATGCCGCGTTGCCGATGGTCGGCGCGTTCTACGACATGGCGATGCGCTCAAAGGTCGTCGATGCGCGCGCTCAACTTGAGCCCCCGCGCGAGCCGGTGCGCCGCACGGTGCGCGCAAGCCGTCCGCGAGCGCGTCACCATTTCCTTTTCTGGAGCTTCTGAGGCGGCTTTCGCGGTGCCGGCACACGCAAGCGCGCCATCATCAACGTGTCTTCGTCGATTCCAGCAGCCATTGCGCGAGCCGCTGCGCGCCATCCGGCATTTCGGCGTCGGCGCGCCAGCAGAGGTAGTAGTGCCGCCCGTCGTCCAACTCGTGATCGAAGAGCTTGCGCAAGCTGCCCGACGCCAGTTCGCGCGAGACGAGCGGCGCGCGCATCAGCGCCGCGCCGAGATCGGCGAGCGTGGCGCTCAAGGCAAGCTGGCCGTCTTCGAAGAGCGGTCCCTCGGTGCGTGGCAGGTGGCGCACGCCCACGCTCTGCAGCCAGTTCGCCCACGTGCTGCGGTCCTCGTCGTGAACGAGCGGCACGCCCGCGAGATCCGCGGGCTTGCGCAGCGGCCCGTAGCGCTGCAAAAAGCGCGGCGTGCAAACCGGCACCACCGCGCCCGACATGAGCGGCGTGCTCGTATAGCCAATCCAGTCGCCGGTGCCGAAGCGGATCGAGAGATCGGCGGCGTCGCTGCGGTAATTGCGGTGGTTCGCGTAGAGCACCGTCACGTCCACGTCCTCGTTGGCCGCGAGAAAGTCGTGCAGCCGGGGAATGAACCAGCCCATGCCAAAGAGCGGAATCAGACTGATCGTGATCTGGCGTCGCGACGAACGCTCGCGCACGAAACCCGTGGCGCTGCGCAGCACCGAAAACGCCGCGCTGATCGAACGATAGTAGTCGCGGCCTTCGTCGGTGAGCACGAGCGCGCGGCCACGGCGCACCGTCAACGGCGTCTGCACGAACGATTCGAGCAATTGCAGTTGATGGCTCACGGCCGAGGCCGTGATCTCCAGTTCGCGCGCGGCGGCCGCGACCGAGCCATGACGCGCGAACGCCTCGAACGCGCGCACCGCCCGCAAGGGCGGATCGTCGGCCGTGAGCTGAAATTTATTCATGTGTCGAATTATATCGAAACGTGCATGGCGTCGTGGCTGGAGAAATTGCGCATATAAAACAGCATATTAGACGCGATTTTGGCGTTTTGGCATATCGATCGAACCAAACGTAATTTAGGCCGCTGGACACCAAAAGCTAATCTTTTTCATTATTCGAGGGCACGCGCCGCAGTGCCCCGCGTTGTCCCGCATTGTCCCGCGTTGTCCAAAAACGGGGCGTGCATCCCTCTCTCCACACTGGCTCATCGGGATCGATCGACATGAAAAAGAAAGCTCTACTGTTGCCGGCCGCCACGCTTGCCGCGTCGCTCGCCGTGTCGTTTTTCGCGGGCGTCGCGCACGCTCAGGACGAACAGGTCGTGCTGATCGGGCTCGCCGCGCCGTTGACCGGCGCCTCGGCGCGCATCGGCAAGGATCTGGAGAACGGCGCGCAGCTCGCCATCGACGACGCCAATGCGAAGCATCCGGGCATCGCGGGCAAGCCCGTCGTCTACAAGCTCGTGAGCGTCGACGACCAGTCGGACCCGCGCACGGCTGTCACCGTCGCGCAGCAGCTCGTCGATCGCCACGTGGTTGGCGTGGTCGGCCACTGGAACACCGGTTGCAGCGTGCCGGCCGCGCGCGTCTATCACGACGCGGGCATCGCGCAGATCGCACCGGCATCGACGGGCCATCAATACACGAAGCAGGGCTTCGACACGGCGTTTCGCATCATGGGCCACGACGACGATGGCGGCGCTTATACCGGCGCCTACGCCGTGAAAACGCTCAAGGCGCAGCGCATTGCCGTGATCGACGATCAGACCGCGTTCGGCTCGGGGCTCGCGAACCAGTTCATCAAGGGCGTGCAGGCCAATGGCGGCAACGTGATCGATCACCAGTACGTGACCGACAAGACGCTCGATTTCAGCGGCGTGCTCACGGCCATCAAGGCCAAGCGTCCCGACCTGATCTTCTTCGGCGGCCTCGACGCGCAGGCCGCACCGCTCGTGCGCCGCATGCGCCAGTTGCACATCCAGGCGCCGCTGCTAGGCGCGGGTGGTTTCGTGAGCCAGACCTTCCTCAAGCTTTCCGGGCCCGCAGGCGACGGCGTGACGGCGCTGGAGCCGGGCCGGCCGCTCGATCGCATGCCGGGCGGCCCCGCCTTCGACGCGCAATACCGCGCGCGCTGGCACGCGCCGATCGAATTGCACGCACCGTTCGCCTACGACGCGGCCGCGACGCTGATCGCCGCCACGCAGCAGGCCAATTCGGTTGCGCCGAAGAAGATCGTCGCGACGCTGCACACGATTCGTCGCGAAGGCGTGACCGGCACGATCGCGTTCGATGCGCAAGGCAATCTCGTGGATCCCGCTTACACGATTTATCAGGTGAAGGACGACAAGTGGGCCGTGGTGGATGTGGTCGGCGGCGCTGCGCCTGCAAAGACGCTCGCGAAAACGCTCGCAAAGACCGCGGCCCGTTGAACGTTTGGAGGAGACGAAGATGACACAGGAACATCGCGATAGCGTCGCGGACCAAGGTGGCGTGAGCGGAGTGAGCGGAGAAACGCTCGGCATTCTCGCGCGCCGGCGCATCGAAGCGGAAATCATCAAGCCGATCTACGAGATCCTCAAGCGCGACTTTGGCGCCGAACGCGCCCAGGCCGTGATCGCCGAAGCCGTGCGCGGCGCGGCCGTCGATGCGGGCCGCCAGTTCGCGGCGCGCGAGCCGAACGGCACGAGCATCGCGTCGTTCGTCGCGCTCCAGGTGCTCTGGGAAAAGGACGATGCGCTCGACGTGCAAACGCTGCGCGCCGACGACGAAGCCTACGATTACGACGTGAAGCGCTGCGCCTACGCGGAGATGTATCACGCGATGGGCCTCGGCGAAATTGGCCATCTGCTGAGCTGCGCGCGCGACAGCGAATTCATCTCGGGCTACGACCCGCGCGTCGAGCTCACGCGCACGAGCACCATCATGCAAGGCGGCAAGCGCTGCGATTTCCGCTACCGCATGCGCGATGCGAAGCCGGTCGATGCGAAGCCAGTCGAACCCGCAGCGGAGAACAGCGATGAATGAGCGCTCGCAACACACGTTATCAAGTGCCGCTATCGAAGCTCGTGCCGCGAGCTTTTCCGCGCTGCGCGTGAACGGCGCGCGGCTGTGGGACTCGCTCGAACGCATGGCGCGGATCGGCGCGACGGAGCAAGGCGGCGTCTGCCGTCTCGCGCTCACCGAGCTCGACCGCGAAGGGCGCGACCTGTTCGTGCAATGGGCGCGCGAGGCGGGCTGCACGATTCGCGTCGACACAATGGGCAACGTCTTCGCGCGCCGCGCGGGACGCAACCCCGACGCCGCTCCCGTGCTGACCGGCTCGCACGCCGACACGCAACCGACCGGTGGCCGTTACGACGGCATTTACGGCGTGCTGGGCGGGCTCGAAGTCATTCGGACACTTAACGATGCCGGCGTGCAGACCGAGCATCCTGTGGAGGCGGTGATCTGGACCAACGAGGAAGGCTCGCGCTTCGCGCCGGCGATGATCGCCTCGGGCGTCTATGCGGGCGTGTATCCGCTCGAATACGGGCTTTCGCGCACCGATGCGTCGGGCACGACGATAGGCGAAGCGCTCGCGCAGATCGGCTATGCGGGCGACGAGCCGGTGGGCGGCACGCCGGTGCACGCCGCGTATGAACTGCATATCGAGCAGGGCGCGATTCTCGAGCGCAGCGGCAAGACCATCGGCGTCGTCACCGCAGGGCAGGGGCAGCGCTGGTACGAGATCGAGCTCGTTGGCGTGGACGCGCACGCGGGCACCACGCCGATGGACCTGCGCCGCGATGCGCTGGCCGGTGCGGCGCGCATGATCACATTCGTCGAGGCGCTGGGACGCAAGTACGCGCCGCATGGGCGCGCCACGGTCGGCATGATCGAGGCGAAGCCCAACTCGCGCAACACCGTGCCGGGGCGCTGCTTTTTCACGGTGGAGTTTCGTCATCCGGACTCGGGCGTGCTGGCCGAACTGGATGCGCAGTTGCGCGCCGAGTTGGCGTGCGTGGCGCAGGAAGCGCAGCTTGGGCACACGATCCGGCAGATCTTCGACTACGCGCCGGTGCCGTTCGCGGCGGCGTGCATCGACGCCGTGCGCCGCGCCGCTGTCGCGCTGGATTTGCCGCATGACGATATCGTCTCGGGCGCGGGACACGACGCCTGCTATCTCGCGCGCGTCGCACCCACGGGCATGATTTTCGTGCCGTGCGTCGATGGTCTCAGCCATAACGAGGCTGAGGCGATCACGCCTGAGTGGGCCGAAGCGGGTGCTAATGTGCTGCTGCAGGTGATGGTGGAGAGCGCGGTGGGACGGGCGACCGATGCTTCTTGAGCGGGCCGCCCGATACCGTTGAGTTGGGGGGGGGTGGCCATGCGAACCATTCATTTTTCCGCATAGCCAAAAAACTCGAAATCATTCTCAGCAGTTGACGCAGTAATGGGTGAGCGCGGCATGAAACTTGCGCATGCCGCTCACCGCACCCTCACCACAGCGCCATACGTTGCACCACGCGATCGCGAAACACGAAGCGATGCAGCAGGGCCGCCGCGACATGCAGGCAGATGAGCGCGAACAAGGCCCATGCCAGCACGCTATGAATATCGCCCATGGCATGCCCGAAAGTCGATCCGGCGGGCGAGAGCGCGGGAAGCGGAAACGCGCCGAATAGCGTCAGCGGCCAGGCGCGCGACGAGGCATTGATCCAGCCGAGCACCGGCACGGCAACCAGCAGAGCATAAAGCGCGACGTGGGTGAGCGTGGAGACAGCATGCAACGGCCGCGAGAGTTCGCTGGCGGGCGGGCGATGCGTGGCGCGCCAAAGAATGCGCAATGCCATGGCGGCGAGCAGCGAGGTGCCGACGATCAGGTGCGCGGCAATCAGGCCGACCGGCTGTGTATCGCGGTGGACGTCGGGCATCGTCCAGCCCAGCACGAACTGTGCGCCGACGAGGGCCACGACGAGCCAGTGAAGAAGACGTGCGAGCGCATCGTATCGTAACGGGGTATGCATGGTGACCTCGACGCAAGGGAGCTGATTCGAGCCCGGATTGTAGGCATGGACGGTTAACTCAGGCTTAAGAGGAGGCACGTTTAAGGGGGACGCAACCCCGGCTTTGATGCGATTAATCTTTTCGTCAGAAAATATTGCTACGCTCGCGTGGCACGGCTTTGTACGGCCCTAGCGTATTCGTATTCGGAGCGGCAAGGGCAGGACGAAAGCAGATGGAAAGCAGGCGAAACACGATTGGCATTCGAAGGGGGCGCGTAATGTATTTGCAGCGGTTATTGCAGCGGTTATTGCAACGGTTTTTGCAACAGTTTTTGCAGCCTTGGCTTTTGCAGCGCTGCCTCCCGCCAGGCGCATGGACGGCGTCATGGTAGCGGCCGCGGCACCTGTCGATATTGCGTCGGTGGCGATTGCATCGGGCCATGTGGAACTGCTGACCATCGCTCATGTATTCGCGCAATGCGTGGCGGCGCTTTGCGGCTTTTGCGCGATCCTCGGCATTGTCTATACCGTGGTGGCATGCCGGTTGATCGGCCGCTTCTTCGCGCGCGGCGTGGCCGCGCCGCAGCGCTTTCCCGCCGTCACGATCGTCAAGCCGCTGCACGGCGACGAATGGCGGCTCGAAGCGCATCTCGCCAGTTTCTTCGAGCAGGATTATCCGGGGCCGGTGCAATATCTTTTTGGCGTTCACGATTCGCAAGACGCGGCGCTTGCTGCCGTCGACAAGCTGCGTGCGCGCTATCCCGGCGCGCATATCACGGTGGTGGCCGATGCGCGTCTGTACGGGCCCAACCGGAAGATTGCGAATCTCGTGAACATGCTCGAAAAGGCCGAGCATGAGGTGCTGTGTTTCGCCGATAGCGATGTCTGCGTCGAGCGGAATTATCTGCGCCAGGTGGTCGGGACTTTGCAGCAGCCGGGCGTGGGCCTCGTGACGACCGTCTATCGCGGCCTCTGTGCGCCCGGCTTCTGGCCGCAGCTCGCCGCGGCGCTGACCAACTATCACTTTCTGCCTGGCGTGGTCACGGGGCTCGCGCTCGGGCGCGCACGACCGTGCTTCGGCCAGTCCATCGCCATGACGCGGGACATGCTCGCGCGCATCGGCGGCCTCGCCCAGTTCGCGCATCACCTCGCCGAGGATCACGCGGTGGGCGAGGCCGTGCGGCGCGCGGGCGCGACCGTCGCGATTCCGCCCATTGTGGTGCAGCACGCTTGCGTGGAAAATACGTTCTCCAAGCTCTTCGCGCACGAGTTGCGCTGGAGCCGCACCATACGCGCGGCGGACCGTTCGGGGCATCTGGGCGCGGTGCTCATGCATCCGTTGCCGCTCGCGCTGCTGGCGGTGGCGGCGTCGGGCGGCGCGCCGGCTGCGTGGGCGCTGGCGGGCGTCGCACTGTGCGCCCGCGCGCTGCTGGTCTGGAGGACCGATCGCGCCACCGGGCAAAAGTGCAGGGGGCTGCTGTGCCTGCCGCTTTGGGATGCGGTCCAGTTCGCGATCTATGTCGCGAGCTTTTGCTCGTCGGGCGTGGTGTGGCGCGGGACGCGCTTTCGCGTCGACGCGAACGGGATGCTGTCGCCCGTTCACGAAAAGTGAGCGCGAAACAAACAGACTTCGCGGCAGATGGACCGCAACGTAGAAACTTGAAGACGCATTGGAAAAAGAGCACTCGCGGATGAAACACCTGGGACGTATCGCTGCGTTGTGCGGTCTTGCGGTTGCCGTGTGGCTTGTATGGCGCGACCACCCCGCAGCCGTGCTGCAACTGCTGCGAGGCGCGGGCATGGGTCTCGTGCTGGCCGCCTTGCTGCATATCCTGCCGATGTGCGCGAACGCCTGGGACTGGCGCACCTTGATCCGCCCCACGCAGCGCCCGTCGTTCGCGGCCATGCTCCGGCTCGTGTGGATTCGCGAGTCCATCAACGGCCTCTTGCCTGTTGCGCGTATCGGCGGGGAAATCGTTTCGTTCCGTTTGCTCGGGCGCGCCGGCTTGCGTCCGGCGACGGCGGCGGCGAGCCTCGTCACCGACATGCAGCTCACGCTGATCAGCCAGCTCGTTTTTGGATTGGTGGCCGCGGGCTATCTGCTCGAGCATTCGAGCTCCGATGCCGCGCGCGTGGCGGGCCGGCTCGCCTGGGGCATTGCCGGCATCGCGCCGGTGCTGGTGCTGTTCGCACTCGTTCAGCACGCACGGCCGTTCGAGCGCGCGGCCCATGCCATCAACCGGATCACGAGCGGCAAGGTGGTCGATCTGGTGGGCAAGTCCGCGCGCGTCGATCAATCGGTCAAGCTGATCTGGCGGCAGACGGGCGTGGTCGTGCGCTATCTGCTCATCTGGCAGACGCTGCAATGCGTGGGCTACGCGCTGGAGATCTGGTGCGCGCTGCACGTGCTCGGCGCGCAGCCGACCTTCGCACAGGCGTTCGTGATCGAAGCGCTGATTCAGCTCGTCAGCAGCGCCGCATTCCTGATCCCGGGCGGCCTGGGCGTGCAGGAGGGCGGCTTCGTGCTGATAGGCGGCTTGCTCGGTTTCGACGCGCCAACCTGCCTTGCGCTCGCAGGCGCGCGGCGCGTGCGCGATTTGCTGTTCTACGTGCCGGGCTTGTTCGCCTGGCAGGCGGCGGAGTATGTGCTGCCGTCACCGCGCCAGGCAGAGGGCGTGCAATAGTCCTCCGCCGTGGCGTGACCCGCGTGCGCTCACTGCTCCAGCACGGCCTGAGGCGTATTGCGAAAGCTGATGGCCATGCGGTTGTACGTATTCATCAGGCCGATGGCGATCGTGAGATCCACGAGTTCGCGCTCTTCGAATGCGGCGCGTGCTTCTTCATAGGCCGTATCGGGAACGCCGGTCTGCGCGACGAGCGTGACCGATTCGGCCCACGCAAGCGCGGCGCGCTCGCGTGCATCGAACAGATTCCCCGCCTCGCGCCACGCCTGCACCAGCGCCAGCTTTTCCACTTTCACGCCTTTTTTCAGCAGGTCGCGCGTGTGCATGTCGAGGCAATAGGCGCAGTTATTGATCTGCGAGACGCGCAGATACACCAGATCGACGAGCACGGGCGCAAGCCCGCTTTGCATGACGTAGCCGTAGACACCGCCAAGGGCCTTGGCGCCCGCGGGGGCGATCTGGTTGTAGTCGAGACGCTTGCTCATGAGTTTTCTCCTGTTTTGCTGGACGGGTTTATTTGACCGGCGTGGTCAGAACTTTGTCGTCGGTATCGACGACGAATACCGCAAGCAGCCTGGCCGGCTGGGTCTTGCTCGCGTTGCGGCTCACGCGATGAACGGAACCCGGCTCTTCGAAGAAGCTTTCGCCGGCGTGATAGACGCGCTTCGGGCCGTCGTTGACCTGCGATTCGATGGCGCCGGACACGACATACGCATAAATGAATGCTGACTTCGCATGCTCGTGCGCCGGCGAGGCGCCGCCGGGCGCATAGTCGACCACCACGGCCGTCAACGACTTGCCGGGTATGTTGGGGATGGCGTGCGTGAAGTTGGGCGTGACGGTCGCGCCGTCGCGGGTGTCGTGCGCCATGGCCGGCGTAACTGTGGTGAGGGTGGTGAGGGTGGTAAGGGCGATGGCCGCACAAGCGGCGCCAAGGGCGGATCGAATGTTCATGTGAGGGTTTCTCCTTGCGACCGAGGTATTGTGGTCCGGCGCTGGGCCATAAGAAAGCACCAGAAATGAACATTCTTTATGTACCATGAGCGCATGTCCCAGCCGCTGAAAATCGAACTCGACCGATCCGCGAAAACGCCTTTGGCCGAGCAGATCCGCACGGCCATCAGCGCTGCAATCGAGGGCGGGGTGCTGGCGCCGGGTGCCCGTCTGCCGTCGTGGCTCGACCTCGCCGCGCAACTGGGCGTGGCGCGCGGCACGGTGCGCCTCGCCTACGACCGGCTCTCCGACGCGCAATTGATCGTCGCGTCGCGGGCAGCCGGAACGCGCGTGGCGGACCGGCCGACGGCCAAGCCCGAAGGGGAAGAGCACAGCGACCCGGGCTCGTTCATGGAGATGTATCGGGAGCTGACCTCCGGTCCGGCCATCTTCCAGATGGGCGTGCCGGCCCAGGAAACGCTGCCTGCCAGGCTGTTCAACCATGTGCGTTCGTTCGCGCTGCGCGCGGAGTCGAGCGCTTCGGTCGGCTATCCGGACCCGCGCGGCGAACTGGAGCTGCGCCGGGAAATTGCGGCGTATCTGGCGATTGCGCGCGGCATGGTCTGCTCGCCCGCGCAGATCATCGTCACGAGCGGGTTCAGTGGCGGCCTCGGGCTCGCGCTGCGCGTGCTGGGTCTCGACGGCCAGAAGGCCTGGTTCGAGGATCCCGGCTTTCCGTTCACGCGGCACGGGCTGGAGCTTGCGCGGCTGGCGCTCGTGCCGGTGCCGGTGGATGCAGATGGCATCGACGTCGATTACGCGCTGCGGCATGCGCCGGATGCGGCGCTGGCGGTCGTGACGCCCGGTCAGCAGGCGCCGCTCGGCTCCACGCTTGCGCTGGCGAGGCGCTTGCAACTGCTCGACTGGGCGGCCAGGCAGGGCGCCTGGATCATTGAGGATGACTACTTAAGCGAGCTGCAACTGGGCGCGCGCGCCGCGCCTGCGCTCGCGTCGCTCGATCGCGGCCAGCGCGTCGTGCATATCGGCTCGTTCAGCAAGACGATCAGCCCGGCGTTGCGTCTGGGGTTCGTTGTTGCGCCGCTGCCGCTGGTGTCCCGCTTCGCGGAGGTGGCGGCCTGTCTCGCGCCGGCGCCGTGGCCATCGGTGCAGCTTGCCACGGCGCAGTTCATGCGCGAGGGGCACTATATGCGCCATCTGCGCCGCCTGAAGCGTCTCTACTGCGCACAGCGCGACGCCTTGCTCGAATGCCTCGGCGAGCTTGGCTTCGAAACGAAGACCGCCGGTCTGGGCGTGCTCGTGCGCCTGCCCGATGGCGCGCCGGATATCGTTGTGTTCAGGGAATTGCTGGCGTTCGGCCTGGGCCCAGCGCCGTTGTCGCCGTGGTACATGTCGCCGGATGGTGCGCGCTCAGGGCTGTTGCTGGGCATTGCGACATCGCCGGAGAAACACCTCGCCCGAAGCTGCGAACGGCTGCGGGAAGTGATACATCGCCACGCTTGAGCGGCATCCGTGGGGGCTTTGGCCCACGTGCCGTGCTACTCTGCGCGGAGGTTTCGCAAGCCTGCCCGCTGCGCATGGCGATACTCATTCAAAGGAGTTCATGGAGCCATGTCGATGAAATCCTTCCTCAACGATTCGGTGACGCTTGGCGTGGGCGCCGGTGCGTATCACGCGATCAACGAGAATGAGAACGGCGCTTCGCCGGGGCCGGGCGCCGGTAAATTCGCGGGGCTTGTCACGATTGCCGGCTCGTATCGCTTCAGCCCGAACTGGGATGCGCGGCTCGAATGGAATCGCGTGGTGACGAGCTATAACCGCGATACCGACGTCATTCTGGCCGGTATTGGCTACAGGTGGTAACCCTTTGTTTTCATATGCGGCCATGCCTTCCCCGCCAGAGGGCTTGCTGCATGCGGGTTGGATAATGGCCCTAAATTCCACTGCCATTTCCTGCCTGTTTATCGGCAAGGAATTTGAGTCGTTTATACAACACGTTCGTTAGTGCACGTACGGTTTTCGTTCCACTCTGATAGCCTTTTTCCAGTGACAGTTCGGGCTGGTCAGCGCCCTGACGTATGCGAGTCGAATCGAAGACAGGAGGGCTCACCCATGTTGCGCTGGCTTTCAAACGTAATTGCCCATCATGCGGCAACCCCGGAAAAGCAGGCTGAACGCGCGCTAGGCGAATTGCGCATGGCGTTGTTTCAAGCCGAGCAGAGGGTTCTGGACGCGCAATTGCAGGCCGAATATTATCGTGTGCGCATTGCATTCTGCGAAGAAGTCTTGAAGACGGGGATCGAGCAGGTCTCGGATCATCGCAAGGTGCAGCATGAAGCCCCTACGCACGAATTACGGCCGAATTTAAAGCTGACAACGGCGCAGCAGGCCTGACCGAACGCTGTTGCGCAATCGAGGGGCCACCGTCGCGGTCGGGCGGTGCGGGCTTCGCTGCGTTCATGCGCGCGCGGCGTTCGTTCGTCGCGACGGCTTTCCTTATCTGCGCCCCATGCGCGGCTTGACTATGTTTGACCATCCTCCTGAAGCGGCCTTGATACGATCTCGAATTGACGAGGTTCGTTAGCCAAGAGTTCGATTCGAAGGGGATGGAACGATGAAGCGGTTCGCGATAACAATCCTGCTAATGATTGCGGTCATATTGCTTGTGACGCTTATGGTCGTGCTCAAGACTGCCCCGCCACGCACCGTTCAAACCGTTGGCAGCGCGGCCGCGCCGAATGGCGGCCACGCCGTGGAATTCACGCGGTATATGCTAGTCGCGTAGTGCTTGATTATTTGGCATGCTTATTATTGATGCTGGAGAAAAGCTGCTGCTGAACGCACCAGCGTTCAGCAGCAGCGCAGAAGCCCCGATCAATTGAGCTGATACGAGAACGTGGCATTCACACGTGGGCTGCGCGACGCGCTTTCGATGGGCGCATCGGCCAGCGCCTTGGCCACGGAGAGATCGAGGCTGTAGTGCTTGCCGTCC
>NZ_JAKLJA010000028.1 GCF_022213065.1 Paraburkholderia tagetis
TCATGCCTGATGACCATAGCGAGCTGGTCCCACCCCTTCCCATCCCGAACAGGACCGTGAAACAGCTCCACGCCGATGATAGTGCGGATTGCCCGTGTGAAAGTAGGTAATCGTCAGGCTCCTTATGCAGTACGTCCAGAACCCCGGTCGCTCCGAAAGAGCACCGGGGTTCTGGCGTTTGGGCGCCGGAAATTCTCGAAAGAATTAAAAGAACGATCAAGACTCGCGCATCTGCAATCAGGCAGGAATATCCCGAGTGCAATGCAATATTCCCTAATACGTCGATGTAATCGGCCCGGTTCAAATCGAACTTACTATAGGGATAGCGGGCATAGTGCTCAGCGACCAAGGCGCAGAGACCGGTGATATCGAGCTCGCGAGCAGAGCCATATCGGGCAGACCAACTCGTAGGGCAACTTCCAATATGTTCGTACGCGTACTCCACAGTGCGTCTGCTAACCCTGCGGCCGCATGTAAAGCGCTTTCGCCCAGATAATAACTATTGCTACGCTTGCATTCAATCGCCCAAGCGCCCAGTCGCCCGCCTTCCTGTATTTACCGCCAAACAAAAAGCCCGTCACTTGCGTGACGGGCTTTTTCATTTCATCGCCAAATTACAACGGCGACTAAAATCGCTTACCGCTCCAGGAACGGACGCAGCTTGTCTGCGCGGCTCGGATGCATGAGCTTGCGCATCGCCTTGCTTTCGATCTGGCGGATACGCTCGCGGGTGACGTCGAACTGCTTGCCCACTTCTTCGAGCGTGTGATCCGAAGTGGTGTCGATGCCGTAGCGCATGCGCAACACCTTCGCCTCGCGCGGCGAGAGCGCTTTGAGCGCCTCGTCGATCGCAGCGCGCATGTTCGCGTGGATCGCTGCATCGGCCGGCGAAGCCGAGCCTGCGTCCTCGATCATGTCGCCGAGCGTTGCGTCGCCGTCGTCGCCCACCGGGCTTTCGAGCGAGACCGGCTGCTTGGCGATCTTGAGGATGCCGCGCACCTTCTCTTCGGTCATGCCCATGCGCGCGGCGAGATCGGCCGGATGCGCTTCCATGCCCGTCTGCTGCAGGATCTCGCGCGAGATGCGGTTCAGCTTGTTGATCGTCTCGATCATGTGCACCGGCACGCGGATCGTGCGCGCCTGGTCGGCGAGCGCGCGCGTCACGGCCTGACGCACCCACCACGTGGCGTACGTCGAGAACTTCCAGCCGCGGCGATATTCGAACTTGTCCACCGCCTTCATCAGGCCGATGTTGCCTTCCTGGATCAGGTCGAGGAACTGCATGCCGCGGTTCACGTACTTCTTCGCGATCGAGATCACAAGACGCAGGTTGGCCTTGACCATCTCGCCCTTCGCCTGACGCATCTTTGCTTCGGCGGCGGTCATGCGGCGGTTGATGCCCTTGATCTGCTGGAGCGACAGCGACGCAGCCGCTTCGATCTCGGCGAGCTTGCGCTGTTCGGCCTGGATGGCCGGCAGGCTACGCTCGATGGAGGGGCCGTACTTGCTCGATGCAGCGGCGGCGCGCACGCCCCATTCGAGGTCCGTCTCGTGGCCCGGGAACTGCTCGACGAAGGCTTCGCGCGGCATGCCGCAACGGTCCACGACGATCGCCAGCACGTTGCGCTCGATCGCACGAATCCGCGCGACCTGCTCGTGCAGCAGCGTGCACAGACGGTCGATGGTGCGGGCCGTGAAGCGGATCGGTGCGAGTTCGCGCTGAATGTCCGCGCAGATCTGCATTTCGGCGGCCGATGCGCGCGCGTTGGCGTCCGTCGTGCACGCCATCTGTTCGAACAGCGTGCGCACGCGTGCGAAGATCGCAAGGCTGTCGGCCTTCAACTGCGCGAGCAGGGCTTCGTTGGCCTTGCTGTTATCGGCGTCATCGTCGTCGTCGCCGTCGGCGTCATCCGATTCTTCGTCGTCCGATGCCTGCGCTTCGGTTTCTTCGCTCGTGTCGGCGTCGGCCATCGCGGGTTCTTGCGTGGCTTCGTCGCTGCCGATGCCGTCGACGAGTTCGTCGATGCGCATTTCTTCGGCCGCGATGCGGTCGGCGTCGGCGAGAATCGTCGCGACGATCGACGGGCAAGCCGCGATCGCCTGGATCATTTCCTGGAGGCCGTCTTCGATGCGCTTGGCGACTTCGATTTCACCGGCGCGCGTGAGCAGCTCGCTCGAACCCATTTCGCGCATGTACATGCGCACGGGATCGGTCGTGCGGCCGAATTCCGAGTCGACCGTCGAGAGCGCGACTTCGACTTCCTCGTCGGCTTCGTCGTCGGCCTGCGAGTCTGCGCGCGTATCTTCGTTCAGCAGCAGCGTGTCGGCGTCGGGCGCCTGCTCGTAGACCTGCACGCCCATGTCGTTGAACGTGGCGACGATGGTTTCCAGCGCGGCCGTCTGCGCGAAGTTATCGGGCAGGTGGTCGTTGATGTCAGCGTGGGTCAGGTAGCCGCGTTCGCGGCCGAGCTTGATGAGCGCACGCATTTGATGCTGGCGCTTTTCGAGTTGCGAGCCGCCGTCCATCTGAATCGTATCGCCGGTCTTGTCCTTGGCTGCGCGGCGGGCGGGGCGGGCAGACGAGGGCTGCACGTCTTCCCGGTCATGGCTTGTCAATACAATCTCCTCGAAAGGAATTGCCCAACGAGGGCAAAAAGGGTCACGCGCCAGCGGCGTGGCGTCCTGGCGATGACGAAAAATTGCAGGGGAATGGGCGGGGGCGCGTGCCGGTTCCGCCGAGCGAGCGCCAAACGCACAATGGCGTGGCGGCCTGGATTTTCGTGCAATGCAGAAAGATCGCGTATGGTAGTGCGTTACGCCACGTGAGGCAACCGTAATCGTCGCGCCGACGCACCAGACACGCTTGCCCGGGGTCGAAACGAATTTGAAAGGTCGTCAAAATGGCGTTTTGGGTGCTTCGCGGCTTTCCACAAGCGTAATTAGACGCGACTCCCGGTTAATGGTTCGCACGTTTCATAGGCGGGCTAAAAAACATGCGCGATGCCTGGAATTGCGCTGAAGTGGCGCCTGGTACACGAGACACGCTGCGATCGATCCCCACTATGCCGATTGCAGTGCGCCGCAATATCAATAAGAACGCCCGGCCATGCATCTGCGTTGACCGCCGCGCGCCTGCTGACGCGTTATTGAGGGAATTGAATTCGTTGCACTCGCCTTCACTTGCCTTGCTCACGGCGCAGGCTCGCCGCACAGGCACTGTGCCGCGCAGCGCGACGCGGGCGTTGTCAGCCGACGTAGAGCTCATAGGTAGAAAGCAAACGAAACGTTACGGATGCGCCGGGTTGCGCATTGCCGTCTTGTTTATAGGCTATAGGCGAGCGTCGCGAAACGCGGTGCCTCGTTGTGCAGCAGCTCGTGCGCAGCCAAAAGGTAACCGCGTATGGGATTTTTGCCTTGTTGCTACGGCTTGCGGGACGTCGCAGCCAACCCACAAGGCCCATGGAAGCCTCTCCAACCCCAGTTGGCGCGTCTTTTAGTCTGTTGGCGCTCACCAGCTGAGACCCATCGCGCCGCGACCGCTCCCAAATCCGGTTACCTGATGCGCGCCATGCGCGGCAATGGCTAGCCGGGCGGCCACAACGGCGGCACTCATCCGGGCCGCTCTCTCAACTCCTTCAGTCCCTTGATCACGACGAGCAGCGCGCGGCCGTGCTCCTCCGAGCCGTCCCACACGTCGACGATGGCGTTGCGCAGCAATTCGTTATACGCGGCCGCATGCCGCGAGGCGGGCTTCACGCCGTAGAAACTGCATAGCTTATTGAATGACGCGCTCCGGCGCAGCCTGCGGCCGTTCGACAGCCGGAGCCGCGAGACCGTTGGCTGGCTGACCCCGGAGAGGCGCGCTATTTCACTGGACGAGCGCGTGTCGGCCGATAGCTGGCGCAGCAGTTCCTGAACGGGAAAATCTGTGTCTGGGGCTTCCATGCCATGCATTATACCTATACAGTAACGCTTATTGAATTGCTCGCCGGTTTGGCGGGCGCTGCATTCCGAGGAAGTCGATGGCACTGAAACACCTACCGCCCACGTTTTGCTGGTCCAGGATCGGATCGGAGACGGGAGAAGATCTCCCCACGATCGTCCTTCGCAAGGAGTGGGAGCGGCGGCTGGGTGGCGGGCGGTTTCTGTGGGGCATCAATCAGTCGCTCGGCAGCAGCGCGCAGGTTGCCGCGCTGCGCACGGGATTTTTGCTCGCGCTGTTCTCGCCGGCGGCAAGCCGTCCGCGAGTCGCTGACGTCAAGCGCGAGGACGCGCTCGTCTGGAACGCGTGGGTGGACGCAAGCGGCCAGGTGCGGCCGCTGCCGCAGCACGTGTTCGTCACGAGCCGCACGCGCTTTCCTTCGGGCAAGCCGCGCGATCATCACTACGCGCTCGTGTGCGCGTCGCCCACGGAGCTCAGCATCGGTAGCAGCCTGCGCGTGCAGCCCGAGCGTCTGCGCAGCGTGAGCACGGCGAAGGCGCCTTGCGCCTCGCAGGGCACGGTGGTGGTGGACCGCGTCGAGCGCGCGGCGCCAAGGGCGGGAGCGGATTTCGGCGCCCGGGGTTATCCGGTCGCGTTCGGCGTGGAGCTCGAGGCACCGTATTTCGTGCGTCTTGCACAGCCCACGCGCGTGAAGGCGCGCGACATGGCTGCGCTCCACGAGGCGGTGCGCAACGCCGACTTCGAGGCCTGGCTGGCGCTCACGAAGCGTCTGCGCGGCGAGGCGCCGGCGCAGCATGCGCGCGGCGTGACGAGCGATCTCTTCGACTTGCTGGCGAAGGCGCGCGACCTGGGCGCAATGCGCTCGACTTCGCGCGATACCGATTTCGACACCTGCGCTGAAATGCCGCGCAGCCGTTGTGGCGAGACTTCGGCGCTGCTGGCGCGCGGCGTCACGCGCGAACTCTTTGCGCGCGACCTCTTCGATATGGTGCCGGCGGAATGCACGACGCCCGTGAGGCGAGGCGGCGGCCCCCGTGTGAGGGGGGCGTCGTTCGGAGCCACGGTCAAGGAAACTTCCTACGGGACGCAGCCTGGTGGCCTCTCCCAAGGAGACTTGCTGTGCGGCGCCGACTGGACGCAATTAACGATGGAGCTGTATGGCGATCAACATCCGTTCAAGCGAGGCCGAAGCCGCCCGACGCTTTCTTGAGGCCAGCCGCAACGTCGATCAGGCATTTCGCGCCATGCGCGTCGTGCATGACGAAGCGGACGACTCAGACCCGACACTCGCCTGCGGCGAGGCCCAGTCTCGTCTCGATCTTGCGCTGGACGAACTGGCCCGCGCGCAGGCGCTGTTCGACTCGGTTGCGCGCGTGCAAGGCCGAAGGCGCGCCCGGGGAGGGATGGATGCATGACCGATCGCGCCGAACCGGGGGAACCGACCGAACCGACCAGGCAGACCAGGCAGACCAGGCAGACCAGGCAGACCAGGCAGTGCAAGCGGGCGGAACGCCGCGATGACGCAAGCGGCAGCACAAACCGGCGTCGGCCCCATGGCGCTGGTGGCTGTCGAGCAACGGCTCGCACCTCACCGGCGCATCGTCGATGACGATCTCGCCGCCGCGCTGCTTCCCGCACCCGCCCGCTGGCTCATTGCGTTGATGGGCGCACGCACGGCAGCGCGCATGGCCGCGATGGCCGAGCGCAAGTATCCGGGCCTGTGGGGCGGCATGCTGTGCCGCAAGCGTTATATCGACGAAAAGCTGCTCGAAGCGCTCCCGCAGATGGAAGCGTTCGTGAATCTGGGTGCGGGCTTCGATACGCGTGCTTACCGGCTGCTGCACGATAGCCGCGTGCATGCGTGGGAGCTGGATCAGCCGGTCAATATCGCGGCTAAACGCAAGCGCCTGGCGAAGCGTTTCGGCGCGATACCGTCATTCGCGACGCTCGTGGCGGTCGACTTCGAGCATCTCGCACTCGATGCCGTGCTGGCCGCGCAAGGCTACACGCGCAACCGGCGCACCTTCTTCGTCTGGGAAGGCGTCACGCAATATCTCGATGAAGCCACCGTGCGCGCCACACTTGAAATGCTTGCGCGGGCCGCGCCCGGCAGCCGCCTCGCCTTTACCTACGTGCGCCAGGATTTTCTCGAGGCAAATGTGCCGCAAGGGCAGGAGGCGCTCTACCGCCGCTTTGTCTCGCCACGGGCGACCTGGCGTTTCGGCCTCGATTGCGAGGCCGTGCGCGCGTTTCTCGCGCCTTATGGCTGGCGTGTGATCGAGCAGCCCGAGCCCGAAGCGCTCGCGCGCCGCTATATCGCGCCCACCGGTCGGCCGCTCACCTGCATGCCGATCGAACGCACGGTCTACGCCGAGCGCGTGTAGCGCCTCCCAATGCGGCAGGTGGCAGGCGGCCTGCGAGTTGCGCCAAGAAGCGCCGACGCACTATTCCCGTGGTGGCTGCGCCTTGAGTTCGAGCAGTTGCGCGACGAGCGGCCAGCGCCCGGCGGCTTCCTGCCAGGCGTTCTCGGCCTGCACGTCGAAGTAGCGCTCGGCGTCCACGCCCTCGACGAGTCGCGCGAGCGCGTCGATATCGCCGGGCAGGGCCGCATTGCTGCGCGCGCGCCGTCCGTTCAGCCAGCCTCGCAGCGCCATTTACTTGCCTCCGTCCACCCAGACGCCGTCCGGCGTATGGATCACATAGCCCGTGGGCGTGGTCATCATCACGGTGGCTTCGTTTTCGCCCACCATGCGCGTTTGCGGCAGGTTCGTCGCGTACTGCGCGAGCGGCTGGGCGCCCGGCAGGAACGGGCTGCTCGCGACGAGGTTCGAGAGCAGTTGCGCGAGCGCGAGAAAGCTCGTCGGCGTAGCGATCGTGACTGGGCCGCCCGCGTGCTCCGTGCCCGCGGGCAAGCCCACCACCTTCACGCCCACCGGCACGTGCACGATATTCGGCGTGGGGATTTCGCGCATGCCGGCGATCTGGTTGTCTTCGCCACGTAGCGCTGCGCCGTGCTCGGGCACGAACACGATCACGGCCTTGCGGCCCGATTGCGCGACCAGATCGATCAGTTTGTCGACGTCGCCGAGCAGCAATTTCAGGCGGATCGGCCAGGACTGCAGGCTCGTGAGTTTGGCGTCGGCGCCGGGCATGCGGTTGCCGTCGTGCAGCGTCACCGTGTTGTAGTAGAGCGCGACCGGGCCGCCACCGGCCGCGAGGCGCTGCTTGTACCAGCGCGCGAGCACGTCATAGTCGCCCGTGAGCGGTGAGCCGTCGAACTCCTTCATGGCCACGGGCACGCCGTCGTTCGGCGGGATCGTCACGCCCGGCACGCCGATTTCCTTGATCACGGTGCCGCGGAAGTCGTCGAAGCGGCCGTTGTGGTTGAGCAGCGCGTTGGGTTTATAGCCGGCCTGGGCGAGTTGCGCGAACAGGTGGCATTCGGGCGGCGCCGGGTCGTAGAGCGCCTTGTGTGCTTCCTGCCCGCAGGTCGCGCGCAGCACGCGGATGGCCGCCGGGCCGCTATAACTCGCAGCGGAGCTGAAGTTCGTGAAGACGTAGTCGAAGCGCGAGAAGAGCGGGTTGTTGCGCATTTTCACGACGTCCATATCGTCCCACGAGAGCGAGCAGATATGCACCACGATGATGTCGAACTGCGCGTTCGTATCGGTCGTGAGCGGCGTGAAATTCACGTGGCGGCCTTCCTCGTTGGAGCGGAACGCGGCGAGCTGCTGGTCGTAGCTGCCCGCCTGGTCGTTGCGCGGCTCGTCGCCGTTGCGGTTGTTCGCGTTGCCGCCCTCGTCGCCGTTCCTGGCGGACGCGCTGGTGGCGTTCGCGACCAGCGTGCCCGCGCCCTGCCACAGCGGCACCGCGACGAGCGCGATCAGCACGAAGGTCGTCACGCGAATCCAGCGGTTGACGAGGAAGTAGAGCAGCACCGCGAGCACCGCGCTCACGACCATCGCGAGCGAGACGACGCGCCCGCTCAGCTCCAGCATGTACGACGGCGTGAAGGTGAGCAGCACGGGGAGCTGCGAGATCGCCCGGCCGATGGGCGGCATGTCCGACTCGTGATAGACGAGCGCGATGCCCGCGATCACCGCGAGTACGTTGCGCGCGTTGCGCAGCCAGCGCATTTTCACCGGCAGCAGCAGCGCGAACGCGAACAGGATGTTCAGCAGCCAGTCTGCTTTGAGCTTGCCGAGCGAGTAGAGGTACAGCTTGGCTACGAAGTAGAGATTCCAGAGGCCCATGTTCAGTCGCGTTCCAGCGTGAATTTCGTGTCGTTATGGCGTGTGCGCATCGTGTGTGTTTCGTGCCCTGCTTTGTGCCTGATTTGTGCGTGCGTTGTGTTTGCTTTGCGCTTGCGCCGTGCTTGCCTTGCGCCGCTCACGGCCGGCGCGCCGGGTTGCGCCGCTCGGGCCGGCGCCGCGTGAAGAGGTTCTCGAGCGCATCGAAGAATGCATCGACGAGACGCAGATAACCCTGCCAGCTCAGCGCGATGAGCTCGACGAGCCCGTTCAGCGGCGCGTCCTCGCGCGACACGTCGTCCCATTCGAGCCAGGCGTCGGCGCGCCCGAACGTGCACTCGACGAGCCGGCGCTCGCGCTCCATGGTCAGGTTCTCGAAGCGCACGCCCAGATGCCCGTCGACCAGACGCGCGACCACGGCCGGGAAGTCATGCTCGAGCGTGCCGCGCGAGAGGCACACGTTCACGCGCTCGCCGGCTGCGAGCTTTTCGGCGCCGGCTTCGGCGGGCAGCACGAGGCCTAAGCCGCCCATCGAATAGTTCTCGGTCTTGCAGGCGAGCGTGCGGCCGTCGGGCAGCGTGAGCATGGCGGGCACGCGCAGCGGGATGCGGTGCGCGACGCGCACCTGGCGCGCTTCCTTCGCCACGCCCACGGCGAGGCCGAGCACCGTGAGGTTCACGCAAGCCCAGAACAGGTTCATGAACACCGTGGCGGGCTCGTCGCTGTGCCAGATCGTGAGCCGTCCGATGCCAGCCAGAATGGCGACCACGTTGATGCCGAGCAGCACGAGATACGGCGTGGAAATGGTCCAGTCGAGATAGTCGCGCTCGATGTGGCCGCCCTTGGAGGTCACGTTGAACTTGCCGAGCTTCGGGTTGATGAACGCCATCGTAGTGGGCAGCACGATGTACCAGGCGAGCACGCTCTCATAGGCTTCGGCCCAGAACGAATGGCGGTAGCGGCCCTGGATGCGCGAGTTGGCGGTGGCGCCGATCAGCAGATACGGCAGCACGTAGGCGAGGATCACCGGCGCGGGCGTGTTGATCACGTGCAGCCCGAAGAACAGGAACGCGCACGGCATCACGAGGAAGATCAGGCGCGGGATGCCGTAGAAGAAGTGCAGCATGGCGTTGCTGTAGCACAGGCGCTGGAAGAACGAGAGCCCCTTGCCGAACCACGGGTTGTCGATGCGGAAGATCTGCGTCATGCCGCGCGCCCAGCGGATGCGCTGGCCGATATGGTCCGCGAGGCTCTCGGTCGCGAGGCCCGCGGCCTGCACGGTGCGCAGGTACGCCGAGGTGTAGCCCGCGCGGTGCAGGCGTAGCGAGGTGTGCGCGTCCTCGGTGACGGTCTCCACGGCAATCCCGCCGATCGACTCGAGCGGCTTGCGCTTGATGATCGCGCACGAGCCGCAGAAGAAGGTGGCGTCCCAGAAGTCGTTGCCGTCCTGGATCAGCCCGTAGAAGAGACTCCCTTCGTTGGGCACGCGATGGAACGTGTCGAAGTTGCGCTCGAACGGATCGGGCGAGAAGAAGTGGTGCGGCGTTTGCACCACCGCGCATTTCGGATCGGCGAGGAAGGTGCCCACCGTGGTCTGCAAAAACGAGCGCGTGGGGATGTGGTCGCAGTCGAAGATCGCGATCAGCTCGCCATCGGTGAGCGGCAGCGCGTGATTGATGTTGCCGGCCTTCGCGTGCATGTGCTCTTCGCGGCGGATATAGCCGATGCCCGCCTGCGCGGCGAAATCGCGGAATTCGTCGCGGTCGCCGTCGTCGAGGAGGTACACGCGCAGTTTCTCGCGCGGCCAGTCGATCGTGCTGGCCGCGAACACCGTTGGACGCACGACCGAGAGCGGTTCGTTGTAGGTCGGAATATAGATGTCGACGGTCGGCCAGTCGGCGGGATCGTCGGGCAGCACGCTCGGCTTGCGGCGCAGCGGCCACGCCGTCTGCACATAGCCGAACACGAGCACGACCCACGTATAGAGCTCGGCGGCGAACAGCACGTAGCCCACGAAGGCTTCGGCGGGGCTCGACAGATGCAGCGTCTGGGTGCTGCGCCACCAGATGTAACGGCCCGTCATGAGGATCGAGAGCATCACCATGAGCATGGTTGCAAGATGCCCCGGGATGCGGCGCGCGACCATGACCATGAGCCACACGAGGAAGAACAGCAGCACCTGGCCGCCGAGCGGCAGCGGCGTCGTGCAGATCGCGACCGCCGTGACGAAGGCGAACCATAGCAGGCACTGGCGCAGGAAGGGCACGTGGTCGAGCGTGGCGGAGAACTGCTCGAGGCGCGCGCGGATGCCGTCCCAATCGATGACGGGCAGCCGCGTCCCGAGCATCGCGCGAGCCTTCGCGGTGCGCCGGTAGAGCGGCCCGATACGCTTGTCGAGCCACAGGCGCAGCGCGATGCGGTGCGGATGCGGCGCATCGCGCTGCGAGCGCAGGTCGGCGGCGAGGCGGCGGCGCACGCGGCGCGGACGCAGGAACAGACGCAGGAGCCACGCGCGCGTGCTGCGGTCGTGGTCCATGTCGAGTTGCTCGACGATCTCGCGGCCCAGCGCCGCGAACGCGAGCGCGGGCCAGTCGCGCTTGCCGGGACGCGGCGGCCGGAAGAACAGGCGCAGCAGCCATGGGCCGAACGCCGCGTCGGCGGCGACGCTCAGCTTGCGCGCGCCCGCCTGGCGCAGACCTGCCCACAACGCCGACCATAGCCTGATCGCCTGCGCGCGGATCATCGGCTGGCTCCCGTTGCGCCTTTGCGCATGCTGTCCTGCCCGTCCCGCGCCCCGGCGGGCGCATTCGTCGACCAGTGCGAGATCCACGAGGCGATGCCGTTCAGGTCGTGGGCGGTCTGCGAGGCGGGCGCGCTCATGCAGAAGTTCGCGCCACCCGCGAGCGCGGCGGGCACGCCCGTATCCGCATGCACGAGATACGGCAGCATGGCGGGGCCCAGGCGCGCGCGCAGCAGCGCGACGAGATCGGTGTGCAGCGGCCGCGCGGGCACCACGCCATTGGCGACGAACACGGCACGCTTGCCCGCGCGCGCGAGCGCCGCGGCGAAACGCGGCAGTGTCGCGCAGGTGGTGGCGTCGGGCGTGAGCACGCCGAGCACGAGATCGGCGGCATCGATTGCCTGGCGCGCGTGCGGCGAAGGCCAGGGCGCGGCATCGATGAGCGCAATGGCGTGCGCCGGGAGGTCCACACGCGCGAGGCGCTCGCGCAGCCAGTAGCGATGAGCGGCGAGGTGCGTTGCGCTGTCGTCGTCTTCTTCTTGCGGCGCGCTGCCCCAGGGGAGCACGAGCACGCCGTCGTCGCTTTGCAGCGCGGCGCGGGCCCAGCCGTCGCCGGTGGGGTTCGCGTTATGCAGATCGGTAACGAGACCTTCGCGCGCGCTCTCGCGCAGGCCGAAATGCAGCGCCAGCACGTTGCGGGGATCGCATTCGACGGCGAGCGCCGCGTGCTCGCGCGCGGCAAGAAGGCTCGCGAGCGCGGCGGTGAGCGTCGAGCGGCCCGCGCCGCCCACGGCGGAGACGATCGCGATAGTCCTCATGAGCGGGGCTCCGCAAGGTTGTCCGCCGCGGCGGGAGCGGTGGGCGAGGTGTGGGCGTGGGGCACGGCCGAAGGCCGCCGCATCACGACATCGGTACGGCGCTTGCCGCGAATCACGAGCGCGCCCAGTTGCGGCGGCAATTCGAGCGGCCGGGCCCTCGCGGGCTTGGCCCAGTTGGGCACGAAGCGTCCGAGGCGCAGCCGCCACGCGAGCCACCAGAGCGGCGCAGCGAGGATCAGCCCCCAGACGAAATAGCCGAGGAAGGTGTTCATGTCAGTCTCCGCCGGGCCGCCCCAAGGAGACTGACGGCCCCCTCGGGGGGCAGCGAACGCGGTGAGCGTGGGGGTCGTTTCATGTCAGTCTCCGCCGGGCCGCCCCAAGGAGGCTGACGGCCCCCTCGGGGGGCAGCGAACATAGTGAGCGTGGGGTCATTTCATTCTCTTGAGCGGCAGCGACACCGGGCGCGGCTCGGCGCGCGGCGCCTTGCTACCGCCCGCTTGCCACGCGATGGGTGCAAGCGTCGCGGCAGCGGGCAGCGTCGGCAGCAGACCGCCGGTTCGAGGCGCGTCGTCCGGCGCGGCGCTATTGCTGTTGCCGTTGCCGGCGGGCGCGCGAGCCTCCGACGCGGGCGTCGCCTGCGGTGCAGCCGGTGAATGCGGCGCGTTCAGCGCGAGCCAGCCCGAGTAGTCGGGCGGCGTTTGCGTCTCGATCTCGTCGGTCAGCGTCTCGAGCAGCGCCGTGATCGAGTTCGGATCGCCGCAGCGCTGCTCGCCCTGGAAGAGTTCGGCGAGCGGGCGCTTGAACACGCGCTGGAGCACCGCGTCGGCGTCGCCGATGCGGCAGGCGAAGAAGAACACGTAGAGGCTGTCGCCCGCCGCGCTCATGATGTCGCCTGCGCGCCGCTGCACACAGGCCTTGAGCGCGTCCACATGGGCCACGTCGGACATCAGCGCGAGGCGGATCAGCACGCTCGGCAACTGGATCACCCGGCTGCGCTCCACGGCGGCGCCCACGAGCTCGACGAAGCGCGCCGCACCGACGTAGCCGGTCTCCTCGCCGTGCATCACGCCGGCGAGCGCCTGGCGGTAGTCGGCGGGCACGGGCCGCGAGTACACCTGGCCTTGCAGGCTCTCGACGATCGCCTCCACCTGCGAGAGCGTCGTGTGGCGCGGCACCACGCGGTTCGCGCCCAGATTGAGCATGAGCGATTCGTAGCGCAACGCCACCATTTCCTCGCGCACGATGATCTTGAGCGCGTTGCCGCATTGCAGCCGCAGCGTGTGCACCTGCCCGGCGAGCGCTTCGAGCTGGCGGCTCGCGCCGAATTCGAGGATCACCGTGGCGGCGACAGCGGTGCGCGCGGCGACCAGCGCGGCTTCGTTGTCGTCGACCACTTGCCAGCTGGGCGGCAGCGCGCGCTCGTTGAGCACGGCGTCGCGCGAGACGATCACGCGGCCCTCGTCGGGCGCGAGCAGACCCACTTCGCCGGGCGAGCGCTCGAAGGTGCCGCCCGGGTTCGTGATCATGAGTCGATGATCGATGGCCGCGAAGCGCAGCGGCAGCGACTGGCTGCCGAGTACGGCAACGCCTGAACGCCAGAACGCCACTTCCCAATGGAACTGGCCCTGCGTTTGCAGCAGCTGCGCGGCGCCGGCAAAGCGCGCCTGGAAGGCGGCGAGTCCGGACTGCTCCTCACTGAGGCCTGGCGGCTCGGCCAGCAGCAGCACGCCGTGGCGGTGCTGCGTGCACCAGTTCGCGAGCTGCGCGCCCTGGCGCGCGAGCGTGGCGGGGTCGTGCCAGGCGAAGAAGGCCTCGGCGCCTTCGATGTAGAACTGGCTCGCGGGCGCCGCGCACCGGTTGGCAAGCGCGTCGAGCGCCTCGATCAGCACCTGCGTACCGTCGCGCTCCGGCAGTGGCGTGAGCGAACAGACGTTGGCCCAGTGATGCGTCGCGCCGGGACGGTCGATGTCGATGCCGTGATCGCGCAGCGTGGCCACGATGCTCGCGCCGTCACGCGTGGAGAGCACCGTCGCGGGGCCTTCGAGCGCGGCGGCGGCGGTTTGCCAGAAGAGCGCGTCGCGCGCGGGTGACGCGCTGGCATAGACCACATGCACCTGGCCCGAGCCGAGCGCGGCGAGCGCGGGCGGCAGGCCTTCGATGGCGAGCGGTGCGCGCTGCGAGAGGCGCGCGAGCAGCGACGGGTGCGGCTCGCGGCCGGCGCTGGCGCCGGTACTGATACCGGCAGCGGGCGCAGCCGCACGGGCGTCAGCGGGCCGCCGCGTGGACTGCACGGGCTTCGTGGGCTGCGCCGGTTCGGACACAGGGTCGCGTGCGGGCTCGTTCATCGTCGGGTCTCGGGCAGCGCGGTTGGCGTCGAAAGCTTCATGTCAATAATCCGGGTAGGGCCTCACCGGCGTTGGCGGGTAAGGTACCGGGCCATGCTGCGGCGAGAAGAAGTAGCGCAGATACACGAGGCCCACGTTCGGTGCGTAATCGCGCGAGCGGTCGAGCCGGAAGCGGCCGCCCGCCACGAAATGCGGCGTGACGCGGTATTCGAGCGCCGCTTCGACGGCGTAGCTGAAGCCGCCGCCCGAGCCGCCGCCGAAGTACGGATTGCCGGCCATGGCCTGCAAATCCGGGCGCGTGGGGAAGAACGGCGAGCGGTCCTCGTTCGTCAACGACATGCCGACACTGCCGTCGATCTCCCACGAGAGCCTTTTGTAGCGGCCTTTCCAGTCGAGCGGGATGCCGACCGAGAAGTAACGCTGCGGGCTGTAATAGCCGCCGTTGCCGAACGTGTAGAAGTGCTCGTTCTTCGAGTATTGCCAGTAGTTGAGCGTGAGGCCGCTCGACACGTCCTGGTCGGGCCGCTTCCAGACCGTCCAGCCGTAGCCGCTGCGCACCTTGAACTCCTGGTTGGTCGGCACGTTCGAGCCGGTGAGCAGGCCGAAGCCCACGCTCGTGAAGAGCGTGCCGGGCCCGAAGTCGTGCGCGCCGCGCAGTGTGGCGCTGTTGCGCACCACGCCGCCCCAGGTCTCGCCGGTGACCGGATCGCGCCCACCCGCCCAGGACACGAGGCTGCTCGTCATGGCGCGGCGCGAGACATCGAAGGACACCGAAGCGCGCGGGAAGTCGTAGCGATACAGGAAGCCGCCCAGCACGCTCGTGATCGGGAAGCCGAGCGGCGTGGAGCCGATATCGGCGCGCCAACTGGTGTTCGCGCGGCTGTACTCGTAGCCCGCCGCGAGCGCGACGCCCGTGGCGGTCTCGTTGATCGCGGGAATATTGGCGTTGCCGAGCGCCGGAGCCTTGCCGTAGTCGTAGATGCCCTCGCTTCCCGCGGGCAGTGTGCCGGCGTTCAGGTAGACCGTATCGGCGTGGAAGAAATAGTGGCCCGTGTAGCCATTCGGAACGCGCACGTAGAGCGGAATTTCCGTGGCGTGCAGCTCCGAGATGCCGGAGTCGCCCGAGAGGTTCGACTGATACCACTCGGTCGCGACCTGCCCCTGGCGGCGGTCCTGGAGCCCCTGGAGCGCGCGGCCAGCGGAGGTGAGGCCGTCGGCGCCCGGCTGCTCGCCCGCGGCCCGCTCCTGTGCGAGCGAGCCGCGGTAGAGATTCGCGGCGTCGTCGTAGTCGCCGCGCGACTGCGCCACGCGCCCGGTCTGGGTGGTGACGTCGGAGCGCTCGGGGTAGCGCGCGCGCAGCGGGTCGACCACGTCCTGCGCCTCCTGGTCGAGCCCCTGCGCCGTGAAGCGCCGCGCGATTGCCAGGCGCGTGTCCACATCGTCGGCGGGAGTGTCGGCCAGTACATCGCGCACCATCGCGGCGGCCTCCCCGTCGCGGCCCATGCGCTCCAGCATGCGCGCCACCGTGAGGCGCGCATCGGCGTCGCCGGGCTGTTGCGCCAGCACCCGTTGCGCGGCCGCCATCGCGCCTTTGTAGTCGCCCTTCGCTTCGAGCAGGTCGGCTTGCTCCAGCAGCCAGCGGCGGTTCGACTTGAGCCGCCCGGGCACGGCGTCGAGCGTGCGATGCGCGCTCGCGAGGTTGCCGCTTTCGATCTGCCGGTCGGTCGCGCGCACGGCGAGGCGCAGTTCCTGGTCGTCGAGATTCGTGCGCTCTTCATCGGTGAGGCCGGGGCGTGCGCGCGTGGCGTCGATCCACCTGGCCCAGTCGTCGTCGCGATTGGCGGCGGCGAGCAGCTCGCCATAGCGCACGCGCGCGCCGTTGGCCGCCGGGTCGTCGGGGTGCGCCGCGAGCCAGTCCTGCACGAGCGCGAGACCCTTGTCCGTTGCGCCGATGGCGATCCATTCGCGCCCCACCGAGGCCAGCATCTGCGGGTCGTTGGCCGCGCCGGCGTCGGCGGCGGCGGCATCGAGTGCGGCGCGGGCCTCGTCGTTCTGGCCTTGCGCGATCAGCCGGCGCGCCTCGCCGAGCTTTTTCTGCGCCGCGAGACTGCCCATCAGGCTGCGCATGCCGGCACTGCGCCCGGCGGCCGGCACGGCGTCGAGCTGGGCGGCGGCGCCGTCCACGTCGTCGACGGAATTCAGATAGAGCGCCGTGGCGTAGCGCATGTCGGGTGACGGCGAGACCTTCAGGCCGTCGTCCACCACGTCGCGGCCCAGCTTGGGCAGCCCGAGATCGCGGTACAGGCGCGCGAGCGTGAAGCGCGTCCAGGCGTCGTCGGGCGTGAGGCGCACCGCGTCTTCGAGCTTGGCGATGGCCGGGCTCTTGCGGTTCTCGGCCAGCAACTGGTCGGCCTGGATCGAGAGCAGCTCGGCGTGCAGGCGCTTGAGTTCCGCCGTGGAGCCCGCGAGGCGCGGCGCCGTGGCGGAGATCAGCGGGCCGATCTCGCTGTCACGATGCGTGGCGCGCAGCACGGTCACGAGGCTGCGCAGCGCGTCGATGTCGGGCGTTTTCGCCTCGACGAGCGGGCGCAGCACGGCTTCGGCCTCGGCCCACTTCTTCTGCGCGATGAGCGAGTCGGCCAGGATGCGCGAGGCGTCGGCGTTGCCCGGATCGAGCTTGAGCGCTTCGCGCGCGAGCGTCTCGGCCTCTTCAGGCTTGCCCTGGCTGTTGGCCGCGCGCGCCTTCGAAAGGGTGCCCCAGATCGCGGCCGTCTTTTCGAGACTGCGCCACTTGCCGGCGTTGTCGGGGTCGAGCGTGATTGCGCGCGCAAACCATGCGCGCGCCTCGTCGTGGCGGCCTTCGCGCAGGCGCACGAGGCCGAGCGCGCCGAGCGTCGCGCCGTCGTTCGGGTTCGCGCGCTGGGCCGCTTGCAGCGAGGCTTCGGCATCGTCGAGATCGCCGCGCTGCAGTTGCGCGAGGCCGCGGTTGCGTGCGGCCGCGCCGGGGCCGGCCAGGCGCGCGCGTGCCGTGGTGGCGGCGTTGCCCGAAGCATTGCGCGAGGCGATGCTCGCTGGCGGCACGTAGCTTCTGCCGCTGGCCGCCGCCGCGTTGGCCTGCGCCACGGCTTTCGGCCCGAGCTTCTGCGCGAGGTCGGCGACAGTTTGCTGGGCGTCGGTGTCGTCGGGCACTTCCTGGAGATAGCGCTGATACCAGACGTAGTAGGCCGGGTCGTCGCGGCCCGCGCTGTTGAGCGCGCTGCGCCAGTCTTCGAGTGCGCGCGCCCGGTTGCTGTCCTGGCGCCGATAGACGCCGTAGATCAGATTCAGGCCTTCGATGCGCGTGCCGGGGCGGTCGGTGAGCAGGTCGCCCAGTGTCAGCGCGGCGACGGTATCGTTCGGGTTCTGCTTCACGCGCGCCCGCAGCTCGCTGATGGCCTGCACGCGGCCGTGGTCCGTGCCGGCAATGATGCGGTAGTAGTCGCGCGCGAGGTCGCCACTGGGCGCACCGTGCGGGAACAGTTTCCTCATGCGAGCCGCGGCTTCCTCGCTCTTGCCCGCGCTGGAGAGCAGGCGGATCTGTGCAAGCTCGTTGCGGTCGGTCGTGGCGAGACGGTATGCGTCGGCGAGTTCCTGGGTCGGGCTTGCGTTGGGCGCGGTTTTTCTCAGTTGCGCGAGGATCTTGGCCGCTTGTGCCGTGTGGTTCGAGCGCAGCTCGATCTGGCCCATGAGCGCGAGCGCGTCGACCTGCTGCGGATCGAACAGCAGCGCTTTCTGCACGAGGCCGCTGGCGACGTCGGGGCGGTTCTTCGCCATCCACATGCGCGCCGCCGAAAGCAACTGCGCGGCCTGCGCGTTGGGCGCGGCCGCGTTCGCGGCAGGTTGCGGAGTGTTTTGCGCGCCTGCTGCGTTCTGCGCTCCCGGAGCGTTTTGTGCGCGCGCGAAACATGGCAGCGCCGCGATCAGGAGCGCGAGCAGCGGCGTGAGGCGCGGGTTGAAGCGCGGGCCGGAGTGCGGACTGAAGCGCCGACTGAAGCGCGAGGTCAAGCGCGCGCTCGGGCGCGGTGCGCCTGCGTATTCGTTCAACGTGGCGCCGGGCATCGGGTCGTCCATGCGGGCGCGACGCGGCCTTGCGCGTCGAAGTGGTAGAGGCCTTGCATATAGCCGAGGCCGAACAGCATCAGCACGCTGCTGTAGTAGCCGGGCGGCGACTTCTGCGCGAGCGTGCGGCTGCGCGCGACCTGTGCGTCGGCGAGGTCGGTGCGGCCCAGCGCGGAAAGATACGGCGCGAGCGCCGCCGAGAAACCGCCGTTGCCTTCGTTCGGACCCGGCGCGCCGCTCTGCGTGTCCACGCGCTCGGGCGGGAAGCCGTGCGCGGCCACGAACGCCGAGAGCGGCGCGAAGGTGGCGAGCGTGGCGCTGCGCAATGGATCGTCGCTGGCGAGCATGCCCGCCCACAGATAGACGCGGATGGCGTTGTAGGCGCTTTCGGCGTGGGTCTGCGCGTCGGGGGCGAAGGCGCCCTTGTTGCCGTTTTGAACTCGATAAACCACCCAGTCCGGCGAGTAGCCGTGCGGTGCCGTGTCGTTCACGAGCTTCGTCGAGCTGGCGAGCAGCGACCTCCATTCGAGCGCTTCCGGCGCTTGTTGCAGCGCGAGCGCGAAGCGACGCATGAGTTGCAGCGGCACATAACTCGGATTGAGCCGCCACGTGTTCTTATCGAGCTTGAAGCCCGCTGGCCCCGGCAGCACCGTGCGGCCGAGCCCCGGCAGATCGGCGCTCTCCTGGCGCACCACGTTGCGCGCGACCAGCATGCCGAGCGCGGTATAGCGGCGCACGTTCCAGAGACGTCCCGCTTCGAGCAGCGAGTAGGCGATCCAGAGGTCGGCGTCGCTGGCGGAGCTCGTGTCGATCACGCCCCACGCGGGCTTGGGCGCGGGCGCGCCGCTCGCAGCGCTTGCCGCCGGGCTTGTGGAGGCGCCGGATGCGCCGGATGTGCCGGATGCAGCGAATGTGCCGGATGCGGGCAAAGCCGCGCCATCCTCGCCGATATCGGTGCGCCCCCAGATCCACGCGGGCAGATGCGTGGCGAGATCGCCTTGGGCGAGATTGTTCTCGGTCCACGCGAGGATCTTGTCGAAGCTCGCGCGGTCGTTCGCGACGAGCGCGAAGAACAGCGCGTAGGACTGGCCCTCGGACACGGTGACCTGGCGCGGCGTGCTCGCGTCGATGACGCGGCCATCGGCGCTCAGCAGATCGTGTTTGAACATGTTCCAGTCGGGCCACGCGCAGGCGGGCGCTTGCGCCGTTGGGGCTGCCGGCGCTATCGCCGCGCCGCCCGCGCCCGCTTGCGCGGGCGGGCTCGCGGCCTGCGCCGCATCGACGGACAGCAGCGGCGCGAGCACGCAGGCGCCGGCCGCGAGCCAGCGCGCGAGGCGCGGCGCACGGCGGGACACGAGGCGGGACACGCGGGGAGCCGCGCATTGAGCCGCGCGGGAGGCCGTGCGGTGGGCCAATAAGCCGTGCATCGTCAGTCTCCGGTGCGGCGCGAGGCCATGCGGCCCAGTGCCCAGAACACCGTGAACGCGACGATGAGACCCGCGAGAATGCCCGCGAGCGCCATCAGCGACGGATAGCGCGAGATATGTACCCACAGGCGCGCATACCACGGCAGGTCGCCGACGAAATAGCGCTCGCCCACGCGCAGGCCTTCCACGTCGCCTTGCCGCACGACGCTCAGGTCGCCGCGCATCCGCGCGACCTTGCCGCTGTCCTGCATGGCGTCGAGCACGTCGCCGAGCTGCGCCGAAGACGTGCTCGCGAGCGCCACGACGCTGCGCCCCGAAGCCAGCGGCGACTCGAAGCCGACCAGCGCGGCCATCGGCCCGCCGAGCGAGACGATCGAGCGGCCCTTGGGCGTGTCGTTGTCGTCGTTGTCGTCGTCTTCGGTGCCGCCGAGCCAGCCCGGCCAGCCGCTCTTCTGGTCGCGCGTCGCCACTTCGGTCTTGCCGCGCTCGATGAGAAGCGGCAGGTCCTTGCCCCACTTCGCGAGCAACTGCGCGGCCGAGCCCGAGCCGATCACGAGCAGGTCGTCGCCGCTCACGCTGTCGATCTGGCTGGCGGGCACGAGCTTCACACGCAGCGAGGGCAGGCCGGTCCACTGGCCCATGTGGCCGAGCATCGTGAGCACGGCTTCCTGATCCTGCGCGTCGGGCGCGTCGGGGATTACGACGGCGGTTTCCGAGAGGTCCGCCATGCGCGTGAACGGATAGCCGCTGTTGGCGAAGTCGGCGAGGTTCGGCAGCGCGGTGTAGTGCGCAAAGCCGCTGAAGTCGACCACCGAATCGGGGTCGATGGCGGCGCGCGCGATATCGGCGGCCGACGAGGAGCACAGGCTCGCCTTCTGCGAGTCGATATGAAACTGGAACTGGAACTGGTTGTTCGAGCCCACGCGGAACGCCGGAATCTCGATGTTGCTGGTGGCGCGCGCATCGGTGCCCGAGAGCACCGGCACGGCGATGCGCGCCTCGTCGGAGGCGCGCGTGACCGGCTTCAGGCGCTGCGAGCGCACAAGCTGGTCGTTGATGCTCACGTTGAGGATCGAGTCGTTCCAGCTGGACGGCGCCGTGTAGCGATAGCGGATGTCGAGCGGCACATTGCTGCGGGCCCACGCATAGAGGTCGGCCGGCACGCGCATGTTCACGTGGATCGCGGGCGGGTTGTAGCCCGAGACCTGCAACTGCTGCGGATCGCTCACGAGTTCGCGCAGCAGCACGGGACGGTCGGTGGGCACCCAGTTGGGCGCGTCGTAGGGCTTGCGCGCCGGGCCGAGATCCACCGACTGCACCACCACGCTGCTGCCGGCCATGCCGGCCTGGCCGAGCACGAGCGCGTCCGCGGCCTTCTCCAGCTCTTCGGGCGTGCGGCCCGCGAGCACGAGCAGCTTGCGTCCCGAGCCCGGCGCGGCGGCGGGATTGGCCATCACCGTGATCGTCGGGCCTTTGATCTCGGGCAGCGCGATGCCTTCGGGCACCTGACCCGGCAGCGCGAGCGCGATGGCGTTGGCGTCGGCGGGCGCCGTGCGCACCACGGGGAAGCGCGCGCCGCGATAGCTCGCGAGCGCGCCGAGCCACGACGAGACCACGCTGGCCGCGTGCAGCGCGGGCAGGCCCGCGTTGGCGGCGAGCACGAACGGCACGCGCACGAGGCGGTAGTCGTGCTGGTCGAAGAACGGCGCCGGCAGCAGCGCGAGACTGTTGGGCAGATCGACGGCGGCCGTATCGAGCGTGAGCGTGGTTTCGGGCGCCACGTCGGTCCACAGCGTCGAGTGATGCGGGTCTTCGCAGTGATCGAGCGTGTAGTGCGCGATCATCTGCACGCTGATGCGGTTGAAGTCGGTAAAGAGGCGCGGGTCGAGATTGATCTCGCTCGTCACGAGCTGGCCGGCCGTTTCCTTCACGAGCGGAATGGTGGCGACCACTTCGCCGTTCACGAGTACTTTCAGGTGCGACAGCGCGTAGATCAGCGAAGGCGAGTACGTGTAGACGAGTCGCAGCTTCGCGCCGGTGACCACCTCGTCGGTGCGCACGTCGGCATTCAGGTAGCCCGTGGGGTCGATCCCGCGCAGTTCCATCGTGCCGTAAGAGCCCATCTGGCGCAGCGTGAAGATGTGCTGGCGGGGCTGGCCGAGCGCGGCGGGCGCGGCATTGGCGCCCGGCGGCGCAGCGATGGTGCCGGGCGCGGTCTGGACGACGGCGGGGCCGGTGCCGCCCGCAGTGGTAACGAGCGCGCCGGGCACGCCGCCCAGTGAGGCAGCGGCGGGGGGGCTTGAGGCTGCGGCGGTGCGTGAGGCTGCGGCGGTGCGTGAGGCTGCGGAGGCCGCCGATACTGGCGATGTCGGCGCGGGGGTTGTACCTGGTGCGCCTGGCGTGGCAGGCGCCGTCGCGGATGCCGCTGCGCCGGGTGTCGTCCTGACGGCTGGCTTGACGGCCGGTTGGTCGGCGGCAAGCAGGCTGGACGCCAGCAGCAGCCCTGCCGTCAACGCGCCAAGGCGGACAGGTACGGAAACTCGCATCGCAAACGGCCCCTTATTTTCTTGTTCGCGACGGCGACCTCCGCTATGCATCGTCAGCCGTCTGGTTATATTCGTGGTCTCGCATTGCCAACCGTAATTGGGGTCTTGCGCTGACGCATCTTGAAAGTCGTCGGAGTTTATCCGACTCTCGTCAAGTTCGGCAGAAGATTGCTAACCGGTTAACGACCACGCGCGCCGAGGACGATGCACGGCCACCGTTAGCCGGATCGCGTCGATCAGTGCGCGTGCGGCGGGCGAAGGCGCGCTGTCCGCGCGCAAGGTGAGGCCGATTTCGCGCCGCGTGTTCGAAAGCGACACGTCGAGCACCGCGAGCTGGCCCGAGGCAATTTCGTAGTGCAACTGCTGCGCGGATACCGCCGCGATCATCTCCGTATCCATCAACAAGCCGCGAATCACCGCGAGGTCGGCGGTCTCCACGCTCGGCATCGGCGGCTTGAGCTTCAGGCGCTTGAACTGCGCTTCGAAGAGCCCGCGCGCGGGCGAATGGATGTGCGGAACGATCCATTGCGCATCGCGCAGGTCGCTCACGCTCAGGCCCTTTTGCTGCGCGAGCGGGTGGCCATTGCGCGCGAGCACGACCATGTCTTCGGCCATCAGGCGCTCGTTGGCGAGGCCGCTCGCCGCATCGTTTTCGCGCAGCGCGCCGAGAATGAAATCGACATCGCCCGCGCGCAAGCCCGCCACCAGCGAGTCATAGGCGCTTTCGTCCGTCACCACGCGCACGCCGGGATGCAGCGCACTCATGCGCGCGATGGCGGCGGGCAGAATCAGCGTGCGGCCGAGCGGCAGGGCGCCCACTGTCACCGTGCCGCGAATGGTGCCGTGCAGCGCAGCGATATCGTCGGGCACGTGACGCAGTTCGTTTAGCGCGCGCCGCACGTGCAGAAGAAAAATCTCGCCTTCGGGCGTGAGCTGCACGCCGCGCGGGCTGCGGTGAAACAGCGTGATGCCCGAGCCGATTTCAAGCACGCGCATCGCGCTGCTCACGGCGGGCTGGCTGATGCCGAACGCGCTGGCGGTGCTCGGCATGTGCCGATGGCGCGCGAGCGCCACGAAGAGCTGCAGGCGCCGCGTATTGAGCAGCCACGCGGGCAGCGTGCCCTCGGGCAAGGCGCGGCGGGGCGTCTGGCGCGCCGCGCACCACTGCGCCAGCGCTGCCAGTTCGAAAAAGGTGCGTGCGCAACGATTCAGCACCACGCACCCCACCGCCGTGGGCACCATGCCGGAAGGTTTGCGCTCGAAAAGCGGCTCGCCGAGCGCTGTTTCCAGCTCCTGCACCGAGCGCGTGACGGCCGATTGCGCGCGATACAGCGAGGCGGCGGCGCGCGTGGCGCTGCCTGTGTCGGCGACGAGACGGAACGCGCGCAAATGCGCGAGGTTGAGCAGATCGGCGGGACTCATGCAGCCCCCGCGATCAGATACAGACGCTCGGCCGAGAGGTCGGGGCTCTTCTTCGAGATGCGGGTGTGCGCTTTCATGAGGGCCTCCACGCGTGCGTCTTCGCCATTGAGCAACGCGCCGACGATGGCATGGTGCTGCCGATGCGCGTATGAAAGCATCATGTGCTGCTGTTCGCGCGCCGCCTGGTCGAATACCTGGGTGGCCGGAGCAACGAACGGAATCTTGTCGTTCAGGCCGCGCGCCGCGCTGACCGTATGATTCTGCGCCGCTTCCACGATTGGCGTCTGGAAACGGCCATGCGTCGCCGCGTAGTGCATGTGCTGCCTGAGAGCGATGCTGTGAAGCCGCACGCTTCGCGCTTGCGGGACGAAGCCGTCGCGCGAATGAACGCGCAGGCGTGGTAACGTTGGGCGCGCGCCGCCACTGCGCGCGCATTTATGAATAACGCAAAAAACGAAGAGAAAGGAGCAGAACGTGGTCTACGAAATGGCGCACATCTCCGTGCTGGCCGGCAAGAACGCCGAATTCGAAGCAGCCGTGGCGCAGGCCTTGCCGCTATTCCATCGCGCACGCGGTTGCACCGGCGTCGAACTGCAGCGCAGCGTGGAGGAGCCGAACCAGTACGTGCTCGTCGTGCAATGGGACACGCTGGAAGATCATATGGTCCACTTTCGCGAATCCGCTGATTTCCAGGCATGGCGCGGCCTCGTGGGCCCGTACTTCGAGAAGCCGCCGGTCGTGGGGCATACGCAGGTGGTGGTGAAGTAAGCGCCGGGCCAGCGCAGAAATCACCCTGGTTTGATCCATGTACATACATGGATTTACATCGCTGTGGATACTGTCTATATTCCAAACACCATAGATCCCGCCCATGCAACTGGAAATGCACACAACCAGGGTGTTCAAGAACGGTAATTCGCAGGCGGTTCGCATCCCTGCCGATCTTGCCTATGAGCGCAATGATATCGAGGTTGAAATCGAGCGCGTAGGGGACGAAATTCGCATTCGCCCAGCACGCCGGACGCTGGGTGGCGTGCTCAAGAAATTCGCGAAATTCGGGCCCGAATTCATGGCGGAGGGGCGTGGCGGGCAGGGGCAGGCTGATCGCGAGGACCTGTGATGCCGCGTTTCATGCTCGACACGAATATGTGCATCTATCTGATGAAAAATCAGCCGGAGCAGGTGGCGCGGCGTTTTGCGCAATGCTATGTCGGCGACGTCGTCATGTCGGCAATCACCTATGCCGAACTCGAATATGGCGTCGCCGTTTCTGCTGGCCGTGCACGGGAGAAGCGCAATCTTGCCGCGCTCGTCGAAGACATACCGGTTGTACCATTTGACGCCGCTGCCGCCGTTGCGTATGGACCCATTAGGGAGGCGACGCGGGAGCGCAAAAAGGATCATCTGGACAAGCTGATCGCCGCGCATTCGGTCGCGCTCGAAGTTTCGCTGGTAACGAATAACGAACGCGATTTTGCCCACTATCCGGGCGTGAAAGTGGAGAACTGGCTCAAGGAGTAGCCACCGCACCCGCGCATCCCCTACCCGTCCATCGGCGCGTTGGCGCCAGTCATTTGCGTTGCTCCGCAGTCCCGGATGCCGCGACGATCTGCCGGGCAACTTCGGCAAGCTTCAGGCTCTGATTCATGGCGCGCTTGCGCAGCGTCGCGTAAGCGGCCGGCTCGGACATCTTCTGCTGCTCCATCACGATGCGCTTCGCGCGATCGATCAGCTTGCGCTCGGCCAGTTCGTTCTCGGCCTGGGCGAGCCGCTCGCGCAATTGCGCTTCCTGGGCGAAGCGCGCGAGCGCGACTTCGAGAATGGGCGCGATACGCTCGCCCGCGAGGCCCTCGACGAGATACGCCGTCACGCCCGCATGCACGGCCGAGCGAATGAGCTGCTGGTTTGCGTCGTTGCTGAACATCAGCACGGGACGCGGCGCCGTGGCGTTCATCGCGGCGAGTTGTTCGAGCGTGTCGCGCGAAGGCGATTCGGTGTCGATGATGATCACGTCGGGCTGCTCGCGCTCGACGGCGCGATGCAGCGCTTGCGGCGTCGCGGGCTCGACGAGCATCGCGTAGCCGAGACGTGCGAGCGCCTCGCGCAGATCGCCGATGGGCTTGTCGGTGTCGGTTACGAGCAGGACGCGGAGCATGGTGTTTCGGTGATCGGCGGTAGGGGGAACTTCGACGGTGATCGGTCGAACGTGCAACATTCCAGCAAGTTCCAGCAAGGTATGTGCCAGTTGTTGCGATGCACGCAAATGAGGCTGGCACTGTGGCGGCTGCATGGAAAGGGGATATGGGCGACGGTGTGGTGCACCGCGAAAGTGCGTTGCGCGGCGCGCCGCACTCAACTGGCGCAGTGCCGGGATTTGAACGATGCAGGAATCACGGCTCGCGCCCGTCGCCTAATTCGCAACTAACAGCCAGCCCCGCCAAACAACTTCAAACAGTGAGCGAGGTGGAGAAAAGAGGCTCTCCCTCACCAGGACATTCGAAGCAAGCAACGCGGTGGCAAAAACGCAGCGGTAAAAACGCAGCGGCAAAAAAAAGCGCCGGCATGGCCGGCGCGCATCGAAATCCCACCCCCTCGGTGTATCAGCCCGTTTTACGAACCGGCGGAAAGCGTCGCTTGCTGCTGCCGATGCCGATGCGGCGGAAACGCTCCTTCTTGGTCTCTTCCTCGAAGTGCGAAAGCGAGACCTTCACGAGGTCGGTGCTCGAGACAATGCCGACGAGTCGCATCGACTGGCGATCGGACACCACCGGCAGACGCTCGAGCCCATGCACGGCCAGGCGCGCGGCGATCCGGCGGCAGGTTTCCTCAGGTACCGCCACGTCCGGCGAGCGCAGCGCGAGCAGTGCGCCGAGCGGCTGGTCGAGCGCATCGCTGGCGTCGCCCGCGCGCACCGCTTCCAGCATCGCGCGGTCCACCATGCCAAGCACGGCGCCGTCGCGCACCACGGGCCAGGCGCGGCGCTTCTGCGTCGGACCGAAGTATTGCGCAAGCGCCTCGCGCACGCTCACGGTGGCGTCGATCGTCTCGACGTTGCGCGTCATCACTTCGTCGACATAATGGCGCTCGAGCGGATCCACGCCGTACTCGCGATAGATGTGATAGCCGCGCCGCGCGATCTTCTCGGTCATGATCGAGCGCTTCATGACGACCGTTGCGAAGCCGTGCGCGACCAGCGTGGCCGTGAGCAGCGGCAGGAGCGCGTTGGCGTCGTGCGTGAGGCCGAAGGCGAACACGATGGCCGTAAGCGGTGCGCCGAGCGTGGCACCGAGCGTCGCCGCCATGCACACGAGCGGCCAGAGCGCGGGGTCGCTGCCGGGCAGCACGGGGCTCAGCACGCAGCCGAGGCCCGCGCCCAGCATGAGCAGCGGTGCGAGCACGCCGCCCGAGGTGCCCGAGCCGAGCGCCACGACCCAGATCACGGCCTTCACCACGAGGATGGCGATGGCCACTTGCAGAACGATGTGCTGATGGAGCAGGTCGCCGATCACGTCGTAGCCCACGCCCAGCGCGCGCGGCTCGATGAAGCCGCCGATGCCCACCACGAGGCCGCCGATCGCGGGCCACCAGGACCAGTGCAGCGGCAGGTGCGCGAACAGGTCCTCGACCTTGTAGAGCGCTGCCGAAAGCCCCGAAGCCAGCGCGCCCGAGAGCAGCCCGGCGATCACGCACGAGAACAGCGCGAGCGCATGCGGCGTCGGCGTCTGCATCGCGAAGAGCGGCTCGGTGCCGAAGAACGCGGCGCGCGCGAAGCCCGCCACGGCGCACGCGAGCGCGACCGGCAGGAAGCTGCGCGGGCGCCATTCGAACAGCAGCAGCTCGACCGCGAGCAGCACGGCGGCAACGGGCGTGCCGAACACGGCCGTCATGCCCGCGGCGGCGCCGGCGACGAGCAGCGTCTTGCGCTCGGCGGAGGTGAGCCGCACGCACTGCGCGAGCAGCGAGCCGATCGCGCCGCCCGTCATGATGATCGGGCCTTCCGCGCCAAACGGTCCGCCGCTGCCGATCACGATGCCCGAAGACAGCGGCTTGAGCACGGCCACTTTCGGCGACATCTTGCTCTTGCCGAACAGGATGGCCTCGATGGCTTCCGGAATGCCGTGGCCGCGGATCTTGTCGGAGCCGTAGCGCGCCATCAACCCGACGATCAGCCCGCCCACCGCCGGCACGGCAATGACCCAGAGCCCGAGCGTGTTCAGCGCGGGCGAATGGTCGGCGAACGAGAAGCGGCCGTAGAAGAACAGGTTCGTGAACCAGTGGATGAGGCTCAGGAGCACGAACGCGGCGAGTGTGGCCAGCGCGCCGATGACAGCAGCGAGTGCGCTGATGCCGGGCAGACGCGCGTTGGCCGAAAAGTCGCGCTTGTGGGAATCGTCGAGATGCATGGTCGTCAAAGATCGATTTGCGGAATGGTGAAAGTGCCGTCGAGCGACTGCAGCTCTGCGCGATGGAGTTCGGCAAGGCGCGAAAGCAGCTTTTCGCCGCCATCGAGCAGATGCACTTCCACCTGGCGTCGATCGCGCTCGCTCACGCGCCGCTCGACGAGGTCGAGCGCCTCGCAGCGCGAGACCAGCGCCACCACGCCGTGATGCTGCGCCTGCAGGCGCTCGGCAATCTCGCCGATGGTCGCCCAGGCGCGGCCCGGATAACCCTTCACGTGCAGCAGCAGCAGATATTGCAGCGGCGTGATGCCTTCGCCCTGAGCCGCCTGTTCCGAGAAGCGCTCGAAGCGGCGCATCTGATAGCGGAACTCGGACAATTGCTCGAAATCGGTCTTCGCCAGACCGCGCGCGTTGTTCTTCATTGGGAATTCAAATTGGTGCGATTCGAAATGCGAATATATCACAATATGATATTTCCGGGCGGACCTTTCCGGCGTGTGGCGTGTAATGCCCAACAGGCGCAATACGCGCAATACGCGCAACCCGCTCGGGAATGCGCGAGGCTCAGGCGCTCTGGCGCTGTAGCGGCTGGGCTTGCCGGTACAGGCCCGAGATCAGATCCGCCTGCGTGACGATGCCCACGAGGCGCCGCTCGCCGTCCACCACGGGCACGTGGTGGTGGCCGCGTCCCGCGAAAATGCCGAGCAGCTCCACGATCGGGGTTTCGCCGGAAATGGTGCGAACGTGCGTGCTCATGATCGTGCTCACGTGCACGCCGTCGGCGGGATGCGCGGCGAGGCCGCTGCGCAGCGAATGCATCAGCGCGCGCAGCGGGTGGCGGCCGAGGCCTTCCTCAGCGAGGTCCGCGCGCGTGACGATGCCTTTCACGTGGCGCTGGGCATCCACGACCGGCAGCGCCTTGATGTCGTGCCGCTTGAGCAGCGTGCGCGCTTCGCCTGCCGTCGTCGCCGGCGTGATGCTGACCACGTCGCGCGTCATGACATCGGCGCAATTGAGCTCGCCGAAGCTGCGCGCATAAGCGCGAATCTCGGTTTCGCGCAGCAGGGTTTCGAGGTCGTCGGTGTCGATGTCGAGCAGTTCGTCGCGGTCGCGCAGCACGGCTTCGAGATCGGCGCGCGAGAAGCCGCCCGGCGTGGTCGCGGGCTGCACGGCCTTGGGCGGCCGCGCCGCGTGCGGATAGCGGTGGCCGGTAGCCGTGTGATAGACAAGCGCGGAGACGAGCAGCGTGAAGGATTGCAGCGCGACCGGCTCGAACACGAACTCATAGCCGAGCCCGTGCACGGCGGGGCCGCCGAGCACGGCGGTGAGGGCCACGGCGCCCGAAGGCGGATGCACGCAGCGCAGCGTGAACATCGCGCAAACCGCCACGCCGATGGCGACGGCGGCCGCCTCCACCGGATCGTGAATGAACATCGCACTGGTCACGCCCACGGTGGCGGAAACGAGATTGCCGCCGATGATCGACCACGGCTGCGCAAGCGGGCTCGCCGGCACGCCGAACAGCAGCACGGCGGAGGCGCCCATCGGGGCGATCAGCCAGGGGATAGTCGAGGAGTTACCGAGCAGAAAATGCGAAACGGCGCCAGTAACTGCAATGCCGACCAGGGCGCCCAGGCCCGAGCGCAGGCGCTCGCGCCAGCGCAGGGTAACGGGAGACGGAGCGAAACGCGTGAGCCAGCGAAGAATTCTGAAGCGTGACACGGTTGAAATGCCGATAAAAGGTGCGGAACCAAAACGCAGAACTGCGTCCCCTCCGGAGCGCCCGGGATTTTTTTGAGACCGCGATTGTATCGCAATGTGATATATGTTGCGACGCGTTGTCGCTGATACTTGCAATTTGGGATGGATCGCCGGCGACCCGCATTCAAAGCGCCTCGATGTAACAAAACCCCCGCATTTGTAACTCGGCGCCCCCGTGGCACCGTGCGGCGCCGCGTTCGGTTACGCTGGCGAGCGTCCCGTGTGCTGCGTCCCTGGTCTTGCTAACTTGCGCGAGCCAACCCTTTAGACCGGTGCCGGTTGACGCGGCAACACCGCATTCCAACAATCGACACGGACGAAAAAATCGCATGAAGAAGCTCTTTTTTCTGGGCGCGCTGTTCGCGTGGTTCAGCGCGTCGCTCGTATTCGGCACGAGCGCATTCGCGCAGGGCGTCGATCAGTCGGACCCGCAGGCGCTCATCAAGTCGGCCACACAGCAGGTGCTGGACGAAGTGCGCACCAGGTCCATCGCGCCCGACGACATGGCGCGCATTCGCGACATCGTCGACCGGGACATCCTGCCCTATGTCGACTTCCACCGCACCACGCAGCTCGCGATGGGCCGCCACTGGCGCACCGCCACGCCCGCGCAGCAGCAACAGATTGCCGGGCAGTTTCAGTTGCTGCTGATCCACCTTTACTCGGGCGCGCTCGCGCAGCTCAAGCCCGATCAGCAGATCGAATACGCGCCCATGCGCAACGCGCCAGGCGACACCGACGTGGTTGTGCGCGCACTCGCGCAGACGAGCGGCAACCCCGTGGAAATCGACTACCGTTTGTACAAGACGCCCCAGGGCTGGCGGCTCTACGACCTGAACGTGATGGGCGCCTGGCTGATCCAGACCTACCGCGCACAGTTCAACGAGAAGATCCAGCAATCCGGCGTGGACGGGCTGGTCCAGTTCCTCACCTCGCGCAACCAGGAGCTGGAGGCACGCAAGCCTTGAGCGCCTTGACTTGAATGCCTTGAGCGCGGGCGCTCGCGCCCGTCGCCGGCTTTTATTTCTTGCCCGCGTTCAGCCTGATCCGCGCTGCACGCACTACCCTGAATTCAGGCGCGCCCGATGCGCGTCCCACCCGACCGCCCGACCAGCCAACGCTTCGACATGAATTTCCAGAGCCCGCCTGAGAGGCCATACTCCGACTCGCCGAACGGACTGCCGTCGAGCCGCCGCAACCGCGTCTTCGCGTCGAGCACGCCCACGCTGCACACGCTTGCCGCGCTCGTCACCGGGGGGCTGGTGGTGTGCGGCCTCTACTTCGGGCGCCCGATGCTCGTGCCGATCACGCTCTCGGTGCTGCTGAGCTTCCTGCTCGCGCCGCTCGTGAACGCGCTGCGCCGGCTGCATATCCCGCAGTTCCTCTCGATCCTGATCGCGGTGCTTGCCACCGTGCTCGCGCTGGCGGGCGTGGGCGCGCTGATCGCCGCGCAAGTCGTGCAACTGGCCGCCGACCTGCCGCAGTATCAGGAAGCCATCATGGAGAAGGCGAAAACGGTGCAGGAAAAGACCGTGGGCCGCGCCGACTCGCTGATGTCGCGCGCCGCCACCGAGCTTCAGCGCATCACGCCCACGCCGCCGCCCGCGCCGCCGCAGCCGCGCGGGCGCGCCGCGCGCAACCAGCCGCAGCAACCGATGCCGGTCGAGGTCCACACGCCCGCGCCCACGCCGCTCCAGCTTGCGCGCAAGGCGTTCGCGCCAGCGATCGCGCCGCTCGAGACCGGTTTCATCGTGCTCGTGGTGACCATCTTCATCCTGCTGCAGCGCGAGGACCTGCGCGATCGCCTCATTAGCGTGTTCGGCTCCGACGACCTGCACCGCACCACCACGGCCATCAACGACGCCTCCGAGCGGCTCTCGCGCTACTTCGTCGCGCAACTGGGCGTGAACGTTTCGGTGGGCTGCGTGATCGCCGTCGGGCTTGCGGGCATCGGCGTGCCGGGCGCGCTGCTGTTCGGGGCGCTCGCGGCGCTCCTGCGCTTCGTGCCCTACATCGGCATCTGGATCGCCGCGATCCTGGCGACATTGGTGGGCGCCGCCATCCAGCCGCAGTGGACCATGGGGGTGTCGACGCTGATCTTCTTCATCGTCGTCGACGTGGTGGCGGGGCAGTTCGCCGAGCCGATGCTCTATGGCCGCCGCGCGGGCCTTTCGCCGCTCGCGGTGGTGGTGGCGGCGATCTTCTGGGCCTGGCTCTGGGGGCCGGTCGGGCTCGTGCTGTCCACGCCGCTCACGCTGTGCATCGTCACGCTCGGCCGCTACGTGGACCGCCTGAACTTTCTGACCATCCTGCTCGGCGACCAGCCGGCGCTCACGCCCGCGCAGACCTGCTACCAGCGCCTGCTCGCCGACGACCCGCACGAGGCGCTGCTGCAAGCCGACCGCCTGCTCACGGAGATGCCGCTGATCGACTATTACGAGCAGGTGGTGTTCGAGGGCCTGCGTTTCGCGCGTAACGACGTGCTGCGCGGCGTGCTGCCCGCCGAGCAGCTCGCGCGCATCAATCAGGCGCTGCTCGATATCGTCGAAGACCTGGAATCGGTGGACGACTCGCGCCATCTCGCCAGCAGCGAAGGCGAGAGCAAGCGCAAGTCCGCCGAAGGCGGCGACGAGGCGGCGCTGGCGATTCCCCGCGATGGCCGCGCCGTGCTGTGCGTGCCGGGACGCGGCACCTTCGACGAAGTGGTGGTGGCGATCGTCTGCCAACTGCTCGCGCGCGCCGGCATTCCCTGCACGGCGACGACCTACGAGGAGGTGCGCAACACGCGCGCGGGAATGGTGGACGCGCTATCGACACATGCGATCTGCGTGGTGTCGCTGGACACGGCCGAGTCGCCGCCGTATCTGCGCAACCTCGTGCGGCGCTTGCGCGAGCGTGCGCCCGCCGTGCCGATTGTCGTGGGCGTGCGCGCGGTGCGGCGCGAAGAGGGCCTGAGCATCGCCGACGATGCGCTTACGCACCTCGCCGCCACGCTGCGCGACCTCGTGGATGAGTGCGGCGCGGCGCTTATGACCAGGCCCGAAGCCAGGCCAGAAGCGCTCGAGCACAAGCCGGCGAATCTGGGAATGTGACAGTCATGCTGGCGTCACATTGAGGCACGAAGATATGCAGCCCTATGCCCCTCTGGTTGTGGCATTGCCAGGAGACATGAAGTGCTGAGCCCTCACGAGTTTGCAACGCTGATGCTGATCCGCCACGCGCCGGAGCAGATCGACATGGACCGCCACGAACTCGACATCTTGCTTGAACGCCAGCTTGTCGCGCTCGAACGGCGCGACGAAGGCCGCCATCTGCCGTCGCTCACGGTGGCGGGCCGCTCGCTGCTCGATGCGCTCGGCCGCGTCGAGCCCGTGTACTTCGAGCCTGTGTACTTCGCGCAAGAGGACATGGGCGGCTTCGACGCGCATTGAGGTCCGCGTTGAAAACTATCGATGGCCCCGGGGCGCACACAAATTCGCGCAAAAAAATGCGCCGACAGTTGCCCGCCGGCGCTCATAACTTTGACTCTGCATGGTCCCAGAATGAACGGGGACAGGGTATGGCGCTCCACGTGCAGGCCGGCAAGTCATTTGGCCCGCTGCGTTGCGCCATGATCTGATTGACGGCGATTGCCGCGCCGCGCTGTATGCGGATAAACCCGTTTCTCTGCAACCCTGGCGATGCGCGGCGGGTTCACCAGTCGATGCGGTGCTTCTCTTCGGTTTCGCGATGACGATGATCGTCGTCGCTGTGCAGGTAAAGGCTCGTCGTGCTGAGCGAGGCATGGCCGAGGTTGTCGCGCACGAGCCGTAGATCGACGTCGCCGTCGGCCATGTGCGAGCCCGCGCTGTGCCGCAGCCAGTGCGCCGACGCGCTTTCGAGCCGCGCCGCGCGCGCCGCGTTTGCGGCGGCTCGGGCTGCTGCGGCTTCCGCTGCCGCTTCTGTCTGCGCCGGCGTTGCGCCTCGTGCCGCGTGTTCCGCCCCGGCGCCCGCGACCACCTCTGCTTCACGTGCGGCCACCTCGCGCAGACGTTGCGCCGCCCCCGCGAAGATCCCCTTGATGATGGTATGCAGCGCCGCGCGCGTGAGCGGCTTTGTCGACTTGCCGAGCGGCAGCACGAGCGGCGTGGTTTCGTGCGGCGCGGGTAGCGCGGCCAGGCCGCGGTCGCGGCGGTAGCGCGCGAGTTCCGCCATCATCTCGGCGCTGGCGGGCACGAGCCGCCGCTTCTCGCCCTTGCCGAGCACGTCCAGCCACCAGCGCTGCGCACCTTGTGCGTCGCGGCGCGCGAAGAAGTCGCCCATCGTGTTCGTGCCGACTTCGGAGATGCGCAGGCCGCCCAGATAAAGCAGCGTGAGGAGCCAGCGTGCGCGCGAGTGGCGTTCGCGTTGCCGCTCGCTCTCGCGCGGCAGGCTCTCGACGTAGGCCTTCACGTCGTCCCAAAGCTCGCGTTCGAGGTAGCGCGTGATGCGCGGCGGCGCGCGGCGCGAGCGCTGACGCGAGAGCGACAGCGGATTGCCCGCGAGATAGCCCGCGCTCACGAGCCATGAGAACAGCGCGTTGAGGATCACCATCGCCTGACGCTGGCTTGCCGCGGAGAGCGGGCCGTAGAAAGGGCGCCAGCGCGGGTCGTCGCGTGCGTGCTTGCGCCCGCCGCCCGCGACCCAGCGCGCCGCGGGCTGGGGATCGGCGAGAAAGTGCTGATACGCAAGCAAATCCTCATGCGTGAGCGACGAAAGCGGCTTGCCGAGCTGCACGATCGACCAGAGGAGAAGCCGCTCCGCTTCCTTGCGATAGGTCTCGAAGGTCGCCTTCGAGTCCGCGACGCGCGCGAGCCACGCGCGGATGGCGTCGAGGTCGTTGGTCGCCGCGATCTGCATGCGGGCGTTCGCGCGGTTCGCGCCATCGCGGCCGTCGAGATCGGCGGGCAGGTCGAGCGCGTCTAGCGCGTCTAGCGGGCGCGGAGCGAGAAGGGCGGTTTGCATCGCGATGCGCTGGTGCTGACGCCGCCGCGGTCCTTGCCAGGCAGCAAGCAACCGCGGTCAGGCGCGTTCAGCATTCAATTACTTGCCAATGCCGATCAGTTCGACTTCGAACGTGAGGTCGCTGTTGGGCGGAATCGGGCCAACAGCGCGATCGCCATAAGCGGTTGCCGCCGGGCAGGTCAGCTTTGCCTTGCCGCCGACTTTCATCGTCTGCAACCCTTGCGTCCAGCACGGGATCACTCGGCCAAGCGGAAAGGATGCCGGGCCGCCGTGTTTATCGGAGCTGTCGAATTCGGTGCCGTTGGCAAGCGTGCCGCGATAGCTCACGCGCACGACGTCGTTGGCGGTCGGTTGCGCACCGGTGCCTTGTTTGATGTGCTCGACCACGACGCCCGAAGGCAGCTTCTCGACGTTGCTGGCGGCGAACGCCGTCGATGCGATGGCGGCGGTGGCAAGTACGGCAATCAGTGATTTCATGCGATGTCCTCGTTGAATGGCGCACCGATTATATCGGGAGCCTCGCTCGAACCCGGATCATCGCGGATGAGGCAGGGCAAACGAAGCGGGCGCAAACCGCGCGCCCGCATGAACGATCAGAGACCGCTGACCGTCTTGACCGTCACCCACTGGCCGTTCTTCACCTGATAGACGGTGGACGAACCGTTCTTCAGCGAGCCATTCGCGTTGAACTCGATATGGCCGGTGATGCCGTCAAAGCTGATGCTTTGCAGCTTCGCGCGATAGTCGGCGGGCTTCGTCGAATTGGCTGCCTGCATCGCCTTGATGGCAGCCCATGCCGCGTCATAGCCGAACGGTGCGTAGGAGAGCACGTCCTCGCCGTACTTTTGCTTGAAGCGTTCGGCGAACTTCGCGCCTACCGGCGTGCTGTCGAGCGGCCGACCGTATTCCCATGCCATGGCGCCTTCGGACACATTGCCCGCGAGCTTGATGAAGTCGACGTCCTTCACGCCGCCGCCGCCCACGTACTGCGCCTTGATGCCGAGCTGGCTCATCTGCTTCATGATGCCGGCGGCCTGCGGATTGAGGGCGCCCACGAAAATCAGATCGGGGTTCTTGCTCTTGATGGTCGTGAGCTGCGTCTTGAAGTCCGTCGCCTGGTTTGTCGTGTACTCGCGGTCGATGATGTCGCCGCCGTGCGCTTTGACCGCCTTCACGAATTCATCGGCTTCGCCCTGGCCGAACGCCGTGCGGTCGTCGATAACGGCGATGCGCTTGGCCTTCGTCGTCGTGACCGCATAGGCGCCCGCGGTGCCCGCGTTTTGCGCGTCGCTCGAAATCACCATGAAGACGTTCTTGAAGCCGCGGCCGCTGATGACCGGGTTCGTGGCGGCCGGATCGATGTCGGGCAGGCCCGCTTTTTCGTAGAGATCGGAAGCGGGGATGGTCGTGCCCGAATTGAAGTGGCCGACCACCACCGATACGCCTTCGTCCACGAGTTTTTGCGCGACTTGCACGCCGACGCGCGGGTCGGCCTGATCGTCTTCAGCGACAAGCTGGAACGAGACGGGTTCGCCGTTGATCTTGACGCCTTGTGCCTTGGCGTCGTCGAGAGCCATTTTGACGCCATTCTCCAGATCCTTGCCGTAATTGGCGTTGGGTCCGGTGAGCGGGGCGGCAAAGCCGATCTTGACGACGGTATCCGCGCGAGAGGCGAGCGGTGCAACAGCGAGAAGTGCTCCAACTGCAACAGCGACAGGGGTGAGAGTCTTCGCAAAGCGCATGTTGTTTTCCTTTGATGGTGTCGAGCGGACCGCTGCGAATGAGAATCGCCGTAGCGAAGCGCCGAAAGCGACTATAGAAAGCCAATATCGCGCCGTCTTGAACTTTCGCGACGATTCCTATGCGCATTTCGGCACAGCAGACCAAATCGAAGCAATTAGGGCAAATACGGCGAGCCATCAAATTTATTACTTGTTATTTCTTTTTTCCTTTCATTTTGGGGTGGGGCTGTTTTTGCGTTTTCGCGTTTCCTTGTTTTCGTGTCGGTCTATTAGCGTTGCCCCTGTGCGGGGCGGCACCTACTTTTCTTTGCCGCGGCAAAGAAAAGTAGGCAAAAGAAAGCCGCTCAAACCGCCAGTGCGACGCAGTACACCTCTTGCCGTTAATCGGAGCGGTTCCGGAGCGTCTGTCATCACGCGCCGTATAACAGAGTGACTAAGGGCTCATACCTCCGGCGGCGCTACGCGCGCCGTGGGGCATAACTCCAAACAATCAGGATGCCTGTGCATTGACGCAGTGCATGCGCAGTCGAGTGCCCAGGCAGCACGCTGGGTTTCCCTTGCATACCCGACCGCTGCGCGCGCAGCGAGCAGCGGGATGTGCGGGCCCTTTGTCACTATGTTTGAAGGCGCGAGGTGACGGATGCCCCGGAACCACTTCGATCACAGGCAAGTGGTGGACGGCGTCACACTGGCGGTTTGAGCCGCTTTCTTTTGCCTACTTTTCTTTGCGGCTGCAAAGAAAAGTAGGTGCCGCCCCGCACAGGGGCAACGCTAATAGACCACCGCGAACACAAGGAAACGCGAAAAAACCAGGCACGAAAATAGTAAACAGACCTAAGTGGCACACACGCCATAAATTTCCACGCTCACCGCGCGCAGCGCCTCGATCATGATTTGCGCCGCAGGCGACAGCAGGCGATCGGCGCGCGTGATGATACCGAAGTCATCCATCTGGCAATCCATCGGCAGCGGCAGCACCGCGACCATGCCGTGCGCCGCGTAATAGTGCGCCACGTCCTCGGTGAGCACGGCGATCATGTCGCTTTGCTCCAGCACACGCGTAATGAACAGCAGCGCGGGCGTCTCCACCACGTTCGAGGGCGGCGCGAGGCTCGCGCGCTGGAACATCAGCTCGAAGCGATGGCGCAGCACGCTGCCCACGGGCGGCACGACCCACGTGGCGCGCGCCACGTCGGCGAGCGCGAGCGGCGCATGGGCGGGCTCGCGCGCCGCTTTCGGCGCGTCTTCCCGCAAAGGCGCTTGCGCCGCCTTCAGCAGCGGATGCCCGGGCCGCACCACGGCGCACACCGGCTCGCCCGTGAGCGGCTCATAACGCAATTGCAGCTTGTCGTGCTCGGCGGAAAGCCGCCCGAGCACCACGTCGAGTTTTTCCTGCGCGAGATGTTCGAGCAGCACGTTGCTCGCGTCGATTTCCACCGAGACGCGCATGTTCGCATGCATGCGCTTGACCGCTGCCACGGCAGCGGGCAGCACGCGCACGCCCGGGGAGGTGATCGCGCCCACCGCCACGTGACCGAGGCGCCCCGCCTTTAGCGCGGCAAGTTCCTCCTGTGCCTGGTCGAGACTGCCGAGCACGGCGCGCGCGTGGCGGATCAGCGCGTCGCCGTAGAGCGTGGGCCGCATGCCGCGCGGCATGCGTTCGAACAGTACCGCGCCCAGCATCTCCTCCAGCTCGCGCAGGAGCTTCGAGGCCGCGGGCTGCGTCATGTTCAGCGCCGCCGCCGCGCGGTGAATATTGCCTTCCTCCGCAAGCGCGACGACCAGCAGCAACTGACGCGTCTTGAGCCGCGTGCGCACATACCAAGGGCTCGAATCGAGCATGTTTCGCCTGTCTGTCCCAGATAGTTCTTGGTGTTTATACCAATGCCGATTTCGATATCGAAAGCGTCCGATATTTCATTAGAAGGTTATCAGACTTCTCCCTAGACTAAGCCGAACGTTATCCCATACAAGACCCAGGCGATGTCGGCAACGAAACCCAAACTGCGCTCCCAACAGTGGTTCGGCACCACTGACAAGAATGGCTTCATGTACCGGAGCTGGATGAAGAATCAGGGCATTCCCGATCACGAATTCGACGGTCGTCCCATCATCGGCATCTGTAATACGTGGTCCGAACTGACGCCTTGCAACGCGCACTTTCGCAAGCTCGCCGAGCACGTGAAGCGCGGCATTTATGAGGCGGGCGGTTTTCCGGTGGAGTTCCCGGTTTTTTCGAACGGCGAATCGAACCTGCGCCCCTCGGCGATGCTCACGCGCAATCTCGCGTCGATGGACGTGGAAGAGGCCATTCGCGGCAATCCCATCGACGCCGTGGTGCTGCTGTGCGGCTGCGACAAGACCACGCCCGCGCTCTTGATGGGCGCGGCAAGCTGCGATGTGCCCGCCATCGTCGTGACGGGCGGCCCGATGCTCAACGGCAAGCTCGAAGGCAAGGACATCGGCTCGGGCACGGCGGTGTGGCGCCTGCACGAATCGCTCAAGGCGGGCGAGATCGACCTGCATCACTTCCTCTCGGCCGAGGCGGGCATGTCGCGCTCGGCGGGCACCTGCAACACCATGGGCACGGCCTCGACGATGGCTTGCATGGCCGAGGCGCTGGGCGTCTCGCTGCCGCACAACGCGGCCATTCCTGCCGTCGACGCGCGCCGCTACGTGCTCGCGCACATGTCGGGCATCCGCATCGTGCAGATGGCGCTGGAGGACCTCACGCTCTCGAAGGTGCTCACGCGCGCGGCGTTCGAGAACGCGATTCGCGCCAACGCGGCCATTGGCGGCTCGACCAATGCCGTGATTCACCTGAAGGCGATTGCGGGGCGCATCGGCGTGCCGCTCGAACTCGAAGACTGGATGCGCATCGGCCGCAACACTCCCACCATCGTCGATCTGCAGCCTTCGGGCCGCTTTTTGATGGAGGAGTTTTATTACGCGGGTGGCCTGCCCGCCGTGCTGCGGCGCCTGGGCGAGGCGAATTTGCTGCCGCATCCCAATGCGCTCACGGTCAACGGCAAGTCGCTCTGGGACAACGTGCGCGCGGCGCCCAGTTACAACGACGAGGTGATCCGTCCGCTCGACAAGCCGTTGATCGACGATGGCGGCATCTGCATCCTGCGCGGCAATCTCGCGCCGCGCGGCGCGGTGCTCAAGCCCTCGGCGGCCACGCCCGAATTGCTCAAGCATCGCGGCCGTGCGGTGGTGTTCGAGAACTTCGACCACTACAAGGCGACGATTGCCGACGAGTCGCTCGATGTCGACAAGGACTCGGTGCTCGTGATGAAGAACTGCGGCCCGCGCGGCTATCCGGGCATGGCCGAGGTCGGCAACATGGGCCTGCCGCCCAAGCTCCTGCGCCAGGGCGTGAAGGACATGGTGCGCATCTCGGACGCGCGCATGAGCGGCACGGCCTACGGCACGGTGGTGCTGCACGTGGCGCCCGAAGCGGCGGCGGGCGGGCCGCTCGCGGCGGTGCGCAACGGCGACTGGATCGAGCTCGACTGCGAGGCGGGCCGGCTGCATCTGGACATCAGCGAAGAAGAATTGAAGCGCCGCCTGAGCGACGTCGATCCGGCGGCGGCGCCCGGCGTGGCGGAGCAACTGGGCAAGGGCGGCTACGCGCGCCTTTATGTCGATCACGTCTTGCAGGCCGACGAAGGCTGCGACCTCGACTTTCTCGTGGGCCAGCGCGGCGCCGCCGTGCCGCGCCACTCGCACTGATGTGAGACGAAACGATGACGAATCCGCACGCGCTTGAACCCGTCGCGACCGAGGCCCGCTCGGGCGGCGAGAGAGCGGTTTGAGCGCACTATGAGGGCGCAGTGAACGCGTGGCCCCATGCACTCTTTCTGGCAGGACTGACGACATGAATACGACCCCGAGCACGACCCCGAGCACGAACACCGGACCGCGTTATCGCGGCATCTTTCCGGTGGTGCCCACCACCTTCACCGAGACCGGCGAGCTGGATCTGGAAAGCCAGAAGCGCGCCGTCGATTTCATGATCGACGCGGGCTCGGACGGCCTGTGCCTCCTCGCGAACTTCTCCGAGCAGTTCTCGCTCTCCGACGACGAACGCGAAACCATCACGCGCACCGTGCTCGATCACGTGGCGGGCCGCGTGCCGGTGATCGTCACCACCACGCATTACGGCAGCAACGTATGCGCGGCGCGCAGCAGGCGTGCGCAGGAGCAGGGCGCGGCGATGGTCATGGTGATGCCGCCGTATCACGGCGCAACCTTCCGTGTACCCGAGCAGCAAATCTACGAGTTCTACGCGCGCGTGTCGGACGCCATCGATGTTCCCATCATGATTCAGGACGCGCCCGCGAGCGGCACCGTGCTTTGCGCGGCGTTTCTCGCCCGCATGGCGCGCGAGATCGAGCAGGTGGCGTACTTCAAGATCGAGACGCCTGGCGCCGCGAACAAGCTGCGCGAACTGATCCGCCTCGCGGGCGCGGCGGCCGAGGGCCCGTGGGACGGCGAGGAAGCCATCACGCTGCTGGCGGACCTCAATGCGGGCGCGACCGGCTCGATGACGGGCGGCGGCTTTCCCGATGGCATTCGCCCGATCATCGAGGCGCATCGCGCGGGCCGTCTCGACGAAGCGTTCGCGCTCTATCAGAAGTGGCTGCCGCTCATCAACCACGAAAACCGCCAGGCGGGGCTGCTCGCCTGCAAGGCGCTCATGAAGGAGGGCGGCGTGATCGCGTGCGAGCTGCCGCGTCATCCGCTGCCCGCGATGCATCCGCAAACGCGCGCCGAGCTGATTGCCATTGCGCGCCGTCTCGATCCGCTCGTGCTGCGCTGGGGCAAGTGATTGATTCGGGATGCAGATTAACCAGATGAATGGTTTCGATAAAAAGGCAGGGGCCGTCATGAATGCGTCGAATGCGTCGTATAGCTTGGCCGTCGTCGGCGTGGGCAAGATTGCGCGCGACCAGCATTTGCCCGCCATCGCGGGCAACCCCGGCTTCGCGCTCGTGGCGAGTGCGAGCCGCAATGCGCAAGTCGAGAACGTGCGCAACTACACCGATATCGACGCGCTGCTCGGCGCGGAATCCGAACTCGATGCCGTTTCGCTGTGTGCGCCCCCGCAGGTGCGTTATGCGCAGGCGCGCGCGGCGCTCGAAGCGGGCAAGCACGTAATGCTCGAAAAACCGCCCGGCGCAAGCGTGAGCGAAGTGGAGGCGCTGCGCGAACTGGCGCGCCAGCACAACCGCACGCTATTTGCCACATGGCATTCGCGTTGCGCGAGCGCCGTCGAACCGGCACGCGCCTGGCTTGCCGAGAAAACGAATCGCACGATCCGCGCGGTGCACGTGCGCTGGAAAGAGGACGTGCGGCGCTGGCACCCCGGCCAGCAATGGATCTGGGAGCCGGGCGGCCTGGGCGTGTTCGATCCTGGCATCAACGCGCTTTCCATCGTCACGCGCATCCTGCCGCGCGAGGTGCTGCTGCGCGGCGCGACGCTGCATGTGCCGAGCGATTGCGCGACGCCCATCGCCGCCGAACTCGATTGCATCGACACCGATGGCGTGCCGGTGCGCGCCGAATTCGACTGGCGGCACGGCCCCGTCGAGCAATGGGAGATCGACGTGGAAACCACGGACGGCCTGCTCTCCATCGCCGAGGGCGGCAAGCGCCTGGCCATTGCGGGCGAGCCGGTCGAACTGGGAGCGGAGCGCGAATACGCCGCGCTTTATGAGCGCTTTCACTGGCTCATCGCGCACGGCGCGCAGGACGTGGACGTGCGCCCGCTGCGGCTCGTGGCCGATGCGTTCCTGCTGGGCCGGCACGTCGAAGTCGAAGCCTTCGGGCATTGAACCGAACCGGTTTGCAGCGCGTTTCATCACTGCGGTAACAACGACATCAGAGACTCATCAGAGGAGACAACAGCATGACCAGCAAGATCCGCCGCTTCACCCTGCGCGCCGTATTCGCGGCCATGTGCATCGCGCCGCTCGGCATCAACATGGCCGCGCACGCCGATGCGCCCACCAAGATCGGCTTTCTCGTGAAGATGCCCGAGCAGGCATGGTTCATCAACGAGCAGAAGGCTGCGACGGCACTCGGCCAGAAGGAGCACTTTTCGGTCGTCAACATCGGCACGCCCGATGGCGAGAAGGTGCTGGCCGCCATCGACAACCTGGGCGCGCAGGGCGCGCAAGGCTTCGTGATCTGCGCGCCCGACGTGCGTCTCGGACCGGCGATCCAGGCGCGTGCGAAGCGCTACAACATGAAGTTCGTGACGGTGGACGACCAGCTTGTCGATTCGTCGGGCAAGCCGCTCGCGAACGTGCCGCACCTGGGCATGTCGGCGTTCAAGATCGGCAACCAGGTGGGCCAGGCGATCTCGGATGAAATGAAGCGGCGTGGCTGGAAGCCCGAGGAAGTCGGCGCGCTGCGCATCACCGATTATGAATTGCCCACCGCGAAGCTGCGCACCGATGGCGCGACGCAAACGCTGCTCGCCAACGGCTTCAAGAAGGACAACATCTTCGACGCGCCGCAGAAGACCACCGACGACGAAGGCGGCTTTAACGCAGCCTCGCCCGTGCTCGCGCAGCATCCGAACATCAAGAAGTGGGTGGTCTACGCGCTCAACGAAGAAACGGTGCTGGGCGCCGTGCGCGCAACCGAGCAATTGCACCTGCCCTCCGCGGACGTGATCGGCGTGGGCATCAATGGCGCGGGCGAAGCGTTCGCCGAGTTCCAGAAGAAGCAGCCCACGGGCTTCTACGGGACCATTGCGGTGAGCTCGACGAATCACGGCAAGGACAGCACGCAGAATCTCGTCGACTGGATCCGCGACGGCAAGCAGCCGGCCGCCGATACGCAGACCACAGGCAAGCTGATGACGCGCGATAACTGGCAGACCGTGCGCACCGAGCTGGGCATCTAAGGCACGCGCAAGAGCAAGGGCAGGAATGCAATGACTGAAACCATGACTCAAGCGAGTGCGCAAAGCGCGGCGAACGTGGCGGCTCAACAGGCACAGCAGGGGCGGCAGGGGCGGCCGGCACTAAAAGCACTGGAGGCGCGACAGGCGGAAAGCGGGCAGCGCGCGTATCTGGAGCTCGACGGTATCACCGTGAGCTTCCCGGGCGTGCGCGCGCTCGACCGCGTCTCGCTGGCGGTGCGCGCGGGCGAAGTGCACGGCCTGATGGGCGAGAACGGCGCGGGAAAATCCACGCTGCTCAAGGTGCTCTCGGGCGTGAACCAGCCGCAGGAAGGCACGCTGAAGCTCGACGGCGTGGAGCAGCGCTTCACGACCACGCGCGCGGCGCTGGACGCGGGCATCGCGATCATCTATCAGGAATTGCATCTCGTGCCCGAGCTCACCGTGGCCGACAACCTGATGCTCGGGCAATTGCCCAACCGCCTCGGCGTGCTGGACGAGCGCACGCTCGTGCAGCGCGCGATGGATGAACTCAAGCGCCTGGGCGAGCGCATCGACCCGCGCACGCCGGTGAAGCATCTCTCCATCGGCCAGCGCCAGATGATCGAAATCGGCAAGGCGCTCATGCGCGACGCGCGCGTGATCGCCTTCGACGAGCCCACCAGCTCGCTCTCGGCGCGCGAGACCGAGAACCTCTTTCGCATCATCAACGCGCTGCGCGCGGACGGCCGCGCGATCATCTACGTCACGCACCGCATGGACGAAGTGGATGCGCTATGCGACCGCGTGACGGTGTTCCGCGACGGCAAGCGCATCGAGACCTTCGAGTCGGTGGCCGACCTCGACCGCAACCGTTTGATTGCCGCGATGGTGGGCCGCTCGATCTCGGACGTCTACGGCTATCGGGCGCGCGCGGCAGGCGACGTGCTGCTCGAAGCGAAGGGGCTGATGGGGCCGGGGCTCGCCGAGCCCGTGTCGTTCACGGCGCGGCGCGGCGAGATTGTCGGCTTCTTCGGTCTCGTGGGTGCGGGTCGCTCCGAGCTGATGAAACTGATCTACGGCGCCACGCGTGCCAGCGCGGGCCACGTCGAACTCAACGGCAAGCGTGTGAACTTCGCGAGCCCGCGCGACGCCGTGCGCGCGGGCATCGCGCTGTGCCCCGAAGACCGCAAGCAGGAAGGTATCGTCGCGATTGCCTCGGTGGCGGACAACCTCAACATCAGCGCGCGGCGTCACTTCAGCCCCGCGCGCTTCCTGCTCGACGCGAAGCGCGAGCGCGCGCTCGCGCAGGATTACATCCAGAAACTCGCGATCAAGACGCGCAATGGCGATACCGCCATCGGCACGCTCTCGGGCGGCAACCAGCAGAAGGTGATCCTTTCGCGCTGGCTCGCGGAGCGCATCGAAGTGTTTTTGATGGACGAGCCCACGCGCGGCATCGACGTGGGCGCGCGCGCCGAAATCTACAACCTGCTCTACGAGCTTGCGGAAGCGGGGCGCACTGTGATCATGGTGTCGAGCGACCTGGCGGAGGTGATCGGCGTGGCCGATCGCATCGTCGTGATGCGCGAAGGGCGCATCGCGGGCAGCGTGCCGAAGGCCGGGGCCACGCCCGACGAACTGATCAAGATGGCGCTGCCGCGCTAAAAGCAGAATTGCCGCGCGCGCCTGCAAGCACAGCCGCGCGCGATCCGAACCGATGATGAACCAGAGATGAGTCAAGCCATGCAGCCACAGGGCACGCCAACCGTCAACGAAGCCGCCGCGCCAATCACGCCTTCGCGTGCGCGCGCGTGGGACATGATCAACAAGTCGGGCATCGCGGTGGTGTTCGTGGTGCTGTTCGCGGTGCTTTCCGCAACGGTGCCCGACTTCCTCACGACCCGCAATATTCAGGGCCTGCTGCTTTCCGTGACGCTGATCGGCTCGATTGCCGTCACCATGATGTTCGTGCTCGCGTTGGGCGAGGTCGATCTTTCGGTAGCGTCGATCGTGGCGTTCTCGGGGGTGGTGGCCTCCACGGTCATCACGCAGTCGCATAGCGTGGTGCTGGGCATCGCGGCGGGCGTGCTCGCGGGCGGCGCCGTGGGCCTCGTGAACGGCGTGCTGATCGCGCGCTTCAAGATCAATTCGCTGATTGCCACGCTGGCGATGATGGAAGCGGTGCGCGGGCTCGCGTTCCTCACCTCGAACGGCGACGCCGTGATGATCTCGGAAGAGCGCTTCTTCGATCTGGGCGGCGGCTCGTTCCTCGGTATTTCGTATCCGATCTGGAGCAACATTATCGGCTTCGCGGTGTTCGGGTTTCTGCTGAAGAAAACCGTGTTCGGCAAGAACGTGCTGGCGGTGGGCGGCAATGGCGAAGCGGCGCGGCTCGCGGGTCTGCCGGTTACGCGCATCAAGATCACGGTGTTCGTGCTGCAAGGGCTCGTGACGGGCTTTGCGGGCGTGATGCTGGCCTCGCGCATGAGCTTGGGTGATCCGAAGACTTCGGTGGGGCTGGAATTGGGCGTGATCTCGGCGTGCGTGCTGGGCGGTGTTTCGCTCACGGGCGGCGTGGCTACGATCTCGGGTGTGCTGGTGGGCGTGCTCATTATGGGCGCCGTGCAGGACGCCATGAGCCTTATGAATGTGCCTACGTTTTATCAATATCTGATTCGTGGCGGCATTCTGCTGCTGGCTGTGTTGTTCGATCAGTTTCGGCGTAGCAGGCGGGCGGTGTGAGGTGTGGGGCTGCGAGTTTTTATTCGCGGTTCCTTTCTCTTTTCGCGTTTTTATTCGCGTTTCCTTGTTTTCGTGTCGGTCTGCTAGCGTTGCCCCTGTGCGGGGCGGCACCTACTTTTCTTTGCCGCGGCAAAGAAAAGTAGGCAAAAGAAAGCCGCTCAAACCGCTAGTGTGACGCCGTCCACCTCTTGCCGTTAATCGGAGCGGTTCCGGAGCGTCTGTCATCACGCGCCGTATAACGGAGTGACAAAGGGCTCATCCCTCCGGCGGCGCTCCGCGCGCCGTGGGGCATAACCCCAAACCATCGGAATGCATGTGACTCGATGCAGTGCATGCATATTCGAATGCCGGTGCAGTACATGTGATCTCCCCTGCATACCCGACCGCTGCGCGCGTAGCGAGCAGCGGGATGTGCGGGCCCTTTGTCACTATGTTTGAAGGTGCGAGGTGACGGATGCCCCGGAACCACTTCGATATAAGGCAAGTGGTCCACTGCGTCACACTAGCGGTTTGAGCCGCTTTCTTTTGCCTACTTTTCTTTGCGGCTGCAAAGAAAAGTAGGTGCCGCCCCGCACAGGGGCAACGCTAATAGACCGACACGAACACAAGGAAACGCGAAAAGCGAAAAGCGAAAAGCGAAAAGCGAAAAGCGAAAAGCGAAATATTTACGTCTCCAACGCCGCTCCACCCAAAATGATATTGGCATCCGCACGCGCATTATCGAGCTGCACGACACTCGCTTGCCTCGCCGCAAGCGCATCGCGATTCTCAATAGCCGTGAGTATCGCCTTATGACGCGGCAGCGAAAGTGCATGCGTATTCGGATGCCGGCTCGTGAGCTTGATCGACTCCGAGAGCGCAAGCGAAAGCATATTCCCGATATAAGCGAGCATGTCGTTGTGCGTGGCCGCCATGATCGCGCGGTGAAACTCCAGATCAGGTTCGAGCAGATCGGCCGCCGTCTTGGCCTGCTCCATGCGTGCATAGGCGGCGGTAATGCGCGCCCGGTCTTCGTCGCTGGCGGAAATGGCGGCAAGCGCGGCCGCCGCGGGTTCGATGATCTGCCGCACCGTCATCAGCGAGCGGAAGAACTCGCCTTCGGGAATGCTGTTCACGGTCCAGTACAGCACGTCGGGATCGAGCATGTGCCACTCTTCGCGCTTGCGCACCACGCTGCCCACGCGCGGCTTGGACACCACAAGCCCCTTGGCCACCAGCACGCGCGTGGCCTCGCGCAGCACCGGACGGCTCACGCCATAGCGCTCGCACAGGGTGGGCTCAGCGGGCAGGCGCTGGCCGGGCGCGAGCTTGCCGCTCACGATCTGCATGCCAAGTTCCTGCACGATGCGCCCGTGCATGCTCTTGCGTTTCTCTAGATTGCGGTAATCCATGTCTGTCCTGCCGGAACATCCGGACCGCTCGCAACATTCGCAACATTCGCAATGTTCGCAATGTTCGAAACGTTCGGTCTGGATGATCCGTTCGGACACTCCCTGTGGTAAATGCCCGGTGTGCTCGATGTACCCGGCGCGCTCAGTGCGTGGGGTTGGCGCGCATGGCCCGATATTCCCGCCGCACGATATCCATGAGTTCCGCCACCGAGGTAAGCGCACTTTTCTGTTCGTAGGTCACGCGGCCCCGCTGCATCAACATGATGCGGTCCGCGATATCGAGCGTCTGCGCATAATTGTGCATGATCATGATAATGGATAGGCCGCCTTTTTCCTTCAATCGCATCACGAGGTCGATGATGAGCCCAGCCTCGCGCGCGCCCATTGCGGCGAGCGGCTCGTCAAGCAGCAGGATCTTCGCATTCGAATGCACGGCGCGCGCCACGGCAATGGCCTGGCGCTGACCGCCCGAAAGGCGTTCGACGGGTAAATCCACCGAAGGCACGTGCACGCCGATATCGTCGAGACACTGCGCGGCGCGCTCGCGCATCTGCTTGTGGTCGAGCAGCCGGAACGGCCCGCGCCGCACGATCTCGCGGTTCAGGAACATGTTGTGGTAAATGCTCAGCGAATTCGCGAGCGCGAGATCCTGATACACGCATTCGATGCCGAGCGCGCGCGCGTGATCGACCGAGCGCAATAGCGTCTCCTGGCCGTCAATATGAAGCGTGCCGCCCGTCTGCTGATGAAAACCCGTGAGTATCTTTACGAGCGTGGATTTGCCCGCGCCGTTGTCGCCGAGGATGCCCAGAATCTCGCCCTTGCCGAGCGTGAGCGAGACGCCGTCGAGCGCCGTTACCGCGCCAAAGCGTTTCACGAGCTTGTCGCCGCGCACCGCGAGCGGCGCATCGGGTGCGCTGAGTGCGCTGGGTGCGCCTGTTGCGCCCGTTGCGCCGGGGGCCGCGCCCATGCCGGGAGAGGTGGTTTGCGATTCGTCCATCAGCGGCCTCCCTTGCGGCGCAGACGTCCGACGTGGATATTGAAGACCATGGCGGCCAGAATCGCGGCGCCCAGGATGATGTTGAACGTGAATGCGTTGATGCCGATGAGCGTGAAGCCGTCGTTGAGTATGCCGAGCACCGCCGCGCCGATGAGCCCGCCCACGATGGTGCCCGAGCCGCCCGTGAGCGGCGTGCCGCCGATCACGGCGGCGGCCACGGCGAGGAACATGATCTGGTTGCCGCCCGCCTGCGGGTCGATGGAGGTGATGCGAAAGGCTTCGAGAATGCCGGTGAAGCCCGCGAGCACCGCAGCGATAATGAAGTTGCCGAGGCGCAGCCGGTTCACGTGGATGCCGGCCTCGCTCGCGCCGAGCGGGTTCGCCCCCGCCGCCTGCGTATGCAAGCCCCAGCGCGTGTGCCGCAGCAGCACGTGCATCGCGAACGCGATGGCCACGGTCCAGATAATTTCGCTGTAGCCCCACGCGCCCATGAAGGCGGAGAACGTGGGCGAGCCCGGCGTGGCGGCAGGCGTGCCGCGCGAGACCGTGAGCGTGATGCCGTTGATGAGAAAGAGCGTGCCGAGCGTGGTGACGAACGAGGGCAGCCGCAGCCATACGGTCACGGCGCCATTCACGAAACCGATGAGCGCGGCGGCCACCAGCCCCGCGATCACGGCGAGCCACATGGGCGCGCCCGCGTCATTGGCGAACACCATGATGAACGGCGCGAACGCGAACACCATGCCCGACGAAAGATCGATATCGCCGCCGATCATCAGCATGATTTCGCCGAACGCGATGATCGCCACCGGCGCGATGAACTGCGAGAGATTGACGAGGCTGGCGTTGGTGAACAGGAAATCGTGGTTCGCGAATTCGAACCAGGCGGCCAACAGCACGGCCACGAGCAGGATGCGCAACTCGGGCGCCCATTGCGATGCGAATGAAACGCCCGCGCGCCGGGGCGCGCGGACTGCTTCGACGTTGCCGGATTCGTTCACGGTATCCATCACGACTTGATTGCGCCGCTCATCGGGACGATTTGCGGCTTGGTGGTCTTGCCTTCATAGCGCGTCGAGGTATTCAAATACGGCTCGACAGTCGACTTCGTCACGAATTTCAGTCCCGTATTGATATCGGCCGGACCGACCAGTCCGCCCGAGGCGAGGAACACGAAGGCCTCCATCACAGTGTAGAACCCCTGCACGTAGGGCTGCTGGTCGATGGTGAAATCGAGGAAGCCTTCGTGAATGAGCTGGACCGTGCTGGGCAGCAGATCGAAGCCGCCGCCATGCACGCCCTTCTCGGGCAACTTCGATTCCTTCATCACCTGCGCCACGCCCTGCGTGCTGCCCGCATCCACGGCGAACATGCCCTTGAGGTCCTGGTGGCCCAGATAGAACGACTTGATCTTCGAAAGCTCCTCGTTGACAGTCGCGCCCGTGGCCACGGTCTGAATGTCGATCTTCTTGCCCGACTTCTTGATGGCGTCGCTCGCGCCGTCGAGGCGCGGCTGGATATTGAGCTGCCCCGGCGTCGCGATGAAAAGCCCGACCAGTCCGCTGTCGATGAGGCTCACGATGCGCTCGCCCATCTGGTAGCCCGAGAGATACAGGTCCTGGCCGATATAGGCGAGGCGCGGATTATGCTTGCCGCGCGGTGCATCGGCGTTATAGGCGAACACCGGAATGCCGGCGTCGAGCGCGGCCTGGATGGGCTTGTCGAACGCGCCCGGGTCGACGATGGGCACGGCAATGGCGTCGGCTTTCGCCGCGATCGCCGAATTCACGGCGCGCACCATTTCGCCTGCGTCCGAGGTGGCCGAACCGGTCCACTGATAGTCCATGCCGAGCAATGCGCAGGCATCCTGAATGCCATATTGGGTGGGCACGAAAAACGGGTTCGTGGTCACATGATTGACGAATACGATTTTCCACTTCTTGTGCGAGGGAAAGGCCCCTTCTGCTGCCTGCGCCTGCGAAATCAGTCCGCCCGCGCCGCCGCCTAGCGCGCTCATGAACGAGAGCGCGGCGCCTAGCCCCGCGCCCTGCATCAGTCCTCGCCGCGCGGCGCTGAACGCGCCACCGTTGTGCTCCTGGTCGTCATCCCGCTGCTGTGCCATGTCTTCCTCCGGCTCTCTTCTTCGTGGGTCGATGTGGTCGACGTTGAGTCGATCGCGTGCAGATTCTGGACGGCACCGGCAGTGCGCTGGGCAGCGCAGGACGGTGGCGCAAAGACGTGCAACCCCCATGCGGGGAGCGTCGCGCCAGGCGGTACCGAAAAAATGGTAGTGCAGCGCGGTTGCGCCTCCTAATCCATGTATACCCCTAACTAGTCCGACTATTGGCGGAGCGGGTAACGACGGGTAACCAAGGCGGGTAACAAAGCGCTTACGACGCGGCTTGTTACGCGTCGCGCCTCATGCCTGCCTCATGGGTGGCTCATGCGAGGCTCATGCGTGGCTCAGGCCTCGCGTGGCGGCGCGGCGGCGAGCTTGGCCTGATCGAGCGGCGCGGCCGGCTGCGTGCGCCGGCGCGATGCGCGCGCGGCACCCTTGCCGCCGCCGGTGGACTTGCGGCGCGCGGCGTGGCGCTCGGTGGCGCGCTGCAACAGACAGAACGCGCAGAGCAGCGCGCCGATCACGATGCGCGTCCACCACGAGCTGAGCGTGCCATCGAACGTGATGAGCGTCTGGATCGTGCCGAGAATGCCCACGCCGAACACCGAGCCGATCACATAGCCCACGCCGCCCGTGAGCAGCGTGCCGCCGATCACGGTTGCGGCGATGGCGTCGAGTTCCATGCCTTGCGCCTGAAGACCGTAGCCCGAGAGCACATAGAGCGTGAACACCACGCCGCCGAGCGCGGAGCAAAAGCCCGAGAGCGCATAGACGGCGATCTTGGTGCGCGCGACGGGCAGGCCCATGAGCAGCGCCGAGCGCTCGTTGCCGCCGATCGCGTAGACGTTGCGCCCGAAGCGCGTGAAGTGCGCGATGACGATGCCCGCCGCGAGCATGGCGAGCGCGGTGAGCGAACCCGTGGTGAGCGAGCCGCTGCCCACGGGAATGCTGAATTGGGACAGCGCGTGAAAGCCGGCGTCGTTGATCGGGATGGATTCGGTGGTGATGAGAAAGCAGGTGCCGCGCGCGAGAAACATGCCGGCGAGCGTGATGATGAAGGGCTGCAGCCGGAAGCAATGAATGAGCGCGCCCATGGCCGCGCCGTAGAGCGCGCCGAACAGCAGCACGAGCGGCACGACCACGGCCACGGACCAATGCAGCTTCTCGGTGCCCACGGCGCACAGGATCGTGGTGAGCGCGACCACGGCGCCCACGGAAAGATCGATGCCGCCCGAGATGATCACGAAGGTCATGCCGATGGCCACGATCAGCAGGAACGCATTGTCGACGAGGAGTCCGAATAAAACCTGGAGCGAGAAGAAGCCGGTGTACATCACCGAGCCGAAGCCGAACAACGCCGCGAACAGCAGCACCGTGACGACGATGGGCAGCACGCGCGGATCGACGAAGCGCGAGATGGCGCGGCGCGATGCGGCGAGCGCGCCGGCGGCGGCGGGGGCGTTGTCTGCGCCGGCAGTGTTGCTTGTATTGCTTGTATTGCGGTTAGCGGGCGATGGGCGGTTCATGCCTGGGTTTCCCGAAGTCTTTATTGATGTCCCGGGCCCTGGACCCGTGCATGGCGCGTGAGCGCGATGCGCCTGAGTTGCTGGGCGGCGAACGCGCGCGCAGCGGGCGACTGGATCACGCACACGCACAGCACGACCACGGCCTTGACCACGAGCGTGGCCTCGGGCGGCACGCCGATCGAATAGGTGGTGTAGGTGAGCGTCTGAATGATGAGCGCGCCCAGCACCGTGCCGGCCAGGCTGAAGCGCCCGCCCGAGAGCGAGGTGCCGCCGAGCGTCACGGCGAGGATCGCATCGAGCTCGAGCAGGAGGCCCGCGTTGTTGCCGTCGGCGCTGCGCACGTTCGAGCTGATGAGAATGCCGGCGATGGCCGCCGTCACGCCGCAAAATGCATAGGTGCCGAACACCACGGCCTGCGAAGAGAGCCCCGCGAGCCGCGCGGCCACGGGATTCACGCCAATCGAGCGGATGAAGAGGCCGAGCGCCGTGCGATTCACGATGAGCACGGTGAGCACCGTCACGGCGATGGCGATCCATACGGCGCAGGGCACCAGCGCGAGGTAGCCGCCGCCCGCATACAGATAGCCTTTCGCGCCGATGGGGATGATCTGTCCGCCCGTGAGCAGTTGCGCGACGCCGCGCCCGGCCACCATGAGGATCAGCGTGGCGATGATCGGCTGCATGCCGACGAAGGCCACCAGCAGCCCGTTCCACATGCCCGCGAGCAGGCCCACGGCGAGCGCCGCGCCAAACGCGGCGCCCACGCGCGAGGGGTCGTCGGCGAGCACGGTGGCGGCTGCCGCGCCCGCGATCGCCACCACGGCGCCCACCGAAATATCGATGCCGCGCGTGGCGATCACGAGCGTCATGCCGAGCGAGACCACGGCGAGCGGCGCGGCGCGCATCAGGATGTCGATGGGCGCGCCGAACAGATGGCCGCCGAGCAACGTGACGGAAAGGAAATTCGCGCGATGCGCGACATCGACGGCGAACAGCGCGACGAGCGTGAACGCGGGCCACACGAGCGGATGCTTGAGCAGCAGCGCGAGCCACGCGGGCAGGCCCGAACGCGGACCTGAAGGTGAACTTGAAGGTGAACTTGAAGATGGGTGCAGGTTCATTTGCGATCTCCGGCAATGAGGCCGTAGACCTCGTGCTCGGAGCGCGCCTCGCCCGATAGCTCGGCCACCTTGCGCCGGTCGCGCAGCACGGCGATGCGGTCGCTCACGCGCACCACCTCGCTGATCTCCGAGGAGATGAAGAGAATGCCGAGCCCCTTCGCGCAGAGCGCGCGCACGCGGTCCATGATTTCGAACTTGGCGGCCACGTCGATGCCGCGCGTGGGTTCGTCGAGAATCAGCAGGCGCGGCTCGGTCGCGAGCCAGCGCGCGAGCAGCACCTTCTGCTGATTGCCGCCCGACAGCAGGCCGATGGGCTGCTCCGCATCGCGCGCCTTGATGCCGAGTTGCGCAATATACGCATTGGCGAGTTCGCGTTGGCGCGCCCGCCCGATCATGCGCCACCAGCCGCGCCGCGCTTGCAGCGCGAGCACGATGTTCTCGCGGATCGAAAGCTCGGCGACGATGCCTTCCTTCTTGCGGTCCTCGGGACAATACGCCATGCCGTGACGAACCGCGTCGCGCGGCGAGGCGAGCTTCACGGTCTCGCCGTTGATGCGCACGGCGCCCGCGTCGGCCCGGTCCGCGCCGAACAACAGACGCGCGGTTTCCGTGCGCCCCGAGCCCAGCAGCCCGGCGAGGCCGAGAATCTGGCCGGGCCGCACTTCGAGATCGAGCGCATTGAGCACGCCGCGGCGCGCGATGCCCTGCGCGGCGAGATATGGCTCGCCGGTTTGTGCGGGGGCGCCAATGGCGTTTGCCTCATCAACGCCCGGCGCACGAGTCGGCTTGCTGGCGTGGGCGAGCCGCTCATCGGCGTGCTCATCGGCATCATTCACGCCCACCATCTTGGCGACCAGCGTCTGCACCGGCAATTCGGCGGCGAGATATTCGCCTTCGCGCTCGCCGTTGCGCATTACGGTGATGCGGTCGGAGATCGCATAGGTCTGCTCAAGAAAATGCGTGACGAACAGAATGGCGATGCCCGACGCCTTCAGCTTGCGCAACACGTCGAAGAGGCGCGTGACCTCGCCCTCGTCGAGACTCGAAGTGGGCTCGTCCAGAATCAGGATGCGCGCATCGACGGAAACGGCGCGCGCGATCGCCACCATCTGCTGCATGGCGATGGGGTAGGTGTCGAGCGATTGCGTGACGTCGAGCGAGAGATTGAGCCCGGCGAGCGCTTCGGCCGCGCGCCGGTGGATCGTCTTCCAGTCGATCAGGCCGCGCTTGCGTGGCTGGCGGCCCGCGAAAATATTCTCCGCCACCGAGAGATTCGGGCAGAGATTGACCTCCTGATAGAGCGTCTGGATGCCCGCGGCCTCGGCCTCCTGAGGCGTCGCGAAGCGCACGGGCTGACCGGCGAGACGGATCTCGCCGGCCTCGGGCTCGTGCACGCCCGTGAGCACGTTGATGAGCGTGGACTTGCCCGCGCCGTTCTGGCCCATCAACGTGTGGACCTCGCCGGGGAAGAGGCGGAAATCGACACCGTCGAGCGCGCGCACGCCGGGGAACGTGCGCGTCAGGCCGACGGTTTCCAGCAACGGCGTGGGGCTCATGCGTGCGTGCACCTGCTTGCGGTTTGCTTGCGCCGGGTTTGGGCGCGGGTTGTGCGTGGTACGTGCGCTCAGTACTTGCGCGACGGCAGCGTCTGCGCCGCCACGTTCTCCGGGAACACCGTCTCGTTCGTGACGATGCGCTTGGGCAACGACTTGCCCGCCACCACGTCCTTCACGGCGCTCATGAGTTGCGGCCCGAGCAGCGGGCTGCATTCCACATCCACATTCATCTTGCCGGCGATCATCGCCTGGAAGCCGCCCTTGGTAGCGTCGAACGACACCACGCTCACATCCTTGCCCGGCTTCATGCCCGCTTCTTCCATGGCCTGGATCGCGCCGAGCGCCATGTCGTCGTTATGCGCGTAGACCACGTTGATCTTGTTTCCATACGTCTTCGCGAAGGCCTCCATCACCTGCTTGCCGCCCGCGAGCGTGAAGTCGCCGCTTTGCGAGGCAATGATCTTGAACTTCGGATCGTTCTTGATCACCTCGATGAGACCCGAGTGACGATCGTTCGCGGGCGCCGAGCCCACCGTGCCCTGCAATTCGACGATATTGACGGGGCCCGGATTGCTCTTGTAGTGATCCTCGAGCCACTTGCCCGCGCGGCGGCCTTCTTCCATGAAATCGGAGCCGATCATCGTCACATAGAGCGACGGGTCTTTCACGTCGATATTGCGGTCGGTGAGGATCACGGGAATCTTCGCGCGCTTCGCTTCCTGGAGCACCGGCTCCCAGCCCGATTCCACCACGGGCGAGAAGGCAATCACGTCCACCTTCTGCGCGATATACGAGCGGATCGCCTTGATCTGGTTTTCCTGCTTCTGCTGGGCATCCGAGAACTTGAGATTGACGCCCGCGTCTTTGGCGGCGGCCTTGATCGATACGGTATTGGCGGTGCGCCAGGCGCTTTCCGCGCCCACCTGCGCGAAGCCCAGGGTGATCTGTTTGTCTTCGGCGTGCGCGACGCCCGCCGCGAACGAAAAAGCCGCGGCGGCGGCGATGAGGCCGCTTGCCATGCGAGTAGCCAGTTTCATGCGTGTCTCCGATGTCGCTTGATTGTCTTCGCTTAGTAGTTCTTTGTTTAATTCACAGCGCCTTCGCCCGCGTCCCTCAATGGCCGGACTGTGCCGCGAGTCGATCGCGCCATCCCAAACCAGCGTTTATCCGCTATGGTTAAAGCCGCTGGCTACCCACCTTGAAAGATTCAATAGCCAAACTATATTCAACTGCCAACCCGGTTTTTATTAGCGTTTTCCCGATCTTTCACCCTTATATAGTCATGCTATTTATGGGTTTTTCTCACTAAGTGGGCAAAGCCATGAACACTCGCAAAACCAGGCTCCGCTCGGCCGCGTGGTTCGGCACCATGGACAAGAACGGCTTCATGTACCGGAGCTGGATGAAGAATCAGGGCATCCCGGAACACGAGTTCGCGGGCAAGCCGATTATCGGCATCTGCAATACATGGTCGGAGCTCACGCCCTGCAACGCGCACTTTCGCAAGCTCGCGGAGCACGTGAAGCGCGGCGTGTACGAGGCGGGCGGCTTTCCCGTGGAATTTCCCGTGTTCTCCAACGGCGAATCGAACCTGCGGCCCACGGCCATGTTCACGCGCAATCTCGCTTCGATGGACGTGGAGGAGGCCATACGCGGCAACCCCGTGGATGCGGTCGTGCTGCTCGTGGGCTGCGACAAGACCACGCCCGCGCTGCTGATGGGCGCGGCGAGCTGCGATGTGCCGGCGATCGTCGTGAGCGGCGGGCCGATGCTCAATGGCAAGCACGAAGGACGCGACATCGGCTCGGGCACGGTGGTATGGCAATTGAGCGAGCAAGTGAAGGCGGGCAAGATTTCGATGCATGAATTCATGTCGGCGGAAGCGGGCATGTCGCGCTCGGCGGGCACCTGCAACACCATGGGCACGGCTTCCACGATGGCGTGCATGGCCGAAGCGCTGGGCGTGACGCTGCCGCACAACGCCGCGATTCCCGCCGTGGATGCGCGCCGCTACGTGATCGCACATTTATCGGGAATGCGAATTGTCGAGATGGCGCTAGAAGACTTGCGGCTCTCGAAGCTGCTCACGCGCGCGGCATTCGAAAACGCGATTCGCACGAATGCGGCCATTGGCGGATCGACCAACGCGGCCATTCATCTGAAGGCAATTGCGGGGCGCATCGGCGTGAAGCTGGATCTCGACGACTGGACACGCATCGGCCGCCACACGCCGACCCTCGTCGACTTGCAGCCCTCGGGCCGTTTTCTGATGGAGGAGTTCTATTACGCGGGCGGCCTGCCGGCGGTACTGCGGCGCCTGGGCGAAGCGAAGCTGCTGCCGCATCCCGACGCGCTCACCGCGAACGGTCACACGCTATGGGAGAACGTGCGCGAAGCGCCCAGCTACAACGACGAAGTGATCCGCCCGCTCGCCAACCCGCTCGTTCAGGACGGCGGCTTGTGCGTGCTGCGCGGCAATCTCGCGCCGAACGGCGCGGTGCTCAAGCCCTCGGCGGCCACACAAAAGCTGCTCAAGCATCGCGGCCGCGCCGTGGTGTTCGAAGACTTCGACGACTACAAGGCGCGCATAGCCGATCCCGCGCTGGACGTCACAGCGGACTCGGTGCTCGTGATGAAGAATTGCGGGCCAAAGGGCTATCCCGGCATGGCTGAAGTGGGCAACATGGGCCTGCCGCCCAAACTGCTCGCGCAGGGCGTGACCGACATGGTGCGCGTGTCCGATGCGCGCATGAGTGGGACGGCCTACGGCACGGTAGTGTTGCACGTGGCGCCCGAAGCACGCGCGGGCGGGCCGCTTGCAATTGTGCGCGACGGCGACTGGATCGAGCTCAATTGCGAAAAAGGCACGCTGCGCGTGGACATTGGCGACGAGGAGATCCGCACGCGGCTCGATGCGTGGGCCGCCGCGAAACGGCCCGAACCGGCGGACGGCAGCGGCTATCGCAAGCTTTATGTCGAGCATGTGTTGCAGGCTGACGAAGGATGCGATTTTGATTTTTTGGTGGGCTGTCGTGGGGCGGAGGTGCCGAGGCAATCGCATTGAAGGAACGCGCAGGCGCGTTGCGTGAGAGTTTGTTGGTGTTTTCTTGTTTTTCGCGTTTCCTTGCGTTCCCCGCGTTTCCTTGTTTTCGTGTCGGTCTGCAAGCGTTGCCCCTGTGCGGGGCGGCACCTACTTTTCTTTGCAGCGGCAAAGAAAAGTAGGCAAAAGAAAGCCGCTCACACCGCCAGTGTGACGCAGTGGACCACTTGCCCATTATCGGAGCGGTTCCGGAGCGTCTGTCACCACGCGCCGTACAACGGAGTGACAAAGGGCTCATCCCTCCGGCGGAGCTACGCGCGCCGTGGGGCATAATCCAAAACCAGAGGAATGCATACGAATCGATGCAGCGCATGCGTGTTCGAGTGCCCGTGCAGTACGTGTGGTTTCCCATGCAGACCCGACCGCTGCGCGCGTAGCGAGCAGCGGGATGAATGAGTCCTTTGTCACTGAGTTTGAAGGTGCGAGATGACGGATGCCCCGGAACCACTTCGACCACGGGCGAGTGGTGTACTGCGTCACACTAGCGGTTTGAGCCGCTTTCTTTTGCCTACTTTTCTTTGCGGCTGCAAAGAAAAGTAGGTGCCGCCCCGCACAGGGGCAACCCAGGCAGACCGACACGACCACAAGGAAACGCGAGGAACGCAAGGAAACGCGGGGAACATAAGAAAGCGCGAAAAAACGAATACAAAAAACCGGCTCACCATGCACGCGCCTTAAAATAAGTTGCCAACACAACCAATTAAAAGGCACCCCAAAAAATAAAAACCTACATCTCAACAACACCAGGAATAGCAACATTCGGATCAACATCGGCACCATAATCCACGCCTTCGACCCCAAACCCAAACAGACGCAGAAATTCCGCCTTATAGCCCGCGAAATCGGTGGTGGCATAGAGGTTCTCGTCGGTGACCTGATCCCACGCCGCCTTCACGCGCGCCTGGATTGCCGGATCGAGCTCCTTATAGTCGGCGCGCAGTCGCCCTTCATCATCGAGCACCGGCGCAGCGCCGTAAAGAGAGTCGCGATAAAGACCATAAACCTGCTCAATACAGCCCTCATGCGTACCGCTTTCCTTCATCGCCTTGAAAAGCAGCGCAAGATAAAGCGGCATGATGGGAATCGCCGAGCTAGCCTGCGTAACCACGGCCTTGAGCACAGCAACGCGCGCATCGCCCGAGCGTGCCGCGAGCCTGGCGCGAATGCCCAGCACCTTCTGATCGAGATCCTTCTTGGCCGCGCCAATCGATCCATTCCAGTAGATGTCGTGCGTGATCTCCGCGCCAAGGTAGGTGAATGCCGTGGTCTTCGCGCCATCGGCCAGCACGTCCGCTTCGAGCAGCGCGTCGATCCACATCTGCCAGTCCTCACCGCCCATCACGGCCACCGTGGCGTCGATCTCGCTTTGCGTCGCCGCTTCGAGCACCGTTTCCTTGATGATTTCCTTGTCGGTGTCGATGCCGCGCATGCGCAGCGTCTTGCCCACGGGTTTGAGCGTGGACACATGCACTGCGCCCGTGACCGGGTGCGTGCGGCGCGGCGCGGCAAGGCTGTAAACCACGAGGTCGACCTGGCCGAGATCGCGCTTGATGGTCTCGATGGTTTCGCGCTTCACGGCGTCGGAGAACGCGTCGCCGTTGATGGTCTTCGCGTAGAGCCCTTTTTGCGTAGCGAACTTCTCGAACGCGGCGGTGTTGTACCAGCCCGCGGTGGCGGGGCGGGTGTCGGTGCCTGCGCGCTCGAAGACGACGCCCAGCGTGGCCGCGCCCGAGCCGAACGCCGCCGAAATGCGCGCGGCGAGCCCGTAGCCCGTGGATGCGCCCAGCACGAGCACGCGCTTCGGGCCGTGGGGGATGGGGCCGTGTGCGTCGACGTATTCGATTTGCTGCGCGACGTTGGCTTCACATCCCACGGGATGGGCGGTCACGCAAATGAAGCCGCGAACGCGCGGTTCGATAATCATCAGACTTCTCCGTATTTCGCAGATGCATGCAGGAACGGCCGGCATTTTAGCGCGAGCCAATAATCCGGGCCATGGCGGCCCGTTTATGGGCTGGGCGCGTGTCGGCGGCTCACGCGCGAGCCTTATTGCGCGGCGGCCAGCGTAGGCGTGCGCTCGCCGAGACAACCGAGCCCCGCCAGCGTCGCCTCGATGGCCGCGTCGAGCGGCGTGTGCGGCTCGCGGCCGAGCGTTGCGACGAGTCGCGCGTTGTCGAGTTGAAGCGTTTCGCGCCACAGGTAGCGCATCTCCAGCATCTCGCGCGGCGTCGCGGCAAACGGCGCCGCCGCATAAATCAGCGGCCACGGGAATGCCTTGCGCTGCGCGTGCAAGCCATGACGCTGCGCGACGCGGCAGATGGCGGCGGCCATTTGCGTGCCATCGGCGTCCCAGTGCCCGCCCATATGAAAGCGCGCGAAGGGCGCGAGTGTCGTGCGCATCTCGATCAGTTCGAGAATCGCACGGGCGACATCGGGCACATAGGCCCATGCGTGGCCCACGCCGCGCACGCCCGGCTCGCGCACGGTGCGCACGGGTTGTCCGGCCTTTACGAAACCCTGCGCGAGCCAGCTATTGCCCACGCGCGGGCCGAAAAAGTCGCCGGCGCGCACGATGATCGAGCGCACACCGTGCGCCGAGGCCGCTTCCAGGCGCTGCTCCAGGGCGACGCGAATCGCGCCCTTGCGCGTGCGCGGCTGTTGCGGCGCGTCCTCGCCGACGAGCGGCAGCGCTTCGGGGCCGAAGTTGTAGACGGTGCCGGGCAGCACCACAGTGGCGCCCACGGCTTGTGCGGCGGCGAGCGTGTTGTCGATCATCGGCAGCACGAGTTCGGCCCAGCGCCGGTAGCCCGGTGGGTTGACCGCGTGCACGATCACGTCGCAGCCCTGCGCGGCGCGCCTCACGGCGGCGCGGTCCATGACGTCGCCGTGCAGCCGTTCGACGCCGCGGCTGGCGGGCGCGGTGGCAATCGCATGGGTTGCGCTCGAAGTGCTCGAAGCACCCGAAGCACTTGCCGTGCGCTGCAACGCCCGCACGCGCCAGCCAGCGCCGATCAACTGCCGCGCGACCTCACCGCCGATGCCGCCGCCCACGCCCAGCACGAGCGCCGTGCGGCCCGTTTCGAAAGATCCCGTAGCCATGTCCGTTCTCCGTTTGAAGCGTTTCGATGGCGTGATTCTGCGCGTCTCGCGACATATAAAAAATTGCCGAAAGCTGTGTGGCGGCTATACATTTATGCATGGGCTCACCCCCACACACACTGACCAGATAGAAGGTTACGAAACGATGGACATCATGGACGAACGCGAACCGAACTGGGAGTGGTACCGGAGTTTCCTGCAGGTCCTGGAAACCGGTTCGCTGTCGGCAGCCGGGCGTTTGCTGGGGCTCACGCAGCCCACCATCGGCCGTCACATCCAAAGCCTCGAAGCCGCACTGGGGCTCACGCTTTTTACGCGTTCGTTCGACGGGTACTCGCCAACCGAAGCGGCTCATGAGTTGAGGCCCTATGCGCTCGAGCTTGCGGCGACCACGGCCGCGTTTCGGCGAGTGGCGAGCGGCTACGGGTCCGGGGTTCGCGGTGCGGTACGGGTGACGGCGAGCGAGGTGATAGGCGTCGAGGTTTTGCCGCCGATATTGACCGCTCTGCGCCACGCGTATCCGGAACTGACCATCGAACTCGTATTGTCGAACAAGGCGGACGATCTTTTGCGTCGTGAAGCAGACATCGCGGTACGTATGTTCCGGCCCGTCCAGGAGGCACTGGTTGCGAAGCGCATTGGAGCGATCGAAGTCGGTTTGCACGCTCACGAACGCTATCTGGCGCAACATGGCGTGCCGGCGTCGATGAACGAGTTGTCTCGCCACACGATGATTGGCTTCGATCAGGAGACCGCATTCCTTCGCTCGGTCGTGGAAAAGAATAAAGCGTATATGCGAAGCGGCTTTGCATTTCGGGCCAACAGCGACCTTGCCCAACTGGCTGCGATTCGCGCGGGATTCGGCATTGGCGCGTGTCAATCGCCCTTGGCGGCAAGAGACGGGAGACTGGTCAGAGTGCTCCCGGGTGCGTTTTCACTGACGTTGGACACGTGGGTCGCCATGCACGAAGATTTGCGCGGGAGTGCTCGCTGCGCAGTGACATTTGCGGCGCTGGCTTCAGGTCTGAAGGCGTATATACACGGCACGTTGCCGGAAAGGTGATTCTTCAAAAAGGCCCGCGTTCTGTCCTTCACGGGATCTCGCAGCAACTGATCCGGTGGACCCTCTTCGACGACAACGCCGCCATCCATAAACAGAATCTTGTCGGCAACCTTTGGGTTGCATTGCCGGCGAGTCCGACTTTGAAAGCAGTCGCAGCGCAAGCTCGCGGGCCGCATCCTTTTTCATGCCGTGAAGTCTTGCACGCCATCCAGCCAGACCTCGCCGCTGTTCAAGGTCTCCAGATGGTTGATCGAACGAAGCAGCGTCCCCGGTCACGGCCCGAGAGTCAAGCCGCGCTTGCGACCTCGATGACAGGTTCGCAGCGAATCGGAAAATTGACCGAATTCGCGACGTAGCACTTCTCGTGTGCGGCGTGATGGAGTTGCCCGGCAAGGCTGGGGTCGTCGCCGGCGCGTATCGTCACGCGCGGATGCAGCACGACCTCGCTGAAGCGTCCCGCCTCATGGCCGCCATCGATCATGGTGCCTTTCGCCTCGTCCACGTAAGCAAGCACCGCGATGCCCGCATCGGCGCACAGATGCAGATACCAGAGCTTGTGGCACGCGCTGACCGAGGCCACGAGCAGTTCCTCGGGGTTCCAGCGATCGCGGTCGCCGCGAAACGCCGGATCCGACGAACCGGCGATGGCGGGTTTGCCCGCCGCTTCGATCGTATGATCGCGCCCGTAGTCGCGATAGCCCGAAGTGCCGGTGCCACGATTGCCGGTCCATTGCACGGTTACTGTGTACTTGTGCTCTGTGTGCGCCATTTCGGTTCCTTGTGCTGTCGGTCAGCGCGCATTATCCCATCCCGGGCGTCTGCCGGGCTGGCGCACCGTGTGCCCGATCTCGCGGTGAACGCATGGCGATGCGCTACGCATTTTTAGGTGAAATTCGGTCGAATTTCAGGGGAATTTCAGCAGAAGTCATCGATCCCGGCGATAATCGCTGCGATTAGCCACCACTGCCTCTGATCGCAGCGCCTCACCCGGCGCGCCTACGCCACGCGCCGTTCGACGAAAACAAGAATTCACGCGACAAATTTATGTATTCGATCTTGCCCGCGTTCGTATCCGCCTTGTTTCTCGGGTTCGGTGTGTACGTGCTGCTCACGGAAGGCGTGACGCGCCTTTCGTTGCCGTTCGCGGCGATGTGCGGGACCACCTTCGTCTGGCAAGGTACCTGGGCGTTCCTGTTCCAGATTTCCGAGCCCGATCTTGCGGCGGCGTTCGTCAAGTTCGGCTATCTGTTCATCCTGTTTCTGCCCACGACGTTCTATCACTTCGTGATCGAAGTGACTACGCGGCGCAGCGAGCGTCCGCTGCTCTTCGCCTCGTACGGTTTGAGCATCGTGCTCGCCATGGTGCTGCTGGTGAGCAACGAGGTGGTGTCGGGCTACGGCAGTTTCTTTTTCGGCAAGTATCCGCGCGCGGGATTGCTGCATCCGGTGCACGTCGCGCAGACCGTGCTGCTCGCGCTGCGCAGCGCATGGCTGCTGCTCGCGGCGCGGCGCCGGACCCACGCGCGCGACCGCCGCAAGCTGCTCGATCTCTGCTTGCTGAGCCTGTGTCTTTACGGGCTCGCCGCATCCGACTACGCGGTCAACTACGGCATCGCGTTCTATCCGGTGGGTGCCATCTTCATCGCCGTGAGCCTTGGCATTCTCGCCGTGACTATCGTGCGTTACGGCCTCATGCGCCCGTATTTGCTAGCGGCGACCGTGGCGCACGAAGTGGCCACGCCGCTTGCCGCGATCGGCATGCACGCCGAGGAAATCGGCAACGTACTGCCCGAACTCATGCGCGGCTACCAACTGGCCGTGCAGCACCAGTTGTGCGTGGATGGCCTCTATCCGGGACAGTCGGAGCGCCTTTCGTCGCTGGCCTCGTCGATACAGCGCCAGGTGGACAGCACCAGCACCGTCGTCGAGATGTCGCTTGCGTCGTTTACGCTCGACCGGCTCGACCGCCGCACCTTCGAGGCCTGCTCCATTCGCTCCTGCGTGAACGCGGCGCTCGAGCGCTTTCCATTCCGCTCCGGCGAACGCGAACTGGTCAAGGTCTTGCCGATCGACCCGCAACTGAAGTTCTCGGGCTCCGATTCGCTGATCGTGTTCGTGCTGTTCAATCTGCTCAAGAACGCGTTGTTTGCGATTCACGCGAGCCATTCGAGCCATTCAAGCCACTCGAGCGGCAGCGGCCGTGTGGAAATCGGGGCGACGAACGAGGATGGCTATTGCGTGCTGCGCTTTTCCGACAACGGCCCCGGCATTGGCCCCGACGTGCTCCCGCATATTTTCGAGCCGTTCTATTCGACCAAGTCTCACGGCAAGGGGGCGGGCATGGGGCTCGCGTTCTGCCAGCGCGTGGCTCTCGCGCTGGGCGGCGCGATTGCCTGCGAATCCGAGGCCAATGTGGCGACCACGTTCACGCTTCATCTGCCCGAACCGGGGTCCGCCGCCGACCGGGCGCTCCACGATCCGGCGGGCAAGCCCCGCCGTTGGGCGGCGGGGCAGGACTACCCGGGTTGAATCGATTGACGGCCTGAATCTGGCCTGAATCTGGCCTGAATCTGGCCTGGATATCACGTCGACATCACGTGGATATCGGCTGGATTCGCGCCTTGGTTGGCCCGTTTGTTGGCCCGTTAATTGGCCCCTGCGGGCAGAATGAACTCATATTCCTTGACGCGCTCGATGATCCCCGGCGGGAAACGGCGAATCCGCTTGTCGGTGCCGGCAAAGAGAATCTGCTGATAACCGAGCGAAACGGGACGCCCGTCCACGCAAAAGCGAAACACCAGATAGGCGGAGCATTGGCGCACCTGGAAGGTATTCAGATAGCAATCGACGCGTTGAAACGGAAACGTCTCTTGCACATATTCCTGGTGCGCACGCTTCGTGACGAAGATACCGCCCGCCGCGAGCAGATTATTGTGGATGCATTCGTGGAACCAGCGCTCGCGGCAAATACCCTGCCATTCGAAATAGCGGGCGAAGTAAGTGTTCATGAACGCATTCGAATCCTTGAGGTAAATGTCGATGACATGATGGAAGGTCTTGCTTGGCGTGGCTTCCATGATTTCGTCGGAAAGGCCATGGGCGCCACGGGAGAGCACAGCGGGGATCGATTCACGGGCATTCATTGAAGTGCTCCAGATGAAGATGGCCGCAAGCGGCGGCCACGCATGCCTTCGATGTTTGAGGACATGCGCCAATTCTCTTCGTCTTCCCTTGCCGCCAAAACCGGCTTCATCACATAGTCGAGACGATCTTCCGGAAGCTCGAGTGTGGTGGGTCGTATGCAAACGCGCACTCGCGTGCCGGTGCAAACGATTCCGTACGTCCGAATGCGGGATGAAGGCCGTCCGGGGCATGTGCAACGGTTGCCGGGCGCGCCCGCGAGGCCGCATAATCTGGCAGCTTGCGGTGCGCCGTGCGCAATGAGTGGTGCATCGCGTCGCGTCGCGGGTCTGTAGCGAGTACTGAGGCCATTACATGAGTTCCATCGTCAGACAGCCGGTTTTCTACCCCGTATCCGTGGTTTTCCTCGACGACAGTGTGGATTTTCTTCACGCACTGCGCGGCTTCTTCCCCAATGCGTCCACGCATCATTTCTTCACCTCGCAGGCCGAGGCGCGCGCGTTCGTGGAGGCACACGGCGCAGGCGGCGCGGGCCGCAGTCCGATGTCGGGCGCGGTGTGGTCGGAGTTCGAGAAGCGCGGCGGCAATGCGCTGGGCCAGGACGCAATGGCCGACGCCAACCGCTTCTCGGAAGTCGCGGCCCTCGTGGTGGATTACGACATGCCGGGGCAGGACGGGCTCGAATTTCTTGCCTCGTTGAAAGACGCGAACTGCACGCGTATCCTGCTCACCGGCACTGCAAACGAATCGCATGCCGTGGACGCGTTCAACGCGGGGCTCATCGACTTCTACCTGAAGAAGACCGATCCGGGCATGACGCGCAAGCTCGCTCAGGCGCTTGCCAATGCGCAGCGCAAGTTCTGCGCGGTGCGCGGGCATATCGGCGTGCACGGCGTGGGCGCGGCCTATGCCGGGCGGGGCACGGCCGAGGAACTGGAGGCGCTCGTGCAGCGCGAGCGTATCGTCGAATATTATTGGCGGCCTGAGCAGAACGCCGTGCTCACGTTCGACGCGGCGGGCAACGCGGGCGTGTTTCTCGCGTGGGACGCCCACGACTGGGCGGCGCAATGCGATGTCGTGACCGACGAGGGCGGACCCGCCGCCCTGCGCGAGGAGATGGAAGGGCGCCGCATCATGCCGGTGTTCTGGCCCGGCGAAGCATACCGGCCGGGCATGGCCCGGGTGGAGTTCGCGGTGCCGCAGCCGGTGCCGGGCACGCAGGACACGCACGTCAGCTGGAAGCGCATCGACGGCCTGGAGCTTGCGCCGGAATTCGTAACCTATGCACAGTGGTTGCGTTCGCAACGGCCTGCTTGACTTAGCGATGTCATCGCCGGTGTGATAGCGTGAACAGGCCCTGGCAAACGCGCGGCGCAGCGGATGGCGGTCCTCCGGCGTCGCGCTGTCAAAGGACCAACGCAGGACAAACGCATGCAGACCACCGAACTTACCGATTGGCACCAGTTCATGGAGCTGACGACCCAGCTCGACGGCTGGGCATTTCGCGGGCAGCAAAACGCCCAATGGCGGCTGGAGAGCTCGCTTTCGCGCTATATGCGCGATTTCCTCGGCGACCCCAGCCAATGGCGCGCGCGCGAGGAACGCGCGATCCGGGTGTTTCGGCGCAAGGCGCACAACTTCCTCGCGCATCCCGCCATTCTCGCCGACGACCTGCGCTGTCTCGCGCTCATGCAGCACCACGGCGCGCCCACGCGGCTGCTGGACTTCACGAAGAGCCCGTTCGTGGCGGCCTTCTTCGCGCTCGAACGCGCAACCGGCGACTCCGCGGTCTACGCGCTGAACACGCCCGCGCTCTGGAACAACCGCGCCCGGCCGAAAGCCGACCCGGTGCTCACGCGCGACGTGATCGACCCTCGCGTGCCGGGTCACTTCGAGCGTTATTTCTTCTGCAATACCAATGAAATCCTGTGGTCGGGCGAGCCCACCGAAATGGACGACCGGCTCGTGGCCCAATCGGGCACTTTCGTCGTGCCGGGCGTGATTGACCGGCCGTTGCAGAGCATCCTCGACGGCTACGAAAGCAACGAGGAATTGCTGCATCAAATCGTGTTGCCCGCGCGCATCCGCATGGACGCGATGAAGTGGCTCTATCGCATGAACATCACGAATGCCTCGCTGTTTCCGGGGCTGGATGGTCTCGCGCGCTCGATAGGCGTGGAGCTGGAGATCGTGTGGTCGGGGATGATGCAGGCGCAGTGAGGGGCGGGTGGCGCTGGGAAGCCGTCTGGAACCCACAGTGGCCAAGGCTGTTTTAATGAAACGGACCTGTGCGTTTCATATGCAAGCGGCTCTGGAGTCAGTGCTCGACGGGGATACCCGCGCCGTTCAGCACCACACGACGCGGTCGTATGCGACCGTGCGCCGGTAGACGTTCTTGCCGCGCCAGCTCGAATACTCCATGTACGCGCAGTCGAGCACCACGATCCAGTTTGTTACGTTCATTGCCATCCCCATAGTTGGTTTGGTTTGAATGCAAGACTAGTCTACGTCTGCGATTTGTGGGACGAATTCGCGAGCAAAGCGAGGTTAACCGCTCAGTTCTCGTATTTGCGTTGCGCGCCAGCAACTCTTCCGCCCCACGCCTCGCCTTACACATTGCGGCGCAACCGCGGTGCCCGGGCATGCTAAAACCCTGCGCCGCCCGCACGTGCCCGGGCTCCAGGCGAAAGAACCGCATACGCGTGGATTCAGGTTTGCCAAAACGTGGCCGTTAACCCTGTTATTAACCGTCTCGTTCACCGAGTTGCACCCAGCCAACCGGCTGGCCCGCTGGCCCAATTCGCGAGTTCCAGGCGATTGCCGCCCGGCTCGCCGTACCCGGCAGCGCACCGATTCCGCCCAGGCAAGTCTCTTACCGATGATTACCGCTCCACTTCCGCTCGATGAGGATCTGCGCCTGCGTTCGCTCAAGCGTCTCGAGATTCTCGACTCGGAGCCGGAAGAGGCGTTCGACCGCATCGCGCGGCTGGCGGCGTGGGCGTTCAAGGTGCCCATCGTGCTGGTCTCGCTCGTCGACGAGGATCGTCAGTGGTTCAAGGCGCGCCATGGGCTCGCGACGTGCGAGACGCCGCGAAGCGTATCGTTCTGCGCGCATGCGGTGTTCAGCAAGCGCATGCTCGTGGTCGAAGACGCACTCGACGACGAGCGCTTTCTCGACAATCCGCTCGTGCTGGGCGCCCCGCACATCCGCTTCTATGCCGGCGCGCCACTGCTGCTCGCCGACGGCCAGGTGGCGGGCACGCTATGTCTCATCGACACCGTGCCGCGCAGCTTCGACCCACACGACGCCGAAGTGCTCGCCGGCTACGCGCAGCTCGTGGAGCGCGAACTGGAAGTGCGCTCGCAACTGATCCGCTTGCAAACGGCGCATGAGCGCGACCGCCGCTCGCTCGCGATCAGCGAGGCGCGCTTTACCACGGTGTTCAAGGAAACGCCGGTCGGCAATGCCCTCGTCGATCTCGACGGCCGCTTTCTCGACGTCAACCAGGCGTTCTGCGCGATCGTGGGCTACAGCGAAGACACCTTGCGCACGCTCACGTTCGCCAAGGTCACGCATCCCGACGATCTCGCGGAGGACCTCGCGCTCGTGGCCGAATTGCTCGCGGGCAAGCACACCGCCTACGCGATGGAGAAGCGCTACATGCGCCCGGACGGCACGGCGATCTGGGTCAGTCTGGCGGTGACGCTCGTGCGCGATGCAGCGGGCGTGCCGCTGCATTTGATCGCCGCCGTGCAGGACATCGACAGCCGCAAGAAGAGCGAGAAGGCGCTGCGCAACTATCACGTGGAGCTGGAGGAACGCGTGCGCGAGCGCACCGCCGAGTTGCGCCGCAGCCGGGATGCGTTGCAGACCATTACCGATAACCTGCCCGCGCTGATTGCCGTGGTCGATCGCGACCTGCGCTATCGATTCAACAACGAGGCCTTCAGGCGCGTGTTCGGCACGCCGTCGGTGGCACTGCGCGGTGCGAGCATTCAGGACACGCTAAGTCCCGAGGTGTTCGAGTCATTGCAGCCGCTCTTTGCGCGTGCGCTGGCGGGCGAGCGCGTGACCTGCAACGAGGTGCGCTATCGCGCCGACGAAGAGCGTGTGTGGTGCACCACCTATATACCCGCCGAGCGCGAAGGCAAGGTGACGGGTTTCTACGTGATGTCGCACGACGTTACCGAGCAGCGCCGCACGGAGCAGCGTCTGCGCGAGAAGGCGCTGATCGATCCGCTCACGGGGCTCGCGAACCGGCGTGCGCTGCAAGAGGAACTGGGCGCGATACTCACGCATGTGGGCGCCGTCGCGCTCTTTTTTATCGACCTGGACGGCTTCAAGGGCATCAACGACCGCTTCGGCCACGATACGGGCGACGCGTTGCTGCGCGAGGTCGCGCGTCGCCTCGCGGCAACGGTGCGCGCGGGTGACATGGTGAGCCGCCTCGGCGGCGACGAGTTCGTGGTGGTGAGCCGGGGCGTGGCCGATGCGCCCGGCGCGGAGCGCATCGCGCAGGCGCTCTGCCATGCGCTCGCGCGTCCGTTCGTGGCGGGCGGCACGATTGTGGAGGCCAGCGCGAGCGTGGGTGTGGTGTTGCGAGGCACGGGCGATGCGGCGCGAAGTGTGCGTATGCACGATACGCTTGCGCTCGCCGATGCCGCGATGTACGAGGCGAAGCGCGCGGGGCGCAACACCTGGCGTCTTGCGCGCCACACGGCAGCGGACAAGGTGAAGCTCAACGAGACGCGCTATCCGGCCGAGAAAGCGAAGAGCAATGCGAAAAAGCACAGCGAGTTTTGACGCATGTAATACCGCACGTAATACTTTAGGACTTCTCTTGTTTCGCTGGGCGTTGCGTGTGTGGAATATGGCTAACTCCCGGGCCATTCCATTCACGCGAACATGAACTCCGCAATCGTCGTTATTCCCACCACCGGCGCAGCAGAACTCGAATGCGCAATTCAGTCGGTCCTCGACCAGACCGTGCCTACCGACGTGCTTGTGATTTTCGACGGGCCGGCCTTCGCGCGGCCCCTCGCGTTGCCAGCCGATGCGCGCGTGCACACGCTGGTGCTGCCGTTCAATACGGGCGGCGCGCGCACGAGCCGCATCCCGGCCTCGCAGCGCGGGCGCTGGTACGGCGCTCGCGTCATGTGCGCGGCTGGCTATCTCGTGAACAACGACTACGCAATGATGCTCGATCAGGACAACTGGCTGCGTCCCGACCACGTGGCGTCCTGCATCGCCGCGCTCGAGTCGCGGCCGGCTGCGCCATACGAAGCGGTGTATGCGCTGCGCTCGATCCATCGCAAGGACGGCAGTTTCGTTTGCCGCGACGACTGCGAAAGTCTCGGCCTGCATCATGGCGTTAGTGGCAGTCTGATTGACACGAGCTGCTACTTCTTTCGCACCGACTTTCTCATGAAGATTTCGCACTTCTGGCTGTGGGGCTGGGGCGGCGACCGCCGCTTCCTGCTGCGCCTTGTGCAGGCGCACGGCACGGACTGCTTCACGGGCACGGGGCGCTATACGGTGCATTACCGCCTGGGCGGCAACGAGGGGTCGGTGCCCGAGGCGCTGTTCGCGGAGGGCAACGCGCACATGCGGGCGTTGCACGGCGCAGCGGCGCCCATGCCCTGGGCTGTCGAGTGAGCGGGCACGGGCACGGGCACGCACTACGGCCCGACCGGCTTCATTTCACGGTCTGCACCACCTCGAAGCCTTCGAACTCGGGATGGCTCAGATAAGTCGGACGGCTCTGGCCCGCATTACCCGCATTTCGATGAGCGGCGCGAAACGCATCGGAGCGCGTCCAGGCTTCGAACGCGGCATGGCTTGCCCAGATCGTGTGGCTCGCATAGAGCACGTGGTCCTCGCGCTGCGGGCCTTTGAGCAGATGAAATTCGATGAAGCCGGGCACCTCCTTCAGGTGCGTATCGCGATTCTTCCAGACATCCTCGAACGCGGCCTCCGAGCCCAGCGCGACCTTGAAGCGATTCATGGCGATGTACATGCGGCATTCCTTTTGTTTAGCGAGTTTGGCGAGTTTGGCGATATTCGATTATGCATGCGCCTCCGCCGCCACGGGCGGGCGCAGCCCGCTGACCGCCGCGGTAAGCCCATGCCCATCCACATTGTTGCGCAGCACGAGTTGCAGCTCATGCCGCTGCGCAATGCGCATCGCAATCGAAAGCCCGAGTCCGCTACCCGTGCCCTGCACATGGCTCGCCCGGTAGAAGCGATCGAGCACGCGCCCGAGATCCTCCTCGGGAATGCCGGGCCCATTGTCCACGACTTCGAAACCCAGTTGCTCGCCCGTGCGCGTGAGCACGAGATCGATCTTGCCGCCTCGCGGCGTATAGCGGATCGCGTTGTCGAGCAGATTGTTCAGAAGCGTGATGAGCCCGTGCGGCTCGGCGGACACGTTGCAGACGTCGCCTTCGGTCACCGGCGCGCGCATTTCGAGGCCGAGGTCGATGCCCCTCTCCTCCGCGAGCAGCGAGAAGTCGCCAATGGCCTGTTCGCCCAGCCGCCGCAGACTCACCACGGCGATGGGCAGCGTGGGTTGCGCGTCCTCGCGCGCGAGCGTGAGCAATTGCTGCACGAGCCGGATGAGGCGGTTCAGGCGGGTTTCGATACGCCCGGTCGTTTGCGGCTCGCCAGTGAGCGTGCCGTCACGCAGCGCCGCCTGCAATTGCAGCTTGAGCGCCGCGAGCGGCGAGCGCAATTCGTGTGCGGCGTCGGCAATGAAGGTGCGCTGCGCCTGCGAAGCGGCATTCAGGCGCTGCAGCAGGTCGTTGAGCGCCTCCACTAGCGGACGCAGCTCGATGGGCACCGAGCCGTCCAGCTTGATCGGCTCCAGCGCGTTGTACGAACGCGCGGCCAGCAGCGCGCAGAGGGCGCCGACGGGCGCAAGCCCGCGCGCCACCACGAGCAGCACGAGCACGATGGCCACCGGCACGAACAGCGCGAGCGGCCAGAGCGTATGCAGCGCGAGCCGCAGCGCCAGCGCTTCGCGCACGGAAATGGGCTGGGCCACCTGCACGAAGCGCCCGGACTGCTGCACGCCGAAGATGCGCCAGTGCGTCTCCGCCTGCTCGATCGTATGGAATCCTTCCGGATTGCGCGGCAGCGGCGCATCGTGCGATGTATGGTAGATCGGCGTGCCGTTGGCATCCCAGATCTCGATGAGAATGCGGTCGTCGGCGATGCCCTGCAGGTCGGGCGCGGCATGCTCCGTGTGGCCTTCCTTGAGGTTCGACGGCAGCGAGAGCGCCACGGCGCGCAGTTCATAGTCGAACAGCTCGCTCGCCTCGTCATGCGCAGTGTGAAAGATGCCGAAGCCCGCCACGGCCGAGCCGGCCGCGAACCCGCAGATCAGCCAGCCCAGCAGCCGGCGGCGGATCGATCTCATTCGCCCCTCTTCAGCCGGTATCCCACGCCGCGCACCGTGACGATCTGCTCCGCGCCGATCTTGCGGCGCAAGCTGTGCACATGCACTTCGATCGTGTTGCTGCCCACCTCTTCGCCCCAGCCGTAGAGCCGTTCTTCGAGCTCGGCCTTGGTGAACACGCGCGCGGGCTCCTCGATCAGCACGTGCAGCAGCGCGAATTCGCGCGGCACCAGCGAGACCGGCGCGCCGCCCTGGGTCACCTCGTGCGCGGCCGGGTCGAGCGCGAGGTCGCCGTGCGTGTAGACGGGCTGCTTGCGGCCCGTGCGCCGCCGCAGCAGCGCGCGGGCGCGCGCGGCCAGTTCGTCGAGGTCGAAGGGCTTGACGAGGTAGTCGTCGGCGCCGGCGTCGAGTCCGCCCACGCGGTCCGTCACGCTGTCGCGCGCCGTGAGGATCAGGATCGGCGCTTCGCCGCCGCGCCGCCGGTAGGCGGCCATGACGCTCACACCGTCCTTCTTCGGCAGCCCCAAGTCGAGCAGGACGAGGTCGTAGACATCATTGGCGAGCGAAAGCTCGGCCTCGCGTCCGTCTTTCGCCCAGTCGACGGCATAGCCTTCGCGGCGTAGCGCGTCGAGCACGGGCTCGGCAATCATTTCGTCGTCTTCGACGAGCAAGAGACGCATCGTGGTGCTCCAGGTCGCTTCTTCTGTCTGCAATTGTCGCTCAGTCGCGCACATGGCATCGCCTTCGTCACGCATCAAGGTCCGTATTCCGTCTTTCGCACGGCGCTTTGCCGTGCCTCGTCCCGTGAGGCGCATTGTGCGGGCGGCACGCTTATGCAAGCCTTAAGGGTACGATCGATGCGCGCCCGGTGCCTCAATGTAGGTAAAACGTAAGCCATGCGCAATTGCCGATTTTCGATAACACGTCGATTAATGACTCTCTAGCATGGTCTTCAACATCCAGCGCGGCTCCGACCGCGCGGGCCACCATTACAACGCGCTCGTGGCCCTGATCTCCGTGGTGTTTCCCGTCCTGGACTATGCTTATTTTCTGGAGAAGAGTGAAAAGCGAGCGAGTGAGCGGCTGCGATATGCAAGACAGCAGGAGTTGAAGCGATGTCCTCAGTGTCCTATACAGAGACGATTGGTTCGCGCACGTACCGTTTCGCGGACCTCAAGACCTTGCTCGCCAAGGCGAGCCCGCTGCGCAGCGGCGACCAGCTCGCGGGCGTGGCGGCGGCGAGCGAGGAGGAGCGCGTCGCCGCGAAGATGGCGCTCGCCGGCGTGCCGCTCAAGACCTTCCTGAACGAGGCGCTGGTGCCTTATGAGGAAGACGAAGTCACGCGCCTGATCGTCGATACGCACGACAGCCAGGCGTTTGCGCCGGTCTCGCATCTCACCGTGGGCGATTTTCGCAACTGGCTGCTCTCGCCCGAGGCGGACAGCGCGACGCTCGAACGCGTGGGGCCGGGCATCACGCCGGAGATGGCGGCGGCGGTCTCCAAGCTCATGCGCAACCAGGACCTCATCGCGGTGGCGAAGAAGCGCCCCGTGGTCACGCGCTTTCGCAACACGGTGGGGCTGCCTGGGCGCATGTCGGTGCGCCTGCAACCGAATCATCCGACCGACGACATAAAGGGCATCGCCACATCGATGCTCGACGGCCTCATGTACGGTTGCGGCGACGCGATGATCGGCATTAATCCGGCCAGCGATAGTCTTTCCGCCATCGTCAAGCTGCTCGCGATGATCGACGGCTTTCGCGAGCGCTACCGCGTGCCGACGCAATCGTGCGTGCTCACGCACGTCACCAACACAATCGCGGCCGTGGAGAAAGGCGCGCCCGTCGACCTCGTGTTCCAGTCGATCGCGGGCACGCAGAAGGCCAACGCGAGCTTCGGCATCTCGCTCGCGCTGCTCGGCGAAGCGCGCGACGCGGCGCTCTCGCTCAAGCGCGGCACGGTGGGCAACAACCTCATGTACTTCGAGACGGGGCAGGGCAGCGCGCTCTCGGCCAACGCGCATTACGGCGTCGATCAGCAGACCTGCGAGGTGCGCGCCTATGCCGTCGCGCGCCGCTTCGAGCCGTTCCTCGTGAACACGGTGGTGGGTTTCATCGGCCCGGAATATCTCTACGACGGCAAGCAGATCATTCGCGCGGGGCTGGAAGACCACTTCTGCGGCAAGTTGTTAGGCATACCGATGGGTTGCGATATCTGCTACACGAACCATGCCGAAGCCGATCAGGACGACATGGACACGCTGCTCACGCTGCTGGGCGCGGCGGGCATCAACTTCATCATGGGTGTTCCCGGCGCCGACGACGTGATGCTCAACTACCAGAGCACCTCGTTTCACGACGCGCTTTATGTGCGCGACTTGCTCGGGCTGCGGCGCGCGCCCGAGTTCGAGGAGTGGCTGGAAACGATGGAGATTGCCGACGCGAAAGGTGCGCTGCTGCCCACCTCGCCGCGCGTGCCGCTGCTGGCGGGCGCACCTGAGTGGATGGGAGTGAACCCATGAGCGACGCCGTCGAAAAAAATCCGTGGGCTGGGTTGAAGGCGTTCACGAATGCGCGCATCGCGCTGGGCCGCGCGGGCAACGGTCTGCCGACCGCGCCGCTGCTTGCGTTCGATCTCTCGCGTGCGCAGGCGCGCGACGCGGTGCATCAGCCGCTCGACGTCGAGGCATTGCGGCACGACCTCGAGGACGCGGGCTTCGCGACGCTCAGTGCGGCGAGCGCCGCGCCCGACCGCGATCATTACCTGCGGCGGCCCGATCTCGGGCGGCGGCTCTCGGACGAGAGCCGCGCGGCGCTGGCCGATGCAGGCCGCGCGAGCCGCGAGGGCAAGGAAGGCAACGCAAGCGGCGCAGGACCCGACATCGTGTTCGTGATTGGCGATGGGCTTTCCGCGTTCGCTGCGGCAAAGCAGGCCTTGCCACTTTTGCGAGCGGTGCGCGAGCGCCTGAACGCGGATGCCGCGGCGGGCCACGGCTGGCGTGTCGGCCCTGTGGTGGTGGCGCGCCAGGCGCGCGTCGCGCTCGGCGATGAGATCGGCGAGTTGATGGGCGCGAAGCTCGTGGCGATGCTCATCGGCGAGCGGCCGGGTCTGAGTTCGCCCGATAGCCTGGGTGTGTATCTCACGTGGGCGCCGAAGGTGGGTTGCCACGATGCCATGCGCAATTGCATCTCGAATGTGCGGCCCGAGGGCCTGCCGTATGATGCGGCCGCGCACAAGCTGCACTATTTGCTCGCGCATGCGCGGCGGGTTGGGATTACTGGCGTGGGCCTCAAGGATGGTAGCGATGCGCTTCTGCCTGCGGCGCATGTGGGTGAGCGGTTCACGTCTGTGTAGCGGATGTTTGTATCGCAGCGGTTTTTTGCGTTTCCTTGTATTCGTGTCGGTCTGCCTGGGTTGCCCCTGTGCGGGGCGGCACCTACTTTTCTTTGCAGCGGCAAAGAAAAGTAGGCAAAAGAAAGCCGCTCAAACCGCCAGTGTGACGCAGTACACCTCTTGCCGTTAATCGGAGCGGTTCCGGAGCGTCTGTCATCACGCGCCGTATAACAGAGTGACTAAGGACTCATCCATCCGGCGGCGCTACGCGCGCCGTGGGGCATAATCCAAAACAATCAGGATGCCTGTGGATCGGTGCTGTGCATGCGCCTTCGAGTGCCCAGGCAGAACCCTTGGTTTCCCCTGCAGACCCGACCGCTGCGCGCGTAGCGAGCAGCGGGATGTGCGGGCCCTTTGTCACTAACGTTGAAGGTGCGAGGTGACGGATGCCCCGGAACCACTTCGATTAACGGCAAGAGGTGGACGGCGTCACACTGGCGGTTTGAGCCGCTTTCTTTTGCCTACTTTTCTTTGCGGCTGCAAAGAAAAGTAGGTGCCGCCCCGCACAGGGGCAACGCTGGCAGACCGACACGACCACAAGGAAACGCGAAAAAAGCATACTCCGCGCTCAGTTTTATTTATGCGGTTGTATTAGCGATTATTTATTCAGATATCTGATGATTTACCGGCCGAGCCACAAACTTACCCGGGCTCGTGCCGGTGAGGCGCCGAAACATACCGATGAACGCCGACGAAGTCGCATAGCCCAAGTCCAGTGCCACCGATTCCACGCTGCGCCCGGCTTGCAGCAGCGGCAACGCGCTCACGAGACGCAGGCGCGCTCGCCACTCGGTCAGCGACATGCCCAGTTCGCGCTGCGCGTGCCGCATCAGCGTGCGCTCGCTCATATGGAACGCGGCGGCCAGTTCGGCGAGCGGGCGGTTATCGGCGGGATTGTCGTGAAAGACTTGCAGCACGGTGTTCAACTCGGGGTTGTCCGCGTGCGGGAGATAGCTGCCGGTGGTGGCGCAGGTGGAGAGCAGGTCCACCAGCACGCGCAGCAGCCGCGCGCGCGAAGGCGATTCGCTGCCGTCGTGTCCGGCGGGCGGCAGCGCGCGCAGATGTTCGAGCATCGTGCGCACGAGCGGCGAGACCATCATCGCGCAGGTTTGCGCGGGCATGGCGCTGCACAGTTCGCGGCTGATGTAGACCGAGCAATGCACGGTCTCCGCATGATTGAAGCCGACGTGCTCGGTGCCCGGCGCAATCCACAGGCCCATATGCGGCGGTGAGAGAAAGTACCCCTCGCCGGTCGTGACCTCCGTGATGCCGCTGAACGAATAGACGAACTCGCCCCACGGATGCCGCATCGTCGGATAGCGCGCGTGCGACGGCAGGTGCTCGGTGCGGAAATACACCGGCACGGGCAGCGTGTCGGCGAACGGCGGCGGGCTCACGTGCTGCAACACGTTGCGCGTAGTCGTGGTGGCCTGAGGGCGGGATTTCGGCATGGCGCGAACGGATGCGACCTGGCTGGGACGACGGGCAGTTTTTTCCGTGAGCCTGTTACGCGTGAATGAGCGTTCTGCGCAAGGCGGCGAAGAACAACTCAGATTGCAGGCGCTCGCTTTGCACCTGGTCCGCGACCCGTTGCGCGAGGTCGGCGGCCACGGGCCGTAGCGCGCGACCGGTCGAGCGCGCGAGCACTTGCGATGCGCACGCGCGCTCCAGGTAGTAGAGATCGTCGAACGCGTAGTCGATGCGCTCGCCGCACACCACCACGCCATGATTGCCGAGGAAGCCGATGTCCTTGCCGGCGAGCGCATGCGCGATGCGCTCGCCTTCTTCGGGGCCGAGCGCCAGGCCGTTATAGTCGCGATCCAGCGCGATGCGGCCGTGGTAGCGCATGGCGTTTTGCGAGAGGGTGGTGTCGAGCCCGCCGTCCTCGGTCAGCGTGAGCGCCGTGGCGTAAGGCATATGAGTGTGCAGAACGCAGGTCTTCCCGGCGATGCGATGGATGGCCGCGTGGATGAACATGGCCGTTGGCTCCACTTCGTGCCGGCCGGCGACCAGGGAACCGGCCGCATCCACGATCACGATGTCGTCGCCGCCCACCTCGCTCCACATCAGGCCGCGCGGGTTCAGCAAGAAGAGTCCATCCTCGCCGGGAAGCGCGACGCTGAAGTGATTGCAGACGCCCTCGCCCAGCCCGTAATGCGCGGCAGCGCGCAGCGCAAGGGCGAGATCGGCGCGCAATTTTTCGACTTCCGGGTCGTGAAATATGGCGGGAAACTCGTTCATCGTCTCATCTCCTGTTTCGGGCCGGGCGTTGCCGAATTTCGTGGTGCGTTGCGTGGCTGCCCGGCGGGGTTCAGTTTCCCGGCTAGTGGCGTTGCTGTCCAGCCCCGCCGGGAGGATTCGATTGTCGATTTATTGGACGCGCGCGTGAACCCGCGCAGGCTGGGTTTGCTCCTCGCGCAGCCGGTAGCGCCGGTTCAACCACGACGCCGCCACGACGCAAATCGCGAGTGCGCCCGTTGCCGCAGCCTCGATACGGTGCTCCTCGCCCAGCAACATCATGATCAGCACGCCGCAGATGAACGCGATGACCGCCCACGTCAGCCACGGAAAGCACCACATCTTCAACTGAAGGCCGTCTTTCGCCAGCTCCAGCTTGGCGCGCGTCCGAAGCTGCGAGACTGCGATGACGAGATACACGAGCAGCGCGATCGCGCCCGATGTGGCCAGCAAAAAGCTGAACACCTGCTCGGGCACCAGGTAGTTCGCGATCACCGTCAGGAAGCCGAACGCGGTGGAGGCCAGCACGGCCGCGCGCGGCGTACCTGCGTGGTCGGTCGTGCGCAGCATGGCCGGTGCGTCGCGCCGCGCGGAGAGCGAGTAGAGCATGCGCGACGCCGTGTAAAGCGCCGAGTTCAAGCAGCTCGCGACCGACAGCAGCACGACCACGTCGATGATGGCCTTCGCGTTCGGCACGCCGATCAGTTCCATCGCGCGCTGATACGAGCCCTGCGACGTCAGGAGCGGATCGGTCCACGGAACGAGCGCGGTGACGACGAAGATCGAGCCGAAGTAGAACAGCGAGATGCGCCAGATGACCGAGCGGGTGGCGCGCACGATCTGCTGACGCGGGTTATGCGATTCCGCGGCGGCAATGGTGACGATTTCCGTGCCCATGAACGAGAACATCGTGGTGAGCATGGCCGCGAAGACGGCGCCGATACCGTTCGGCATGTAGCCGCCGTTCGCCACGAGCCGCGAGACGCCCGACACGCCGGAATGCGGCAGGATGCCGAGAATCGCGGCGCCGCCGATGCAGATAAAGACGACGATGGCGACCACCTTGATGAGCGCGAACCAGAATTCGAATTCGCCGTAGTTCTTGACCGAGAGAAGATTCGTGACGGTCAGGATGAACGTGATCCCCAAGGCATAGACCCACGTTGCAATGGAGGGAAACCACGTATTGAGGATGGTGGCGCCGGCGGTGGCTTCGATCGGGATGACCAGCACCCAGAACCACCAGTACAGCCAGCCGATCGTGAATCCGGCCCAATGGCCGATGGCGTGATCGGCATAGGTGGAAAACGAGCCGCTGTCGGGCTGCGCCGTGGCCATTTCGCCCAGCATGCGCATGACGAGCACGACGAGCATGCCTGTGAACACATAGGCGAGCAGGGCTGCCGGCCCGGCCTCTGCGATGGCGTGGCCCGAGCCCACGAACAACCCCGCACCGATCACGCCGCCGATGGACATCATCGTCACGTGCCGCTGCTTGAGTCCGCTGCTTAATTTCGCGTCCTTCGATACCTGCATGTCTTCTCCGATGTCAAACATTTGAGTCCAGTGCAGCGCACAAAGTCTCGTTGGCCCAGAAAAGTGAGTCAAGGGAGAATCCATGCGCGCTTGATAGTGGCGCGGTTCCGCATAAGGAATGCGGCTGGATCCGTTTTTTTCCGCGCCTACTGGATGAAATCCGATTGCCGATCGCTACACATAGAACGATTGCGCCATCGTCAGGCATCGAAACGACGCTGTCCTTGAACCGAGCCATAGCGCATGACGATGATTTCGGACTACGGATGTTTTACGCAGTGGACAGTGCATGTACACACCTGTTCGCGGCACTGACGCACTCAGGCGGCGATCCGCCATCCCTCACGCATAGCGCGCGAGAAACATGTCGGCGGCGGCTTGCGCGATCTGCTGCTGTTCGTCTTCGCCTAGCGGCGGCTGTCCCATCGTCACTTGCGGCCAGAACGCAAACGCCTTCACGAGCCCATGCAGTTGCTGCGCGGCGAACAGCGGATCGTCGACGCGCAGGCGGCCGTCGGCGGCGGCCGCGCGGATCCATACCGTCACGTCTTCTTCGCGCTGCCCGAGGCGCGCCACCATGTCCCGCGCCCGCTCGGGCGAGTGGATGCCGGCTCCGATCGCCACGCGCGCGAGCGTGAGAAACGCGTCGTCGGCCATGAGGCGCAGCTTGCGCAGCAAGAGCGCCAGCAATTGCTCGCGCAGCGGGTCCGCTGCGCGGTACGCGCTCGGAGCGCCACCCGCGCTGGCGTCCCAGAGCTGATGCAGGATCGCCTCGAACAGTGCCTCCTTGCTCGGGAAGTGGTTGTAGACCGTGCGCTTCGAAACGCTCGCGCGGGCCGCGATGCGGTCCATGCTGGTGGCGTCGTAGCCGGCGGCGAGAAATTCCTCGATGGCCGCTTCGAGTATGGCGGCGCGCTTGCGGTCGGTCAGGCGTTGGGGGGCGGAGGCGTTTGGATCCATGCAGGGATTTTACTGTGCATCGCCAGCCGGGCTGAATCCGGGTCTTACTCCACGGACAGGCGCGCGCCGATCCGGGCGGCGGCGTCGCGAAGCTCCTCCAGATGGCGCGCGGCCATTTCCTCCACCTTGAAAAGCCGCTCGATCCATACGATGTTGACGCAGCCGGCAATGGAGCCATCGGGCGCCGCGATGGGCACGGCGAGCGCGGACAGGCCGTCGTTGTATTGCGCCCGCGACTGGTCATACGCGCCGCCGAAGTTGCGCTCGCGCGCGCCGTAGCCCTGGCGGCGCGTTTCATTGATCAACTGCCGGACGTAGCGCCCGTCGTGCGCGCGCTCGTCGCCGGGCCGCTGCCCCTGGCGCAACGCTTCGAGCAGGGATTCGCGTTCCTCGTCGGGGCAGAACGCCAGATACGCGCGGCCGACCGCCGAGCGCAGCATGTTGATCTCATATCCGAGCTTGTCGCGGTTGACGACGAAGTACGAGCGCTTGCGGTTCGACTCGCAGAGCGCCATCGTCGTGCCGCGCCGCACCGCGAGGTCCGATGGCCAGAGGATGCGGGCCTGCAATTGGTCCAGCTCCGTAACCGCGCATTCGATCAGATGATCCACGCGATCGAGGCGCCGCGCGCGCGCCTGCAACGTATAGCTCGGACGAAAGAGCCCATCGGCCAGTCGCTGCCAGATCAGCCCCTGGCGCTCCAGGGTCAAAAGAATACGCAGCAATGTGGCCTTGGGAATGCCCGTGTGCAGATGCAGGTCGTGCAGGCTGGCGGCCTGAAGTTCCTGCAGGGTCTTGAGCGTGACGAGGCCTCGTTCGAGGGCGTCGATGGTCTTGACTTTCGGTGACCACATGGCCGGAATCCGTTGCGTTTCACTGAGTGAAATCATCTCAGAAATCGCTGGGTTGCGCATCCCGGCTGTTCTACGCTTGCTTCAATCAAGGAGAGAGCGATGGAGACAGTCAAGAACATCCTGTTCGTCATGTGCGATCAGTTGCGCTGGGACTACCTGTCCTGCTACGGCCACCCGACGCTGCACACGCCGAACATCGATGCACTGGCGCAGCGCGGCGTGCGCTTCGAGCGCGCCTACGTGCAAAGCCCGGTTTGCGGCCCGTCGCGCATGTCGTACTACACGGGCCGCTACGTGGCGAGTCACCGCGCGTACTGGAATTTCGTGCCGCTGCCCGTTGGCGAGCTGACGCTTGGCGACTACCTGCGCACGCGCGGCATGCGCGTCGCGCTCGCGGGCAAGACGCACATGGTCGCCGACAAGGCGGGCATGCAGCGCCTCGGCATGAGCCATGAGTCGCCGGACGCGGTGCTGGTGGAGGAGTGCGGCTTCGAGCCGTTCGATCGCGACGACGGCATTCACCCCGGCCTCTTCGGCAAGCGCGTTCAAACGCCGTACTGCGATTACCTGCGCAGCAAGGGCTACGAGGGCGACAATCCCTGGCATGACTACGCAAATTCGGCCGAAGGACCGAACGGCGAGATTCTGAGCGGCTGGAAGATGCGCCACGCGTCGAAGCCGGCGCGCGTCAGCGAGGAGCACTCGGAAACGCCGTATATGATCGACCGCGCGATGGCGTTCATCCGCGAGCAGGGCGACGCGCCCTGGTGCCTGCACCTGAGTCTGATCAAGCCGCACTGGCCGTACATCGTGCCCGCGCCCTACCACGACATGTATGGCCCCGAGGACGTGAAGCCCGCCGTGCGCACGCTCGACGAGCGCGAGCATCCGCATCCGGTCTACGGCGCGTTCATGAAGCACGATGAGAGCGTGAGCTTCGCGCGCGACGAGGTGCGCGAAACGGTCGTCCCCACTTACATGGGACTCGTGAAGCAGATCGACGATCACCTCGGCCGCCTGTTCGCGTTCCTGCGCGAAACCGGCCGCGACCAGGACACGATGATCGTGTTCACGAGCGATCACGGCGACTATCTGGGCGACCACTGGCTCGGCGAGAAGGAGCTCTTTCACGATGCGTCGTCGCGCGTGCCGCTCATCGTCGTCGATCCGCGCCCGGAGGCCGACGCCACGCGCGGCACGGTCGAGCGACGGCTCGTCGAGGCGATCGATCTGCTGCCCACTTTCCTCGATGCGGCGGGCGTGGAAATTCCCGCTCATATCGTCGAGGGGCGCTCGCTGCAACCGCTGCTGCACGGTGCGCCTGACGTATCGTGGCGCGATGCGGTCTTCAGCGAGTTCGACTATTCGTTCCGTTCGCGCACGCGCACGCTGCTGGGCCGCGATCTCGACGGCTGCCGCTGTTTCATGGTGTTCGACGGGCGCTGGAAATACATCCATTACGACGGCTTCGCGCCGCAACTGTTCGATCTCGCGGCAGACCCCGACGAACTGAACGATCTGGGCCGCGATGCGCAACACGCGAGCGTGCGCGCCGAGTTGCATGAGCGCCTGTTCGACTGGCTGCGCCATCGCACCTTGCGGCAGACGGCGCCGGCGCGCTTCGTCGAACGCTGGACGGAAGTCTCGGAGAAGGGCGGCATCCTGCTCGGCGACTGGTAATACGTTAGTGGAAGCACGGGGGCGCCGGCCCCCCAACAGCGGTAGAGCAGGCAAAATTATTCAGACATGCAGGAGACACCATGTATCGCCTCATCGCAGCCCATTTAGTGGCGCTGGCGCTGGCGTTACCGGCCATGGCGCACGCCGCCACGACGCTGGTCGTCAACGCCTTTCTGCCGCCACAGCACATCTTCAACGTCGAGGTCATGAGGCCGTGGGCCGAGGACGTCGAGCGCGCCACCCAGGGGCGCGTGAAGATCGTCTTTCCGCCCACCAGCATCGGCTCGCCGCAGCAGCAGTGGGACGTCGTGCGCAAGCGCATCGTGGACGGCGCCTATATCTTCAACGGCCTCATCCAGAACAAGGCGAGCCTCGTGCAGCTCGCGCATCTGCCGCTCGGTTCGTCCTCCTCCGAAGGCATGTCGATCGCGCTCTGGCGCACCTACGAAAAGTATTTCGAGCGGGCCGGCCAGTATGGCGACGTCCATCTGCTCGCGCTCGTGGTGTTTCCGGCCGGCGAGATCTACAGCCTCAAGAAGCCCGTCACGTCGCTTCAGGCGATACACGGCGTGAAATACTGGGCACTGCCAGGTGTTGCCTCGACGCTGATGGATCGCGGCGGCGCGGGCGTGGTCGCCACGCCCGCCGCGAAAATGAGCGAGCTGGTGGCAGGCGGCACCGTGGACGGCTTCGCCGGTATTCCCGAGATGGACGCCGCGCGCTTCAACGTGGTCCGCTACGCACGCTACGAAACGACCGTGCCGGGCGGCATTACCGCGCCGAGCTTCTCGCTCTTCGTGAACAAGCAGGTATGGGCGTCGATCGCGCCGGCCGACCGCGCAGCCATCACGGCGCTCTCGGGCGAGGCATTCGCACACCGCATGGCCGCGATCGACGCGGCGAACCAGCAAGCGCGCGCACAAGCCGTGGCGAACGGGCTCAAGCTGATCGATCCGCCGCCCGCGTTCGTCGCCCAGTTGCGTGCGCTGGCGCAGCCGATGGACGCGCACTGGATCGCCCAGGCGAACCGCTTGAACGTGGACGGCGGGGCCGCACTGGCTTACTACCGTGACGAAGCCAGGCAGGAGGCAAGATGAGCCACGCGAATCCTTCCGCCGCATTGCAGCCGCCCGGGATGCTTGCCGACGACGCGAGCAGCCCCCGCGAGCGGGCCGCCTCACGCTGGCTGCGGCGTGTACTTGGCGCAGTCGTCGCGCTCGTGCTGCTCTCGATCATGGGCCTCACGTTCTGCGACGTGTTCATGCGGTACTGGTTCTCCGCGCCCATACGCGGGGCCTCTGAGATCGTGCGCTTTGCCATGGCGATCCTCATTTTCTCGGCGTTTCCGCTCGTGACGCTCAGCCAGCAGCACATCACGGTGAACCTGCTGCATGGGCGTTTCGGACGCCTCGGCAGCTGGCTGCAACACCTGTTCGTGCTGCTCGTGAGCCTCGTGGCGGTCGGCATCATGACCTGGCAGCTCGCCAGCGACGGCGCCGACCTCGCCCACAACCGCATCACCACGACCGTGCTGGAATGGCCGCTTGCGCCGCTCAGCTACTACATGAGCGCACTGTCCGGCGTCACGCTGATCGTGCTGCTCGCGCTCACTGTCGATCACTTCGCCGCGCTCGGCCGCAAGGAAACGCCATGACACTCGCACTTTCCGGCTTCGCCGCCGTTTTGCTGTTCGCGTTCGTGGGCGTGCCGCTCGGCTTTGCGATGCTCGGCATCGGCGTGGGCTCGTTCGCGCTGATCCGCGGCTGGGAGCCCGCGCTCTCGATGGCCGGCATGACGATCGCCGACCTTGCCGCCAACGAGAATCTCTCCGTGCTGCCGATGTTTATCCTGATGGGCACGTTCATCTACAAAGCCGATCTGGCCGAGGAACTTTACGACGCGGCCAACGCCTGGATCGGCCACTTCAAGGGCGGCCTCGCACATGCCACGGTGCTGGCCTGCGCGGGTTTCGCCTCGATGTCGGGCAGCTCGATCGCCACGGCGGCCACCATGACCAAGGTCGCGATGCCGCCCATGCGCCGCCACCGTTACTCGGACAGCCTCGCTGCCGGCTGCGTGAGTTCGGGCGGCACGCTGGGCGCGCTGATTCCGCCGAGCTTTCCCTTGCTCATCTACGGAGTCCTGACCGATCAGGACATCGGCAAGCTGTTTATCGCGGGGATCGGCCCAGGATTGCTGCTGGGCTCGCTGTTCCTGCTCTCGATCTGGTGGACGGTGCGGCGCGATCCCGCCAAAGGCCCGCGCGGCGAGCGCGTGGCCTGGCGCACGCGCTTCGCCAAGCTCGGCAAGATCTGGGGCGTGCTCGCGCTGTTCCTGATCGTGGTTGGCGGCCTGTATAGCGGCATTTTCACGGCCACGGAGGCATCGAGCGTTGGCGCGACGGGCGCGCTCGTGTTCGCGGGGCTGCGCCGCAAGCTGAGCTGGGCGCTGCTGTTCGAGTCGCTCGTGGAAGCGGGCAAGACCACCGCGATGATCTTCGCCATCGCCTTCGGCGGCATGGTGTTCGCAAACTTCATCACGCTCTCGGGCCTCACGGCCACGCTGGTCGCCTGGATTCACGCGCTGCATTTGCCGCTGCTCGGCGTGATCGCGGTCATCACCTGCATCTACATCGTGCTCGGCTCGCTCATGGAAGCGCTCGCGATGATGCTGCTCACCATTCCCGTGTTCGCGGCGGTGGTGCAGCCGCTTGGCGCGAACATGATCTGGTTCGGCATTTACGTGGCGATGATGATGGAGATCGGCATGATTCATCCGCCCGTGGGCATGAACGTGTTCATGGTGAAGACCATGTTGCCGGAATTGTCGATTCGCACCATTTTCCGCGGCACAGTGCCGTTTCTCTGCGCGAACATCGTGGCGCTGGTGGTGGTGATTCTCGTGCCGGACATTGCGCTCGGACTGGTCCACCTCATGCGCTGAACGCCGACCGCCTGGCGCGCGCTCGCGCGTCTACCCGTAATTGTCCTGGGGTGGCCGTATCGCACCACAACGCGCCGCCCGCTCCGCTCGCCGTGTCCCGGCTGCCTTGCCCGGCGGCCGCGCGCGCCCGATTGTTTGCGATTCGCGAATGACGTATTCGGGCGTTATCCGGTACTGATTACGGGGTGCTTGCGACTATCTTTGCCACGTCGATTCCGATGGCGTCCAGCACAGTGATGCATGTCGCGTCGCACACCGTTTTTCGAACATACCGATGGCGCGGCAGCCGGCCGGCCCAAGGAGACAGAGATGAAATCGAACACATGGGACTCGGCCTACGAGTGGAAGGCCGTGACATTGCTGGCGCTGGGCTTCGGCCTCGTGGGCCTCGACCGCTGGCTGATCGCGCCGCTCTTTCCATCCATCATGAAGGACCTGAACCTGAACGCGCAGGATGTGGGCAACTGCATCGGCATACTCGGCCTTTCGTGGGGCGTGTTCGCGGCGGTCATGGGCGGCATGTCCGACAAGGTGGGCCGGCGCAAGGTGCTGATTCCGGCGATCATCGCGTTCTCGCTGCTCTCGGGCTTTTCCGGCCTCGCAGGCAGCTTCGTGAGCCTGCTGGCCGTGCGCGCGCTGATGGGCGTGGCCGAAGGCTCGTTCTGCCCGACGAGCTTCGCGGCCACGGCCGATGCCTCGCACCCCAAGCGCCGCGGCTTCAATCTCGGGCTTCAGCAAAGCGGCTTCGCGTTGTTCGGGCTTGCGCTTTCGCCGATCATCGCCACGCAACTGCTTGGCGTGATGAGCTGGCGCTGGGTATTCGCGCTTGTCTCGGTGCCGGGCCTGATTCTCGGCCTGCTGATGTATCGCCTGATTCGCGAGCCGCAGGATGCGGGCGCGCCCGCCGCCGACGCATCCGCTGCATCGGCCGCGCCGGTCGAGCGCGGCCATTGGCGCGACGTGCTTCGCAGCCGCAACATTCCGGTGGCGATGGTGGCGCTCTTTTGCGCGATGACGGGTGTGTTCGTGCTCGGCGCCATGCTGCCGCTCTACCTCACGCAGTATCTCGCGCTCGACATGCAGCACATGGGCATGGTGGCCTCCGCCATCGGCTTCGGCGGTTTCGTCGGACAGTTTGGCTTGCCGGGGCTTTCCGATCTGCTGGGCCGGCGCGTGGCAAGCGTCATCGGCTTCGTGGGCACCGCTGCCATGCTGATCGTGTTTCGCGGTCTCGGCGCACAGCCGCTGGAACTGTTCGCGGTGCTGTTCGCGGCATCGTTCTTCACGCTGGGGCTCGTTTCGCTGCTCTCGGGACCGGTCGCCACCGAGGCCGCGCCGGCCGGCATGGTCTCGACTTCCATCGGCCTCGTGGTGGGCGCGGGAGAAATCTTCGGCGGCGGCGTGGCGCCTGCGCTCGCGGGCTTCGTCGCCGCACACTTTGGTATCCAGAACATTTTGTGGCTGCCGATTGGCGCCGTCATGCTGGGCGTACTGGTGAGCCTCCTGCTCAAGGAAACCGCGCCGGCCAGCCTGCGCCGCCGCGAGGCGGTTGCCGCTGCCGCGCAAATTCCCGTTGCCGGGCGAGCGGAGTAGTATCCGCGCAGTACCTGAGCGGTACCTGAGCAGTACCAGCGCAGTGCCGGCGGGCCATCCACGTTCCCCTCTCTTGCCACGCCGCCCGTGCCGCGGCGGCGTGGCGCAACAGAATCGGGCCCTATACTTGGACGGCCCGAACCCATAAAGAAGAGAGGAGCATGGACCGATTTCTGAGTATCGAAGCCTTTGTGCGCGTGGCGGAGACCAGCAGCTTTGCGGAAGCGTCGCGGCAGCTCGGCGTGACCAGTTCGGTTGTCACGAACCGTATCCAGCAGCTCGAAAAATTCGTCAACGCGCCGCTCTTTCATCGCAGCACGCGGCATGTGCGCCTCTCCGAAGTCGGCGAGGCGTTTTATCGCGAATGCGCGGAGGTCGTGGGGCGCGTCAACGAGCTGACCGACCAGATGCGCGAACTGCGCGCGACGCCCACGGGGCGGCTGCGCATCCAGATATTGCCGGGCTTCGCGCTAGGCCATTTCGGCGCGCCGCTTGCCGAGTTCAACCGGCGCTATCCGGGCATCCAGCTCGATGTGATCGTCAACGACCGCGTGGTCGATCCGATCGAAGAAGGCTTCGACGTGGCATTCCAGATTTTTCCGCCGATTTCCGAATCGCTGATCGAACGGCGGCTCTTTTCGGTGCGGCGGCTCTTTTGCGCGACGCCCGCTTATGTGGCGGAGCATGGCGCGCCGCAACATCCGCGTGAATTGCTGCAGCACACCACGGCGCTTTATTCGGGTTATCCCTCGCGCAATCGCTGGACGATGACGCGCGGCGACGAAGTCGTGGACCTGGAACTGCCCGGCATGATCCGCTCGAATTCGGTGCATTTGCTGCGCGATTACGCGCTCACGGGCGGCGGCGTGGTGTGCCTGCCCACGCTTGTGGCGAGCGCGGCGCTGCTTGAGGGATCGCTTGTGCCGATCCTTACTGATTACCATCTTTCTTCGTTGAGCTTTGCGGCCGTTTATCCGTCCACGCAGCGCCAGGCGCTGAAGGTGAAGGCGCTGGTGGAATTTCTGGCTGAGTATCTGGGACCCGAACCCGCGTGGGATGTGCCGTTGATCGAGCGCGGTTGGGTGCGATAGGGTTTTTGCTTTTTTTTCGCGTTTCCTTGTATTCGTGTCGGTCTATTAGCGTTGCCCCTGTGCGGGGCGGCACCTACTTTTCTTTGCAGCGGCAAAGAAAAGTAGGCAAAAGAAAGCCGCTCAAACCGCCAGTGTGACGCCGTCCACCACTTGCCTGTGATCGGAGCGGTTCCGGAGCGTCTGCCACCACGCGCCGTACAACAGAGTGACTAAGGACTCATCCCTCCGGCGGCGCTGCGCGCGCCGTGGGGCATAACCCCAAACCATCGGAATGCATGTGACTCGATGCAGTGCATGCGTATTCGAGTGCAAGTGCAGTAGGTGTGGTTTCCCCTGCATACCCGACCGCTGCGCGCGTAGCGAGCAGCGGGATGTGCGGGCCCTTTGTCACTATGTTTGAAGGTGCGAGGTGACGGATGCCCCGGAACCACTTCGATTAACGGCAAGAGGTGGACGGCGTCACACTGGCGGTTTGAGCCGCTTTCTTTTGCCTACTTTTCTTTGCGGCTGCAAAGAAAAGTAGGTGCCGCCCCGCACAGGGGCAACGCTAATAGACCGACACGAAAACAAGGAAACGCGAGGAAAAGCGAAGGACCGCGAAGGCACAGCGAACGCCCCACCCGATTATTTGCAAACCGCGAATACCGTAGTCGCCCGCCCACTGGTTGTTGTCTGCGCGCAGCGCACCTAAAGTAAAACGCAACACACCTTCCAAAACAGGAAACAGGAGACAGCCATGCCCGATACCTCATTCCACACCGTTTTCGGCTCGCTCGATCACTACCGCAAAGGCGAGATCGAGATCACGAGCGGCGACGCCCGCCACTATGTTTTCTCGAACGTCTTCGAAGTCGCCGCACAGTCGGCGCCTTATGAAAAGGTCGTGGTCGGCAAGAACCTCGAATACGTGATGGAGGTGCTGCGCGCGGAGGGTCAGTCGCGCTGGTTCGCCTGCGCGCACGATGAGTTCGTGATCCTGATGGATGGCGAAGTGCGCATCGACTTCATCAAGCTCGATACGCCGCCCACGGGCACTACGGGCACCGTCGCCGCGGGCGAGGCGCCTGCGGGCCGCAAGATGGGCCACGTGGTGTTGCGCAACGGTCATCAGGCGCTGCTGCCCGCCGGCTGCGCCTATCGCTTCAGCGCACAGAAGACTGGCGTGGCGCTCGTGCAGACCATGGTCGGCGAGCTTTCGGTGCAGAAGTGGGCAGACATCTGCCTGCACTGAACGCACAGCCCGAAAACGAACACCCCGGAACTGAATACCCGAATACAGGAGACACCAAATGGCCAGCCTCGAATCCCACGACCACTCCGTAAGTTTCGCCGCCGACACCGTGTGCGCGAGCGAGCCCGACGCCGTGACCGGCTATTGCCGCTTCAAGCTCGGCGCCTTTGAATTCACGCGCGACGAATATTTCGTCAAGGTGCTGTGGCCCGCGAAAGGTCAGATCCGCACGCACGCCATTCCCGCCGATGCCTTCCTGCGCGCGATGATGCGCGACGTCGCCTGGGGCTTCTTCTACGGCTGGGTGAATTTCGACCACGTGTTCGGCACGCGCAACCACTATGGAAAGGTGGACGTCTATGCGGGTTCGTTCAACGGCATCATGAAGGACGCCGGCGTGGACTATATCGAGACCTTCGACGCGCCCACCATCATGGCGACCTTCAAGGCGATCCTGCACGACTGGACCAACGAAGGCTTCGATCCGTTCGCCGCGCCCGAGGAAACCGGCACCGCGTTTGGCCGCAAGCACGGCGAGAACGGCGCCGCCATCGAGCGCACGCGCATCGCCACGCGCCGCATGCCGGGGCTCGAAGGCGACTCGCCGCTGCGCGACGACCTGCCCGTGAACCGTGCCTTCGCTGACGTGTCCCAGGACGATCCCGAGGTGCATGTCGAGCCCGGCTTCGAAGGCGAGCTGCATGCGTTCAACCTCTTCAAGTACCTCTCGCGTTCGGACGTCACGTGGAATCCCTCGGTGACTTCGGTGTGCGGACAGAGCCTGTTCTGCCCGACCACGGAGGAATACATCCTGCCGGTTTTCCACGGCAACGATCGCGTCGAATGGTTCCTGCAACTTTCGGACGAAATCGTCTGGGATATCGGCGACAAGAACACGGGCGCGCCGCGCGCACGCATCACGATGCGCGCCGGCGACATCTGCGCCATGCCCGCCGATATTCGCCACCAGGGCTACTCGACCAAGCGATCGATGCTGCTCGTCTGGGAGAACGCGACGGCCGATTTGCCCAAGCGTTACGAGCGCGGCGATCTCAAGCCGTATCCGGTCGAGTTCTAAACGAGTGTTGCAGCTAGTCAGCATGCCTGAGCATCAAACGAGGATTTAATCATGCAAACGCAATTGTTCATCGACGGCCGTTTCGTTGACGCCGTCGAAGGCGGCACCATCGACGTGCTCAATCCGCACGACGGCTCGCTGATCACGAAGATCGCCGCAGCCACCGCCGCCGATGTCGATCTGGCCGTGGCCGCCGCCACGCGCGCGTTCCCGCAATGGTCGGCGATGCCCGCCGCCGAGCGCGGCCGCCTGCTGCTGCGTCTGGCCGACGCCATCGAAGCGAACGGCGAAGAGCTGGCGCAACTCGAATCGCTCGACACGGGGCACCCGATTCGCGACTCGCGCGCGCTCGACGTGCCGCGCACGGCGGGGTGTTTTCGCTACTTCGGCGGCATGGCCGACAAGCTGCAAGGCTCGGTGATTCCCGTCGAAACGGGCTTTCTCAACTACGTGCAGCGCGCACCCATTGGCGTGGTCGGGCAGATCGTGCCGTGGAATTTTCCGCTCATGTTCACGAGCTGGAAGATGGGCCCGGCACTCGCGGCCGGCAACACGGTCGTGCTGAAGCCATCGGAAATCACGCCGCTCTCCACGCTGCGCATTGTCGAGCTGATGGCGGAAGTGGGCTTTCCGGCGGGCGTGGTCAACATCGTGACGGGCTATGGCCACACGGCGGGGCAACGGCTCGCGGAGCATCCCGGCGTGGGCAAGATCGCCTTCACGGGATCGACGGCAACGGGGCGGCGCATCGTCGAGGCCTCGCAGGGCAACTTGAAGCGCGTGCAGCTCGAACTGGGCGGCAAGGGTGCGAATATCGTATTCGACGACGCCAATCTCGACGCCGCGATCAACGGTGCAGCCTGGGCGATCTTCCACAATCAGGGGCAGGCCTGCATCGCGGGCTCGCGTCTCGTGCTGCACGAGCGTATTGCCGATCAGTTTCTCGAACGCTTCGTCGACCTTGCGGCGTCGATTCGTGTTGGTAATCCTTTGGATCCCGAAACAGAGATGGGGCCGCTCACGTCGCTGCAACATCTGGAGCGTGTGAAGGCTTATGTGGAGCTGGCGCGCGATCAGGGCGGGCGCGTGCTCGCGGGCGGCAGCGCACCGCAGGACCCGGCGCTCGCCAACGGCTACTACGTGCGCCCCACGGTGATCGAGGCGAAGACGCCGAACGATCGCATCGCTCAGGAAGAAGTATTCGGCCCGTTCGTGACCGTGCTGCGCTTCAAGTCCGACGAAGAGGCGCTCGCCATTGCCAACGGCACCGACTACGGTCTCGGCAGCGGGCTCTGGACGCGCGATCTTTCGCGTGCGCACAGCATCGCGGGCAAGATTAACGCGGGCATGTGCTGGATCAACTGCTATAAGCGCGTGAACCCGGGCAGCCCGTTCGGCGGCGTTGGTCAGTCCGGCTACGGGCGCGAGATGGGCTTCGAGGCGATGCACGACTACACGGAGGCCCGCTCGGTGTGGGTCAACGTGGACGCCCAGGTGCCGCCGCACTTCAAGCGCTGAGGCCGCCATGGATCGCTTCGTCTATCAGGGCTTGCCGTCGCGCGTGGTGTTCGGCTGGGGCAACCTCGCGCGGCTGCCCGAGGAAGTGGACCGGCTCGGTGCGCGCCGCGCGCTGATTCTCTCGACGCCCGAGCAGCGTCCGCTCGCCGAGGAAGTCGCGCGTCTGCTGGGTGAACGCGCGGCGGGCATTCACGCCGAGGCGGTCATGCACGTGCCCGTGGAGGTCGCGCGGGCCGCGTGCGAAAAGGCGGCGGCGCTCGACGCGCAATGCTGCGTGGCCGTGGGCGGCGGCTCGACCATTGGCCTTGGCAAGGCCATTGCGCTCGAATCGTCGCTGCCGATCGTCGCGGTGCCCACCACCTATGCGGGCTCGGAGATGACACCGATCTACGGCCTCACCGAAGGGCGCCTGAAGAAGACCGGGCGCGATTCGCGGGTGCTGCCGCGCACGGTGATCTACGACCCGTCGCTGACCGTGTCGCTGCCCGCGGGCATTTCGGCGGCCTCGGGCGTCAACGCGATGGCGCACGCGGTGGAAGCGCTCTACGCGGAAGACGCCAACCCCGTGATCAGCCTGATGGCCGAAGAATCGATTCGCGCATTGGGCGAGGCGTTGCCGGCCGTCGTGCAGCGTCCCGACGACGTGGCGATGCGCAGCCGCGCGCTCTATGGCGCGTGGCTCGCGGGCAGTTGCCTGGGCGCGGTGGGCATGGCGCTGCATCACAAGCTTTGCCACACGCTGGGCGGCACGTTCAACCTGCCGCATGCACAAACGCACGCGATCATGCTGCCGCATACGGCGCACTACAACCACGCCGCCGCGCCGCAGGCGCTCGAACGCGTGGCGCGCGCGCTGGGTGCGGAACAGGCGGCGCAGGCGGGGCCACGGTTGTATGCTTTGAACGCGTCGCTGGGCATTGCGATGGCGCTCAAGGACATCGGCATGCCCGAAACGGGCCTCGACGAAGCGGCCGATCTCGCGTGCACGAATGCGTACCCCAATCCGCGAGCGCTGGAGCGCGAGGCAATCCGCGCGTTGCTGCAGCGCGCGTGGGAAGGCGCGGAGCCTCAATAGCCGGATCACGCCGTGTGAGCGGCGCACCAAGCCACAAAGCAAACGAAAGGAGACAGCCATGGAGACAACCGTGGAGACAGCCACGTCGGCGCAAGGTACCGAGGCCGAGCGGGCCTTGACGGAACAGGTGGTGGCGCGCTTCGCGAACACGCCCGACGCGCGCCTGCGCACGCTGATGCAAAGCCTCGTGCAGCATCTGCACGCTTTCGTGCGTGAAGTGGAACTGACCGAGGCGGAGTGGTTCGCGGCCATCCGCTTTCTCACCGAGACGGGCCAGATGTGCGACGGTGTCGTGCGCCAGGAGTTCATCCTGCTGTCCGACACGCTGGGCGTGTCGATGCTGGTCGACGCGATCAACCACCGCTATGCAACGGGCGCGACCGACACGACTGTGTTCGGTCCGTTCTATATCGAGGGCATGCCGGAACGCGCGTATGGCGAGAACATGGCGTTCACGCCGGGCACGCCCGCGCTCGTGCAGGGCCGCGTGCTGTCGACCAGCGGCGAGCCCGTGGCGAACGCGCTGCTCGACGTGTGGCAAACGGCGGACAACGGCATGTACTCGGGACAGGATACCGCGCAGCCGCACGGCAACCTGCGCGGCCGTTATCGCACCGACGCCGAAGGCCGCTACGCGATCCGCACCATCGTGCCCGTGTGCTATCCGATTCCCACCGATGGCCCGGTGGGCCGCATGCTCCAGGCGACGGGGCGGCATCCGTGGCGGCCCGCGCATCTGCACTTCATGATCACGGCGCCCGGTCACAGCACGCTCGTGACGCACCTGTTCAACCAGAACGATCAGTATCTGGACTCGGACGCCGTATTCGGCGTGAAGCCGTCGTTGCAGGTGGACTATTGCGAGCGCGCGGCGGGCGATGCGAACGCACAGCGATTCGGCTTCGAGGGCGGCTATCGCGAGGCCAGCTACGACTTCGTGCTGGAGCGCGCATGAGACCGTCGACGCGCTACTACGCGGTGTTCGCCACCGACAAGCCCGGCATGCGCGAAGTGCGCGAGCGCGTGCGGGCCGTGCATCGCAGCTATCTGCGCTCGGCCGCGCAGCACGGCGTGTTCGTGAGGCTTGGCGGCTCGACGCTTGCGCCGCAGTGCGATGCGCTCAACGGCACGCTGCTCGTGATCGAAGCCGAAGGCTACGACGACGTGATGCGCTTCGTGCGCGACGACCCCTATGCGCTGGCGGGCGTGTTCGAGCGGGTCGAGATCCGGCCGTGGGACTGGAATGTTGGCAATCCTGAGCAAAGGGTTTGAGCGATGAACGATCGATTCCTGTGCTGTGTCGACGCGGTGCCTGATGGTGGCGCATGTGTCGTCGACGGCTCGCCTGGCGACGGTGCGGTCGTTGTCGTGCGGCGCGGCGCATCGGTGTGGGCCTACGTCAATCGCTGCCCGCACTTCTCGGTGCGGCTCGATTTCGAACCGGGCGAGGTCTGTACGTATCGATCGACCGTGCTCATGTGCGCGCATCACAGCGCGCTGTTCGCATTCGAGGACGGCCGCTGCATCGAGGGACCGTGCGAAGGCGCCGCGTTGACGCCCGTGCCGGTGCACGTCGTCGGGACCGATGTGTGGGCGGGCGCGGCGGGGTGATCGCGCGCTCGTCCAGCGATCTGGCGGGACGATATTTACACCGGTTAGTTTACTTCTCTCAAAAATAAACTACACTGCGGAGTCTACTTTTGTGGGAAGACTCCATGGCATCGATCCCTGATTTCCTTGGCCGCATGCTCGGATTCGCCGCCGCGCGCCGTTCGCGCGTGATGTCGGACGGCTCGCCGCAGCACGACGGCATGCGCTTTCGCAACGTGCGTCCGCGTCCGGAGGAGGGGCTCGCGAAGACCCTTGGCATCGCCTGGAACGTGCTGTTCAGGAAGCCGCGGGGCACGGCGCCGGCGGGCGCGCTGCCCGTCGACGCGCTGAGCCGGGCCGATCTCGATGCCGCGCCCGAGCGCAGTCTCTACCGGCTCGGCCATTCGACGCTGCTGCTCAAACTGCGCGGCGAATACTGGCTCACCGACCCCGTGTTCGGCGAACGCGCCTCGCCGTTCAAGCGCATGGGCCCGAAGCGTTTTCACGCGCCGCCCATCGCGCTCGCGGACTTGCCGCCGCTGCGCGGAGTGATCCTCTCGCACGATCACTACGACCACCTCGACCGCGAGACCGTGCTCGCGCTCGACGCCACCACGAGTGTGTTTCTCACGCCGCTGGGCGTGGGCGACCGGCTGATCGAATGGGGCATCGACGCAGCGAAGGTGCGCCAGCTCGACTGGTGGCAGAGCGCGGACGTGGCGGGCATCACGTTCACGGCCACGCCCGCGCAGCACTTTTCGGGGCGCAGCCTGTTCGACGGCAACAGTACGCTGTGGGCCTCGTGGGTGATCGCCGAGGGCGATCTGCGTGTGTTCTTCAGCGGCGATACGGGTTATTTCGAGGGCTTCCGCGAGATTGGCGAGCGCCTTGGACCGTTCGACGTCACGTTGATCGAGACCGGCGCTTACGACGCGCAGTGGCCGTATGTGCATATGCAGCCCGAAGAAACGGTGCAGGCGCACCTCGACTTGCGTGGCCGCTGGCTCGTGCCGATCCACAACGGCACCTTCGACCTGGCGATGCACCGCTGGCAGGAGCCGTTCGAGCGCGTGACGGGGCTGTCGCTCGCGCGGGGCGTGGCGCTGGCGACTCCGCGCATGGGCGAGCGGTTCGATTTAGGGGAGCCGCAGCGAGGTGAACGCTGGTGGCGCGAAGCGGCGGGTGAGAACGAGGCGACGGGCGGACGGGCGCGCGGTTGGCTGTGCAGGGAGGCGGGTGGGGTGAAGCCATGAGGGGTTATCGGTTCCGTCGCGGGTGTCCGTTTTTGTCGACAACGACTCCCGGAGGGAGTCCCGCATTGACAATGCGGGCACAGACCTAAGCGAGCATTAAAGCGCGGTCCCCGCGAGCGCGCGCCGGTACCACGCATGGAAATGGCGCATGCCGTCCTCGAGCGGCGACTGATACGGCCCGGCGTCGCTCACGCCGCGCCGGGCGAGCCGCAGGCGTCCCGCGTCCATGCGTTCGGCAATCTCGTCGTCTTCGATCATCGTTTCCAGATAGGCGGCGCGCTGGGCCTCGATGAACTCGCGCTCGAAGGCCGCGATCTCCTCGGGGTAGTGGAACTCGATCACGTTGAGCGTTTCTTGCGGCCCCTTCGGATAGAGCGTCGAAATCACGAGCACGTGCGGATACAGTTCGATCATCTGGGTCGGAAAGTACGCGAGCCAGATGGCGCCGAAGTCGGGCGCGGCGCCGCCGCGATATTCGAGCAGGCGGTCGTGCCACGCGCGGTACACGTTCGAGCCCGGCTGCGCCAGCGCAGCGTTCACGCCCACGCGCTGCATGCTGTAGGTATCCGCGAACTCCCAGTCGAGATCCTCGCAGGTCACGAAGCCTCCGAGCCCGGGGTGAAAGGGCGCGACGTGATAGTCCTCCAGATAGACCTCGATGAAGGTCTTCCAGTTGTAGCGGCACGTATGCGTTTCCACGTGGTCGAGCACGTAGCCGGAAAAATCGAACTCGGGCCGCGCGAACACGCTGGCCATGTCGCGCGCCGGCTCGCGCGGCCCTTCGTAGAGGAGTCCATGACAATGGCGCAACGCGAAGCGTTCGAGATTGCGGCAGGGCTTGCGCTCGAACTCGGGCGCACCGATCAATTCGCCGCGCGCATCGTAGGTCCAGCGGTGCAGCGGGCAGACGATATTGCCGCCCGTCGCCGCGAGGTTGCCGCGTGTGTGTGGTGCGTGAACGGCGTTGCCGCTGTTGCCGCCGTTGCCGTTGTTGCTGTGGCGGCCGTTGCTTCCGCAATTTCCATCCAGGCCGCCCAGCATTAGTGCCTGCCGGTGGCGGCATACGTTGGAGAGCAGTTGCACGCCTTTGGCGCCGCACGCATCGCGCACCAGCACGCGGCCGCCTTCGTCCTGCGGCAGACGGCGCCAGTCGCCGGGTTCCGGCACCCACTGCTGGTGGCCCACGTAAAGCGCCGATTGCGCAAAGATGTGCGCCATCTCGCGCTCGAATAGCGCCTCGTCGAAATAGGCGCTGGCGGGTAGCTGCAATGGGCTCGCTGTCGCATCGGGCGGCGGGGCGAGATGCGTCAGGTTGCTGATGTCGTTCATCGATCGATTCCTTTCGGTTGGACGCGGACGCCGCACCGCGCCGTGCAGCGCGCCGGCGTGCTCACGCCTCCAGCGTGGCGTCCCGTTGCGCATTCAGTCGCACTACGCGTTCCTGTTTCGCGAGCCGCGGACACGTGCTGCACATTTCGCCATCGCGGCGGCGGTAGTGGTAGCAGCAGGTCCGGCGTTCGAGTGCGAGCGCGCGCGAACCGTCGCTGCGTTCGAACGCGAAGTAGCCGCCGCAACCGTCGATATCGAGTGCGGCCAGCCATTGGCGGCCTGTCGCTTCGATATCGGCATGGCGCCACTCGGGCCTCGCCTTGCTGGCCGCGAGCAGCGCGGCCAGCACCACGTCGGCTTGTGTCCCGCGCGCGGTGACCGGATTCACGCGGATCACCGCTGCGAGGTCGTCGTGGATCTGCGCGCAGCTCGCGGCAATCTCGCACGCGGCGAGTGCGATCAGCGTGCCGGTGTCGCCCACTGCGGGCGCGTGGTCGTGCAGACGGACCTCGCGCGTCCAGCCTTCGGCAATGGGCTGCGCGAAGGACGCGAGCGAGAGCGCGCGCCGCGCGGCATGCACGCCGATCACGCTCAGATACACGGGCTGCCAGATCAGGATGCCCCAGCAGCGCGCCGCCCAGTAGGCGCGTCCCGCCTCGGGGCAGGCCCGCGACCAGTGCGCGAGCAGAGCGTCGAGCGCGGCGCGGTTGCTTTCGCACGCATGCGGCGCGGGACACACGTGAAGCGGGTCTTGTCCGCTAGCGGGGGGCCGGGCGAGCGCTGGCGCGGACACCACGCCGCGCAAGCCCGGCACGAGATGAGCAGCGAGCCGCAGCATGTCCGCCAGTGTGCGGTTCGCCGCCATGCTCATGCTGCTACCGTTGCCATGGCGGCCGTCGCTACGGTGGCCACGGCAGCGCGCTCGCCGGTCGCGAGCAACGCCCGTTGCGCATCGCGTCGCCCCGCAAGGGGATTGCGCAGATTGCCCGCCATCTTCAGGTTGCCCGCAGGGTCGGCGAGATTGACCATCTGCACGTTGTTGCCCAATTGCAGGCGATTCAGGCACGAGTGCAGGAACTCGGGCGCGAACAGGTCGTACTCGGCGAACTTCTGCGCAAGCTCGGGATGCTCGGCCTGATAGCGCGCGACGCTGCGCGCCACGGCGTTCCAGAATACGTCTTCGCTACAGCAGCCGTGCTCGACGAGAATCTGGTTCACGTAGCGGAAGAAACCATCGAATACGTCGATAAAGATCGCCAGCAACTTGACGTTCTCGGGCACATCCACGGCAAGGCGCTTCACGTTCTCCGGCAGCTTTGCGTCTTTATTGAGGATTGCAGATTCTTCGGCGATATCTTTCATGATCGCGCGTACCGGCACGTGATTCTCGAGCACGAGAATGAGGTTTTCGCCGTGCGGCATGAAGACGAGGTCGTGCGCGTAGAAGCAATGCACGAGCGGCGCGAGATACGCGTCCAGGTAGCGTTCGAGCCAGCGCTCGGCACCCAGCCCGGACGCCTCGATGAGCGCGGGCAGCAACGCGCGGCCATGGCGGTCCGTATGCAGCAGCGCGGCCATGGTCATGAGGCGCTGGCCGTCGCCGGCGAGTGCGAGCGGGTTTTCGCGCCACAGCGCGGAGAGCATTTTCTTGTAGGGCGTATCCGCCTGCACGGCGGCTTCGTAATAGCGGTTGCGAAAGCCCATCGACGCCACTTCGCGCAGGATCGTGAAGCCCTTGCTTTGCAGATACGGGTCGTTCGCGATCATGCTTTTGATGAAGTCGTTGATGGCAGGCGTGCCCGACATGTAATAGGGCGAAAGCCCGCGCATGAAGCCCATGTTGAGGATCGAGAGCGAGGTCTTCACGTAGCGTTTCGAGCGGTCCGAGACGTTGAAGAACGTGCGGATCGACTGTTGGGCGAGATAGCGGTCGTCGCCGTAACCGAGGCAGATGATGCGGTTCGTCGCCACGTAGGCGGCGAATGCGATGGAGAGCTTGTTGAACCACTGCCACGGGTGCGCGGGCATCAGACGGTAGTCGTCGAAATCGCAGCCGCGCGACGCCACGGTGGCCCGGAAGCGGGCGATGGCTTGCGCGCCGAGTTCTTCGTCCATGAGCCGTGCGTAGTCGAGGTCTTCGGCGCAATGGAACGCGGCGTTGTCCTTGTGCACCGCGAGCCATATCACCTGGATGGTCGATGCGGCTTCGGGGGCGTATGCGCGATAGTCGCCCGCGTCGAAGCCGAGCCGTCCGTTGTTGGCGACAAAGCCGGGGTGCCCTTCGCTCATCGCGGTCTCGATAGCCTGGAAGCCGGCCTGGAAGTCGGCGCTGAGCAGCTCGGGCGTGTCGGGGCCGGCTTTCACGGTTTTATAAGCGGCGCCATAGAGTGTGCTGCTGATTTCGTCGAGATAGATCGGCAGCATTGCTTCCTTGATGCCAAGGCGCGCTTTCACGTCGAGAATGAACGCGAGCGCGTCGAGCGGCTGCGCGGCGCCGTCCTGGGTGCAGACGATCGTCTCCGGCCGGATGCTCCAGTGGCGTAGCGCGAGCAGCCGGGCTTCGAAGGTATAGCTTCGGGTGCCGTCGTCGGATTCCAGTTCGTAGCTTGCGTAGCCTTCGCCCATAGCGTCGCCGGTTCGTAGCGGCTCGACGATCAGTTCATGCGCGTACTCCGCGATGGCCTTGCGCACCAGCATGCGGTTCGCTTCGCACCAGACTTCGGGCGTGAGGTGCGCGCTGGCTTCATGCGGCGCGAGCAGCGTGTGTTGCATCGACGGTTGGGCGAGGTGTTGAGTCATGATGTGGCGTCCTTTTAGAAGTCCTGTTGAATGGCAGCGTAAAAATCCGCCCGCGTGCAGAACGCGAGCGAAGCGGTTTTTTCGCGGAACGGCACGTCCTTGTCGTAGACGAAGCCCATCGCGCGATTGAGTGCATGAATGCGCGTATTGCGCGCGTCGGGCTCCACCACGATGCGCTCGGCGTTCAGGCGCTCGAACAGGAATGCCATGAGCGTGCGGAACACATGGCGCGTGTAGCCGGGCACGGGCGTCGCGGTCGGCCCCACGAAGAGGTGCATGCCGAGGTCGCCCGCGCGCACCGTGTAGTGCTCGCCGGCTTCGTCGTGGGCCGGGTCGTAGCTCTCGAAGAGGAAGGCGGGCGTGCCGTGGCGCAGGCCGAGCCAGGCTTGCGCGTGGCCCGAGTCTTCGATGGCTCGATAGAACGCGGCCACTTCGTCCACGCTCTTGTCGCGCATGTTCCAGAAGGCCGCGCGCTCTTCGACGAACCAGCGGTGGAGCGCGGGCGCGTCGCGCTCGGGTTCGAGCGGGCGAATCTGGAAGCCGTGCGGGCTGGCGGCCCGCGTCTCGTCGCGCGCACGGGTGATGGTGGACGCGCAGCTCGCGGCGCGCGGCGGCGCGTGATGCAGCGCGATTTCTTCGGCAACGATTTCAGTTCGCACGGACGGTGACTCCTGAGTCGGTTAGATCGCTGGAAAGGGGGCCTGTGACGGTCTGGTGCTCTGCATCGGACAGATTGGATGTATCGGATGCAGCGGACACATCAGCGGCGCGCGGACGGTCGAGCAGCCAGACGCTTAGCAACGCCGTGAGCACGAGGCCCGCCGAGGCGATGAGGAACGGCGCGCGCAGTCCCGTTGCATCGACGATTGCGCCAGCCGCGAAGGAGGCGAGCAGCACGCCCAGGTTCTGGAAGAAGTTGACGACGCTGTAATCGGCGGCATACGAGGCCGGCGTGCTGAGCGCGAACATCGTCACGTCGAGTCTCACGACGATCTGGAAGAGCGCCCAGCCGAACATGATCCGGCCCGCGACGATCGCGAGCGGCGTCTCCACGCCTTGCAGCAGCATGCCTGCGGTGCACAGCAGCAGGTTCGCGCTCATCTGGTTGGGCAGGCCCTTGCCGCGCGCGGCAAGGCGCTTGTTGATGCGCAGCGCGGCGAGCGCGACCATGCCGGGAATCGCGAAGACGAGTCCCGAGGCAAGCTCGCTAGACGAGCCGGTCACGTCTTGCCAGTACGACGACATGAACGGCCGGATCAGATACACGCAGAAGTCGAACGCGAGCATGAGCAGTGCGAGCCGCAGGATCGGCATGCGTTCGCGCAGGCCCGAGCGGATCGCCTGCGCCTTCGCTCCATCGGCATGATCGGCACGATCGGCACCAACGGCTTCGTCGCCCGCGTCGCTGGCGTCGGTCAGAAAGCGGCAGCGCCGCGCGATGTGATGCGTCCGGATCAGCCACATGCAGATCACCATCTGCACGAAGTCGCCCGCGGCCATCGCGAAGATACAGTGATGCGCGTCCCACACTTGCATGACGAGGCCGCCCGCCACCGCGCCCGCAATCGCGCCGAAGTGCACCACCACGGACAGCACGCCGATGGTATGCGCGTGCGACGCCTTCGCTTCGAGTCGCATCATGTACGGGTACATCAGCAGATAGCTGCTTTTGCACATGAACATCGCGAGCGAGAGCACCCAGAAGAGCGGCACCGTGGCTGCGAAATAGCTCGCGACCGAGAGCACGCCCGCCGCGCATTGCGTGTAGACGAGCAAATGCATGGCATCCAGTCGCCTGGCAATGCGCGCCCAGACGGGCAGCGTGAGCATCACGACGATGGAGATGCACGCCACGTATGCGCCCGCGTGCACGGGGCTCGTCACGCCGTAGCGCGCGGCGAAGAACTGTGGATAGAACGGGATCAGGATCGCGTCGCTGACGACTGCGAAGGTCGTCATCAGAATGATGGTGTTGCGCAGATTCATCGTGTCTCCAGCGGCGCCTTCACGAACGCTTCCGTATCGGGCACCGAGAAGTCCTGTAGTGCGATGCGCCGCTCGATCTTGTAGTGCTCCACGCCGGTCAACTCGCGCAGGATGCAGGAGTTGCGATAGCAGCTCATGCCCAGATCGGGATTGGTGAGCCCGTGGCTGTACAGTCCGGCGTTCTGCACGAAGATGTCGCGCTCGTTCACGTCGATCGCGTAGTTGCGCGAGAGCCGGTAGCGGCCCTTGTCGTCCCAGCGGATGCGCTCGCGAATGCCGTCGATGAAACCCGGGACGTTCTGGCCGTAGCCGGTCGCGAAGATCGCGCCGTCGGTGGTGTGCGCGAATTGCACGCCTTCGTCGCGCTGCGCGAAGCGCAACTGGAAGCGCTCGCCGGCACGGTCGTAGTGGCAGCCGGTCAGCTCCGAATTGGCGATGAGCCGCGCACGCAGGTTGCCCCGGCTGCGCCGGTCGTCGAGCAGGTCGTAGATCTGGTTGATGAGCGAGGCGTTCACACCTTTGTAGAGGCTGTCCTGCCTCGCGATGATGCTCTCGCGCACGTTGCCAGGCAGGTTGTAGAAGTAGTCGATGTAGTCGGGCGAGATCATCTCCAGCGTGAGCTTGGTGTTCTCCATCTGGAAGAAGCGCGGCGAGCGCGTGATCCACGTGAGCGAATAGTCGTGCTCGTCGCTTTCCTTGAGCAGGTCATGGAAAATTTCGGCGGCGCTCTGGCCGCTGCCGATCACGGCGATCGAGCGTTTGCTCTGCAATTCGCGCTTGCGCGCCACATAGTGCGCGCTATGAATGCAATGCTCGCGCACCGCTTCGCAGCACGGCGGCAACTGCGGCACCGATCCCACACCGATCACGAGGCGTGTGGCACGGTGCGCAAACGGCGCACCGCTGCGCACGTGGCGTCCGCTCACCACGTAATGGCCGGCGCCGCCGTCGCCCTCCACGTATTCCACGCGTTCCACCAGCGAGCCGAACGCGATGCTCGAAAGCTGGCCGATCGCCCATTTGCAATAGCGGTTGTATTCGGCGCGGCTCAAATAGAAGCGCTCGCGAATGTAGTACGCGTACAGCTTGCCTTCCTGCTTGCAATAGTTGAGAAAGCTGAACGGGCTCTTGGGGTCGGCGAGACTCACGAGGTCCGCGAGAAACGGATTCTGGAGCGTGGTGTCGTCGATCAGCATGCCGGGATGCCAGTCGAAATCCTCGTTGCGTTCGAGGAACAGGCCGCGCAGATCGCGAATCGGCTCGGCAAGACACGCGAGGCTCAGATTGAACGGCCCGAGGCCGATGGCGATGAAGTCGAGCACGCCGGAATCGGGATTCGATTTGAGGTTAGGCATGCTAAGAATTGAGTTTCGACTGGAGCCGGACAAAACCATGTTGAGACACCTCATCGATGGACGAAGACGGGAAGGGTGGTAAATGAGAACGATTCGTGTTTGCGAATCATAGGAAACTCGATCGGGCATGGCAAGGGGAAAACGCATCATGCTAAGGATCCCGAATAATTCACTGACCCAACATGCATCAGGCCGCGTGAGCGCATTAGATCGGGAAAGCCCGAGCGCATCGGCACGCGAGGGGGATCGACCGATGGGCGCGCGGCGCGCGCAAAGCGGACCGCTTGGGGCGCTTTTTATCTGAAAATCTTCATACGAAAAACCCTGTAGGCGATGGGGAGATTGGCGCAGTACCGCGCAAGGCGTCCTGACGAATTTCTGCCAGAGGCTTTCAAAAGACAAAAGGCTTTGCTAATATGCCGCCCGATATGTAATGCGAATGAGTCGCATTTATATTCAACGGCGCACGCTCCTTGGGGAAAGCGCCCCAACTCTGGCCAATATGAACAATCAACGAACGACACGCCGTACAGGGCGCAGGCTCCATCGTCCAGTGCGGATGGCCGCCTGGCTGACGTTTGCCGCCGCGGCCCAGTCCGCCTTTGCCCAGTCCGCAGCCAAGCAAGCGCTGCCCGCCGTGAAAGTGAGCGCCGCCGCCGAGACCGACTCGCCGCTGCACCTGGAAACGCCGGTGTCGAACGGCGCGCTCGGTACGCGCTCGCAGCTCGACACGCCGTTCTCGACCACCGTGGTCACGGGCGAGGACCTCGCGGACCGCCAGGCGAACAAGCTCGGCGACGTGTTTGCCGGCGACGCCTCGGTCACCGACAACAGCAACGCCTATAGCGCGTGGGCGACCTACATCACGATTCGCGGCCTGCCGATCGACTGGCAGAACGGCTTTCGCATCGACGGCAATCCATTCATCTCGTATGGCATCACGATGCCCTACGAGAACCTCGAACGCGTCGAGTTGCTCAAGGGACTCGGCGGCTTCATGTACGGCTTCGCGCAGCCGGGCGGCGTGGTCAATTACGTCACGAAGAAGCCGGACAAGGACCCGGTTACGAGCTTCGACCTCGGCTATCGCATGGACGGCGTGCTCACCCAGCACGTCGATTTGAGCCGGCGCTTCGGTCCGGATGGCATGTTCGGCGCGCGCATCAACTACACGCATGAAGCGGGCAAGACCTACAACGCGGGCGACATCAACCGCAACTCGCTGGCGCTCGCGCTCGACGGGCAGCTCACGCGCGACCTCCAGGTCTACTTCAACGCGATCTATCAGCAAAGCCGTTCGAGCGGACAGATGCCAGCCATCTACACCGGCAGCTACACGGCCGCGAGCCTGCCCGCGACGATCAGCGGCGGCACCAACTGGCTCGCCGGCACCGACCAGCATCTGAACACCAACCTGCAGCTCTACACGGCCGGCGTCAAATATCAGATCTCGCCCGACTGGACCTTCAACACGTCGGCGAGCTACAGCAAGTCGACGCGCGACCGCAACGAAAGCACGCTCACGCTGCTCGACCAGGCTGGCAACTACGCCGATAACCGCTGGAACGGCGACGAAGGCCATCAGGACATCTACTGGCAAGGCACTTTCGAAGGCAAGGTAAAGACCGGGCCGCTCACGCACCAACTGGTGTTCGGCGCGGCGGTCCAGCATCAGACCAATGATTACGGCACGGCGGCGGGCACGGTGATCAAGACGCTCGGCGAAGGCAATCTCTACGAGCCCAACCCGTTTCGCTACTACTCGGGCAGCGGCTTGCAGAAGTACCGCGCGAGCGAGATCAATCAGAAATCGCTTTTCGTGAGCGATACCGTCGAGTTGACGAGTCGCTGGTCGCTGCTCGCGGGCGTGCGCTACACGAATTACGATCAGGAATCCTTTGCTGAATCGGGCGCGACCACTTCGTCGTATGGACAGAACGGTGTCTTTACGCCGACCTTCGCGCTCATGTACAAACTCGAGCCGCGGACCACGCTCTACGCGAGCTATGTGGAGTCGCTGGAGCCCGGTCAGATCGTTTCGGATATCTATGCAAATGGCGGATCGGTGCTGCGCCCGCTGCGCTCGCGTCAATACGAGGTGGGCATCAAGAGCGAGCACGCACGCTGGAGCGCGAATGCGGCGCTGTTCCGCATCGAGCGCGGCGCGAGTTACGCGAACGACCAGAACGTGCTCACGCAGGACGGCGATTCGATTTACGAAGGCATCGAAGCGGGCGGCAGCGTGCGTCTTGGCCGCAACTGGCTGGTCGCGGGCGACGTCATGCTGCTCGATACGTGGTACGCGAAGGGGCAGCAGTACAACGGCAAGCGCGTGGCTGGCGCGCCGCAGTTCGTTGCGGCGGCGCGCGTGAGTTATGACGTACCGTTCGTGCCGGGCCTGCGTGTGGGCGCTGACGCGAAGTACACGGGCAATACGGAAGTGCGTCCCGCAGGCAACCTGGAGACGGGCGGCTATATGCTCGTGAACGTGGGCGCGAACTATATGACGCGCATCGGGGGGCACGATGTGACGCTGCGCGCTGCCATCGATAACCTCGCGAATCGGCGGTACTGGATGTTCCAGTACGATAATTACATCGCTCCGGGGGATCCGCGTACTGTTAGCGTGAACGCGAAGATTGATTTTTGAGGGAGGGCGCTGAGCGCTTGGATTTTTTTTTCGCGTTTCCTTGTGTTCGTGTCGGTCTATTAGCGGTGCCCCTGTGCGGGGCGGCACCTACTTTTCTTTGCAGCCGTGTACAGACTGGAGACATGGTTGACACATGTACGGGGACATCGTTGACACATGATGTTCAGGTTTTTGCTGTCTTCAGGTCAAGTGTCGTGAGGCGGTGATGCGCGAACCAGAGCTCGATG
>NZ_JAKLJA010000029.1:0-96550 GCF_022213065.1 Paraburkholderia tagetis
CCGTGCTGCCGGAAGTGGGCTGCGTGGATTGCGTGGGCTGGGCGGGCGACGCTGCAACGCCATGGCGGGGAAGACTGCTTTTCATGATGTCGTGCTCCTCAATATCTCTTCGACTGGTGCGTTAGCGAGTGCATCAGCGGGTGCATCAGCAGGTGCATCAGCGGGTGTGTCAGACGAGTTCGTCAAATTCAGGCGGCCTCGTCCAGCGCGCCTTGCGAGCCGGTAGCGAGTTCGATGATGGCTTCCTGCGTGATGGGCTTGCCGGTATAGCCGCCCAGTGCTCCGGCGAATACGCCCTCGCGCATCACGAGCACGCGGTCGGCCACGCCGATGATCTCGGGCAGTTCGCTCGAAATCACGATGATGCCCACGCCGGTTTTGGCGAGCTCGTTGATGATGCGGTAGATCTCCGACTTCGCGCCGATGTCCACACCGCGCGTCGGCTCGTCGAGGATCAGCACGCGCGGCTTCGTTTCCAGCAGGCGCGAGAGCAGCACCTTCTGCTGATTGCCGCCCGAAAGCGCGCCCACGTTCACGCGGGAATTCGGCACGCGAATGGAAAGGGCGCGGATCGAGTCCTTCGCGCGCGACGAGCCACGCGCGAGGTCGAGCACGCCGAAGCGCGCGTCGCGTCCGGCCACGGCCACGTTGATGTTGTCGCGCACGCTCATGTCGAGAAAGAGGCCCTGATGCTTGCGGTCCTCGGTCAGATAGACGAGGCCCGCTTCGATGGCGTCGCGCGGCCCGTGCACGGTGAGCGTGCGCCCGTCGATGGCGATATCGCCGCGCGCACGCGGCTCCGCGCCGAAGATCAGACGCGCCAGCTCGGTGCGGCCCGCGCCCACGAGGCCCGCGATGCCGAGCACTTCGCCCGCATGCAGATCGAGGCTGCAACCGCGCACGCGGTTGTGATCGGCCACATCGCGCACGGTGAGCACCACCTTGCCCGGATCGTAAGGCGCATGCTCTTTTTTGTAGAACCCCGAAATATCGCGGCCCACCATCATGCTCACGAGGCTTTCCGCGTTGAGCGCGTCGCGCATCAGCGTGCCCACATAGCTGCCGTCGCGCAGCACGGAAACGCGGTCGGACAGTTCGTAAATCTCGGCCATGCGGTGGCTGATGTAGATGATCGCGAGTCCTTCCTCGCGCAACTGGCGGATGAGCTTGAAGAGGCGCTCGGTCTCGCGCGAGGAGAGCGGCGTGGTGGGCTCGTCCATCACGATGATGCGCGCGTCGCTATGCACGGCGCGGGCGATTTCCACGAGTTGGCGCTCGGCGATGGAGAGCGAACCCACCAGCGTCGTGGGCCCGAAGGTGGCGCCCAGGCGCTTGAGCACGTCTTCGCAGCCGCGCTCCATGGCGGCGCGGTCGACCATGCCGAAGCGGCCGCCGCCACGGCGCAGCTCGCGGCCCGCGTGAATGTTCTCGGCAACGGAAAGATTCGGCGCGAGGCTCAGTTCCTGGTAGATCACGGCCACGCCCAGTTCACGCGCGGCGAGCGGGCCGTCGATCACGACCGTCTTGCCGTCGATCACGATCTCGCCGCCAGGATCGGCCTGATAGGCGCCCGAGAGAATCTTCATGAGCGTGGATTTGCCCGCGCCGTTCTCGCCCATCAGCGAATGCACTTCGCCGGGCCAGACCGAGAGGCGCACCTTGTCGAGCGCGCGCACGCCGGGAAACGTCTTGCTGATGCCCCGCATTTCCAGCAGCGGGGGCGTCGATTCAGAGCGCGACATGGCTCTCCTCCTGCGCTTGAGCGTAAGGGTTATCCGCTTTCTCGCCGTGATACCGGTCATCGGTGCGGGCATACGTCTGGCTCGCATCATTCATGGCGTCACGACCTCGAATCGATAAGCCATTTCAACCGGATGACCCGGCTCGAGCGAGACCGCGGTTGGAATCCCTCTCGCATTGATGGGGTTTGCCGCCAGCGAAGGGCGGCAGCCGAGTTCAAATGCGCTTGCCACAGGCTCGACGCCCACGCACAGGTTGCGGCCGTTCCAGGGGCTGTAAGTGCGGCCCCGGTTGCTGATCCATAGTAAAAGTGATGGGAGTATGGAGGCGTCCCATGTCAGACGATACGCAACTTCGGATTCCTCATTCTTCAGGGTGACCGCCCCATCCACGCCGCATAGCTGAATGATTTCTTCCGTATCGTGCGCGAAGGGCAAGCGGTCGAACGCCGCCGTTCCTCCCGCACGTAGCGGGACGTGATCGAGTTGCTCGAAAACGGCGCCTGGCGCGGCATGAGACACACCGGGTTCGGGGCCGGCCGGATGAACGACGCCAAAGCGAAACGCGCCAGGCTCGATTTGCAGGGCTCCGGCCATCGACGGCAATGCCAGGTTCGGATGCAGCCCAATCGGCCGGCGTGTCTTGCGGCGAGCCTCGATCTTCACGGAGAAGTCGATTGCGGGGCCGTTGGGGTCGGCACGGATCACGCGCACGACACGGGCGATCGACGACTCAGGCGGATAGTCGAGCGCAATCTCGATCGAGAGATCCGTCTGGCGCACGAGGGTCCATTCACCTACGCAGACATAACCATGCAGCAGATCATCGCTCGCATCCAGTGGGCCATCGTGTGCGTCGACTGACGCAGCGAGACTCTTACGCCAGCTTTCCACGGCCGACTCGGCCGACCAGGGCACCCCGAACGGAACGCAGGGAAATTCGCTTCTGAGCTGGCCGAGCAATCCCGCCTGCCTGGGCGTTTCATCGCTAAGCCAAGGGGCTTCGTAAAACGGCGCGACGCGCCCGTTACCGTTGCGCAGCGAAACGCCGCCGAGCATGCCGCCCCTTGCGTGAACGTCAAGGGAGCCGTGAGGCCATTCCAGGTGCCAGATTTTATCCATGCGCGTTGGTCTCGAGATGAAAGGGGAGAGCGCTGTGCCGAATCAGTTTTCTTCTTCCGGCCAGCAGGTGTTGTGGCGAGCGAGCAGTGCGCTGGCCGCCGCCGGTCCCCATGTGCCGGACGCGTAGGGCTTCGGCAAGCTGGTCTGGGTGGCCCAGTCTTCGAGGATCGGTGCGACCCAGTGCCATGCCGCTTCCTGTTCGTCGCGCCGTACGAAAAGGGCGAGCCGCCCGCCGATTACATCGAGCAGCAAGCGCTGATACGCCTCCATCCGGTCCTGCTGGAAGAATTGATCGAAGGCGAGATCCAGATGCACGCCTTGCAAGGTCATGCCCATGCCCGGCTGCTTGGCGAGGGCGCTGAGGCGAATCGATTCGTTAGGCTGCAAACGGATCGTCAGCCGGTTCGAACCCGGACGCAACGCCGTCGGACCCAGCGCCGAGTGCGGCACCGGCCGGAAGTTGACGACGATTTCAGCGATGCGGCCCGCGAGTCGTTTGCCGGTGCGCAGAAAAAACGGCACACCTGCCCAGCGCCAGTTTTCCACCTCGACTTTCAACGCAACGAAAGTCTCGGTCGTGCTGCCTTGCCGGACACCCGGCTCCGCGTGATACGCGCAGACGGAAGCGTCTTTGATGGCGCCCGCGTGATATTGCCCACGGACCACGCTCTGCCGGATTTCATCGCCAAGCACCGGCTTGAGTGCGCGCAGCACGCGCAGCTTCTCGTCGCGCACCGCATCGGCGTCCATGGAGCGTGGCGGCTCCATCGCGATGATGGAAAGCAGTTGCAGCAGGTGGTTCTGCACCATGTCGCGCAACGCACCGGTCTGATCGTAGAAATTGCCGCGGCTTTCGACGCCCAGTTCCTCGGCGACGGTGATCTGGATGCTCTCGACCCATTCGCGGCGCCACAATGGTTCGAACAACGAATTACCAAAGCGCAGTGCGAGCAGGTTCTGGACCGCTTCCTTGCCGAGGTAGTGATCGATCCGGTAAATCTGGTCTTCGTCGAAAATCTGGCCGACGGCGTCGTTGATCGCATTGGACGATTCCAGATCGTATCCGAGCGGCTTTTCCAGCACGATGCGCGAGCCTTCGGTGAGACCGGCCGACGCCAGCGCGCGGCAGATCGGCACGAACAGCGCGGGCCCCGTCGCCAGATAAAAAATGCGCCGGCCGGGAGCCGTACCGAGCGTATCGCGCAACAAGGCATACGTTTCAGGTTGGCCAGCGTCGAGCATGACGTAGGCGATACGCTCGAGAAAGCTTCGCCATGCCGGGTCTTCGATCGCGGCGCCGGCAATATGGGGCTTCACGTGCTCGCGAACCCACCGCAGATAGCCGCTCGTATCGAGTGCCGTCTGCGCGACCGCGACGATCTGGCCATCGGGCGCGAGCAGGCCGTCACGATGTGCCGCAAAGAGGGCGGGCAAAATCTTGCGCATCGCGAGATCGCCGGTTCCGCCGAACAGGACGAAGGCGAATGGAGGGTGTTCCGGCTCGCGGGTAGAGCGTTTCGTCATGGCGTTCAGTGCGTTCAGTGTTGGAGATCGGGACAAAGACTTGCGGAATCGGTCAGCGCAGCCACGTCGTCGCGTTGCGGCGCGTAGGCACCCTCGTGCGCGCACGTTACTGCGGCACACGCGGCGGAAAACGCCAGATGAGCGTTCAGTGGCGCATCGGGTCGCGTGAGCAGACTCGCCAGCCATCCGCCAAAGCAGGCGTCGCCGCAGCCAACGGTGTCGACCACCCGGGTCGCGAACGCTGGCTGAAACAACACCTCCCGCGCCGTGAACAGTTGCATGCCGTCGGCTCCGCGCGTCAGGAGGATGGCCGCCGTTGGCGCCCACGCGCGCAGTTGAGCGAGTGCCGAGGCTTCGTCCAGTTCGGGAAACAAGCCCCGCAGATCCTCGTCGGACACCTTGATGTAACTGGCCAGCCCGGCCATGCGACGCAGTGTGCTCCGATAGGCCGGGCCGGCCATCGGATCGCGGTAGTTCGGATCGAATGAGATGCGCTTGCCGGCCGCATGGGCGGCCTCCGCAATCTCCAGAAGGTGCGCGGCCAGCGGCTGCCGGACCAGGCTGAGCGAGCCGAAGTGAACGATCTGGGCCGCGTCCAGCCAACCCGAAGGCAAGGCACGAGCGTCGAACGCGAGGTCGGCGCTGTTCTCGCCGACAAAGAAATATTGCGGCGGGTGCTTCGAGACGACCATGGCGAGAAGCGGCGCGTGATCGACCTGGCGCGTGAAGCGCATGTCGAGTCCTGCTTGCTGGCTTTGCTGCATCAACTCGTCGCCGAAGGTGTCGCGGCTAACAGTGCCGGCAAAACCCGTGGGCACGCCCAGGCGCGCGCCCACGCGGGCGACGTTCCAGCACGATCCACCGGGCGCGCTACGCCAGCGCTGGTTGTCTTCGCGGATAAAGTCGGTCAGGGCTTCGCCGAACACGACCAGTTTGGGGAGATTCGTCGTCATTCGAATGGACTCAGTTCACCGAATTAAATTTCCGGCTCAGTTTGCCGATGCGGATTGCTGCTTGCGCCGCTGCCTGAAACGGTCGATCAGACCGTTGGTGGAACTGTCATGGGCGAGTGCCGCGTCCGGCTGGGCAACGTCATGGGCAACGTCATGGGCAACCTCGCGCTCGATCGTCACGGCCAGCCGCTTGCCGAGTTCCACGCCCCATTGATCGAACGAATTAATGTTCCAGATTGCCCCTTGCACGAACACCTTGTGCTCGTATAGCGCGAGCAGGGCGCCGAGCGAGGCCGGATCGAGCTTGTCGAGACAGATCGTATTGGTCGGGCGGTTGCCATCGAAGTTGCGGTGTGGTTCATTCGCCGCTGGCGAGCCATTCATCAGCGCTTCGGATTGCGCGAAGCAATTGGCGAGCAGAATCTCGTGGTGAGCGTCTAGCGCATGATGCGGCTGAATGCAGGCGATGAAGTCCGCCGGAATCAACGCGGTCCCCTGGTGCAGCAACTGGAAGAACGCATGCTGGCCGTTGGTGCCAGGCTCGCCCCAGATGACGGGCCCGGTCGCGTAGTCGACGCGCTCGCCCGCAAGCGTGACGGACTTGCCGTTGCTCTCCATGTCGAGCTGCTGTAAATACGCGGGCAGACGGTGCAGATAGCGGTCGTATGGTGCGATCAGATGGCTCGTCGCGCCGAAAAAGTTGATGTGCCAGATGCCGATCAAGGCGAGCAGCACCGGCAGATTCTCTGCGAGCGGTGCGTCGACGAAATGGCGGTCCATCGCATGCGCTCCACCGAGCATCGCCTCGAAGGCGTCCATGCCGATCGCGAGCGCAATGGGCAATCCGATCGCGGACCAGAGCGAGTACCGGCCGCCCACCCAGTCCCAGAACCCGAACATGTTCTCCGGATCGATGCCGAACCTGACGACGGTTTGGGTATTCGTGGAAACGGCCACGAAGTGCTTCGCGACGGCCGCTTCGGGCGCGCCGCTCGCCACTAACCATGCGCGCGCGGTTTGGGCGTTGACGAGCGTCTCCCGCGTGGTAAAGGTCTTCGACGCCACGACGAAGAGCGTCGTTTCCGGATCGACGCTGCGTAATACCTCGGCGATGTCCGCGCCATCGACGTTGGACACGAAGTGCATCGTCAACGCTTCGTGCGCATAGGGTTTCAGCGCTTCGCAGACCATGCGCGGCCCGAGGTCCGAGCCACCGATACCGATGTTCACCACGTCGGTTATCGCTCGACCGGTGTAGCCGCGCCAGATGCCATCGCGCACGGCGTCGGTGAAGCGGCGCATTTTTGCCAGCACCGCCGAGACTTCAGGAACTACGTCCTTGCCGTCCACACGAATCGGCATGGCGCTGCGTTCGCGTAGCGCAACGTGCAGCACCGCCCGGTCTTCGGTGGTATTGATCCGCTCGCCCGCGAACATTGCGCGCCGCCGTTCTTCCACGCCGGTCTCGCGCGCGAGCGCGCACAGGAGTTCGAGCGTTTCGGCCGTCACCAGATTCTTCGAGTAATCGAGGTACAGGCCGGCCGCTTCCAGCGAGAAGCGTGCAGCGCGATCTGGATCATCGGCGAACAGCTTGCCGATCGTCGCGTGCGCGAGGCTTGCTCGATGCGTGGTGAGCGCGCGCCACGCAGGTGACCGGGTGAGCGTGGGTGTGGCCGGTTGCTGCACGGTCGGTTGTGACATGTTCATCCCGCAGGTGAAAGAAGATAGGAGTCAAGGGGTTTCGCCAGCATTTCGCATTACGGAATCCTAAGTGCCATGCAAAAAATTAATGCTGGAGATCATTCGGCTTCGTCGAGTCTGGATGGCTTGCAGATGAACTGCACAATCGTCACGTTCTTGAACGTCACCGCCTTTTAGCGAGTCAGCGCGTGGAGAAAAGTTAAAGAACATGGGCAGCGTGGCGGCGCCGATCGCACTTGCATGCGCTCCAAACGCACCACGCAGGAGCCTGGGCGTCCCGCGCGCTTGCGGCGCGCCGGCGGCCAGCGCGACACGCAAGCGCCGTATCAGCTGCTCGATGAAGCCGGCGTCGACATCGGCATCGATCACGATCACCGGCACGTCGAGCACGCACACCATCGCGCGCAGGGCCGGGGCGAGCGCATCGATGCAATCGTCGAGCCACTCGTCGAGCGCCGGCAGGCGCCGCGCAATGCAGTCTTCGAGGCTCGCCCGATGCTCGACCGGTTCACCGCGGGAACGCAGGTGCTGTACGAGGGCATCGAGCGAGGCGCGCGAAAGCAGAAGGTCCCATCGACCCATTAGCTGCGGCGCCGACGCTAGCCTGTGGGGCGAAACGGGCATCGCGCCAAAATCGCCCGCATTGCCGCTTGCGCCGCGCAGACAGTCGCCGTCGACGGCGATGCCGCCGCCGATCGCCTGCCCGAGAAACAGGTAGAGAAAATCGTCGCGTTGGCGTCCGCAGCCGTAGAACAGTTCCGCAATCGTGGCCGCCGTTCCTTCGTTTTCACGCCATACCGGCAGCGAAAGCGCTTGCGAAAGTTCAGCCGGAAAATCGACTTCACCCCATGCACGGAGCGCTTCAGGTGGCACAGATTGCCCGCTTGCGGCGTAGTGCGGCTGCGCGACACCTACACCGGCGAGCCGAGCGCGTTCTTCCTCGGTGAGCAACCGCAGCAGGTCGTGAATGTCATCCCGGACGATCGCAAGGGCATCGGACGGATGCGGGGGGACCCGGTCGTGGACCCGTCGCTTGAGCAATTGGCCGGCGAAATCCACCAGCACCGTCTCGATGCGGGTGTGCTCCCGCCGCACGCCGATGCCGAATGCACCGCGTGGTGCGAGGCGTACGCGCGAGGCCGATGAATCACGCCGACTTTCGACATGCTGTTGGGCGAACTCGATCAGTCCGGCTTCGGCGAGTGACGCGATAGCGCTGTCCACGCAGGCGCCGGTCAGATTCGCGAGTCGGGCGAGGTCCGCTTGCGAGGCCTGCCCGGCACGACGCAGCGCCAGCAGCAGCACGCGCTCGTTATGCCGGCGCACATTTGCCGAATGGCGACCCTGGCCAGCATGCGGACCTTTCACGAATCTCCTCCAACGGGCGAGCCGTCTGTGCAGCGATTAATTAATTCAAGTTGATTTATTAAAGCGCGCGAAGGAGCATCTGTCAGCCCAGGGAAATCCCGGTGTGGAATCAGGTTGCCGACTCAGCGGATTGACCGCTCCCGGCGCGGTGGGCGGCGTCGCCATGTCGAGCACACGGACTCGGGCGGGCACACGGTGGCCGATGCTGGGGAGCAGTCGATCTACGCGCACTGAGTGGCGTTTGTGTGACGTTTGGGAGGATGAACGGGCTGCGGTCGGATCGCAGCCTGTGAAACGAGTCAAGATGCGCACTGGCCGCGGTTGCACTCTCGGGACGATCTGCGAGTGCAAGTGCAAGTGCTCATACGGACGTGGCGGGGCGGAAGCATTCCTCTTTCGTGTGCGGATGGCGTGCAAAAATAAGCTCATCGAACGCGTCGATCACGGACGGCGTGTCGTCTTCCCGGCCACGCTGCGAAAGAAGATCGACGCCAGTCTGAGCGCTGCTCGCGCCCGAAGCATGGCAGGCACTCGCAGTCTTTGTCAAAATACTGTTCGCAGGTTCCCACGCGCACCATTGGGCGTTCGTCGGGCTGCCTGTCGCCGCCAACGGCGACGAATATTGCCGAAGACGGCAACCGGAATCCATCCTCCTGCCTATCGCAGGACGCACCGTTACAGCAGGCACGACATGGCACACGAGCGATGCGAACAATGCGGCAACCTGACGCCGCCCTGGGACACCATACACTGCGGCTCTGGCGATGACCCGCTCCGGCTGCTGGGCGACCGGATTGCACTGGGTGCATTTGAGCTTCGCGGAGAACTTCGCGCTGGCTACAGTACGGTGCGCGAGCACATCAACCTGGGTGAGTAGAGCCATGGTCGCAGTCAAGCACGATGATCTTTCCTTGGCCTTCGACTTGGTCAGCTACGCGGCGCCAGCGGAGCATAACGCGTATGTCTCGCTCGATACGGGCAAGATCTATTGGACTTCTGATTCCAGCGACGCTCCCGACGAGGAGATTCCTGAGGACCTTGAAACTTCAGATCGCTACCTTGCGATACCGCACAAGAACGCGCTCGATCTCGGAAGACGTCTCGCCTTGCGCTTTGTCGCACAGGAGTTGCCTGCGTGTTACGACCAGGTCGAAGGATTTTTCCGGCGGCAACGGGCTTATGTGCGTTTCAAGGATTTGCTGGAGCGTGAAGGCGTTCTCGAGGGCTGGTATTCGTTTGAAGCCGATGCTGTCGAATGCGCGCTGAGGCAATGGTGTGCCGAAAACGGGCTTGAGCTTCTTGAGACATGACGGACGCTGTTGGCTCTCGCAACGCCAGGTGTGCTGTTTCCTGTGATCAAGCGCGGACATGTTCCGATGACGCGTCCGGTGCCGCGCAGCGCGATCGCCTGTGGGCCATGCGAAACTCAGCGATTCCACATCGCCAGGGGCCGCCTTTATGAACGTCTGCCGGTCGACGCAGCTACAGCCATATAACGCTCAATTTGAAAGCAAATTGACGCGCAAAATCCGCTTTCCTTCTTAATGCGGCGTGAACCGCCAGGTTTCAGGCCTCTTCCTGGTACTTTCCCTGAGCTGGAACTGGCTAAAACCTCCCAGGACTTTCCCTTGGATCGCCCGGCTTTCGGCAATTGACGAAGAATGGCCGAACGACGCGGTTGGAGTTATCCAGTCAGCCGCAAAGCCCCGCCCATAGAGGATTCCCGCCTCGTTTGCGTATTCGCCAAGCGTTTCATTGCTTACACAGTGTGCCGCTCGCATTACCAAAGGTATGGAAAAGGGTCCAGAAAATGTATCTGGAAGCCGCAATTTGAATTGATACGCTGCAATCACTGCATCAACGGCAGCAGCAGAAGCGAAATTGCCCAGGCATTGAATTCGAAGCCGGGTAAGCACTGATGTTAGCCGGTTCGCCACGCGAGCATTCCCGGCCGTACCGGAGTTCGCCAGTATCAATTTTTGAACCAGCCAGCTGGGAAAACCGAATGAGCCCAAATCTGACGTTCGCGCCGGGAGACGTGATCCCCCCAGGTGCAATCAACACGGCGGGCATGCCTTCAGTGGCCCGCCCCGTTGCCATATCCGGTACCGACATTTTGACGGTCAAGAACCTTTCGAAGATCTTTGGCCCGAAGCCCGAGGTTGCCGCACAACTGGTCAAGCAGGGCCTGGGTCGCGATGAAGTCTTCAAGCGCACGGGCAACATGGTGGCAGTCAACGACGTCAGCCTCAACGTGAAGGCCGGCGAGATCTTCGTCATCATGGGACTGTCCGGCTCCGGCAAGTCGACGCTCGTGCGTCTGCTCAACCGCCTGATCGAGCCGACGGCGGGTCAGGTCGTGCTCGAAGGCCGCGACATTGCACCGATGTCCACGCTCGAACTGCGCGAAGTGCGCCGCAAGAAAATGGCCATGGTGTTCCAGTCGTTCGCACTGCTGCCAAACCGCACGGTGCTCGACAATATTTCATACGGCCTGGAAGTCGCGGGCATGAAGAAGGCCGAGCGCTATGAAATCGCGCGGGCAGCGCTCAAGCGCGTGGGCCTCGGTTCGTACGAAAAGCTCTTGCCGGGCGAACTCTCGGGGGGCATGCAGCAGCGCGTGGGTCTGGCGCGCGCCCTGGCGGTCAATCCCGCCGTGCTGCTGATGGACGAAGCCTTCTCGGCGCTCGACCCGCTCATCCGCTTCGAAATGCAGAGCGAACTGCTGCGTCTGCAAAAGGAAGAGCAGCGAACCATCGTCTTCATTTCGCACGATATCGAAGAGGCCATCAAGATTGGCGGCCGAATCGGCATCATGAAAGATGGCTGCCTGATTCAGGTCGGCACGCCGGCTGAACTGATCCAGTCACCCGCCGACGACTACGTGCGTGACTTTTTCCGTCATGTGGACGTGTCGCGCTTCCTCAAGGCCGAAAGCCTGATGACGCGCGTGGAGCATGGACTGATCTCCGGCGACATTGGCGCGCCTGCCGAGCGTTACCTCAATCAACTGATCGACAGCGGCGCCGAGTGTGGCTATGTGTGCGATGAAGCGGGCCGCTACCAAGGCTGCGTCACGCCCGCTTCGCTGCACAAAGCGGGCGCCCAGCCCCTGCGCGAAGCGTTGCTCGGGGACATGAGCCCGGTCACGCTAGACACCGACCTGCACGAACTCTCCGCGATCGCCCTGAGCCAGCAACACGACGTGCCGGTCACGGACGCTGCCGGCAAGCTCGCGGGCGTCGTGTCGTGCCGAACGATACTCAAGCAGGTTATGGAGCGGAGGGCAGCATGAATTCGTCAGTCATCGGCAAGTTTGCAGAGAACGCCGTCAATTTCCTTTTTAATCATTTCCAGGGCGGCTTCAACGCGTTTTCTGCGGCGCTGGGTGCCGTCGTCAAGCTGCTGGAAAGCGGGCTGGGGGCCATTCCCTTCGTCGCGATGCTCGTCTTCCTCGTTGCGTTCGCCTTGTGGCGCCGTGGTATCGCGTTTGCGGTGTTCGTTGGCATCGCGCTGCTGCTCATTCATTACATGGGACTGTGGCCGCAAACGGTCGCCACGCTCGCGCTCGTCGTGGCCGCCACGGTATTCAGCCTCATCGTTGGCGTGCCGCTCGGTATCTGGGGTGCGCGAAACAAGCGCGTGGAAATGGTGCTGCGCTCGCTGCTCGACTTCATGCAGACCATGCCGGCATTCGTTTATCTGATTCCCGCCGTGATCCTGTTCGGGCTGGGCCGCGTGCCTGCCGTGATCGCAACCGTGGTGTTCGCCATGCCGCCCGTGGTGCGGCTCACCACGCTGGGCATCCGCCAGGTGCGCGAAGAACTGCTGGAAGCAGGGCGCTCGTTTGGCAGTACCGACGCGCAATTGCTCTGGAAAATCCAGTTGCCGAACGCGTTGCCTTCCATCATGGCCGGTGTGAACCAGACCATCATGATGTCGCTTTCGATGGTCGTGATCGCTTCGATGATCGGTGCGGGCGGCTTGGGCGAGTACGTGTTGAGCGGTATCCAGCGCCTTGATATCGGTATCGGCTTCGAAGGGGGGCTGGGTGTCGTGCTGCTGGCCATCGTGCTGGACCGCCTGACGGAGACGTTTGGTGTGAAGTCGAAGAAGAGGAGACCTGTCACGAAAGTGGGCAAGGCGGGCGCTACCGAAGCGGCGCATAGCTAACCGGCCTCAGGCCTGCCCAGCACCACCGGCAGGTCAACCGTGGCGGAATGAGTAGTTTCAATATAAATACGGAGTACTAAGATGATCAGCGATATTCTCAAATCACTCACGGCGAAGGTGGCGCTATCGACAATCGTCGCTCTGGGCGCTGTTGGTTCCGCGGCGGCGGCGGAGCCGATCAAGCTGGCGATTACCGACTGGGCAGACGTTCTCGCCACGGCCAACGTCGCCAAGTACGTCCTCGAAGCCAAGCTGAATCAGCCCGTCAAGTTCGTCAATGCGGACATCGGTATTCAGTTCCAGGGCGTCGCGCGCGGCGACCTCGACATCATGGTGGGCGGCTGGCTGCCGGTTACGCATGCCGTGTACTACGCGAAGTACAAGAACGATCTGGATGACGTTGGCGTCATCTACACGGGCGGCCGGAACGGCTGGGCCGTGCCCGCATACGTGCCCGAGTCCGAAGTTTCGTCGATTTCGGATCTGAACAAGCCGGACGTCAAGAGCAAGCTCGACGGCACGATTCAGGGCATTGGTCCGGGCTCGGGCCTGATGCAGGCCTCCCAGAAGTCGGTCGAGGCTTACGGCTTGAACGGCTACAACCTCCAGTCGTCCAGCGAAGCCGGCATGCTGGCCGCGGTGTCGCGTGCGTATCAGACGAAGCAATGGGTGGTCGCTACGGTCTGGAGCCCGCATTGGCTCTGGCAGAAATGGCAGATGCGCTATTTGAAGGACCCCAAGGGCACGCTGGGCGGCGAGGAGCAGATCCACGCGTTCGCTTCGAAGCAGTTCGCCACCAGGTTCCCGCGCGCCGACGTGTTCTTCAAGCATTTCAAGCTGACGCTGGCCGACGTGGAAGCCATCGAACTTGAAGGCAACAGCACGAACGACTACGCCACCGCCGCGAAGAAGTTTGTCGATGCGCACCCGGACAAGCTGAAAGCCTGGCTGCAGCAGTAACCATAAGGTTCGTGTTCAGGGAGCAGGAAGGGCCCGCTGCCCCCTGGCGATCTTCATGTTCTGGCAGGGCCCCTTGACACGATGACTTCATGGAGTGACCTGTGAGCGAGAATTCGTGCTTCTTTTCTGAAACGCTCCAGAGCCGTGACCCGGTCATTGCATCGGAGATCGCGCTCGAATTGCGCCGTCAGCAAACGCAGATCGAATTGATTGCTTCCGAGAATATTGTTTCGGCCGCGGTCATGGAAGCGCAAGGAACGGTGCTGACCAACAAGTATGCCGAGGGCTACCCGTCGAAGCGCTACTACGGCGGCTGCGAACACGTCGACCGGATCGAGGCGCTGGCCATCGACCGCGTGAAGGCGCTGTTCGACGCAGACTACGCCAACGTGCAGCCGCATTCGGGCGCCCAGGCAAACGGCGCGGTCATGCTCGCGCTCGTCAAGCCGGGCGACACGGTCATGGGCATGTCGCTCGACGCGGGCGGCCACCTCACGCACGGCGCGCGGCCAGCGCTTTCCGGGAAGTGGTTCAACGCCGTGCAATATGGCGTGAGCGCGCAAACGTATCGTATCGACTACGACGCCGTGCGCCGGCTCGCGCAGGAACACCGGCCGAAGCTCATCATTGCGGGTTACTCGGCTTACCCGCGGGCGCTCGACTTTGCAGCCTTCCGCGAGATCGCGGACAGCGTGGGCGCGTTGCTCATGGTGGACATGGCGCATATCGCCGGTATCGTCGCGGCGGGGCGTCATGACAACCCGGTCAAATACGCGGACGTGGTGACGTCGACCACGCACAAGACGCTTCGCGGCCCCCGTGGCGGTTTCATCCTTACCAACAACGCCGACATTGGAAAGAAGATCAATTCTTCCGTGTTCCCAGGCTTGCAGGGCGGTCCGCTCATGCACGTCATTGCGGGCAAGGCGGTGGCGTTCGGCGAAGCGCTGCGACCCGAATTCGCGGGCTACATCGGCCGGGTGCTGCACAACGCCGAGGTGCTCGGCAAGGTCCTGCAATCGGGCGGGCTCTCCCTCGTCACGGGCGGCACCGACAACCACCTGCTGCTCGTCGATCTTCGTGCGAAGCGCATCACGGGCGCGCAGGCCGAGAAAGCCCTGGAGCGCGCCGGCATCACTTGCAACAAGAACGGTATTCCGTTCGACACGGAAAACCCAACGGTGACCTCCGGCATCCGGCTTGGCACGCCTGCCGGTACGACGCGCGGATTCGGCACCGCGCAGTTCGAGCAGGTCGGGCAGATGATTCTCGAAGTCCTTGCGGGCCTGGAGCGTACGCCCGGCGGCGACGACCAGGTCGAGCGCGCCGTGCGTAGCCGCGTGAGAGATCTGTGCAACCAGTTTCCGATTTATTCGCACGCCGACGCGCTCGCCTAAGCCGGGTGGCCCGCCTGCAATTGCAACGCAGTCCAGATTATTTGTTTGAAGATTACTGAAGAGAGGAATCGAAATGAGCTTCGAGGGCGTCCATACTCCGCTGGTCACTCCGTTCAAGGAAGACGGTGAAATCGACCACGTTTTGCTCGGCAAGCACGCAGCGAATCTCGCAGGCCGCGTTTCAGGCCTCGGGATCGGCGGCACCACGGGCGAATACTACGCGTTGAGCTTCGAGGAACGCGTGAAGACTTTCAACACGGTTGCCGAGGCAGCAGGCGGAAAAACGTATCTGACCGCGGGCATCAACGCGACCACGACGAAGGAAGTGATTCGCCTCGGTCTGGAGGCCAAGCGGGCCGGCTTGTCGTCGCTGCTGGTTGCCGCGCCGTATTACACCCAGCCGACACAGGAAGAACTGCTCAGCCACATGTTGAAGGTGGACGACGCACTCGACATGCCCATCATGCTCTACAACTTTCCGGCTCGCACGGGAACGGAAATCGGCGATGGCGTGCTGACAACGCTGCTTGAGCGTCCGAACTTTGTCGCCATGAAAGAAAGCACCGGCGATATTTCGCATCTGCACCACCTCGTCACGCATTTCAAGGAGCGGCTGGTACTCAGTTGCGGCATGGACGACCAGGCGCTCGAATTTTTCGCGTGGGGCGCAAAGAGCTGGGTGGGCGGCGCCTCCAACTTCCTGCCGGAAGCGCACACGGCGCTTTTCGAAGCATGCGTGAAGCAGAACGATTTCGTGCTGGGCCGCACGCTGATGACGCAATTGCTGCCCGTGCTCGAACTGCTCGAGCGCAGCGGCAAATTCATCCAGTACGTTCGCTACGGTTGCGAACTGGTAGGGCTTCCGGTAGGCGTTGCACGTGCGCCGCTCGGCTCGCTCACGCAAGAGGAGCGCAGCGCGTTTGCGCAACTGGTCAAACCTCTGATTCGCAACGCCCAGTAATAACAGACCATGGCTTCGAATCTGGAATTCGCGCGGTTTCCGGCGCCCGATGGCGTCAATGGATGGTGGGAGAGCCTCCCGCCTGCGGCGCCTGTCAAGGCCGTGTCGTCGCAGCATCGTTACGACTGGGTCGTGGTCGGCGGCGGCATTACCGGGCTTTGCGCTGCTCGCCGGCTTGCCGAGCTGGCGCCCGATGCGTCGATTGCGCTCGTCGAGGCCGATCGCATCGGGCGCACGACAGCCGGGCGCAATTCCGGATTTTTCGTCGATTTGCCGCACGACATCAGCAGTGAAAGCTATTCGCGCAGCGTGGCGGAGGACAAGGCCGACGTAAGGTTTCAGCGGCACGGGATCGACTACGTGCGCTCGATCGTGCGCCAGCACAATATCGATTGCGATTGGCGCGACGACGGGAAATTCCACGCCTCGGTGAATAAAAAGGGCTTCGACGCGCTGACGCACTTTGCGCAAGGATTGTCGCGCATCGACGAACCATTCGAGTGGCTCGATCAAGCGGCCATTCGCGCGGTGACGGGTACGGACTTCTATCAGGGCGCACTGTTCACGCCGGGATGCAGCACCGTGCAGCCGGCTGCGCTCATGCGCGGTCTGGCGGCTACGCAGCCCAGGAACGTCACGGTATTCGAGCAGAGTGCGGTGACCGAAATCGAGCATCGCGGCAACGAGAAAGTCCTGCACTTCGCGGGCGGCAAGATCGTCGCCGGGCAAGTGATTCTCTGCACCAACGCTTATGCGGCGACATTCGGCATGCATCCCAATGGCTTGCTGCCCGTCTACACGTTCGCATCGATGACTCGCGTCTTGAAGGCGCAAGAGGTTGCGAGACTGGGCGGCACATCGTCGTGGTCGCTGATTCCCGCGGACCCGATGGGTACGACCGTGCGCCGTCTCGGAACGAACCGTATTTGCGTGCGCAACCATTTCGCATTTCGTCCGCGGCTGCAGGTGTCGGACGCCGATCTCGCGAAGTCGAAAATGCTGCATCAGCGCTCGTTCGCGCGCCGGTTCCCGATGCTCGAGGGCGTCGAGCTCGAGTACACGTGGGGCGGCCCGCTGTGTCTTTCCGCGAACAACGGTGCGCTGTTCGGGCGCCGCGACGATGGCATCCTGGAAGCGGTGGGCTGCAATGGTCTTGGGCTCAGCCGAGGCTCTTCGTCCGGCAAGCTGATTGCGGAATATGCGCTGGGCCGGACCAGTGAACTCGTGCTTCAGCTTCTGAAGCAGCCGCATCCGCGTTCGCTGCCGGTTCGCCCAATTGTGGATGTGGCGGTCTCGGCAACGATCTGGGCGAAGGAAATGTCGGCGGGTGCCGAGCTTTAATTAACCAAGGACACGAGATGACGACGCATCAGGACTGGAAGCACAAAGCCGCAAAACTTTCGCTCGACGGCCGGGCATTCATTGCAGGCGAGCGCAGTCGCGCAGCGTCCGGCGAAACGTTCGCCACGCTCAACCCGGCTTCGGGCCAGGTACTCGCGGAAGTGGCGAAATGCGCCGACAAAGATGTGGATCGCGCGGTCGCCGCCGCCCGGGAGTCCTTCGAATCCGGCGTGTGGTCGAAGGCCTCGCCCGCTCACAGGAAGTCGGTGCTGCTGCGCCTTGCGCAGTTGATCGACGAGCATGCGGACGAACTGGCGCTTCTCGAAGCACTGGAGGCGGGCAAGCCGATCAGCGAATGCCTCGGGCTCGATATTCCCGAGTCAGCGGCCTGCATTCGTTGGCATGCCGAAGTGACTGACAAGCGTTACGACGCGCTTTCGCCTTCGGGTGCCGACGTCGTGAGCATGATCACGCGCGAACCGATCGGCGTAGTGGCCGCGGTGCTGCCGTGGAATTTCCCGGCGCTCATGCTGGCATGGAAAATCGGGCCCGCGCTGTCGGTGGGCAATAGCGTGGTCGTGAAGCCTGCGGAGCAAACATCTTTGTCGACCTTGCGCATTGCCGACCTCGCGCTCGAAGCAGGCGTTCCAGCAGGCGTGTTCAGCGTGGTCACGGGCTTCGGCGAGGGGGCGGGGCAGGCGCTGGGCCGCCATGCCGATGTCGACCTCGTGGCATTCACAGGCTCGACCGAAACCGGCAAGCGCTTTCTGCATTATTCGGCGGACACCAATTTGAAGCGCGTGGTGCTGGAGTGCGGCGGCAAGAATCCGCAGGTGATTCTTCCCGATGTCGCGAATCTCCAAACTGTTGCAGAGCAGGCCGTCGCCGCCGCGTTCTGGAACATGGGAGAAAATTGCAGCGCGGGTTCGCGCATTATCGTTCCTTCGAGCAAGCGCGCAGAACTGGTCGAGAAAGTCGAGGCCGTGCTCGCGGGCTGGAAGACGGGCGATCCGCTCGACCCGGACGCGAAACTCGGCGCGCTGATCGAGCAAAAGCACTACGAGAAGGTGCTCGCGCACATCGAGAAGGCGAAGGCACAAGGCGCGCGCGTGATTTGCGGAGGACGTGCCGCGCTGAGCGAAACGGGCGGGTGGTTCGTCGAGCCCACGATCTTCGATCAGGTCACGCCGGATATGGCCATCGCACGCGAAGAGGTGTTCGGGCCGGTCGTGTGCTTTATCGAATACGACGACGTGGAGGACGCTATCCGGATCGCGAACGACACGTGCTATGGTCTTGCAGCCTCGCTGTGGACGGACAACGTAAACAGCGCCCATAAGGTTGCCGCGCGTATCCGTGCAGGCACCGTCACGGTAAACTGTTTCGGTGAGGGCGATCTTTCCACGCCGTTCGGCGGCTTCAAGCAATCCGGGTTTGGCGGGCGCGACAAATCGGTCTATGCGCACGACCAGTATTGCGAATTGAAGACCACGTGGCTGAAGCTCACTTGACGCGGCAGCAGTCAAGCGCGCGAGGGGCGCGTAGCCCACCGCGCACAATGGCGGCATTCAATATAAGGCCCTGATTCTGGATCTCCTCACTTGCCACCGGGCAAACGGGCTCGCAAACTATTCTCATCCGAATCCCTTTATGGTTCGTGGCGCGCTTGAATGCGCCATGCGAGCACCGTTTATAGAGCGCACGCCATGTTAAAGAAGCAACTATTCGCAGACAGACTCCTCGCTCAGATGCCGTCGCTCAGGGCGCTCCGATGCTTCGTAACAGCGGCGCGGTACGAGAGCTTCACGCAGGCTGCGGAGGTGCTGTGCGTCACCCAGGCCGCAATCAGCAGACAAATCAAGGAGCTCGAAGATTCCCTCGACGTCGCGCTGTTCGAGCGCACGGGCCGGCATATCGCGCTGACCGATGCGGGACGCATTTTGTACAACGCGTCATACCTTTCCATCATGAACATCGCAGAAGCGGCGGAGGCCGTGCGCCGCACGGACAGACATGCGTTGACCATTTGCGTATCGCATACCTTTTCGGCGCTGTGGCTCTCGCAGCGCCTGCCGGCGTTTCGCGAGCGCTTTCCGGAGGTCCGGCTGCATGTGATGGTCACGGAGCACTTCATGGAGCTGGACGAACTCATGGAGCCCGACATCATCATTACGAAAAATCCGCCGCGCGAGCCGGAATACGAGGTCGAGCCGCTGTTTCACGACGTCGTCTACCCCGTGTGCAGCCCGACGTTTTACGACCGGCATTTTCGCGGCAAAAAGCTCAAGCCACTCGACCTGCTCTCGGCGCCCACGCTGAATCTTTCGCTGCTGGGGCGAGCCCAGGTCTGCGAACACGTGGACTGGCGCGTGTGGCGCAACTGGTTTCAGCAGGGGGACGGCACGGACATACCGGGTGAGAACAAGAATCTGGAGAGCAACGACTATCGGCTTCTCGTCGCCCAGGCCGAAGCGGGCGAGGGAACGCTGCTGGGCTGGCATCATCTTCTGCATCTTCAGGTGGAGCAAGGGCGCCTGATACGGCCTGTACCCGACGCGCTCGTCTTCAAAGACCGCTACCACTATCTGATTACGCACCGCAACGCACGGCCCCGCACCGAGTATCTACAGTTTCGAAACTGGCTCAGTGATGAGGCGAGCACCATGATGCACGATTGGCTTGACGCAGGCGTTGCGGTGACAACCGCGTGAATTGGTGGGGGAGACGTGACGGTCAACTGCTTCGGCGAAGGCGACGTGACGACACCGAATCATCTGAAGCAGGCGGGGAGTATGAGAAGCAGGAACAAGGCAACGCTAATCGGTTTCAGCGGGAAAGCGTTCTTGATGCTCAGACGATGCCGATCGGCACATTGACGCCTTCAGGCACGGCGTATTCCGCCATACGGATGCGCGACAGTTCCCAATGCGCCTTAACGAGTTCGCCAGCAGTGAGCGCATCGTGCCGTGCGATGGCGTCGATGATCTGCTCATGCTGGTCGACCGCGTCCGCCATGTCCTGCTGCATGTTTTCGACGGCGGGATGCCGATAGAAAATCTTGCCGAGCCGCGCATGATCGATCAGTAGACGGCGCAGACTCGGCATCAGGTAGTCGTTTTGCGCCATCTTGCCAATTTCCAGATGGAACGCGTCGTTATAGAGCACGCGGCTGTCGACGTCGTCCTCCTTGAGGGCGGTCTTGAGGCGTTGCTGAATTTTCCTCAGGCGATCCACGTCGGCCGGCGTGGCATTGGTGGCGGCCAGTTGGGTTGTGGCAATGTAGATCAGCGGTGCGGCGAGAAAGAAACTGCGCAACGACTGATAGTTCATCGACGAAACGCGAGCAGCGCGATTGGTTTCGAGTTCGATGTAGCCTTCCGCCGCCATCTGGCGCATCAGTTCGCGCACCGGAGGCCTGGAGAGGCCGAATTCTTCAGCGAATGCCAACTCGTCGACGACTGCACCTGGGCGCATTTCCATGTTGAGGATGCGGTGCCGCAAGGCCTCACCCAGCGCCGCCTTACGGTCGGTCGGCGCTGCGGGCTCGGCGTCCGGGTCGATATTGGGGCTTGCTTTCATGAGGGCGCTCTGTCTTTGATTTGTATACTATGGATCTACTCTTTTATAAATTCTAGCCAGGCAGATCCCGCAGAGAGGCTCGCGAAGGGTGGCGCCTCCCGCTTTTAATCTCTGCGCCAGGTTCAACGTCTCGCTCTCGGCTTTCATATCCGAAGTCCGCAAGGGCGCTGTGGTTGCAAAGAGCCCTTGCGGTTGTTTGCTTAAAATTTTACATAATAAAATTTAGCGAAGTTTTTGATGGGGTGCGATGCTATAATCCGGCTTCGACTAGTCGGCCACCGGCCTTGCCGGCTACGTGCCGCCAACAGGATAATTGACCTTCGATGGTCCGACGACCGGTGCATAGCGCCCGCAATGCATGACAAATGACCTCACCAACCTCGCCGGGAGCGACGACTATCGTCGCTGGCTTTCCGAGCTGAAACAACGCGTCGAGCGCGCGCGCCAGCGCGCGGCCGCCAGTGCGAACCGGGAGCTGATCCAGCTGTACTGGCAGATCGGGAGCGATATTCTCCAGCGGCAGCAGCAACAAGGATGGGGCGCCGCCGTCGTGGATCAGCTGGCGCGCGACCTCAAGTCCGCGTTCCCGGACATGCGCGGTTTCTCGCCACGCAACCTGAAATACATGCGCGCGCTTGCGCAAGCATGGCCGGATCCGGAATTTGTGCAGCAGCCTGCTGCACAAATTCCGTGGTTCCACCTTTGCACCTTGCTCGACAAGGTCAAAGGTACCGCGCATCGCGACTGGTATGCCGCCAAGGTGCTCGAACACGGCTGGTCGCGCAGCGTGCTGGTCATGCAGATCGAGACGGCCGCGCACGCACGCGCTGGCAATGCGGTCACCAATTTTGCAGAGCGGTTGCCGCCACCGCAATCCGATCTCGCGCGCGACGTGCTCAAGGATCCGTATATCTTCGACTTCCTCGGCTTGACCGAGAACGCCCAGGAGCGCGACATCGAGCGTGCGCTCACCCAGCACATCACGCGCTTCCTCCTCGAACTGGGCGCCGGCTTCGCGTTCGTGGGGCGCCAGTACCGGCTGGAGGTGGGCGGCGACGAGTTTTTTGTCGATCTGCTTTTCTACCATCTCAAGCTGCGTTGCTATATCGTCGTCGAACTGAAAACGACGCCGTTCAAGCCCGAATATGCGGGCCAGCTGAACTTCTACCTGTCCGCAATCGATGCGCAGGTCAAGGCGCCTGAGGACCAGCCGACCATCGGCCTGCTGCTGTGCAAGGAAAAGAACCGGCTCGTGGCGGAATATGCGCTGCGCGGCGTGGCCAAGCCAATGGGCGTCGCTGAGTATCAACTGATGCGCGAGGTGCCGCCCTCGCTGGAGACTGGGCTGCCGACCATCGATCAGATCGAGGCCGAACTGCGTCCTGACCTGCCGGACGGCACCGTGTAAACATCGCCGGGCGACGCGCGCCGCTTTCACCGGCAGGTACTAGCGTCGGTGACCGCCACATAGACCTGGCGACGCTCATCCTCGTCCGGTATCGGGCTGCCGTCGGCACCGCGCAGGCAGAAATCATTGCCCACCTTGACCCGCTTCCATCCTGGACGCGAGAGATAAAGCTTTTGTGTGCGAGTCCGACTCTATATTTTCAGCCAGCTTGGATCTTCCGCCGCGCGTCCTATACTAGATATGAGCCGCGCGGAAGCCGGCCCTGAAGCAGTAACGGACGGGAAACCCCGTTCAGTGGGGCGCGGTAGCGGGGCCACGGAAACGCCTGCGTGAACAACGTGGGCGTTTTCTTTGGCGGTTCCCGGCCGCGTGGCGCAGCGGGCGAGCGACAAACGCGGCGTCCGTTCGACCGTGCCAACCCGCTCAGCCCGATGCAGGGCCCCCGCAACAATTTTCACCGTGACGGGCCGGCGCGTTCTAGCGCCGAAGACTGAAAAGCCGCAGCAACTCGTCGCGCAACTCCGAGATATCGAGAACATGCTGCGCACGGGTCACGGCTACGTAGAGCAGGCGAAGCTCGCCCTCGTCCGGCATCGGGTTGCCATCGGCACCCCGCAAGCGGAAATCGTTCGCCACCTTGACCCGCTTCCATTCGAGGCCCTTGGCGCGGTGGACGGTCGAGATCACGTAGTCGGCGGTGCCTTCCGCCGCCGAGCGCTGCGCCAGCGCCCGCAGATAGCCGGTGCCCAGTTCGTCGACGATGCGCACAACCGGCAGCAGGTCCTGGCCGAATGCACTGCGCGCAAACGTCTGTGCGTCGCCCCACGTCTCGAACAGCGAAAACGCCGCCGGGCGGAACGCGCGTTGGCCGGCCAGCAGCCGGTCCGCGCCGTCGGCATAGGCGAGAATTTCGGCCGGACTCATCCGTATCGCCGGTCGATGTCCCGCCTCGAGTGCCGCCGCGAACTGCCAGATCGCCGTGACGTTCTTGCGGCACAGGATTGCATCGACCGGCGGCGCCAGCGCGGGGTCTTCCACCATGATCGAGCCGATGGCGCCCTGTCCACGGATGGGCGTGCGCTCACCGAGCAGTGCGAGCAGCCGGCTGGCGAGCGCCGCGAACGTGGTGCCAAAGCGGAACGACTCCGTGAGCGCGCATTCGGGTGCGTCGATCTGCGCCATCGCATTAACCGCGCCCCGCCACTCGTAGATCTGCTGGTAAGGGTCGCCCACGTAGATGATCTGCGCGTGGCGCTGCCGGCCAAGGACCGACAGTATGACACCGTCGCTGTCCTGCGCCTCGTCGAAGAGGATGTAGTCGGCTTCAATGCGTGGCTCCGAGAACGCCCAGAGCTTGAGGAGCACGTCAGGCGAAATGGCGCTCGTGGAGCGCACTGCTGCACCCTCTTCCCACAGCCGCCCGACGTAATGCAGCAAGTAGGTGCGCAGTTGCGCGGCCACCGCTTCGTCGATCTTTTCATCGACGACAATGTGCTGCGCTGCCGGCCGGACATCCGCGGACCGGCAAAACCTGTCCAGCCCATCGGCGATCATCCGCCCGATTTCGAACGGGGCGATCTCGACGGCCTTGCCCGTCACTGTCCGCACTTCCAGCGGGCCAAGCCCGTAACGCGCAGCCAGTTCGTGCGGCGGCTCGCCCTGAAGACTCATCCGGTTTCGCAGCGACGGGCTGACGGAGGCCCACGCCAGCGAATGCATCGTTCGTGCGTCGATGTGAGGTGGAAAACGCCGGGCCGCGCTCGCCGCGATTTCCCGGTTGAATGCGAGGTACGTGCCACATCGCTGGCCGAAATGCTCGGCCACGAGCTGGAGTGTGGAGGTCTTGCCCGCGCCGGCAAACGCCTTGATTTTCAGGTCCCCGGCGTGCAGCGCTGCCTCGATCACGGCCTGCTGCTCGCCCGTTGGGACAAATCTCCTTTTCACGAGATACCAGACCTCATGTGCGGTCGCTCCTGGCGATGTGGAATCGCTGATTTTCGCAGGCCTACAGCCGATAGCGCTGCGCGGCACCGGACGCGCCATCAGAATACGTCCGCGTTTGACGACCGGAGACACCACGCCTTGCGTTGCGGAAGCTGACAGTGCCCTTCACGTCTCAAGAAGCTCAAGCCCGTTTTCGGCACACCACTGCCTCAGCGCGCTATCGACTGCATCGGCTTCAAACGAGTACCAGCGCTCGAGAACGCCTTCACGCTCCAGCAAATCCTTGAAATGCGCATAAGCCCCTTGCCGCCGGAAAAATCCTTCGGCCTGGTCGTAACATGCAGGCAACTCCTGCGCGACAAAGCGCAAGGCGAGACGTCTTCCGAGATCGAGCTCGTTCTTGTGCGGTATCGCAAGGTAGCGATCTGACGTTTCAAGGTCGTCAGGAATCTCCTCGTCGAACGCGTCGCCGGAATCCGAAGTCCACCAGATCTTGCCCGTATCGAGCGAGACATACGCGTTATGCTCCGTTGGCGCCGCGTAGCTGACGAAGTCGAAGGCCAAAGAAAGATCATCGTGTTTGACTGCGACCATGGCTCTACTCACCCAGGTTGTACATGTCAGGTCGGCATACCGGCCCGGGGCCGGGGTTTGCCGCCCGTTTCGCCGCGTCGGCAACACGACTCAAAGCTCTTCGCTCGGGTCAGCGATATCGAGCCGGAATTGCCATCCTTCCGTGCTCATGAGCATTCGCCCGAGATCGTCCCACGAGAGCTCCTTGCCGTCGACCACCACGAGTGGCAGGCGCCCCGCCTGCGACTCGTCCCATTCGATGTGCCCGCGCACCGTGCTGTCAATGATCCGGCGCTCATGAAAATCGATGTGCCTGACCGATAACGCGCGACGTATCTTCTCAACGAGGCGCCCGAGCAGCACGAACACATCGCCGTCGACCTCGCAGATCAGCTGGAACCGGTAACCGGCGCGAAGTTCTCCGCGAAGCTCAAAGGCATCCAGTGCAATCCGGTCGCCCAGCAGCCGGAGCTGGAAATGGAACTGGTGCGGCTCTCCGTGGCAGTCGATCATCCGGATGGGGTCAAACCGGACGTTCTCGAAATCGGTGAATCCAGTGGACTCGGCAATCCTGGCATTGAAGCACTGCGTGCAGAGCAACTCATAGCGGCCATCGCCGGAGCCGCAGTGTATGGTGTCCCAGGGTGGCGTCTGGTTGCCGCATTGTTCGCAACGCTCTTGTCCCATGTCGTGCCTGCTGTAACGGTGCTTCCTGCAATCGCCGGGAGGATGGATTCCGGTTGCCGTCTTCGGCAATGTTCGTCGCCGTTGGCGGCGACTGGCAGCCCGACGAACCCGCAATGGTGTGCGTGGGAACCTGCGAACGGATGCGGATATTTTGACAGAGACTGCGAGTGCCTGCCATGCTTCGGGGGCGAGCAGCGCCCAGACTGGCGTCAAGCTTCTTTCGCAGCGTGGCCGGTAAGGCGACACGCCGTCCATGATCGACGCGTTCGATGAGCTCATTTCCGCACGACGTCTGCACACGAAAGCGAAACGTCCCCGGAACCCCACCACGTCCATATGCATCGCTGACGCAGCGCTACAGGGTCCGGAGCTTCAAAGCCGACACCGCTTCGACCCACAAATACAGGAATGCGAATTAAAATGTGATCATGTTGCTTATGTAAAAGTAAGTTAGAAGACCAGAGTTATTTATTGCCATCGCTGGCTTACACGATTCTGTGAGCCAGCAGACGCGAAAAGCGTCTCGCTGTCGCTAGCAGTCAATCGCCCCAAGGACGCGATTTTTCGCAATCCGCCCGTCTCGATCAGGCCGGGCGATGAATTGCGTGTATCCCTCATCCCTTCGGTCGGAGCGTCATGACGAAGCTCGTCGGTGTGCTGCCATTGCCGTCCGCCGGCATTGGCTCCGAATCCTCGATGGCGGCCACCACGGCACGATCCCACTGCGGATTTCCGCTCGGACGTTGGACCGTTACACTGAGCAGCGCCCCGCTGGGGGTGCACGTGACAGCGACTACCGCTGACGGGTTGCCCTCGATGTCGAAAGGCGCGAGGACGTTGGCGCGCACCCGACGTGCCACTTGCGAGGCATACGCTGCCAACGCGGCATGTCCACCATCTAGCAGCGGCCTCCCGGCCATTGCCTGAAGCGCAGCGAGCCGTGCTGCGCGCTCCCGGTCCAGCGACCGATTTCGCTGCTGCGCGACGCTCGGTTCCGCCGTCCGCGGCGCCCGAAGTGTCGCTCCAGCGCGCGCGATCCTCAAGTCGAGTCCACGCCGTTGCTCGGGCTTGACTGCCGTGTTGCGATGCCGCGCAAGCGGCGCCTGGTTGTTCGCGGCAACGAGCCGGGACTTCCCCGTCAGCCCTGATGCCCAGCTCCGCTTGTCCATGCGCGGGACTGGGACAGCAAGCATCAAAGGCTCTACCGACCCGGAAACGGCCATCTGCGGACCGGCGGATGCAGTTTGATGGTCTCTGGCGCCGGCAAACAGAAACGCCAGCAGCACGATATGCAGGGTCACCGCGAACCCAAACGCAAGCCCCATGCCGTGCTCGCGCGGCGGTCGTAGCTGCAGGCTGGACTTCGTGCTCATGGTGGATTGACGCCGACCCGCGCCCACACTCTGATGACGCGGCGAACTGGTGCCCGGTTTACTGCCACTTCCAGTGTAGTCCCGTTGCGGCGGAAAAACCCGGCCGTTGATTCCCTGATGCGTCGCCGCAACTGCAAACTGAGTTTGGGTCATCCATCAGGTCGGATTGGTGCTTCGCGTTCAAGCCGCGGGGGGGGGGGCGCCCCCCCCTCCGGGCTGTTAAGCAAATCTTGAAGATGCCGTGCCAATCTTGTTTCGTCGGCTGCGGAGGAACTCACTCGTTCACGCCTGAGGATCTGGCATGAGCTAAATCCGTTCGACTGTTTGCGTACCTGATGTGGGGGCCGTGTCGCAGCAGATCGCCATCGTCATCGATGGAAATGGGCAGTGGGTGACGCAGCGTAAATTGCCTGGGATGGCGGAGGCGGTATGCACGATCGTCGCAAGCTGCTCTAAGCGCGGCATCGGCTACCGGACGCTGTTCGCGTTCAGTTCGGAGCACTCGTTTCGCCCTCGCGCAGAAGTACCGTTTCTGATGTGCCTGTTCACCTCGGTGCTCAGCCGTGAGACGGCGCGGCTGGACAAGCACGGCATCCGGCTGCGAGTCGTGAGGGATCGCCGATGTTTGACGCAAGACCGCTCTCGCCTCCTTTCGGGCGAGGGAGCGTCGCAGTGATCGCGCACTTTCAGTCCCAGCGAAACGGCGAAGCCTTTTAAGTTTCTTTTAACGATATCCGCCTATATTGCAAGCGCTGTCATTTGGCGCCTGGCGCCTGCCATTCTAACGGTCTGCAGCGCGCGACGGCTCCGAGGAGCGGAGTGGTGTAATGAAATTCGGCCATCTCAAGGGTCTGGCGACCCTTTTACTGGCGGCGATTTCTTCAGGCTGCGTGGCGCAACCACCATCAATGCAAGGCTATTCTGGCAAGCCGGGCGGCTATGGCAAGGCCGAGTCACCGGGTCACGCACCGGTTATCGTGACGGACTTCTCTACACTCGTTCTCAGGAACGGGCCGGCGGTGGTTAATATCAGCACGACGACCCCGAAACCCACCGCCGAAACGCGGCGTCTCTGGCCCCCGGCGGGCAGAAACGACGATCCGTTCTCTCGCTTCTTTGAACAGTTTTCGTCCGCAACCCCCGGATTTACGGGAGATCCTTCGCAGAACCTCGGATCCGGCTTTATCGTGAACGCCAGCGGCTACATTCTCACGGCGTCCCAGGTCATCACCGGCGCCGCGAAGGTCAAAGTCACCCTCAACGACGGGCGCAAGTTCAAAGCCACGGTCGTCGGAAATGATCCTGCGAGCGGGATCGCGATGCTGAAAGTTCCGGCAACGAACCTTCCGACGCTCAAGATTGGAAGCGTAGCCAGCGAAAAGGCCGGAAACTGGGTTGCATCGATTGGCAATCCTTATGGAATGAGCGACACGGTAACCGCTGGCATCATCAGCAATATGGCGAGGGAACTGCCCCGCAGTTCATATATCCCCCTGATTCAAACCGACATGACGGAAAGCGCGGGCGACGCCGGCAGCCCGGTCCTCGATCCTGGCGGACACGTTATCGGCATGGAAACGCCTGTCATGCGCAGCTTTGGTGGCGTGGACGGACTGGCATTTGCGATTCCGATTGACGAGGCCATGAAGGTTGAGCAGCAGTTGCAACAGCATCATCAGGTCCGGCACGGACGGCTTGGCATCACCGTCCAGGACGTGAGTGCGCCGCTCGCGCAGGCGTTCGGCATGACAAAAACAAAGGGCGCGCTCGTCAGCTTCGTCAACCCGGGTGGGCCAGCGGCCAGGGCGGGTCTGCGCTCGGGCGACGTCATCCTTCAGATCGACGGGGCCGCTACCGATTCCACGCGATTGCCCATGAACGTGGCAGATCTCAAACCCGGCACCACCGTACATCTCGTGTACTGGCGCGACAACGCCGCGCACAACGCGTCGATCGTACTGGGCAAGCGGGGCAACGGCGCGCAATCCTCCACTGCTTCCGCTCGGGCCACGGCATCGGATGGACTCACGGTGCGCGGCCTGACGGCCGAGGAGCAACACGACGCAGGAGTCAAAGGCGGTGTCCGCGTCGTGGAGAGCGCCGGTCCCGCCGCATTCGCCGGCATCGAAGCGGGGGACATCATCCTGATGGTCGACAACAAGCCCATATCAAGTCCAATGCAGTTCCGCGACAAGGTCGACAGCAGCGGGCGTTCGCTTGCACTACTCGTAGAGCGCAACGGTGAACGGATGTTCGTGACCATGGATACGGGCTAGCCTCAATGGGATGCGCACGCCGGTCATCGCATGATCAATCGAGGAAGCCGAAATGAAACGTGCAGCAACGCCGCCGGACGAGCGGCGGGAATCCCATCGGCGCCTCTGGGTGCTCGTTTTCGCGCTTCCCGTGCTGATCATTGCCATGGTCACAGGCCTTGGAATTTTTGGCCTGCTCGTGCGATGGTTCAGCGCCTGAGTGCAATCTGCCTCTCGCGACGATCAGCCGGCACATCATGAACCGATGTCGACAGTCGAAGTACGGAGATTATGATGAAAGCTGCTCTCGATGAACCCGTTGACCCGCAACGTCGCATCTGGGTGATCGCAACCTCGACGGCAGGTGGTATCGCCGGCGTCGTGACGCTCATTCCCTTCATTGACTCCTTTGCGCCGCCCGCGAGCGCCAGGGACGCCGGCGCACCCGTGCATGCGGACCTGACGAATCTCATCCCGGGCTCGATGATGACCGTCGCCTGGCGCGGCAAACCGGTCTTTATCGTCAATCGCACCCCGGAAATGCTTTCTGCCGTAGTGAAAGCGAATCCGATGGTTGCCGATCCATACACCGGGCATCCGTTCTCCATGCCGTTGCCCGCTTATTGCCGCAACCAGTACCGTTCCCGCCCGGACCACCCGAATTTTCTCGTTGTTGTCGGCGTGTGCACGCATCTGGGCTGCACGCCAGTTCCCCGCTTTCAGGCCGGCGCGCAACCGGGTCTTCCGGATGACTGGCCCGGCGGCTTTCTCTGTCCGTGCCATGGCTCGACGTACGACCTCGCCGGACGTGTCTTCAAAGACAAGCCCGCGCCACAAAACCTCGATGTGCCGCGCTTTATGTTCACGTCTGCTACGAGCGTTGTCATCGGTCAGGACGAAATCAGTCAGGACTGACCGCTCGCGGGCACTGTCAGGCACGATGCAGGGACGCACGGCGGCACTGCGCTCGGTGAGCCTCTGGACGGCAGCCGACGCCTCGGCAGATCAAAGCGCCGGTGTCCGGCAATCGCGTTGCTCCACGGCCGCGCATTCACGCGGTTCGTGGATTCGGGCCACCGTGCCGCGATGGCTTCACATCCTCTCCTTCATGCCGTGCCTGATGAGCCACCAGTTCACCGGCCAGGTGGTGACGAACCCCGCTACCATCGCGATCTGCATGAATACCCAGTACCGGGCATCGACCGGCCTGAGCCCCGGAAACCCCTGCGCGAACGCGATCATGCGGCCAAACATGCCCAGCTCGTAGGCGATGAGCGAATGCGTATCGGCTTTCACCGCGGCGACAATGCCGGCGCGCAGTCTGAGTCCACGCATGGGTGCGATGAAAAATACTGGAAAGCGATGCCGATCAGATAGGCCAGCACAAACGCGAGAAGGAGTTTGCCACCAAGCCGTGATCCGGCCACGGTAATCGCCAGTCCGTACGCGAGCCATTCGCCGATAAAATCACCGGGCGCGCAGCCAGCCCCGCAGTGTGTTGCTCCCAGGAACGCGGCACGCCACATCGAAGGCGCACCCGGCGTCTTCCCCTGCCCGCATCGGTCTGCGTTTGCAGCGGGCTGCGCGCGTCCAAAGCGATATAGAAGATGAGCCTCGGAAGCCCCCAGTACAGTATTGTCAACGGCCACACGAAGACCATGACGGCCATCCGCTGATGGCGGGCGCCTCCCGTCACGTCCCAGGTAACCCAGGTGGCCGTAAGCACACTTACTCCCAAAGACTTCAATCATGCATGTCCCATGCGCTGCGCGCTCCGACAGTTGCATGGCCCGGCATCCGGAAGCGGGCTCGCCGGCCGGTGAGCGGGAGAAGGCATTCGTCGCGTCGAGCGACCGCGGAGGCGCAATTGCTGTTCGGCACCGGTGTTTTCCATGCAGGTCGTATCGCAGCAGCGGTCTGGACTGCGCAGCGACGCGAGTTGGTACAGATGGAGGACCGCAAACTGGATTGTGTTCGGCGCTTCACCTGATCTGGTGCAACTGCAGACGTCCGAACGACCCGAGCTCACCGGCTCTCACGGCTGACGCAATCGCTCCCAGCCACCAGTCATCGTAAGAGAGGGACAGCGATACCGCGATCGATGTAATGGCTACCGCGGTGGCCTGCGCACGACCGGACATGACCATTCATGAGGCAGCACGAACGCTTGCCGGCAAACACATCAGCTACATGTCCGTTGTCGACGCAACAGGTAAGCTGGTCGGGACGATTTCCGAAAGTAATTTGCTACATCGCGCGGAAATCGGCACGGAGTCGAAGCGGCGCGGGCGGTGGTCGGAATGCGCCCGCGCGAACTCGCCAGCGAATACGTCAACGAACACGCGCGCCTCGTAGCTGACGTGTTGACCACCGACGTTCTCACGGTGGCTGAAGATGCGTCGCCTGGCAAAATCGCGGAGTTGATGGGCAAGCATCGAATCAAGCGCATTTCCGTTCTGAACAATGGCAGGATAACCGGGCTCGTCAGTTGCGCCGATCCCATTCGTGCGCTGGTGAGTGTCGAGCCCGATTTACGCGGCGTATCACGCCAGGCGACCGAGAAATGCGCGAAGCCATTCGCGCCGCATTGAGCGGGAGCCGCTGGGCGTTGTTGCCGCAGAACGTCATCGTCAGCAACGGCGTGGTGCACCTGTGGGGCGCGATTTCGAGCGAAGAAGGACGCAAGGCCATTTGCGTCACCGCCGGGAATGTCGCGGGCGTCAAGGAAGTAAAAAATCACCTGGACTTACAATGGCCTTTTGCACGACAGCACAACTGCGCCTATATTTTATGTCACACAGTGACCTGTTTCTGGTTCAACGCCCTGAATGGAGCGATCTATGCCACCGAAGCCCCGCAAGGTGACAGAGGAGGTCACGAGGGCCGACCTGGAGGAGCTCTCCGAGTTCCGCTATCGGCTGCGCCGGTTCCTGCGGCTTTCGGAGGCAATCGTGCACGCAGAGGGTGTGACGCCGCTGCAGTACATGCTGATGCTGCACACGCGCGCGTTTCCCGACCGCGACTGGGCCACCGTGGGCGAACTCGCTGAGCGCCTGCAGGCTTCGTCGCACGGCACAGTCGCGCTGGTCACACGCTGCGAGGCTGCAGGACTGGTCAGCCGGGTGCCGAGCGCTCACGATCGCAGGCAGGTTCAGGTGCAACTGACGCCCGAGGGCGAGCGCTGCCTCAAGAGGCTGGCCGCGGCCCACAAGACGGAAGTCCAGGCTTTCGGCTGGGCATTCAGGGAAGAGAGAATCTAGCACCGACAGGCAGCGGCCCGTAGAGCCGCGCCGACATTCAAAACGCCACACACAGGAAGAAGAGCAACGCACAAGGTCAGGGGCGACTGAAAGCAAGGAGTTCGGTATGAGCACACCCTCAAGCCTGACCCTCGAAGGCAAACTCCGGCGCGACGCCGGAATCGTAGGGCTGCTGTTTGCCAGCACCACCAGCATGATCGGCTCGGGCTGGCTGTTCGGCGCGTATCACGCCTCCCGCATCGCAGGACCGTACAGCATCGGCAGCTGGATCCTGGGCGCCATCATCATCATGTTGATTGCGCTGTGCTTCGCGGAGCTGGCCGCGCTCTTTCCGCGCAGCGGCGCGCTGGTCCACATGAGCCACGCCAGCCACGGCGAAGGGCTCGGCCGCATCTGGTGCTGGCTGCTGTTTCTGGCCTATGTGCCGGTGCCGGCAGTCGAAGCGGAGGCGATCGTCACCTACGCGAACAATTATTTGCCGTGGTTCATCCGCCCTGGCAGTTCCGGGCTGCTTACGTTGACGGGGTTCATCGCCTGTGCCGTGCTGCTCGGCGTCATGGCGCTCCTGAACCTGATGGTGGTGCGCTGGCTGCTCAACGTGAACTCCACCATCACGTGGTGGAAGATCCTGGTGCCGCTCGTCACCATCGCCGGGCTGATCGTGGCGAGCACACACTGGGACGTCATGCAGGCTGCGCCCGGCACGTACAAGCTTTCCGGCATGTTCACGGCGTTGCCGGCCGCCGGCATCGTCTTCAGCTATCTCGGCTTTCGCACGGCCATCGACCTGGGCGGCGAGACCGCCAACCCGCACCGCGACATCCCGCTTGCCGTGGTAGGGGCCGTGGTGCTGGCCGCCGTCATCTACATTCTGCTCCAGGTCGCGTTCATCATGGCGCTCTCGCCCGGTGACCTCGCGCACGGCTGGGCGCAGTTGAGCTTCAAGGGCGAAATGGGACCGTTCGCCGGACTCGCGGCCACGCTCGGGCTCGGCTGGATGGCGACGCTGCTCTACATCGACGCCTATGTCTCGCCGGGCGGCACCGGCCTCATGTACATGACGGGCGGCTCGCGCGTCCTGTTCGCCAGCGGTGAAATGAATGCAGGCCCGCGCGCGCTCACGCGCCTGAACGACAACAAGATTCCATGGGTCGGCGTGCTCGCGATGTGGGTCGTCGGTGTGCTGTTTCTGCTGCCCTTCCCTGCGTGGCAGCAAATGGTCAACTACATTACTTCCGTTACCGTGTTGACCTATGGCCTCGGTCCCGTCGCGCTCATGGTCCTGCGGCGCAATCTGCCGGATCTCCAACGGCCGTTCCGCATGAGCGGCGCCGGCATCATCGCCCCGCTCGCCTTTATCTGCAGCAACCTCATCATCTACTGGACGGGCTTCAAGACCAACAATTTCCTGTTCTCGCTGGTGGCGATCGGCTTCGTGCTCTATGCGCTGCACTATCACCTCATCGCGCGGCGCAGCGTGCACGACTTCGGCTGGCGCCATATCGCGTGGCTGCTGCCCTGGTTCGGCGGCCTGTGGGTGCTGTCGTGGCTCGGCGGGATCGGCGGAGGGCGCGGGGCGATCAGCTTCGGCTGGGACATCCTGGTCGTCACGCTCTGGAGCATCGTGGTGCTGGTGCTTGCGCTGCGCTGCTCGTTGAACGCGAATGAGACGGCGAACATGATGTCGCGCATGAACAGCACCAGCTAGCGTCGACGACCCGCCGACTACGGCACAGCAACCGATGATAGCCGGGAGCGCGTAGCCATGAACGATGAGACGAGGCAACAGGCGATCAGCAAGGCAGCCCGCCGTGCCGTGCACGTTGCGTCGGGGCGTGCGGCGCCAGCCGCCGTGCCCGACGACGACACACAGCCAGTCGGCATCTATCTGCTGTGCTTTTACGCGTTCCTCGTGGGCATCGTCACCGGCCTCGGTGCCGTCGTGTTCCGCGGCCTGATTGGCGCCGTGCACAACACGTTCTTTCTCGGCCGCCTGTCGTTTTCCTACGATGCAAGCCGGTTTACGCCCGCCGCCCCCTGGGGCGCATGGGTGATTCTCGTACCCGTGGCAGGCGGCCTCGTGGTCACCTGGCTCGTCAGCACTTTCGCGCCCGAGGCGAAGGGGCACGGCGTCCCGGAGGTCATGGATGCGATTTACTTCCGGCGCGGCGTGATCCGGCCGGTCGTCGCCGTCGTGAAGTCGCTCGCGTCGGCATTCGCCATCGGCACCGGGGCGGCGGTCGGGCGCGAAGGACCCATCATCCAGATTGGTTCGGCGCTGGGCTCGACACTGGGCCAGGCAATGCCGATGGCCGCCGGCCAGCGCATCACGCTGGTCGCGGCCGGCGCGGGCGCGGGGATCGCCGCCACCTTCAACACGCCCATTGGCGGCGTCCTCTTCGCCACCGAACTGATGATGCCGGAAATCAGCGTCAATACCTTCTTGCCCGTTGCCCTCGCGACGGGTACGGCCACTTTCGTCGGGCGGCTTTTTTTCGGCGGCGAACCCGCGTTTCTCGTGCCTGTGCAACTGGGCGCGTTGCCCAATCATCCGGGCAGCGCCCTCACGATGCTGCTGTATGCGGTACTTGGGGCGATCACCGGCGTCGCCGCAGCGGGGCTCATACGTGCGCTGCACTGGGCCGAGGATAGCTTCGACCGTATCCGGTCGCGTTACTGGCGTCACGCGCTCGGAATGCTGCTTGTCGGTTCCCTGATGTACGTGTTGATGCGCCATGCGGGCCACTACTATGTGGAGGGCGTCGGCTACGCGACGATCCAGGCGACACTCTATGGGCAACTGCAGGGTGGACTATTTCTGCTCGCGCTCGCCCTGGCCAAAATGTTCGCGACTTCAGTCAGCCTGGGCTCGGGGTCGTCGGGCGGGGTCTTTTCGCCGTCGCTGTACATGGGCGCGACGCTCGGGGCAGCAATCGCGTCGGCGTTCCAGCTCGTTTTGCCAGGCGTTCCGGTTAGCGCGCCTGCCTTCGCAATGGTGGGCATGGGCGCGATGGTCGGCGCGGGGACTGGTGCTGCGATGACGGCGGTGGCGATGATCTTCGAAATGACCCGCGACTACGACATCGTGCTGCCGATGATCATCGCCGTCGCTTTTGGTCTCGGCGCCCGTCGTCTGCTCTCGCCAGAGAGCATCTACACCCTCAAGCTCACGCGCCGCGGACACGTGATTCCGAACGCACTGCACGCCAACATGTTCATGGTGCAAAGCGCTGCACAGGTCATGGAAACGGACGTCCTCGTGCTCGATGCAGCGGTGCCGTTCCGCGATCTGCTGCGCTCGCCCGGCGACCCGGCGTTTCGTCACGTGGTCGTCACACGCAATGGACAGATAAACGGCGTACTGCGCATCAATACCGGACTGCGCAAGGCGGTGAGTCGCGACGATCCATCCGTGACACTCGGCCGGCTCGCGCAGCACAATTACATCGTCGTTGCCGAGTCCGATGCCGCGTTCGACGTCATCAACCAGCTGCGCCAGCACCGGGCGACGATGGCCATCGTCGTCACGGGCGATGCTTCGGCGATGCTGCGGGTCAGCGGTGTCATCGCCAAAGAACATATTGCCGACGCAGTCGCAAGCAGCATCCGCATTTTCCCGGCGCGTGCGAACAAGGGCACCCGCAGTTCGCCAGAAGCTGGCGATCCGTCGCGAGGTGACCCGCCGGCCTCTGGAGCAAAAACGGAGAATCGTCGTGAAACTGAAAGCTGAATGGCGTGAAGTCCGCACGCGCATCGAAGCCGCGTTGCATCCAGCAAAGCAACACGATACCCCGGGATTCGCCGGCACGGTCGAGGATGACCGCGAATGGGTGGTCGTCTATCGAACGGCAAACGGATTTTGCTGCATGTATTGTGGGCTGCCCGTCGATTTCGAGGACATGCTGGACGTCCAGACGTGGGCGGATGAAATGGATGTACGTACCTATTACATGGGATTGTGAATCGTGTGGCGGCTCAGGACGTCCGGACCAACCTGATATGGATTACTGATGGTAAAGCAGGTCGGCGCGCCGGTTCTGGGCCCACGACGCCTCGTCGTGACCAGGCGCCACAGGCTTCTCCTTGCCAAGGCTGACAGCTTCAAGCCGGGAGCCCGAGACGCCGAGCGATTCGAGTTCGTGCAGCACGGCTTCAGACGGGCGCGCCCTGAGCGCGAGGTTGTACTCGTCCGTGCAACGCTCGTCAGTATTGCCCTGGATCAGTACATGCTGCGCCGGGTGGTCGCGCAGATAGCTGGCGTGATCGCGTGGTAGCGGCAGGTAATCGATCTTCACGTCATAGCTGTCGAAGTCGAAATAAATACTGCTTTTGGCGAGCGGACTGTTGGGGCGCTGAGTTCGTCGACCGACGAAAGGCTCCCGGTGACCGGCTGCGTGGTAGCAGCGTTCATGTTTGATACGCCACCTGATGCCGGAACTGTGGTCGTCGAGTGGCATCCGGCAAGCAGCGCGGCCAGCAGGATTGCAGTGCAGGTTCGGCTCAGGCGCATGACGGCCTCCGGTTCGGTAGCGAAGCATCGATATTCCGGTTGCAGTCCAGGTGGCAACATCGCAGGATTCCAGCGCATTTTGCGTGTCGAATGTGTATTTCCGTGAGCAGAGCCACGCACCGGAGTGATCAGGCGCAATGGCGTGCCAGAATCGACAGATTTAAGCTTCCTTTAAGTATATCGGCGTAAAGTGCCACAAATGTCACGCCGTGACATTTCTTGCGATATGCTTGCAGCGAGCGCACCGCATGATTAGGCGTCATCGTTGTACCCTCAGCTTGCTGGACTGAAAACGTCCAGTTGCCACCGGTAGAGTGCCGGGGGCAGCTCCCCTGACCCAGCGTTGCCGCTGGGTTTTTTTTCGATTGCCCAGATGCGCACCTCCTCCACGTCGCCGACTCCCTCCTCGCGCATGAGCGCGCCCGAAATGCGCGCGACCGTGTCGCTGGCCGCGATCTTCGCGCTGCGCATGCTGGGCCTGTTCATGATCATGCCGGTGTTTTCGGTCTATGCGAAAACCATTCCCGGCGGCGACAACGTGCTGCTCGTCGGCATCGCCCTTGGCGCCTACGGCGTCACGCAGTCGCTTCTCTACATCTTTTACGGCTGGCTTTCCGACAGGATGGGCCGCAAGCCCGTGATCATCACCGGCCTCGTGATCTTCGCCCTGGGCAGCTTCGTGGCGGCCTTCGCGCACGACATCACCTGGATCATCGTCGGCCGGGTGATTCAGGGCATGGGCGCGATTTCCTCGGCGGTCCTCGCGTTCATCGCCGACCTCACCTCCGAAGAGCACCGCACCAAGGCCATGGCGATGGTGGGTGGCTCGATCGGCCTGTCCTTCGCCGTGGCGATCGTGGGTGCGCCCATCGTATTTCACTGGGTGGGCATGAGCGGCCTGTTCGCGCTCGTCGGCGTGTTCTCGATCCTCGCGGTGGGCGTCGTGCTGTGGATCGTGCCCGATGCACCCAGGCCCGTGCATGTGCGTGCGCCATTCGCCGAAGTCCTGCGCAACGTGGAACTGCTGCGCCTGAACTTCGGCGTGCTCGTGCTGCACGCCACACAGACCGCGCTCTTTCTCGTCGTGCCGCGTCTGCTGGTGGACGCGGGTCTGCCGGTCGCCGCGCACTGGAAGATTTATCTGCCGGTGATGGGTGTCTCGTTCGTCCTGATGGTGCCTGCCATCATCGCCGCAGAAAAGCGGGGCAAGATGAAGGCCGTGCTGTGCTCGGCCATTGCGCTTGTCCTGATCGGCCAGCTTCTTCTCGGCTCGCTTGCGCATACCATTGCAATCGTGGCGGCCGTGCTGTTCGTGTACTTCCTTGGGTTCAACATCCTGGAGGCTTCGCAGCCCTCGCTGGTGTCCAAGCTCGCACCGGGCAACCGCAAGGGCGCGGCCACGGGCGTCTATAACACCACCCAGTCGATCGGGCTTGCACTCGGCGGCGTGGTGGGTGGGTGGCTGCTCAAGTACGGCAGCGCGAGCGCCGTGTTCTACACGTGTTCGGGGCTCGTGTTCTGCTGGCTCCTGATCGCGGCCAGCATGAAGGCGCCGCCGCTGCGCCGTGCCTGATTTTTTTGAGTGCCGGCACGAACTGAAGGAAACGCCTGTACCATCAACATAACGACAATCGACAAACAGGGGATACCGATCTTGCGAATCTTCGGTCTGGTCGACAAGCGAACGTTACAGCGCGTCAACCGGCTGTGGCTCCACTATGGCGTGTTCTGGCTGGGCGCGATCGCGGTCGGCCTCGTCGCCGTGCTCTACGCAAAGCTGATCGACTTCGGTTACGCGCTGTTCCTGCATTACGCGGCTGAGCGGTTCTGGCTGCCACTCCTCGTTGCGCCTGCAACGGGTGCCGTGACGGTCTGGCTCACGCGGCGGTTTTTCGCTGGCTCCGAAGGCAGCGGCATTCCGCAGGTCATTGCGATGCTGCATGGGCCGAACGAGCTCGGGCCACAACTGCTCACGCTGCGCATCCTCATCGGCAAGATTTTCATCTCGTTCCTGGCGATTCTCGGTGGATTCACGATTGGCCGCGAAGGCCCCACCATTCATGTCGGCGCCGCCCTGATGTTCAGCCTGCGACGCTTCTATCCACAGCGCTTCCTCGCCATCCGGCCAGGTGTGCTCGAACGCAGGCTGGCGCTCGCGGGCGCCGCCGCCGGCCTCTCCGCGGCATTCAATGCGCCGCTCGCCGGCGTCGTGTTTGCCATCGAAGAACTCATGCGCAGTTTCGAGCAGCGCACGAGCGGTGTCCTCGTCACGGCCATCATCTTTGCTGGCGTCGTTTCGCTGGGGCTCCAGGGCAACTACGTCTATTTCGGCACGATCGATATCGGCTCGGGGCTGCCCCGCTCGCTGAGCCTCGCCGTCGTGCTGATTGGCGTGTTCGCCGGCGTGCTGGGCGGATGTTTCTGCTGGCTGCTGCTCAATACCCGGCGCTGGATGCCGCAGGTGCTGCTCGACATGCGCGCACAACGGCCGGTGCTGTTCGGGGCGCTCTGCGGCCTCGTCATCGCCATCGTTGGCGTACTGTCGCACCGTCACACGTTTGGCAGCGGCTATGCCGAGGCGCGCGGCATGCTCGAGGGCACTGCGCACGTCAGCGCGGCGTATCCCATTCTCAAGCTCACCTCGATGGTGGGCTCGTACCTGCCGGGCGCACCCGGCGGCCTGTTCGCGCCGTCGCTGGCCATCGGCTCCGGCATCGGCAATACCTTGCACATGGTGTTCTCGCACATGCAGCTCCCGATGCTGATCGCGCTCGGCATGGTTGGATATCTCGCGGCGGTCACTCAGAGTCCGATCACGGCGTTCGTGATTGTCATCGAGATGATCAACGGGCACGCACTCGTCATTTCGCTGATGGCCACCGCGCTCATCTCGAGCCGCGTCTCGCGCTTTTTTGCGCCACCGCTGTACGAGGCGTTATCGGAGCGCTATCTGCGCGAGTCATGACTTCTAGGCCTGCCGTGCGCGCCTGTCCAGATACCAACGGGGTTGAAATGAAGATTGCCGACAAGGTCGAACAGCGTCTGCTGGGCACGGCGCGTACGCTGTGCCTCATCTCCCTGGTCGCCGCCGTGCTGGCGATGACCGCCCTCATGTTCGCGCTAGCCGCGCCTGGCAAGGCGCAACCGGTCGCCGATCCGCCGGTGCGCGCGACCGACGTGCTCGCGTCGATCCCGGGCTCGGAGGCGTCCAACGATGCGATATCTGACAACAACGTGGGCAACAGCGCGAGCGACGGTGCGGCCGCGTTGTCGATCCAGGCCGCTGCGGGACTGACGGTCTCTGCCCCGCTGCGTCAGGTCCTGAGCCAGGACAACGCAAGCCAGCCGCTCCTGGAAGCGTGGCTGGATAGCGTACCCCTCCCGGACCGGCAGGCATTCCTCAATGAGCTTTCCGACGTGGTCGCGCATGCCAACCAGCATGCGGCGGCGTGGGAATGGGATGATCGCAACCGCTACGTTGCGGCAGCGATGAATCAATATGCCCGTGTCAAGACGGAGCGCATTGCGTCCGCGCAAAGCGCCATCGCCGCGGCGCACGACCGGATCGCGCAGTTCAGGTCGTCGCTGGGGACGCTACTCGCGCTGACCGGATTCCTCACGTTGTTGCTGGTGCTGATCTCCATCGAGCGCAACACCCGTCATCTGCGCGCCGAACGAAAGGTCTGATGCAATCGACCGCGAGCGTTCGAGCTGCACAACCGGGCCGCGCTGGTTGAGCGATGCGTACCCGGACGTGTCGATTCATCGGGAATGGTCGTCCGGAAAAGGAAAAAACTCTCCCGGCATCCGCGGCGCAAGCCACGCGCCAATCTGCGGGACGCTCATCTCACTACACAATCGCGCACGAGAAGTCCGACACGGCTGCGCGGCGTGAATGAGGCCGCGAAGCGCATGGCGGCGTCCTGCTGACGCAACATGAAGCCCCGCAGACGTTGCTCATACGCTGAAAAGGCACGTGCGAAATCCCCATCTGCAATGTTCAACCCTTCCGCCAGAACATAGGCGCCCAGCATCGCAAACGCTGCGCCCGCACCAGCAGCAACGAAGGGCTCTGCGCGGCATCCCCCCAATAGCGCGACCCTGCCCCTTGTCCATCTGGGCATGCGAACCTGGCTGACTGCATCGAAATAGAGCTCAGGCGTGATATCGAATTGCGCCAGAATCTCACGTGTTTCCTAGCCATCGCAGGCAAAACACGCACGGAGCCTGGCCTTCTGCGCGGCCACATTGTGAGCGGCAATGCCAGCCTTTGTGGTCTCTGCAAACACCAAAAGAAATGCGTTTCGGCCTTCTCGCATGGCGTATCGGCTGATCTGCCGGCCAGGCCTCGCGAAACTCACATAGGTCGCTTCATCCCGATGCGGATAGCCAGCAGATCAAAGCATCGCCTCTCTCCCCCCGAGAGCTCGACCACGACGCCTTGGGCGTTCTGGATCACCGAATGCATGGAGACGCTGTATAACACCTCAACCCGGTCGCTGATCGTGTCGTAGAGCGTTCGCGCCAGGTCGCCGCGTGGAATGCTAAAAAACCTTCCGTTCAACGCCTTGCGCAACATGGCCCCGCCCAAATCCCGAAACTTTTCGTCCCCGCTCGTCGACGAACTTCAGACTGTCGAACTGGTAGGCGCGTTCTTGCTCCGATCGCAACAGACCATAGCGCTCGACGATGTCACATCCGGTACCCCACACATCGATCAGGTAGCTACCATCGCGGAACGCAGCGGCGCGTTCGATAACCGTGGGTTCAAAACCGTACCGCAAAAGCCGGTGAGCCAGGGACGGCCCGGCAATCCCCGCGCCACAGATCAGAATTCGGCGGTTCCCTGTCGCCAAGGCTGGATCTCCTCCGTGACTACCGCGCGTCATGCGTCAGCGGTAAAGCTTCCCGCTGGTGCTGGCCTGAAACAGCGCCTTGATGGAATCAGGGTTGAGTTGCGATCGTGTTGATATAACATCGTTGAGCGCAACAGCCTGCGGCTGATCGCGGGCGAAGTTGTCGGGATAGTAACCGTAGCTCACCATCCCGGTCATACGCAAATGACGCATCTGGTTCACGAGGCGCCCCGTTGGGATACGTGCGCCGGTATGGGCGTCGGTGGCTTCCAGCAGGAAGACCGTCCTGTGAGCGCCGTTCGGCGCAGACCGCACGTCTGCGCTCAGCGAATCGAGCCAAGGGTCCACCGAAGTAATGCCCTGGCGAGAAGGCATGGCGAGCAGCCCGACGTAGTCATACGTGCCGAGGAACGCCTCATAGTTCTGCGCATAGTGCCGCCCCGCAACAGGATCGAGCACGGCATCGGGAAATATCGTGCGCACGGTCAGAACCTCGTCGCTGTTCTGGCTGTCGAGCACGATTTTCCTGAGCTCCTTTGTGAAGTCGAGCAGATACCGGGCCTTCATGTCGCCCCAACGCTTCGCGAGGTCCGGGGTGGAGCGGATCTGGCCAATACTCTGCGGCAAATCCCAGCGGGCAAGCGTCTGTCGTGCATGCTGCCCTGCGTCCTCATAATCGGTAAGCATCGCATCCTCGCCAAACAGCACGCCGTTGAAAGCGGAATATTTGCCGAGGTCCTCGTACAGTTCGCGCACATACGCCCGCGCAGCGGGATCGAAAGGACTGAGCCGCCGCACGCCCGAGGCACCGGGCGGCAGGCGGCTGCCGGCTGCCGCCGTGACGAATTCCACCCGCCTGTCGAGCTTCGCGGGGACGGCGAAGGCGAGCACCGGTAACCACGCGTAGATCTCCACGTGAGCACGCGTGTTCAACTGCCATGCTGCTCGGGAGAACAGATCCGAGCGCATCGGCAGGTGCCTGTTCGGAAAGTACACTGCCCGTGCGAACCCGGAACGTCCGGGGTCCGAGTAAGCCTGAAGGTACACGGAGCTGGGGCGCAATGCATACATCCGGTCGATCAGCTCGCCGAGCTTCTTTTCCTGGGTAACAGGCGACGGGTCGTAAACGTCATCCAGCGCAACCACGGCGACCCGCTCCACCGGGTTGATTTCCCCGCGGTTCTGCGCGGGCTCTCGCATCGAGCGCTCCACACCACCAACGTCGATGTCGTACGTCGCCAGAATTCGGCGCAGCCGGTTGAGCGGCACATCACGCGTGTTCGGGCCGTCCTCGAGCGTGAACTGCGTGGGCATGCCAAGGCCCGATGCAATATTGCGTACAGCGAGATTCTGTGCCCCGTAAGGCCATACCATCGCCCGCACCGAAGCGCCTGTCTGCGCCTTGATTTGCGCCATGCATGTGGCGAGGTCCGACTGCACGCGCGAATGGAATTCGGCGTCCGTCTCGTAGCGCTTCTGATCTTTCAGGTACAGGTGCGATGTCGTCGCCGGCAACTCATTGCCCTGCGGATTGGCGATGGCGCCGTGATGCAGGTCGTGCGTGTGGCACGCCAGCTCGACCAGCCCCGACGCGGCCACGTCGCGCACCTCATCCCATGACATGAACGTGTTGCGCGGTACGACCAGCTTATCCGAAAGACGAACGCCGCTTTCGACAGGCGTATCGATCCATGACGTCACGATGCCCATGACACCCGGATAGCGAAAATCCTTCAACAGCGGCAAGACCTTGTCGTGGTGGCTCTTGAAGCCGTCGTCGAAGGTCAGCAGTACCGGGCGCGGCGGCAGCGGTTCGCCGCCTGTGCGTGAAGCCAGAATCGCGCCGATCGTGACAGGGTGATAACGGTTGTCCTCAAGCCACGAAAAAATCGACGTCAGCGTGCCGGTATCGACCGCATATGGATCAATCACACCGTTCCTGTGGACTTCGGCGCGCAGATTGTCACGCACGTCATGGAAGCACAGGACTCGAAAGGTCACACCGTCGGCCGGATCGGCCGGTGGAAGAATGTCAATCAGCCTTGCGGGGGCGAGCGACGGGAAGAGCGTACAGCCGGTCATGGCGCCCAGACACCCACAGACGAAACGTCGCCGAGTCTGCATCATCGGCCTCCTTTCAAAATCCAACGTCAGAATCGAACCGTAAGCGCGGTGTATGACTTCAGCATTCATGCGTTCGCGTCCACACCTTCGCATCATGCCGAAGCCGCGCTTGCTACAGGCTTCAGCAGCGCCAACCGATGCGCTGCAAGAAGGCCCTTTCGCCCCTGCGTCAAATTTCTATGCGTTCTGCCCGCCGCATTGCCCGCAACCGGGTAGCGTATGCCAGCCTTGGAATAGCGCAATCGCTATACCCGAAGCCCTTTAACTTCAAAGCAGGCTTCTGAAGGGACGCGTACGCGTCGTGCAATGACGTACCGTCGCGAACGTCGACTCGATCGCGTTGGTCGTGCGCAAATGCTGCCAGTGCCCCGCGGGGAAGTCGCAAAACGCCAACGGCTTTCCCTTTTCAGCGTATCGGTTGCCTTCGGATATTTCGCCGCGAGGTCACGCCAGCTCCATGCCCCATGCTCCTCGGCCCACTGCGTCTTCAACTGACTCACGACATTGCAGAAGCACCGTTCCCTCCTCTACTCTCCCGTCTGCTGGCGTCGGCATTCTTCCTGTTTCATTTGCATGTACTGCTGTCGATCGATTTCGTGTAGCTGTCGCGGATACTGTTCGCTCGCGCTAAACCAGTAGCTCAAGCGTTGCTCCAGTCGCGTGTCCGGCCGGCCCGGCGGATCATCGAGCCAGGCATCGATGGCCAGGTAGTAACGCATGGTGTTGCGCTCCACGAGACCGCGCAACCCCGCAACGTAATCCGGCTGTGCCGCAGAAGAATCCGCGATATTGGTGAAGCCGACCTTGCCGCTACCGAACGTGGCCAGATAGCCTTTCATGGCAAGACGACCGATAGCGCCGTAGCTGTATGCATAGGTCAGGTGGAGGAACGTGCGGTCGCGACTGAGCGACACCGCTTCCAGGACGATCTGATAATCCCGGGTGTTCAATGGCCCGCTGTCGGCGTGAAGCTTTACGCGGAAGTATCCTGGGCTCGTAGCCGCCGGGGCGTAGTCGAATTGCAAGCGGTAAGTGGATGCAAGATCTTCAGCGGCTTCCCTCTGGCTGACGTTCACGGTCAGGGTGTTGCCGCTGCTACCGCCAGAGACATGGCAGCGCTTGATATTGGGATGCAGGATCAGCATATCGCACCAGTTCGTCGGGGCTCGCGACGAATCGTTAAATGCGTCGCTGACGGTCGAGAACGGGTAGTTCATCACCGCATAGATTTCGCCCGTGACCGTGGACGGCGACTCTTCCGAATCGAGATACAGCTTCCGATGGAACGCGTTATGGTCGAGCTGCGGTTTCAGGTTCTGGTAGATGACACGCAAGCGCGCGGCATCGTCGGATGTCTGAGCCGGCAACCCCGGGCATAGCGCGCCGCACGCTGCCACGATGGCGAGCGGCCACACTGTCCTGCGTATTAGATTGCTGGCCCGGCCTCTGCGGGAGCAGTGAATTTTCTGGCGCGGGTCACATGATGGGCAATGCTGCTCGTCGGAGTGCGGTGACTCGCATGGTTTAAAGATCCGCATCGAGTTGCTTACCCTGCAACAGGCGGTTGCCCCCGCCCAACCTGGGCGCCAGCCGACGTACGTATGCTGCGGAGTGCGTATCGGCTCCATGGGCCTGCAAATGACCGGTTATTCATATGTCATCTCCCGCACGAGCTTCCTTCGTTCAGCGCATATGTCAGTCCCGCGGGACGCAGGATCCCACGCGAAGAAAACTTGCTGATCCCGCACTCTTCAGCTGAAGCACGAAAACTTGTGACTTCCTCGCGCAAAATAGCGAAAAGCGGAAGTCCGCTCTTCTGCACACCATCATTTCACGGCGTTGACGACAAGCGTGGCACGCATTGCGTCGCGATAGTGCCCTGGCTCGTTACAGAAGGCGATATAGCGACCTGGCTTGAGTACGAGCCTTGCCGTGACCGTCTCGCGGGGATTGAGGTCCTCCACGCCTTGCAGATCGCCCAGGCGTGCTTCGTTCACCTGTTGTGCTTTCTGATCGTAAGGTAGCGCTGTGCTGGCACTGGACCACGGCAAGATCATGAATTCGTGCTTCAGCGCGCGAGACTCATTGGTGATCGTGAACTCGACCGGTCCGGCCGGTATCGTCGATGGCACCAGAGTCAATGACATCCCTGTGCCTCCCCCGTCAGCAAGACGAACCGTTACCGTGGACGGTTCTGCGGGTAGTGCACCCGACGAGACTCCAAGGAGACCTGCAGTCGCCACTGCCAGTAATGTGCTGCGCTTCATGACTCCCTCCCGTTCGACAGCAACCATCAGCACTTTCACGAGTGTTGCAGTCAATGTAATTCCGGTCGCCTTAAGGTGGACTTAAGATCGCATCCGGGATGCCCGGAACTGTGTCGTTATCCTTTCATTTTTCGGTTAATGATCGGAAACCGTTAGCCAGCGGTTGCAGGCCTGCAATATGCATGCGGCTACCACAGGCATCGTGTTAACCGTGTCTTAAGTCTGGGGTTTCAAACTGCAATTGCTGGAACATAAAGACCAGCACACCCCAAAGGGCTAACATCGGAGGTACTAGTCATGAAAACCCTCATCAAGGCGCTTGCCCTGTCGCTTGCCGTCGCCACGCCGATATTGTCGTTTGCACAAGACGCAAACGATTCATTGACCCGCGCGCAGGTCGAGGGACAACTGATCCAGCTCGAACATGCGGGTTACCGGCAGAACAGATCGCAGTATCCTGCTGACATTCAGGCAGCCGAAGCCCGCGTGGCAGCGCAATCAGATACGGGCTACGGTGGTATGCCAACCAGCACCTCGCAATCCAGCGACCACGTCACGCATCACACGTGGAATACGGAGTACGGCCACCATTGACGACAAGCCGAACAGAACGACAGCATGCGGATACTTCTGGTAGAGGACGATGCACTGATCGGCAGCGGCTTGCAGCAGGGGCTGCAGGGCGAGGGGTTCGCCGTGGACTGGGCCCAGGATGGCAACGCGGCCGCCCTCGCCTTGCGCACGACATCATACGGGCTCGTCCTGCTTGACCTCGGCCTGCCAAAGCAGGACGGGCTGACCTTGCTCACCCGGTTACGCGAGCGGGACGACGACACTTCCGTCATTATCGTCACGGCCCGCGACGCCGTTCCGGATCGGGTGGCGGGGCTTGACTGCGGGTTGCTGCGCCAGCGGACGGGCGGGCGGTGAGGTGTGTGAAGGGGTTTGCACGAAGTGTATCCTCGCGGTTAAAGGCCGGTGTCGCATGGCAACCAGGCTTTCCAGTACGCGCCGGCCCGTGATCTGATCAGGGGATTCTGCTGGTGGCTTTGGCGCTCATGCGATAAATCGTCTGCTGATGCCGGGTCCACCGGAATATCACCGCACGTCATGCGGTCTATATTGCAAATGCGTCATCGCAGGGTGTCGAGTTTCTGGCGGGAAGACATTCCAGCTACCGTTATCGTGGCGAAAAAAGAAAATCGCGTCCGCCGTCTGCGACCGTGAGAGTGAGACATGCACATAGCGCCTCGAACTTGCATCACGATGCCGGATGACCCTGATGGGATTGGTCGCAGTACGCCCAACCCATTTGTCGATGACCGCACGCAGAGATATTCTGTTTTCGGTCATGGCCGGCTCCTGCGTCGATGAATGAAGCGCGTAACGTCCATGTCTCTCTTCAGGTTCCCCGACAAAACAGGATCGCAGCGCCGATAATTCCCGCGAGGAACACCCAGAAAAGCGTGCTCTCAACCCTTGCCGGGCCGAAGAGCCTGAGACAAAGGGGCCCGGCACTGCCAACACCCCCGAGAATGAGCAGTAGGTCGCTACATGTCCGGGCGACCGCGCCATCAAGCGGGGATGCGCATTGCCCGAATGCATACGCTTTTAACATCAGACCACCCAGCCAGAAACACATGAGGATTGCCAATGGCCACCGGTCGACCTCGGTATCGTTCATCGCTGCATCCACACGTTGTGCTGATCGATTGGGTGATTCCAGGCCTGCGCCATGTTGAAGCGGATTATAGAGATCGCATCCCTTCCCCCAGCTTTCTGTGCTGCCACGAAATCGTGGGTGTTAACCCCCAGCCCTTTCAAGGTCCATAACGCACCTGTGCCACCGCTGTAACGAGGCCGGCCTGCATGCGCGCGAGCGCGGCGAGGAGGCGCCCCAATTCATTCGGGCGCTGCGTATCGATCGTATTGGTCAGGTCGCCCGCCTCGATCCGCTCGAAATGATGAATCGCCGCATTGATCGGCTTCACGATCAAGACCGTGAGCGCATGGCGTGCGAACAGGCCGAGCCCCAGCGCCGCCGCCCCGATCGCCCCGAACATCCAGAGCAGCAGGAGGTAGTTCTGCCGCGCCGATTCGAACAGCGCCTTTTGGCGCTGAATCTGGAAATCCTCGAGTGCGAGCGCCGCGCGCTTGTAGTCGCTGAACACCGTTTCAGGCGCCTGGCGCTCCTTCGTGCGGAACGTCATGAAATCGTCCTGGTCCAGCGCCGCGATCTCAGGCGTCAGCACGTCGTTCACCACCTTGTCACGTCTGGCGTGCAGCGTGTCCGCGAGTGCCTTCTCCGCGTCGCCCACGCGGTTCAATACGGTGTAGCCCGCCGCCAGCTCACGATTACTGTCGGCCAGCTCCGCATGCACGCGGGCCAGTACCGGGGCAGTGGGTTCGCCTTGTGCGACGAGCGTTTCGTACGCGCCAAGATCGACGCGCACCTGCAACAGGGCTTCGTCGCTTGCGGTCAGTTGTTGAAGCACGGCGGTCTCTTCGCTGTACATCTTTTCGAGCGCGCGGTTGGCGGCTTGCAGGCCGGCAATCGACGCCACGATCACCAGCATCAGCGACGTCGTCAAGCCGGCAATCGTCAGCGTCAGCGCCATGCGAACGGTAGCATTCCTTAGCACGGTTTCCCTCTCGATGCATCGAAAAGAAAACAAGGCGGCGAACGAACAATCCGCCGCCGCAAAACGGAGCACATTCCCGTCGAGATGTGCTGCGAGGAGGAAGACCCTGGATCGGAAACGCGTATGGATGCCCGTCGCTCGCCGTCGTGACCCATGCTGGTCACATGGTGGCCGGCTGCGTCCGCGTTCGTCGTGTAGGCAAGCGCGGACAGGTCAATAAGGCCATAGAGCTGCACGCTCGATTGTGCGTGGGCGTTGCCCGCTGCGAGTGCGCCTGCTGCGACGCCGAGCGCGAGGTACTTTTGCTTCAAAAATCGACTCCCCAGATTGCTGCGTTGAATTTCTGATTAGTCCGCTGTCGCTTGTCACCGCCGGCCAGGTCACTGCCCGCAGCGACGATCAACGGATGGAGGCGAATCGTAGTTACCTCAATCCTTCACGCTCCTTTCCTGTCTTATTCGAACAACTAAGTGGTATCACTGATTGGGGCAGTCAAAATCCCACCTTTCGCCAAGCTACTGGCCTCCATTTTCAAGACACGATCGTTCCAGTTTCTGGTCGATGCAGTTGGCGCGGAGAATATCGCGATCGCACTTGAATCAAATATGACGCGCGTGGCCAAACTCCGGAAGGGCGAGAGGTTTACGCCCGAGACCGCCTTTCACATGGAAACCACGCTGGGCTGCCTTCCGTCACCAGCCTGGTCAATCTTCACGGTATTGAACCGATTGCGGAAGCATTGCTCAAGACGCTCGCAGGCAAAGCACGCACGGGTCGACTGGACGAACTGAAAGCGCTGGAACTCTTGCAGCAAGCGGTCTTGCTGTGAGTCGACGGTAGCGTGCCATGACGCATCAAGCGCATCGAGGTAACCCGGGCTCGATGCGCTTGAAAAAAATCGCCTGATTCGGATCGACGGACGACTGCGAATTCCGTCGCCGACCGGTGCCCCTGTTTCAGCGAGGGTATTATCTGATTCTTCTGCAAATGATGAGAGGAAGAATTCGTTGGGCTATATCCGCCCGCTGACTTGTCTTGCCTCGGCGCCAGAAGAATTTATCGTGCGCGTGCCATCGCAGGTCATCGCGGATGTACCGGTCAACGTGCCGCGCGCGCTGCTGCCGGAATTCAGCGCTCGACGCCGGCAGGCGGCTTTTTCAGGGCGACTCGCCACGCGTCTTCGATCGCGTTGCGTGCGCCTTGCGCGAGATTGAGGCCGCAGGTCGCGGCAGTGCGCTGCAGGACCTCGGGGTTGGTCGGGACGAAGTTGGCCGGCGCGAAGAGATCGAGCCACTGCCGCGCGACGAAGGACACGACGTCTTCGTGGTGGCGTGTCGTGCCCGGCACTTCGCGGGTGGCTGCGCGCCACCATTGCTCGGTCAGCAAAAAGGCCCGCTGCCAGAGCTGGAACGGCTCGATTTGCCACACGTCGGCACTGTAACGGTCGTCTTCGGGTAGCGCCGGCGCGGGTGGCTGCAGCGGTTTCCCAGCCTGCGCATCCGCCAGGCTTTCCAGCAGCCGCCGCGTATTGTCCGCAGCCAGCGTCATGAGTTCTAGCCGTTTGCCGGGCGCTGCCTGGACATGGATGAACCAGTCGGCAAATGCAAGCGTGAGCGCAGCAGGCGAAAATCCGCCAGTCGCGCGCGCGATCAGCGCTTGTTTCGCGTGATCGAGCGAGCGGAATGGGCTGGTCGAAGTAGCCCCTGGTTGGGGGTGACCCGGTTCCTGCTTCGTACCGGTGCCAACTGGCTTCGCTTCTCGTTGAGTACCCATCTGGGTTCCACGAATCGAGATGAACTCGGAACAAGTGCAACCGAGCTGCCCTTCTCTGTTATCCGTGAGGGCGCTTGAGCCTGCTCCGTTGTGTGCCTCAATCGTCCGGCTTGTGCGCTATCTCAGAGAGATCATCCACACGCTGGACCTCGCGGACCGGCGCGTCTTCGTCAGAAGGCCCGCAAACGTCGATGGTTGAAGCCCTTTCCTCGTTGCCCTTACCATCTTCGAGTTGTGCGTTCCCGCCCGCCCCTTTCTTACCAGGCATCTCACCCTGTGCTTTCATCTCATCTTCCCTGGTTAGCAACCACCTGTTGCATAGAGCAAGGATGAGCAAAGTTCGCTCCCATACTGGAAATCGAGCGAGTCGTTTCGGCCCACGTCGAGATTGAACGAATAGCCCGCGGGCAGCACGAGCCCCACTACGCCCTTGTCGCAGCCGAGCGCCTCAGCTTCGCGATCAGGCGCGGCAGCACCGGCTCCGTCGACGACGTTGCCAGGACGATGAGCAACTCTCAGCGAATGGCGCGCGCCAGCCCAGTCAGGCTTGTCGAAGCGACTGCCTCCTGCTTGCCGCCCTCCCGTTTTGGGGCGCCACGCAAAACTTGAATCATGTCCGGTACGCCTCACGCTTCTGGGCGGAGGTCCCAGGGCGGTACGCGAAACGCGTCCGACAGGAAGTCGATCAGGCAACGCACTTTTAGCGGCAACTGCTTCCGGCTTGGATAAACTGCGTAGATTCCGAGTTCGATTGAACGATATTCCGGCATCAACCGGATCAGCCGTCCGGCCTTCACGTCCTCGCCAATCATGAAGTCCGGCTGCAGGATGACGCCACCATCGCGCAGCGCGATGGCGCGGCACGTGTCGCCGTTGTTCGAATACACACGGGCTTCCGTGCGCACAAGCACGTTGCCGTCCGGCCCATGAAAGTGCCACTCATCGCGGCCGGACAAATGCGTGTAGGCAAGCACACGGTGCGCGGCCAGATCGCGCGGATGGCGCGGCGCTTCCGCGCGAGATAGCCAGGCGAGGCGCACACCACCATCGCGGTCGAGGCCAGCTTGCGACACACCATCGACGAATCCGGCAGCGTACTGATCCTCACGGCCAGGTCGTAGCCTTCATCGACGAGATCGACAACGCGGTCGTTCAGCGTGATGTCGAGGTCGATCTGCGGCCAGGCGGCCATGAAGTCGCCCCACAGCGGGGCAAGATGCGACACGCCGAAGCTGAGCGGGACGTTGACCCGCACCAGCCCGCCCGGCACCTGGGTGCGCGAGCTCACCTCGGCTTCCGCGTTGTCCATCGCCTCGAGGATTTCGCGCGCCCGCTGGTAGAACAGGCGCCCCTCTTCGGTCAACGACAGACGGCGCGTCGTCCGGTGCAGGAGTCGCACCCCGATGCGCTGCTCAAGCGATTCGACATAGCGCGACACGGCCGCCTTCGACATACGCAACGTATCGACGGCGCCGACGAAGCTGCCCGCGTCGACGACTGCGACGAATACCGCCATTTCCTGACTTCGGTCCATCTATTGTCTCGTTTATCGGGATTATTAATCCACGGCACCCAAGTTTATCTCCATTGCTGAGATCAATAGAATCTGCCCATCCCATCTCCCGCGGAAAACAAGGCGCAAGTCTGAAGCTCATTGCCATCGCGCCGGCCTGGAGCGCGAAGTAACGCTATCGAAGCCTCTCAACTCATGGACATCCTGCACAACGACATCCCCTCAGGTCTCTCGTTCCGCCTGCGCCCGGCGGCGGGCCAGGCGGCCGCCCGCCTTTTCCTGCTTCACGGCGTGGGCGGGAACGAAACGAACCTGATGCCGCTCGCGCAAGCGCTCGACTCTCGCCTCGAACTCGTCTTCGTACGCGGACCGCTCTCGCTCGGCCCGGGACAGCACGCCTGGTTCCATGTCCGCTTCAGCGCACAAGGTCCCGTCATCAACGCCGGGCAGGCAGACGAGAGCCGCACGCGTCTGCGCGAACTGGTGCGCTCGCTGGCGCGCGCCGACGCCCCCGTGGCACGGCCTGCCGTGATGGCCGGCTTCAGCCAGGGCGGCATCCTCAGCGCGAGCGTCGCGTTGTCCGCGCCCGAAGACGTGTCGCGCTTCGCGATCCTGAGCGGCCGCATTCTGCCCGAGATCGAGCCGCATCTCGCGTCGCCGGACAGGCTCGCCCAGGTCTCGGCGTTCATCGCGCACGGCCAGCACGACGACAAACTGCCCGTGAGCTTTGCCGGGCATGCCGATAACTGGCTCACCCGCCTCGGCGTCGTGCACGACACGCGCCTGTACCCGGTCGGCCATACGCTCAGCGCCGACATCGCGAGTGACTTCTCGAGCTGGATTCACCAGCAGATCAATCTGGACTAACCCAACCGGAGCCCATCATGACCAATACCCGCACCGCCCCGTATGCCGCTCTCCTTCTGCGCCTCGCGCTCGGCCTCATGTTCGTCGCGCACGGCCTGACCAAGCTGCTCGTCTTCACGCCGGCCGGCACCGCGAAATTCTTCGAGTCCGTGGGCTTTGCCGGCTGGTTCGCCTGGCCCATCATTGCCTTCGAGATTGTTGGCGGCGTGCTGTTACTGACGGGCGTGTACGCGCGTGCCATTGCCGCGGTTGCCGCGATCGAGCTGTTCATGGCCTCGACGGTCCACTTCGGCAACGGGTGGATGTTCACCAGCGCGAACGGCGGCTGGGAGTACCCGGTTTTCCTCGCGGTCGCTGCAGCTGTCCTGGCGCTGCTCGGTGACGGCGCGTTCGCGCTCAAGCCGACGCTGCGCAACGCATGACGCGCCTTGCCCGGGACTGATGCCATGGAATTCGGCATTTACACGTTCGGCGATCTCGCGACCGGGGCGTCCGGCGCCACCGGAGCGCAACGACGCATCGAAGCCATCATCGCGGCCGCGAAAGTCGCCGATGAGGCCGGCATCGACGTGTTCGGCGTCGGCGAGCACCACCGCGCGGACTTCGCCGTTTCCTCGCCGTCCGTCGTATTGGGCGCGATTGCCGCCGTGACCCGTCGCATGCGGTTGACGAGCGCGGTCAGCATCCTGAGCTCCGAGGATCCCGTTCGCCTCTATCAGCAGTTCTCGACGCTCGACCTGATCTCGGGCGGACGTGCGGAGCTGCTCGTCGGGCGAGGCGCATACGTCGAATCGTTTCCGCTTTTCGGCTATGCGCTTGCGGACTACGAGGCGCTGTTCGAAGAGAAGCTTGCGTTGCTCACGGCAATCAACGAGCAAGCGCGCGTCACGTGGTCGGGACGCCATCGCGCGGGCCTCACCGACGCCGCGATCATGCCGAGGCCGGTGCGCGGGCGTCTTCCGATCTGGCTGGCAGCGGGCGGCACGCCGTCGAGTGCCATTCGCGCCGGCCGCGCCGGTCTGCCGCTGAACCTCGCCAACATCAGCGGATCGCCGGAGCAGTTCGCGCCCTTCATCGATCTGTATCGCCAGACCGGCCTCGCTGCGGGGCACCCGGCCGGGCATCTGCACGTGGCCATTTCCGGTCATTTCCACGTGCAGCGCGATGGCGCCCGCGCGCGCGACGACTTCTTTCCCCACTACCGCCGCTACATTGCGAACAACCTGCCGCGCGGCCACCTTGAAATGTCGCGTCGGGACTTCGAATCCCTGGCTTCGCCTCGTGGCGCGCTATTCGTCGGTAGCGTCAATGAGATCGTCGACAAGATTCTCTTCGAATACGAGCTATTCGGGCACCAGCGTTACATGGCCCAGATGGATATCGGCGGACTGCCATTCGACAAGGTCCGGCAATCGATCGAGCTGTTCGCTACCGAGGTCATACCTGCAGTGCGCCGTGCGATCACACGAAGCGCAGTTCGGGAATCATCGTCCTCGTCCCTTTAGCGTACCGCTCTCCTGAAGGTTTTTCTCCACGCACTGCGCACCTCGCAGGCGTGTTTCGGGGGAGGCCTGTCCGGGCCTCTCCTTCTTTTTCTGACGCCTTCCAGGAGCGAGGCGCGTGGGTCTGCGCATGGATTGCCAGGAGGCACCACAGCCGGATGGGTGGCGAGATTCATGTCGAGTGCCGCCCTGGTCGCGGCAGCACTTTCTCGTTCGCACCGGACGTCCCGATATCACCTTACGAAGTATCCCCAGGCGCACGAACGACCGCGGCGATATAGGATCGACACCAGTGTTTTGATTGTCGAGATGGTGTGATGCGTCCCCGCTATGCAACTACGAAAGACGTCCCCGAGGTCGAGGACCTGCTGCGTACCTGCCAATTGCCGATCGAGGGCGTCCGCGAACACATCAATCGCTATCTGGTGTCCAGGGACAGCGGCGGCATTATTGGATGCGCCGGCCTGGAGCAATATGGCAAGGTCGGGTTACTTCGATGCATCGCCGTCGCACGACGCGCGCGGTTCGCGGGGCTCGACGACTTCATCCTTTCGCTGCTCGTCGCCGATGCGCGCGAGCGCGGGATCGAGTCACTGGTCGTCCACTCCACAGGCGCCGAACGCTATTTCGAGCAGATCGGATTTACGGCAGCCGAGACATCGGAGTTGCCTGACGATCTGCGCCGTTCACTAGAACGCACGTCGCCTCGTGCCGCGCTCGACATCATGCAGGTTGCGTTGTAGTAGCCATTCATGTGCATAGGCAGTCAGCACGTTCGAATTGTTTGTAGAAACGAAATGCAATATCCCCTGCGCCCGCATCCGCATCGTTTCGCGAATACACGTGGTAACTAATGCGTGTCGTCGGGCAACGATATTGAGCCGAATGCAATCCACGGTCATGCAATGAAAAAGCTCCTTCTCGTCCCTCTGATTTCCGCAGTCGTAATGGGTGGCGGAATTTTCGCAACGTCGGCGTTCGGACGCACGCTCGATGAACAGTTCGCCTGCAAATCCAATGCACACTCGTTCATTGCCAACCTCATCAATGATCAGTCGATTGACCCCACCCCGATTCACGTCGAGGCGGACTCGGTCAATGCGTTTCGTCCCAGTCATGCGACGGATCTCACTGCTTACGGATTGCGGGTTCGCGCAGTGTTTGGATACCAGCCGGGTGACCCATTCTTCAAACCCGGAAATGGCAAGACTTCCTCGGGTCCAGTCTACGGAGCGGTGGTATTCGGTTCGACCGACTCTGTCGAAGCCCTCGTGCGAAAAGCTGGCGGTCATGCAGAAATTCACCAGGTCATACCGCTGATACTATCGGCAATTGTCTGCGAGGCGTGACGTGCATTTCGCATTGCTGCTTCATTCAATGGCTTCATACGGCAAACCAACGTAGTTTTCCGCGATCGTCTTGAGCCCGGCTTCCGAAGTCGTGTAGTAGTCGTAGTCGGTACGCTGCATGCGCTTGTCGAAGGCGTCGCGCTCCGAAAACTCGTGCAGGAGGTTCGTCATGAACCACGAGAAACGCTCTGCCTTCCACACCCGGCGCAGCGCGCTCTGCGAATACTTTGCCAGTAGATCGGTGCGGCCGTCGCGGTAGACGCGATTCAGAATCCGATATAGCGTGCTCACGTCGCTTGCGGCGAGATTCAGTCCCTTCGCGCCGGTCGGCGGCACGATATGCGCCGCGTCGCCCACGAGGAACAGCTTGCCATACTGCATCGGCTCAACCACATAGCTGCGCAGCGGCGTAATGCTCTTCTCGAGCGAGGGACCCGTGACGACCTTCTCGGCCACGTCCTGTGGCAGCCGCGTTTTCAACTCTTCCCAGAAGCGTTCGTCGGACCAGTCTTCGACCTTCTCCGTCAAGGGCACTTGCAGGTAGTAACGGCTGCGAGTCGTCGAACGCTGGCTGCAGAGCACAAAGCCGCGTTCGTGGTGCGCATAAATCAGTTCGTGATTGACAGGCGGGGTATCGGACAGCATGCCGAGCCAGCCAAACGGATAGACGCGCTCGTAGTGCGTGAGCACCTCCTCAGGGATCGTCTTGCGCGAAACGCCATGAAAGCCATCGCAGCCCGCAATGTAATCGCAGTCCAGACGGTATATCTCGCCGCGCTTTTCAAATGTGACGTAGGGCGCTTCGCTTTTTACGTCATGCAGTTGAACGTTGGCTGCTTCGTAAATCGTGGTCGCGCCGCTGACCTCGCGCGCCGCCATCAAATCGCGCGTCACTTCGGTCTGGCCATACACCAGCACCGACGCGCCACCCGTGAGCTTTTTCAGGTCGATCCGGTCACGTCGCCCACCGAACACCAGTTCGATGCCGTCGTGAATCAACCCTTGCGCATCCATACGCTCGCTCACGCCCGCTTCGCGCAACAGGTCGACCATGCCCTGCTCGAACACGCCCGCACGGATTCGGCCAAGTACGTATTCGCCGCTTTGGCGTTCAAGAATGACGTTGTCGATGCCAGCCTTGTGCAGCAACTGCCCCAAAAGCAGGCCGGATGGCCCCGCGCCGATGATCGCTACTTTGGTCTTCATGACCGATGTCTCCCATATTCCTCTACACTGCGGCTTCTGCTTTGCTCTACGAGCCCCAATAATTAATGCCGCGGTTGAATTGCATTTTTCTAGAAATATGCAGCGCTGATAAGGCAATTTTTTCGATTAAAATTGGACTTTTAAAAAGTCCCAACCGGTCCCGATAATTCAGTGATGAACCCATGAAGCATCCGGCGCAGCACGACATTCCCGTCTTCAAGTTATACGGCGAAGGGCCTGACTGGAGCACGCTCGATTTGCTGCACTGCGAGTCGATACCGGAGCGAAGCAGCTTGCACGACTGGGAAATCAGGCGACACACGCACGCCGACCTCGCGCAACTCCTGTACGTCCAGAAAGGCGTTGCACTGATCGAAATCGAGGGCGAGAAGACCCGGATAGACACGCCATCAGTCCAGGTCGTCCCGCCTATGTGCGTACATGGTTTCCAGTTTTCTCCGGAGGTCGACGGTTACGTGATTACGATCGCTGCGCCCCTGATGAACTGGCTTCAGCAGCAAATCGATGCACCCCGCCGCGTGCTGGAGCATCCAGGCTGCTATTCGGTTGGCAACGATCGGCCTTACGTGAACACCTTGTGCAGCCACCTGAATCAGGAGTACGGCCCGCCTGCGCCTTCAAGGGACCTGCTGCTTCGGTCGCTCGTGAGCGCGCTCGTCGTATGGGTCAGTCGTCAGGATCAACAAGGCAAGGAAAGGGACGAACCTCAAGATCGCGGTCATGCCCACCTGAAAGCGTTCTCCGGCCTGATCGAAAAACACTACCGCGAACATTTTCCAATCAGCCGCTACGCTGAACGCCTGGGCGTAACGCCGGTGTATTTGAATATGGTTTGCCAGCGAATAGCGGGTAAAAGCGCCCTCGCCCTCGTCCATCAGCGATTGCTGCTCGAGGCGAAGCGCAGTCTCACCTACACCGCACTCAATATCAATCAGATATCCGATTTTTTGGGCTTCACGGAGCCGGCATATTTCACGCGGTTCTTCAAGCGATTCACTGGCATGACGCCAAACGCTTTTCGCCAGCGAAAATGATTTCATTGTTGCCATCATCAGGCTGCTGCACGGCAAGACCGCCCACGGGTTCTGTCGCACTGACGCGATCCGGTAGACCCTGTCGCACCGAAGCAGGCTTGGTCGCTGGAAAATTGACAGTGCCTGAACGTAGTCTTCAACCGGGGCAGTCCACGGCCGTTCGCCTGGTGCAGGAGTCGGCTTGTGCGTGCAGCGATGCCTCAGAACCTGTGGCGAATCGCGGCGCGCACAAGTACCTGGCGGCTGTTCGACGAGTCGCCGGCGTTGCCGATGTTGGCCACCGCAGGCGCCCCCGTGGACGACGTACCCGCTGCGATCTGGTACGCGCCCTGGGCGTAGAGATCGGTTCGCTTCGAAAGAAAGTAATCGGCCATCACGCTGAACTGGTTGAAATGCTGATTACCGACGTTTGCGCCATCCGACGTGCGGACATTGTTGCCCTTCGCGTAATCGTAGGCCGCGCCCAGACTGAATGCCGGCGTGACCGACCACTTGACGCCCGCATCGACGTTATTGAACTTCGCACTCGCACCGCCCAGTGCCGCGATATTGCCGTACTCGATGTTCGAATACGACGCGCCGATCTGCACCGGCCCAACTGTGTACAGCGCGCCCGCTATCGCAACCTGATACGAACTCGCACTCGCATAAGCCTTGTTCAGGATGCCAGTCAACTGCGTTCCGCTGCCGTTGCTCGTGAAGAAACCCTGGCTCGCGGTGGGGGCGGTCGGATTCTTGAAGTAGAGGTAAGCGGCCCCCAGGGTCACAACGCCGTTGGAGTACGCCGCTCCGGCCGAATAGCCGCCGTTGCCGCTGAAATTACCGGGTTGGCCGCCCACGCTCCACGTGGCGCCAAACGTGAGTCCGTTGATGTTGGGGCTCGCGTAGCGAATCGCGTTGTTGGTGCGCAACGAGTTCGCGGTGTTGTCGAAGTCGCCCGGATGCTGGAAAATTTCGCCCGCCAGATAGCCCTGGATCGTGACCGCTTGTGCATAGTTGACGACCGAATCGTACTGCCGCCCTAGCATGAGGTCACCAAAGCGCCGGTTGCTCAAACCAACGGCCGCCTGGCGTCCGAACTGGAGTCCCCCTTGCCCTGCGCCACCCGTATTCAGGTTCACGCCGGATTCGAGCGTGAAGATGGCACGCGTGCCGCCCCCCAGGTCTTCGGCACCCTTCATGCCCCAGCGGCTGCCGTACATGCCGTTGAGCGAGTCGAGGTACCACTTGTGCGCGCCCTTCGACGGCGCGGTGGCGACGTTGCTGTTGAACATGATGCCTTCGTCCAGCACACCGTACAGCGTAAGACTGCTTTGCGCCCAGACCGATGCACCGTACAGGCAAAGCGGGGCCAATGCGAGAAGCTTCTTTTTCATCTTCAATTTTCCAAATCTGGATTATTTATTTGTATATCTAATCAACTGAATGCCAATTCACGAAAAAAATGACTCATGACCTTGCCTGGTGCATTGGCGCGCTTTGCTGTGCGTGCGTCTGCGAAACGGGTGCGCCGCGCCCGATCATCCCGAAGAGCGCGCACGCGGACACCAGCGCCGGCACGGCAAGCAGGCTGAATACCGATCCAATCTGCCAGCCCAAGCCCATCAGTGCCGCGCCGACCAGTGCGCCTGCTACGCCCCCTATGCGCCCCACACCGAGCATCCAGGCAACGCCCGTCGCCCGCCCATGCGTCGGATAAAAGGTTGCCGCTAGCGCAGACATCGACGTGACTGCGCTCGTGACCAATGTCCCGGTCAAGAAGATGAGGGTGCCGAGCCACAACTGGTGGCCGACTCCGTGTCCGACCAGCAGAACCATGATTGCGGCGAGCACATACGTTGCCGCGATCACGCGGTTGGCGTTGAGGCGGTCCATGAACCAGCCGACGCACAGGTTGCCCAGCACGCCGCCAAGCGGGAAAAGCGACGTCATCAGGGCTGCACGCGTGCCGGAGGAGCCCGTGTCGCGAAACAGCGTAGGCAGCCAGTTAGTGAGCAGGTAATAGATCAGCAGGCCCATGAAGTACGCGAGCCACAACATCAGCGTCCCGAAGCGGTACTGCCGCGACAGGACAACGCGAATCGCCGATTCGCGCTGCGTGCTCACGCCGCCCTCCGGGGCGACGAAGCGGCAACCTTCGAACGTCGTGCCGTGTGCAATACGGCCGAGGATGCGTGCGATTTTCGCGTCGGCACGTTGACGTACCGCCATGAACTGAACGGACTCCGGCAAGAGCAGGACCAACAGAACCGTAAGCACGATCGGCCCGATACCCCCTGCGACCAGCACGCTTTGCCAGCCAAATTGCGGAATCAGCCATGCAGACGCGAATCCGCCGAGCGCGAGGCCCGCGGAAAAGCCGCAGAACATCGCATTGACGACGACCGCACGCACGCGCGTCGGCGCATATTCGGACATCAGCGTGACGGCGTTCGGCATGGCAGCGCCGAGTCCGAGACCGGTGCACAAGCGCAGCACGGTCAGTGACTCGACCGTGCTGGCGAATGCGGCCGCAAGGCTCCACAGTCCAAAGAACGCGACGGAGAGCACCAGTACGGTCTTGCGCCCGAGCCGGTCGGCGAGTGGGCCGGCCAGCACCGCGCCGATGCCAAGTCCGACCAGCGCGGCGCTCATCACCGGACCGAGCGCGACGCGCGCAATGCCCCACTGCTGCACGAGCGACGGTGCAATGAAACCGATGGCTGCCGTGTCGTAGCCGTCGGCGGCGACAACGAGAAAGCACAGCACGAGAATGACCCACTGAAATGAGGAAAACCGTTGGCCGTCAATGAAGGCCTGGGTATCGACGACGCGTTCGAAGGTCTTCATTGCTGCCCTCCAGCCACGTGATAGACGAGCAGGGGCAGCGCTCCGGCGGGGCCGGCGCGATCGAGCATTTGCATTGCGATGTCTCCAAAGATTGATGTCGTTTTATTGCGGCGCCATACCCGCGGGCGCGGGACGGCCAGGGTCTGCAACGGCGCGCCGTCAATCTATAACGGCGGATTGACTGACCCTGCGACACTATCCAGCGCGGCGGCGCGAATGAGCCGTGTCTCCTGTGCCGTGATCAGATGGCCCGATGCCTTGAGATAGGCCGGGAAATCCGGATGGGTATCGCGTGCGAGGCACCGTCGTTCGTAGTCCGCCAGATCGTCATACGCCCACAGGTGGGTGAACTGGTTCTGTGGCCCCACCACACTTGTCCAAAAGCCGAGCGGATGTCCAAGCGTCTCGAGCAGGATCGGCATGGCGAGGCGGTCAAACACCTCGATAAACTCGGGCATCTTGCGTAGCGCGATCGTGTAGACCCGGAAATCCACGAGGGGCTTCGTCAGATATATTGGGTTGGGGCTCATGCGTGTACCTTCTCTTTGCTGGTCGTGGCCTTGTTGGCGATCGCGTTACCCGTGACATAGCCGAACGTCATATTGGGTCCATGAGTGATGCCGGCGCCCGGATAGTTGCCGCCCATCACGCTGCGCCGGTCATTGCCGACCGCGTAAAGGCCTTCAATCTCGCTACCGTCGGCACGCAGCACCTCCCCGGTGACGCTGGTCCTGAGTCCGTCGAATGTGCCCAGATCGCCCATCACCACCTTCACCGCATAAAAGGGACCCGTCGAGATCGGCGCAACGCAGGGATTGGGCTGGTTGTCCGGATCGGCGAGATAGCGGTTGAACGATGTGCGGCCGCGATGGAACGCCGGATCTTCTCCGCGCCCGGCATCGCGATTGTAGGCACGGACCGTCACTTCAAGCGCATCGGGAGCAATCCCGCAATTGCGCGCCAACTCGCCGATCGTCTCGCCTTTGATGAGATAGCCTTTGCGTAGTAACGGGCCCACCGGCATCGGCGCGGGCTTGGCATAGCCCAGGCCATACTTGCCCAGCGCCACCTTATCGCAGACCAGCCACATCGCCGTCTCCCGCTCCCCCTCGCAGGCGCGGATCAGCGCCGAGCCAACATCGTGGTAGGAGTTCGATTCATTGGTGAAGCGCTGACCGCTGCGCAGCACGCCGATCACGCCGGGCTTGTAGCGGTCGAGCAGATGCGGGAACACGCCCGTGCGGCCCTTGCCGAAGGGCACCCTGGAGACAGGCATCCACGCCGACGCATCGGGGAAGCCAAGCTGCACGGCGCCCCCCACCTTCTCCGCCATGGTCAACCCATCGCCCGTATTGCCGACGGGTGTGGGCGAGAGATGCTCACCCCCACGCTTCACATGCGGATAGGCCTGCGCGATGCGCTTGAGATCGTGAGGAAAGCCGCCGCAAGCCAGCACGACGCCGTGCCGCGCGGTGATGCGAAGCTCACCGTCCGCTGCGCTCGCGAGCGCACCGACCACCTTGCCGTTCGCGCTCAGCAGCGCCTTTACAGGCGTCGAAGTGAGGATCGGAATATCGATCGCCAGCGCCGACTTGGCGAGCCTCGCAGCGAGCGCGTTGCCGCTCGTCACGTTGATCCCCCTCCGGTAGAGCGCCAGCTCCTTGATGTGCGTAGCCAGACGCCGGGCCACATAGCAGAACGAAACAATCGACCTGGTCGCGCGGAAGAAGTGCTTGAGGTCCGCGTTCGAGGAATTGAACATCATTCCCATGAAGGTGATCGTCTCGAGCGGCGGCTTGAGGCGTTGCATGTCCTTGCCCAGCCCGCGAATATCATAGGGCGCGGCGAGAATCGAGCGGCCGATGTCGACGCCGCCTGGCGCATCCGGGTGATAGTCCGGATAGAGCGTGGGCACGAATTTCATCTCGGTCTCTCGCTCGAAGAACTCGACCATTTTCGGCCCATTCTCGATAAAGCATTGGACCGCGGCGGCATCGTAGTTGCTGCCCGTCTCGCTCATCATGTATTCGCGCACGCGCTCGACGGTGTCCGCCGGATTCTGCTGCCGGCCATATTTGTTCAGCGGAATCCACAAGACGCCGCCCGACAGCGCGGTCGTACCGCCGAACACGGGCTCCTTTTCGAGCACGATGACATCGAGGCCGCGCTTCTTTGCCGTGATCGCGGTGGCGAGGCCCGCAGCACCCGACCCGACCACGACCAGATCGCAAGTGATCTCCTTGGCCATATCCACTCTCCTTTTCGTTATGGTGTGATGGCGCTCACGCGGCCGGGGTGGCGTTAAAGCCGGGGCGCGGAACCATGTCCATCAGCATGCAATCGAGCCCGCCGTCGACGAGCATCTCCGCGCCATTGACGTAGGCCGCCAGGTCAGAGGCGAGGAACAGGGCCGGGCCGGCGAGGTCCTCCGGCTCGCCGATGCGGCGGCTCGCGGTGGCCGCGGCGCGGCGAGCCTCGAAGCCGGGCTCCTCGTAGAACTTCGCGGACAGTGCGGTGCGGATCATGCCGGGCAGCACGCAGTTGCTGCGCACACCGCGTGGCCCCCACTCCGCCGCCAGTTGCCGCGAGAGCAGCAGCACGCCCGCCTTGCTCGGGCTATAAGAACCGCTATGGGTTTGCGGATTGAGCGCTGCAATCGAAGCAACGTGGACGATACTGCCCTTGCCCGCCGCCAGCATGTCGCGCCCGAACGCTCGAGCACACAGAAGATAGCCGGTGAGGTTCACGGCGATGGCCTGGTTCCAGTCTTCGATCGAGACCGTTTCGAGAGGTCCAGCGCGCAGGAGTCCTGCATTGTTGACGAGCACGCTGGCCGGACCGAGCGCTGCGCGAACCTCGCCGGCCGCTGCGGCAACCGAGGCTTCGTCGGACACGTCGCAGCCGATCGCCTGCGCCACAGCACCTGCCTTCCGAAGTTCGGCGGCGACCGCTTCAGCACCGGCAAGATTCCGGTCCACGAGCGCCACATGTGCACCAACACCGGCGAAGGCGCGCGCAATACCGGCACCAATGCCGCTACCTGCGCCCGTGATCACGCAGACCTTGCCGCCCAGGTTCAGCCCGTATGCGCTCGAAGCCGCTGCGCGATGTTCAAGTTCCTGTTCCATGTTGTTACTTTCCCTAAAATTTTCCGCGCAATTGCGCTTCCTGAAATCCGCATCGCCATTGAACGCCCCAAGCCCCTGTGGAACAATGGACAGAGACGACATATAACAGGACATACCGTGCATCATGGCCAATGACCAACAGCGCCGCCGGACCGTTCTCCATTTCGCGCTCTATGGTGCGGAAGCCGGCCAATCCTGGGTCGACATGGTGCATTACGAACCCATTCCCCTGCGTGCCGGCCGTTTCGACTTCGACATCAAGCCGCACGTCCACGATGCGCTGATCCAGGTGCTCTACGTCACCGCCGGGGGCGGCGAAACCTTCATCGACGGCAGGACGTGGGCAGTCGAGGCGCCATGCCTGATCGTCGTGCCAGCGCACTCGGTCCACGGCTTTCACTTCCGCAGCGACATCGACGGTCACGTCATCACCGCCGCGCAGCCTGCACTGGAATCACTGGCGATGACGGCCGCGCCCGACCTGCTGGAATTCATGCGCACGCCAACGGTGCTCTCGGTTGATCCCGACGTCGAGCGCGGCACACCTCTGGACACGCTTTTTCAGTCGATCGGGCACGAGGCGGAAAGCCACGAGCGCTGGCAGTTCACCGCGGGCGCAGCACTGACGATCGCCCTGTTCGTCAAGATCGGGCGCCTCAGCGAGAGCGCCCGGCTTTCAGCCAGCTCCGAGCAGCGAACCATGGCGTCGCGGATCGAACGGTTCCGCGCGCTGCTGGACCGCCATTGCCGTGAGCGGCGGCCGGTCGCCAGCTATGCCGACGAGATGGGTGTGTCCACCGGCCAGCTCTCCCGCATCTGCCGCACCACCTTCGGGGTCTCGGCAATCGAGGCAATCGACGCACGCTCGATCCATGAGGCCAAGCGGCTGCTCGGCTATTCGAACCTCAGCGTGAAGCAGATCGCCAGTGAACTGGGCTTTCAGGACGAGGCCTATTTCGGTCGTTTCTTCCGCAAGCAGACGGGGCTGCGGCCGACCGAATACCGCTCTGCGGCCCACGATCGATCCTTGCCGCCTGAAAAGTAAGGAGCGGACTGACTCGACCGCCCCCCGTATCCGTTTCAGGCCGATAAGCCGCCCAACTTCACGAACAGATGCTCCGGTCCGGAGTTGGTCAGATTGTTGCCCCGCACATACTGGATCGGCCTTGCCGGATCGAGCGCAATAGCGCCAATCTTGCGGGCCAGCGCCTTCGTCGCGATCAGCGTCTCCTGCTTGGCGAGCGGTGCGCCAAGGCATTTATGCATGCCGTTGCCGAAACCCAGGTGGCCGCTGGAATCGCGGTCGATGTTGAACGTCTCGCCGTCGGCAAACTTGCGGCTGTCGCGGTTCGCTGCCGACAGCAGCAATCGCACCACCGCGCCCTTGGGCAGATCAACGCCGGCGACCGTGGTCGCCTCGGTGGTGATGCGGCTCACGCGCTGGACGGTGCCGCGATAGCGCGCCACTTCCTCGACGAAACGGTCTGCGTCGGCGGGGTTTTCGCGGATTCGTCCCAGCAGATGCGGCTGTTCGGCGAGCATGCGAAAAGCGTTGGCGACAAGGATGGTCGTCGTGTCGTGGCCGGCGATGAAGACAAATGCACACAGCTCCTTCGCTTCCTTTTCCGAAAGCAAACCGTCCTTCCACATGCGCGCGATATGCCCGCCGATCGACTGGCTGTCGGTGAGCGCAAGCCGCTCCATCGCTTCCTTCAGATATGCGAAGAAAGCCTGCGCGCTCTGCTCGTCGGTGCCGGTCCCCGGCGCGTTGCGGGCGAGCCGCCCGAAGTAGCTAAAGGTTTCGTCCGACCAGAACTTCATCTTCTCCTCATCCTCGTTCGGCACGTCGATCATTGTGGAGATGGTCGAGATGCTGAGCGGGATAGCGAAATCGTTGACGACATCGCCGCCGCCTTTGGCGATCATTGCGTCGAGCAGGTCCTCCGCCCTATGCGCGATCTGCTCGATAAAGGGATCGAGCGCCAGCGGCAGGAAGGACGGCTGGACGACCTTGCGCAGGCGCGAATGATCGGGCGCGTCGAACAGCGTCAGGAACGTCAGCGGCGGCGGGCTGACGACCTCGGAGGAAAATAGCTTCGGATTGCGAATTGCCTGGTAGACATCGTCATAGCGCGAGAGGAACCAGACGTCCGAAGTTGCCGACTGGCAACGCAGCACCGGCGCGTGCTCCCGCATCCAGCGGTAGTGCGCGTAAGGGTCACCTTGCGAGCCGTCATCGACCACCTTGAATGGCGCCAGTCCCTCAGGCCAGTCCAGTTCGTGTGAATAGGCCGGAAGGGTTTTGGCCGTAAATGGACAAACCTGAGGTGCGCTCTGCGGCACGGCAGACGGAGGCAATGGGAGCAATCGAGGCAATGGGGGCGCGGCGACCTTGGGTGCCGTCTTGCCCAGCGCCATACGTTCCAGCGCCCGGCTCATCGTGGCCCTGGAATGGAGCGCATGCAGCGCAATCACGTCTCGCGCCTTGTTCAGGTCGCCCAGTTCGAAGGCGCCAACGATGTCCCGGTGCTGCTGGACGATGTCGCCGACAATCTCGATCTGGTCGGTCAGCGCGCGAGCGATGTAGTCCTGCACGGCCAGTTGCCGGTACAGCGCGATCAGCTGGGCGTTTCCGCAAGCCTCGATCGTGAACAGGTGAAACGCGTGGTTTGCCTCGATGTAGCGAGCAACGTCGGTAAAGCGCTGCCCGGATACGAACGGCGCCGTCGCCTCGGCGAGCTGGCGGAAGGCGATCAATTGCTCACTCGACAGCCGGCCCATGGTCAGCTGGGCCGCCCCCAATTCGAGCGCCATGCGCAGGTCGAAGGCCTCATCGACATCGACAGGCGCGATGTGGTCCTCGCCGGTCTGAACCACCAGGCCGGTGCCCGCGAACTTCTCATAATAGAAGTTGCGCGGGGTCAGTCCTTCGGACGAGAGATAGTTGCGCACGGCATCAACCATCGGCGGCGGGCCACAGAGGTAGACATCCGCGTCTCCGTCGTTGAGCTGGCAGGGGACGATGTGTTGGGTGACATAGCCCTTGTTGGGATGGGCACTGTCGGGGCTGGAAACGGTGCAGGCATAGGTGAAGTTCGGCAGGCGCTTCGCACAGGTTTCGAGCCGGTCGATGCCCACCAGATCCTCATCATTGTTCACACCCAGGATCAAGTGAATCGGATAAGGGCTGCCGCCATCCTCAACGATTTTGTCCAGCATCGAGAGAAACGGCGCGAGGCCCGTACCACCCGCCAGAAACAGCGCCGGGCGCTCGATGGGCCGCAGGTAGAAGCTTCCCATCGGGCCGCGAAACTCGATGGGGTCACCGGCTTTGGCGCTTTCCGTGAGCCAGGTCGACATGGCCCCGTGACGCACATTGCGCACAAGGAAGGACACATGCGACCCGGAGGGCCCCGAACTGAAGGAGTAGGAGCGCGTCTGATCGGTTCCGGGCACGCGGATGTTGACATATTGCCCGGGAAGAAAGCTGAGATCTGCGCGGTTCTCCAGTTCGACCGAGAAAGCGATCGTGCTCTCCGACGCGCTTTGGCAGGCGACGATCCGTCCACGGTGCGAGGATGGACCGGTGCCGGAGGCATCGGAGCTCGTGGCGATCTGGATCACGCAGTCAGAGCGCGGGCTCATCTGGCAGGTGAGAACCTTGCGGGCGCTTGCCTCTTCCGCGCCAAGCGCATCGTCCACGCAGTCGCCCAGAACGTACTCGCCGGACTCGCAAAGCGCCTTGCAGGTGCCACACACACCATCCCGGCAATCGAGCGGAATATTGATTTTGGCTCGAATGGCGGCATCGGTCACACGCTCGCCCTCCTCGCACTCGATGAAGCGGGTCACGCCGTCCTCGAAACGGAGCGTTATCTGATGGGCCATGGCGGTGTCTCCTCTAGAGCCGCTCGAACATTGCGCTCCGCTGGTGGGAGGTTCGTGCGGGAAGGCGCGCGAGCTAGCCGTGATTTTCGCGAGCGCCGGGTGGGTTTAATGCCGCCAATGTAGAGCCTGGACCGCGTTCCCCTCAATGGACAGAGACGACGTTCGCCCGGACAAAACGTGCATCGCGTGAACGCCCTGAATGTACTGAAATGAGCGAAACTCACGCGGATTTCGCGCCGCGCAGTGGCTCAAAACAGCACACGCAAACGCGCCGCGTGGACGTGCGCGTGGTCGCCGCGACCAATCTCGATCTCAAGGACGAAATACGCGCGGGGCGCTTTCGCGAAGACCTTTATTTCCGCCTCAACGTGTTTCCGATTCGTGTGCCCTCATTGCGCGAGCGGCGCTAGGATCTACCGAAGTCGATCGCGTGAGCCGCAAGGTGACCAGCCTGCTCATGGGACTCGGCGGCGAGGTCGAGCCGACTTCGCTCGACGACATCGAATCCGCACTGCTCAAGAGCGCGGTGCGCCAGGCCGACGGCAATCTCTCCGCGGCGGCGCGTACCTTGGGGATCACGCGCGCACAACTCGTGTATCGGTTGACGAGTCGCGGACTCAGGGTTTGAGTAAGACGGGGCTCGTCTCGCGCGGCGGAAAGATGTACCACGCTCCGTCGTCATGACGAAAGAAGAACAGCCCCACTTCGCTCGCCACACCAATGGCACGGATATAGACGCAGCGCCGCCTGCTGGTCTGTCCGCTGGTCTGTCCGCTGGTCTGTCCGCTTGCCTGTCCGTTTGTCTGTCCGCTGGCATGCCCATTTGCGTACCCTCTGCCGCGCCCATGCACGCATCGCGTCACTTCGACTCGCGTGTCCGCCCGCAATGCAAGCCATTTGTCGGCCACGGCCCGCAGCGACTGTCTCGTCCCGTCCATCATCGTCTCCTTCGCGCCCGCCCCAGCGCCTTGATGTTTTGCATCGAATCTCGCCGGCATACACCGTGTCACGCAACCATCGTGCCAATCGCGTCGCGGCGGCGGCCCTGTCGTGGCCCCGTCGTCGCCCCGTCGTCGCGATACCTGGCAATTGCCGCACTATCTGCCCCGGGCGGCCCTCCCGACAAGGCACTGCGCACGCGCACCCACTCGTCGGACGAAATCATCGGGCTCGACGCCGCCCCCTCAATCGATCAAATGATCAAGTGAGCACCTCCGCCGTGCGTCGCGAATAGATCATTTCGTCACGCGCAGTCCAGGTCGCGCGCGCCGCGTCAGGCTCGTACTCGCGGGTTGAGCGGGCCAGCGCCGCGCGCGGGTGCGGTGCGGCGTCGTGCGATTGCGGAAAAACGCTTTTGCGTTCATTGCCAACCTCATCAATGATCAGTCGATCGCCCCCCCCGATTCCAGTTCATCGCGCTCTACGCAACGCGCGGAAACCAGTCGCCGGATCAGGCGGTGCGGTACGTCACTCACATTCACCCGCGGCGTTTCGCGGATTTTGGAGTGGCGGGCGCACGCGCAGCGGGTTTGGGGGAGGCAACCGGACCGCTCGCCTTTGATGCATCGGGGTCGGTTTTTCTTTTCGGTTTTTTCAGGGCGGCCGCGCTGGGCTTCGTGCCCTGCGCCGCAACCTTGCCTTTCGTTGCTGATTTCGGCGTCGTCGACCTGGATGTTGTGACTGTTTGCGAAATGGCCGCCTTGCGCGTGCGTTTGCCCCGGACCGGCGGCGCATCGGCAAAGGTCTCCGTGTCGATATCGATACCGAACACATCGCCCAGAACTGCATTGTCGAGCACCTTGCCGGAGACCGGGACGGCTCCTGCCCCGGACAGAGTCGCACCTGTGCTGTTGACGAGCTCGGCGGGATCAACGCCACGTAACGCAAAAAGCAGTTCGGGCTGCTGATCGAGCCGTGTGCCGACGCCGTACAGTACGGCTGCGACGTGCTTGCACATCGCCGCCCAGTCCAGGCAGTTGCAACTCAATTTGATCTCTTTCGGCGCGGGGAAAAGCCCGGTGCCCGGCTTGCAGATGCGGCCCATCACCGCGGCCGACAGCTTGCCCTGCAGCAGTTCGACCATGGAGTCAATCGAAGACGCGCACTCCGCACTCAAAGCACGCCACTGTTTTTTCGGGCAGGCGACGACGTCGATTTCGATCTCGTACAGGCTTGAGCCCATGACCTGTGCACGTATCCTGCCTGCCGTAATCTGCAGATCGATCACTGACCCATTGCGCACGTAGGTACGCCCGCGTGGCAGGCGACTAGCGTAGTCGCTGTAATGCTCCAGGTTATCGCACCATGCCTTGCCCCAGAAGGTCTTCGCTATGGCCCCGCGATACGGTGCAATGGGCGATAACACCTTGCCAGCCTTGATCGCCGTGGCGACCAGTTGCTCTGCTTTTTTCCTGCGCGCGGCCACCGGGACATAAGGCTTCCATCCACCGTAACTAGACATCTGCGTTCGTTTCCATGATCAGTTTTCCTGTGCGGAATGAATATCGAGCCTGACAAGATCGAGCAGCTCCCTGTCACTCATCTCAGTCAGCAGCAGCTCTGCACCGCCTTCAAGCACGTCCTTCACGAGCTGCTGCTTTGTTTCGATCAGCTGGTCAATCCGGTCCTCAACCGTACCTCGGCAAACGAACTTGTGCACCAGAACATTCCGGCGCTGGCCAATGCGAAAGGCCCGGTCCGTCGCCTGATTCTCGACTGCGGGATTCCACCATCGATCGAAATGAATCACATGAGAAGCGGCCGTGAGATTCAGCCCCGCTCCGCCCGCCTTGAGCGAGAGTACAAAAAACGGTACTGATTCATCGTCCTGGAACTGCCTGACCAGTTCGCGCCGTTTTCCTACGGGCGTGCCCCCATGGAGAATCAGGCCTTCGCGGCCGAAAAGCGATCCGAGGAAGGCGGCAAGGGGCTCGGTGGTTTCGCGGAATTGCGTAAACACGAGGACCTTTTCCTGCTTCGCCGCGATCACGTCGACCAGTTCCTTCAGGCGGGCAAATTTGCCGCTGGCTTCCGGTTTCCACGCCGCGTCGCCAAGCCACTGGGACGGATGGTTGCAGATCTGCTTGAAACGCATCAGGTAGCTCAATACGGTCCCTTTGCGTTCAATACCCTCGGTACCATCCAGCGCCGCCTCCAGGTCTTTGACGGCCTGCCCGTACAAGGCAGCCTGGACGGGGCTCAGGTGGCACCACGCCTTGAGTTCGGTTTTTTCCGGAAGATCCGCGATGACACGCCGGTCCGTTTTCAGACGGCGCAGGATGTAGGGCCGCACAAGGTTTCGCAGCGGGCCGAAATGTTCGATTTTCGCCAGACGGCGGGTGAGATCAGTAAACTCCTTCGCCGAGCCCAGCAGGCCTGGATGCGTGAAATCAAAGATGGACCACAGATCCGACAGGCGATTTTCCACCGGGGTGCCCGTCAGGGCGATACGTGAGCGGGCCTGAAGCTTCTTGACCTGTTTCGTCTGCCGGGCACCGGGATTCTTGATCGCCTGGGCCTCGTCGACAATCGCGATGCGCCACTGGGCCGCTTCCAGAACGGGCTGACGCAGCAGCGACCCGAAGCTGGTAATGACGAGATCCGTGTGCATGAGCTGCGCGCTGTCCAGGGCGCGCAGCTCGTCTGCGGGCGTCATGGACGGGTGAGCCACCAGCACGCGCAGGCCCGGCGCGAAGCGTTCCGCTTCCGCGGCCCAGTTTGCCAGCAGGGACGCGGGTGCGACCAGCAGGCTCGGGCGCGGACCGGCCGGGTCGCGCTTGAGAATCAACAGCAAGGCAAGTACCTGCATCGTCTTTCCGAGCCCCATGTCGTCGGCCAGACACGCTCCCAGCCCGAGCTGGCTAAGCAGATAGAGCCACCGCACACCCGCCCGCTGGTAGGGTCGAAGCTGCGCCCTGAGGTCGGGACCCGGATCGACCTGTGCAAGCCCTTCCGGCTGGCGCAACTGCTGGAGCGTCTCTGCCAGCCAGTCGCCTGCCACGACCTGCGCCCAGTCCCGGTCGTCGGTGCCTTCGGCTGCATCACCGGCTACGCCTGCCAGCAGGCGCAACGCATCGTTCAACGGCAGCCCCGCCTGCGCGGCCTGCTCCAGACCTTCGAAGCGCTGGAGCAGGCGGCCGAGCTTTTTCGTGTCCACCTCGATCCAGCGCCCACGAACCCACTGCAGACCGTCGGCCCCCTTGAGCAGACTGCGGATCTCCGCGGGGCTCAACGGCTCGCCGTCGAGCGATAGCTCCATCCTGAAGTCAAGCAGCGCTTGCCTGTCAAGGAACGACGGTGGCTGCGTCCCGACGCTCGCCCTGAGCGCCGGTCGCACGGGGCGGCCCGTCGCCCAGGTCGCCGGTAGTCGAACCATGATGCCGGCGGATTCCAGCGCCGGCAAATCGGTGAGGAGGCGCCAGGCGTCGGCCGGCATCCAGCGCAACGGGTGGTAGATCTCGCGCGATTCGAGCATCGCACGCACCCAGTCGCAACGTTGCGCGGCACGCTGAACCGGCATCAGGAGGGAGAGCAGTTGCGCCTTGCTGCGCGCCCCGGAAAATTCCTCAAGGGCCCGCGAAAGGGGTTGATGTTGCGTTTTGCCATGGGCAGACAGGCGCGCCGCATAGGTTGCCATGAACGCGAAAGGCGCTTCGGGATCCTTGCGGTTTTCAGCAAGATTGAAGTGAACACGGCCCACAAGATTCCATGCAGGGTGGCGCGACCTGAGAAATGCCTGAAGCGACGCTCCCGTGGCTCCCAGCTCGTCACGCAAGGCACCATCGATTTCGTCCCACAGCGCCGCCAGGACATCCGGCGTGAGATATTCAGCGCCTGTCATGGGCGGCGCGTCTTCGATCAGTCCGTCGAGGTCCGCTGCGCCCGGTTGGGCGACGGCGATTTCCCCGCCTTCTGGCGTGGTGCACAAAGCCGTGACATAGCGGACACCCAGGTCGCGCCACCATGCCCATGCGGGCGGCAGTGCACGCCCGACGGTCGTACTTCCCAGATAGAGCAACCCATGACCTGCGCCGCGCCTGAAGGCCTCACCCAGTGCCACGTCATCGGGCAGGACAGGCGCATCGGCGTCCGGCGCGGCAAGCAGGTGGCCTGCTGGGGTGATTTTAGGCGCGAGACGGTCGGTATCGGTATCAGTCAAGGACATGGACAGTTGTTGGGGAAGTCCCGGTTCGAATGCAGGCAAGAGACAGGCCCGCCTGGAGATCACGTACATCCTGCGCCGTGGGGAGCATTGCCTGTCCTGGCAATGGGACGGATTTTCCACGGCAGGGAAATCCATGGTATTTCCATCGCGTATTCAGTCGACACGATGCGGATCGCCTGTGCGGTCAATGGCGCCAACGTCGACCGCGATGCGGCGCGTTTGGCAGGCATTTCGGCGGGCGTCAGGGTGTCGGCATTTTACCCGACGGGGCGCGACGCAAACTGGAATCCGGGGCGGCGTGGCTCAAGGAGAGCGAAATGTGCAAAGGCGAGCCAGGATACGGGACGCTCATTGGAGCTGTCGCGAACGAAATGCAGAAAATGAAAGAGACGCAGCCCGAGCTGATTGCGTATAAGGAATTCTGTGTTGGCGGGCGGGCGCCTTGAGCAGGTGTGCGCCGAGATTGATCGGCCTTGAGGCGTCGCGCTTGGGGACGCTCCTGGGACAAGCGCTTAGGAGCGTCCCGGAATATCGCGTATTTGAGATTTTCTGCGCTAAACAACGGTGGATTGCACCTTGACCTCGTAGCCGTCCGCCGCAATGTTCCAGCAGCTCACGCACTGTGTCTGTTCGAACCTGAAAATGGCGCCCGCGACGGCCTTGTCGCGGTCGACAGACTCCCCAGATACGCGCATCAACTCGCACCGATGCGGGAATCCGCGATGGTCGAGAATCTCCTTGTAGAAGACGACCTCGACCTTCGTCAGTCCTGATGCTGGCGTACATGACGCGCGCTGTTTCGCGCGACGCCGGCGGCCCTTGCCCGCCGCCCTTTCCTGCTGCCGCAGTGATTGCTCGCCTGGCGGGAGAGGTTGAATACGTGGCGCTCCTCCGCACAGGCCCATGATGGCTGCGCGCGGAACATCGGTGCGCTTTCCTGACTGTGGTACGGCACGGTTGCTTATCTGGGTGGTCGAGCGCGAACTCATGATCCGACCTCTACTCTCTAACGGTTTCGTCACTGCGCGACTCAATGGCGCGACACATTCATAGTGAGTTCGCGCCGATCTACTGAAGCTATCGCGCAGCGGCGCGCAAAGCCGTGACGCCGCGCCGCTGCACTTCACATTTCGATGATGACCTTCAGCGCCTGCGTGCTGGCCGCGTGCGAGAACGTTTCGTATGCCTTGAGCACGTCGTCGAACGCAAAACGATGCGTGATGAGCCGGGTCGGATCGATGCGCCCGGCGCATACGGTCTTGAGCAGCATGGGCGTGCTCACCGTGTCGACGAGACGCGTCGTGATCGACACGTTGCGGTCCCAGAGCTTGTCGAGGAAGAGCGACGCGCTTACGCCATGCACGCCGATGTTCGCGATCGTGCCGCCCGGCGCCACGAGCTGCTCGCACAGCTCGAACGTGGCGGGCACGCCCACTGCCTCGATGGCGCAGTCCACGCCCACGCCATCCGTGAGCTTCATGACCGCCTCTACCGCGTCCGAGGCGCGCGGATCGATGAGCGCCGTGGCGCCGAAGCGCTGCGCGCATTCGAGACGGTTCGCATCCATGTCGATCATGATGATCTGCGCAGGCGAGTAGAACTGCGCGGTCAAAAGCGCCGCCAGCCCGATCGGCCCCGCGCCCACGATGGCGATCGTGCTGCCTGGCTCGACCTTGCCGTTGAGCACGCCGCACTCGAAGCCCGTGGGCAGGATGTCCGAGAGCATCACGAGCGCCGCCTCGTCGAGGCCCGCGGGAATCTTGTAAAGGCTCGTCTGCGCATGTGGCGTGCGCACATATTCGGCCTGGGTGCCGTCGATGCGGTTGCCGAGTATCCAGCCGCCCGTCTTGCAGTGCGAGTACATGCCGCGACGGCAGTATTCGCATTGCCCGCAGCTGGAAATGCACGACACCAGCACGTGATCGCCGGGCTTGAGCACGCTCACTCCGCTGCCCACCTCGTGCACGACGCCCACGCCTTCGTGGCCGAGGATGCGGCCCGGCGTGCAGGTTGGCACATCGCCCTTGAGGATGTGCAGATCGGTGCCGCAGATCGTCGTCTTCGACATCTTGACGATGGCGTCGCCAGGCTCGCGCAATTCCGGCATCGGGCGCGTTTCGACCGCGAAGCGGCCCGGACCGTTGTAGACCAGTGCTTTCATGTTCCCTCCATCGGCGTTCGGAAATCGGCCGGCGCGGTGCACGCCGGCGCTAGCGGCTTTCATCATGCGCCGCCGATGCCTGGCGCATTTGACTTCGATCAAAAGCGCCCTGTCCGATGCGGATCGATGCCCGGCGGCTTCATCGACAAGCTCGCGCGAGCAATGGCCGACGCCCTCACCATGCCGAACGCCAGCCCGTTGCCCTTCATTCGATGTTCAGAATGCGCGTCGCGTCACATCGTCACGAGTTCGTCGATGACCTCGCGCACGCCCCGCTGCGCCCACGCCGCACCGCGCGCGACGGCGCGCTCGGCCTCCGAGCCCACCGTCCCTCGAAGCGTCACCACGCCCTCGCTCATCTCAGCATGAATGCGGCCCACCGCATCTTCGGCGTAATGTTGGAGCGCTTCGCGGATGCGCTCGCCGATCTTGCCGGGGTCCGTGCGCCGGCGCGCCTGCACGCCGCTCGTGACGCCCGTCACGCTGCGCAGCTGCGACAGCGACCGGATCGCAAGTTCACGCTGCCATTCCCATTCGACGGTTCCCCGCAGAAAGAGATGACCGTCCCGCGCCTCGACCTCCACGGCGCGTTGCGGCACTCCCGCCGTCCAGTGCAGGACGGCGCGCGCCATATCCGCAATCTCTTCGTCGCTGCGCTGGTCCGCAGCCGGCCGTTCGAACGTCGGCCCACCCGATACGTCCTGACCCGGTTGTGGAGCGTGTTTCATCGCGTAGTCTCCGCATGGTTTTCCGATGCGCCGCGAAGCAGCCCGTCGCAGCATCGTGCGCGTGGTGGCAGCGGCCGCCGCGTGCACTCGATTCGATGCTCACCCTCCGCCGCGACGATCATGCATCGGCGGATGTGGCACGGTGAGGCACAGTTGCAGGCTGCGCCTCACCGTCCGGGCGCATGCCCATGAACGGCGCGAGGTACTTCATCCAGTCCGCCGCCTGCGGCACGGTCCCAACCTGCCGCGTCATCTGAGCCGGTGCCGCCCGCAAGCAAGCATTTTCGGCATTGAAGACCGTGTCGCGAAGCAGCGTCCCGTATGCTGCCTGGTTTTTCGCAGCCGAGACCAGGCCTTGCTCCCACAAGGCCACGTTCGCGGCGAGGTACTCGCTCATCATCGTTTGCCAGCCGTGCGCGATGGCCCCCGCATCGCAGGTGCGCGCGTGCACCCAGGCATCGCACAGGTGTTGCGTAGCGGCACGATCGCGCTCGATGCGCTTCGCTTGCAGCGCCAGCACAGCCGCGAGCTGATCGAAGCCGATCTGCGCCATGCGCGTGCCCACGCTCGACAGGGAAGCAGGCTGGGGCGGCGTGCTCCGAGGGATATCGCTCATTTCAGTCTCCTGATCGATCAAGTTTGTGCAGTGGCAGACGACACCATGCTCATGAAATGCCCCGCACGAGCAGCACCGGGCAGTCCGTCTCGCGCACCAACTCCTCCGCCACGCTACCGAGGAGCGCGCGCCTCACGCCACGCCGCCCATGCGTGCCCAGCACGACAAGTTGCGCACCCACGCGCGTGGCGCACCGGTGCAGGCAATCCGCCACGCTGTCGGTCACGCCTTGCAGTTGCAGCAGCTCCGTCTCGCAGTCCATGCCCGCCGCCTTCGCTTCGGAGCGCGCCAGCTCCAGCACCCTTTTGGCGCCTTCCCGGTAGGCGGCGATCAGCTCCGCCGGGACATATGTCAGCCCCATGCCGAACGGCGCCAGAATGTCGATCACATGCGCGACATAGAGTTGTGCGCCTGTCAGGCGCGCGACGCGCAGCGCCTCGCCGAGCGCGTGTTTCGAAGTCTCGCTGCCGTCGAATGCCACCAGAATCTTCTCGTACATGGTCTGCCTCCTGAGCTGTGCCATTCCGGCCGCATTGCCTGGCCTGATGCCCATCATCGGGGTGAACGACGTCGCGCCATTGATTTGCGTCAAGAGACAAACGTAGCCGGGATAAAGCGTGCGCTCAGCGCGGCCCCGCGCCGGTGCGCGGCGGCAGACGCTGCCAGGCACCATGCGTTGATCTTCATCAATTCCGAACCGTAGTGCGGCCCTACGATGCCTCGACAGCCAGCCTCCTGCCGGGGCCCCGAGCCCGTGCTTCCAGTCCGTGCCGATTCACAGGTACGCCCCTCTTGCCGGAACGCCGCGTCATGCTGCTCGTCACCGCCGAATACATGCCGTTCGCCGTCGCCCTGGGCGTGGGCCTGCTCGTGGGCGCCGAGCGCGAAAGGCGCAAGGGCGAAGGCGCGACACGCGCGGCGGCCGGCATCCGCACGTTCACCGTGGTAGCGCTGCTTGGCGCGATCGCGATGCGCGTGGGCGGCGCGATACTGGCTGCCACGCTCGTCGTGGCGCTGACCGCGCTGGCCACAGCGGCCTATCTGCGCCCCCACGACGATCCGGGGCTCACGACCGAAGCGGCGATGATCGCCACGCTGCTGCTGGGGGCGCTGGCCGTGCTCGACGCACCGCTCGCCGCCGCGCTGGGCGTACTGTTGACCATCGTGCTCGCGGCGCGCTCGCCGCTGCACCGGTTCGTGACGACGAGGCTCAGTCAGCGCGAAATCATCGATCTGCTGACGCTGGCCGCTTCCGCGTTGATCATCCTGCCCGTGCTCCCCGGCCATCCCGTCGATCCCTACGGCGCCATCAATCTGCAGACGGTCTGGCGCTTCGCGGTCCTCGTCATGACGATCAGCGCCGTGGGCCACATCGCGCAGCTGGTTTTCGGCGCGCGCATTGGCTTGCCGTTCGCGGGCCTGCTCGGCGGCTTTGTCTCCAGCGTCGCGACGATCGCCTCGATGGGCCGGCGCGCCGCGCAGGCGCCCGGTGACTGCGCGCAGTTTGCCGCAGCCGCCGTGCTGTCCTCCGTCGCGACGCTCGTGCAGTTGTCGCTGGTGGTGGGCGTCGTCTACGAGCCGCTCGTTCGCCGCATGGCCCCGGAGTTCGCCGTCGGCGCCCTCGCCGCGCTCGTCTACGGCTTGCTCGCCGCCTGGCGCGCCGCGCGCAAGCCCTTGCAGGAAACGCTGGTGGTCGGCCGGGCGGTGGATCTGAAGGCCGCCGTACTGCTCGCCTCCACACTCATGGTGCTGATGCTCGCGGCAACGCTGCTCGCCCGCTGGCTCGGCAAGACCGGGCTGCTGATCTCGGCAGGGCTGGGCGGGCTGATCGACACCCACTCCGCAGCGGCGTCGATCGCTGCGCTCGCCGCTCAGTCGCTACTTGCCCAAAGCGACGCCACGCTGCCGATCATCGTCGCACTCACGGCCAATTCGGTCACGAAATGCGCCGTGGCGGTGCTCTTTGGCAAGCGCGTCTTCGCGGCGATGGTGGTGCCGGGACAGGTGCTCATCCTCGCCTGCGTCTGGAGCGCGTGGCTGATCGTCGACTGAACGCCAGCCCGAACGCTTCTCCGACCAGCTTCCCGGCCATTTCCCAAGCCATTTCCCAGGCCATTTCCCAGGCCACTTCGCGCTTGACATACATCAAGGGCCGGCCCGCACCCGGCGACAAGATTGAGGACAAGCGCTGCCGCCCGCCTGCGGACGGACGCGATACATCGCCCGCGCTCGCTCATCCAGCGCCCGCTGCCAGAGGAACCGCTGCCATGCAATACAAGAACCTGAAAGCGCCGGGGCGCGCGTTGGCCCCGGCAGCACTGCGTAGTCCAAGGACTACACGCCAACAAAACTCCCTACATCAGGTTCAGCGCCCGCTCATTGGAGCACGCGCGCGCACAAACCATACTGAAGGCGTAGCGAAGTCAACCCGTCCGTTCAAACACAAGGAGCGTTGCCATGTCCACCGCCGCCAACCGCTCGCCTGCTGCCGTCACGCTTGCCGGCGCCACGGCCATCGACGACGCCGAAACACTGCTCGCGCTCGCGCGCTCGGCCGGGATGCTCGTCACGCTCGACGGACAGATCGGCCGCGAGAAGTACCAGAGCGTGGCGGGTTCGCTGCATGCGTTTCAACGCTTCGCGGCTGCGCTGGGCGATGCGCTCGCCACCCGGCAGACCTGCTGAACGGCGTGCGCACCGCGCCAATCGTCGTCGCAGTCGCCGGAGTCATCGCGCAATCGTGGCGCAATCGTGGCGCAATCGCCGCCGCGCCTCACTCCACGCTCAGATCGTCCACCACGGCGCGCACGCCCGGCGCCGCCCACGCCGCGCCGCGCGCCACCGCGCGTTCGGCGATCGAGTGAACCTTGCCGGACAGCGTCACCGTGCCTTCATGCACGGCGACCTGAATGTGGCGTGCCTCGCGGTCCGCGTGACGCCGCATGGCTTCCAGGATGTCCTTGCCGATCTTGTCCGGCGCCACCGCGTTCCTGACTTCGATGTGATTCGTCACGCCCGCGACGCCGTGCAACTGGGCAATCGCACGCACCGCCGTCTGGCTCTGCCACGCGTAATCGACCGCCCCCTGAGCACCACGTGGCCGTGCTCGATCTGTGCCTGGACGGCGCCCTCGCTGAGTCCGGCCGTCCAGCGCAAAATGGAGCGCGCGATGTGCGCGATGTCCTCGTCGGTGCGCACGTCTTCGCCCGGCAGATGCACGTCCAGCTCCACTACCAGTGCACGCACGCCGCCCACGCGGCGCGCCGCCTGCTCGGCGGCGAGCTTCTCGCCAAGGCTCGCGAGGTGGCCCGCGAGCGTCACGACGCCGTCTTTCACCTCGACGCCGATATTCGACGCCGTGACCGCCGGCTCCCACTCCAGTTCCGCTTCCACATCGTGCTTGAGCTGCAAATCGGTTTTCATCGCCGTCTCCGTCGCTCAATGCATGTGCATGCCGCCATTGACGGCGAAGTTGGCGCCCGTCGCGAACGCGCCATCGTCCGAGCACAGGTAGGCAATGAGCGAGGCCACCTCCTCGGGGCGGCCCAGCCGGCCTGTGGGAATCTGCGGCAGGATGCGCTTTTCCATGATGTCCTGCGGCACCGCTTGCACCATCGCGGTCGCGAGATAGCCGGGCGAAACCGTGTTCACCGTCACCCCGTGCTTCGCGACTTCAAGCGCGAGCGACATCGTGAAGCCGTGGATGCCGGCCTTGGACGCCGCGTAGTTCGCCTGGCCGAACGCGCCGCGCGAACCGTTCACCGAGCTGATATTGACGACGCGGCCGAAGCGGCGCTCCACCATGCCGGGAAGAAACTGCTTCGTGAGATTGAAGGCGCCGTCGAGATTCGTGTGCATCACTTCGTCCCATTCGCGTTTCGTGAGCTTCATGAAGCTCGCATCGCGCGTGATGCCGGCGTTGTTGATCAATACATCGACGGCGCCGAATTGCGCCAGAACCCTTTGCGCGCATTCCTCGCACGAACCGTAGCTCGCCACATCGACGCCGAACGCGTGGAACGTGCGGCCTGCCTCGCGTTCGCGATCGAGCCAGCGGATCACATGGTCGTTGTGCTCCGAATGCGATACCGCGACGATCAAGCCGGCATCGTGAAGTCTGCGGCTGATTGCGGCACCCAGACCGCCCATCCCGCCGCTCACAAAGGCAACGCGTTCGCTATGCATGGCAATTCCTCCTCGCAAAGTGGCGACCGGCCGCTAATCGGAATCGGCGCGATCGAAAACCAGATGAAGCCAGATCAAGCCAGGCCAACCGAGGCAACTATAGGGACTGCGCCCCGCTGAGCATTGACATGCATCAATTGCAGATTGGCCGTTCGGGCGGCTGCGGAAGATTGACTCAGGTCAATTGAAAATCGGCTTCGGCGCGCAGAGTGAACCGCACGGAACACCGCCTGGGTGTCCGGTCCATCGTGGAGCGCCGATCATGGAGTACCGCAGCATCCTGGTTCATCTGGACGAAAGCCAGCACGCGCTGACCCGCCTCGATGTCGCGCTGCACGTCGCGAAGCGTCACGGCGCGCACGTGAGCGCACTTTTCGCGCCTGCCGTGCCCGAGCACAGCGCGGCCTATGCACTCATCCTGGATGGCGAGTACTGGGCGCAGTGCCAGCGCGAGCACGAAGACCACCGCCGCGCGCTCGAACATCGGTTCTTCTCCCGTCTTGCCGAGGCCAGACTCAAGGGCGCCTGGCGCACGGCTAGCCACGCACAGCACGAGTTGCTGAAGCGCGCGCGCTTCGCCGATCTGATCGTGCTGGGCCAAAGCGACCCCGACGATGTGGACGCGTCGCTAAGCAACCGGCTGCAGGCTCGCGTGGTGCTCAGCGCGGGACGGCCCGTGCTGCTCGTGCCTTATGTCGGCGGATTCCGGACGGTGGGCGAGCGCGTGATGGTCGCGTGGGATGCGGGCCAGTCCGCCGCGCGCGCGCTCCATGACGCGCTGCCCTTCATGCGGCTCGCGCAGCGGACCGAGCTAGTGACCTTTACGCCTGCGCACAAAAACAGCGATCGTGTTCCGGGCGCCGACATCGGCCTCGTCCTCGCGCGCCACGGCCTCGAGATGCAGGTCACGGAGCTGCATCCGCCGCCGACGCTCCAGGTTGGCGACGCCCTGCTCTCGCACGCCAGCCAGACCGGCTGCGATCTGATCGTGATGGGCGCCTACGGCCATGCGCGCTGGAAGGAGCTCTTGCTCGGCGGCGTCACGCAGACCGTGCTCGGCTCGATGTCGGTGCCCGTGTTGATGTCGCATTGAGCGGGCCGTGCCGCCGGCTTGCATCCGAGCTTTCCGATCGCTGCCGAAAAACGCTATGTACTACAAGACCTTGCTCGTTCACCTCGACGACGCGCCGCGATGCGCGGTGCGCCTTGCGCTCGCGCTCGATCTGGCGGGGCGCTTCGACGCGCATCTCGTCGGCCTTTATGTATTTCGACAAGGAAACCCGCCATGCTAGACGTCCCTGGCACGTACGCAGCCTTTGGCCGCACCGACGAAGAAGCGCATGAGTTCTCCGTGCGTTTCGCCCTGCGTCACGCGACGCTCGCACCCTCGAGCCACAACAGCCAGCCGTGGCGCTTCGTGCGCGACGCGGATCGCGTACTGTTGTGCGCAGACCGTCTGCGCGCCTTGCCCGTGGTCGATCCCTACGACCGCGAGCTGATCATCAGCTGCGGCGCGGCGCTCTTCAATCTGCGGGTGGCGCTTGCGAGCCTCGGAATTGGCTACGCGATCACGACCTTCCCGTCGAACGCCGACCCCGATCTGCTTGCCGAAGTGTGTCTGCTGCGCGAGCGCACCACAGGGGCGGAGCTCGCCGCGTTCATGAGTGCGATTTACGAGCGGGTCACGACGCGTCATCCATTTTCGCCGGAGCCCGTCGACGCAACCATCGAGCAGCACCTGAGGGAGGCCGCGCACGCCGAGGGCGTCGAAGTCGCTTGCGTGAGTGCGGCGGGGCCGCGCTATGCGATTGCCGAACTCGTGGCCGAGGCGGACCACCGGCAGTTCGCCGATCCGGGATTCAGGCGGGAACTCGCAAAATGGATCCACCCGCGTCACGCCGACGACGGCATGCCTGCCTATGCGGCCGGCCTCGCCCCCCTTCTCGACTTCACCGCGCCGCTCGTGGCATCGGCGATTCGCACGTTCGACCTGGGCGGCGGCCTCGCGGCCACGCATCGCGACCTCGTAGCGGGCTCGCCGCTGCTGCTGTGTCTGGCGACCGGCGTCGACGACGCGCAGGCGTGGCTCGCAACGGGGCAGGCGCTCGAACGGGTCTTGCTGCTGGCGACCTTGCACGGACTGTGCGCCTCGTACCTGAACCAGCCCATCGAGGTACCGGAGCTGCGCCAGAAGCTCGGCGCCCTGACCGGGCTGCCGCCGGGCTACCATCCGCAGCTTCTGCTGCGCATTGGTCACGGAACCCCCGACGCTGCAACGCCGCGCCGTCCGCTCGGAAAGGTCATGTCGTAAAAGCCCGTAAAAGCCGTTACCTGGCACTACCAAACTCGCGTGCGAACTCAAGCTCCGCATCGCGCAACTGGGTCGCGCAGCGCCGATACATCCAGCCAGGTCCGCCGCGCGTGCCGTACATGCCGCGGCACATCCCCTTCAGACGGATCGTCGTCGTTGCGTCGTCCACCGTGTGGCGCACTGCCCAGAAATACGCCACGCCGAACTCGTGCGGCATGCCTGTCTCGATCGTTTCGTCCGTGATGCGCTCGATCGGCGTCGGCGTATGTGACTGCACGAATGCCCGCGCCCGCTCCCATGCTTGTGCGCATTCGCCAGGCGTCGCGCATTCGACGATCGCCTGCCTGCGCGCCGCCTCCAGGCCGGTTTCCGTCAGAAGAAAGGCCTCGCGGGCGGCGTCGGACGCGCACGCCGCAAGCGTTGCCATCAGCAGGGCCGCGCACAAGGCCCGGCGCGAAATCAATCCACGAATCATCGCTGCTGCTCCTGCGGGAACGGGCTCGCAACTGCGGGCCACCTGGCCCAATGTATGAATCGTAACTTCGCGTCAGATTGATCTGGCTCAAACGAAGCTCCGGGGCTCGGCGCAGGCAACGCATCTGACTCAGATCAATCCCGTAGCGGCGAAGCGCGCTCCAATGAACACCAGACGCGCCCTTGGGGTGCATGGCGAGGAGAGCATCATGAAGCTGACTTTTCTGGGTGCGGCGCAAACGGTCACGGGTTCGCGCTATCTGCTGGAAGCGCAAGGCAAGCGGGTGTTGATCGACTGCGGGCTGTTCCAGGGCACGAAGAACCTGCGGCTGCGCAACTGGGGGCCGTTGCCTTTTCCCGCCGATACGCTCGACGCCGTCATCCTCACGCATGCGCATGTCGACCACTGCGGTTATCTCCCGGTGCTGGCGCGCAATGGCTACCGTGGACCGGTCTATTGCACGCCGGGCACCGCCGACCTGTGCGAGGTCATGCTGCGCGACAGCGCGCGCCTGCAGGAAGAGGACGCCGCTTTCGCAAACCGCCACGGCTTTTCGAAGCATCGTCCGGCCCTGCCGCTCTACACGCTCCAGGATGCCGAAGCGGCGCTGCGCCTCATCGGCCCGCGCGAGTTCGACGCGCCCGTTGCGCTCAGCGAGCGTCTGAGTTTCCGGCTGCTGCCCGCCGGGCACATTCTTGGCGCCGCGAGCGTCGTGCTGTGCAGCGGGCATACGGTGATCGCGTTCTCCGGCGACCTCGGGCGCCCCGACGACCCGCTCATGCGCGCGCCGGTTCCGCCCGTGCATGCCGACTATCTCGTCGTCGAGTCGACCTATGGCGACCGGCTGCATGCTGCCCTCAACCCCGAAGACGAACTGGCCGACATGTTCGCGCGCACCTTCGCGCGCGGCGGCATCGTGGTGATGCCCTGCTTCGCGGTGGGACGCGCGCAGGAAGTGCTTTACTACATTGCGCGCCTCAAGGAGACGGGGCGCATGGCCAATGTTCCGGTCTATCTCGACAGCCCGATGGCAATCAGCGTCACGGATCTCTACCGCCACCACATGCGCGAGCACCGGCTGACCATCTCGCAACTGCACGCCATCGACCACGCGGCATTCATGACGCGCAGCGTCGACGACTCGAAGGCTATCGCTTCGCGCAACGGGCCGATGGTCATCATCGCGGGCAGCGGCATGGCCACGGGCGGGCGCGTGCTGCATCACCTGAACCTCTACGCGAGCGACCCGCGCAACACGATCGCGCTCGTGGGCTACCAGGCACCCGGCACGCGCGGCGCGGCGCTGGAGGCGCACGCGAGCGCGATCAAGCTGCACGGCGACTATGTGCGGGTGCGCGCCGAGGTGGCCTCCATTTCGTCGCTCTCCGCGCATTCCGACTACCGGGAGACGCTGCGCTGGCTGGCCGGCATGGTCTGCCCGCCCGTGCGGACCTTCGTGACGCACGGCGAGCCCGCCGCCGCCGACGCGCTGCGCCGGCGCATCAGCGAAACGCTGCACTGGAATTGCAGCGTGCCGGAACACCTGGAAACGGTCGAGCTTCCCGAAGAGCCGGTTCGCGACCTTCCGTGCCCGCTCCGCGAGCCGGTGGGCACGCCGGAATCGGCCGCGCAACAGGCTGCTGATCCGCCAACCATCCGCTAGCCATCCGCTAGCCACCAGGTCACCGCCAGGCAACCGCCAGGTCACCACCCGGCTAGCCTCCAGCCAACTACGCGGACTTGCAGGGCCATCGCCAAGCCGGTGCGACGTTTCGCAGCAGGCAAGTTTTTCAAGACGGAGGTTCGCACCGCACATAAAATTGGGACAAGCAACCGATGCGCTATCGGACATCGGGTTCCGGTCCAATGAAATTCCTGATTCACACGCGCATGGCTCACACACGAGAACTGCACCCAGCATTTCGTCACGGGGCATTGCCATGAGCGCAAGTGCTGATTCGCCAGGCGGCGTCGCGCGCGGCGCGGCGCATGCGCTCTTCGCCAGGCTCAGCCAGCCCGCCGTGGCCGCTGTGCTCGCGTTTGTGATCGTTTTTGCGGGCGCTGGCGCGGTCGCGATGTTCGTCGTGCAACAGTGGCAAACCGCTGCCGAGCAGCGTTTTGCCCGCCGCACGGCCGCTTTGCGCGCGAGCGTCGAAGAGGCGCTGATCGCCGACGAAGCGATGCTGCGCGGCGCGCGCGCCATGCTCGACCAGGCTCCCGGCCCCGAGGCGTGGCAGCGCTACGTCTTGGCGATCGGCCTGGACGACTCGCGCTCCGCAGTCGTCGCCCTCGGCTACGTCGGGCAATCGTCCAGCTCGAGCGCGGCTACGCCCGCGCAAGCCGGTGCGCGAACGCTCTGGGCCGGGCTCGGCGCCGCTGCGCCTGGCAGCGCGGTGGCGCTTGCGCAGACCACCGCCGTACAGGCCGCGCTTCGCTACGCCGCCCAAACCGGCAACGCCGGGCTTGCAGCCGCACCGGCCTCGGACGACGCCCCGCCGCACCTGCTGCTCTACCTTCCGGTCCACGGGACGTCGGCGTCGACGTCGGCGTCGGCGTCGGCGTCGGCGGCTAGCGGCAACGCTGCGCCCGCCGGCTTCGCCGTTGCCTTGCTCGATGCACGCAGGCTGTTCGAGCCGCTTCTCGCCGCCCAGCCGGATCTCGCGTTTGCCGTGCACGCCGGACAGCCGCGTATCGACCTCTACCGCAGCGCCCCCACCGAAGCCGATGAACTCATGCGCGGGTCGCGCTTCGAACACGTCGATGCGCTGTCCTTCGGCGGCGCGACGCTCACGCTCGACGCAAGCATCGACGGCAGCCCGCTCGTCACGGGCGCCGCCACCTGCGCGGCGGCCATCCTGCTCGCGGGCGCGCTCGCCGCCACCCTGTGCGCCTGGCTCGCGCATCGCCTCGCGCGCACGAGCGACGCGCCCGCGCCGGCCGACGCCGACGCGCATCTGAACGAAGCGCGCATGATGGGCATCATCCGCTCGTCGATGGAAGCCATCATCACCGTCGACGAAGCGCAGCGCGTCGTCATCTTCAATCCGGCCGCCGAGTTCGTCTTCGGTCTCTGCGCGATGGAAGCAATCGGCTCGCCGCTCTCGCGCTTCATACCCGAGCGCTTTCGCGCGGCCCACGAGCGGCACGTCGACACGTTCGGCGCCACAGGTGTGACCGAGCGCCAGATGGGCCGCCAGCAGCGCGTGCTCTATGGCCTGCGCGCCAACGGCGAGGAATTTCCGATCGAGGCATCGATTTCGCAGAACCGGGATGCCTCTGGCAAGCTCTACACGGTCATGCTGCGCGACATCACGGAGCGGCTGCGCGCGGAGCACTCGCTCGAGCGCTCGCGCGAAGAGCTGCGCGAACTCTCGGCCAATCTGCAAAACGTGCGCGAGGCGGAAAAGACGCGTATCGCGCGCGAACTTCACGACGATCTGGGCCAGCAGCTCACTGCGCTGAAGATCGATCTCTCCGCACTCGAGCGCCGGCTGGGCGGCACCCTCGACCCGAATGCCGCCCAGCACATCGCGGGCATGAGCAAGCTGATCGATTCGACCGTCAAGGCGGTACGGCGCATCGCGGCCGACCTGCGCCCGGTCATGCTCGACGACCTCGGGCTCGTGCCAGCGATCGAATGGCTCGCGAACGACTTCACGAACCGCTATGGCATCGCGGTCCAGCGGCACCTGCATATGGGCGGCGCGACGTTTTCGAGCGCCGCCGCCTCGACGCTCTTTCGCATCGTCCAGGAAGCGCTCACCAACGTCGCCCGCCATGCCGAAGCCAGCATCGTGGTGCTCACGCTCGAAGTCGATGGCGAGCATTTCGCCTTGCGCATCGTCGACAACGGCCGCGGCGCCGAGCGCGCCCCCGGCGACGGGACGCAGCGCACCGGTCACGACAAGTCGTTCGGCTTGCTGGGCATCCGCGAGCGCGTGCACATGTTCAACGGCACCATCGAGATCGACACGGCTCCCGGAGAAGGCTTTGCCATTGCCGTCACGTTCGGGCTCGACGCCCTCCAGGCGGAAGGGAGCGCCTCATGATCAAGGTAATCCTCGCCGACGACCACGCGCTCATGCGTGAGGGTCTGCGCCGCATCCTCGAGGACGCGCACGATTTCGAAGTCGTTGGCGAAGGCTGCGACGGCGCCACGACGCTTGCGCTCGTGCGCGAGCGCGATGCCAAGGTGTTGGTGCTCGATTTGTCGATGCCGGGGCGCAGCGGCGTGGAACTCATCAAGCAGATCAAGGACGAGAAGCCCGCGCTGCGCATCCTCGTGCTGACCATGCACGCCGAGCAGCAATACGCGGTGCGCGCGTTCAAGGCCGGCGCCTCGGGGTATCTCACGAAAGAAAGCGCCAGCTCCGAACTCGTGAACGCCGTCACAAAGGTGGCCACGGGCGGCGTCTACGTGAGCATGGCCATGGCCGAGCGCTTCGCGCAAAGTCTGAACGAACCCGCCGATACGCTGCCCCACCAGCGGCTCTCCGACCGCGAATTCGAAGTGTTCCGGCGCATCGCCGCTGGCGAGACCATCACCGGAATCGCACAGGCGCTATGCGTGAGCGCCAAGACGGTGAGCACCTACAAGGTGCGCATCCTCGAAAAAATGCAGATGCCGCACGAGGCCGCGCTGATCCGCTATGCCCTGCGCCATAAGCTCCTCGACGATCCCGACGAACCCTGAGCCGCGCCGCGAGCGGCACGCTGTCGCATCGTTGTAGGGATCGCCCTACAACGCTTCCGTCCTGCGTACGACAAGATCCATCGTCGCCGATTTTATTTCGGGATGGCGCCGCCGATACTGGCTACATGAAAGCCGACCTGATCCGCCAGAAGCTGCACGTCTTTCTCGTCGAGGACGCGACACCGGTACGCCGCCGAATCGCCGGAGCGCTCGCCGCCATTCCGGACGTGATCGTGGTCGGAGAGGCCGAGGATACGGCCACCGCCCTGACGGAAATCGCAGCGCGCGGTGCGGATGTCGCCGTAGTCGACCTGAGGCTCACCGCGAGCAGCGGCATCGATCTGATTGCCCAGCTCTCGCGCGAACAGCCCGCGGTCGTCAAGATCGTGCTGACGAACCACTGCGCCGCGCCGTTCAGGGCGGCCTGCGAGAACGCCGGCGCCGACTTCTTCTTCGACAAGACATCCGAATTCGACGCCGCCTGCCACACCATCGAAGCGCTTGTGAAGCAGCGTGCGCCGACTGCACGCTGAACTGGAGACTGTCATGTATGCCGAGCCCGCCTGCGATTGCCCCGTGCCAGCGCCAGCGCCCATGCGCTGGCCGGCGATTGCGCTGCAGCCAGCGGTGCGAGAAGCGGCCCCGCGCCGCCCCGCCTCGCGCTGCTCCACCTGCTCGCTGCGCGCGGTCTGCATGCCGGCGGACCTCACCTCGACCGAGCTTCAGCAACTCGATACCGTGGTTCTCACGACCCGCAACGTGAAGCGCGGCGAGACGCTCTTTCGCGCACACGATGCGTTCCAGAGCCTGTACGCCGTGCGCACCGGCGCGTTCAAGACGGTCGTGATGCATCGCGACGGCCGCGAGCAGGTCACGGGCTTCCAGATTCCCGGCGATCCGCTCGGTCTCGACGGCGTATGTGCCGGCACGCACAACTGCGATGCGATGGCACTCGAGGACAGCACGGTCTGCATCATTCCGTTCGGCCGGTTCGAGGCGCTCTGCCACGAGAACCGCCGCATGCAACGTCATCTCTACCAGTTGATGAGCGGCGAGATCGTGCGCGAATCGAGCCTCGTGATGCTGCTGGGCACGATGACCGCGGAGCAGCGGCTCGCGGCCTTCCTGCTCGATCTCGCCGCGCGCTTTCGCACGCGCGGCTACTCCGGCGCGCAGTTCAATCTGAAGATGAGCCGCGAGGAAATCGGCTGCTTTCTCGGCATAAAGCTCGAAACGGTGAGCCGCATGTTCTCGCGTTTTCACCGCGAAGGCCTGGTCGAACCGAGCGGCAAGCGGGTCCGCATCGTGGATGCCGAGGGTCTCGCGCGCGTGTGATCTGCGATTGTTCCGGCTCGCCGTCAATTCAATGGATGCGGCTCCCCGCCGCGAGCGACGCATGTCCCGAAGGCTGCGGCACGAGCAGCAGCGGCAAGACAATACGTTGCGCGACATCGGCCGCAACGCTCCCAAAGCGCCACCGCCCGCCCTCGTGGCCACCGCGCGTGCCCAGCACCAGCAGGTCGGCGCGCCATTGCAGTGCGGCCTCGACGATCGCATGCGAAGCCGCGTCACCGTCGTGCTGCGCTTCGAGAACAACCGCATCGAAGTCTTCGGGATGCCGCGCCGATGCCGGGTCGCAAGCCAGATAGCCCACCCGGAGCGCCGCACCGGCGACTGCGACGCGTGCGGCCTCCCGAACCGCAACGGCCGATGCAGCGCTCCCGTCGCTCGCGACGAAAATGCGCTGCGGCGGCACCGGGCATCGGCGCACGAACGGCTGCGGCAATACCAGCACGGGACGCTCCGTCGAGCCCGCGAGCGCGACCGGGTTCGATGGCGCACCGATCGCGAGATCCGCCTGCCAGGCGCACATCGCACGCGCAAGCGCGGCTGTCTGCCGCTCGCTCTCGTGCAGTTCGACGATCTCCGGGTCTGCTTCGATTCCGCACCGCACGAGCGTCTCGCAGGCGGCGTCAACGGTTGCGCTCAGGATGAGCCGCCTGAAGGCGCCTTGGGCGGCCCGGGTTCCCGTCTCTTCATCCGAAGGCCCGCCCGCCAATGCGGCAACGCGCACGCGCGCGCCAGCCTGCGCCCAGCCGGCCACGCAGTCGAGCAGCGCAGCCACGTGTTCGCGTCCAGTGATCAGGACAACAATGCGCGAGAACGGTGCGACGACGACTGGCGTGTTCGTTAATTGAGTGGCCGAACGCCTCATTTTTTGACTCCCCGGCGCAAGCGCGCACCGTCTTCAATCTAGAAACATACGGCTTTTCTCGATTGATCTGCCTCAATGCTCGCGCTCGCCCCTGGCTTTAACGCCGCATTTTTGTGCCGCCGTTCGCCCGCTTTGCCACCCGCAGACGCTTGATTTAAATCAAGGGCGATAGGCCGCCCATTCCTAGACTCGAATCAGTTCGTCGCCCGCGTCGGGCTGGGCCGCGATTGCCGTTCCCCTCTCGCCGGAGCACTGCCATGACCTACAAGACCTTGACGGTTCACCTGGATACGAGCGCACGCGCCAACGCGCGACTGTCGCTCGCCCTGAAGCTCGCGCGCACGTATGGCGCGCATCTGGACGGCCTGTTCGCGACCTTTGAGCCGAGCCCGCGCGAGTACTACGTCATGGCCGGCACGGTCGACTACTACGACGCGCACCGCAGGCTGCGGGCGGAGCAGCGCGCCGCGATCGAGCGGCTGTTCCATGCGGAGCTTGCGCGCGCGCAGGTCGAGGGCGTGTGGCTGGCCGCTGAAGACCAACCGATCGCCGCCGTCACGCAGCGCAGCCGGACCTCCGATCTGACCATCGTCGGGCAAACCGATCTGAACGAGCCGGACACCTACGTGGCCGATCATTTCGCCGAGTCGATCGTGCTGGGCGCCGGGGGCCCCGTGCTCGTGATGCCGTACACCGGCTTCTTCGCATCGATCGGCGAGCGCGTGCTGATTGCGTGGAACGGCAGCCGCGAGGCGGCACGCGCGGTTCACGATGCGATTCCCCTCATCACGCGCGCCGCGCACGTCACGATCGCCGCCACCTCGAGCACCTTCACCTCCGCGGCTCCTCAGACGTCGTGCGCGGATCTGGCCGCCATGCTCGCACGCCAGGGCGCGAACGCCGTCGACATTGCCCGCTTCGACCGAAGCGCATCGGAAACCACGGGCGGGGCACTGCTCAGCTACGCAGCAGAGGGCGGTTTCGACCTGCTCGTGATGGGTGCATACGGCCACCCGCGGCTACAGGAAACGGTGCTTGGCGGCGCGACGCGCTCGGTCCTGCTCACGATGACACTGCCCGTGCTCATGTCCCACTAAGCGAGCGTACATGCTCCTTTCCCAAGTCCCCCAATCCCCTGACGAGCCTGGAGGCACGCCATGTTTTCCCGCATTCTCGTTGCACTCGACGGCAGCCAGACCGCTAGCGCGGCGCTCGATGCCGCGATCCAGCTTGCGCGCGATAGTGGCGCGGAGCTGCAACCCCTCTACGTGATCGATATGCCGGTGCTCGCTTACGACGTGCCGGGCTTCGATCCATCGATTGTGCGCGATGCGTATGTCGAAGAGAGCCGAACCGTCAGCACCGATGCCCAGGCGCGGATGACACGCGCCGGTGTGAAAGGCGCCTCGCGCACGGCCGAAGTCGAACTGGGCGTCGAAGACATTGCGCAGTGCATCGAACGCGCCGCCGCCGACTGGCACGCGGATTTGATCGTCATGGGCACGCACGGGCGCCGCGGCGTGCGGCGGCTGGTGCTCGGCAGCGTCGCGGAGCGCGTGCTGCGCAGTGCGTGCCGCCCCGTGCTGCTCGTGCCCGCGCGGGCGGCAGCGCCTGAGGCCAAGGCGTCGGATGACCGCCCGGCAAGCGTGACTGCATGCCGGGGAAGCTCGCAACCTGATCAGGACTCGCGCGTGCCGTGCTGATGAGCATGTCGGCGAGGTTGTGGTTCATGGTTGCCCTCGTTTCAGAGGCAAGAGACTGCGGGGCCGCAATTCGAACCGCGAGCATGGCGATCATTTAGCCGGGTGAAAGAATCACTTGTCGAAACAAAGGTTCACTCCAGTTCGTGAAACTCCTAGACTCTGAAGGTCGGTTGCTGCGACGGGCCGCACCGAATAACAAAGCACGATGGAGGTCGTATTCGTGAAGCCCTTTATCCCCGCCTTCGCAATTGCTGCGGTCATAGTTGCCCCGGTTGCATCGTTTGCCCAATCGAATGCGCCGCTTACCCGTGCGCAGGTTCGCGCCGAAATGGTGCAGCTCGAAAATGTCGGCTATAACCCCTCTCACATCGACGACGCGCACTACCCGGATGACGTTCTTGCTGCACAAGCCAAGGTTGCCGCACAAAAGAACGCGGTCGGCGGCGCCGCGAATGGCTCGTCGGACTCGGGCTCGCCTCTTGCCGTGCGCCCTGCCTACTGACGGCATGAAGCCGGTCTACCTCGGTCAATAGATTCGACCGCTTGGCAAGTCACTGGAATGTTTCCGTGAGCGCGCGATAACCCTGCGTGCTCGGTGGCGGTCTTATCGTGGATGCGCATGCGCTGCGCGCGGTATTCAAGATCGGGCCAATGACGCGCGCATCAAGCGCGCTCCGCGTCCGCCTGCGGCATGGCCGTATCGCGGCCTGGCCACGGCTCGTGCATGGCCTCGTCTTCACCCAGACAGACAAGCCGAACGAAGTGCTTGATGATCCATTCGGCGGGTAAGCGGGACAGTCATCGCCGCTCCTGTTTTCATCGTATCAGCCGAGCGCAGTCGCCAATTTTGCGCGAACGATGCCCTCGTTCTCTCCAATGAACCGATAGATTTCGTCGCCGAAGTCGGTGCCTTCGAAGCCCCGCGAGATGCCCTGACCAATGATATTGGCCGGCAGCAGCATAAAGACCGCTTTCAATTGCTCCTGCGTTGGTGAATTCTCCATCACCATCGAGATCAGTGCGTTGTGAATCCGCTCGAATGCGCTGTCGTCATCGGACCATGCCTCCCAAACTGCTTCGCGTACCGCTTGAAGGCGTTGTTGTTCTTTTCTGTCTTCTGCTTCTTCGCGCATCCGCGTCCTCTCCCTCTGTTTGACTTTGATCGCTGCCGCGGACCCGGTCGGCCGCCGCGCTATTTGTTGGTGCGTCATTCCCGCGAACCAACAAAAGATTTTGACACAGGGCGCCAGGTAAAATCATGTGTTTATCGCCCCACGTGGTCGCATCCCAACGAAACAGAGTTTGACAAAATAACGGCTTGACCCGGTTAGCGCTCTCACCTCCGCGTTCAATTTCCCGCCTCAACTTCCCCGTACGACTATCCGACTTTAGCTCACAGTAATTCGATCTTCCTGATTTCGGTAACAAAGCATTTCGCTGGCGCAACGTCCACGATCCTCGCCCTGAATTTATAATCCACCGCGCGTTCGACGCGGCATTCTTCCGTTCAATGTCAGGCGTCGCATCGAAAACAAAATCCGGAAGAGTGGGGAAATGCAAAAACGTAGACTATCTCTCGCTGTGCTCTTTGCGGGGGTATGCATGAGCTCTACCGCAGCGCATGCTGATCAGTGGGGCATTCAGTTTGCCGGCGGCGTCGCAGACCACAACGTGAAGAAGGCGGACCTTGGTATCGTTTGGGATCCTGGATGGAAATGGTGGGAGATAGGCGGTTATCATTTCACCGTGGTCGGCGAGGGACACGTGAGTTACTGGGACCTCCAGGAAAAACCGGCCTCGCATCCAAACATCTGGGAATTCGGCTTTACGCCGGTGTTTCGCTTCGTGAAGACCTCGGGCTATATCCGCCCTTTCATTGAAGCTGGCGTGGGCTTGCGCCTGCTCTCGCACGTGGATGAGACGCCGGACCGCAGCTTTTCTTCGTCGTTCCAATTCGCGGACATGGTTGGCGTGGGCGCACAATTCGGCGAGCACCAGAACTATCAGGCCGGTTTCCGCTTCCAGCACTTGTCCAATGCCGGACTCAAGCATCCGAATCCCGGCATCAACTTCAGCCAGATCTACGTGCAGTACAACTTCTGAGCGCTAACGCGAGTTCGCTATTCCGTTGCCACGCCGGCCGTTTGAGTCAATGCATCAAACGTGGTAGCCGATGCGAAATCCACCCCAATGCCGGCCGGCAACGAAAATCGGTGCGGACGCGTCCTTCATCAGCGCGAACTCGCCACCCCCCATGTCGCGCCGATAGGTCTGCAACAGGAATCGTTTGACGTTGGTCGCCGCGGCAAGGCCGGTGCGATCGTCGAACAGCCGCCGATTCCGGGCGTATGCCGCATTCCAGACCGGGTCATCGCACTGCGGCTGAGAAAACCGTGCGTTGTGAGTCGGCAAATAGCCGCGTGCGTCGACCGCGACACAGAATGCGATTCGTGGGTCGATCTCCATCAATGGTTCCTGTATGGAGGCCAATACACGATCGGTAAAGCTCGTGAACCGCGTCAAGAATTGTGGGGGATTGGTCCCGGCAATCGGAATATAGACTTCGTCGAACAAATCATCTAGCGAGATCTCCGCTCTGGCAAGAGCGGCCTCGAATTGTTTGCCGATGGTCGTGGCAGTTTGCTGTGCGGCTTCGATGAACCGCGTGTCGGCGGTTTCCAATCCCGTCTCCGCCGTCAACTCAATTAGCGTCTCCGAAACATGCAGTATATTGTTCAGGCGTTCGGTAGCCTGCACGAAATTATCGCTGGAATTTTCGACTCCGCTCGCCATCTCGAGCACCTGCGATTCCAACCCGGCACATTCGGTCTCGATCTCGCACGTGAGCGTCGCAATCCGGCCAGCATCGTCATTGAGCTGAGTGATTGCCTCACCCGTTGTCCTCACAACGTCTCCCAGGCCGCGCGCACTCTCACCTACGCGATTGGCTCTCATTGCGTTGCTCTTGCCTTCAGAAATCAATCGCTCGGTGTGCCCGGTAAGTTGTGCCAATGTGCGTTCGATTTTCACGGTCGCCAGAGAGGTCTTCGTCGCAAGACTCTTTATCTCGGCGGCCACCACCGCAAAGCTCCGGCCGGTTGCTCCCGCGCGTGCCGCCTCGATTGCTGCGTTGATCGCCAGTAACTGAGTCTGTCGTGCGATCTGCGAAATCTCCTCGGATACGCGGCTAACTTCGTCGAGCGCAGTGCGCACCGTAGCAATGCGATTTTCCACGACCCCCACCCCTTCGACCAACTGCTGAATATCGGTCAGTGATGCCGTCAGGGTCTCCCGCGATTGCTCGACACCGGTAGCGGTTTGCGCGGTAACCGTGCGCATCTGTCCGGCAGCCAGGGCGATCCGCTGATTGCCACTCATCGTCATCGAGGCGGACCGGCAGAGCGCCTCGCACAGTTCTGCCTGGCGTCGTGCGCGCTGTGCGACCTTGTCCACGTGTGCGGATACATCGCAGATCTCGACTCCCAGCTCCCCCGCTTTTTCAGCAATGTCGCTAACTACCATTTGCCGGAGATTGTGGCGTCGAAAACTGAAGCGGGTCATTGGCGTCTCCTGTGTAATCTGGCTCTTCAACGCACGCAAGGGGCGCGGTTGGGCTTTGTTGTGTGGGGAAGGATTGGCGACTTGCGTGGAGTACGGGCAGCGTCCATCGCAAGCACCAGAATGTGCAGCGCGATCACCGCCCCGACGACCGACGCTGCCCCGCTGCCCTTGTCGCCTTCATGGCCCTCGTGGTTTGTGTGTCGCCACCCACGGCGCGCGCCACGTTTCTGAACAGCGCTCTGCGTTCACCGCGCCAGCGAATTCTCTCTGCTGCGAAAAATGAGCGGCTGCTCGTCCACCGGCCTGGGCTGCCGCGCAAACTGCACCGTCTGCACGACCTGGCCGTGATGCGCCGACTTTTCACACACCGGATCGGCCGCCGCCGGGTCGCCGGTCAGCATCCAGGCCTGGCAGCGGCACCCGCCATGATCGGTGTGGCGTTCGTCGCAGTCGCGGCATGGCTCGCGCATCCAGCCATCGCCGCGAAAGGCATTGAATGCCTCACTCTCGTACCAGATCTGGCGCAGCGGCATGTCGCGCACGTTCGGCAACACCAGTCCCGGCAGCGAGCGCGCCGCGTGACACGGCAGCGCCGCGCCGTCCGGCGCCACGCCAAGAAACACCGAGCCCCAGCCATTCATGCAGGCTTTGGGACGCCGCTCGAAGTAATCGGGCACAACGAACAGGATCTTGCAGCGCCCGCCAATGCGCTCGCGATAGCGATTGACCGTCGCCTCCGCCTCGGCAAGCTGCTCGGCCGTCGGCATCAACTGGTCGCGGTTGAGCATGGCCCAGCCGTAGTACTGCGTGTTGGCAAGCTCGAGGTAGTCGGCGCCGAGCTCGAGTGCCATCTCGATGATCTGCGCCACATGCGGCAGGTTGTAACGATGCAGGACGCAGTTGAGCACCAT
>NZ_JAKLJA010000029.1:96560-100512 GCF_022213065.1 Paraburkholderia tagetis
TCTAGCCGAAGAGGCCGCCGCTCGGCAACGTCGCGCTGCTAGACCTTCACGAGCAGCTCGTACGCGCGCGGTAGCCAAAAATGTGCTTGGACTAGTGGAGCCCGTAGCCGGACTTGTGCCGTGCATAGCTCGCCGAGTTTGACCGGCCAGAGCTAGTATAAGTCAACAGGAACGTCCTAAGGTGCGCGCTTGGCGCGCGCATGCTCGACGAGCACTTCCAGATCGTCGCGCTGCAACGGCTCGCCGCCGGAGAAGCCGATCTGCGCCGCACCCAGCTCGCGCGCGGCGCTGATGACCTCGATCCATGTGTCGGTGTCGAGTTCCGCACCGTGCCGGGCATAGTCGACCGGGTTGTAGCAGAAAGCACAGTGCAGCGGGCACCGATACGTCAATTCGGCGAGCAGCCACAATGGCGCGCAAGGACGGGAGGGTTCGCGTACCATGTCAATCCAGCCAGCCGCGCTGTCGCGCGTGATCGAGAAAACGGTAGACGTCGGGCGCCAGCTCGGCGGTGCCGAACAGTCCCTCGAGCTCGCCGATGATGTCGTCGAGTTCGTGCGCGCCGTCGCAGCGCGCGAGTATTTCGCCGGCGCTCGTATTGAGCTTCACCATCCCTTCCGGATAGAGCAGCACGTAGGCGTCCTGCGCCACTTCCCACTGCAGCCGGAAGATATTGCGCAGGCGGGGGCGCAGCGGCACGCCGCTGTCCGGGTCACTCGCGTTCATAGGGGCCAGGCCTTTTCGACCGCATCGAGGATCGACCAGAGAATATCGAGCTTGAACTGCAGAATATCGAGCGCGCGCAGCCGCGCCTCGGGCGTGCGGAAGTGGTTCAGCGTCACTTCGAGACCATGATCGACATCGCGCTGGGCGAGCGGCACGCGGCTGCGGAAATAGTGCAGCCCGCCCGGCTCGATCCATGGATAATGCGACGGCCAGCCAGCGAGCCGGTCGAGATGGATCTGTGGCGCAAACATCTCCGTGAGCGACGAGCACACCGCTTCCTGCCATGGCGCGCGGCGCGCGAAATTCACGTAGGCGTCCACGGCGAAGCGCACCGAAGGCAGCACGAGCGACTGCGCCCACATCGTTGCGGAGTCGATGCCCACCGCTTCGCCCAGGCGCACCCACGCTTCGATGCCGCCCTCGCCCTCGGCCTGGCCGTCGTGGTCGACGAGCCGCTGGATCCAGCGCCGGCGTGTGGGCCGGTCCGGGCAGTTCGACAGGATCGCGGCATCCTTGAGCGGAATGTTGATCTGATAGTAAAACCGGTTTGCCACCCAGCCGCGGATCTGTTCGCGCGAACACTTGCCGCTATTGAGCCGCTGGTTGAACGGGTGATGGATGTGATAGCGCGACTCCAGCGCGCGCAGCCGCGCCTCGAATTGCGCTGGCGTCCACGGCGCGTCGTGCAACGCCTGCATGGGAAGCTGTGCGTTCATCGTTATACCTGTAGGACCATGCCGTCGTGCGCGACGTCGATGCCGCGAGCGCGAAGTTGTGCGTGCTCATCGGAATGCGGGTCGAGAATCGGATTGGTGTTGTTGATGTGCGTGAGAACCTTGCGCGTATCGCGCGGCAACGATTCGAGCCAGTCGATCATGCCGCGGCGGCCGCCTTCGCCGCATTGCGCCAGATGCCCCATGTCGTCCGCGTGCTTCGTCGAAATGCCCAGATCGATCATCTCCGTAGCAGTCCAGAACGTACCGTCCACGAGCACGAGATCGGCGCCACACATCGTGGCATGGATCTCGTCCTGCATCTGCGCGAGGCCCGGTGCGTAGAAAGCCCGCGTGCCTTTGATCCGGTCTTCGATCAGAAGGGCGATATTCGTGCCATCGACACCGCCCTGGCGAAATGGAGAATAAGGCGGCGCCTTGCCGTCGACCGCGATCGGCGTGAATCGCAGGCCCTCGCAGGCCGGAATCGTAAAGTGCTTCCCGGGCACGATCGCATGCGTTCGCACTCCGCAGTAATGGCCGAGCAGCGGCACGAGCGGCAACCCCGTCGAGAGATCTTCCAGCACGGCGGCACACGCATAGAGCGGCAGCGGCGTGGTGCGCTCGCGCAGCATCAGCAGCCCGGTCACGTGATCGATCTGCGCGTCGCTCAGCACGACCGCCGCGATGCCGCTGTCGCGTATCGCACGCGCGGGCTGCATGTCGGGATGCGCGCGCAACTGCGCGAGCAGGTCCGGAGACGCGTTCACGAGAATCCAGTCGACGCCGTTGTCGCTGACCGCAATCGACGATTGCGTGCGTGGCAGCACATCGCCGCAGCGGCGGCGCGCGCTGCGGCAGTTCGCGCAGTTGCAGTTCCATTGCGGCAGGCCGCCGCCTGCGCCCGAACCCAGTATCCTGATCTTCATGGTCGTTGCCTCCGGGTGCCGCCCGCCACGCCGTTCGGGCGCTGCGGGCGGCGCACCCCAGCCCGCTTAGCGATTGGCGATATACATCGTGATTTCAAAGCCGAAACGCAGGTCGGTGTAAGACGGGGTAGTCCATTGCATGGCGTGTCTCCTTGTGTGCAATTGATTTGCGAATGGTTGGAAGAACCGCACTGGATGCGCGGCCATTGCCTTCAAAGCAAGGTGCATGCCGATGTCGATGGATGAAGCGCGCAAGCCGCACGCGCTGGCTTGCGCGCGGTAGCCGACCAGAACATTTTGCTTGTGCGGATGCGAGCGGGCCGGACGCGTCGCGACTCCCCGCGTTCGGGACATGCACCCTGTTGATTTTTGGAACACCGGTGCTGCAGGATGCAACACCGGGTGTGACAGGTCGCTCGCGAATCTACGGGGCGAGCACGGTGGAGGGTTGGGCGGCGCGAGTGCCGCGTCGGCAACGGAGCAGGGTTAGAAGTCGTCCACGGCGCGGCCCGGCTCGACAGCGGGCATCTTGCGGTAGATGGTGTTGCGCGACACGCCTAGCTCGCGCGCGGCCGCCGAGACGTTACCGCCGTGCCGTGCCAGCGCCGCGGCAATCACCGACACGGTCACGTCCTGCAAACGCCCGCTCTCCGGCAAGACGGGGTCCGGCGCCGTTGGTGCCGTTGGTGCCGTTGGCGCAGTGGGCGCATCCCCCGCGGCCCCCTGTGAAGCGCAGCGCAGGTCGTCGAAGAAGTCGTCGGGCAAATGTTCGCGCCGGATCTCGCCGTCCGTATCGACCATGGCCGCCGCCGTGCGCAGCAGGTTGCCGAGTTGCCGGAAATTGCCCGGCCACGGACAGCGCTCGAACATCGCCATGACATCCGGCGCGACGCCAAGCGGCTGCGTATTACCGGCAGCGACCGATTCGCGCTGCAGCATCTTCTGGATCACCACGGCCAGATCGGTACGGTCGCGCAGCCGTGGCAGCCGGACCACGAGGCCATTGAGCCGGTAATAAAGATCCTCGCGGAAGCGGCCTTGCGCGATCATCTCGCGCAAGTCGCGATGCGTCGCGCAGATGATCGCGATGTCCACCGGAATGCTTTTCGTCGAACCGAGCGGGTTGACGACGCGCTCCTGCAGCACACGCAGCAGCCGCACCTGCAGCGGATACGGCATGTCGCCGATCTCGTCCAGGAACAGCGTGCCGCCGTTTGCCTGCAGCAGCTTGCCGATGGCGCCCTTGCGCCGCGCCCCGGTGAATGCGCCCTCCTCGTAGCCAAACAGCTCGGACTCGATCAGCGTTTCGGGAATCGAGGCGCAGTTCACCGCCACGAATGGCCCCGCATGCCGCGGCGAATCGTTGTGGATCGCCTGTGCGAGCAGCTCCTTGCCCGTGCCGGTTTCGCCGTTGATCAGGATCGGAATGTCCTTGCCGATGACCCGCCGGACCTTGGCGATGACGGCGGCAACCTGCGGATCGCCGGTGTCCAGATAATTCAGGCGCGAGAGTGCGACAGCCGGCGGCGGCGCCGGGCGCGCCACGGAGCGCGCGCCATCGTGCACCGCCACCGGACGGCTGCC
>NZ_JAKLJA010000003.1 GCF_022213065.1 Paraburkholderia tagetis
CATCCGCCTGCGTCGTGCCAGCCTTGCCCAGCAGCTCGACTTCACCCGAACCGCGCGCATACGCGACCGTGATCGATTCCTTGTGTACATCGAGACCGACGTACAGCGTAGTGCTATCGTGTGCCATGCTGGCCTCCGTGCCGGAAATCGCCGGGTGCGGCCCTGTCCGCACCGTGCGGCTCTGGCAGCAATGCTAACCCGCGTCTGATCCCTCACGGCAGGCCAGCCTTTGCCTCACGGGAGTCATAGTGTCTAGCGCCCCGGCAGCAGCTTCTTCGCTTTTTTCAGCGCACCCGTGCTCTTATTCGGCTTCGTGCCCGGTTTGAAGAGCTTGACCGTGCGCACAGCCTGATCGTCGCTGCGCAGTACCTCGAGCTTCACGTCGCCGATCTGCACGCACACATCGCCTTCGGGAATCTCTTCGAGCACTTCCAGGATGAGGCCGTTGAGTGTTTTCGGACCGTCTGTCGGCAGCGTGATATGCAGCCAGCGATTGAGCTCGCGCAAGGGCATGCTGCCCGCCACGATCAGCTCGCCCTGATCGTTCCAGCCGCCCCGCCCGGTGCCGCTGCGCGGCATGGTGGTCGTGAATTCGCCAATCAGTTCTTCGATGATGTCTTCGGGCGTGACGAGCCCTTCCATCTCGCCGTACTCGTTCACGACGAGTGCGATGCGATGACGGCTTTCCTGGAAATACTGAAGTTGCTGGAAGACGGGCGTGCCGGTGGGGACGAAATACGGATCGGCGAGCAGTTCGCGCAGCGTCTCGCGCTCGAAGTCCTGGTTGTGCAGCGCGGCCAGCGTCTTGCGGACATGCAGCACGCCGAGCACGCGGTCGATGTCGCCCTGATAGACGACGAGCTTGTTGTGATAGCAGGTCTCGAGCTGATGCAGGATGTCTTCGAGCGGCGCGTCATAGTCGAGCGCCTCGATGCGCCGGCGCGGAATCATCACGTCATCGACGGTGATGTTTTCGAGATCGAACAGGTTTAGCAGGATGCTGCGGTGCTTCGTGGGCATGAAGCTGCCCGACTCCAGAACGATAGTGCGCAACTCCTCGGTCGAGAGCCGATGCTCATGGGCCTTGCTCGTGTTGATGTGCAGCACGCGCAGGATACCGTTCGCGAACATGTTCACGAACCAGATGAGCGGCTTGGTCACGCGCATGAGCGGCGCGATCAGAAGGCTGGCCGGCAGTGCGATCTTCTCGGGGAAGGTGGCGCCGACGATTTTCGGCGTGATTTCCGCGAATACGATGATGAGAAACGCGACGATACCGGTCGCAATCGAGAGCACCAGGTTGTCGTGGCCGAACGTATGCAGCGCGATCGAGGTGGTCAGGACCGGGATGATAGTGTTGAAGAGGTTATTGCCGATCAGGATGACAGAGAGCAACAGGTCGGTGCGCGCGAGCAGCTTCTGGGTGGTCTTCGCGCCGAGCGAGCCATGGTTCGCGAGATATTTCAGCCGATGGCGGTTGAGCGCCATCATCGCCGTTTCGGAGATAGAGAAGAAACTGGAGCAGATGAGCAGGACGAAGACGGCGCAAATCTGCGCCCATAAGGGAATGTGGTCCACGCGTCGAGAAAGAGAGGGGAGCGGATGAGGAAACTATAACAGAGGGGTGCTGCGGCACCGGCGCATCTGGCATGGACGCTGGCCGTATGGATAAGGCCGCGCGGCGGGTCTTGGGCGACCGGCTTTCGCGCAAGCGCCGACCGGTTTTCGAGCAGCGAACGGAGAATGCGGACGAAAAAAAGCCGCGCAATCAATGCGCGGCTTTTCCGAAATTCTGGTCGGGGTGAGAGGATTCGAACCTCCGGCCTCTACGTCCCGAACGTAGCGCTCTACCAGGCTAAGCTACACCCCGAATTTACTGCTGGACTCTTAAACCCGCTTCGCCTTGTTCAAGACTGGCGCGTCGTCGAGTAAGAACATAATTCTAGCAGGCTCTCTTTATAAATGGAAGAGGGAAATGACGAAATTGCTGCGGCGGCTGCCTGGGCCTCGGCCTTCGCGCATTGCAGCGTATGGTCGAGCGCGCCCGAGCGCGTGATGGCTGCAAAGATTTCGTCGAAGCGCGTCGTGCCGCCTTGCTCGATCGCTTCGCGTGCGAGGGCCGCTTCAGCAGCCGTGCCGTGCTCGATCAGCCAGATGAGCGGCAACGTGGGCTTGCCTTCGCGCAGATCGTCGCCGGCATTCTTGCCCATCGACTCCGGCGTGCCGGTGTAATCGAGCCAGTCGTCCATGATCTGGAATGCGGTGCCGATGCGTCGGCCATATTCCGCCGCCGCTTCTTCCGTGCGCGCATCCGCCCCCGAAAGCACCGCGCCCAGCTGCGCCGCCGCCTCGAAGAGCTTGGCCGTCTTGTAGCGGATCACCTGCATGTAGCGGCCGGTGTCGACGTCGGCGTCGTGCATGTTCAGGAGCTGGAGCACCTCGCCTTCGGAGATGATCGTCGTGGCCGCCGAGAGGATCTCCATCACGCGCATCTTGCCCACGCCCACCATCATCTCGAACGAGCGCGAGTACAGGTAGTCGCCCACCAGCACGCTCGCGGCGTTGCCGAAGAGGGCATTGGCCGTCTGGCGGCCGCGCCGCAGGTCGGATTCGTCGACGACATCGTCGTGCAGCAGCGTGGCCGTATGGATGAACTCGACGACGGCCGCGAGCACATGGCGATGCGTACTGCGGTCGCCTAGCGCGCCGGCCACGAGTAGCAGCAGGGCCGGGCGCAGCCGCTTGCCACCCGCGCCAATGATGTACTCGGAGATCTGGTTGATCAGCATCACCTCGGACGCCAGACTCTGCCGGATGACACGGTTGACCTGCTCCATGTCGCTGGCGATGGGCGCGAGCAGGGTGGCTGCGCTGGGGGAATGGGTGGCGGTGGACGACATGATGGCAAATATAGGTAGTGCCGCGGATTATAAGGCGAATCGACGGTGCGCCGGACGCTGCCCTGTCGTTTGGCCGAGGTTTCCTCGGCGCTTTCCTCTATTCGGCGCAGGCCGCGCAGCACGGTCAGACGTGTGTCCGCGCCCCGCCAGGTGGACTTTGCGTCGGGCCGGCCCGAAGAAGGCGCGGCCGTTGGGACGCTGTTGTCAATACCTTTTGACCGTGCAGCTAACTCTATGTATAATCGAGGGTTTCTGGGCGCGCAGTGCGTCCCGAATTATTGAAAGAGTGAGGTTCTCAATGTACGCGGTCATAAAAACCGGCGGCAAGCAGTACAAGGTTGCCGTTGGCGAAAAACTTAAAGTAGAACAGATACCGGCTGACATTGACGCAGAAATCACGCTCGACCAGGTTCTCGCAGTGGGCGAAGGCGAATCGATTAAGTTCGGTACGCCGCTGGTCAGTGGGGCTTCCGTCAAGGCCACCGTTGTGTCGCACGGTCGTCACGCCAAAGTGACCATCTTCAAGATGCGTCGCCGTAAGCACTACCAGAAGCACGCTGGCCACCGCCAGAACTACACCGAACTGCGCATCGACGCGATCAACGCGTAAGCGCACGAAGGTAAAGGAGCAAACACATGGCACACAAAAAGGCAGGCGGGTCGTCACGGAACGGCCGCGATTCCGAGTCGAAACGACTTGGCGTTAAGGTGTTCGGCGGCCAGGCAATCCTCGCCGGCGGCATCATCGTTCGCCAGCGCGGCACGCGCATGCACCCGGGCCTGAACGTCGGCATCGGCAAGGACCACACGCTCTTCGCGCTGGTCGACGGCCACGTCTCGTTCACGACCAAGGGCGCAGCGAACAAGCACACGGTCAACGTCGTCCCGGCAGCGGCCTAAGTACTAGCCGCTCGCAATCGACGCAAGGAAGGCCCCGCGAAGTTTGCGGGGCTTTTTGTTTATGCGCTTGCCTCGGCGGGCTGGCCGTTCGGCCAGGTTGGCCGGTGAGGCCGCTGCGGGCAAAATACCGATATTCACGGGACGGAGTAACTCATGAAGTTCATTGACGAAGCGAAGATCGAAGTCATCGCCGGCGATGGGGGCGATGGCAGCGCGTCGATGCGGCGCGAGAAGTTCGTCCCGTTCGGCGGGCCGGACGGTGGTGATGGCGGGCGAGGCGGCAGCGTCTACGCCATCGCCGACCGCAACATTAATACGCTGATCGACTATCGCTATACGAAGAAGCACCTCGCGCGCAACGGCGAAAACGGCCGCGGTTCGGACTGTTATGGCAAGGGTGGCGACGACGTCACGCTGCGCATGCCGGTGGGCACGGCAATCTCGGACCTCGACACGGGCGAGCTGATCGCCGACTTGACCGAGCACGATCAGCGCGTGATCGTCGCGAAGGGTGGTGCGGGCGGCCTCGGCAACCTGCATTTCAAGTCGTCCACCAACCGCGCGCCGCGCCAGAAGACCGATGGCAAGCCCGGCGAGCGCCGCATGCTCAAGCTCGAGCTGAAGGTGCTGGCCGACGTCGGCTTGCTCGGCATGCCGAATGCGGGCAAGTCCACGTTCATTTCCTCGGTGTCCAACGCCAAGCCGAAGATCGCCGATTACCCGTTCACCACGCTCGCTCCGAACCTGGGCGTGGTGCGCGTGGGTCCGAGCAAGAGCTTCGTGATCGCCGACATTCCGGGCCTGATCGAAGGCGCCGCCGAAGGCGCGGGCCTCGGCCATCAGTTCTTGCGCCATCTGCAGCGCACCAACCTGCTGCTGCATCTGGTCGATCTCGCACCGTTCGACGAAAGCATCGATCCGGTCGCAGAAGCGAAGGCGATCGTCGAGGAACTGCGCAAGTATGACGAGACGCTCTATGAAAAGCCGCGCTGGCTCGTGCTGAACAAGCTCGACATGGTGCCCGAGGAGGAGCGCGCGGCGCGTATCGCCGACTTCGTGAAGCGCTTCGAATGGGACGGCCCCGTTTTCGAGATTTCAGCGCTCACCGGTCAGGGTTGTGAGAATCTTTGCTACGCGGTGTACGACTACGTCGCCGAGCATTCGGACGCGCGCCGCGCTACCGAGGCCGAAGATCTCGCCTCCGACGTGCGCTTTCGCGAGGGTGGCCAAGGCCAGGGTGATCAGGACGCCGCGCAATCGCCGGAATAAACGCTGTACGCGCCGGTGCGCGGAGCGCGCCGGCAGCGCCAAGGAAGCTTCACGCGTCATTAGTCATTTGGGGAGACAGCGCAGCATGCGTTCCGTCATCGCCGATTCCCGGCGTCTGGTAGTGAAAGTCGGTTCGAGCCTCGTCACGAACGATGGTCGTGGGCTCGATCACGCGGCCATCGGCCGCTGGGCCGCGCAGATCGCGGCACTGCGCGCTCAAGGCAAGGAGGTCGTGCTCGTGAGTTCGGGCGCGATCGCCGAAGGCATGCAGCGCCTGGGCTGGACGAAGCGCCCGCGCGAAATCGACGAGCTGCAGGCCGCCGCCGCGGTCGGCCAGATGGGGCTCGCACAAGTCTACGAGAGCCGCTTTGCCGAACATGACATTCGCACCGCGCAGATTCTGCTCACGCATGCCGACCTCGCGGACCGCGAACGCTACCTGAACGCGCGTTCCACGCTGCTCACACTGCTGCGCCTCGGCGTGGTGCCGATCATCAACGAGAACGACACCGTGGTCACCGACGAAATCAAGTTCGGCGACAACGACACGCTCGGCGCGCTGGTGGCGAACCTGATCGAAGGCGACGCGCTCGTCATTCTCACCGACCAGACCGGTCTCTATACCGCCGACCCGCGCAAGGATCCGTCCGCCACGCTCGTGCAGGAAGCCGACGCGGGCAAGCCGGAGCTCGAGGCGATGGCTGGCGGCGCGGGCTCGAGCATCGGTCGCGGCGGCATGCTCACGAAGATTCTCGCGGCCAAGCGCGCGGCGCATAGCGGCGCGAACACCGTGATTGCAAGCGGGCGCGAGCCTGATGTGCTGGTGCGGCTTGCCACGGGCGAGGCCATCGGCACGCAGCTCATCGCACGCACCGCGCGCATGGCCGCGCGCAAGCAATGGATGGCCGATCACCTGCAGGTGCGCGGTCACGTCGTGATCGACGACGGCGCGGTGCAAAAGCTCAAGGCGGATGGCAAGAGCCTCTTGCCCATCGGCGTGGTCGGCGTGCAGGGCGCCTTCGCGCGCGGCGAAGTCATCGCGTGCCTGAACGGCGAGGGCCGCGAAGTCGCACGCGGCCTCACCAACTACAGCAGCGCCGAAACGAAGCTCATCCAGCGGCGTCCGAGTGGCGAGATCGAGAGCATTCTCGGCTACATGCTCGAGCCCGAGCTCATTCATCGCGACAATCTCGTGCTGATCTGAGCGCACTCGCTCTGGTGCATGGCCGGGGCGGACTGGAGATGACAAAAAGCCGCAGCGGTCATCGACCGCTGCGGCTTTTTTCTGGCAACTCTGGATTCGCGCGGGACCCGCACGGGGCGCGTGGCTGTGCAAGCGCGTGCTTATTGTCAGCGCACGAGCGTCGACTGCGTGCGCCCGTAGCGAATGTTCTCGACGATCGCCGACGCCTTCGCGATCGGCATCTTGTTCGCGCAGAAGTAGTCCTGATAAAGCGTCGAGTGGTAGGCATTGAGCGTGCCGTTCTCGATGCGCGACCAGTCGTTCGCCACGGTCTGGTCCCAGCCGTCGTGTTCGGCGTTCAGGCTCGCATACAGGCGCCACTCGTAGGTGTCGCAGCGGATCCCTTCGTAGTTGATGTTGCGCGCGCCGGTCGGGCTTGTGATGACGATGGTGTAGCGCACGACGCCGTCGGTGCCCACGCTGAGCGACGCCGGATCGACTGAGAACTTGAGCGGCGTATTGTTCGAGACATCGAAGCCGAGTAGCTGCGTATTGGCCTGCGGCAGCGCCGGCAGTCCTTCGAGCTTGTTTTCCTGCCAGCTGCCTTTGCGATCGAGCAGGTAGACGAAAGCGCTGTCGTCCTTGTTGGTGGGGGCAGAACCGCCGCAACCGGCCAGCAGGACGCTACTTGCGGCCGCGGCGCACACCGCGGCAAGAGCCAATCGTTTCAAATTGATATTCCTTCGATGCACAGGCGCTCGCGCGCGGGAATGCGCGGCGCCGCGGATGCGAACCGCAGCACGCGACGCCGCGCATCGATATGCACGGCGCCGGCGTTGCCGGTTCGGGGCGTTCAGTGCGACGTCGCGAGCCTTGCTTGCGCTACCCTTGCTCGCCCGGCGCAGGCTCGATCATACTCTCCGCCGCGCCGCAATCGCTTTCCAGCGCTGTGTCGCTGGCGGCATCGGCAAGCGATGGCTCGAACTGCACTTGCACCGCCTCGGCGTGTGCCGACGTGACGATGCGCGGGTAGCGCACCTCATGGCCGTGCACGACAGTACGCGCGGTGCGCGGCATGGCCGGGCGCCGCAGGAAGCGCGAAAGCTCGGTCAGCGCAAGCTGATAGACATCGCGCTTGAACTCGATGACCGCTTCGAGCGGCACCCAGTATTCGTTCCAGCGCCACGCATCGAACTCGGGATGCTCCGTCGCCCGCAGGCAGATATCGCAGTCGCGCCCGACCATGCGCAGCAGAAACCAGATCTGTTTCTGTCCGCGATAATGGCCGCGCACTTCGCGCTTGATGAACTTGTCCGGCACCTCATAACGCAACCAGTCGCGCGTGCGACCGACGATCTTGACGTGCTCCGGATGCAGACCGGTTTCTTCGTGCAACTCCCGATACATTGCCTGCATGGGGGTCTCACCATATTTGATGCCCCCTTGCGGAAACTGCCAGGAATGTTCGCGAACCCGTTTGCCCCAAAACACCTCGTTTCGCGCGTTCAAGAGGATGATGCCGACGTTCGGGCGAAACCCCTCACGATCCAGCATACAACCACCTTCGAATCCTTTAAAATTGCTTTGATTATAAACAGATAACGGCCCTTCCGCACCCGAGCGCCGGAACATTGGACCGATTTGCCGAACGTGCGCAAATTGCGTTGGCTGCAAGGCCGTCCGGTGTCATTCGCGCGGCGCACGGGGCGTTGTCATAATGTCGGGTCTGTGAACTCCACCGTTGGACTCTTTCGGGCGGCCTATCGTCGGGCCGCCGCCTTTGGAAAACTCTGAATGAAAGCCTCCCGTTTCTTTATCGGCACCCTGAAGGAAGCGCCGGCTGACGCCGAAATCGTCAGCCACAAGTTGATGGTCCGCGCGGGCATGATCCGCCGTGTTGCAGGCGGCATTTACAACTATCTGCCGGTCGGCCTGCGCTCGATCCGCAAGGTCGAGCAGATCGTGCGCGAGGAAATGAACCGCGCCGGCGCGATCGAGCTGCTCATGCCGGCCGTGCAGCCGGCCGAGCTCTGGCAGGAATCGGGTCGCTGGGAACAATACGGGCCGGAACTGCTGCGCTTCAAGGACCGCAAGCAGAGCGATTTCGTGATGGGGCCGACGCACGAGGAGGTCGTCACCGACATCGCGCGCAACCAGATCAAGAGCTACCGTCAGATGCCGGTGAACTTCTACCAGGTCCAGACGAAGTTTCGCGATGAAATCCGTCCCCGTTTCGGCGTGATGCGCGGCCGCGAGTTCATCATGAAGGACTCGTATTCGTTCGATAAGGACGTCGAAGGCCTGAAGCTCTCGTATCAGAAGATGTACGACGCGTACGTGCGCATTTTCACGCGCCTGGGCCTGCATTTTCGCGCGGTCGCGGCTGACAACGGCTCGATCGGCGGCAGCGGCTCGCACGAGTTCCACGTGATCGCGGAAACCGGCGAAGACGACATCGCTTACTGCCCGACCTCGGAATTCGCGGCCAACGTTGAAGCGGCCGAAGCGCTGCCGCTCATCGCGGAGCGTGCTGCGCCCAAACAGGCGCTCACGAAAACGTCCACGCCTGGCGCGGCCAAGTGCGAGGCGGTGGCCGACCTGCTCGGTCTCGAGCTCCAGAGCACGATCAAGTCCATCGTGCTCGCGACGGAAAACGAGGGCGCCGAGCCGACGATCTGGATGCTGATGCTGCGCGGCGACCACGACCTGAACGAGATCAAGGCGAGCAAGATCGAAGGCCTCGCGGGCTTTCGCTTCGCGACCGAAGCCGAGATCGTCGAGTGGTTCGGCACGCCGCCGGGCTACCTCGGGCCGCTGAACACGAAGAAGCCCGTGAAGGTAATCGCCGACCGTACGGTCGCGAACATGAGCGACTTCGTGGTGGGCTCGAACGAAGTGGACTTCCACACCACGGGCGTGAACTGGGGCCGCGACCTGCCGGAGCCGGTCGTCGCCGACATCCGCAACGTGAAGAAGGGCGATCCCTCGCCGGACGGCAAGGGCGTGCTCGACATCTGCCGCGGCATCGAAGTGGGCCACGTGTTCCAGCTCGGCACCAAGTACTCCGAGGCAATGGGCTCGACCTTCCTCGCCGAGAACGGCAAGCCCGCGCCGATGCAGATGGGCTGCTACGGCATCGGCATCACGCGTATCCTGGGCGCGGCGATCGAGCAGAACTTCGACGAGAAGGGCATCATCTGGCCGGAATCGATTGCGCCGTTCCAGGTCGTCGTGTGCCCGATGGGCATGGACCGCAGCGAACTCGTGCGCGAGCACGCCGAGCGCGTCTACGACGAGCTGCTGAAGGCCGGCGTGGACGTGATCCTCGACGACCGCGGCGAGCGTCCGGGCGTGATGTTCGCCGACTGGGAGCTGATCGGCGTGCCGCATCGTCTCGTGATCGGCGAGCGCGGCTTGAAGGAAGGCAAGATCGAGTACCAGGGCCGCCGCGACGCCGAGGCGACGCTGCTGCCGGCCGAAGAGGCCGCGCAGTCCGTGGCGCAGAAGATCCAGGCCGCGCTCGCGATCTGAGGTCGATGGCCAGATTGAGCTAAAGGAGCGCCGCGAGCGTCGAACAAGCGTGGAATACAGCTTTCTGTCAGCGACCGTTCTTCTGCTGCTCATTACCGATCCGCTCGGCAACATCCCGCTTTTCATCGGGTGCCTGCATCACGTGGCGCGGGAGCGCCGGGCGATCGTGATCCTGCGCGAAGTGGCGATCGCGTTCGTGATCCTGCTTATCTTCATGGTGGCCGGCAACGCCTTCCTGAGGATGATGGGACTCACGGACACGTCGCTGCGCATCGGCGGCGGCATCGTGCTGTTCCTGATCGCGCTGCGCATGATCTTTCCGCATCCGGGCGGTCCGTTCGGCGGCGGCGACAAGACCAGCGAGCCGCTCATCGTGCCGCTCGCGATCCCCGCACTCGCAGGGCCTTCGGCGCTCGCAACGGTCATGCTGCTCACCTCGCAGGCGCCTGGCAAGCTGTTCGAGTGGATCGGCGCGCTAGTCGTGACGATGGCGATCTGCGCGATCGTGCTGGTGCTCGCGGAGCGCATCCAGCAATGGCTCGGCGAGCGCGTGGTGACGGCTTTCGAGCGGTTGATGGGCCTCGTGCTCGTGGCGATCTCGGTGGAGATGATCCTCGCGGGCGTCAGTGCGTTCGTGCGTCATCTCTGACGCTGTTGACTGACGCTATCGCCTGAGGTCATTGCCTGCGGTTATTGCTGATTCGGAGGCACAAAAAAAGCAGCCCGCGGGCTGCTTTTTTCATGGTGCCGGCACGAAAGGCTGTGAGAAGCCGTTGCCGCATCAGGTGCATCAGGGGTGGGCATCAAGCGCCTTCGGTCAGCGCCCGGATGGTCGGCAGATTGCGCCAGTAGCCCTTCGCATCCATGCCGCAGCCGAATACGTAGCGGTCCGGCACCGAAAAGCCGCAGTAGTCGGGATGCAGCGGTTTGGCTTTCGTGAGGATCTTCTCGCACAGCACGGCCGAGAGGAAACGCTTCGCGCCCATGTCCATGATGCGGTCGCGGATCGCGGCCATGGTCTCGCCTTCGTCGAGGATGTCGTCGAGCACGAGGACGACACGGTCCTTCACCGACTCGCGCGGCGCCACGCGCCACTGCATTTCCGCGCTGCCCTTGATGGCGTTGCGATAGCGCGTGAGGTGGATGTAGTCGAATTCGAGCGGGAAGTCGAGGTGCGGCAACAGCATGCCGGTGAACACGGCGGCTCCGCCCATCACCGACAGCACGAGCGGAAAGTCCTCGCTGACCTCGGCGCGGATGGCTTCGGCCATTCGGCCGATCGACGCATTGACCTCGCCCTTCGAAACGATTTCTTCGGAGTGGCGGAAAATGTGAAGGGCTTCTTCGCGATTCATGACTGTGGTGTAGCGGTAACTGTAGCTATTTTCCATCAACGCATGCCGGGCATCATGCCCTTCATGCCGCGCATCATCTTCTGCAGATTGCCGCCCTTGAGCTTCTTCATCATGGTGCGCATCTGGTCGTACTGATTGAGCATGCGGTTCACTTCCTGAACCTGCACGCCCGCACCCGCCGCAATGCGGCGCTTGCGCGTGGCCTTGATGAGATCCGGCTTGGCGCGCTCGGTGGGCGTCATCGAGTTGATGATGCCTTCCATGCGGCGCAACTGCTTTTCGGCCTGGCCCATGTCGGCGCCCGAGGCGGCCTGCTGGAACTGCGCGGGCAGCTTGTCCATGAGCGACGACAGGCCACCCATGTTCTTCATTTGCGAGAGCTGCGCGCGGAAGTCGTTGAGGTCGAAGTCGCCGCCTTTCTTGACCTTGTCGGCGAGCTTCTGCGCGGCCTGCACGTCCACGCCGCGCTGCGCTTCCTCGACGAGCGCGAGAATGTCGCCCATGCCGAGGATCCGGTTCGCCATGCGCTCCGGATAGAACACTTCGAGGCCGTCGAGCTTTTCCGCGACGCCGACGAACTTGATCGGCTTGCCCGTGATGTGGCGCACGGAAAGCGCCGCGCCGCCGCGCGAGTCGCCGTCGAGCTTGGTGAGCACGACGCCGGTGAGCGGCAGGGCGTCGTTGAACGCCTTGGCGGTGTTGACCGCGTCCTGGCCGAGCATGGCGTCCACGACGAAGAGCGTTTCCGCGGGCTTGAGCGACGCGTGCAGCGCGGTGATCTCGTTCATCATCGCCTCGTCGATACCGAGGCGGCCGGCCGTGTCGACGAGCAGCACGTCGTGGTAGTGGCGCTTGGCCCAGTCCACGGCCGCGGCGGCGATGTCGACGGGCTTTTGATCGGGCAGCGAGGGGAAGAAGTCGGCGCCGACCTGTTCCGTTACCGTCTTCAACTGCGCGATAGCGGCAGGGCGGTAGACGTCGCAGGAAACGGTGAGGACCTTCTTCTTGTACTTCTCGCGCAGGAGCTTGGCGAGCTTGCCGACCGTGGTGGTTTTACCGGCGCCTTGCAGGCCCGCCATCAGGATGACCGCGGGCGGCGTGACGGCGAGATCGAGTTCGGCGGCCTTGCCTTCGTAGTCGCCGCCGATCACGGCGGTCAGCTCGCGCTGCACCACGCCAACCAGTGCCTGGCCGGGCGAGAGGCTGCCGATCACTTCTTCGCCGAGCGCCTTTTCCTTTACCTTGGCGATGAATTCGCGCACGACGGGCAGCGCCACGTCCGCTTCCAGCAGTGCGAGGCGCACTTCGCGCAGCATTTCCTGCGTGTTGGCCTCGGTCAGCCGGGCCTCGCCGCGCAGCGTCTTGACGACGCGCGCCATCCGTTGAGTGAGATTGTCGAGCATGGGGAGCGGTGAGCAGTGCGGCCCGGTGCACGCGCGCGGAAGGGGGAATCGAGGGCGATTCGCCGCGATCCGTCGCGGAGCGGGGGCCTATAGTAAACTTCGAACATGGATATTGTACTGTATGCCCTCACCGTGCTCCTGTACGGCGGTTTGTGTGCCGCCGACTGGCGGGCATTGCGTCGCGCGAGCGGCGCGCCGCTTTTCGGCAGCATGCCGCCAGTTCCGGTGACGGTTGCCGTGGGTGCGCCGGGTGTTTCCGGTGGCTCGCACGATGGCGCGCCGCGTGCGCGCGGTTTCGGCCTGCTTTCTCGCGCGCTGCTGTTCGTCGCGCTCGCGGCGCATGGCCTGCTGCTGCACATGACGATCTTCCCCGCCCACGAGATGGTGTTCGGCTTCGCGTTTGCGTTGTCGGCCATGTTCTGGCTCGGCGCGGTGATCTACTGGATCGAGAGCTTTTTCTTCGCGCTCGACGGGCTGCGTTTGCTGCTGTTGCCGCTGGCCGCGGTGGCGTCGATCCTGCCGCTCGTGTTCGGCGGTGTGCGCGTGCTGCCGTACGCGGCCGCGCCCATGTTCAAGCTGCATTTCGTCATCGCCAATGTCGCTTACGGGCTGTTCGCGATCGCCGCGCTGCACGCCGTGCTGATGCTCGCGGTCGAGCGTCGTCTGCATGCGCTCAAGGGCGCCGGTGTCCAGCGCAACGGTGGCGATCGCGGCAATCGTGGCGGTAATTCGGGCGGTCATCGCGGAGGCGGTTGGCTCTCGAACTGGATCGAGACGCTGCCGCCGCTGCTCACGATGGAGAAGCTGCTGTTCCGTCTGATCGGCGCGGGCTTTGTGCTGCTCACGGCCACCCTGATCTCGGGCATCGTGTTCAGCGAGCAATTGATTGACCGCCCGCTCGCTCTCGATCACAAGACCGTGTTCGCGATTCTCTCGTGGCTGATGTTCGGCTCGCTGCTCACCGCGCGCAAGATTTCCGGCTGGCGCGGCCGCGCAGCGCTGCGCTGGGTGATCGCGTCGTTCGTCGCGCTCCTGCTCGCCTATGTGGGCAGCCGCTTCGTGTTCGAGGTGCTGTTGCACCGCCCCATCGTCTGACGCGAGGCACGTTGCCTCGCCAGTGGCGTACAGATTCATACGCTGATTCCATGAGACAGATTCTTCTCCTGATCCTGCTGTTCGTCGTCGGACAGTGGTTCTTCAAGTCGCTGCGCAGCTCGCAGCATTCGCGTCCCGGCGCCGATCCGAAGCAGGGCGGCGCAGGCGCGTGGCGCACGGGCAGCGGGGCCGGCGGTCCTTTCGGTACGAATGGCGCAGACACTTCGGGCGGTCGCGCGGCTGGCAATTCGGCTGGGAATTCGGCCGGCAACGCGACCGGCAATGCGGGCAGAAGCGGCGCGTTGCCCGAGCCGATGGTCCGCTGCGTCGAGTGCGGGGTTCACGCGCCGCGCAGCGAGTCGGTGAGCGTGGGCACACAAACCTTCTGCTGCGCCGAGCACGCGCGCGCATACGACGCGCACAGGACCGGCCAGGATCGTCCCGCGCGATGAGTGCGGCCCCGTCGTCCGGGTCGACCGCGTTCGAAGTCGATGCGCAGGGCTGGGTCGCTGGTGCGCTTCGCCTGCCAACGCCCAATTTCGAGGCGCGTCCTGCGGGTGCGATTCCCACGCTGATCGTCGTGCACAACATCAGCCTGCCGCCCGACACCTTCGGCGGCCCCGAGATCGCCGACCTGTTCCTCAATCGCCTCGACTGCGATGCGCATCCGTACTTCGATGCGCATCTGCGCGGCGTGCGTGTCTCCGCGCACTTCGTGATCCATCGCGACGGCAAGCTCGAGCAGTTCGTCTCGTGCGCCGAGCGTGCGTGGCACGCGGGCCTGTCGAGCTTCTTCGGGCGCGAGCGCTGCAATGACTTCTCGATCGGCATCGAGCTCGAGGGCAGCGACACGCGCGCGTTCGAACCCGCGCAATATGCGACTCTCGTGCCGCTCGTGAAGGCGCTGGCGGCGCACTATCCGATCGACGCGCTCGCGGGGCATTCGGATATCGCGCCTGGCCGCAAGACCGATCCGGGCCCGCATTTCGACTGGGCTCGCTTGCAGCGTGAGACACAACTCGGCGACGCGTTCTTTCCCTATCTTCACGTCCGCGATGCATCGTCAACGTCGTCGTGACGCCTCGAAGCGCAACTAAACAAGCCTCCTGGCCGCGCGCGAACCGTAGCGTTGCGCATGGACTTTCTGACGCAAGCAAATCGACGTTTCGCGCGAATGCCCGCGCCGTCTGGGCTTCGCGCCGCAGCCTCGCTTGTCAATACTTTGGCCACGAAATTTAGCCGTTGACCGTCCGGCAACTTCCACTATACTTCGTACCCGAAGCACGGCTTTACACCATATGTTGTGTTGTTCTGCGGCGCCCCGCTCTGGCGAGCATGGCGCCGCGCGCATTAGCGGCATAGAAAAACTTGTGCAGTGCGGCTAGCCGGGAAACCGGCCTACCGGCTGCAATCGAGAAAAAAGGTACAGCCAATGATCGCGGCATCCACGATGAAGACCAAAGCATTCCGTGATTCATCTGCCTTGCCGCATCCGGCAGCCTCGCCAGGCTGGCTTTTCTTCTCCGCCCAATCGTTCGCGCACACGGGGGCGCGGCGCCCGTTTTAATTCGCGAAATCCCTTCGCACATTTCCAGGACCAGGAGCTTTGCACATGCAAACGACCGATAACGTCTCGACCCAGTACGAAGGCGCGCCTGCCGCGCGCACGCTGGGTGGCCAGCCGCAGGACGGCCAGGCCGGCGCGACGCAGTTCGCCGACCACAAGGTGATTCGCCGTAATGGCAGCGTCGTGGGCTTCGAGCCGTCGAAGATCGCCCTCGCGATGACCAAGGCATTCCTGGCCGTCAATGGCGGGCAGGGTGCGGCGTCGGCGCGCGTTCGCGAACTCGTCGAGCAGCTCACGCAGAACGTCGTGCGCGCACTCGTGCGCAGCCGCCCGAACGGCGGCACGTTCCACATCGAAGACATCCAGGATCAGGTCGAGCTCGCGCTCATGCGCGGCGGCGAGCACAATGTCGCGCGCGCCTACGTGCTGTATCGCGAGAAGCGCAACCAGGAGCGCGCGCACGCACCGGAAGCGGCAGCGTCGGCAGCGCCTGGCATCAACGTCACCGACAACGGCGTGACGCGTCCGCTCGACATGCACGCACTGCGCGCGCTGATCGTCTCGGCCTGCGAGGGTCTTGGCGATGCCGTGATCGCAGACCCGATCGTCGCGGAAACGGTGAAGAACCTCTACGACGGCGTGCCGATGTCGCAGGTTTACGACTCGGCCATCCTCGCAGCGCGCACGATGATCGAAAAGGATCCGGCGTACAGCCAGGCCACCTCGCGCATTCTGCTGCACACGATCCGTCGCGAAATTCTCGAAGAGGAAGTGACGCAAGCCGACATGAGCTGGCGCTACGCCGAGTACTTCCCGCAGTTCATCAAGCGCGGCGTGGAAGCGGGCCTGCTCGACGACAAGCTCCAGCAGTTCGACCTGAAGCGTCTCGGTAACGCGCTCGACGCGAGCCGCGATCTGCAGTTCGGCTACCTCGGCCTGCAAACGCTCTACGACCGCTACTTCCTGCACGTGCACGGCACGCGCATCGAGATGCCGCAGGCATTCTTCATGCGTGTCGCGATGGGCCTCTCGCTCAACGAGATCGACCGCGAAGCGCGCGCAATCGAGTTCTACAACGTGCTCTCGTCGTTCGACTTCATGTCGTCGACGCCCACGCTGTTCAACTCGGGCACGCACCGCTCGCAGCTCTCGTCGTGCTACCTCACGACGGTTGCCGACGACCTCGATGGTATCTACGAAGCGCTCAAGGACAACGCGCTGCTCTCGAAGTTTGCCGGCGGCCTCGGCAACGACTGGACGCGCGTGCGCGCGCTCGGCTCGCATATCAAGGGCACCAACGGCAAGTCGCAAGGCGTCGTGCCGTTCCTGAAGGTGGTCAACGACACGGCAGTCGCCGTGAACCAGGGCGGCAAGCGCAAGGGCGCGGTGTGCGCGTACCTGGAGTCGTGGCACCTCGACATCGAAGAGTTCCTCGAGCTGCGCAAGAATACCGGCGACGACCGTCGACGCACCCACGACATGAACACGGCGAACTGGATTCCCGACCTGTTCATGAAGCGCGTGATGGAAGGCGGCGACTGGACGCTCTTCTCGCCCTCGACCTGCCCGGATCTGCACGACAAGTTCGGCGCCGAATTCGAGCAGGCTTACACGGCTTACGAAGAGAAGGTCGCGCGCGGCGAGATCAAACTGTTCAAGAAGATCCCGGCAGCGCAAATGTGGCGCAAGATGCTCGGCATGCTGTTCGAAACGGGTCACCCGTGGATCACGTTCAAGGATCCGTGCAACATCCGTTCGCCGCAGCAGCACGTGGGCGTCGTCCACTCGTCGAACCTGTGCACGGAAATCACGCTGAACACCAGCGACAGCGAAATCGCCGTGTGTAATCTGGGCTCGGTGAACCTGGTCGCGCACATGGTCGAACAGGCCGACGGCACGTTCGCGCTCGACCACGAGAAGCTCAAGCGCACCATCAGCGTGGCGATGCGCATGCTCGACAACGTCATCGACATCAACTACTACGCGGTGTCGAAGGCGCGCAACTCGAACCTGAAGCACCGCCCGGTGGGCATGGGCATCATGGGCTTCCAGGACTGCCTGCATGTGCTGCGCACGCCGTTTGCTTCGCAAGAGGCCGTGGAGTTCGCCGACCGCTCGATGGAAGCGGTCTGCTACTACGCGTACTGGGCGTCGACGGAGCTGGCGGCGGAGCGCGGCCGCTACTCGACCTATCGCGGCTCGCTGTGGGATCGCGGCATCCTCCCGCAAGACACGCTCAAGCTGCTCGCCGAGCAACGCGGCGGCTATGTGGAAGTCGACTCGAGCGAGTCGATGGACTGGACCTCGCTGCGCGAGCGCATCGCCACGCACGGCATGCGTAACTCGAACTGCATCGCGATCGCGCCGACCGCGACCATCTCGAACATCATCGGCGTCTCGCCTTGCATCGAGCCGACGTTCCAGAACCTCTACGTGAAGTCGAACCTCTCGGGCGAATTCACGGTGGTGAACGACTACCTCGTGCGCGACCTGAAGGCGCGCGGCTTGTGGGACGAAGTCATGGTCGCCGACCTGAAGTACTTCGACGGCATGCTCTCGCGTATCGACCGCGTGCCGGCCGATCTGCGCGCGGTGTACGCGACGGCGTTCGAAGTCGACCCGACGTGGCTCGTCGAAGCCGCATCGCGTCGCCAGAAGTGGATCGACCAGGCGCAGTCGCTGAACATCTTCATGGCGGGCGCATCGGGCAAGAAGCTCGACGAGATCTACAAGCTCGCCTGGATCCGCGGTCTGAAGACCACGTACTACCTGCGCACGATGGCGGCCACGCACGTCGAGAAGTCGACGGTTGCGCACGGCGCGCTCAACGCAGTGCCGACGGGTGGTAACGGTGGTAACGGCGGCGGTGCGGGCAGCGCAGGTGGCGCAGGCTTCGGTGCAGCGGGTGGTGCAAACGGCGCGGGTTCGAGCGTGATGCAGGCAGCGCCGGCAGCGCAAGCGGCGCCCGAAGCAGAAGGTCCGGTGTGCATGATGCGTCCGGGCGATGCTGGCTTCGAAGAGTGCGAGGCTTGCCAGTAAAGCGGCAGCGCGCGATGCAACGTCGCGCGCATGAAGCAGGACTTGAAGCAGGACTTGAAGCAGGACCGACAGCAGCACCGCAGCATCAGTAGTAAGTAGTAAACAGTAGGTAGTCGATGCAAGGGCGGCGCGCGCAACGCGCGTCGCCTGACTCCACCGGCCGCGCGCGGCACGCGCGTTGCGGCACGCGAGGTAGACGCAAGTGCAAGTAGCCGCATGCGATGTGCAAGAGCGGTGCACGAAGCGGGCAACAGGAAGGAATCCCTGGAGTTTCGCGCGCGAGCGAACGGCGCGTGGCGAACCGACTTTCACACGCGCTCATGATGTCGCGAAGACCTTTGATCAGCCTTGCATGTGCGCGGTCGTTGCGACGAACACGCGATGCTCGAGCACCGTTCACGCGATGCGAACGACACGATGCGATAACAAAGTGTTGTATCGAGGTCGCAACGCGAATCGAAAACAGGATTTTTCGTGTGCGAGCCCTTTTATCGCGCATGAAAAGATGGTACAAACCGATCTAAATTGATGGTGACATTTATGCTCAACTGGGATGACGAGAACACGGCCGTAACTCCGTCGAGCGGTGCGCAGCAAAACGCAATGCGCAACCTCGCGGGAGTGGCTGTCTCTGTTCCGCAAACGCAGCGCAATCTGCCGCAGTTCGGTCAGCAAGCTGCTCCTCAGTCTTCTTCGGCGCAAAACATCTTCGCCGCCGACTTCGCAGTCGCACCGCCGCCGCAAGCGCCGGTCTCGGCAGAAGCCCGCGTGAATGTCGCCGACAAGCGCATCATCAACGGCCAGACCGACGTGAACCAGTTGGTCCCGTTCAAGTACAAGTGGGCCTGGGAGAAGTACCTGTCCGGCTGCGCGAACCACTGGATGCCGCAGGAAATCAACATGTCGCGCGACATCGCCCTGTGGAAGGACCCGAATGGTCTGACCGAGGACGAGCGCCGCATCGTCAAGCGTAACCTCGGCTTCTTCGTCACCGCCGACTCCCTCGCCGCCAACAACATCGTGCTGGGCACCTACCGCCACATCACGGCGCCCGAATGCCGCCAGTTCCTGCTGCGCCAGGCGTTCGAAGAGGCGATCCATACGCACGCGTATCAGTACATCGTCGAGTCGCTCGGCCTGGACGAGAGCGAGATCTTCAATGCGTACCACGAGGTCAAGTCGATCCGCGACAAGGACGAATTCCTGATCCCGTTCATCCAGACGCTGACTGATCCGTCGTTCAAGACCGGCACGCTCGAAGCGGACCAGAAACTGCTCAGGTCGCTGATCGTGTTCGCCTGCATCATGGAAGGCCTGTTCTTCTATGTGGGCTTCACGCAGATTCTCGCGCTCGGCCGCCAGAACAAGATGACCGGCGCCGCGGAGCAGTACCAGTACATCCTGCGCGACGAGTCGATGCACTGCAACTTCGGCATCGACCTGATCAACCAGATCAAGCTCGAGAACCCGCAGCTGTGGACCCCGGCGTTCCGCGCGGAGATTACCGAACTGTTCAAGCATGCGGTCGACCTCGAATACCGCTACGCGGAAGACACCATGCCGCGCGGCGTGCTGGGCCTGAACGCATCGATGTTCAAGAGCTATCTGCGCTTCATCTGCAACCGTCGTTGCCAGCAGATCGGTCTCGATACGCTGTTTCCGAACGAAGAGAACCCGTTCCCGTGGATGAGCGAGATGATCGACTTGAAGAAGGAACGCAACTTCTTCGAGACGCGCGTGATCGAATATCAGACGGGCGGTGCGCTGTCCTGGGAATAACCCGGGCGCACCCGGAGCCAAGTCTTTTGGGGTTGCCGCGAGGCGCCATGCGCGCGCCTCGGCCGGCATGATGATTAGGAGCAGGAACGCCTGATGCAAAGCGTGCCCGGAGCCTTGGCGGCTCACCGATATGACAGGCACTTTGCGAGCCCTTCAGTGGGATGGGCAAACTTCCCCCCGGAAAAGGGCGTAGGTCTCGCTAGTTGCGCGGCCTGCGCTTTCAACGAACGTTGGCCGGCGTCGGTATCCGACGCCGGATCGATCTGGCGCGCGGTGCCTCGTGGCACGGCGCGCCTTACCGCATTCATTAGCGTAAGCGCGCGGGATCAGCGTACGCCGATGAATAGCCCGCTTCGTAGTGTGCGCCGTGAGAAGCGTTCGCGGGAAGCGGGTTTTGACGAAGGGTGTAGTTTGAACTGACTCTCATCTGAACCTGAAGGAGAAAAAAATGGCAACTGCCAAGAAAAAGCCGGCGGCCAAGAAAGCCGCGGTGAAGAAGGTTGCAGCGAAGAAGGCCGCGCCGGCCAAGAAGGCCGCTGCGAAGAAGGTCGCGGTGAAGAAGGTTGCAGCGAAGAAAGTCGCTGTGAAGAAGGTTGCTGCGAAGAAGGCAGCACCGGCGAAGAAGGCCGCTGCGAAGAAGGTTGCAGCCAAGAAGGTCGCAACGAAGAAGGTCGCCGCCAAGAAAGTCGCGGTGAAGAAGGTTGCCGCGAAGAAGGCAGCACCGGCGAAGAAGGCCGCAGCGAAGAAGGTTGCCGCCAAGAAAGTCGCGGTGAAGAAGGTTGCCGCGAAGAAGGCAGCACCGGCGAAGAAGGCCGCAGCGAAGAAGGTCGCCGCCAAGAAAGTCGCGGTGAAGAAGGCTGCCGCCAAGAAGGCGCCTGCGAAGAAGGCTGCTGCCAAGAAGGCTGCGCCTGCGAAGAAGGCTGCCGCGAAGAAGGCTGCCAAGAAGGCGCCTGCGAAAAAGGCTGCTGCTGCCGCGCCTGCTGCCGCTGCTGCGCAACCGGCCGCGCCCGCAGCAACGGTCAAGACTGCCCTGAACCCGGCCGCAGCATGGCCGTTCCCGACCGGCAGCCGTCCGTAAGCAGTACGAGCCGAAGCGCACGAGAGTCAGTCCAAACGCGCGCTTCGGTGGCAGGGTTGGGCGCTGTGTCCGCGGATGCGTCTGCAGGCACGAACGCCGGGCCCGCTCCGAATCCCGTCGCCGGGTTAATCCGCGACGGGATTTTTTTTTCGTTCACGCTTTTCCGTTCACGTGCCGCGTCCGGGGGCTACCTGCGTCAGCAGCGAGGTTTGGCGCGGACATGAAAAAAGGCGCATGCACAGGGGAGCACATGCGCCTGAGGTTCCGCAGGAAGGCGCGAGGCGCCGCTGCGGTACAGGGGAAACTGGTTATCAGTGCGTCACGCGCGTGACGCCTCCGCTCGAGACCAGGCGCACACGCTCGCCGGCCTGGAAGACCTCGCCGGTGGCGGCTTGCGTGATGGCGCGGTAGTCGCCGTTGTCGAGACGCACCGTGATCTCGAGGCCGTTGTGCATTGCCACGCCGTTCTCGACCGCATTGCCGGCCACGGCACCCGCGATGCCGCCGATGATGCCAGTGATGATCGAGCCCGTGCCGCCACCGATCTGGCTGCCCGCCACTGCGCCGAGCGCGCCGCCGCCCACTGCGCCGATCCCGCTCGGCTGGCCGTTGTTGGAGCTGATCTTCACCGCACGTACGCTTTCGACCGTGGCCATGCGCACAGTGGCTTCGCGCTGCGCCTGCGAGGCGGTGTAGACATCGGCGGAACTGCTGTTATAGGCGCAGCCGGTCATGGCGAGCGAGCCCGCGATCATGACGGCAACGATCAGACGACTTGTTGTTTTCATTTCCCGTAACTCCAATGAGCGCCACCTGTGACAAAGGAGGCGGCACCCGGATTCAGAGGGGCAGTTCGTCGCCGAACGCCGCCTTGAATCGTTCCTTGATTTGCGCTCGCGTGGGCGCGTAGTTTTGCGGCCCGAGATGCTCGATCTTCAGCGCGCCCATCAGGCTCGCGAGACGTCCTGTGGTGGCCCAGCCGAGGCCGTTCTCGATACCGTAGAGCAGCCCGCCGCGGAAGGCGTCGCCGCAACCGGTGGGATCGAGCACCCGTTCGGCCTTCACCGGCGGAATTTCTTCGATGCCGCCGCCGTGGTAGATCTGCGAACCGTGCTCGCCACGCGTGACGATGAGCGCATCGACGCGGCTCGCGATTTCTTCGAGCGACCAGCCGGTGCGATGGCTGACCAGACTGGCTTCGTAGTCGTTGACCGTCACATAGGTCGCAAGTTCAATGGCGCGTCGAAGCGACGCACCGTCGAAAAGCGGCAATCCTTGACCCGGATCGAAGACAAACGGGACGCCCGCATTCGCGAACTGCTCCACGTGCTGGACCATGCCGTCGAAACCGTCCGGGGCGACGATGCCGAGCTGGATGCCGGGCGCTTCGTCGGCGCGGTTCAGGTGCGATTGCATCATCGCGCCCGGGTGGAAAGCCGTGATCTGATTGTTTTCGAGATCGGTCGTGATCATCGCCTGCGCGGACCACGTGTCGGGCAGCACGCGCACGTGCGCCTTCGAGAGCGCGAGCGTGTCGAGCCGATCGAGATAGAGTTGGCCATCGGCGCCACCGAGTGTCGCCATGATGCGCGCGTCGCCGCCCAGCAGATGCAGCGAGTAAGCGATATTGCCCGCGCAGCCGCCGAATTCGCGGCGCATCGTCGGCACGAGAAAGCTCACGTTCAGGATATGCACCTGCTCGGGCAGGATGTGTTCCCGAAAGCGGCCTTCGAAGGTCATGATGTTGTCGTAGGCGAGCGAGCCGCAGATCAGCGTAGCCAAGGCGGGGATTCCTGTAATGCGTGTGGTGGAAGGGCGGCGCGGCGCGAGGGGTATGGAGCCGTATTGCGCCAGAACTGTGTTCGATTCACGCGCGCCGCGCCGGGTATTACTTCAGGGCGGCGAGCGCGGCGTCGTAGTTCGGCTCGTTCTTGATTTCGCCGACGCGCTCGGCGTAGACGACATTGTCGTTCGCGTCGATGACCACCACGGCGCGCGCCGTGAGGCCCGTCAGCGGGCCGCTCGTGACGTCAACGCCGTAGGCTTGCGCGAACTCATGGCCGCGGAAGGTCGACGCCGTGACGACGTTCTCGATGCCTTCGGTCGTGCAGAAGCGCGCGGCGGCGAACGGCAGATCGCCCGAGATCACGACGACGGCCGTGTTGTCGAGCTTGGCCGCCGCTTCGTTGAACTTGCGCGTGGAGGTGGCGCAGACCGGCGTGTCGAGACTCGGCACGATGTTCAGCACCTTGCGCTTGCCGGCGAAGTCGGCGAGCGAAACGGGCTTGAGGTCGCGGCCGACGAGCGAGAACGCGGGGGCCTTCTGACCGGCCGTCGGGAAGGTGCCGGCGACGTCGATCGGGTTACCGCCTAGCGTGACTTGACTCATGATGTGCTCTCCGAATGCAATGCTGTTGTGGTGAATGGCGCCCGCCGTGGCCGGGCGCAGGAAACGCGCACCGGTGCGAAGTGGGCGCCGGCGCGGTAATTCAGGGGTAGAAGATTTCGATGCGGAAGTTCGATGCGACGACGTTGCCGGTATCGAGCCGCACGATCATCGTCTGCGTGCTCTGCGCGGCCATGCCGGCCTCGATGCGCGTGCCGGGCGGCACATAATCCTGCGGCCACAAAACGCGGCGCAGCACGACGTTGTTCTGGCTGTCGAGCAGCGTGAGTTCCATGGCCGGCCAGGCGAGCGCCACGTCGAAGCGGTTACGCAGCGGCACCTTCAACTCCAGATGATGCGGATCGTCCACCTGGCGCAGATCGGACGGCTGGATCTGAAGCCCGTTGATGTCGCGCGGCGGGCCTACGTGGCACCCGAGCTGCGCACAAGCCTGTTGATAGTAGGGCTGCGAAGCGGGCCAGTGGACCATGACGGTTTCGCGCAACCACCATGCGAGCTGTGCGGCCAGCGTGGCGAGAAGCGCGAGGACGATCAGCACGCCCACGATGCGCCAGCCCGTGCGGCGCTTCACGTGAGCGGGCGCTTCACGCGTGACCGCGAAGGGCGCGCCGCCGGCGTTGGGCTCGAGCGCGGTGAACGGTGGGGCGGCGGACGAGTCGGCTGGCGCGCGGCGCAGCACGGGCTCGGGGTCGGCATGGGGCCTGCGAATTGTTTCGTTCGCAGAAAGGGTCGGCTCGACGGGGCCGGACATCCCCGCTTGTTGCTGGGGCGTCGTACCCTGCCCAATGGGTTGCGAGAGGGGGCGCGAGAGCGTGGGCTCGTCGTCCTGGACGATGCGCATCTCGGCGCCGCGCGTTGCAGCAAGGCTCGGACGCGGCAGATGGCTGGCGTTGTACTGCAGCTCGGGGTCGAGGTTGCTGTCGGGACGCGGGGCCCACGGATCCCAGGCGCGGCCCGAGAAGTTCGGTGCGCTCGCCGGTGCGGATCCCTCGGGTGCCGCCGCAGGCTCGCCACGGGGCGGCTGATCGGCCGTCGGCTCGGGGGCATGAGCAGGCGCAGCCTGCTGTGCGGTCGGTGTGGTCAGGCTTGCGGCAATATCGGCCGCGACGGGCGTGGCCTGAGCGAAATCGCCGCTTTCGGGCAGCTCGTACAAGCTACCCGACGCGTCGAACGCTTCCTGACAATGCCCGCAGCGCACGAGGCCGCGGCGCGCGGCGAGGTGCGCCGGCTGGATACGGAAAACGGTTTCGCAGAAGGGACAGCGCGTTGCCAGAAGCATGTGTGCCGTGGAACCGGAGGGTTGGCGATACCCGCATTCTACTGGCAATCCGCGGCGGTCTACGACTTCGCCCTGTCGCGCTTGGGGCGCGAACAGGTCCAGCGCGCGCCGTGCCTGCGTGTCTACGCGCGCCGCGTGCCGGTGAGGCAGACCCAGCCTTCGTGCTCGCGCCAGACCGAGATGTCGATCCAGCGCTCGTAGACCTGCGCCACTTCCTCTGCCTGACGCGCGAGGATGCCGGAGAGCGCGAGCCGTCCGCCCGGCTTCACGCGCGACGAAAGCATCGACGCCATCAGCTTGAGCGGATTCGAAAGAATGTTGGCGACGACGATGTCGAACTCGCCAGCGGGGCAGTCGTCGGGCAGGCCGTAAGTGACGTCGGCGTGATTGCGCTCGCTGTTGTGGCGCGCCGACTCGACCGCCTGCGGGTCGATGTCGATGCCGATCACCGGATTCGCGCCGCACTTCTTCGCGAGGATCGCGAGGATGCCCGAGCCGCAGCCGTAGTCGAGCAGCGAATTGCCCGCCTGCACATGCTGCTCGAGCCACTCCATGCACAACCGCGTGGTGGGGTGGCTGCCGGTGCCGAACGCAAGGCCCGGATCGAGCTCGAGCACGAGCGCGCTCGGGTCGGGTGCGTCGTGCCACGAGGGCACGACCCAGATGCGCTCGCCGATCTGGATCGGATCGAACTGCGACTGCGTGAGCCGCACCCAGTCCTGCTCCTCGACTTCGCGCAGCGAGAACTTCGGCGCTTCAGCGAGGCCGAGCTCGTTCGCCGCAGCCGCGAGCAGCACGGCGGGATCCTGATCGTCGCCGACCAGCGCGATCACGCGCGAATGCTGCCACGCAGTGCGCTCGGGCGTGAGGCCCGGCTCGCCGAAGAGCGGCTGCTCGTCGGGCGTGTCGGCGTCGGCGTCTTCCACCGACACCGAGAGGGCGCCAAGCTCGATCAGCGCGTCGGAGAGTTCTTCCGCGCGCTCGCGCTCAAGCTCGACGATCAGTTCCCGGTAGCTCATGAATTACGCTTCGTCCTTCTTCACAGCCTGGCGTTCGGCCAGACGGCTTTCGAGGTAGTGAATGCTCGTGCCGCCTTCGACGAACTTCGCATCGAGCATCAGCTCGCGGTGCAGCGGGATGTTGGTCAGGATGCCTTCGACCACCATTTCCGAGAGCGCGATACGCATACGCTGAATGGCCTGCTCGCGCGTGGCGCCGTAGGTGATCAGCTTGCCGATCATCGAATCATAGTTCGGCGGCACGAAATAGCCATTGTAGGCATGCGAATCCACGCGCACGCCGGGGCCGCCCGGCATGTGCCACGACGTGAGACGTCCCGGCGACGGCGTGAACTTGAACGGATCTTCGGCGTTGATACGGCACTCGATCGAATGGCCCTTCAGCTGGATGTCGCGCTGGCGGAACGAGAGCTTTTCGCCCGCAGCGATGCGGATCTGCTCCTGGACGATGTCGATGCCCGTGATCAACTCAGTGACCGGGTGCTCGACCTGCACGCGCGTGTTCATTTCGATGAAATAGAACTCGCCGTTTTCGTACAGGAACTCGAACGTGCCCGCGCCGAGGTAGCCCATCTTCTTGCAGGCGTCGGCGCAGCGGTCGCCGATGCGGTCGAGCAGGCGGCGCGCGATGCCCGGCGCCGGCGCTTCCTCGATCACCTTCTGGTGGCGGCGCTGCATGGAGCAGTCGCGCTCGCCTAGCCACACTGCGTTCTTGAACGAGTCCGCGAGAATCTGGATTTCGATGTGACGCGGATTCTCGAGGTACTTCTCCATGTAGACCTGCGGGTTGCCGAACGCACGGCCGGCTTCCTCACGCGTCATGTTGACCGCGTTCACGAGCGCCGCTTCCGTGTGCACCACGCGCATGCCGCGCCCGCCGCCGCCGCCCGCCGCCTTGATGATGACGGGGTAGCCGATCGCACGCGCGATCTTCACGATTTCCTTCGGATCGTCGGGCAGCGCGCCTTCCGATCCCGGCACGCAGGGCACGCCGGTCTTGATCATGGTCTGCTTGGCCGTGACCTTGTCGCCCATCATGCGGATCGTTTCCGGGCGCGGGCCGATGAACGTGAAGCCCGATTGCTCGACGCGCTCGGCGAAGTCCGCGTTCTCGGAGAGGAAGCCGTAGCCGGGGTGGATCGCTTCGGCGTCGGTGACTTCGGCCGCGCTGATGAGCGCCGGCATGTTCAGATAGCTCAGGTTCGAAGGCGCCGGGCCGATACAGACCGCTTCGTCGGCGAGCTTTACGTACTTGGCTTCCTTGTCGGCTTCCGAATAGACGACGACCGTCTTGACGCCAAGCTCGCGGCACGCGCGCTGGATGCGCAGCGCGATTTCGCCACGGTTGGCAATGAGAATTTTTTCAAACATGGTGGGTATTCGCCCTCGGGCCTTAGGCGATCACGAAAAGCGGCTGGCCGTATTCGACCGCCTGGCCGTTGTCGACGAGGATTTCCTTGATGACGCCGGCTGCGTCCGCTTCGATCTCGTTGAGCAGCTTCATCGCTTCGATGATGCACAGCGTCTGGCCTTCCTTGACCGTGTCGCCCACTTGCACGAACGGGTCTGCGCCCGGCGACGGTGCGCGGTAGAACGTGCCGACCATCGGCGAGGTCACGATATGGCCTTGCGGCACGGCCGGCGCGGCAGCGGCGGGCGCTGCGGCTTCGCCAACGTGGCCCGGCGCAGCGGCGGGTGCGCCCATGACCGGTGCGGCGTATTGCGCCGCGGCCGGCTGCACGTAAACCGGGGGCGCATTCTTGACGATGCGCACCTTGCCTTCGCCCTCGGTGACTTCGAGCTCCGAGATGCCCGATTCGGAGACGAGGTCGATCAGAGTCTTCAGCTTACGTAGATCCATGGTGCAGCCCCCTTGCTTTGCATACGTGAGGTGCCGTGGCGCGCGCGCCCCGGCACGGGATTGGTGTTGTCTTGCAGAATGCGTCGGTCTCTTGCCGCCGAAGTCACGCGGCCGAACCAGCCGCGAGCCGGTCGAGCGCGTATTCGAGCGCGTAGAGATAACCCTTCCAGCCGAGGCCGCAGATGACACCCTCGGCCTGGTCGGAAAAATACGAGTGATGCCGGAAGGCCTCGCGGCGATGCACGTTCGAGAGATGAATCTCGACGAACGGAATGCCGACGCCCGCCAGCGCGTCCCGGATCGCCACGCTCGTGTGCGTGTACGCAGCCGGGTTGATCAGGATGAAATCCGTTTGCTCGCTGCGGGCCGCCTGAATGCGGTCCACCAGCGCGCCTTCGTGGTTGCTCTGGAACGTTGCCAGCTCCACGCCCGCGTCGGCGGCACGGTCGACAAGCGCTTGATCGATCTGTGGCAGCGTCACGCGCCCATAGACCTCGGGTTCCCGGGTGCCGAGAAGATTGAGGTTGGGGCCGTGCAGAACCAGCAGTCGCGTCATGGTGGCTTCTTTTTCCGTGGAATTGCGCGAACTTTAGCGCCGATTAGAGAAATTTGTCTAGTTTTCCATACGAAGGATATGGCCCCGAGCACGTGCTGAGCGGCGCGCTCGGGCCGATCTTCTGGTAACTTCCCTAAATTCCGCGGCAAAAAGTGCCGTACGGCCGTTAAGCCCCGGTCAATTGTTCCAGCGCATTTGGACTGCGTCAGAGCGTATCCAGCGTGTGGCGCAGCTCGTCCATCTTGATTTGGCCTAATTTTGTCGCGCGTACCGCGCCGTTCGCGTCGATTACGACGGTATAGGGCAAGCCACCAGCGGCGTTGCCGAACGCGCGCGCGACATCGGCGCCGCCGAATCCGGCAATGTAGATCGGATAGTCGACCGGCACTTTCTTGAGAAAGTTCTGGATGTTCGCGGCCGAATCGACGCCGAGGCCAACGAACTGGATGCCTTTTTTCGCGTACTCGCGCTGCAGCGCGGAGAGCTCGGGCATCTCTTCGACACAAGGCCCGCACCACGACGCCCAGAAGTTGACCACGATCGGGCGGCCTTTATAGATAGAGAGCGATTGGGGTTTGCCGTCGGGGGTGGTTACGGCGGCGGCCCAGAGCTGGCCTGTTGCACCTTGCTTGTTTGCGACCGATGCTGCATCGGCTACGCCGGAGTTGCCGCTGTTTGCATAATGCCCGGCCAGGATGCCGCCGCCGGCTGCCACCGCCGCCACTGCGACGCCGGCCAGAATCCGCTTCATGTTCATTGCTGCGCTTAAGCTCTATAGGAGTCAGGTGGTGGAGGAGGTGGCGCCGCTTTCGTCGATCAGCGCCTGGAGCGCCTGCGCATTCGCGCGCGGCAGACGCCCGCGCGCATCGGCGCGCACGGCGCCGCGCAGGTCGTCGGTATTGTAGAGCGCAACGTGTATGCCCACCGGCTCCTCGTCGCGCGCCGGCTGCCACATGAAACTGAACGTCTCCACGTAGCCGCGCGCCGCGAAATGGCGCGTTTCCGAGACGTCATACTGCACGTTCGCGTTCAGGAGCCAGATCGCGACGTCCTTCGCGTTGTCGCAGAAAATCTGCAGATGGATATCCGAGTGCTCGCCGGCCGTGCCGTTGAGTACCGCGCCGGTGAGGAACGGATTGAACGGCTCGAGCCGCCGCATCCATTCGAGCGCGATCTCGCGCAGGCGCCGGAGTATTGCTGGCTGGTGCTCGCCCTGAAAGAGGGCCTGATATTCGCGGATTTCGTCTTCGATCTGGTCGTTATCGGGCAGCCAGGCGCCTTCGATACGCGTATCCCCCACCACCTGCCGCGCGGCCTTGCGTTTGGCGGTGGCGTAGTCGAGGCCATCCTCGGCGATCATCCTTGCTGCCGCAATGGCGATTTCCTCGCGCACGCGCTGGGGATCGAAATGTGATCTGCGAACCATGCGTCCATCATACTAGAGATCGCATGGCGTTCTGGGTGGTGCCCTGGTTGGCGTCCGGTGCGGCGCGCATCGGGGCCTGGCCGGTCCACACCGGCCGCTCGTCGGCCCGCGGCGGCGAAAAAGCCGCAGGGCCTCGGGTACAATACCGTTCTTTGCTCCGGCGACCAGGCGTCGCCGTTCTGCTGCACCCATCCCGATAAACCGTTTAACTCCGCGCGTTTAACCCGCGTTAACCCATTTAACCCGTTCACGACGCCCGCGCGGCGCGACAGGCTTATGCACATCCATATCCTCGGCATCTGCGGCACGTTCATGGGCGGTCTCGCCGTGCTCGCGCGCAGCGCGGGCCACACGGTGACCGGCTGCGACGCAGGCGTGTATCCGCCGATGAGCACCCAGCTCGAAGCGCAGGGTATTCGCCTGATCGAGGGTTACGACGCGAGCCAGACCGAGCTCAATCCCGATCTCTATGTGATCGGCAACGTGGTCTCGCGCGGCAATCCGCTGATGGAGGAGATCCTCAATCGCGGCCTGCCGTACACGTCGGGGCCGCAGTGGCTCGGCGAGCATGTGTTGCGCGACAAGTGGGTGCTCGCCGTGGCGGGCACGCACGGCAAGACCACCACGAGTTCGATGCTCGCGTGGCTGCTCGAAGACGCAGGCCTGAATCCCGGCTTTCTGATCGGCGGCGTGCCGCTGAACTTCGGCATCTCGGCGCGCCTTACCGATTCGAGCTTCTTCGTGATCGAGGCCGACGAGTACGACACGGCGTTCTTCGACAAGCGCTCGAAGTTCGTCCATTACCGTCCGCGTACCGCGGTGCTGAATAACCTCGAATTCGATCACGCCGACATCTTCCCCGATCTCGCCGCCATCGAGACGCAGTTCCACCACCTCGTGCGCACTATTCCGGGCGTGGGCCGCGTGGTCTCGAACGGGCGCAGCGATGCGCTCGAACGCGTGCTTGCGCGCGGCGTGTGGAGCGATGTCGAGCGCTTCGGCGTGGATGGCGGCTGGCAGGCGCTGCCCGCCGAGCAAGGCGCGCCGCTTGACGAGCGCTTCGCGGTCTATCACAACAGCGAGCGCGTGGGCGTGGTCGACTGGCAGATCCAGGGCGATCACAACCGCATGAACGCGCTCGCGGCCATCGCCGCCGCACGCAGCGTGGGCGTGCCACCCGCGCAGGCGGCGGCCTCGCTTTCGACGTTCCACAACGTCAAGCGCCGCATGGAAGTGCGTGGCAGCGTGGACGGCGTGACGGTTTATGACGACTTCGCGCACCATCCCACGGCGATCGAAACGACTATCGCCGGGTTGCGCACGCGCGTGGGTAGCGACAATACGCGCATTCTCGCCGTGCTCGAGCCGCGCTCGAACACGATGAAGCTTGGCGTGATGAAGGCGCAACTGCCTGCCAGCCTCGCCGATGCCGACCTCGTGTTCGGCTACGGCGCACCGGGCGGCAAGGATGCGCTCGGCTGGGATCTCGCGGGTGCGCTCGCGCCGCTGGGCGAGAAAGCACGCGCGTATCACGATCTCGACGCGTTAGTGAAGGCTGTGGTCGCGGCGGCGCGTCCTGGCGACCAGGTGCTTGTGATGAGCAACGGCGGGTTCGGCGGCGTGCATCAGAAGCTGCTCGATGCGCTTTCGGCGCGGAGCGCGGCGTGATCGTCTATCTGCACGGATTCCGCTCGTCGCCGCAGTCGTTCAAGGCGCGTTTGCTGGACGCACGCCTCACGGCGCTCGGGCGCGGCGACGAGTGGCTGTGCCCGACGCTGCCGGTTTCGCCGTTCGAGACGGTGGCCATCGTCGAGCGCGAGATCGCCGCACGGGCGAAAGCGGGCGAGTGCATCACACTGATCGGCAGCTCGCTTGGCGGTTTCTTCGCCACGCATCTGGCCGAAAAGCACGGCTGGCGCGCGGTGCTGCTCAATCCGGCCGTGGTGCCGGACCGCGATCTGTCGAAGTATCTGGGCGAGCAGCCGCTCTGGCATGGCGGTGGCAGCATCGTCGTGGAGCCGCATCATCTGGAAGAGTTGCGCGCGCTGGCCGTTATCAAGGTGACCGAGCCGCAGCGCTACTATCTGATCGCCGCAACCGGCGACGAGGTGCTCGATTATCGCGAGATGCTCGCGCATTATCCGGGCGCGAAGACGCGCCTGATCGATGGCAGCGACCACGGCATCAGCGAATTCGCCGATTACGTCGACGACGTGATCCGGTTTTGCGGAGCGCCGCCCGGCGACGCACCTTGATGCGTCGCCCCGTTCGCGTCGCGCGCGCGAACGCCTATATGTATACAGCAGCACCGCCAGGGCGCACCGCCCCTGCGGTTCAAGCAAGTCTGAACGAGAGTGTTGAGTGAACGTCTTCTTTGAGGAATCGGGCAGTTTCAAGGCGGGCAGCGTGCTGTCGCGCCAGGGCGATGCGTTTCAGGTCGAGTTGCCGGGTGGGCGGCGCGCCAAGGTGCGCGCGAAAGATGTGCTGATCGAATTCGAGAAGCCCGCTGCCGGCGATCTGCTGGAGCAGGCGGACGCCGCCGCGCAGGATATCGATCTCGATTTCCTGTGGGAATGCGCGCCCGCCGAGGAATTCGCCTATACGGCGCTCGCGAGCGAGTACTTCGGCGAAACCTACGGCCCGGTCGAGCGCGCTGCGCTCGTGCTGCGTCTGCATGGCTCGCCCGTGTACTTCCGCCGCAAGGGCCGCGGGCAGTATCAGCGCGCGCCGGAAGAGCAACTGAAGATGGCGCTCGCGTCGCTCGAACGCAAGCGTCAGCAGGCGCTCGTGCAGGCGGGCTACGAAGAGGAGCTCAAGGCGGGCAAGCTGCCCGAGGCGCTCAAGGACAAGGCGCTGGGTCTGCTCACCAAGCCCGACAAGAACACGATCGAATACAAGGCGCTCGAAGCGGCGGCGGCCGCACGCGGCATTTCGATGCCGCGCCTGATGCTCGAATGCGGCGGCATTGCCTCGCCGCGCGCGCTGCACGAGGCGCGCTTCCTCGCTGAATTCTTCCCGCATGGCACTGGCTTTCCGGGCGTGGAAGTGGGCGCGCTGCCCGACGATCTGCCCGATGCAGCCGAGCACGTGCAAGCGTTCTCGATCGACGACGTCACCACAACCGAAATCGATGATGCGTTCTCGATCGAGCATCTCGCCGACGGCCGCGTGCGCATCGGCATTCACATCGCGGCGCCGGCGCTGGGCATCAAGCGCGGCGACACGGCCGACACGGTCGCGCGCACACGTCTGTCGACGGTGTACATGCCCGGCGACAAGATCACCATGCTGCCGGACGATTTCGTCGACGCCTTCACGCTGAAGGAGGGCGGCATGCGCCCGGCGCTCTCGCTCTACAGCATCGTGAACCGCGAGACGCAGGAGATCGTCGCCACGGAAACGCGCGCCGAGCGCGTGTTCGTGAAGAACAACCTGCGCCACAACACGCTCGACGAAGTCGTCACCGAAGAAACGCTCGCGGCGGGCACGGGCGACTATCCGCACAAAGAAGATATCGCCGTGCTGTGGCCGTTCGCACAGGCGCTCTTCGAGAAGCGCCAGCAGGCGCGCGCGGGCTACGGCCTGCGCCGCGAAGTGCAGCGCAACACCGACTACAACTTCTACGTGGAAGGCGAGCACGTCAGCATCACGCCGCGCCGCCGCGGCTCGCCGCTCGACATGATCGTCGCGGAACTGGCGATTCTCGCGAACTCCACGTGGGGCGCGTTCCTCAACGATCACGGCGTGCCGGGCATCTATCGCTCGCAGCGCGCGTTCGGCGCGCCCACGGGCCCGAAGCGCACGCGCATGCAGACCAACGCCGCGCCGCACGAAGGCCTTGGTGTCGCGCAGTACGCGTGGAGCACCTCGCCGCTGCGCCGCTATGTCGACCTCGTGAACCAGTGGCAGTTGCTCGCGTGCGTCGAGCACGGCGTGGCGGCCAAGCTGGTCGCGCCGTTCAAGCCCAAGGACGCTGATCTGTTCGCCGTCGTGCAGGGCTTCGACGAGACTTACACCGCCTACGCCGACCACCAGCGCCGCATGGAGTACTTCTGGTGCCTGCGCTGGCTCCAGCAGGAGATGCGCGGCGACGGCGGCTGTGAACCTCGTCGGGAATTCCCCGCAACGGTGGTGAAGGACGACCTCGTGCGCTTCGAGGAAGTGCCGCTGCTCATGCATGTGCCCGCGCTCGGTGTGCACGCGCGCGGCACGCGCCTGATGATGGAAGTGATGTCGATTGACGAGTTGACGATCGAGGCGTCGGTGCGCATGCTGCGTGTGCTCGACGCGCCAGTCGTGACGAGCGGCGAGCAAGCCGAAGAAGACGCGGGCGACGACGAAGAGCTTATCGAAGCCGCCGACGACTCCGCCGAAAGCGAAGCGGAAGCGCAGGCCGAAGCCGGGACGCCTGGCGATGCGGCTGAAGGCGAAGGTGAGGGCGAAGGTGAGGGCGATACGCAGGCAGGCGAGGAAGAGCAGCAATCCGCGCATGTGTCCGAAACGCGCGCCACGGAGCCACGCGCATGAGCGCCGACCCAATCCAGCGTGACCGCTATGCCGTGGTCGGCAATCCGGTCGCGCATAGCAAGTCGCCGTACATTCACGCGCAGTTTGCCGCCGCGACCGGCGAGCCCGTCGAATACGACCGCCTGCTCGCGCCGCTCGACGGCTTCGTCGAGCACGTGCAGGCGTTTCGCGCGGCGGGCGGCCGTGGCCTGAACGTGACCGTGCCGTTCAAGCTGGAGGCGCATGCGCTTGCAAGCAGACTGTCGCCGCGTGCGGCGGCGGCGGGCGCTGTGAACACGCTGCGCTTCGACGAAGACGGCATTTTCGGCGACAACACCGACGGTTTCGGGCTCGTTCGCGACATCGAGGTGAATCTGGGCGTCTCGCTCAAGGGCGCGCGCGTGCTGCTGCTGGGCGCGGGGGGCGCGGCGCGCGGCGTCGTGCTGCCGATGCTCGAGCGCCAACCGCGCGAGATCACCATCGTGAACCGCACCGCGCAAAAGGCGCATGCGCTCGTCGAGCAATTCGAAGCCGCTGCGCGCGAGGCCGCTTGCCTCATCAACGGCGGCGGACCGGATGCGGTCTTTCGCGACCCGGTCTATCGCGACCCGGTCTATCGCGACCCGGTCTATCGCGACCCGATCGATCCGAAGCCCTACGACGTGATCGTCAATGCGACGGCCGGCAGTCTCGACGCCGCGCTGCCCGAGTGCGACGCACGTGCGTTCGGCGCGGGGACGCTCGCCTATGACATGATGTACGGCGCTGAACCCACCGTGTTCATGCGCCATGCCGAATCGCTCGGTGCGCGCGCATCGGACGGGCTCGGGATGCTGGTCGAGCAGGCCGCCGAGTCGTTTTTCGTGTGGCGCGGCGTGCGTCCCGACGGCGCGCCCGTGCTGGCCGCGCTGCGCAAGCAACTGGCGGCGCAAGCCTGACGCACGCCACCGCTGCCTGACGTCGACATAGAACCACAACAACAAGGGAGTCGCGACGCCATGCGTAGAGAAGCCTCGGGGCCGCATGCAGCAGGGCTGCAGCGCAACGGACGCCACGATGGGCCATTCGCCCACAGTGTCGCCGCGCTGAGCGCGAAGCGCCCCGGTGTTTTGCGCTGGCTCGTCTATGCGGTGCTGGTGTTCGGCGTCGCCTGGGTCGCGACGCAACTCTTCTATTTCGCGCAGATCGCCGTCTGGAATGTTGCCGATCCGCAATCCACGGCCTTCATGCGCACCGACGAGGCGCGCCTTTCCGCCGACCGTCCCGATCTCGACGTCCAGCACCAGTGGGTGCCCTACGACCAGATCTCGCGCAACCTCAAGCGCGCGATCATCGCGTCCGAGGACGCCAACTTCGCCAACAACAACGGCTACGAAACCGATGCCATCCTGCAGGCGTGGGAGCGGAACAAGAAGCGCGGCCGCATCGTGCGCGGCGGATCGACGATCACGCAGCAACTTGCCCGCAACCTGTTCCTATCGCGGCAGAAAAGCTATATCCGCAAGGGCCAGGAGCTCATCATCACGTGGATGCTGGAGACGCTGCTCGACAAGGAGCGCATCTTCGAGATCTATCTGAATTCGGTGGAGTGGGGTAATGGGGTCTACGGCGCGCAGGCCGCCGCGCGTTACTACTACCGCACGACGGCCGCGAAGCTCTCGCCCTGGCAGGCGGCGCGGCTGGCGGTCATGCTGCCGCAGCCGAAATATTTCGACGAGCACCGCAACTCGCCGTATCTCGCCCAGCGCGCCAGGGTGATCGCGCGCCGCATGGGCGCCGCGGAACTTCCGCCGTCGTCGCAATAGCCTCGCTGTGGGCATAGGCAGCGATTTCCGCTCAAACGAAAAAGCGCCGGACGAACCGGCGCTTTTTTCATGAACTTCCGTCTATTGCGGCTTACTGGCGCGCAAGCCGCGCGTTGTCGGGCATCGGCATATTGAAGTTGGTGCGAAACGGATTGATGTCGAGGCCGCCGCGCCGCGTGTAGCGTGCGTACACCGCAAGCCGGTCCGGCTTGCACTCGCGCAGGATGTCCATGAAGATGCGCTCGGCGCATTGCTCATGAAAACCGGTGTGATTGCGGTACGAAATGATGTAGCGCAGGAGCCCCGCCTGATCGATCTGCGGCCCTACGTAGTGGATCTGCACGCTGCCCCAGTCGGGCTGGCCCGTCACGGGGCAGTTCGACTTCAGCAGGTTGGAGAACAGCGTCTCTTCCACGGGCGACTCGTCGTGGGCTGCCTTGAGCAGCGTCGGGTCCGGGTGATAGATCTCGGTGTCCAGATCGAGCCGGTCGAGCGAAAGGCCGTCGAATTCCTCGAACGGAATCTTGCCGAACGCGCCCGGCTGGTCGAGCCGCACCGAAACCGGCGCGCCGCAGGCCGCGGACACGTCGCGCTTGATGGTGTCGCGCACCACCTCGGCCGACTCGAACGACGTTTGCGCGAACGAACCCAGATAGAGCTTGAACGACTTCGATTCGACGATGTTGGGCGAATCGGCGGAAATGAAGAACGTTGCGATGGCTATCTGCGGCTTGCCGCGCGCGTTGAGCCACGAAAGTTCGTACGCGTTCCAGATATCGGTGCCGAAGAAGGGCAGTTGCGCGCCAATGCCGATCGCTTCGCGCGCAGCCGCGCGCGGGATCGGAAACAGCAGCGAGGCGTCGTACTGCTCGGTGTATTTGGCAGCTTTGCCGAGCGGGGATTGTTCGGGAGTCATGATGCGCTGGTTTCAGTTGGTGCGTCTTTCGGTGCGTCTTTCGATGCGTCGCTCGTTGCGCTCGCGCGCGCCGTGCGGTTTGCGTCCACCGGATTCGCGAGGTTCGCGGGATTCGCCACGCCGCTTGCCACATGACCGGTCGCCGTGACCGAGCGGGCCGATTCGCAATGGCGGATCTGGTCGTCGAAGAAAAAGTCGGGTTCGAACTCGCGCAGGAACGGGCCTTTGTCGAGTCCGCCGAGGAACATCGCTTCGTCGATTTCGATGTTCCAGGCCATCAACGTGCGGATAGCGCGTTCGTGCGCGGGTGCCGAGCGCGCCGTCACGAGCGCGGTGCGGATGCGCATGGTCGCGTTGGCATCCGCGAGCTTCTGCAGCCGGTCGAGTGCTTCGAGCAGCGGCTTGAGCGGCCCTTGCGCGAGCGGCAGTTCGCGGTTGTCGCGCTCGTGGCTCACGAAGGCGCCCAGACCCTCGCGCTGGAAGATTTGCTCGGCTTCGTCGGAAAACAGCACCGCATCGCCGTCGAACGCGATGCGAATCTCGTGCGCGTTGCGTTCCGACATTGTCGCCGATTCTGGGAACACGCGTGCGGCGGGAAAGCCTGCGTCGAGCGCGCCGCGCACGTCCTCGGGGTTTGCCGAAAGAAACAGCGACGCGTTGAGCGGCTTGAGATAACGCCACGGCTCGCGCCCACGCGTGAACACGCCGCGCTGGATGTCGAGCTGATGCTCGCGGCACGAGCTGAACGCGCGCAGCCCGCTGATGGGGTCGCTGCGCGAGAGGATCACGACTTCCACGTGATGTGCGCGGCTGTTTCCACATGAATTGAGCGCGAGCAGCTTGCGGATCAACGCAAATGCAACGCCGGGCCGCGCGGGCACGTTCAGGCGTTCGCGCTGCAGCGCCTCGTAGTCGCGCAGATCGCCGGTCTCGTAGACGCGGTTCTCTTCCTCAAAGTCGAAGAGCGCGCGCGACGAGATGGCGACGACGAGCTTGTCGGAGAGCGAAACGGGCATGATCGTCGTGCTTTATGCGAGGAACAACCGATAAGCGGGATTCTGCGTCTCTTCCCATTGCGGGTAGCCGAGCGTGGCGAGAAAGCGCCGGAACTCCGCGTCCTCGGCCGCCGGCACCTGGATGCCCACGAGAATCGAGCTGTAATCGGCGCCCTGGTTGCGGTAGTGGAACAGGCTGATGTTCCAGTTCGGCGCCATCGACGAAAGGAAGCGCATCAGCGCGCCCGGACGCTCCGGAAACTCGAAGCGGAACAGGCGCTCGTCATGCGCGAGCGGCGAGCGCCCGCCCACCATGTAGCGGATGTGCTGCTTCGAGAGTTCGTCGCCGGTGAGATCGACGCACGGAAAACCGTGATCGACGAAAGTCTGAGCGATGGTCTGCGACTCGCCGCGGTTGCGGATCTGCACGCCCACGAAGATGTGCGCGCGCTCGGCGTCGTCGATGCGGTAGTTGAACTCGGTCACGCTGCGCGTGCCCACCAGTTCGCAGAAGCGCTTGAAGCTGCCGCGCTCTTCGGGGATCGTCACCGCGAACACCGCCTCGCGCGCTTCGCCCACCTCCGCGCGCTCGGCCACGAAGCGCATGCGGTCGAAGTTCATGTTCGCGCCCGAGGTGACCGCCACCAGCGTCTTGCCTTCGATGCCTTCACGCTCCGCGTACTGCTTCGCACCCGCCACGGCCAGCGCGCCCGCCGGCTCGAGCACGCTGCGCGTGTCCTGGAAGACGTCCTTGATCGCGGCGCACAGGGCGTCGGTGTCGACCGTGAGCACTTCATCCAGATACTGCTGGCACAAGCGGAAAGTTTCCTCGCCCACGAGCTTGACCGCCGTGCCGTCCGAAAACAGACCGACTTCCGTCAGCTCGACACGCTTGCCCGCCTTCACCGACTGCGCCATCGCGCACGAGTCGTCGGTCTGCACGCCGATCACGCGGATTTCGGGACGCACCGCCTTCACGTAGGCGGCCACGCCCGCCGCGAGTCCGCCACCGCCGATCGGCACGAAGATCGCGTGTATCGGGGCCTGATGCTTGCTGAGGACCTCCATCGCCACGGTGCCCTGGCCGGCGATCACGTGCGGATCGTCGAACGGATGCACGAAGGTCAGGCCGCGTTCGTTCTGCAGGCGCACGGCGTGCGCGTAGGCGTCGCTGTACGATTCGCCGGCCTGCACGACCTCGACGGTGGGGCCGCCGTGTGCGCGCACCGCATCGACCTTGACCTGGGGCGTGGTGATGGGCACGCAGATCACGGCCTTCACGCCGAGTTTCGCTGCGGAAAGCGCCACGCCCTGGGCGTGGTTGCCGGCCGAGGCGGTGATGACGCCACGCTCGAGCTGCTCGGGCGTGAGGTGCGCCATCTTGTTATAGGCGCCGCGCAGCTTGAAGGAGAACACGGGCTGGTTGTCCTCGCGCTTGAGCAGGACCGTGTTGCGCAGGCGCACCGAGAGGTTCGGCGCGCGCTCAAGCTCGGTCTCGCGGGCCACGTCGTAGACGCGGGCGGTGAGGACTTTCTTCAGATAATCGTCGTGGGAGGCCATGCGAGGGCCGCGTCGGGCGCGGGATTGGACGGGAAAGCGCAAATGATAGCGCCAATGACCGTGCCAATGACCGTGCCAATGACCGTGCCAACAGCGGGTCAATTCCCGACTATCCGGACGGCGAATCCATTGAGGCATGGCGCTTCATGGAGATGTCAGGCCCGGTTCACCCGCCTGTCGCGCGAATGAAAGAGACTGGCGTTTGCAAGATGGCAAAGTTCCCGGCACCGTCAGCGCGGGCGCGGATCATGCGTTAAAATCGCTTTTTGAAACAAGGATCGGAAGATGCACTGGCAGACTCGGACAGCCCATTTGATGCCCGCGCGGCGCGAGACCCGCCCCGCAGCGCAGCGGCACGTCCGGCACGCACGATCGTGCCGCTAAGTCCGAGCGCCGGGGAACCATCGGCGTGAGTGCAGCCGCCATGCTTCCCCACCCTTAAAGTCCGCTTTCAGCCAACAGCGCGCGCTAGCCGCGAGCCACCGGCGGACACGATTTCAGAATAGCGCCCCACGCGCCCCGTCAGCGTCTGCCATGCCGGCCAGCCAGCCACATGTGCGGAGCTGACACTACGAGTCGTCCAACCATGAACGCACCTCAAGTTTTCGATCCTCACGGCGCTGCCGCCGCCGTGGCCGCCGACGTCGAACCGCGCCTGCGCGAGATTCCGTATAACTACACCTCCTTTTCGGATCGCGAAATTGTCATCCGACTGCTGGGCGAGGACGCATGGAACGCGCTCGCCGAGCTGCGCGCCGAACGCCGTACCGGCCGCTCGGCCCGCATGCTCTACGAGGTGCTCGGCGACATCTGGGTCGTGCGCCGCAATCCGTATCTGCAGGACGACCTGCTCGACAATCCGAAGCGCCGCGCGCTCCTGATCGAGGCGCTGAACCACCGCCTCGCCGAAATCGAGAAGCGCCGCCGCGCCGACCTCCAGGAGCACGCCGACAAAGAAGGCGTGGACCGCGCCGCGCGCGTGGAAACGCTGGTCGGCGCCACGCGCCGCGCCATCGACGACTTCGCCGCCGAATTCGAGAAGATGGCCGATCTGCGCCGCCGCGCCACCAAGGTGCTCGGCCGCCGCACGCAGAAGGACAACATCCGCTTCGACGGAATCGCGCGCGTCTCGCACGTGACCGATGCGACCGACTGGCGTGTCGAATACCCATTTGTGGTTCTCACGCCCGACACCGAAGCCGAGATTGCCGGCCTCATCAAGGCCTGCTTCGAGCTGGGCCTCACGGTGATCCCGCGTGGCGGCGGCACGGGCTACACGGGCGGTGCGGTGCCGCTCACGCCGTTCTCGGCCGTCATCAATACGGAAAAGCTCGAGCAGCTCGGTCCTGTCGAGATGACCGACCTGCCAGGCGTGGACCGCAAGGTCGCGACGATCTTCTCGGGCGCGGGCGTCGTCACGCGCCGCGTGACCGAGGCCGCCGACGCGGCGGGCTTCGTGTTCGCCGTCGACCCGACCTCGCTCGACGCCTCGTGCATCGGCGGCAATGTCGCGATGAACGCGGGCGGCAAAAAAGCCGTGCTCTGGGGCACGGCGCTCGACAACCTCGCCTGGTGGCGCATGGTGGATCCGCAGGGCAACTGGCTCGAAGTCACGCGACTCGATCACAACCTTGGCAAGATCCACGACATTCCCGTGGCGCGCTTCGAGCTCAAGTGGTTCGACGGCGAGCACGCGCCCGGCGAAAAGCTGCTGCGCACCGAATGGCTCGACATCGAAGGCAAGCGCTTTCGCAAGGAAGGGCTCGGCAAGGACGTCACCGATAAATTCCTCGCAGGCCTGCCGGGCGTGCAGAAGGAAGGCTGCGACGGGCTCATTACGTCGGCGCGCTGGGTGCTGCACAAGATGCCCGCGCACACGCGCACCGTTTGTCTCGAGTTCTTCGGCCAGGCGCGCGAGGCGATTCCGAGCATCGTCGAGATCAAGGACTATCTGTTCGAGACGTCGAAGAAGGGCGGCGCGATCCTGGCCGGTCTGGAGCACCTCGACGAGCGCTATCTGCGCGCCGTGGGCTACGCGACCAAGAGCAAGCGCAACGCGTTTCCGAAGATGGTGCTGATCGGCGACATCGTCGGCGACGACGCCGATGCCGTGGCCGCCGCCACCTCGGAAGTCATCCGCATGGCCAATGGCAAGAGCGGCGAAGGCTTCGTCGCGGTCTCCGCCGAGGCGCGCAAACGCTTCTGGCTCGACCGCAGCCGCACGGCCGCGATTGCCAAGCACACCAACGCGTTCAAGATCAACGAAGACGTCGTGATCCCGCTCGACCGCATGGGCGAGTACACGGACGGCATCGAGCGCATCAATATCGAGCTGTCGATCAAGAACAAGCTGCAACTGATCGACGCGCTCGAGGCGTTCTTCAAGGAAGGCAAGCTGCCCTCATTTGTCGATGCGGGCAAGACCGACGACGCCAACGAGATTCCGTCGGCGGAACTGCTCGAAGACCGCGTGCAGCAGGCGCTCGACCTGCTCAAGCGCGTGCGCGAGCGCTGGACCTTCGTGGGCGAGAAGCTCGACATGCCGCTGCGCGAGGCGCAGCACTATCTCGTGCAACTGGGCTACGAGGCGCTGGCGGAGAAGTTCGCCGATCGCACCGACGTGCAGCCCGACGCGACCGTGTTCCACGTCACGCAGGACCGCACGGTGCGCATCTCGTGGAAGCAGGAGATTCGCGCGGAGCTGCGCCAGATCTTCAATGGCGGCGCGTTCAAGCCGATCCTTGAGGAAGCCCAGGCGATCCACAAGAAGGTGCTGCGTGGCCGCGTGTTCGTGGCGCTGCATATGCACGCCGGCGACGGCAACGTGCACACCAACATTCCGGTCAACTCGGACAACTACGAGATGCTGCAGGACGCGCACCACTCGGTCGCGCGCATCATGAAGCTCGCGCGTTCGCTCGACGGCGTGATTTCGGGCGAGCACGGCATCGGCATCACCAAGCTCGAATTCCTCACCGACGAGGAGATCGCCGAGTTCCGCGCCTACAAGCAGCGCGTCGATCCGGAAGGGCGCTTCAACAAGGGCAAGCTGCTCGACGGCGCCGACCTGCGCAACGCCTATACGCCGTCGTTCGGCCTGATGGGCTACGAGTCACTGATCATGCAGCAGTCCGACATTGGCGCGATTGCCGAGTCGGTGAAGGACTGCCTGCGCTGCGGCAAGTGCAAGCCCGTGTGCGCCACGCACGTGCCGCGCGCGAACCTGCTCTATAGCCCGCGCAACAAGATTCTCGCGACCTCGCTGCTGGTCGAGGCGTTCCTGTACGAAGAGCAGACGCGTCGCGGTGTGTCGATCAAGCACTGGGACGAGTTCAACGACGTGGCCGACCACTGCACGGTCTGCCACAAGTGCGTGACGCCGTGCCCGGTCAAGATCGACTTCGGCGACGTCACCATGAACATGCGCAACCTGCTGCGCAAGATGGGCAAGAAGAAGTTCAACGCGGGCAACGCGGCGGGCATGTTCTTCCTGAACGCGACCAACCCGCGGACCATCAACCTCGCGCGCGAAGCGATGATGGGCGTGGGCTACAAGGCGCAGCGCCTCGGCAACGACCTGCTCAAGAAGGTCGTGAAGAAGCAGACGGCGCATCCGCCCGCCACCACGGGCAAGCCGGCCGTGGTCGAGCAGGTGATCCACTTCGTCAACAAGAAGATGCCGGGCAACTTGCCGAAGAAGACGGCGCGGGCGCTGCTCGACATCGAAGACAACAAGATCGTGCCGATCATCCGCAATCCGAAGACCACGAACGTGGATTCGGAGGCGGTGTTCTATTTCCCGGGCTGCGGCTCGGAGCGCCTGTTCTCGCAAGTGGGCCTCGCCACCCAGGCGATGCTCTGGGAGGCCGGCGTGCAGACCGTGCTGCCGCCGGGGTACTTGTGCTGCGGCTATCCGCAGCGCGGCTCGGGCCAGTTCGACAAGGCCGAGAAGATCGTCACGGACAACCGCGTGCTGTTCCACCGCGTCGCGAACACGCTCAACTACCTCGATATCAAGACGGTGGTGGTGTCGTGCGGCACGTGTTACGACCAGCTCGCCGGTTATGAATTCGACAAGATCTTCCCGGGCTGCCGCATCATCGACATTCACGAGTTCCTGCTCGAGAAGGACATCAAGCTCGATGGCGTGTCGGGCACGCGCTACATGTACCACGACCCGTGCCACACGCCGATCAAGACGATCGATCCGGTCAAGCTCGTCAATGAGCTCATGGGTTCCGAAAAGGACGGGTACAAAATCGAGAAGAACGAGCGCTGCTGCGGCGAATCGGGCACGCTCGCGGTGACGCGTCCGGACGTTTCGACGCAGGTGCGTTTCCGCAAGGAAGAGGAAATCCGCAAGGGCGCCGCGAAATTGCGCGGCATTCCAATCGTCGCGAGTGGTGTAAGCGGTGAGAACGGCGTGCAGCCGGCCACGCAGCAGGAAGCGGGCGGGCAGGGCAGCACGCAGGATGTGAAGATTCTGACGAGCTGCCCGTCGTGCCTCCAGGGTCTGTCGCGGTACAACGAGGACGCCAACATCGAAGCCGACTACATCGTGGTGGAAATCGCCCGACACGTGCTTGGCGAAAACTGGATGGCGGACTACGTTCAGAAGGCCAACAATGGCGGAATCGAGCGCGTGCTGGTTTAATGGCAGCGCAAATTTTTCCGTAACACGGGTTCGAGGACGACGATGGGATGCGTATTCTGCAATGAGGAAGGCGGCGATGTGCTGTGGCAAGACGAGCGTATGCGTGTCGTGCTCGCGAGCGCCGAGGCCGAGTATCCCGGCTTTTGCCGGGTCATCTGGAATACGCATGTCGCCGAGTTCTCGGATCTGGGCGCCGAAGACCGGGAACATCTGATGCGCGCGGTCTACGCGGTCGAGCGTGCGCTGCGCCGCGTGATGCAGCCATCGAAGGTGAATCTCGCGAGCCTCGGCAACCAGGTGCCGCACGTGCATTGGCACATCATTCCGCGCTTCACGAACGACGCGCATTTTCCAATGTCGGTGTGGTCGCCGCGCCAGCGCACGGTCTCGGAGGCCATGCTCGGGCAGCGCCGCGCACAGGCCACGCTCTTGCGCGACGCGGTGCGTCAGGAAATCGAGCAGGCGCTCGCCTGAGCAGGCCGCAATGCGCGTGCGGGTGCAATGCCTGTTCGTGCTGGCGACACAGAGGGAGGGACAGAAATAATCATGAGTGGACTGAATTCCGATACGCCGGTGCCGACTGGCATCGTGGTGCATGCGCTGTCGCGCGTGCTCGAACTCCAGTACGGGAATGGCGAGAGTTACCGCGTTCCGTTCGAGTTGATGCGCGTCTATACGCCATCGGCGGAAGCGCGCGGCCACGGACCCGGCCAGGAAACGCTGCAAACGGGCAAGCGCGAAGTGACGATCACGGCGCTCGAGGCCGTCGGCAACTACGCGCTGCAGCCCACCTTCTCCGATGGCCACAATACCGGCATCTACTCCTGGGACCAGCTCTACGAACTGGCGACGCGCCAGGACGCACTCTGGGCGGAGTATTTCGCGAAGCTCGAGGCCGCGGGCGTCGAGCGCGACACCCCCATGGCGCCAGCGCCTGCTGCGCACGGCCACTGCCACTGACGCTTCCTGTTACGATCCTGCCCGCCGCGGCGCCCACGCGCCGCACTTCATCCAATAAGACCTGGACACGATCCGGTCAGACCCGCGAAAGGACGAGCGCGATGAGCAAAACCCACTTCGGCTACGAAACAGTCGACGAACAGGACAAGGCGAAGAAGGTGGCCGGCGTGTTCCATTCGGTCGCCTCGAACTACGACCTGATGAACGACTTGATGTCGGGCGGGCTGCATCGCGCCTGGAAGGCGTTCACGATCGGAGAGGCCAATGTGCGGCCGGGCGCGAGAGTGCTCGATATCGCGGGCGGCACGGGCGATCTCTCGATGGCGTTCGCGAAGAAGGCTGGCCCGACCGGCCAGGTCTGGCACACCGACATCAACGAGTCGATGCTGCGCGTGGGCCGCGACCGGCTCATCGACCGTGGCGTGATCACGCCCGCGCTGCTCTGCGACGCGGAGAAAATTCCCTTTCCGGACAACTACTTCGACGTGGTGACGGTGGCTTTCGGCCTGCGCAACATGACGCACAAGGACGCCGCGCTTGCCGAGATGCGCCGCGTGCTCAAGCCGGGCGGGCGCCTGCTCGTGCTCGAATTCTCCAAGGTCTGGGATCCGCTCAAGAAAGCTTACGACGTGTACTCGTTCAAGGTGCTGCCGTGGCTGGGCGCGCGTTTTGCACAAGATGCTGAAAGCTACCGGTATCTCGCCGAATCGATCCGCATGCATCCGGATCAGGAAACATTGAAGACGATGATGGAACAAGCCGGCCTCGATGCCGTCAAATATTACAATTTGTCAGCTGGCGTGGTAGCCTTACACGTCGGCACAAAGTATTAGTGTTCCCAACTCTCTGTCTTTAAAGGAAATTCCGCCATGTCTGAGTCCCGAACCATTGCTTCCAAAAAGCTTTCAGTATCGTGGGCCAGGCGGATCGGAACCTTGGCCGTGATTGGCGTGATCGTCGCGGGCAGTGTCGCATCACTCGACGCCGAGGCGCGCCGCATGGGTGGCGGCCGCAGTTTCGGCCAGCAGTCGTCGGTGGCCTCGCAGCGCAGCACCACGCCGCCGCCGGCCCAACCCAGCCCAACAAATCCCGCGCAGCAGGCCGGCGCCCAGCGCGCGCCTGGCACGCCGGCGCCCACGCCCGCTCCGGCGCGCAACCGTTGGCTCGGGCCCATCGCAGGCCTCGCCGCTGGCCTCGGCATCGCGGCCCTGCTGTCGCACTTCGGTCTCGGCGGGGCGTTTGCCAGCATGATGGCGAATGCGATTGTGATCGCGCTGCTCGCGTTCGTCGCGATCTGGCTGATCCGCAAGTTCACCAATCGTCGTCGTGGGCCGCAGCCCGCATATCAAACGGGTAGCGCAGGTTTGCCGCCTTCGGGCGGCATGAACCAGACGGGCGGTTACCAGCAGCCGGAGCCGCGCTATACGGCGCCGCCCACGGGCCAATACCTCGCGCCTGAAGCCAATCCGCTCACCACGCCGCAGATCGACACGGCGCCGGCCGTTCCGGCCGGCTTCGACACCGAGGCGTTCCTGCGCAACGCAAAGGTCTATTTCGTGCGCCTGCAGGCCGCGTGGGACGTGGGCAACGTCGAGGACATTCGCGAGTTCACCACGCCCGAAATGTTCGCCGAGATCCGTGTGGACCTTTCGGCTCGCGGCACGCAGCCCAATCAGACCGACGTCGTTCAGCTCAACGCCGACGTGCTCGCGGTGGAAGAGCGTGGCAACGAATATCTCGCAAGCGTGCGCTTCTCCGGTCTGATCCGCGAAGAGGCAGGCGCTACCGCCGCGCCGTTCGTCGAGATCTGGAATCTCTCGAAGTCGCGCACGTCGGGCGAGGGCTGGCTGCTGGCCGGCATCCAGCAGGTCGAGGCTCATTGATACGCCAATGAGCCGGCATTGATGCGGCGTTGATCCTGCGCCGCCCGGCTGCACGCGCTTGCACACGTTAGTCGGATGGCCCAGGCCATTTGAACAAGGCCGCTGCGCGGCGCGATCGGACGGCGCGAACGCTACAATAGGAACCCGCGCGAGCTGGAGCTTGCGCGGGTTTCTTTATTCCACGCCGATGACTCTCGCCGCCAAGCCCTTCGCCGCCGCCGTCAATCACCTGCTCGCCCGCGAATCGTGGGCTCGCGACCGCCTCGCTCCTTATGCCGGCAAGACGGCGCAGCTGTCGTGTCCGCCGGTCGTGCTCACGCTGCTCGTGGAGCCCGATGGCTACCTTGCCGCGGTCGACGAGCACGACGCGCGGTGCGCCGACGTCGCGCTCTCGCTGCCGGCCGGCGCGCTTTCTTCGTATGTGCAGGGCGGCCAGTCCACCGTCATGAAGCACGTGAAGATCGAGGGCGACGCGGAATTCGCGCAGATCATCGGCAAGCTGGCGGAACACCTGCGTTGGGAGCCCGAAGAGGATCTTGCGAAGCTGATCGGCGACGCGCCGGCTTCGCGCGTCGCGACGCTTGCGCGCGCCGTGCATGAGCAGGCGCTGCGCACGGGGCGCAACGTGCTCGGCTCCGTCACCGAATATCTGCTCGACGAAAATCCGCAGCTCGTGCGGCGCGCCGAACTCGACGGCTTCAACGCGGAGCTGTCACGCGCGCGCGACGCACTGGCGCGCGTGGAGAAGCGCATCGAGCGCATTGAACAAAAATCACAAGCGCGTGGCGTACCGCACGGTACCCAGGCGGTGCCGTCGGGCGCCGCACCGCGCGGCCCGAGCCAGACAACAGGCCACTAAGACATGCGTTTTCTGCGTTTCCTGAAGATCTTTTTTACAGTCATCCGCTTCGGTCTCGACGAAATGATGTTGAGCCGGATCAATGACCGGCGCGTCAGGCTGTTGCTGCGTATCACTACCATCGGCCGCAAGTTCGATCAACCGCCCGGCGTGCGGCTGCGCCTGGCGCTCGAAAGCCTCGGGCCCATTTTCGTGAAGTTCGGCCAGGTGCTCTCCACGCGCCGCGACCTGCTGCCGCTCGACATCGCAAACGAGCTCGCGAAGCTGCAGGACCAGGTGCCGCCGTTCGAATCGCAGGTGGCGATCGACATCATCGAAAAATCGCTGGGCGCGCCCGTTGACGTGCTGTTCGACGAGTTCGAGCGGGTGCCCGTGGCGAGCGCCTCAATCGCACAGGTGCACTTCGCGAAGGTGAAGTCCGGCCAGCACGCGGGCAAGGCGGTGGCGGTGAAGGTGCTGCGCCCGAACATGCGGCCCGTGATCGATTCAGACCTGCTGCTGCTGCGCGATCTCGCCGTATGGGCCGAGCGCCTGTGGGCCGACGGCAAGCGCCTCAAGCCGCGCGAGGTGGTGGCCGAATTCGACAAGTACCTGCACGACGAGCTCGACCTCATGCGCGAGGCCGCCAATGGCAGTCAGTTGCGCCGCAACTTCGTGGGACTCGATTTGCTGCTCGTGCCGGAGATGTACTGGGAGTTCAGCACCCCCAACGTGCTCGTGATGGAGCGCATGGTGGGCGTGCCGATCAGCCAGGTCGACAAGTTGCGCGCGGCGGGCGTCGACATTCCGAAGCTCGCGCGCGAAGGCGTGGAAATTTTCTTCACGCAGGTGTTTCGCGACGGTTTCTTCCACGCCGACATGCACCCCGGCAACATCCAGGTGAGCCTCGACCCCGCGCATTTCGGGCGCTATATCGCGCTCGATTTCGGCATCGTCGGGGCGCTCTCGGATTTCGACAAGAACTATCTCGCGCAGAACTTTCTCGCGTTCTTCAAGCGCGACTATCACCGCGTCGCCACGCTGCACATCGAGTCGGGGTGGGTGCCGCCCACTACGCGCGTCGAGGAGCTCGAGAGCGCCATCCGCGCTGTTTGCGAACCCTATTTCGACCGCGCGCTCAAGGATATTTCGCTCGGCCAGGTGCTGCTGCGCCTCTTCCAGACCTCGCGGCGCTTTAACGTGGAGATTCAGCCGCAGCTCGTGCTGCTGCAGAAGACCATGCTCAATGTCGAGGGCCTCGGGCGCTCGCTCGATCCGGAACTGGATCTCTGGAAAACCGCCAAGCCGTATCTGGAGCGCTGGATGACCGAGCAGATCGGCCTGCGCGGCTGGTATGAGCGTTTCAAGATCGAGGTGCCGCAGTGGAGCAAGACGCTGCCGCAGTTGCCGCGTCTCGTGCACCAGATGCTGCTGCATCGCCAGGACCCCACGCACCTCGCCAACGACGACACCATTCGCCAGATTCTTGCCGAGCAGCGCCGCACCAACCGCCTGCTGCAAGGTCTCGTAGTGTTCGGCGTGGCGGTGGGGGTGGGCATGGTCGCCGCGCATATGTGGCTGGCGTTGGCCTATGGTGGCTGAGGCGGCGGATACGGTGAGGCGGTTGAGGTGGGCCGCCAGGCGTAAAGCAGGCCGAAAGCACAGCAGACAAGGAGTGAAACGATGAGCGAGCCGACCTTTCCAGGCCAGTCGGGCGAGGTGCCCGAATTCGAGACGCGCGACCCTGGCGCGCGCGAGTTCTGGGACGAGCGTTTCGAGCGCGGCTTCACGCCGTGGGACCAGGCTGGCGTGCAGCCGGCCTTCGAAGCCTTCGCTGTCGCACACCCCGCTGCCGCCGTGTTGATTCCCGGTTGCGGCAACGCCTGGGAAGCGCGCTGGCTGGCCGAGCGCGGCCGTGCGGTGCGCGCGATCGATTTCGCGCCGTCGGCGGTGGCGAGCGCGCGCGCGGCGCTTGGCAACTTTGCCGATGTGGTCGAGGAAGCGGACTTCTATACGTACACGCCGCCTTTTGCGCCGGACTGGATCTTCGAGCGCGCGTTTCTGTGCGCGCTGCCCAAGGCGCACCGGCCGCGCTACGCGCAGCGCATGGCGGCGCTGCTCGCGCCTGGTGCGTTGCTGGCGGGTTTCTTCTTTATCGGCGACACGCCCAAGGGACCGCCTTTCGGCATCGCGCGCGGCGAGCTCGACGCGCTCCTTATGCCGTATTTCACGCTGCTCGACGACCAACCCGTGGAAGGCTCGCTCCCGGTGTTCGTCGGCCGCGAGCGCTGGCTCACGTGGCAGCGCAACGGCACACCGGCCGCGCCGCACAACGCCGGATAACGCCGGATAACGCCGCCGCGCCGCGCCGCGCGCGTGAAAACACAGACGCGCACAGACGCGCACTTGATCGGGCGCAAGCCGCCCCCAACTAAGCCCGAGCCGCATTCTGCGCCCCTGACCGGCAATTACCGGGCCAGGGGCGCGTTTCCGGCTATAATTCAAGGCTTTGCAAGCTTTTATCAGAATTTCACCCGTTTCATCAGGAAAGAGATCATGCCGATCTACGCTTATCGCTGCGAGTCGTGCGGCTTCGACAAGGACGTCCTGCAAAAGATCAGCGATGCGCCCCTGACGCAGTGCCCGAGCTGCGGCGCGGACACATTTCGCAAGCAGGTCACTGCGGCCGGCTTCCAGCTGAAGGGCTCGGGCTGGTACGTCACCGATTTCCGCGGCGGCAACGGCGGCAAATCCGCTGGCACGGGCGCTGCTGCAACCGGCGCGAAGTCCGCCGAGGGCGCATCGTCGTCCGAGGGCGGCAAGCCGGCGGGCGAGGGCACGAGCGCAGCCGCGCCAGCGGCGTCCGCCGCCGCTCCCGCTAGCTCGGCGCCCAGCACCGCTGGCTCCTCCTGAAACCTTGCGGCCCGGCTCTCCGGAGCCCGGCCGCGCCAAGCGCCGCGCGTCGCGCGCGGCCCGGATGGCGTGTACATGACGACGATCAAGAAAGCGACTTTCAAATCGGTATTCCTGACCGGCCTTCTCGTGCTGGTGCCGTTGGCCATCACGTTGTGGGTGCTGAATCTCGTCATCGGCACGATGGACCAGACGCTGCTGCTGCTGCCGGAGTCGTGGCGGCCGCCGTTCCATCTGCCGGGTCTCGGCGCGGTGCTCACGCTGGCGTTCATCTTCGTGGTGGGGCTGCTCACGCATAATTTCATCGGCCAGAAGCTGGTCGAATGGTGGAATGCGCTGGTGCGCCGCATCCCGATCATCGGTCCGCTGTATGGAAGCATCCAGCAGGTTTCCGATACACTGCTTTCCAGCAATGGCAATGCTTTTCGCAAGGCGCTCCTGATCGAGTACCCGCGCAAGGGCTCCTGGACCATCGCGTTCCTCACCGGCATTCCGGGCGGCGACGTGGTGAACCATCTGCAAGATGAGCACGTGAGCGTTTACGTGCCGACCACGCCCAATCCCACTTCGGGTTTTTTCCTGATGGTGCCGAAGAGCGAGGTGATCGAGCTCGACATGACCGTCGACGCCGCGCTCAAGTATATTGTTTCGATGGGCGTCGTCGCGCCGGTCGCGAATGCTCGCCGCCCCATCGATCCCCCGCTTTAATACCGGACGCCGCGCCGCATACGGCGCCTCCGTTCATTCATGCACAACGAAAGACGAACATCATGTCGATGAGATCTGAATACTGCGGTCTGGTGACCGAACAGCTGCTGGGCCAAACTGTTTCGCTGTGCGGATGGGTGCAGCGTCGCCGCGACCACGGCGGCGTCATTTTCATCGATCTGCGCGATCGCGAGGGCCTCGTCCAGGTCGTCTGCGACCCCGACCGTGCCGAGATGTTCAAGACCGCCGAAGGCGTGCGCAACGAATTCTGTGTCCAGGTCAAGGGTCTCGTGCGCAACCGTCCGGAAGGCACGGTCAACGCCAACCTCACGAGCGGCAAGATCGAAGTGCTGTGCCACGAACTCGTGGTTCTGAACGCGTCGGTCACGCCGCCGTTCCAGCTCGACGACGACAACCTCTCGGAAACCACGCGCCTTACGCATCGCGTGCTCGACCTGCGCCGTCCGCAGATGCAGCACAACCTGCGCCTGCGCTACCGCGTGACGATGGCCGTGCGCAAGTATCTCGACTCGCTCGGCTTCATCGACATCGAAACGCCAATGCTCACGAAGAGCACGCCGGAAGGTGCGCGCGACTATCTCGTGCCGTCGCGCGTGAACGCGGGCCAGTTCTTCGCGCTGCCGCAGTCGCCGCAGCTCTTCAAGCAGCTCCTGATGGTGGCGAACTTCGATCGCTACTACCAGATCGTCAAGTGCTTCCGTGACGAAGACCTGCGCGCCGACCGTCAGCCCGAATTCACGCAGATCGACTGCGAAACGTCGTTCCTCGGCGAGCAGGAAATCCGCGACCTGTTCGAAGACATGGCGCGTCACGTGTTCAAGGAAACGATCGGCGTCGAACTCGACGCGAAGTTCCCGATCATGCCGTACTCGGAAGCCATGAGCCGCTTCGGCTCGGACAAGCCGGACCTGCGCGTGAAGCTCGAATTCACCGAATTGACCGACGCCATGAAGGACGTCGACTTCAAGGTGTTCAGCGCACCGGCCAACACGAAGGACGGCCGCGTCGCGGCGCTGCGCGTGCCGAAGGGCGCCGAGCTTTCGCGCGGCGACATCGACGGCTACACGGAATTCGTGCGCATCTACGGCGCGAAGGGTCTCGCGTGGATCAAGGTCAACGAAGCCGCGAAGGGCCGTGACGGTCTGCAAAGCCCGATCGTCAAGAACCTGCACGACGCCGCGATCGCCGCGATCATCGAGCGCACCGGCGCACAAGACGGCGACATCATCTTCTTCGCGGCCGACCGCGCGAAGGTCGTGAACGACAGCCTCGGCGCGCTGCGCCTGAAGATCGGCCATTCGGAGTTCGGCAAGGCCAACGGCCTCGTCGAGAAGGGCTGGAAGCCGCTGTGGGTCATCGACTTCCCGATGTTCGAATACGACGAGGAAGAAAACCGCTACGTGGCCGCGCACCACCCGTTCACGAGCCCGAAGGACGAGCACCTGGAATACCTCGAAACGGATCCGGGCCGCTGCCTCGCGAAGGCTTACGACATGGTGCTGAACGGCTGGGAAATCGGCGGCGGCTCGGTGCGTATCTATCAGGAAGACGTGCAGAGCAAGGTGTTCCGCGCGCTCAAGATCGGTGCGGAAGAAGCGCGTGCGAAGTTCGGCTTCCTGCTCGACGCGCTGCAGTACGGTGCGCCTCCGCATGGCGGTATCGCGTTCGGTCTGGACCGCATCGTCACAATGATGGCCGGCGCCGACTCGATCCGCGACGTGATCGCGTTCCCGAAGACGCAGCGCGCCCAGTGTCTGCTCACGCAGGCGCCGAGCGAAGTGGACGAGCGCCAGCTTCGCGAACTGCATATCCGTCTGCGTCAGCCCGAGCAGAAGACGGCGCAGTAAGCGAGGCAATAAGCGGTGCAATAAGGCGGGGCGCCGCAGTGTACGCATGAGCCGCGGGCCGGCTCTTGTGTCACGCAACGCAACACAGAAAAGGCGCATCGTGCGCCTTTTTTGCTTTTTGCGTTAAATTCATTACTAAAGCTAAAGCGCCGCGCGTTTTTTTACGTGTTGGTCCACGCGTCGCGCGGCGCATCCCCAAGACGCACCATCGCGCTTAATCGCCATGCAGAAGCCGCCGAAGATTCCTCAATCCGTACTCGTCGTCATTCATACGCCGCGGCTCGAAGTCCTGATCATCGAGCGCGCCGACCGGCCGGGGTTCTGGCAGTCGGTGACGGGTTCGAAGGACAGTCTCGACGAGCCGTTTGCCGAGACGGCCGTGCGCGAGGTGGGCGAGGAAACGGGCATCGTCGTCGGGGCGCCGGGCGTACCCGAGCGTGCGCTGCGCGACTGGCAGCACGAGATCGAGTACGAAATTTACCCAGTGTGGCGGCACCGCTATGCGCCGGGCGTTACGCGCAATACCGAGCACTGGTTCAGTCTGGAGGTGCCCGAGGGCACGGTCGTCACGCTCGCGCCGCGCGAGCATGTCGCGTATCGATGGCTGCCTTATGAAGAGGCGGCGGCGCAGTGCTTCTCGTGGTCGAACCGCGAGGCGATCCTGCAACTGCCCGGGCGGCTCGAAAAGCTTCGTGGAGCACACACGTGAGCGACACCGGCACGGAATCTGGCACCGACCGCGGCACCGATCGCGGCAACGATCGCGGCAGCGGTGCAGACGACAGCACGGGCAGCGGTGCCGGGAATCGTGCAGGCAATCATGCCGAAAACAGCGCCGAAAACAGCGCCGGGAGCAGCACCGACAGCAGCACCGCCGGCACCGACTCGCAGCACGTCATGCGCCTGCGCGATGCGCTGCTGGGCCGGCGCTATCGTTCGCGCTACCGCTTCACGAGCGGCAACGCGGTGCGCCTGTTCTGCTCGGGCGCGGACCTCTTCGGGGCCATGATCGAGTCCATCGACGCCGCCACGCGCGATGTCGTCCTCGAAACCTATATCTTCTGCGACGACGACCTCGGCCGGGCGCTCTCCGAGGCGCTCGTGCGCGCGGCGCGGCGCGGCGTGCGCGTGCGTGTGATCACCGATGGCATCGGCTCGCCCCATCTCGCGCTCTTCGATACCTGGCCCGCCGCCGGCATCGAGCATCGCGTCTACAACCCGCATATCTTCGGGCGCTTCGGCTTTTCGCGCACGCATCGCAAGCTGGCCGTGATCGACGACCAGTACGCGTCGTGCGGCGGCATCAACGTGGTCGACGACCTCAAGCAGGACGGCAGGACGCTGCCGTATCCGCGCTGGGATTTCGCCGTCGGGCTGCACGGGCCCGTGGTGGTGGACGTGCGCGTGGCGTTCGAGCAGCAATGGCGGCGCATCCGGCTCGGCCATCAGCCGCCGCTGCCGCCGGGCACATTTTCGCCCGGTGTGCCTGCGAGCGCGGGCTATATGGCGCCGCATCCGACCGGGCACACGATCGCGCGCTCCACCCAGATCGTCGACGACGCGTTGCGCGCGCTCGCACCCACCGTGCGCTCGGGGCCTGCGGGGCGTCTGTTTGCGCGCTTGCGCGAGCGCCTGCGCGCGAGCGTGCGCGACCCGCGCGCGGCGCATGTGCCCTGCGTGGCGTTCGTCGCGCGCGACAACGTCGTGAACCGGCGCGCGATCGAGAAGGCTTATCTCGACGCCATTGGCGAGGCGCGCAAGGAAGTGCTGCTCGCCAACCCGTACTTCATGCCGGGCCGGCGGCTGCGCCGCGCACTCCTCGAAGCGGCGGAGCGCGACGTGGCCGTCAAGCTTTTGATCGGACGAAAAGAGTTCGTGGTGCTCGATTACGGCGTGCCGTTCCTCTACCACCAGTTGCTGAGCGCCGGCGTGCAGATCGCCGAGTACGAGAGAACCATGCTGCACGGCAAGGTCGCCGTGGTCGATTCGAGCTGGGCGACCGTCGGCTCTTCGAATCTCGATGCGCTCTCCCTCGTGCTCAACAACGAGGCCAACGTGCTGCTCGTGCGGCATCCGGAAATCCTGCAACTGCGCGACGCCATCCTTGGCGCGTTCGAGGGCTCCCCGCAGATCGACCGGGCCCGCTACGAGGCGCGGCCCTGGCACGTGCGCGCGCTGAACTGGCTGGCGTGGTCGTTCTATCGCGCGACCATGAAACTCCTCACCGTGGGCGGTTACGACTAGGTCCGCCATTGCCCGGGCATGCGCGCCTGCCATACGAATCGTCACGCTTGCAATCGAGAAATGTTCGCTTGTGCGTGGCGTCCGATGCCCGAGAATTAGAGTGCCGGCTAGAAATCGGTTTCTAATAAAGTTCTTGTTTTCGCGAGCGGTCGTCTTCAATAATAGTACGGCCGTTCGATTTCATTCCGGCCCAGATGTGCGCAGCGGTTGTCGACGTCAGATGCCAAAGTCGGACGCCAAGAACGGATGCGAGCATCTCGGCTTCATCGTTACGGTAAATAAAGCTATGCGAAAAGGCGAACAGACACGAGCCGCCATTCTGGATGCAGCACTCGACCTGGCAGGTCGCGATGGACTGGAAGGACTCACCATCGGCCTGCTCGCCGAGCGCATGCAGATGAGCAAGAGTGGCGTCTTCGCGCACTTCGGGTCGCGCGAAGACCTGCAGGTCGAGGTGGTGCGCGAGTACCACCGCAGATTCGAGGAAGAAGTCTTCTTTCCGAGCCTGCGAGAACCACGTGGTTTGCCGCGTCTGCGTGCGATGCTGTCGCGCTGGTTCGAGAAGCGCATTCACGAAGTCACGACCGGCTGCATCTACATCAGCGGGGCCGTCGAGTACGACGACCGCGCGGACAGCCAGGTGCGCGAGACCTTGGTCGCGAGCGTGTCGATGTGGCGCGCGGCGCTCTTGAGGGCCATTTCGCAGGCAATTGAAGAAGGCCATTTGCGCAAGGAGACCGATCCCGCGCTGATGCTCTTCGAACTGTATAGCGTGACGCTCGGCCTGCATCATGACGGCCGCTTCCTGCACCTGCCGGACGCGGTCGAGCATACGTGGGCCGCGTTCGAGAAATTGATTGTTTCGTATCAGAGCGAGACCCAGTAGCACCCGAGCGCAACATCGATGTCGCGGCGGCGCGCGAAAGGTCCGAAGCTCAAACTTGGGAGAGAAGACATGGGACAGTACACCGCGCCGCTGCGCGACATGCAATTCGTCCTGCACGAACTGCTGAACGTGGAAGGCGAAGTCAAGCAGATGCCGAAGCACGCCGACCTCGATGCCGACACCATCAACCAGGTGCTCGAAGAAGCCGGCAAGTTCTGCTCGGAGGTGCTGTTTCCGCTGAACCAGGTCGGCGACCGCGAAGGCTGCACCTACACCGGTGACGGCGTCGTGACCACGCCGACGGGCTTCAAGGAAGCGTACAAGCAATATGTCGAGGCCGGCTGGCCGGCGCTCGGCTGCGATCCCCAATACGGCGGCCAGGGCCTGCCCGCGTTCGTGAACAACGCGCTCTACGAGATGCTCAACTCGGCAAACCAGGCGTGGACCATGTATCCGGGTCTTTCGCACGGCGCCTATGAGTGCCTGCACGCGCACGGCACGCCCGAGTTGCAGAAGACCTATCTGCCGAAGCTCGTGGAAGGCATCTGGACCGGCACGATGTGCCTGACCGAGCCGCACTGCGGCACCGACCTCGGCATCCTGCGCACCAAAGCCGAACCGCTGGGCGACGGCTCGTACGCGATCACCGGCACGAAGATCTTCATCTCGAGCGGTGAGCACGACATGGCCGAGAACATCGTCCACCTTGTGCTCGCACGCCTGGCCGACGCGCCTCCGGGAACCAAGGGCATTTCGCTCTTCGTCGTGCCGAAGTTCGTGCCGACCGAAGCGGGCGAGCCGGGCGCACGTAATGGCATCAAGTGCGGCTCGATCGAGCACAAGATGGGCATTCACGGCAACGCGACCTGCGTGATGAATCTCGACGGCGCGAAGGGCTGGCTGGTGGGTGAGCCGAACAAGGGCTTGAACGCCATGTTCGTGATGATGAACGCCGCACGTCTGGGCGTCGGCATGCAAGGCCTCGGCCTCACCGAAGTTGCCTACCAGAACTCGCTCGTCTATGCGAAGGAGCGCTTGCAGATGCGCTCGCTGACCGGCCCGAAGGCGCCCGAAAAGGCTGCGGACCCGATCATCGTGCATCCGGACGTGCGCCGCATGCTGCTCACGCAGAAGGCCTGGGCCGAGGGGGCGCGCGCCTTCACCTACTGGTCCGCGCTGCAAATCGACAAGGAGCTCTCGCACGGCGACGAAGGCGAGCGCAAGGAAGCGGCCGATCTCGTGGCGCTGCTCACGCCGATCATCAAGGCTTTCCTCACCGATAACGCCTTCGAGTCCACCAACCTCGGCATGCAGGTGTTCGGCGGTCACGGCTTCATCGCCGAGTGGGGCATGGAGCAGTACGTGCGCGACGCGCGCATCAACCAGATCTACGAAGGCACCAACACGATCCAGTCGCTCGACCTGCTCGGCCGCAAGGTGCTCGGCGACATGGGCGCGAAGCTCAAGAAGTTCGGCAAGCTCGTGACGGATTTCGTCGAGGCCGAAGGCATCAAGCCGGAGATGCAGGAGTTCGTGAATCCGCTCGCCGACCTTGGCGACAAGATGCAGAAGCTCACGATGGAAATCGGCATGAAGGCGATGCAGAACCCCGACGAAGTGGGCGCGGCCGCGGTGCCGTACCTGCGCACGGCGGGCCACCTCGTGTTCGCGTACTTCTGGGCGCGCATGGCGCGCATCGCGCTCGACAAGGAAAGCTCGGGCGATCCGTTCTACAAGTCGAAGCTGGCCACGGCGCGCTTCTACTTTGCGAAGCTCCTGCCCGAAACGGCCACCGCGATCCGCCAGGCGCGCGCGGGCTCGAAGACGCTGATGGAAGTCGACGAAGCGCTGTTCTAAGCGCGAGGCGCACGGTGCGCGCTCATCGCTTTCGCGGAGCGCGTGCCATGGCCGCCGACATCAACATCGACATCGCATCGACATCGAATCACCAAACGCCCGGACGCGGCGCTTACGGCTAGAAGAACAACCACGCCGGGCGTCGCGCAGACTCCTCAATCCGCTCGACATTGCATATCCGCTGGAGGAACAACGTGAGCAATCTGAATATTCGCAAGGTGGCCGTGCTCGGCGCCGGCGTGATGGGCGCGCAGATCGCAGCGCACCTGATCAACGCGCGCGTGCCCGTGCTGCTGTTCGATCTGCCCGCGAAGGAAGGCCCGAAAAACGCCATCGCGCTCAAGGCGATCGAGAACCTCAAGAAGCTCTCGCCCGCGCCGTTCGGTGTGAAGGACGACGCGCAGTACATCACGCCCGCGAACTACGAAGACGACATCGCCAGGCTCGCGCAATGCGACGTGGTGATCGAAGCGATCGCCGAGCGCATGGACTGGAAGCACGATCTCTACAAGAAGGTCGCGCCGCATATCGCTCCGAACGCGATCTTCGCGACCAACACCTCGGGTCTGTCGATCACCGAACTCTCGCACGGCTTCGACGATGCGCTGAAGGCGCGCTTTTGCGGCGTGCACTTCTTCAATCCGCCGCGCTACATGCACCTCGTCGAGCTGATCCCGACGACGCATACGCAGCCCGCCATTCTCGACCAGCTCGAATCGTTCTTGACGAGCGTGGTGGGCAAGGGCGTGGTGCGCGCGAAGGATACGCCGAACTTCATCGCGAACCGCGTGGGTATTTTCTCGATCCTCGCGGTGATCGCGGAGGCGAAGAAGTTCGGTCTGCGCTTCGACGAAGTCGACGACCTCACGGGCAGCCGCCTGGGCCGTGCGAAGTCGGCGACGTTCCGGACTGCTGATGTTGTCGGTCTCGACACCATGGCGCACGTCATCAGGACGATGCAGGACAACCTCAAGGACGATCCGTTCTTCCCGGTCTACGAGACGCCGGCGGTACTCGCCGCACTCGTGCAGAAGGGCGCGCTCGGCCAGAAGACGGGCGGCGGCTTCTATCGCAAGGAAGGCAAGGCGATCAAGGTGCTCGACGGCAACACGGGCGAGTACGTGGACGGCGGCGCGAAGGCCGATGAAATCGTCGGCCGCATCCTCAAGCGTCCGCCCGCCGAGCGCCTGAAGCTGCTGCGCGAGACGCAGCACCCGCAGGCGCAGTTCCTCTGGTCGATTTTCCGCGACGTGTTCCATTACATCGGCGTGCATCTGGCGTCGATTGCGGACAACGCGCGCGATGTCGATCTCGCGATTCGCTGGGGTTTCGGCTGGAACGAAGGGCCGTTCGAAGGCTGGCAGGCCGCGGGCTGGAAGCAGGTGGCCGAGTGGGTGAAGGAAGACATCGACGCGGGCAAGGCGCTCTCGAACGCACCGCTGCCCGCATGGGTGTTCGACGGTGCGGTCGCGGCGAACGGCGGCGTGCATGGCGCTGAAGGCTCGTGGTCGCCCGCTGAGTCGCGTTTCGTGCCGCGCTTGAATCTGCCGGTGTACGAGCGTCAGGTGTTCCGCGCTGCACTCCATGGTGAAACGGGGGACCAGGTTCGCGATCCGAAGACCTTCGGCAAGACGCTGTTCGAGAACGAGCACCTGCGCGCCTGGGTCGACGATCGCGCAGGCGAGGACGATGTCGTCATCGTCTCGTACAAGAGCAAGATGAACACGATGGGCCCGGGCGTGCTCGACTCGCTCGTGAAGGCCATCGACATCGCTGAAGACGGCTACAAGGGCGTCGTGATCTGGCAACCCACGTCGCTGAAGCTCGGGGCGCCAGGTGGCCCGTTCTCGGCAGGCGCGAACCTCGAAGAAGCCATGCCCGCGTTCATGATGGGGGGAGCCAAGGGCATCGAGCCGTTCGTGAAGAAGTTCCAGGACACCATGCTGCGCGTGAAGTACGCGAATGTGCCGGTGGTGGCGGCGGTCTCGGGCATCGCGCTCGGCGGCGGCTGCGAAATCATGCTGCATAGCGCCAAGCGCGTTGCGCACATCGAGAGCTATATCGGCCTCGTGGAAGTAGGCGTGGGTCTCGTGCCCGCGGGCGGCGGCCTGAAGGAAGCGGCGCTGCGCGCGGCGGACGCGGCGCAAGCGGTTGGCGCGGCGCCGAGCGACCTGCTCAAATTCCTCCAGAAGTCGTTCGAGAACGCGGCGATGGCCAAGGTCTCGGGATCGGCGCTCGAAGCGCGCGCGATGGGTTATCTGAAGCCCTCGGACACCATCGTTTTCAACGTGTTCGAGTTGCTCGACACGGCGAAGAAGGAAGCGCGCGCACTGAGCGCGGCCGGTTACCGTCCGCCGCTGCGCGCGACGCGGATTCCGGTCGCGGGCCGCTCGGCGATCTCGACCATCAAGGCGTCGCTCGTGAACATGCGCGATGGCCGCTTCATCAGCGACCACGACTTCCTGATCGCGAGCCGCATCGCGCATGCGGTGTGCGGCGGCGACGTCGAGGCAGGCAGCCTCGTCGACGAGGAATGGCTGCTCACGCTCGAGCGCCGCGCCTTCGTCGACCTGCTCGGCACGCAGAAAACACAGGAACGCATTATGGGCATGCTGCAGACCGGCAAGCCGGTGCGCAACTAAGCGGCACGGCACGATAAACGGATCGGAGTTACAGATGAGCAAACAGTTGCAGGACGCATACATCGTCGCCGCGAGCCGCACGCCCATCGGCAAGGCGCCGCGCGGCGTGTTCAGGAACACCCGCCCCGACGAGCTGCTGGTGCACGCGATCAAGTCGGCGGTTGCGCAGGTGCCGGGTCTCGACACCAAAGTGATCGAAGACGCCATCGTCGGTTGCGCGATTCCCGAGGCGGAGCAGGGGCTGAACGTGGCGCGCATCGGCGCGTTGCTCGCGGGATTGCCGCAGAGCGTGGGCGGCGTGACCGTCAATCGTTTTTGCGCGTCGGGTCTCACGGCGCTCGCCATGGCTGCGGACCGCATCCGCGTGGGCGAAGCCGATGCGATGATCGCGGGCGGCTGCGAGTCGATGAGCATGGTGCCGATGATGGGCAACAAGCCGTCGCTCTCGCCGCATATCTTCGATCGCAGCGAAGACGTTGGGATTGCTTACGGTATGGGCCTCACGGCCGAGAAGGTCGCGGAGCGCTGGAAGGTGAGCCGCGAGGCGCAGGACGCGTTCTCGGTGGAGTCGCATCGCCGCGCGCTGGCCGCGCAACAGGCGGGCGAGTTCAAGGACGAGATCGCGCCGTACACCCTGATCGAGCGTTTCCCGGATCTCGCCACGGGCGAGGTGAAGGTGAAGGAGCGCCTGATCGAGCTCGACGAAGGCCCGCGTGCGGAGACCTCGCTCGAAGGCCTCGCCAGGCTGCGCCCGGTTTTCGCGAACAAGGGCTCGGTCACGGCTGGCAACAGCTCGCAGACTTCGGATGGCGCGGGCGCACTGATCGTCGTCTCCGAGAAGATGCTCAAGCAGTTCAACCTCACGCCGCTCGCGCGCTTCGTGAGCTTCGCGGTGCGCGGCGTGCCGCCGGAGATCATGGGCATCGGCCCGAAGGAAGCGATTCCGGCTGCGCTGAAGGCCGCGGGCCTGAAGCAGGACGATCTCGACTGGATCGAGCTCAACGAGGCGTTTGCCGCGCAGTCGCTGGCGGTGATCCAGGACCTCGGTCTCGATCCTTCGAAGATCAACCCGCTCGGCGGCGCGATTGCGCTGGGCCACCCGCTCGGCGCGACGGGCGCGATCCGCGCTTCGACGGTCGTGCACGGGCTGCGCCGCCGCAACTACAAGTACGGCATGGTGACGATGTGCGTCGGCACCGGCATGGGCGCGGCGGGCATCATCGAGCGGCTGTAAGTGCTTCGTGCTTTTAGTGCATAGGCGTTATCGACACGGTTCGCAGGCTTCGCGGTCTGCGGGCCGTTTTTCGTATCAGGTTAGCAACGGCGTCGAGCCCGGATTGAAACTGGAGACAACCCCATGAGCAACGAAATCCTGATCGCACGCGAGAACGGCGTGCTGACGATCACCATCAACCGGCCCGAGCGCAAGAACGCGCTGACACCCGCGATGTACCAGGCGATGGCCGAGGCGCTCGCTTCGGCGCAAGAGGACGCCGCCGTGCGCGCCGTGCTGCTGCGCGGCCACGCCGAAATCTTCACGGCGGGCAACGATATCGAGGACTTCCTGAAGAGTCCGCCCACCGGCGGTGATTCGCCTGTGATCCATTTTCTGCGCACCATCTCGACCTTCGAGAAGCCGCTCGTCGCAGCGGTGGCGGGTGCTGCCATCGGCGTGGGCACGACCTTGCTGCTGCATTGCGATATGGTCTATGTGGCCGATACCGCCCGCTTCGCCATGCCGTTTGCGCAGCTCGGGCTGTGCCCGGAGGCGGCTTCGTCGCTGTTGCTGCCGCGCGTGGCGGGCTACCAGGGCGCGGCGGAAAAGCTGCTGCTGGGCGAAACGTTCGACGCGGCAGAGGCGCATCGCATGGGCTTCGTGAATCGCGTGCTGCCCGCCGCCGAACTCGATGCGTTCGTGAGCGCCCAACTGGCGAAGCTCGTCGCGCTGCCCGCTGCGTCGCTGCGCGTGACCAAGGCGCTCATGAAGCGCGCGAGCGAGCACGAGATCAAGACGCAGATCAGCGAGGAGTCGGTGCACTTCGGCACGCGGCTGCTCGCGCCCGAAGCGCGCGAGGCGTTCACTGCCTTCCTGGAAAAGCGCAAGCCGGACTTCCGCCAGTTCGACTGAGGCGAGGCGCTGCGGCGCGCGGTTTAGCCGGCCTGGCCGGCCTGGGTGGCTCGGAGGTGGCGGAGGTGGCGGAGGTGGCGGAGGTGGCTCAGGTGGCTTGGCCGGCGTCCGGCACGGCATTTGACGCCGTGTCGTAATCGACATAGCCGGACTCGCGGCAGAAGCTCACGAGCCGCAGTCCAGCGCGCTTCGCGATGGCGATGGCCAGCGTGGAGGGCGCCGAGATGGTCGCCACCATCGGGATGCCCACCCGCGCGGCCTTGCGCACCAGCTCGTAGCTCGCACGGCTCGAGAGGAACACGAAACCCTGCTGCGTGTCGGCGCGCTCGATCACCAGTTGGCCGATGAGCTTGTCGAGCGCGTTGTGGCGGCCCACGTCTTCGAACGCGCGCAGGATCGCGCCGCTCGCATCGCACCAGGCGGCCGCATGCAGGCCGCCCGTGAGCTTCGTGAGCGCCTGATGCTGCGGCAGCTCGCGGGCGGCGCGCGCGATGGCATCCGGCGCTAGGCGCCCGAGAAAGCCCGTGTCGGGCACGGTTTCCGGCTCGAGATCGAGCAAATCGATGCTCTCGATGCCGCACACCCCGCAGCCGCTGCGCCCGGCAAGGGCCCGGCGCTTTTCCTTCAACTCGACGAACGCCTGCTGCACGACCGTGAGATGGACCTCGGCGTGCGGCAGATCGGCCGAATCCGGCTTGGCGTACCAGAAGACTTCGATGTCCTGGATATCGGCGTTGCGCCCGACGATGCCTTCCGAGATGGCAAAGCCCACGGCGAACGCTTCGAGGTCGCGCGGCGTGCACATCATGACCGCGTGCGAGATGCCGTTGAAGACGAGCGCGACGGGCCATTCCTGGCCCACGTGATCGGCAAGCGTTTCTACCGTGCCGCCGCGATGGCGGTGCACGCGCAGCTCGACGGCGCCGGGCTGGCCTTCGGTTTCCAGCGGATTCGGCGCGGCGGCTGGCGTGGTGGGCAAATCAGGGTTCGGGCGGGAATTCAAGCGAGGGCTCCATCAAATCCTTGTGCGTCGTGGCGTGCAGCGGTGGGTCCGTGGGTCCGGGGTAGCCTGGCGCGCGCTGGTGCGCACAAATGCGTAGTCGTGCGCGCTGGTGCGTACTTGTGCGTACTTGTGCGGCGCGCAACGCCGGGTTGCCGGGGTATCTTCCCAGGCCGCATGGGGATGCTCTTGACGCGGAAGGTTCTAAAATACCTCAAGCGGGCGCCTTTCGCTGTCGTCCAGCTTTTCATCCGGCTTTTCGCCCGGAGGTACCCGCATCGCGAGGATAACGCCATGGCATTGAACGAAGCTCCGCTGCTGTTCCATTACGAGGTCGAATCGTCGGAAGACCTCACCTTCATCCCCATGTGCGTGCGCTTCAATCTGGATCGCTTCGGGCTGCGCATCTCGCTCGCGCAGTGGCAACTCCTGCCCTACGAAGACCGCCGCCTGCTGGCACGTTTTCCCGTCGACGAGGACACCGAGATCGAGCCGAATTTCGATCACGCGCTCTTCGAGATGCTGCGCACGCATGCCAACGTCGAGCCCGAATGGTTCGCCCCCGAGGAAGCGCCCGCGTGGCGGGACGCCAATACCGTGCCGGGCGGCATCGCGAATCAGGCGGCGCTCGCGAATCTGCGTGCACCGGGCGTGGAGGACTGGGCCCGGCTCGCGCCGTTCCAGCGCTACGTGCTGACCAAGCTCGCGCGCAAGCCCGAGGCGAATCACGACTTCGTTCCGGCGATGCAGGAGTTCGGGCTGGCCGGGCCGCGTCAGGCGGCGCCATGAGCGGCCACCCCGAGCGGCACCCCGAGCGGCACCCCGAGCGGCACGACAACACGAGCGGCAACATGAGCCATACCATGCGCCACATCGCGAGCCGCGCCGCGCGGGGTCCTCGCGCATTTTCCTAAAGGACTTGCCGCTGCATGCCGTTATACGGAATGGCGCATTCGCGCCGGCGCGTCTGCGCGCCAGCCTGTCGCGCAGGTCGTAAGCAGTCTTTCCGTGCCCGCCGCACGGGGACGAACGACGTTCGGCATTCATGAATCTTCATTACTCGAAGCGGCACCTCATCAACCTGCTGGTCGTTGCGGCTGCCGTGGGCGCAAATGCTTTCGTGGCCTGGGCGCAGATTGGCGCGCAGCGCGAGATCGACCTGCGGGCCGCGCAAGCCGCGCGCGTGCGCCAGGATCTGGATCGCTTGCGCAGTGCGCTGGGCAGCGGCCTTGCCGCGCTTGGCCGCGTCGAGGCCGACGGCGCAATGGAGTCGCCCGGCGCGCGCGAGGCCCGTGCTGCGGAGCTGGGCGATACGGCACAGACATTGCACGCCGAGCTGGCCGGCGACCCCGCGCTGGTGCAGCGCTTTGACGACGTGGCGGCACGAGCCACGCGGCTTGCCGGCGAGATCGATGAAACGCTCTCGCGTGCACAGGAGCGGGTCGCCGACGCCCGTGTGCAGGCTAGCGCAGAGCAAGCTTTGGCGGCATCGGGCGTTCCCGCGCAACCGCTCGTCACGAATGCCGCGCCGGCCGGCGTGGCGTCGTGGATCGCCAGCGAATATATCCATTTCGATGCGCGCGTCGACCGTGTCGACGCCATGCTCTCGGCCTTGCAGGACGAGCAGGATCGCGCGCTCGCCGGCACGTTCGCCGAGTCGTCCAGCATGGGCCGCCGCGCGTCGATTCTCCTGATCGTGACGATGCTCTCGGGCGCGGCGCTGCTCATCTACACCTTTGGCGCACGCGAGAGCGCCGCGCGCAAAAAGCTGCGTGCGCTCGCCGGCGTGCGTGCGCGCAACGACCGCTTCCAGGGCTTGTTCGACGCCCATCCGGTGCCGATGTACGTGTTCGACCGCGAAACGCTGCGCTTTCTCGCCGTCAACGCGGCGGCGATCCAGCAATACGGCTACAGCGAGGAGCAATTTCTCGCGATGACGATCCGCGATATCCGCCCGGCCGACGACATCGCGCGGCTCGAGCAGCATCTCGCGCGCTCGGACACGCTCACGCAGAATGTGCGCACGATGGCCGGCATCTGGCGCCATGTGCGGCGTGACGGCTCGTTCATCACCGCCGACATTTCGCACCATTCGCTCATGTTCCAGGGCCGCGCGGCAGTGTTCGTGCTCGCCGACGACGTGACCGAGCAGATCAAGGCCGAAGTCGAGGCGCAGCGCTCCAACCAGATGCTCGAGACGGTGATCGACAACATCCCGCAGCGGATCTTCTGGAAGGACGCGCAATCGCGCTATCTCGGCTGCAACATGACGTTTGCGCGCGACGCGGGCCTCGCTTACCCCGAGCAGATCGTCGGCAAGACCGACGACGAGTTGCCGTGGCGCGCCTATGCGGACGCCTGGCATGCGCAGGACCGCGACGTGATCGAGTCGGGCCTGCCGCGCATCAATTTCGAAGAAGAGCTGACGATCGACGGCCTGCACCGCACCACGCTCACGAGCAAGCTGCCGCTGCTCGATGGCGACGGCCGCGTGATGGGCGTGCTCGGCAGCTACTCGGACACCACCGAGAGCAAGCGCGCCGACCTCGCGCTGCGCCTGCAGAGCCGGGCGCTCGACGCCTGCGTCAACGCGATCCTGATCACCGCGCCGGGGCCGGACGGCAGCAACCTGATTGAATACGCGAATCCGTCGTTTCGTCGCATCACCGGCTACGATCCGGCCGAGGTGATCGGTCGGGACTGCCGCTTCCTGCAACGCGACGACCGCGACCAGGAAGGGCTCATCGCCATTCGCCAGGCGCTGCTCTCGAACCGCGAAGTGAGCGCCGTGCTGCGCAACTACCGCAAGGACGGCGCGCTCTTCTGGAACCAGTTGCTGATCGCGCCGGTGCCCGATCTCGACGGGCGCATTACGCATCACATCGGCATCATCAACGACGTGACCGAGCTGATCCGCTATCAGGAGCAGCTCGAATACCAGGCCAATTACGACAGCCTCACGCAACTGCCCAACCGCAACCTGCTGCGCGACCGCCTCCAGCAGGCGCTCGTTTCGGCGCAGCGCCACGAGCGCGGCGTGGCCGTGGTGTTCATCGACCTCGACGGCTTCAAGAACGTCAACGACAGCCTCGGCCATAGCGTGGGCGACCGCCTGCTGGGCGTGGTGGCCGAGCGGCTTACGCGCTGTACGCGCACGAGCGACACCGTCGCGCGCCACGGCGGCGACGAGTTCGTGATCGTGCTGACCGACACCATCGACGAAAAGGTGCTGATCGGCTGGATGGAGCGCGCGCGCTCGATGATCTCGGAGCCGATATGGATCGACGGCACCGAGCTCTGCGTCGGTTGCAGCATGGGCGCGAGCGTCTACCCGCAGGACGGCAACGACGCCGAGACGCTGCTCAAGAAGGCCGATGTCGCGATGTACCGTGCGAAGGAGCTGGGCCGCAATACGTTCCAGTTCTATCAGCCAGAGATGAACGCGAGCGCGGGCGCGCGCATGAATCTCGAGCGGCGCTTGCGCCGTGCGCTGCGCGACGGCGAATTCCTGCTCCACTACCAGCCGCAGGTGGAAATCGAGGGCGGGCGCGTCGTGGGCATGGAGGCGCTCGTGCGCTGGAACGATCCCGAGGTGGGGCTCGTGTCGCCGGCGCAGTTCATTCCCGTTGCCGAGGAAAGCGGCCTGATCGGCCCGCTTTCCGACTGGGTGCTGCGCGAGGCGTGCCGGCAGAACCGCGCGTGGCAGGACGCCGGGCTGCCGCCCGTGCGCGTTTCGGTGAATTTTTCGGCGAAGACGTTCCACCAGCGCGACATCACCGAGCTGGTCAAGGGTGTGCTTCAGGAGACGGGGCTCGATCCGTGCTGGCTCGAAGTCGAGCTGACCGAAAGCACGCTGATGCGCAATACGGAGGAGGCGGTGTCGATGCTCAACGCGCTGCACGAAGCGGGCGTGGGCATTGCCATCGACGACTTCGGCACCGGCTATTCGAGCCTGAGCTATCTGAAGCGGCTGCCGGTGGACCGGCTCAAGATCGACCGCTCGTTTGTGGCGGACATCGGCAACAGCAGCGATGACGAGACCATCACCGCCGCCATCATCGCGCTCGCGCACGAGCTGCGGTTGCAGGTGATCGCCGAAGGGGTGGAGACGTCGCAACAGTTCGCGTTCCTGCGCGAGCGCGCGTGCGACGAATTGCAAGGGTATTTCTTCGCGCCGCCGATGCCGGGGTCGGAAGCCGCGGAACTGTTGAGCGCGAGCGTGGCGTACGAGGAGGGCGCGGGCCTCGCGTGGCCTGCCTGATGCGGGAAACGGGGGCCGGCCGCGCGCCCCGGTTCTTATTCGACCGCTGGCAGCGGTCGCGGGCGGCGGTCCGAGCCGGTGGCCACGTAGGTGAGCGTCGCTTCGGTGACCTTCACGACTTCATCGGCCAGACGCATGCGCTGGGCGTAAACCTCGACTTCGACGGTCACCGAGGTCGTGCCGGTCTTGACGATATCGGCGTAAAAGCTCAGCAGGTCGCCGACGAACACCGGCTGCTTGAACAAGAACGAGTTCACCGCGACGGTCGCGACGCGGCCGTTGGCGCGGCGGCTCGCCGGGATCGAGCCGGCGATGTCGACCTGCGACATGATCCAGCCGCCGAACACGTCGCCGTGGACGTTGGCGTCGGAGGGCTGCGGCACGACGCGCAGCGCGGGCGACTTCTGGGGGAGCGGGAAGGAGTCGGTCATCGGGGGTCCATGAAAAGGGCTGGGGTTGCGGGGCCGGGGTTGCATGGCGGGGGCATGGCCCAGTGGCAGCGCCCGGCGGCCGTCAGCGGCGCGTGCTGCCTTCTGCGACAATACGGTGTCAGGAATTGTACGGGAAAGCAGCAGGCGCAGCGGGGCGGCCAGAACGCCGCCCAGTCTTGCTCCGGCGCGCCCGGAACCCGTCTTCCACTCCCCCAACAATACGCCGTGCTGCCCGCGCGCGCCCTCGACTCTTAGGGCGCGCAACAGCGGCACGTTCATAGCCGCTCGCCCATGCGCCGCTTTCCTGCTTCCAATGAACCCGCGCCGCCCGCCACCGGGCCGCGCAATGACTGGCAGACCATCGTTTCGCTGCTGCCGTACCTCACCGCCTACAAGTGGCGCGTGGCGTTCGCGCTCTCGTGCCTGATCGGCGCGAAGGTCGCCAATCTCGGCGTGCCGGTGGTGATGAAGCACATCGTCGACAATCTCGCGGCCGTGCAGCACCTCACCGCGCTCGGACGCGCCGAGCACGCGCCCGGCATCGTGCTGATGAGCGGCATGGGGCTCCTCGTGGTGGCCTACGCGGTGGTGCGTCTTTCGACGTCGCTGTTCACCGAGCTGCGCGAGATGCTCTTTTCGAAGGTGACGGAGAGCGCCGTGCGCCAGCTCGCGCTCAAGGTGTTCCGCCATCTGCATTCGCTTTCGTTGCGCTTTCATCTCGAGCGCCAGACCGGCGGCATGTCGCGCGACATCGAGCGCGGCACGCGCGGCATCACGCAGCTCATCTCGTACTCGCTCTACAGCATCTTGCCCACGCTCGTCGAAGTGGGCCTCGTGCTGGGCTTTTTCACGGTGAAATACGAGGCGTACTACGCGCTCGTCACGCTCACGGCGCTGGCGGCGTACATCGTCTTCACTGTGAAGGTGACCGAGTGGCGCACGCATTTTCGCCGCACGATGAACGAGCTCGATTCGCGCGCGAACTCGCGGGCAATCGATTCGCTCATCAACTACGAGACGGTGAAGTACTTCGGCAACGAAGCGTGGGAGACGCAGCGCTACGACGAGAACCTGCGCCGTTATCGCAAGGCGGCGATCAAGTCGCAGCAGTCGCTTTCGGCGCTGAACTTCGGGCAGCAGGCGATCATCGGCACGGGGCTCGTGTTCATTCTGTGGCGCGCGACCCAGGGCGTGATGGCGGGCAAGCTCACGCTGGGCGACCTTGTGCTCATCAACACCTTCATGTTGCAGCTCTACATTCCGCTGAATTTTCTCGGCGTGGTGTATCGCGAGCTCAAGCAGAGCCTCACCGACATGGACCGCATGTTCAACCTGCTGACCGTTGCGCACGAGGTGCCCGATGCGCCGGGCGCGCCGCCGCTCGCGGTGCGTGGCGGCGAGGTGCGCTTCACGCACGTGAATTTCGCCTACGAGCCGGCGCGCCAGATCCTGCACGACGTGAGCTTCACCATTGCGGCGGGCACGACGACGGCGGTCGTGGGCCACAGCGGCTCGGGCAAGTCCACGCTCTCGCGCCTCTTGTTCCGCTTCTACGATCTCGACAAAGCGCCGGGCGACAAGGGGAATTCCAGCGGCGGCGGCGCGATCACGATCGACGGCCAGGACATTCGCGAGGTGACACAGGATTCGCTGCGCGCGTCGATCGGCATCGTGCCGCAGGACACGGTGCTCTTCAACGATTCGATCTACTACAACATTGCCTACGGCCGGCCCGAGGCGAGCCGCGAGGAAGTGATCGCGGCGGCGCGCGCGGCGCACATTCACGCGTTCATCGAGAGCCTGCCGAAGGGCTATGACACGCCGGTGGGCGAGCGCGGGCTCAAGCTCTCGGGCGGCGAGAAGCAGCGCGTGGCGATCGCGCGCACGCTGCTCAAGAATCCGCCGATTTTGCTGTTCGACGAGGCGACTTCGGCGCTCGATTCGCGCTCGGAGCGCGCGATCCAGCATGAGCTCGATTTGATCGCGCGTGAGCGCACGACGCTCGTGATCGCGCACCGGCTCTCGACGATCGTGCACGCACAGCAAATTATCGTGATGGACCACGGACGCATCGTCGAGCGCGGCACGCATGCGGAGCTTTTGCGCGCCGAGGGCCACTATGCGCAGATGTGGGCGCTGCAGCAGCAGCGCGCGAGTGAAGCGGGTCAGGCGGGTCAGGCAGGTCAGGCCGACCGGGCCGACCGGGCCGACCCGGCCGCGGTCGAGCCGGCTGGCGGCGGGCACTGAGCGTAGGTACTAGCTACCGGGCGCGGGCGCCAGGCGCAGGCACTGAGCGCGAGTGCTAAGCCCGGGCACTGGCGCGTGCACTAAGCGCGGCGTCGAGCGCCGCGAGTTGCGCGGGCGTACCCACGTTCTCCCAGAGCCCCTCGAAGAGTTCGCCGCTCGCGCGCTTCGCGGCAATAGCCTCGCGGTAGTACGGCGTGAGCGCGCACTTCTCGCCGCGCGGCAGGCTGCGGAACATGCGCGTGTCGTAAAGGCCGATATTGCCGAAGGTATAGCGCGGCGCGCCGTCGAGCGCGAGCAGGCCGTCGGCGCCGAGCGCGAAGTCGCCGGTCGGATGAAAGGGCGGATTGGGCACCATCACGAGATGCATGCCCGGTTCGGGCTGCGCCGCGAGCGCCTCGGCGCGCGCATTCAGCAGGCCGAAGTCGTATTCGCTATGGACGTCGCCGCTCACGGCGAGAAACACGGCCGGCTCGCCGGCGCGCTCCAGCAAGGGCAGCGCCTGGGCGATGCCGCCGGCGGTTTCCAGCGCGTCGGTCTCGGCGGAGTAGTGCAGCTGCACGCCAAAGCGCGCGCCGTCGCCGAGCGCGGCTTCGATCCGCGCGCCGAGCCACGCGTGATTGATGACGATGCGCGTATAGCCCGCCGCGGCGAGCCGCTCGACCTGCCAGACGATGAGCGGCTTGCCGCCGGCTTCGAGCAGCGGCTTCGGGCAGGTGTCGGTGAGCGGGCGCATGCGCTCGCCGCGCCCAGCGGCGAAGATCATCGCCGTGCGGTTCGCTGTGTCCGTTGCAGTGGCACGCGTCATGAATTCGATCTTGTCATGAAGGGTTGGAGAGAGCCTGCGCGATCAGAAGGTGTAGCCGACGTCGGCGCTCGTGCCTTGCAACTCGTCGATGAGCCGCGCGAACGGCACCAGCGGGCGATAGCGGTGCGCGACCTTGCCCGCGTAGTTCAGAAAGCGCGGCAGGTCGGCCATATAGTGCGGCTTGGCGTCCCGATAGTTGATGCGGCAGAAGAGGCCCAGCACCTTGATGTGGCGTTGCAGGCCCATCCATTCGAGCTGGCGGTAGAACTCGCCGAAGTCCGGGTCCACCGGCAGCCCGGCCTTCTTCGCGCGCTCCCAGTAGTACGCGAAGCAGTCGAGTTCGAACTCCTCGTCCCAGCTCAGGAACGCGTCGCGCAGCAGCGAGGCGATGTCGTAGGTGATCGGGCCTTGGACCGCGTCCTGGAAGTCCAGCACGCCGGGGTTGGGCGTCGCGATCATGAGGTTGCGCGGCATGAAATCGCGCAGCATGAAGACTTGCGGCTGGGCGCGCGCGCTCGCGATCAGCAGCGCGAAGGTGCGATCGAGCACGCCGCGCGTGGCTTCGTCGACCTTGCGGCCCAAGTGGCGCTCCAGATACCACTCGGGCATGAGCTCCATCTCGCGGCGCAGGAAGGCCTCGTCGAAGGCGGGGAGCACGTCCTCGCGCGAGGCGAGCTGAAAGCGGATCAGCGCGTCGATGGCGTCGCGCATCAGTGCGCGCGCCGCCTGGCCGGGGCCCGCGTCGGTCAGCGCCTTGAGGTAGGGTGCCGTGCCGAGGTCGGTCACGAGCATGAGCCCGGCGTCGAGATCGACTTCCAGCACGCGCGGCACGTGCACGCCGGCCGCGTGGAGCAACTGCGCGACCTGTACGAACTCGCGGCATTTTTCGGGCGGCGGTGCGTCGACGGCGATCAGCGTGGCGCCGTGCTTGCCCGCGCTCGCGAGGCGGAAGTAGCGCCGAAAGCTCGCGTCGGCGGAGGCCGGGGCGAGCGTGGCGAGGTCGAGAGCGTATTTTTCTGCGTGGCCGGCGAGCCAGGCGGCGAGCAGGTCGCGGCGGGCGTCGGCCGGGGAGAACGGGGCAGTGAGGGTCATGAAAACCGGAGGCAAAATCAGTGGATCAACGTCTTGCCATATAATACCCCACGACTTTTTTGACGCGACTCGCGCCAAAGCCCGCATGACGGTTCGCTCGCCGCATTTATCGCCAGTCCATCGTCCGATGAATTGGAAATAATTGTGCGCGAAGTTGCCTTGATCGCTGTATCGACCGTCGCCCCGAACCGGATTCTCGCCCGGGCCGGGGCCAATCCGTCGATGCACCGGCACCAGGGCCGTGATGGGCGGGCAGGCTGACGGGCCGATACGCCAAAACCATACATGCCGCCCAAACAGTTTTTCCAGACGATCTCCAAAAGTGACGACGGCGTGCCGGGCAAGCGGCGGCTCATCGCGGCGCTCGTGGCCATGCCGGGTCTCGTGCCCGCGCTCGCACATGCCCAGCTTGCGGGTGACGCTGCGCAGCCCCAGCGGCTGGACGACGCGTGGAGCCTGCGCCTTTCCCCGCAGCTCGAAGACCAGCCGAAAGTGCCTGGCCAGCGTGCGGCCACGTTCGTGCTCGGCGACTCGACCAACGGCACATCGGGCACCGACTTCGCCATCAAGGGCGCGGCCGAGCTGCGCGAGGGCACGAATGTCGTCAAGGCCGACGCGCTGCACTACGACCAGGACACCGACATGGCCGACGCCTACGGCAATGTCGTCGTGGCGCAGAGCGGCACCAGCTTCGCCGGTCCGGAAGCACACCTGAAGGTCGAGGCGAACGAAGGCTTCATGCCCGCGCCGAAGTACCATTTCACGGTCACCGGCGGCTCGGGCAGTGCCGAACGCGCGGACCTGCTCGACAGCGAGCGCTCGGTGCTCACCAACGGCACCTACACGGCCTGCCAGTGTTCGTCGAATCCGGCGTGGTACATCAAGGGCACGGAGTTCGACTTCGACACGGGCGCCGACGAAGGCGTCGCGCACAACAGCGTGTTGTTCTTCCAGAACGTGCCGATCTTCGCGAGCCCGTGGTTCTCGTTCCCGCTCTCGGGTGAGCGCCGCAGCGGCCTGTTGCCGCCGACGTTCTCCGTAAGCTCGACGAACGGCTTCGAACTGTCGATGCCGTATTACTTCAACATCGCGCCGAACCGCGACTTCACGTTCACGCCCGAAATAATCTCGAAGCGCGGCGTGTTCCTGCAGGGCAACTACCGGTATCTCTCGACCAACTACTCGGGCTCGATCACTGGCACGTTCCTGCCCAACGACGCGATCACGAAGACCAACCGCTACGGGTTGTTCATCCAGCACAACCAGAACTTCGGCAACGGGTTCGGCGGTTATATCTACTTCAACAAGGTCTCGGACAACACCTATCCGGAAGACCTGGCGTCGGCGGCGAACCAGTTCCTGAACGGCACGCAGATGCTGTATCAGCAGGAAGCGGGCGTCACGTACAACAACGGGCCGTGGTCCGTGCTCGGCCGCTATCAGCACTGGCAGACGCTTTCGCCGTCGATTGCGCCGTATGGCCGCGAGCCCGAGCTCAACGTGAAGTACGCGAAGTACAACGTGGGCGGCTTCGACTACGGTGCGGAAGCCGACTACTCGCGCTTTCGCATCACGACGGCGGATGCGACCGAAGGCGACCGTGTCGTCTTCAATCCGTACCTCTCGTATTCGCTGATGGGGCCGGGTTACTTCGTCACGCCGAAGGTGCAATGGCACTTCGCGTCGTACAACCTGAGCAACATCGGCACGGGCTCGCCCGCGGGCACGCCCAAGAGCTTCACCGAATCGATCCCGACCTTCAGCTTCGACACGGGGCTCGTGTTCGACCGCTCGGTGCGACTATTCGGCCAGGACTATATCCAGACCCTGGAACCGCGCCTGTATTACGTCTACACGCCGTACCGCAACCAGGACTTCGCGCCCCTTTTTGATACCGCCGAAGCCGACTTCGGTCTCGCGGAGATCTTCACGCCCAACACCTTCGTCGGCAACGACCGTATCGCCGACGCGAACCGCCTCACGGCGGCGCTGACCACGCGCTTCATCGACGCGGCCTCGGGTGACGAGCGTGCGCGCTTCGTGATCGCGCAGCAGTACTATTTCACCGACCAGCGCGTCACGCTCCTGCCGCCTAGCGCGGGCGCGGCGCCGACCACGGGCGCCGCGCATTCCGACCTGATTGCAGGCATGTCGCTAAAGATCGGGGGCGGTTTCGCTTCGGAAACGGCGTTCCAATATAATGCGGACGCGGGCCAGTTGACGAAGGCAAGCGTCGGCTTCGGCTACAGCCCGGGGCCGAGCCGCGTGCTCAACGTTGCGTATCGCTACACGCGCGAGAACAGCAGCACGCTCGACAATCAGCCCATCAACCAGATTCTGGTTTCGGCTCAATGGCCGTTTTCGCATCGGGTGTACGCCGTGGGCCGCTTCAACTACGATCTGAACGGCCACAAGATCGTCGATGGCCTGATTGGCATGCAGTACGACGCAGATTGCTGGGCGCTCGGCGTGGGTGTGCAGCGCTATGCAAACGGGATCAACACCACGGGCGGCAATAATTCGGCCACGCGTTTTCTCGCGCAGCTTACGCTCAAGGGGCTGTCGAACGTGGATAACGGCCTGGTCGCGGCGTTCAGGGCTGGCGTGCCGGGCTACACGCAGCCGCCGGGGCAGGTGCCGCTGCCGTCGCGCTTCACGGATTATCAATAACGCGTGAACCGGTGCGGGCGGTAGCAGAGCCCAAGCGAACGGCTGCAGCGCGAGGTCGGTGCATAGAGACGGGCGAAGCTGCCCGCCAACTTTGGAGTATCTGTGGGAATCATGAAAAAGCTTCGCCTGGCAGCGTTCGCTGCGAGTATCTTCGCCGTCGCAGGACTGTTGCCGGCCGCGCCGGCGCTTGCGCAGGGGCTCGCGCCCGCCGGTGGCCGGACCGCCGACACGATCGCGGCGGTCGTCAACGACGGCGTGATCACGCAGCGCGAGCTCGACAACCGCGTCGGACTCATCACGCGCCGCCTGAACCAGCAGAACGCGCCGATTCCGCCCATGAACCAGTTGCAGGCGCAGGTGCTCAACCAGATGGTGCTCGAGCGCATTCAGCTGCAAAAGGCGAAGGAAGACGGCATCAGCGTCGACGACGCAGCCGTGCAGCGCACCCTCACGCGTCTCGCCCAGGCCAACGGCATGGACCTCGCCACCTACCGCTCGCGCATCGAAGCGGCCGGCGTGCCGTGGGACACGTTCATGAAGGACGCGCGCACGGAGCTCACGCTCTCGAAGCTGCGCGAGAAGGAAGTGGACAGCAAGATCTCGGTCACGGACGCCGAAGTCGCGAACTACATCGCGAGCCAGCGCGGGCCGAACGCGGGTCAGCAGAACGATCTGCACTTCGAGCACATCTTCATCAAGGCGCCACTGAACGCGTCGCAGACCGACATCGAAGCCGCGCAGAAGAAGGCCGACGACCTCCTCAAGCAGGCGCAGTCGGGCAGCAAGTTCTCGAGTCTCGCGAAATCGAACTCGCAGGCGGCTGACGCCAGCAAGGGTGGCGACATGGGCTTCCAGCCGCCCGCGAAGCTCCCGCCCGAGTGGGTGACGGCCGCTTCCACGCTGCGCCCGGGCGAAGTGAATCCCTCGGTGATCCGCACCAACGACGGCTTCGAGATCGTCCGCCTCGTCGAGCGCCGCCAGGGGCAGGGCACGAGCGCCTCGGCACCGCAACTCGTGCAAACGCACGTGCGCCACATTCTGCTGCGCGTGGGCGACGGCATGTCCGAGCCGCAGGCGCGCCAGAAGCTGCTCGAGATCAAGAAGGAAGTGCAGGCGGGCAGCGACTTCGCCAAGTTCGCACACACGTACTCGCAAGACGGTTCGGCCTCGCAAGGCGGCGACCTCGGCTGGATCAGCCCGGGCGAAACCGTGCCGGAATTCGAGCGCGCCATGAACTCGCTGCAGGACGGCCAGATCAGCGACCCGGTGCGCACCGAATATGGCTATCACCTGATCCAGGTGCTGGGCCGCCGCGAAGCGGAAGGCTCGGTCGCGCAGCAGATGGACCTCGCGCGCCAGGCCATCGGCCAGCGCAAGGCGGAGCAGGCCTACGCCGACTGGCTGCGCCAACTGCGTGACAGCGCCTATGTCGACTACAAGATCAGCGGCCTGACCCCGCCCCAGCAACACTGACCCACCCTGAAAGGAACCGCGCCGTGAATGCTCCCGCCTCATCGTCTTCTGCGCCGCGGGGGCCGCGGCCGGTTCGTATCGCCATCACCACCGGCGAGCCGGCCGGCGTGGGCCCCGAGCTCACGGCCGCGGCGCTCGCGGGCGCTTCGGCGCACTGGCCCGGCGCGCAATTCGTCGTGCTGGGCGACCAGACACTCATGGAGACGCGCGCGGCGGCGGGCGGCATCGACTGGGCCGCCGTGCTGGCGGGCCAGCACGTGAGCGTCGAGCACATTGCGCTCGCCGTACCGGCGAAGGCCGGCAAGCTCGACGCCGCTAACGGCCCCTATGTGCTTGCGCTGCTCGACCGCGCGATCGACGGCGCCATGGCGCAAGAGTTCGACGCCATCGTGACCGCGCCGCTGCAAAAGAGCACGATCAACGACGCCGGCGTGCCGTTTACCGGCCATACGGAATATCTCGCCGAACGCACGCAGACGCCGCGCGTGGTCATGATGCTCGCCGGCACCGGCGCGCGGCCCTTGCGCGTCGCGCTCGCGACCACGCACCTGCCGCTCAAGGACGTGTCGGCGGCGCTCAGCATCGAAGGCCTGCTCGAGACACTGCGCATCGTCAATCATGACCTGCGCCACCACTTCGGCGTGGCCACGCCGCGCATTCTCGTGACGGGCCTGAATCCGCACGCGGGCGAGAACGGCTACCTGGGGCGCGAGGAGATCGACGTCATCGAGCCGGCGCTCGCGCAAGCGACGGCTGAAGGCATCGACGCGCGCGGCCCATATCCCGCCGATACCCTGTTCCAGCCGCGCTACCTCAACGAGGCCGACTGCGTGCTGGCGATGTTCCACGACCAGGGCCTGCCGGTCCTGAAATACGCGACGTTCGGCGAAGGCATCAATGTGACGCTGGGCCTGCCGATCGTGCGCACCTCCGTCGATCATGGCACTGCGCTCGACCTCGCCGGCACCGGCCGCGCCGACGCGGGCAGCCTGATCGCCGCCATCGACACCGCCGTTTCGATGGCGCGCCACCGGCGCGTCATCTGATTGATCTGACCAAGATGTCCAATAGCAGCAGACAGCACCAGGGCCACTTCGCGCGCAAGCGCTTCGGCCAGAATTTCCTCGTCGACACGGGCGTGATCGACTCGATCGTCGACGTCATTCGCCCGCAGCGCGGCGAACGCATGGTCGAGATCGGGCCGGGCCTCGGCGCGCTCACCGAACCGCTGATCGAGCGCCTCGCCACGCCCGAAGCGCCGCTGCACGCGGTCGAGCTCGACCGCGACCTCATCGCGCGTCTCACCAAAAAATTCGGACCGCTGCTCGAGTTGCACGCGGGCGACGCGCTGGCGTTCGACTTCGGCACGCTTGCGGCGCTGGGCGAGAAGCCCACGCTGCGCATCGTCGGTAATTTGCCGTACAACATTTCGAGCCCGTTGCTGTTCCACCTTGCGAGCTTCGCAGACCGCGTGATCGACCAGCACTTCATGCTGCAGAACGAAGTGGTCGAGCGCATGGTCGCGGAGCCCGGCACCAAGGCGTTCAGCCGCCTGACGGTGATGCTTCAGTATCGCTACGTGATCGACAAGCTGCTCGACGTGCCGCCCGAGTCGTTCCAGCCGCCGCCCAAGGTGGATTCGGCGATCGTGCGCATGATTCCGTATGCGCCCCACGAACTGCCGCAGGTGGACGAGGCGATTCTCGGCGAGCTCGTGACGGCGGCGTTCTCGCAGCGCCGCAAGATGCTGCGCAACACGCTCAGCGACTACCGCGAGCGGGTGGACTTCGACGCGCTCGGCTTCGATCTCGCGCGCCGCGCCGAAGACGTACCGGTGGAGGAGTATGTGCGCGTCGCCCAGGCGCTGGGCAACGCGTCAGTGGCGTAAGTGCGCGCGGTTGAGCGGCTTCAGGCTGTTTCGGCTGTTTCGGCGCGTTGCGCCTCGTACGCCTTGAGCTGGCTGTAGACGATCCGCAGCACCGAAAGCTCGCTCGATGCGCGTTGCGCCGCGCCGCCGCGCCGGATCAGATCGCCAAGAATGTGATCGGCTTCAATGCGCGAACCGTTCTGCACGTCGCGCAGCATCGAAGCCGTGAACGTCGAGCCCGTGGCGAACAGCAGGGCGCGCGAGCGCTCGAGGAAGCTGTCGCGCACGGCGTGGCCGTGCTCGGCGGCCACCGTGCGGCACTCCGCGAAAAGACGCTCGACCGTTGCCGCGCCGTCGGGCGTCGCGACGATGACACCCACGGGCGCGCGAAACAGGCACGTGCCGCCTGCGAGCGTCGCGAGGAACACCCACTTTTCCCACATTTCCTGCAGGATGTGAGCGCTGGCTTTCACGTTGAAGCCCGCGTTGCCGAAAGCGCCGGCAATGGCCTCGACGCGCGGCGAGACGCCATTGCCGAGTTCGCCGAACGTGATGGCCTGTGCGTCGTTCAGATGCACGATTTCGCGCTTGTCGTTGAGCGTGGCGGCGATCAGGCAGACGCCGCCGAGTACGGCCTGCGTGCCGAAGCGCGCCTGCAACACGTCCAGATGTCGCATGCCGTTGAGCAACGGCAGGATGGCTGTGTGTGGCCCGACGGCCGCCGCGAACGAGTCGATGGCGTTCTCGAGATCGTAGGCCTTGCAGCTGAGCAGCACGACATCGAATGGCTGGGCGCCCTGCGATTCGAGCGCCTCACGCGTCACGGTTTTGGGATCGCGCAGCGTGAGATCGCCAGCGTGCGGACTGCGGATCACGAGGCCATCCTCGTGCAACTGCGCGGCGCGAGCCTCGCGCACCAGAAACGTCACATCGCGCCCCGCGGCGGCGAGCCGTCCGCCGAAATAGCCGCCCGTCGCGCCTGCACCTACCACCAGAATCCGCATCTCGACTCCTTGGTTTCTCTCATTGTCAGCAGCGCTGGCCCGTTCGCATCGGACCATGGCCGCTTCGGGATGGCGTCCATGCTAGAGCAAATCGGCGCTGTCTGCCTGGCACGCAGAGCTTGGCCCGCTGGTGTCGGCAGAGCAAACGGGATTTTGGTACAGTCGCGTTTTTGACGATGGCAAAACGGAGTACACGATGCGCCTTCTGCACACGATGATCCGGGTTGGCGACCTGGACCGCTCGATCAAGTTCTATACCGAATTGCTCGGCATGAAACTGCTGCGCCGCGACGACTATCCCGACGGCAAGTTCACGCTGGCGTTTGTCGGTTACACCGACGAGCGTGACGGCACGGTGATCGAGTTGACGCACAACTGGGATACGCCTTCCTATGACCTCGGCACGGGCTTCGGCCATCTGGCGGTGGAAGTGGACGACGCCTACGCCGCTTGCGAGAAGATCAAGGCGCAGGGCGGCACGGTGGTGCGCGAGGCGGGGCCGATGAAGCATGGGACGACGGTGATCGCGTTCGTGACCGATCCTGACGGCTATAAGATCGAGTTTATTCAGAGGAAGTAAGAATTTCCCGTGTAGCGATATCAGATGGTTCTGATACCGCTACCGTGTTTGTCCAGATTGATTGTCAATCATGAAGCGCTCGACAATAAAAATATAAACAAGACGCGATCTAAACAAATTTTAAAAATCCCCTTGAAGATTTAATGAGCGATCGAATGCTATTCAGTGAATGCATTCGATTGCGTCGTTCAATGCCGGTAAAGCATTGGCATATTCTCCGCGGCTCCCGTCGTTGGATACAAATCGATACATATATTTCGTCATCCTAATTTGAAGATGACGGGATCTTATGCTGTTGGCCGCCGGGCGCGAATCGCGGCGCATTTCGAGACATCATCGCGGAATCTGGGCGTTACTTCCCCGTAGCCATTTCGGAGCATTCCTATATACGGGAATAGCCCGGACGACGAGACTCGTGCCCAGGATATTAACTAACTACAAAGCGATTCGGCGAAAGTGTCTCGCGTGTGAGGGTGATGAGGGTGGTGAGGGCGCCGCCTTCATCAGCTTGTGGCAATCGGATTGCCTTCGTCATGCGGGTACCCCGGACGTTCTGAGAGCGATGCACGAAATGCAGGTTTTCCTTCAACCAGGCAGTCCTTTCTTCCTTGCGTGTATGGGTACGCAGTTTGGCTGGAATCTTATCGAATGATCCCCTCTGCTTCGGGCCGCCACCTGGCAGCACCTGGTCCGTCAAGCAGCCGCGCGCGTTATGGCGCGGGAACACGAACATCCGAAGGAAATGCCATGAACTTGCCTATTCAAACCGAGGCGGGAACATCTTCCACCAACAGCAGCGTTCTGGCTCGCCTGCTGGACATGCTGGTCATCGCTGCGGGAGCGCAGATCACGATGTCCGGTGAAGGTGTGCCCGGGCAGGCCGGATATGACAGCGCGCTCGTCGCATTCACGCTACTGGCCGTGTTGCTTGTGTTTCCCCTCTTTGGACTGTACCGCACCGCTCGAACGCACCTGTTCTGGCGCTGTGTTTGCGTGCCTGCGATCGTCTGGCTGCTGACGCTCGCGGGCACCACGCTGGTCGCTTGTGTAATGCATCGGCCATACCATCCCGCACTCGCGTGGTTCTCCGAGTGGGCGCTTGTCTCCGGTCTTGGGCTCATAGCATGCCGGTTGCTGGATTCCGCACTCAGCTTGCGACGGGCAGATCAGGCTGCGAGCTATCGAAGCGTGGCGATCGTCGGCAGCGGCATGCACTGCCGTCAGTTGCTGCACAAGGTGGATACAACGACGGATTCGGTTTATCACGTCGCCACGATATTCGACTCCGGCCCGGAACTTGGCGAGGCGCCTGGCAGCGTGCCCGCGTTTCGCGACCGCGAGGGTTTTGCGGCCTATGTGCGCCGCTACGGTATCGACGAGCTTTGGCTTGCGCTGCCGCTTTCCGAGGAAAGAACCATCCTCGAATTCACTGGGCTCTTCCGCAACGATCTGGTCAACATTCGCTTTATCCCCGACGTCAGCGGCCTCGCGCTTTTCGAAGGTGAAATGGTGAATCTTGGCGGCACGCCGGCGATCAATCTCGTGGGCTCGCCGATCTCGGCGGATGCGCTCGCGCAGAAGGACGTTTTCGACCGCATGTTCGCTTGCCTCGTATTGCTCGTGATATCGCCGCTCCTGCTCGCCATTGCAATCGCCGTGAAGCTCACCTCGCGCGGCCCGGTGCTTTTCAAGCAGAGGCGCAAGGGAGCCAATGGCAAGGTCTTCAATATTTACAAGTTTCGCAGCATGCGGCCGCACGCGCAGACCCACGGCGTAGTCGAGCAGGCGACGCGTGGCGACCCGCGCATCACGCGCGTGGGCGCGTTCCTGCGCCGCACGAGTCTCGACGAACTGCCGCAGTTCTTCAACGTGCTGCGCGGCGAGATGTCTGTCGTCGGTCCGAGGCCCCACGCCATCGAGCACGACACGCTCTACCAGGACATCGTGGACAACTATATCCATCGCTATCGCATCAAGCCTGGTATCACGGGCTGGGCGCAAGTAAACGGATTTCGCGGCGAAACCGATCGCATCGAAAAGATGCAGGGCCGCGTCGAACACGATCTTTATTACCTCAGCAACTGGTCCTTCGGGCTCGATATGAAGATCGTTCTTGCGACGATTTTCAAGGGACTGGTTCATCGCAATGCTTATTGATTGGCTGGAACGCTGAAGTGCTGAAACGATTGAAAAACCCGTTGGCTCCCGCGCACCGCGGCACGTGCCGCGCAAGCGCTCTTCATATCTCCCGTGTGGGCGTCGCTGTCGCGATGTGTTCCGTTCTGGCCGCGTGCGGGGTGGCACCGGGCATGCGCATGTCGACCAGCGCCACACCGGCGTCGGCCTCGATGCGGACTGACGCTTCATCCATTGCCGAAGCGGGTGACGCAAAGGCGATACAAGTTGCCGACGCAACCGCCTCCACCCCGGAGGTGGCCATTACCGAGCTGGACGTGGCGCTCGTGCGACGTATCCAGGATGAGCGTCGCGAGAAGCAGCAGGCCCAGGTCAAGCTGCTTTCCGCGGCGCCGCAGCCCTATAGCGTTGGTGCCGGCGACGTGCTCCAGATCGTGGTGTGGGATCACCCGGAGATTGCGGCCGCCATGGGGTCGGGCCAGATGCAGGCATCCACGCGCCCGGGCGATCCGTCCTCGGGATTCGTGGTCGATCAGGCGGGCGACCTGACGTTTCCCTATGCGGGAACGATGCGCGTTGCCGGACTGCGTACCGAGGAAGTGCAGCGCCGCCTGACCGCCGCGCTCGCTCGCTACTTCATCAAACCGCAGGTGACCGTGCGCATGGCGTCCTACCGCGCTCATGAAGTGTACGTCGACGGCGAAGTGCGCAGTCCGGGTGTCGTGGCGGTGAATGATGTACCGATGTCGCTGTACGAAGCCGTCTCGCGCGCCGGCGGCTTTGCCGAAACGGCCGATCAGAGCGATATCGTGCTCGTGCGCGGTGGCACTTCGCACCGCATCAATCTGACGCAAATGTTGGCAAGCGGTGTAAGTCCGTCGAGGCTCTATCTCCAGCCCGGCGATCTGCTGCGCGTGATCGCGCGCGACGAGAACGACGTCTACGTGATGGGCGAGGTCAACAAGCCGATCTCGGCCATTCCGCGCCGCACGGGCCGTATCACGCTGGCGGACGCCATTGCGCAGGCGGGCAGCGTCAATTCGTCAACGGCCGATGCCGCGCAGATGTTCGTGATTCGCGGCTCGCTGAGCGGTACGCCTCAGGTGTTCCACCTCGACGGACGTTCGCCCGTGGCCATGCTGGTCGCCAAGGAATTCGACCTGCAGCCCAAGGACGTCGTGTACGTGGATGGCAATGGCCTCGTCCGCTTCAACCGCGTGCTGACGCTGCTGATTCCGGCCATCAACGCGGGCTTGACCGCAGGGTTGGTGGCGAAATGATCGATCACGTTCTGGTGGTTTGCGAAGGCAACATCTGCCGCAGTCCACTGGCCTGCGCCATGCTCGCGCAGGCGCTGCCCGATATCGGATTTAGCTCGGCGGGTACGCATGCATTGGTGGGCGAGGGTGCGGATCCGCTCGTTCTCGAAATGGCGCGTGAGCGCGGCGTGCAGCTCGAAGAGCACGTCGCCACGGCGCTCACCGACGAGCAGGTGCGTGCCGCCGACCTCATTCTGACGATGACGAAGGTGCAGCGCGAACAGATCGAGCACGCGTGGCCGTATGCGCGCGGCAAAGTCTACCGGCTCAACGAGAACGATGGCGTCGATGTCGTCGACCCGTATCGGCGCCATCGCATGGCATTCGAACTGGCATTCGCGCAAATCGAGCACGGCGTCGCGCATTGGAGCGACGTATTGGCTGGACTGGCTCACTGAATTATGACCCTTCTTAAGCAAACCCATTCTGCCGAGCAGGCGGACGACGACGAAATCGACCTTTCCGAAGTCTTCAATGTCCTTCGCGAAGGTTGGCAGCAGATCGCAATCATCGCGGTCTGCGTGCTGCTTCTGGGCACCACATACGCATTTCTCGCAGCGCCGGTTTATCGCGCGGACGCCATCATCCAGGTGGACGACGACTCGGGCACCGGGTCGATCAACGACAAGCTCGGCGACCTCGCGTCGCTGTTCCAGAACAAGGCAACGGCGGACGCGGAAATCGAATTGATCCGCTCGCGCATGGTAGTGGGCGAAACGGTGAGCGGCCTTCATCTCGACGTGCGCGCGAAGCCGCATTACTTTCCGCTGATCGGCGCGGTGATTGCCCGGCGTGCGTCGGGGGCGGACGACGCAGGCCCGGTGAAGCCCGTTCTCGGTTTGGCGAGCTACGCGTGGGGCGGCGAGCGCATCAGCGTGTCGCAGTTTGAAGTCCCCACAGTGCTGCACGAGAAGACGTTCAAGCTACACGCGCTCGACGCCGAACGTTACGAACTCACCGATCCGGATGGCAGCGTGGTGCTGCGCGCGCGCGTGGGAGAAGCTGCGAGCGGTGCGGTTGCAGAGGGGCCCGTGCGGCTGACCGTGGCATCGCTCGTGGCAAGACCCGGCACGCGCTTCGACCTCAAGCGCCATTCGACCCAGCAGACGGTTGAGGAGCTGCAAAAGAAGCTCGATATTGCGGAAAAAACGAAGCAATCAGGCATTATCGGCGTCAAGCTCGATGGCGAGGACGCACAGCGCATCACTGCAACGATCAACATGATCGCGAGCCTGTACGTGCAGCGCAACGTCGATCGCAAATCGGCACAGGCGCAGCAGATGCTCACGTTCCTTGGCGACCAGTTGCCAAAGTTGCGTGCCGACCTCGATCAGTCGGAGGCGCGCTACAACGCATTTCGCGCGAAGACGGGCGCCATCGACCTCGACGCTCAGGGCAAGCTCCTGTTGCAAGCCGTCGTGGATACGAAGTCCCGTCTGACTGAACTGCAGCAACAACGCGCCGAGCTGGTCCAGCGCTATACGACTTCGCACCCTGCGGTGGCCGCTATCGACGCGCGCATCGCCGAACTGGATCACCAGCAAGTTCAATACGAGAGCCAGGTGAGCGGCCTGCCGCAAACGCAGCAAGAAGCGCTGCGTCTCATGCGCGATGTGAAGGTGAACACCGACCTCTACATGAAGCTGCTCGACAGCACGCAGCAATTGCGGGTGCTGAAGGCGGGGCAACTCGGTAACGTGCGCACGGTGGACTTTGCCATCGTGCCCGAAAAGCCGGTGCGTCCCAAGAAGCTCATTGTGATTCCGCTCGCAGCCGCGTTGGGGCTGCTGCTTGGCTGCGTTATTGCGTTGGGACGCCGCATGCTCAATCGCGGCCTGGAAAGCCCGGCCGAAATCGAGCATGCCGTGGAAGTGCCCGTCTACGCGATCATCTCGCATAGCGACAAGCAACTCACGCTCGAGCAGTCGGTGCGCCGCAATCCGTCCAAGCCGGGCGTGCTGGCGGCCGCCTTTCCCGACGACGTCGCGGTTGAAGGACTTCGCAGCCTGCGCACGGCGCTCCAGTTTGGCGTGCTCAAGCCCGAGAACAACATCGTCATGATTACCGGGCCGCGGCCCGGCGTGGGCAAGTCGTTCGTCTCCGTGAATCTGGCGACGGTGCTCGCTTCGACGGGCAAGCGCATCTTGCTGATCGACGCCGATATGCGGCGCGGCGACGTGCATTCTTACTTCTCGATCAACAGCAAGCCGGGTTTTGCAGAGGTGCTGACGGGGCGTGAACCCGCCGAGGTCATTCACCGCCAGGTGCTGCCTAACCTCGACGTCCTGATGGCCGGAACGACGCCTGATCGTCCCTCGGAACTCCTGCTGCGCGAACGCTTTACTACGGTACTTAAATCGCTTGCCGCGACCTACGACATGGTGATCGTGGACTCGCCGCCCGTGCTCGCGGTGACCGATCCCGTGCTGATCGGCAAGGCGGCCGGCGCGACGCTCATGGTTGTGCGCCACGGCCGGCATTCCGCCGCCGAGCTCAGGGAGACGACGCGTCACCTGGCTAGCGCAGGTGTTGCGGTGGACGGCGTGCTGCTGACCGATGTGCCGCAGCGTGGTGCGGCTTACGGCGCGTATTCGGATTATCGGAAGAAGGGCGATTAACGCAGGGAGCCCGCTCTTTCGAGAAGCGGCTTACGCGAGGTTACGACAATGAAACAAAAAGTACTGCTTACGTTTGGGACGCGCCCGGAAGCCATAAAAATGGCGCCACTCGTGCAACGCCTGCAGCGCGATTCGGACGTCGATTGCAAGGTATGCGTGACCGGCCAGCATCGCGAAATGCTGGATCAGGTGCTTGCGCTTTTCGACATCGAACCGGACTTCGACCTGAATGTCATGAAGCGCGGTCAGGACCTCTATGGTGTGACGACGTCGATTCTTTCCGGCATGAGCGGAGTGTTAGCGCAGGCCAGGCCGGACATGGTGCTCGTGCACGGCGACACGACCACGACAATGGCGGCGACACTTGCGGCGTTCTACAGGCGCATTCCGGTCGGGCACGTAGAGGCAGGTCTGCGTACCGGCAACTTGCTTTCGCCGTGGCCTGAAGAAGCGAACCGCAAGTTGACCGGCGCGCTTGCGACGGTCCATTTCGCACCTACGGCACGGGCCCGCCAGAATCTTCTGGCAGAGGGCGTGAGCGACGCTTCGATCGTCGTGACCGGCAACACGGTGATCGACGCACTACTGCATGTGCGTGGGCGTCTCGCCAACAATGCAGATTTGCGCGCTGAGGCCCAGCGGGTCTTGCCCGCGTTACAACAAGCGGGCCGACGGTTGGTATTGGTCACGGGGCACCGTCGCGAGAGCTTTGGTGATGGCTTCGAGCGTATCTGTACCGCACTTGCGAAGTTGGCTCACGCGTATCCCGACGTCGACATTGTCTATCCCGTGCATCTGAATCCGAGTGTGCGTGAGCCCGTGAATCGCCTGCTCACGGCCATCTCCAACGTCCACTTGATCGAACCGCTCGACTATCTGCCGTTCGTGAGCTTGATGGACCGCTCATATCTGATCCTGACCGACTCGGGCGGCATCCAGGAAGAGGCCCCTTCGCTGGGTAAGCCGGTGCTCGTGATGCGCGACACGACCGAACGTCAGGAGGCGATCGACGCAGGCGTCGTAGAGCTTGTCGGCACCGAAGTACGGGCGATTGTCGACGGTGTTTCGCAACTGCTTGATGACCGCGCGGCGTATGCGGCGATGAGCCGAGGCGACAACCCATACGGGGATGGACAGGCGTGTGACCGCATTGCGGATGCATTGAAGGTCCGTTGGAACGCTGCGCCTCGCGCGGCATGAACGCAACGATTAATCAACACACCAACATCATGAACTTCGAAACGATTTCGGTTGTAGGGCTGGGTTATATCGGGTTGCCGACGGCAGCGGCATTCGCTGCTCGGCGCAAGAAGGTAATCGGCGTCGACGTGAATCAACATGCAGTCGACACCATCAATCGCGGCGCAATTCACATTGTCGAGCCTGAGCTCGACATGCTGGTGCATGCCGCCGTGACGCAGGGATACTTGCGCGCGACCACGACGCCGGAGCCGGCGGACGCATTCCTCATTGCGGTTCCCACACCGTTCTCGGATGGGCATAAGCCTGATCTTTCCTATATCGAGGCTGCGAGCCGCACGGTGGCGCCCGTGCTGAAGAAGGGCGACCTCGTCGTGCTCGAGTCGACCTCGCCGGTGGGGGCGACTGCAAAGATGGCCGAGTGGATGGCCGAAATGCGCCCGGACCTGACGTTTCCCCAACAGATGGGTGACGCGTCGGACGTGCGCGTGGCGCATTGCCCCGAGCGCGTGCTGCCGGGCCACGTGATTCGCGAACTGGTTGAGAACGACCGGGTGATCGGCGGAATGACAGACCGTTGCAGCGAAGCGGCGCGCGAGTTGTATCAAGTGTTCGTGCGCGGCGAGTGCATCGTTACCGATGCGCGTACGGCGGAGATGTGCAAGCTCACCGAGAACTCGTTTCGCGATGTAAATATTGCCTTTGCGAACGAGCTTTCGCTGATCTGCGACCGGCTGGACATCAACGTGTGGGAACTCATCAAGCTGGCGAATCGCCACCCGCGCGTGAACATTCTGCAACCGGGACCGGGCGTTGGCGGTCATTGCATTGCAGTCGATCCGTGGTTCATCGTGGATTCGGCGCCGGAGCAGGCGCGCCTTATTCGCACCGCCCGAGACGTGAACGACGACAAGCCGCACTGGGTGATCGAGCGAGTGGAGAATGCGGCGAAGCGTTTCCGCGAGCCGGTTATTGCGTGTCTTGGCCTCGCGTTCAAGGCGAATATCGATGACCTGCGCGAGAGCCCTGCGGTGGAGATCGCGAAGGAGCTCGGCCAGCGTTTTCCGGGGCAGGTGGTGGCTGTTGAGCCGAATATCCGTGAACTGCCGGTGGGACTGGACGGTACGCTGCACCTTTGCGATCTGCGCACGGCGCTGGCCGAAGCCGATGTGATCGTGATTCTGGTCGATCACTCGCAGTTCAAGCAGGTCGATCCGATTCGCTTGCAGGCGAAGGTGGTGATTGATACGCGCGGGGTGTTGGCAACGGCGCGAGCATAAATCACGCCGACTGGATCACCGTAAATGGCTGGTGTTGGGATTTGACCAATGCGCGGTGAAATTGGAGGGGCGATGCATCGCTATCAAAAAAATTGCCACTTGAGAATAAATGGCTAAGTTTCTAAAAAAACGAAACAGTGAAAGTGCGTCTGCTGGAGTGGGGCGCAATTTCATTGCCATGATGACGCTTCAACTTGGCGCGTATGCGATGTCGTTCGCGACTTTTCCATACTTGGCTCGAGTGCTTGGACCACATCAATTTGGCGTATTTGGCTATTCGATGGCCATAGCCGCTTATGGCACAACATTTACGGAATGGGGGTTCAATCTCAGTGGCCCACGTGCAGTTGTCGAATGTCGAAACGATCCCGCGCGATTGAATGAATTGATCTGGTCGATTGTCGCCGGCAAAGCGGTCCTTTGTTTGATTTCGCTGGGGATTCTCTGCGTGGTCGTTCTGTTTAATCACCAGTTCGCTGCCGTTTTTTTGGTGATCCTTTGTTCGTGGATTGCCGTGGTCGCAAACGTTTTTACGATGTATTGGTTGATGCAAGGACTAGAACGTTTCAGGCTCCTCGCCACTGTAGTACTTTTGGCGCGCGTCTTGATGTTGCCGTTAACATTTATTTTCGTCCGAGATTCAAATGATGTTCTCGCCGCCGCACTGATTCAAGCCGCTGGCCCATTTGTTGCAGCTTTATTCTCAGTTTTGGTGGCGTACCGGACAGGTGTACTCAAACGGCCTAGCGTTTCGGTCATGTCGACATGGCACCGTCTCGTGCAAGGAGCGGACATGTTCGTTGCTGCGGCGTCGGTTAGTTTGTTCAGTTCAGCGAATACGATGATTCTTGGGGCAACTGCAGGGGCATATCAGGTTGGGATTTACGCAGCGGCGGATAAAATCAGGAATGTTGGCAACATCATTCCGGCGCAGATTAATCAGGTCTTCTTTCCTCGCATTACTGCGCTTTTCAAGGAAAATCGCGAAGAGTCAGCAAAATTGACTGTAAAGGGGCTATGTGCTGTTCAGCTCATAACAACAGGTATTGCTGCCTTTTTCTGTATTTCGGCCAGTGGCGTGTCTGCTCTCGTTTTGGGGGAAGCCTACTCGGGGTCGGTCACGGTTTTAAAGCTGCTCAGCCTTTGTGCGATTGCAGGGAATTTTTCTTATTTTGTGGGTCTGCAGGTTTTGGTTCCATTTGGCAAGGCAAAAACACGGTCGATGATTATGTTATTTGGCGGGTTGATTAATGTTGTTGTGGCCTTTCTTGTCGCCCCCCATTTTGGCGCTCAAGGTGCGGCGATTTCACTACTGGCTGCAGAGATAGTCATCATCGTCCTATACGCCATTTTGATAATTCGCGGGCGTGAGCTTCGGGAGTACATGCTTTATGGTTTTTATAAATTCAAATGACGCGTTTTGCGTTTTGATAGCTGTTTTGACGATGGAAAATATGTAATTTACGATTCCAACGTCGGATGTCAATGATAATTTCCAGTTTTTTAACATGATTGCCAAAAGCTATCAAATTCGTGCAATGCGTAAAGACAGGCGAGTCAGCTTGCCACGTACTGGTTTTTGGCTTTTGGTATTTTCCTATCTGGCATTTTGCGTGTCAGATATGATGTTGTCTATTCAAGATGACAACTCTCAGATGGTCAAGATTGTGGCTTTTATGGCACTAGGGCTGGCTGTGATGTTGCGTCCAAAATTCCACAAGCGAATATTACTTGTGGGATTGCTATTGTTCGTGTTTTTGATCGCAATCGGGCGCTCCTTCAACGTCGCAGCAGGTGTCGACGAGCTTCAAAGATTTGTCTTTCCGATTGCAATTACGTTGGCCATCTATGCTTACAAGGATAGAATTAATTCACTTGCGTCGATATTTTTGATTGTTGTTATATCGAATGATATATTTCAGTGCTATTTCTATCTGGCATATGTAACGAAACTCCCACTTATTGTCCCAGTTCGGATTGACTCCGGGCTGTATCTGCGAGCTCAAGGCTGGATAGGTTTTTTTTCGGAATTTGGGTTTATGAATTTTTGCGCGCTTGTTATATGCGCGATTAAAGGCGGTGATGCGGCAGGAAAATTAAGAAAGACGTTCTTTCTAATTTTTGCTCTGTTAAGTTTTTCTTTTAAGCTTTTTGTGATTATTTTGTTTTATCCGATTGTATTCAGAAAAACTGGCTGGAAAGCATCTGTTGCTCCACTGATGATTGCTGTGATTGTTTTGGCTGTTTTTATTTCTGGGTATCTAGATGATATTGTTGGCTTGGCATCATCAAAAGTAGCATTCTATATTACCGCCGGGAATTCAGCGCGCGCCGAGTCATATCGGGTTATGTGGGAGTCGTTGAGTGGCGGAAATTTTCTGGGTGAAGGTTTGGGTGCATTCGGTGGGCCGGCATCTGTAAAGTTCAATTCTCCGCTGTATTCTAAATATCATTTCGATTGGTATGGGATGGGCGGAATTTTGAAAACAACTGATACGTTTTATCCACATTTGTTTGTTGAGCTTGGTTTATTGGGTGGCGCAATTTGGCTTTATCTGGTGATCATGTACGGTCAACGAGATGTCATGAGCCGCGCCTGGATTTTCGTTACCTGTGCTTTCTTGTTTGATAATTTGTTTTCGTTGGCAATATTGTCGCCATCGTATGTTTTTTCGGCATTTCTGGTTTTGTATGTGATTAGCCAATCTAGGCCCACGGAGAAGGATGGGTGCTCGCTTGACGGACGGTATCGTGATAAAGATATTGGTTGTTACAAATATGTATCCTGGGAGAAATCGAAAAAATTTCACACAGGGAATATTCATAGAGGAGCAAGTCGAATCAATCAGGAGGATAAAAAACTGCCAAGTTGACGTTTTCGTTATTGAAGGGTTTGGTGGGAAGTTGGCCTATTTGTCAAGTATTTTCCGTGTCTTGCGCAGAGTGCTGGCAAAAAAATACGATGTCGTGCATTACCATTTTGGAATTTCAGCATGCTCAGCTCCGTTGGTGAGACTTCTAACGGGAGCTTCTATCGTTATTACTTTCCACGGCTCCGACATCATGGGCGGGCGGTTAATGAGAGAGATTTCGCTGTTTTTCGCGAAATTTTCTGACGCGTGCGTGGCAGTTAGTGATGAGATCAAGGAGCAAGTGTTACGAGTATCTGGGCATTGCTGGGTCGTGCCTTGCGCAGTAAATGAGAATCTTTTTTCAGAGTCAGATGCTGTTCCACGTAACGAGCGGCAACAGAAAATTATCGTATTCCCATCGTCGATTTTTCGGCCAGAGAAAAATTACCCGCTTTTCGAGCAGACGCTTGAAATTTTACGCCGTGACTATCGGATGGACGTCATCGAGAAGCATATCGACGGACTTGGGCGCTCTGAGGTCAGGCAACTACTCGAGAATGCTGACTGTTTGTTGATGACATCTCACCGTGAGGGGTCGCCGCAATCGATTAAGGAATCAATGGCGATGAATTTGCCAATCGTTTCGGTCGATGTCGGAGATGTTCGTTATTTGCTTGGCGACTGTGAAGGTACCGCAGTTGTTAGCGACCGAGTTCCGGCGACCTTGGCCAGTGAGGTCGCACGTTTTATTTCTGCTGGAAGGCATTCGCACGGAAGAGCGCGCCTAAAGGATTTGCAGTATTTTTCCTCGGATGTTGCAAAAAAAATATTCGGAATTTATGAGGTGCTGATCAAAAGGAAAGGCGGAATGGGTGAGGGAGTTACCTCGGATACTGGGTCATAGGTGAAACGATGGAAAGAATCAGCTTGTTTTCCTGTCCAATGGACGTTGCTACGATGGACGAGACGGTAGACTGGATTGCTGATAGAGCGAGCAAACGGCAATTCACACAACATGTCGTAGTCAATGTGGCGAAATTGGTGAATATGCGAAGCGACGCCAAGCTTGCGGAATCGGTTCGTGGTTGCGATTTGATAAATATCGACGGTATGGGTGTGGTATGGGCCGCTCGTCTCCTGGGGCACCCAGTTAAGGAACGTGTCGCCGGAGCAGATCTATTTGAGCGTCTCGTTGGCGTGTCGGCGGACATGGGTTTCCCGGTTTTCTTTCTTGGGGGCACTGAAACGGTTGTTGAACGAACAGCAGCGGTACTGACCGGGCGTTATCCGGGGCTGAAGGTAGCGGGCTTTCATCACGGTTACTTTTGGGAAGACGAGCAAAAAATGGTCGAAGAAATTCGAGCGTCCGGCGCGCGCCTTCTATTTGTTGCAATAACTTCACCAAAGAAAGAAATATTCATTGAGCGCTGGGGAGATCGGCTTGGTGTAGATTTTGTGATGGGTGTTGGCGGTACATTCGATATTGTCGCCGGAGCAGTCCGCCGGGCACCGGAATGGATGCAGAGTGCTGGATTGGAGTGGTTGTTCCGGGTAATTCAGGAGCCGCGCAGGATGTGGCGCCGATATCTGGTTACGAATAGCAAATTCGCCGTAATGCTTGTTAAAGCCCGGATTGCAGCGGCACTCAGATGAACTGCGTGATACGGCAATGAACAAGAACTTATTACGGGTTAGCGTACTCGCGGCTATACAGGTGTTGAGTTTGAGTCTTTCAAACTGTACAACAGCCGACGGCGGCACGTATGAGCAGTTGTACAACAGCGCATGGGGGCGAGGTATTGACCCCAGGCTCGTTATTCAGGCGCCACGTAGCGCAGTCTCCGTCGTGAGTAGCCCGGTGTTTCATGGGCATGCTTTGCGGGTATCTATCGATCGATCTGATGACTTTCACAATGTCGCAAACGGAACGCCTCGTGGGGAGATCGCATTTGCGCGAATTTTTCGATTCGAACCGAACACGTTATATGAAATCGGTTGGTCGACGTCGATACCGTCTGGCTACAAATTCGACTCTTTGCAGCCGGAACTATTTACCCAGGTGCTGCAGGGTCCGGAGGGCGGGCTTGGGCCCCCGCCATTCTCTATCCGGCTTGTAGATGGACGCTATCAAGTCGAAATTCGAAGTGCCGCTAAAGCCGCACCACATGTATTCGTGTTCGGTGATCCGGCGGCAGATGAGGGAAATGTTGTCCACTGGAAATTGCGCTATCGGCCAGACCACGCTGGAACCAACGCTGTAAGCGATTTGTTCATGAATGGCGTAAATGTCGTTCGCTGCCATGGATGTGGGAATGCCTATGCCAACGATAGGGGCGCGTATTTGAAGATGGGGATCTACAAATGGTGGTGGCAATCGAGGCCATCGGATGTTAGCGTGCGAACGCTCTATTTCGGAAATGTGCTCGTCAAACGCTTCTTGTCGAAATAGTGTGACTCTCAAGTACCGGCCCCGAGTGCCCCGGTCAGTTCGCCTTCTGCCCGATCTCTCGCGCCGGTATGCCGACGACAGTTGTGTGCGGCGCCACGTTTGTAAGAACCACCGAATTTGCGCCAATTACGGCGCCTCGACCGATTCGGATTGGGCCAAGGACGCACGCTCCTGCACCGATTACGACGCCGTCCTCTATGACCGGCGCACCCGGTTGTCCTTTGCCCTTGCCGCCAATTACGACGTTTGGAGAGATTATGATGTTGGAGCCGAGTCGGGCGTTTTTGTGGACGACAATGCCGAGGCCCTGATAGCCAAACGTTACATTCTTTCCCACTTGCACCGAAGGGGGGAGGGATACGGAGAAGAGCACCCGATTTATTATTTTTAGAATCCAGGGTAAAGTTGGAATCCGCAGGCGAAACAACAGGTTTGCCAGCCGATAAATATAAATCATCACGACACCAATTAACGTGGAGGACAGTGGTTAACATGTCACATGGTGTCGTGACGATTCAATAGTACTCTTCCTAATTTTCCAGCCTGCTGCAAGTCAATGGTCAAGGTAGGCGAGAACCGAGCGACCTTCCTTCACATCCCCGGCACCATCTCCGGCGGATGCTGCTTGAGCTGCTTCCTGGCCTCCCTGAACTCAGGAAAGATAGACTCCACAGTCTGCCAGAACCGCGGACTATGATTCATCTCTCTGAGGTGCGCGAGTTCATGCGCGACAACGTAATCAACAACCGAAAGCGGAAAATGAATCAACCGCCAGTTGAGTCGGATCCTGCCTTCGCTCGAGCAGCTCCCCCAGCGCGTCATTGCCGAAGAAAGCGCATAGGACCGAAAGGAAACGCCCAGCTTCGCCGCATAAACCGCAAGCCGTTCGCCAAAGACGCGCGTCGCCTCGCCCTGTAGCCACCCGGTCACCCGATCCTTGATCTGCTGCGTATCCGCATGAAGCGGTAGTGGCAACGCCAGCACACGCGTCGCTTCGTCGAACGCCAGTAAGGAAGCCCCAAGCCTCACGCGCAACGGCTTGCCGAGATAAGGCAGCTCGGCGCCGTCGCTCCACTCCACGCGCGGCAGCGCACGTTGCTCCACGCGCGTTTGCCACTCGACCAGCTTCGCGAAGATCCAGCGCTGCTTTTCGGCGATCGCCGTTTCAATGTCGGCAATCGTCACCCACCGGGGCGCGGTGATCGTGAGCCCGGTTCCGTCGATAGCAAACCCAATCGACTTGCGCGACGAGCGCTTGAGCCGATACTGCAGCGTGCGCGCCCCCATTTCGAGCGTGCGCAGCCGCGTGCCATCGGGCGCAAGCGGCGCCTTGGACGGCTTGAAAGGCGATTGCGTGGCAGGTGTGACAGGCGGTGCAGAAAAGGGCGATGCCGTGGAGGGGGCGGGGGGAGCAACAACTGGCGCCGGCTCGGCAAAGAGCGGCAAATCGAGTTGCCCGTTATCGAGCGCCGCGGAGGGACGCGGCGTAGGTGACTTCTGCATCGTCAGGCTGGGTGCGGGATTGCGTGCGTGGCGCGTGTGGCCGGCTTACAACGCGAGCGCTGGAGCGTCAAATCCGCGCGGCGTCTGCCGATGCGCCATCCGTTTCGCGATACGCGCCAGGATCGATACGTCGCATTTCGGCTTCGATCCAGTTTTCCACGCGCGTATTCACCTGGTCGGGCGTGAGCCCGGTTGTCTCGATCGGCTTGCCGATCGACACCGTGACTATACCCGCATATTTGATGAACGAGTTGCGGGGCCAGACACGTCCCGCGTTGTGCGCGATCGGCACGACGGGGGCGCCCGTGGAGATCGCAAAGCGCGCGCCGCCGGTTTTGTACTTGCCTTGCTTGCCCACCGGCGTGCGCGTGCCTTCCGGGAACATGATGACCCAGGCGCCTTCTGCCATGCGCGCTTTACCCTGGCGCGTCACGGAGGCGAACGCATACTTGCCTTCCTTGCGGTCGATGTGAACCATCTTCAGCATGCCCAGCGCCCAGCCGAAGAACGGCACGTAGAGCAGTTCGCGCTTGAACACGAAGCACAGCGGACGCGGCATCAGCGCGGGAAGCGCCACCGTTTCCCAGGCCGATTGATGCTTCGAGAGCAGCACGGCGGGTCCGTTGGGCAGGTTCTCCATGCCTTCGATGCGGTAGCGGATGCCGTTGAGCCAGCGCGCGACGAACACTGTCGAGCGGCACCAGCCCACGGCCATCCAGTAGCGCCGCTCGGCGTTCAGGAACGGGAACGCGATGAAGCACGCCGTCGCGTAGGGGATCGTGTAGACGATCAGGTAGATGAACAGCAGCAGGGAGCGGATGAAGCGCATCGGTAGGACCGTTCGGTGGGGCAGGGGGCGCGTCAGGCCTGCTCGTTCGCGAGGAAATCGAGCACGAACGCGCGCAGGTCGGTGTGCACTTTCGTGCCTTCGGGCAGGCCACCCGCCGCGAGTGTCTTCTCGCCTTTGCCCGTGCGCACGAGGTGCGTGGGAAAGCCGAGCACCGCGCCCGCCTGGAGGTCGCGCAGCGAATCGCCCACGACGGGCGTATCCGCGGGATCGATCTCGAAGCGGTCGGCAATCATCTTGAGCATGCCGGGCTTGGGCTTGCGGCAGTCGCAATGATCCTGCGCGGTGTGCGGGCAGAAGAACACCGCATCGATGCGTCCGCCCACGGCGGCGGCCTGGCGTTGCATCTTCGCGTGCATCTCGTTGAGCGCCGTCGTATCGAACAGCCCTCGGCCGATGCCGGACTGGTTCGTCGCGACGGCGACGCGATAGCCCGCCTGGTTCAGGCGAGCGATCGCTTCGAGGCTGCCCGGAATCGCGATCCATTCGTCCACCGACTTGATGAACGCGTCGGAGTCGGCGTTGATCACGCCGTCGCGGTCGAGGATCACGAGTTTTCGGCTGGGGATGGTCGGCATGGCGTCGTTCAGTAGAGTGTCGCGACAGCCATCACGCGGCGAGGCGCGAGATGTCGGCCACGCTGTTCATCTGGCGATGCAGCGCCTTGAGCAGCGCGAGGCGGTTCGCTCGCAGCGCCGGGTCTTCCGCGTTGACCATCACGTCATTGAAGAACGTGTCGACGGTTTCGCGCAGTGCCGCGAGCGCCGTGAGCGCGCCGGTGTACTCGCGCGCGGCCAGTTGCGTCTGCACGCGCGGCGCGACCTGTTCGAGCTGCGCGAACAGCGCTTTTTCGGCGCCTTCCACGAAGAGCGCGCTCTGCACGTCTGCATGCTCGATGCCATCGGACTTCTTGAGGATGTTCGAGATGCGCTTGTTGGCCGCCGCGAGCGAAGCCGCTTCCTCGAGCGCCGCGAATTCGCGCACGGCGTCCAGACGCGCGACGATATCGTCGAGGCGCGTGGGGTTCATCGCGAGCACCGCGTCGATTTCCTGCGCCGCGTAGCCGCGTTCGCGCAGCATGCCGCGCAGGCGGTCCATGCAGAATTCGTAGATCGCTTGCGTCGATTCGGTCACGGCATCGCTTATGCCAGGATTCGCGGCGAATTGCGCGTAAGTCGTGCGCAGCAGTTCGACCAGATCGAGCGGCAGTTGCTTCTCGACCAGGATGCGCAGCACGCCCAGTGCGTGGCGGCGCAGCGCGAACGGGTCCTTCTCGCCGGTCGGCGCGAGGCCGATGCCCCAGATGCCCACGAGCGTTTCGAGCTTGTCCGCGAGCGCGACGATCGTGCCCGTGGCCGTGCCCGGCAGCGTGTCGCCGGAGAAGCGCGGCTGGTAGTGCTCGGTGCACGCGATGGCCACTTCCTCGGGCTCACCGTCGTGGCGCGCGTAATAGGTGCCCATCGTGCCTTGCAGCTCGGGGAACTCGCCCACCATGTCGGTCAGCAGGTCGGCCTTGGCGAGGCGCGCGCCGCGCTTTGCAAGCGCAACGTCGGCGCCGCCCAGTTGCGCGATGGCGCCCGCGAGCGCTTCGAGGCGCTCCACGCGCGCGAGCTGCGAGCCGAGCTTGTTGTGATAGACCACGTTGGCGAGCAGCGGCACGCGCGCGGCCAGCGGCTTCTTCTTGTCCTGCTCGAAGAAGAACTTGGCGTCCGCGAGGCGCGGGCGCACGACGCGCTCGTTGCCTTCCACGATCTCGCCGGGCGTTTCGGTCTCGATGTTCGAGACGATCAGAAAACGCGAGCGCAGGCGGCCTGCGGCGTCGGTGAGCGCGAAGTACTTCTGGTTCGTCTGCATCGTGAGGATCAGGCATTCCTGCGGCACTTGCAGGAATTCGTCCTCGAACTTGCACGCGTACACGACCGGCCATTCGACGAGCGAGTTCACTTCGTCGAGCAGCGCTTCGGGCATGACGACCTGGTCGTCGCCGGCTTGCTCGATGAGCTGTTCGCGGATCGCTTCGCGGCGGTCCGCATAGCTTGCGATCACGTGGCCCTTGTGCTGCAGCGTGTGCGCGTAGTCGTCGGCTTGCGTGATGGCGACGTTGCCGTGCGAGAGGAAACGGTGGCCGCGTGTGGTGTCGCCGGCGTCGATGCCGAATGCCGTGACCGGCACGACACGCTCGCCGTGCAGGACCGTGAGGCGGTGCACGGGGCGCACGAACTGCACGTTGCTGCCGTCGGGGCGCTGGTACGTCATGACCTTCGGGATCGGCAGCTTGCCGAGCGCTTCGTCGAGCACGGCTTGCAGGCCGTCGGCGAGCGTCGCGCCCGGCGCCGAGTAGCGCAGGAAGAACGCTTCGTTCTTGCCGTCGCTCGCGCGTTCGAGGTCGCTAACCGGGAAGTCGGGGAAGCCGAGTGCCGCGAGCTTCTTCGCGAGCGGTGCGGTGGGCTGGCCGTTGGCGTCGAGCGCGACCGAAACGGGCAGCACTTTTTCGCGCACCTGCTTTTCGGGCGCGACGTTGCGCACGTTCTTGATCGTCACGGCGAGACGGCGCGGCGTGGCGTAGCGTTCGAACGAGAGATCGCCTTCGATCAGGTCGCGCGCGGCGAGACGCTGTGCGATGCCTTCGGCGAACGCGTCGCCGAGGCGCGCGAGGGCTTTCGGCGGCAGTTCCTCGGTCAGCAGTTCGACGAGGAGAGTGGCGTGATGAGCTTGAGTCATTGTTCTGAAGATCCGGTCATGCCTCGTCGAACTTGCGTTCGACCTTCAGCGGCGGCGCCCAGGCGGGCATCGCGGCGTCCTGTTCGTCGGTGGTCAGGCCGGGCACGCCGTGCACCGGATTGCCGAGCATCGGGAAGCCGAGCTTCTCGCGCGACTCGTAGTACGACTGCGCGACGCTGCGCGAAAGGGCGCGAATGCGGCCGATGTACGCCGCGCGCTCCGTCACGGAGATCGCGCCGCGCGCGTCGAGCAGGTTGAACGTGTGGCCGGCCTTGAGCACGAGCTCGTAGGCGGGCAGCGCGAGCTGCAGATCGATCATGCGCTTCGCTTCGCTCTCGTACGCGTTGAAGAACGTGAACAGCAGGTCGACGTTCGCGTGCTCGAAGTTGTACGTGGACTGCTCGACTTCGTTCTGGTGATAGACGTCGCCGTAAGTGAGGCGGCGCAGCTCGGGGCCGTTCGGGCCTTCCTCTTCCCATTCGGTCCAGATGAGGTCGTAGACGTTCTCGACCTTTTGCAGATACATCGCGAGGCGCTCGAGGCCGTAGGTGATTTCGCCGAGCACCGGCTTGCAGTCGATCCCGCCCACTTGCTGGAAGTACGTGAACTGCGTGACTTCCATGCCGTTCAACCACACTTCCCAGCCGAGGCCCCAGGCGCCGAGCGTGGGGTTCTCCCAGTCGTCCTCGACGAAGCGCACGTCGTTTTGCTTCAGGTCGAAGCCGAGTGCTTCGAGCGAGCCGAGGTACAGGTCGAGGATGTTTTCCGGCGCGGGCTTGAGCACCACCTGGTACTGGTAGTAGTGCTGCAGGCGGTTCGGGTTTTCGCCGTAGCGGCCGTCCTTCGGGCGGCGCGAGGGCTGCACGTAGGCCGCGCGCCACGGCTCGGGGCCGATCGCGCGCAGGAAGGTATGGACGTGCGAGGTGCCGGCGCCGACTTCCATGTCGATCGGCTGGAGCAGCGCGCAGCCCTGCTTGTCCCAGTAAGACTGGAGCGTCAGGATGATTTGCTGAAACGTGAGCATGTGTGCCTGCAGTGTCTTTTAGGGCGAACGGCGTGGGCTGCGGCGGCAAGGGCGGCCACGCGCGGCCAGGTATGGCATTGTGCGCATGGTGGCGTTCCTTGCGTGCCGCGGTCCCGGCCCCCGGTCAGGAGGGGCGGCCCGGTGCTAAAACGTTGAATTTTACCGGATTGGCGCGGCGTTGAGACCGGTGCGGGGTTCCGAGGGGATTTCGGTGTTGACGACGTGTCGCAGCGGCATCGCCTGGCGGTGCTGTGATGAAGACGCAGCAGCCGCGCCCGGCGCTGCCGCTTCGCGCGTCATCGACCCTTCTTGCGCCCCGGCCGGCCCGGCCCGAACGCGAAGCCGAACGCCAGCAACAGCAGCGACACGGCGATCACCGTGTTGTTGCCGCTCGTCACGTAGGGCGTGAAGCCCTGTGTGCCTTCCACGCGCACGTCGAGCGAGCCAACGGTGAAGGCGGGCAGGCGCGCGATGACGTTGCCGTGCGCGTCGATGGCGGCGGTCGCACCCGTGTTGGTTGCGCGCAGCATCGGCCGGCCCGTTTCGAGCGAGCGCATGCGCGCGATTTGCAGATGCTGGTCGAGCGCGATCGTGTCGCCGAACCAGGCAAGGTTCGTCGAATTGATGAGGATGCCCGGCGAGGTTGGGTTCTCGCGCACGGTGCGCGCGATCTCTTCGCCGAAAATGTCCTCGTAGCAGATATCGACGGCCACCGGCTGGTTATGCACGAGGAACGGCGGCTGCACGGGTGCGCCGCGCGCGAAGTCGCCGAGCGGGATGCTCATGAGATTCACGAACCAGCGGAAGCCCCACGGCACGAATTCGCCGAAGGGCACGAGGTGGTGTTTGTCGTAGCGGTACAGGCCGTTCTGGCCGGGCGTGATGCCGAACAGGCTGTTGGTGTAGTCGACCACGCGCCGGTCCGGCGTGATCGTGCCGCCCACGGCGCCGAACAGGATCGCGGTGCCGGTGCCGTCGGCGAACGCGCGGATATCGCGGCCGAACTTCTCGGGTATTTCCTGCATCAGTACGGGAATCGCGGTCTCGGGCGTGACGACGAGGTCGGCGGGCTTTTCGGTGATGAGCTTCTGGAATTCGGCGAGCGAGTCCACGAAGCCGGATTCGGAGAACTTCATCTCCTGCTTCACGTTGCCTTGCAGGAGGCGCACGTTCAGCGGCGCGTTTTCGGGGTGCGTCCAGTTGACGAGCGGCAGCAGCAAGCCCGCGGCGATCGCGGCCACGGCGGCTACCGCGGCCACAGCGGGCGTGGCCATGCCGCCGCGCGGCGCGCGGCCGGCCGATGACACCGGCGACACGGGCGGTGTGGACGCATCCGGGCGCGCCTTGCGCATGTGCACGAGCGCCTGCACGATCAGCGCCGCAACGAGTGCGAGCATCCAGCCTACGCCATAGACGCCGACGATCGGCGCAAATCCGGCGAGCGGCCCGTCCACCTGCGCGTAGCCGCTGGACAGCCACGGAAAGCCCGTGAAGACGTAGCCGCGCGCCCATTCGCCGAGGGCCCACGCGCTCGCGAATGCGAAAACGCCATGCCATGTCGGCGAAAACGGCAGGCGGTCAGCCTTTGATCGATCAAGACCGTTGCTCGCATGTCCCGCGCAGAACGACCAGACGAGCGCGGCGAGCGCCGGATAGAGGCCGAGGTAAAGCGAAAAGAGCACGAGCGCCGTGCCCGCGAGCACGGCGGGCATGCCGCCATAGACGTGCATGCTCACGTAGAGCCACCAGACGCCGCTCACGAAGTTGCCGAAGCCGAACGCCCAGCCGGTGAAGAGTGCGCTCTTCCAGCCTGTGGTGCGCGTGAGCCAGAAGTAAAAGCCCGCGAAGATCGCGATTTCGAGCCAGCCGCCGTGCGGCGTGGGCGCGAACGAGAGCGTGTTGAGCGCGCCCAGTGCGGCGGCAGCCAGGTAGTGCCAGACGGGCAGGGCGCGACGCGCCACGGCGCTGCTTGCCGTAGTCGCGGTAGTCGCAGTCGTCACGGTAGTTGCGCTGTCTGCGGCGCGCGCGCCATCGCGCGTGCGGGAATCGATCGGTTCGGCCATGGATGTGCTTGGGCGCTGCAGTCCGACTGCAGGGGCGCTCGGGGCGCGGGTTGTAAAACGTTCGCTGCGCACGCCGTGCGCGCAGCGAGCGCAACGATAGCATTTTCGCGCGTCGGTATTGTGTGGCGTCGGGGCAAGCGCTTGGGGCCCGATCCCGCGTCGCTCAGGTTGCCTCAGGTTTCCTCAGGTTGCCTATGGCACTTATGCCACCAAGCAAAACGCCGGCCCGCAGGCCGGCGTCGTTCGATGCGCGCGATGATGGTAGCGCGCGGGGCGTCAGGTTCCCGGCGGTTGCAGCGCCGCTTCGCGCTGTCCCGCAAGCGGGTCGCGGCGCACGAGCAGCATGTGCACCTGGCGCGCGTCGGCGCGCAGCACCTCGAAGATCAGGTCGTCGATGCGCACCTTTTCGCTGCGATGCGGTACATGCCCGAATTGATGCGTGACGAAGCCGCCGATGGTGTCGACTTCCTCGTCCGGGAAATGGGTGCCGAACGCCTCGTTGAACTGCTCGATCTCCGTGAGCGCGCGCACGCGGAAACGCCCGTCGGGCGAGGCGATGATGTTGCCGCTTTCCTCGTCGAAGTCGTATTCGTCCTCGATGTCGCCGACGATCTGCTCGAGCACGTCCTCGATCGTGATGAGGCCGGCCACGCCGCCGTATTCGTCCACGACGATGGCGATGTGATTGCGGTTCTGGCGAAAGTCGTGGAGCAGCACGTTCAGGCGCTTGGACTCGGGGATGAACACGGCCGGGCGCAGCATGCCGCGCACGTCGAATTCCTCTTCGGCGTAGTAGCGCAGCAGGTCCTTGGCCAGCAGCACGCCGATCACGTTGTCGCGGTTGCCCTCGTAGACCGGATAGCGCGAGTGTGCCTTGTCCAGCACGAAGGGGATGAATTCGTCGGGGGTCTCGGCGATGTTGATCGCATCCATCTGGGCGCGCGGCACCATGATGTCGCGGGCGCAGAGTTCGGACACCTGGAATACGCCTTCGATCATCGAAAGCGAATCGGCGTCGATCAGATTGCGCGCGTGCGCGTCCTGGAGGATTTCGAGAAGCTCGCTGCGCGAGTCGGGCTCGGGCGAGATGAAGTCGGTCAGCCGCTCGAGAAGAGAGCGCTTTTCCTGCGGTTTGCCGGTTTGTCGTCGACTGGGATAAGAGTCGTTCATGGTGGTGCGCTCGGGGCCTCTTGATGGCTGGGCGCGCTGTTGCGGATAGGAAAGGATACAACATGCGTGTGGCGCGCCCGTGTAGGGCATGCCCGCAGCCCCATCCTAACGCAGATGCGGGGCGCCGGGGGGCGCACGGGTTAGCGGCGCGGTCTTCTTGCGCAACGGGCCGTGGCGACGGCGCTGGCATGCGGTAACGACCGCCGATGGGCTTGCCATATATCGCCAACTTTCGGGTTTCAGATTTGGATGATTTCCGCGTTGAGTTTGATGGACGTCGTCCGCAGCGGACTGTTTGACATTTTCCTTTCAGCGAAAGGGCTCTAATTCGCATCTTTGCGCGGAACCCAACATCGTTCTGCGCGTCGTTGGCCGGGAAAGCGGTCCGGCATCAGGTGCGTAAGGAGACTCATTTTGCAGGTGTTATCGAAGAAGCGTGCGAAGCAATGCGCGGCATGGCTCGTACCGCCCGTGTTCGTTATTTTGGCCGGCTGTGCGACCGAAGCGTCGCGCACGCTGCCCGTGCCGGAAGTGGCGGCCGCGCGCACGCCCTACGCGGGCAAACCCGTGCCGGTCGCTGTCGGCAAGTTCGACAACCGCTCGAGCTACATGCGCGGCATTTTCACAGACGGCATCGACCGCCTGGGCGGCCAGGCCAAAACCATTCTGATCACGGCGCTCCAGCAAAGCGGGCGCTTCAATGTGCTCGACCGGGACAACCTCGACGAAATCCACCGGGAATCCGGTTTCACGAAGCAGGCGCAGGCAGTGAAAGGCGCGCGCTACATCCTCACTGGCGACGTGACCGAATTTGGCCGCAAGGAAGTCGGCGACCAGCAGCTGTTCGGCATTCTCGGGCGCGGCAAGAGTCAGGTGGCGTACGCAAAGGTGAGCCTCAACGTGGTCGATACGGTCACGTCAGAGGTCGTGGCCTCGGCGCAAGGCGCGGGCGAATACAGCCTGTCGAGCCGCGAAGTGATCGGTTTTGGCGGCACCTCGGGCTACGACTCGACGCTCAACGGCAAGGTGCTCGACCTTGCAATCCAGGAGGCCGTCAACCGCCTCGCCGAACGCGTCGACGCGGGCGCGCTGGCCGCCGTTGGGCCGGCCCCTGTGAAGTGACGGTGGCGGAAACCAACGGAAATCAATCCGGTTAGAACAGAAGACACACTCATGACAAAAACCATCATCACGCGGCGGCCCGCCGGCGTGCCGCTCGGCGTCGCATTGGCTGTCGTTGGCGCGCTGCTTGCCGGCTGCGCGACGCGCTCGCAACCCACGCTCTATCAATGGGACGCCTATCAGCCGCAGGTCTACGCGTATTTGAAAGGGCAGACGAGCCCCGATGAGCAGATCGGGGCGCTCGAGCAAGCCCTTCAACAGATTCGCGCGAAGGGCAACCGGCCTCCGCCCGGCTTCCATGCCCACCTCGGCTCGCTCTATGCGAGCGCGGGCAAGGGCCAGCAGGCGCAGCAGGAACTGCTTGCAGAAAAGGAAGCCTTCCCAGAGTCGTCCGCATACATGGACTTTTTGCTGAAGAACCTCTCGAAGTAGGCGCGCCATCATGCTCAAATTTTCGATACTGAAATGCCTGCCGGTGCTCGCGGTTTGCGCGCTGCTCGCCGCGTGCGTGGGGCCGCAGAAACAAACCGCCGGCTACGATTACACCGCGTTCAAGAGCGCGAAGCCGCGCTCGATTCTCGTGCTGCCGCCGCTGAACGAGACCGTCGATGTGAATGCCACGAACGGCATGCTCTCGCAGATGACGATGCCGCTCGCGGAGTCCGGCTATTACGTGCTGCCCGTCGCCGAAGTGGCGGAGACGTTCCGCCAGAACGGCATATCGCTACCCGTGGAGATGCAGGCTACATCGCCGAAGAAGCTGCGTGAGATCTTCGGCGCGGATGCGGTGCTCTACACGAAGGTCACGCAGTACGGCTCGGTCTATCGGGTGGTTGACAGCAGCACGGTCGTCACGGCGACAGCGAAGCTCGTCAGCCTCGGCACGGGCGATGTGCTTTGGCAAGGCGGCGCGAGCGCCAACGGCAAGGAACTCGGCAACGTGGACTTCGGCAGCGGCAGCATCATCGGCATGATGGTGCAGGCGGCGGTCAAGCAGGTGGCGCATTCGCTCGCCGACAAAAGCCAGGAGGTGGCGGGGCTGACGAGCCAGAGGCTCTTGTCCGCAGGGCAGCCGAACGGTCTGCTCTATGGCCCGCATTCGCCGAAGTACGGCAGCGATTGAACCTGTCGCTGTGAACCGGGCGCGCGCTCACGCGCAGCGCGCGAGCAGCCTCTCCAGCGCCCGGTCGGGCATGCCGCTTTCGCGCAGGGCTTCCACGGTGCGCCGCACGTAGTCGAGCGTCGTGCCGTAGCGGCCTGTGGCGCAGCCGAACACCTGGCGCACCGTGTCTTCGCCGAGCTTGCCGGTGTAGGTCGGCACGTCGCGGCGCATCACGAAGGCGAGCGCCGCGACGCGCCGGCCATCGGCGAGCGAGCAGGGCAGCCAGGCGGGCCGGTACGAACCCATCGGCATTTCGCGGCGCCAGAGCGCTTCAAGGTGCGGCATCACGCCATCGGCGGCCAGGCGAAAGGCCACGCCGGCGCATGAGCCGCCACGATCGAGCGCGAGCACGAGGCCCGGCTGCTCGGGCGTGCCGCGATTCACGCGCGACCAGAGATACAACCCGCGATGGTAGCCGTGCACGCGCGAACGCACGTTTTCGATGGTTGGCAGGCCGGGGTTCCAGATCAGCGAGCCATAGCCGAACAGCCAGATGTCGCTCGTGCCGTCCCAATGCTGGAGCGTGCAGCCGAGCGAGGCGCGCAATTCGTCTTCGGTGAGCAGGCGCGACTCGCCTAGCGACGGCGGATAGCCAGGGCAAGGCAGCACGGCGGCACCAGAGGGCGTTCCGCCCGCGCCGCCAGAGGGCGCTCCACCAGAGGGCGCTCCGCTTTCCACCAGCGGTTCTGAAACATCACCGGAATCGTTCGCGCGCTTGTCGTTCATATCTGACCGGGTCGGGCGGAAAGGGGCGTGGCCTTACTTGTACGGGGCGGGAAAGCCGAGCGAGTTGAGGACTTCGGTTTCGATGCCTTCCATCTCTTCGGCTTCGGCGTCGTCCTCGTGATCGTAGCCTTGTGCGTGCAGCGTGCCGTGCACGAGCAGGTGCGCGTAGTGCGACGAAAGCGGTTTGCCCTGCTCGGCGGCTTCCTTCTCCACCACCGGGCAGCAGAGGATCAGGTCGCCTGTCACGGGGTCGTCCTCGCTCTCGGCGTAGGCGAATGTGAGGACGTTGGTCGCGTAGTCCTTGCCGCGATAGGTGCGGTTGAGTGTGCGGCCTTCCTCGGCGTCGACGAAGCGCACGGTCAGCTCGGCGTCGGCGAAGAGGGCGGCCTTCACCCACGCCGCCACGGTTGCCCGTGGCAGCGCGGCCTTGTGCTCGGGAAACGCCTTCGCGGCGGGGAACTGCACGTTCAGTTTGAGTTTCGGTGCGCGGGCCATGGTGCGTCGTTGTTTCAGCTCTAGCTTGCGCCTTTAGCGCGCGTCGCCGTTGCCTTCGTCTTTCTTCGAGTGCGCGTCGTAAGCCTCGACGATACGCGCGACGAGCGGATGGCGCACGACGTCCGCGCTCGTGAAGCGCGTGAGCGCGATGCCGCGCACGTTGGCGAGCACCTGCTGCGCCTCGATCAGCCCGCTCTTGTGGCCGCGCGGCAGGTCCACCTGGGTGGTGTCGCCGGTCACGACGGCTTTCGAGCCGAAGCCGATACGCGTCAAGAACATCTTCATCTGCTCGGGCGTGGTGTTCTGCGCCTCGTCGAGGATGATGAACGCGTGATTGAGCGTGCGTCCGCGCATGTAGGCGAGCGGCGCAATCTCGATCATCTGGCGTTCGAACATCTTCGCCGTCTTGTCGAAGCCGAGCAGATCGTAGAGCGCGTCGTACAGCGGACGCAGATACGGGTCGACCTTCTGCGCGAGATCGCCGGGCAGGAAGCCGAGACGTTCGCCCGCTTCCACGGCCGGACGCGTGAGCACGATGCGCTTGACCTGGTCGCGCTCGAGCGCGTCCACGGCGCAGGCCACGGCGAGATAGGTCTTGCCCGTGCCCGCCGGCCCGACGCCGAAGGTCACGTCGTGCGAGATGATCTGCTTGAGGTACTCGCGCTGTGCCGGTGTGCGGCCGCGCAGGTCGGCGCGGCGCGTGTAGAGCTTCGGACCGAGTTCCTCGACGTCGACGCCTTCTCGTGCGGGCTCATCGAACGGGTGATCCGGGTCGCCCCGGAAGCGCGGATCGATTTCCGTGGCGTCGGCGCCATTGTTGCCGCCGCTGTTTCCACCGCTGTTTCCACGCACGCCGCCATTGCCATTGCCGCGCGGATCGTTCGCCGGGTTGCCGGGATGCCGTGCTTCGACCAGCGCAAGCTGAATGTCGTCGACGGAAAGCGGATCGCGCGCCTGGTTGTAGAAGTTTTCGAGCGCGGCGAGCGCGAGTTTCGCGCCGCGACCACGAATCGCAATGCGATGGCCGCGTCGCGCGAGCGTCACGTCGAGCGCCTGCTCGATCTGCCGCAGGTTTTCGTCGAGCGGGCCGCAGAGATTTGCGAGCCGCGCGTTGTCGTCGCGCGGTGCGTTGAATTCCAGATGCTGCTGATTGGGCTTCAAGGTATCAGTGAACTCCGTTCAGGCGCCGGCTTAGTGCGGGAGCGCCGAAGTGTCCTCGTGCGCGAGCACGAGCTCGCCGCGCAGCGAGTGCGGGTAGGCGTGGTTGATCTTCACGTCGATCATCTGGCCGATCAGGCGTGCGTGCGAAGCGAGCGGCGCCGGGAAGTTCACGACGCGGTTGTTCTCGGTGCGGCCCGAAAGCTCGCTTGGGTCCTTGCGCGACGGGCCTTCCACCAGAATGCGCTCGACCCGGCCGACCATCGACTGGCTGATGCGCTGCACGTTCTCTTCGATCGTGGCTTGCAGATGCTGGAGGCGCTTGAGTTTGACTTCGCGCGGCGTGTCGTCGTGCAGATTCGCAGCGGGCGTGCCCGGACGCGGGCTGTAGATGAACGAGAAGCTCGTGTCGTACTTCATCTCTTCGACGAGCGCCATGGTCTTCTCGAAGTCCTCTTCCGTCTCGCCGGGGAAGCCGACGATGATGTCCGTGGAGAGCGACAGGTCCGGGCGAATCGCGCGCAGCTTGCGGATAACCGACTTGTATTCGAGCACGGTGTAGCCGCGCTTCATCGCCATGAGCACGCGGTCCGAGCCGTGCTGCACCGGCAGATGCAGATGGCTCACGAGCTTGGGCACCTTCGCGTAGGCGTCGATCAGGCGCTGCGTGAATTCCTTCGGATGCGAGGTGGTGTAGCGGATGCGCTCGATGCCGGGGATATCGGCGACGTATTCGATCAGCGTGGCGAAATCGGCGATATCGTGCGCGCCTTGCGTGAGCGCGCCTCGATATGCATTGACGTTCTGGCCGAGCAGCGTGACTTCGCGCACGCCCTGGTCGGCGAGGCCGGCGATTTCGGTGAGCACGTCATCGAGCGGGCGCGAGACCTCCTCGCCGCGCGTGTACGGCACGACGCAGTAGCTGCAGTACTTCGAGCAGCCTTCCATGATCGAGACGAATGCGCTCGGGCCTTCCACGCGCGCGGGCGGCAGATGGTCGAACTTCTCGATTTCGGGGAAGGTGATGTCGACCTGCGCGCGGCCGGAGGCGCGGCGCGCATCGATCATCTGCGGCAGACGGTGCAGCGTTTGCGGGCCGAACACGAGGTCCACATAGGGCGCGCGCTGCACGATGGCCGCGCCTTCCTGGCTCGCCACGCAGCCGCCCACGCCGATCAGCAGGTTCGGATTCGCTTCCTTCAACTCGCGCACGCGGCCGAGGTCGGAGAACACTTTCTCCTGAGCCTTTTCGCGCACCGAGCAGGTGTTGAAGAGAATCACGTCCGCGTCTTCGGGCGTATCGGTTTTCACGAGGCCTTCGGCGGCGCCGAGTACGTCGACCATCTTGTCGGAGTCGTACTCATTCATCTGGCAGCCAAAGGTCTTTACATAAACTTTCTTGGTCATCGGGGTCGCCGTTCGCAGTGGTTTACCTGGGGGCGTCGTCCGGTTGATGCACGGGTGCACTTCGGGACTACGGTGATAAAGAGGGCTGAAACAGGTGGCCGGGCCGCACGGGCCGTGGCGCACCACAGTCGGGACGATTCGCGTGCTTTTGCGTGGTGCTTTTATGGGTTTTTGCCGCCAGTTTTGCGGCGCAAATCGTTGTTCAGCGCAATCCAGCATTATAGCCTTATGCGCCGACGCGATTGGGGCGGCGCGCTTGCCTGGGTGGGGGCGCGGATGGGCGAGCGCAGGGCGCGGCTGCTGCGCAAATGTCGCCGTGGGGTAAAAGCATTCCCGAGGCCGCGCTCTGCAATGCTGATATCAGTGTGAAGATAACTTCGTTGGGCGCGGCCGGACGCGATGCTAGTCTTGCCTCCATTCAAGCTCTTGCGCCGTTTGGCGGCGCGCCTGGGAGGCATGCCATGCATTCAACGCTCGCGTTCGTGAGGGACGCACAGGCCGATCGTCCTGTCACGCATCGGAGTGCGAATCATCTCGCTGGCGATGATCAAATCGCCAGCGCTTACGCCGCCCGACTAACCGATAATCGGGACACGCAGGCTTTGGCCACGCATTCAACCGCATCCACGCAATCGGGCACCGTTGCGCGCGCCGATGCTTCTTTCGATGCGCTCGAGCATCTCGTCGGCGTGAACCTCGCGCGGCTGCGCGCCGAGCGTCAGCTTTCGCTCGATGCGCTCGCCCGTGCCTCGGGCGTCTCGCGAGCGATGCTCGCGCAGGTGGAATCCGCGCGCAGCGTGCCGTCGATCAAGGTCCTCTGCAAGGTGGCGGCGGCGCTCAAGGTGTCGGTGTCGGCGTTCTTGCGGCGGCATGCGGTGATCGGGTTCGAGCATCTGCCCGCCGATCGCGCGTCGCGCCGCGTGAGCGCCGATGGCCGCTACTCGGCGCGCGCGCTTTATCCCGAGGACGGCCCCGCCGTCGCCGAATTCCACGAGCTGCGCATCGCGCCGCTGCATACCGAGCCGGGCACACGCCGCGCGCCGGGGACAACGGTGAACCTCGTGGTGAGTGACGGCACGCTCGAGGTGAGCGTGCACGACCGGCGCCAGTTGCTCGCGACGGGCGATGCGATCGTCTTCGACGCGGACCAGCCGCACAGCCTGCGCAATCCCGGCGACACGGAGACGCGCGTCTTTCGCATGACGCTCAACGCCGAATCGCCGCCGCGCTGGAGCGCGCCGCTGCCGGGCGACACTCGGGATGCCGGGGCGGTTGGGCCGGCGCAGCCTGGTCTGCCTGCATAAGGGCGGTATCTAAGGGCGGTATCTAAGGGCGGTATCTAAGGGCGGGATCTAAGGGCGGGATCGCGCACTGCGGCATGCGCCATGTTTTACGCCGCTGATCTGTCATGCACGTCCGTCGACGGTGCGCTCCGGTATCCTGCCCTGCACCAGACGCGGCGCGCGACGCTTGTCTACCGTTTTTTTCCGCGCTGCACGATGGCGCGCCCTGTTGTATTCTTTGCCCGCCGGTTCAACCGGTAATCAGTGCGTCTTCAGGGCGGGGTGAAATTCCCCACCGGCGGTATGCCGGCCGCGCCGCAAGGCAACGCCGACGAGCCCGCGAGCGCCTGCGCGAAGTCTTTCTCGCAGGGTCAGCAGATCTGGTGCGATGCCAGAGCCGACGGTCATAGTCCGGATGGAAGAAGATGTGCAGATGGTCATGTTTGCCCAACCGCCGCGGCTTTTCGGCCCGCGCCGGCCTGCGTGCGACGTCCCGGCGTCGTGCTCCGGCCTCGCACGCCCGATGTCGCGCGCCGGGGATTCCTGTCTGTTTGCAATGCCCTGAAACGTTTTTCGCCCCAACTCTTGCGAGGAGCGTTTCACATGTCCTTTACCCGCAATGCCGTATCTGTCGAGCCGCCGCTCGACGCCATCGACGATCTCCCCCTGCTCGACACCGAACCGGTGCCGCCCCGCATTGCCGCTGCGCTGCAAGCCATGCGCGAAGGCCGTCCCGTCGTGCTTCAGGACGACCACGACCGCGAGGACGAAGCCGATCTGGTGCTGGCCGCCGAGCGCCTCACGCCCGCGACGATGGCGCTGTTCATCCGCGAATGCAGCGGCATCGTGTGCCTGTGCCTCTCCGACGAGAAGGTGCGCGCGCTCGAGCTGCCGCCCATGGTCGCGCACAACGAGAGCCGCAACCGCACCGCGTTCACGGTGTCGATCGAGGCGCGCGAGGGCGTGAGCACGGGCGTGTCCGCCGCCGACCGCGTGACGACGATCCGCGCCGCCATTGCCCCGAACGCACAGCCCGCCGACATCGTGCGCCCCGGCCACGTGTTTCCGCTGCGCGCGCAACCGGGCGGCGTGCTGGCGCGCCGCGGCCATACCGAAGGCACCGTCGATCTGGCCGCGCTCGCGGGCCTCGCGCCCGCCGGCGTGCTGTGCGAACTGATGAACCCGGACGGCACGATGGCGCGCGGCCAGCAGGTCGACGATTTCGCGAAGCGGCACGACCTGCCGATGCTGACGATCGCCGAGCTGGTGGCGTTTCGCGAGTCGCTCGCGCAGGCGCGCGAGCGCTGCGCCGAGCCTGCGTAAGGCACTCGGAGCCGGGCCGGAACGCGCCTGGGTGCGCTTGGCCGGAAGACGTTGATATTTCAGTCGCTAGAACGGCGCGTGGCCTCGCGGCTCACGCGCCGTTTGTCGTTTCGCGAGCGCGGAATGGGCAGCGGCGAGGCGGGCGGCGTTAAGACTGTTGATCGCCGAATTCGCCGCGCACGCCGGCCTCGACGAGCGCAGGCAGTTCATCCATGTGCTTCATGATGCGCGTGATGCCCATCTCGCGCAGCACGTCGGCATAGCCTGACGGGATATGGCTCGCGCCAACGAACGCGATCGTCTTCATGCCGGCCGCGCGCGCGGCGTTCAGGCCCGAGAGGCTGTCCTCGACGACGAGGCAGCGCGCCGGCGCCACACAGAGCACCGAGGCTGCGTGCAGATAGATATCCGGATAAGGCTTGGGTCGCGCGACCTGCTCGGCGCTGAAGATGCGCTCGCCGAAGATCGCATCGAGCCCGGCGCGCCGCACCGAGGCGTGTACCCGTGTGAGCCGGCTATTCGACACCACAGCAGCCGGCAGCGTGACCTGGCGCAGCGCGTCGCGCACGCCGTTGATCGGGCTCACCGATTCGGCGATGGCGACTTCGCAGTTGTGATCGATTGTTTCGAGAAAATGGTCGGGCAGGGTGAGATTGAAGCGCGCCGCGACATCGTCGAGAAAGCGCGAAGTCTGCTGGCCGAACGCGGTGGCCACGGCGGCGCGGAAGTCGACGCCGGGAAAAGTGCGGCTGAGCGTATCGAAGAGGACGTGGTCGGCAATGACTTCGCTGTCGACGAGTACGCCGTCGCAGTCGCAGATGAGATGGTCGATCATGCGCAAGACGAAAGTGCGGAAGGCGGGACGGCCGGGCCATGCGGAGCCTGCGTGGCCGGGCAAGGCGGGAAGGTTGAAAACATCATGATACGTGCTTTTGCGGCCGTGGCGACCTTCTCTTGCGGCGCGCTGCCGGTGAACGTGCGTATGCGGATTTGTGTGGCAGGGGCGGCCCATTGCGCCTTGGCAGTACGGCCAGGGTGTGGCGCGCGTCGCGCGATGCGACAATAGCCGGTGTGATCGAAACATGATCGAAACATGATCGAAACCAGCAGAAACCAGCAGCACCAAAGGAATGAGAACAGGGGGAACGCTATGCGTGGACTTGCGATGATCGGCGCAGCGGTGCTGGCCATCGGGTGTGCCGGATGCGCCGGCACGCCGGGGCTCTTGGGGGGCTGGCGCGCGCCGCCGTTCGCCGAGTTGCAGCAGATGTGCGGCGGTCAGCCAGTCGATTACGGCGTGGACACGCCGGCCGTCTATTCGGCTGTCTACGACGCCTGGGTGGCGAGCCGTCACGGCAAGCTGCCGCAGACGCAGTTCTGCCACTTCCAGGCCGGTCTCGCGCAGCAATATGCCGCGCATGGCACGGGCGCAAACGCGCAGGCGCGCAACGACTGGGTGGCGTATCTCAACGAGCAGCGCGCCCAGGCGCTCTCCTGGCGCGCATCGGCCGACTCGACTTTGCGCGGGGGCTGAGCGCGGCGGCCGGCACCCTGAGCGCTCGCGCGCCGGACAGGCGCCGGGTAGCCGCGGGATATAAGAAGCCCCGCACCTTCCACGTAGCCAGGCGCGAAAAAAATGGTCACGCGGGCATGAAGCGCGCGGGTCCGCGTGACCATGCACTGCAGGCGTACGTCTACAGCCGTGCGCCTGCATCGGGGAAGGTCTCGACGAACTGCACTGGCGGACGATTGCGGCGTCCGCGCAGGTCGAGAAAAATTAGCGAAACATCAGCGGTAGAGAGATCGGGCCGGAGCACGAACGCCGCGTGCCCGCTCCGCTATGAACATCGTTTGATGGCGCGCAACGCGGAGTCGCCGACTTCTGTAAGTCGCCATTGCTGGAGGCCGGAAGCGAGGCGCTCCAGTTGGACGAGCTGTCGTTCGAGGAGGGCGTCGAGTTCTTCGCGTTCCATGTCGATCTGGTTGGGGGCGTCCTTCACTAGCAGCAGGGTGGCGAATTCATGCGGACTCAGCATCGTTCTCTCCATGTTGCCGCATCAGAGGTCATCTATCGTGGCCGACGGGGCGGCGCGATGACAGTCATGCGGTGGGCGTGAGCGAAAGCCTGCAACGGCGCGACGTGGGTACCGGATGTGCGGTCCGTCTGCTGTCGTGCGTCACCGATCCAGCAGGTGGCGGCAAACAACCCAAACGGCATCCAGCCCGGATCTGCGCCGGGGAACTGGAGTGTAGTCAACTGCCCTGCGTTGTACAAATCACACCCCGAAAATATTCTGTTTGACATTCGGTGCCCGCAGCGGCGGTCGAGCCGCGCGCGCAGAACCTTGATTTCACTTGAGGTTCTTGCCGCAGTGCGGGAATGCGCGGCGATTCCATTCGACACCTTGGCCGTTGCATGCGGGACGCTCCTGACCGCGCCGACGCGCCCCCAATGCCGCTGCCACGCGTGCGTCGCGCACGCAATGGCCAAAGCATTTGCGCGCCGTCAAGTCGGCATCGTGGAGGCATTCCTCGGCACGAGGGCACGGCTGGCTTGGGCAGGCGCGCGATGTCGCCTGCGCATTGGTCGCGAGAGCGAGTCTTCCGATATGCCGCAGACTGCGCCAGGCCCACCGTATGCGGCTTTGCGGGCATCGGATGCAAGCCGGCGCGATGGTTTGTGCCCGGCGCGTGGCTGCCCGGTCCACCCGCCTTCACGCGCATGAGTGTCGGATGAGAGCATGACAATGCGCTCGCAGGCGCCTTACAAGTCGACTCTTCCCGGAACTGCTGCAAGCGGGATTGGTCTGTGCTCTCAGACTGCAGCTTCGCGAAACAAGATCTAAGATGAAGTAATCACGGCTGGTGCCTTTCACTACGCGGCGGGAACGCAGGACCGGGTCGTCGAACCGGTGGCGGGCCGCGCGGAAAGCTGCCGCTTTGGAGCAAGACAGAATGCGCAACGACATTGAGCCTCGCCACGTAATGCCCTGGCGTATCGAAGATATCGACCTCACGCGGATCGACCGTCAGAGTGCCCGCGCCAACGAAGACCTGCTGCTGCTGCTGTGTGCGTCGTCGTTTATTGAAAGCGGCTCGGACCTGTACACGAGCAACCTCAGCGTATTCTTCAACGGCGACCCGGAAGTCTCCGACTGGCTCAACAACGAGTGGGAGCACGAGGAGCTTCAGCATGGCCGTGCGCTGAAGACCTATATCCAGCACGTGTGGCCCGAGTTCGACTGGGACACGGCGTTCCGCAACTTCTTCGATGAGTATTCGAAGACCTGTTCGTTCGAGGAGTTCGAGCGGACGCGCGCGCTCGAGATGGTCGCGCGCTGCGTGGTGGAGACGGGCACGGCCACGCTCTATCGAGCCATCGGCGAATGCTCGAACGAGCCGGTGCTCAAGGAGATCACCGATAACATCCGCAGCGACGAAGTGCGCCACTACAAGCACTTTTTCCGCTACTTCAAGAAGTACAACCAGGTCGAAGGCCACGGGCGCCTCGCCGTGCTCGGCGCGCTCATGCGTCGCGTGATGGAGATCAAGAACGAGGACTCGGAGATCGCGTTGCGTCATGTGTTCGCAATTCGCTATCCCGACCGCGTGAAGGATCACGCCTACAATCGCGAGCTGACGGCGCGCGTGAACAAGCTCGTGCGCCACAATCTTTCCGCCGACATGTGCGTGAAGATGCTGCTCAAGCCGCTCGACATTCCCGCGAAGATTCAGCCCGGCGTGCACTATCCGCTCGCGAAGATCACGCAGCACGTGTTCTTCCGCTGAAGCACCGCCTTGTGCACGCGCCGCCTTGCGCTTGCCAGGCAGGGCGGCGGCAGGAGGTCCGGCAGAAAATGCAAAAGGCCCGCTAAAAAGCGGGCCTTTGTGCGTTCGGGCGACGCGAGGCGTCGCTCGCGCGCTGCACTAATCTCGATTAACGGTCGCGCTGGCCGTTGCCGTCGCGGCGCGAGCCGCCCGGGCGGCCACCCAGCAGCGCACCCGGATTCGATTGCGGCTTGCGCTGCGGACGGCCCAGCGCGCTTTCGTGCGACACGCCGCGCTGGCTTTCGCGGTGCGTATGCTCGCCACGACCGCCCTGCGCACCGTGATTCGCGCCTTGCTGCTTCACTGGCTTGGCGGTGCGCACGCCGTTCGGCGCGGCGGGCTTGGCCTGGCGCTGGCCGCCGTTGTTTCCACCGCTGTTGCCAATATTATTGCCAGCGGCGTTGCCACTGTTGTTCTGACGATTGCCGCCACCGTTGGCCGCCTGCGCGCGGCCGCTGTCTCGGCCGCCATCACGGCCACCCTCGCGCCCACCGCCACGAGCCTCGCGTCCCGGCGCCGGCTTGGCCGCCGCATTGCCGGCATTGCCCGAGGCACCGCGCCCCTGACCTTGTCCCTGACGCTGCCCGCGGCCTTGCTGCTGGCCACGGCGCAGGATCGGCTCGGGTTTCGCGTTCGGATCCGGCTCGAAGCCCGCAATGACCTCTTGCGGCACCGCGCGCTTGATGAGTTTTTCGATGTCTTTCAGAAGCTGATGCTCGTCCACGCAGACGAGCGAGACCGCTTCGCCGGTCGCACCCGCGCGGCCCGTGCGGCCGATGCGGTGCACATAGTCCTCGGGCACGTTGGGCAGGTCGAAGTTGACCACGTGCGGTAATTGGTCGATGTCGATGCCGCGCGCGGCGATGTCCGTGGCCACGAGCACCTGCAGCGTGCCGTCCTTGAACTCGCTCAAAGCGCGCGTGCGGGCCGACTGGCTCTTGTTGCCGTGGATCGCGAGCGCGCTGATGCCGTCCTTCGTGAGTTGCTCGGCGAGGCGGTTCGCGCCGTGCTTGGTGCGCGTGAACACGAGCACCTGGAACCAGTTGTGCTGGCGGATCAGGTGCGTGAGCAGCTCGCGCTTGCGGTCGCGATCGACGGGGTAGACCTTTTGTGCGACGGTTTCCGCCGTGGTGTTGCGGCGCGCGACTTCGATGAGCGCGGGCGAGTCGAGCAGGCTGTCGGCGAGCGCCTTGATTTCGTCGGCGAAGGTGGCCGAGAACAACAGGTTCTGGCGCTTCGGCGGCAGTTTCGCGAGCACACGCTTGATGTCGTGGATGAAGCCCATGTCGAGCATGCGGTCGGCTTCGTCGAGCACGAGGATCTCGATCTGCGAGAGATCGATGGTCTTTTGCTGCATATGGTCGAGCAGACGGCCCGGCGTCGCGACCACGATGTCCACGCCGCGCTTGAGGGCGTCGATCTGCGGGTTGATGCCCACGCCGCCGAACATCACCGTCGACTTGAGCTTCAGATACTTGCCGTAGGCGCGCACGCTTTCCTCGACCTGGGCGGCCAGTTCGCGCGTGGGCGTGAGAATGAGCGCGCGCACGACACGCCTGGCTCCTGCTGCCGGCGGCATGTCGGACAGACGCTGCAGGATGGGCAGCGTGAAGCCGGCGGTCTTGCCGGTGCCAGTCTGGGCGCCGGCGAGCAGGTCGCCGCCGTTCAGCACGGCAGGAATGGCTTGCGACTGGATAGGCGTGGGGGTGGTGTAACCCAGTTCGTTGACGGCACGGACCAGCGGTTCGGACAAGCCGAGAGAATCGAAAGACATAAACACCTGTTGTATTGCAGTGGCGCGAGCGGCAAGGCGCTGCTGGCCGAGGCAACAGCACGGCGCGGCGCACGAGATGCGGTTGCGCCCGCTCGCGTTCATTCGGACGGCGCGCCAGTGCGCGCGCCGCGTGTCGGCGGTCTATGCAGACCCGCCGGCTGGCGTAAAGTTGCATCGCGCGGCCGCGGACACTGCGGCCGCCGCGCGATGGTCTTCGCATTTGCTTCGTGTGCCTTGTCCGCCCGGTGGAGGTCCCGGCGGGGCGCATCACGCGACGTAGGCCGCGACGCTCACGAATTGACAGACGCTCCCGGCGAGCACGAACAGATGCCAGATACCATGTCCGTGCCGGATGCGTTCGTCGTTGACGAAAAAATAAATGCCGGCGCTATAGATGATGCCGCCTGCCAGCAACCACGCGGTGCCGGCGGTCGGCAGCGCGCCGAGAAGCGGTCCGGCCGCAACCAGCGCAAGCCAGCCCATGACCACGTAAAGCACCATTGAGAGCATGCGCGTGCGGCGCCCGAGCGTGAGTTCCTGCACGATGCCGAACACGGCAAGCCCCCAGCTCACGCCGAAGAGCGACCAGCCCCACGGCCCGCGCAGCGTGACGAGCGAGAACGGAGTATAGCTGCCCGCGATCAGCAGATAGATTGCGGCATGATCGCACTTCTGCAGCACGGCCTTGATGCGCGGCGCACGCACGCTGTGGTACAGCGTGGAAACCGTGTACAGCGCGCACAGCATGGCGCCGTAGACGGCGAAGCTCACGACCTTGTACGCATCATGATCGAGCGCGCCGAGCGTCACGAGCGAAACCAGTCCCGCGACCGACAGCAACGCGCCCGCAAGGTGCGTAATGCTGTTCAGACGCTCACCCGCGTTCATGACGACCACTCCTTGTTCTTCTTGCCCCATCACAATGGCGAAGGGCGCAGCCGGCGGTGTTTCGCCGGCTGCGCCCTCATCAGGCAGACGCCACTATAGCAGGCGGGCGTCAGTCGAGCGGCGCGGAGCGCAGATCGGCCACCTGTTGTGGGGACACCGGCGTGCCCTTGTTGCCCCACGACATGCGGATGAACGTCACGACCGCCGCCACTTCCTGGTTGGACAGCGATTGCGCGAACGGCGGCATGCCGTACGGGCGCGGATTGCCCTGCGTGCTGGGCGGATAGCCGCCGTTGAGCACCATGCGGATCGGATTCACAGCCGAATGCATCTGGATCGACTGATTGTTCGCGAGCGGCGGGAAATTCGGCGGCATGCCGAGGCCGTTCTCCGCGTGACACTTTGCACACTGGTCATGGTAGATCTTCTGGCCTTGCTGTAAGAGTTCGCCTCCGAACGCTTCGGACGTTTCCATTTGCATGGTCTCAGGCGCTTCCTTCTTTTGCGGAATCGTCTTGAGGTACGTCGCCATCGCCTGGATATCGTCTTCCGGGAGATATTGCAGACTGTTATGGATCACGTCCGCCATGGGGCCGAACACCGCGCCGCGTTCCGAGACGCCGGTCTTCAGGAGGCTCTGGATCTCCTTGATGTCCCAGTCGCCGAGGCCGCCTTCGCTCGAGGTCAGCGAGGGCGCGTACCAGTTCTGCAACGGGATCAGGCCGCCTGCGAACGCGGACGAGTTGACCGGCCCGCCCATCATGTTGATGGACGTGTGGCACATGCCGCAGTGGCCGAGGCCCTCGACCAGATACGCGCCGCGGTTCCATTCGACCGACTTGGTCGGGTCGGGCTTGTACTCGCCTTCACGGAAGAACAGCGTGCGCCAGCCGATCAGCAGATTGCGGTTGTTGAACGGGAATTTGAGCTCGTGCGGGCGGCTCGGCACGCTCACCGGCTCCACCGAGCGCAGGTACGCGTAGATCGCGTCCGAGTCGGCGCGCGAGACCTTCGTGTAGCTCGTGAACGGGAAGGCCGGATAGAGCAGGCTGCCGTCCTTCGAGCGGCCCGTGTGCATGGCGCGGTAGAAGTCGTCGGAGCTCCATTTGCCGATGCCGTACTTGTCGTCGGGCGTGATGTTCGGTGTATAGAGCGTGCCGAACGGCGTCGCCATCGGCAGGCCGCCCGCGAAGGTCTTGCCGCCGCGCACCGTGTGGCAGGCAACGCAGTCGCCGGCGCGGGCGAGCGTCTCGCCCTTCTTGATGAGATCGGACTGATCGACGGGCGTGGCCGCCTGCGCCGAGTTGTTGCGCAGATAGTCGGTGCCGGTCCACAGCACCGGCACGAGCGCGGCGGCGGCGGTGACGACGACTGCGGACAGTGCGAACAGGGACTTGCGGTTCATATGGCTGTCTCCCCCGGCGCCTTATTGCGGTTCGCTGCCGCATGCAAGCGGCGTCTTCAACGAGCCAGCGGGTGCCGGCACGGGATTTTGCGGCGCGCTTTGCGTCGAGAGCCAGGCCGCGACCGCGTTCACGTCGTCATCCGTGAGGCGCGTGGCGACCTCATGCATGCAGTCGGGTGCCTTGGCGTGACGCGATCCCGAGCGCCAGGCGCCGATCTGCGCGCTGATGTAGTCCGAATGCAGGCCGACGAGACCCGGAACGGCGGGCTCCATGCCGGTGAGCTTCGCGCCATGGCAGGCCGCGCACGCGGGCACTTGCCTCGCCGGGTCGCCGTGCAGCACGATCTGGCGACCGTGCGCGAGCGTGCTGTCGCCGACCGCCGGCTTCGAGGGCGGCGGATAGGGCGGCCGCTGCTGCGCAAAATACGTCGCGATCTCGTGCAGGTAGTCGTCGGAGAGATAGGTGACCAGGTAATTCATCGGCGGGTACTTGCGGCGACCCTCGCGAAAATTCATCAACTGGTTGTACAGATACTCCGTGGGCTTGCCGGCGAGGCGCGGGAAGTAGTCGTTGTCGGTCCCCTGGCCGTGCGTGCCGTGGCACGCGGTGCAGCCCTGCACGCGCGAGGCGATCGTGTCGGGGGCTTTGGGCTGTGGGGTCTGGGCGGACGCTGCGCTGAAGATTCCGGTCGTGCCGAACAGCAATGCGGCCAGAAGCGGCGCGGCGAGCGCAATGAGCGGTCTGGAGATACGTCTTGGGGACACGCGTGACTCCATTCTTTATCGTGGACCTGACCAGGCTTCGAACGACCCGGCTTGTAGGCTGCGCGCGCTGAAAAAACAGAACACCGTGCGCGCTGCGGCGACGCGGCAGATTCTATCATCGCGGCCTGATAGTGACTATTTGCCACACGTGCCATCGAGCCGCCTACACGGGCTTGCCCGAACACGATTGCGGCAGAGGGTCGCAACGTCGCCGGTTATGATTCTGCACCTGTTGGCCGATCCGCGACTCGGGATTGACCCTGCTTGCGCGTCACTGCATGCCGTGCGCATCGGGGGTCGCGTTTCGTGCGCGGTTCGTTCGCGATTCGTTCACGGTCGAAGCACGGTTGGACCCCACGGCTGATCCTGTCGTTGACCTCGCTGTTGACCCCACGGTTGACCCGCGGTTGAACCGATCCGCGCGGCGGCTATCGAAGCAGGCACATCTCGAAACGGCGCACACGCGTGCCACCGATGCGGTTGCGTCGCTGCGCCAACCTTGATGTCGATTCCACCTTGTTTTCTTGTTGTTTCCTTGCCACTCGTCTCGATGACTCCAATTGCACTTCCCCCTTCGATGCTGCAGGCACGTGCCGCAGGCCTCGCCCCGCTCCCCATCTGTCGTGAACGCCGGGAGGTCGCGGTTCGATGAAAGCTGACTGGCTGTGGATCGGGCAGGTCGCGATGGCCGCCCTCGTGAACATCGCCTATGCGTTTGCACTGGGCTCGACGCTCTATGGCGCGTGGCTCGAGAAGGACGCGCGTAGCGCGGTCGCGCCCGCACGGCCCGCATGGCTGCGCGCGCAAACATCGCTGCGGGCGGGTTCGCTCGTGCTCGCGATTGCGCTCGCAATCTGGCTGCTCTACGAAAGCGCGTCGATCAGCGGCGGGACGCTGCCGGGCTCATTCGGCGTCGTGCCGACGGTGCTTGCGCAAACGCACGTGGGCCACGCGTGGAGCGTCGCGTTCGTGGGCGCGCTGGTGGTGCTCGGCACGGCGCTGATGCCCGCCACGCCGATGCGCGACGGCGTGCTCTGGCTTGCGCTCATCGCCACGGCTGCGGGACGCGCGGGCCTTGGCCACGCCGCCGATGCGGGATTCGCCTCGGCGGCGCTCGGCGTGCAGACGCTGCACGTGCTGAGCGCGAGCGCATGGAGCGGCATCGTGATGGCCGGCGGGCTGGCCGTGCTGCCGGCGCTGGGCGCCTCGACGGCGCGCGGCGTGCTCATCCGCACGGCGGGGCAAGTGTCCAACGTGGCGCTCTTCGCCGTGGGACTCGTGCTCGCGACGGGTGTGTTCAATGTCCTGCGCGGCACCGGCGGCGCATTCGGCGTGCTCGCAACGAGCGCGTGGGGTCACGTGCTGATTGCCAAGCTCGCGCTCGTGGTGCTGGCCATGCTGCTGGGCGGCTTCAACCGCATGGTGGCGATGCCCGAGTTGCGCCGCGCGGCGTCGACGGCTGTGGCGCGTCGCTTCGTCAACGTGCTGCACCTCGAAGCGCTGGTGATGATGGCGGTACTCATCGTCGCGGCCGTGCTTGGGCACAGCGTGCCGGGCTATGTGTTGCAGGGTTGAAACGCGCGGCCAGTGATGAACCCATGCGTGCGCTGCCGCCGCTTCATTCGTAGCCGAGCCGGTGACTGAGAATGGGCGAGAAGAAGAGGGCGATGGCGCAGCCGATGGCCTTGCCCTCGAGCCCGGCGAGTGCGAGCCCTGATGAAGGATGCGCGATCAGGTCGACGAGCTGCGGCGCGCACCACAGAACCGCGACGCCGATCAGGCTCTGCTCGACGACGAGGATGCGCCAGCCGCGCGTGCGCGCGACGGCGGCAACGATCACGCGCATCAGGCCAAAGACGACCAAAGCGCCGACGGCGGCCTGTTCGCGGATCAGATAGTCGGGGAGCATCGTTTCCATGTGAATCCCTGCGGCTGGGTACCGAGCCAAAATGGGTTTCGGCTTCGCAGGGAATTCAGCAAGGAGCAGGCCAGCGAGGGCCAGGTCGCGCCGCGCGTTGCGCGCGGACGGTATGCGAAGGGCGCCGGGGTCTTGCGCGGCGGGCCTTTGCAGGCGCTTTCGCTGTGTGCGAAAGCGCCATTCGAAACACCCGCCCGAAGGCGGGATGCGGCGGTTGGCCCGAAAAAGGGCCTCAAACGTTACGGCGCTGAAACGCCCAGCAGCCAGGGCGTCACGTAACGCCGCGACTACATCACCACTCGGCGACGCTGCCATCCTCGTGACGCCACACCGGATTGCGCCAGCGATGCCCCGTCTTCGCCATCTCGCGCACCTTCTCCTCGTTGACCTCGATGCCGAGGCCCGGGCCCTGAGGAATCGACACGAAGCCGTCCTCGTACTTGAAGACCTCGGGATTCCTGATGTAGTCGAGCAGATCGTTGCCCTTGTTGTAGTGAATGCCGAGGCTTTGCTCCTGGATGAACGCGTTGTAGCTCACTGCGTCGATCTGCAAACAGGTCGCGAGCGCGATGGGCCCGAGCGGGCAGTGCAGCGCGAGCGCGACATCATAGGCCTCGGCCATCGCGGCGATCTTGCGGCACTCGGTGATGCCGCCCGCGTGCGAGGCATCGGGCTGGATGATGTCCACATAGCCGCCCGCGAGGATGTGCTTGAAATCCCAGCGCGAGTAGAGCCGCTCACCCAGCGCGATGGGCGTGCTCGTCTGATTGACGATGTCGCGCAGCGCCTCGACGTTCTCCGAGAGCACCGGCTCCTCGATGAACATCAGCTTGTACGGATCGAGCTCCTTCGCCAGCACCTTTGCCATCGGCTTGTGCACGCGGCCGTGAAAGTCCACGCCGATGCCGACGTTCGGGCCCACGGCCTCGCGCACCGCCGCGACGTTGTTGATCACGCCTTGAACCTTGTCGAACGTGTCGATGATCTGCAGCTCTTCCGAGCCGTTCATCTTGACGGCCTTGAAGCCGCGCTCGACCACGGCGCGGGCGTTGTTCGCGACGTCGCTCGGACGGTCGCCGCCGATCCACGAATAGACCTTGATCTTGTCGCGCACCTGGCCGCCGAGCAGCGCGTGCACCGGCACGCCATGATGCTTGCCCTTAATGTCCCAAAGCGCCTGGTCCACGCCTGCGATCGCGCTCATCGAGACAGGACCGCCGCGATAGAAGCCCGCGCGATACATCACTTGCCAATGGTCTTCGATAAGCAGCGGATCTTTGCCGATCAGATAGTCGGCGAGCTCGTCGACGGCGGCTGCAACCGTGTGCGCCCGGCCTTCGACCACCGGCTCGCCCCAGCCGACGATCCCCTGATCTGTTTCAATCTTGAGAAAGAGCCAGCGGGGCGGCACGACGAAGGTTTCGAGCCTGGTAATTTTCATGCGGAGTCTCCTTGTCGACGAATCGTCACATCGCGGAGACCATGCTACTGCAAAAATCGCTTTTAAGTGCTATTAATAGTATTATTTCTCTTAAGCTCCCAGTATCTGGGTATTTACGGTGGACATCCCCCAGGAGAACGACCATTCAGCGCGATCTGCACGGAACGGTGGCATTCGAACTCGGCAGCGCGATCCTGCGCGGCGACTACGCGCCCGCCGAGATATTGCCCCGCGAGGCCGAACTCATGGCGGCCTTCGAAGTGAGCCGCACAGTGCTGCGCGAGGCGTTGCGCACGCTCACCTCGAAGGGGCTCGTGGAATCGCGTCCGAAGGTGGGCACGCGGGTGCGCGAGCGCACGGCGTGGAACCTGCTCGACGCCGACGTGCTCGACTGGTACGCGCGCGTCGCGCCGCCGCTCGCGTTTGCGCTCAAGCTTCAGGAAATGCGCGAGATGATCGAGCCGTTCGCGGCGGGACTCGCCGCGAGTGCGCACGATGCGCACGCCTTCGAGCGGCTCGCGCACGCACATACCGCGATGGCCGAAGCGCGCAACGTCGACGAATGGGTGCGCGCCGACTTGCGCTTTCACCTGGCCGTGCTCGCGGCGTGCCGCAACGAACTGCTGGTGCCGCTCGGCACGCTGATCGAGCGCACGCTCGAAGGCCAGTTGCGCGTGAACGCGAAGCGCGCGGACGTGTTCAACGCCGCGTTGCCCGACCATACGGTGGTGTTCGAGGCGATTGGCCGGCGCGATGCGCCTGCGGCGAGCGCCGCAATGGCGGCGTTGCTGCGTGTGACGCGCGAGCGCATCGAAGGGTGAGGGAACTGCAGCGGTGCCGAAATAGAAAAAGCCGCTGTTCCTTGCGGAACAGCGGCTTTCGCATTTGGTGGCGAATCAGGGATTCGAACCCCGGACCTGCGGATTATGATTCCGTCGCTCTAACCGACTGAGCTAATTCGCCGTAGAAGGAAGATTATGGCGACGCCCCGGCGACCTGTCAAGCACTATCTCCCAATTTTTTCGGGGCCGCCGGGCCGCAGCGATTGGCAACGTCAATCCTGCGCGTAGATATCCGAGTCCTTGGTCTCCTTCACGAACAGCATGCCGATCACGAACGTCCCGAGCGCAATGATGATCGGATACCAGAGCCCCGAGTAGATATCGCCCTTGGCCGCCACGATCGCGAAGGCCGTCGCTGGCAGGAAGCCGCCGAACCAGCCGTTGCCGATGTGATAGGGCAGCGACATCGACGTATACCGGATGCGTGTCGGGAACATCTCCACCAGCATCGCTGCGATCGGCCCGTACACCATCGTCACGAATATCACGAGGATGGTCAGGATCGCCACGGTCATCGGCCAGTTGAGCTGCGCCGGGTCCGCCTTGGCTGGATAGCCCGCCGATTTCAGCGCGCCCGAGAGCGTTTTCTCGAACGTTGCGCCGGCCTCCTTCGCGCCGGCCGCCTTGCCGTCAAAGGTGTCGATCGTCGTGTCGCCCACCTTGATCTGTGCGAGCGCGCCGGCCGGCGCGGCGACGTTCGAGTAGTTCAGGCCAGCCTTCGAGAGCGCGCTCTTGGCGATGTCGCACGAACTCGTGAACTTCGAGGTGCCTACCGGGTTGAACTGGAACGAGCATTCGTCGGGGTTCGCGATTACCACGATCGGCGCGCGTGCCGTTGCGGCTTCGAGCGCGGGGTTCGCGAAGTGCGTGAGCGCCTTGAAGAGCGGGAAGTAGGTGAGCGCCGCGATCAGGCAGCCGGCCATGATGATCGGCTTGCGGCCGATCTTGTCCGAGAGCGCGCCGAAGAACAGAAAGAACGGCGTGCCGATCAGGAGCGCCAGCGCGATCAGGATATTGGCGCTCGCGCCGTCCACCTTGAGCGTCTGCGTGAGGAAGAAGAGCGCGTAGAACTGGCCCGTGTACCAGACCACGGCCTGGCCCGCCGTCACGCCGATCAGCGCGAGGATCACGACCTTGAGGTTCATCCATTGGCCGAACGCTTCGGAGAGCGGCGCCTTCGAAATCTTGCCTTCGGCCTTGATGCGCTTGAACGCCGGCGATTCGTCGAGTTGCAGGCGGATCCACACCGAAACCGCGAGCAGCAGGATCGACGCGACGAACGGGATGCGCCACGCCCACGAGGCGAACTGCTCTTCACCCACCGTCGTGCGCACGCCGAGGATCACGAGCAGCGAGAGGAAGAGGCCGAGCGTCGCCGTGGTCTGGATCCACGCGGTGTAGAAGCCGCGGCGTCCGGGCGGTGCATGTTCAGCCACGTAGGTGGCCGCGCCGCCGTACTCGCCGCCGAGCGCGAGGCCCTGCAAGAGGCGCATGGCGATGAAGATCACGGGCGCGGCAATGCCGATCGACGCGTAGCCCGGCAGGAAGCCCACCACGAAGGTCGAGAGACCCATGATGACGATGGTGACGAGAAAGGTGTGCTTGCGACCCACGAGGTCGCCGAGCCGGCCGAACACGATCGCGCCGAACGGCCGCACCGCGAAGCCCGCCGCAAAGCCGAGCAGCGTGAAGATGAAGCCCGCGGTGGGGTTCACGCCGGAGAAGAAGCTTTTGCTGATATAGGCCGCGAGCGAGCCGGCCAGGTAGAAGTCGTACCACTCGAACACCGTGCCGAGCGACGACGCGAAGATCACGCGTTTTTCATCGCTGGTCATCGGCGTGTGTGAGACTTGTCCGCCAACGGTTGCCATATGTGTCTCCAATTTTGATATGCCGCGTGTTGGTATGGCCCGCCCGGGCGGTGAACCTCGGGGCTCGTGCGGTCCTGCGATGCATTATTGGAATGGAAACTTACGGGGTTCTGACGGCAGGGAGCCTTTTTCGTGAGGCGTTTCCGGCTTTCCGTGATTGGCTAATCACCGTTAATTTGCCGCGAATAGTAGGTAACTGCAGGTCAACTTCGTCTATTGATCGGATTCGTGCGGGTTGGGTTAGTGCCCGCTAAGGGTAAGTCCCATCCCCGATTCAGGCCGTTTTGCCGTCAGTTTCGAGCGAATGCTGTCAGCTTGCGCCACGCAGGCGCAGCGTCACGCGCACGAGCGTGCCGGCAAGACGCGGTTCGAGTTGATAGACGTTGTCGTCGATGGCGAGCGTGCCGCCGTGCATCGTCGCGATCTCGCGCACGATCGCGAGTCCGAGGCCGCTGCCTTCGCCGTCGCGCCCGAGGATGCGATAAAAGCGCTCGAGCACGCGCTCGCGCTCGGCGGCGGGAATGCCGATGCCGGTGTCCTCCACTTCCAGATGCACGGCGTGCGCCGCGGGTTCGGGCCGCACGCGCACCGTGATGCGGCCGCCGGCGGGCGTGTAGCGGATCGCGTTGTCGATCAGGTTCGACAGCATCTCTCGCAGCATCACGGGGTTGCCGTCGACCTGCACCGGCGCAGAGCGGCCTTGCGTGCTGCGTCCGCCGTTTTCGTCGTGGCTGGCGTGCCCCTCGTGCCCTTCGTGTCTATCGTGCCTATCGTGCCTATCGTGCCGGTCGGACAGGTTGGGTTCCGGGCCTTCGTAGCCCAGATCCATCTGCTTGGCGAGCGCGGGCTGCACCCAGTCGCGCACCGCGTGACGGGCCACGTCGGCGATATCGACAGGCATGAAGACTTGCCCCGACATGCGGTTCTCGGCGCGCGCGAGCGCGAGCAATTGCGTGACGAGCCGTGCGGCGTGCTCGGAGCTCGTCGCGATCTGCTCGAGCGAGCGGTGTACTTCGGCGCTCGCGTCCTGGCGCAGCGCGAGTTCGGCCTGGGTGCGCAGGCCCGCGAGCGGCGTCTTCATCTGGTGCGCGGCATCGGCGATAAAGCGCTTTTGCAGCTGCATGTTCTGCTCGAGGCGCGTGAGCAGATCGTTGAACGAGGTGACGAGCGGCTCGATCTCGGGCGGGGCGCGCCGCGCTTCGAGCGGCGAGAGGTCGTCGGGGCGGCGCATGCGCATGTTCGACTGCAGCGCGTGCAGCGGCGCGAGGCCGCGCGAGAGGCCGAACCAGACGAGCAGGATCGCGAGCGGCAAGATCACGAACTGCGGCAGGATCACGCCCTTGATGATGTCGTTGGCGAGCTGGCGGCGCTTGTCGAGCGTCTCGGCCACCTGCACGAGCACGGGCTGCGAGCCCGCCAGATTCGGCAGCTCGACCGTCGTATAGGCCACGCGGATGTCGATGCCGTGCAGCATGTCGTCGCGGAATTCCACGAGGCCGGCGGGCGGGCGGTCTTCGTCGCGCGGCAGCGGCATCTCGCGGTCGCCGCTCACCAGCTCGCCACGGCTGCCGAGCACCTGGTAGAACACATTGTCGATGTTGTCGGCGCGCAGGAAGTCGCGCGTGGAGTTGGGCAGCGAGAGTTCAGCCACGCCGTTGACCGGATGGATCTGGCGCGCGAGCACGTAGGCATCGGTTTCGAGCGCGCGGTCGAACGGGCCGTTGGCGATCGATTTGGCGACGAGATAGGTGACCGCGATGCTCATCGGCCAGAGCAGCAAAAGCGGCGCGAGCATCCAGTCGAGAATTTCGCCGAACAGCGAGCGCGGACGCGCCGCCGCGGCTTCGGCCTCGTCGGGCGGGGCGAAGGGGTTGGCGTAGCGGGCGTCGCGCGCTTCGTCGTCGAGCGCGCCGGCCTCGGCTGGGGGCATCGGCGAGGCGCCGGACGAGGCCGGCGCGGGGTGTGCGGCGGGAGCGGGCTCGGCCATCGTCGCGCCTGGCTATTTGTAGTAGTGGCTGGCCGGCATGGCGGGTGGCGCAGCGGCGCCCGGCGTGTCGACGCCCGACGTATCGCCGCCCGGCGTATCGACGCCCGACGCCTCGGTGCGCGCGGTGGTCGCGGGATTCGCCGCGGCCGGGGCGCTTGAGGGGGGATATGCGGGGGCGCTTGTGGGTGCACTTGTGGGTGCACTTGCGGGTGCACTCGCCGGATTCGCTTCTTTCTCGAGGCAGTACCCGAGCCCGCGCACGGTCACGATGCGCACGCCGCCCGCTTCGAGCTTTTTACGCAGCCGGTGCACGTAGACCTCGATCGCGTTGTTGCTTACTTCCTCGCCCCATTCGCACAGATGGTCGACGAGCTGCTCCTTCGAGACGAGCCGCCCGAGCCGCTGCAGCAGCACTTCGAGCACGCCGAGCTCGCGCGCCGACAGATCGAGCGCCTGGTCGTTGATGCGGGCCACGCGCCCGACCTGATCGAACGCCAGCGCGCCATGGCGCACGACCGTGGGGCCGCCGCCCGCGCCGCGCCGCGTGAGCGCGCGCACGCGCGCTTCCAGCTCGTTGAGCGCGAAGGGCTTGGCCATGTAATCGTCGGCGCCGAGGTCGAGGCCTTTCACGCGCTCGTCCACGCTGTCGGCGGCCGTGAGGATCAGGACGGGGAGATTGGAATTGCGCGCGCGCAAGCGGCGCAGCACTTCGAGGCCCGGCATTTTCGGCAGGCCCAGATCGAGGATCAGGAGGTCGAACGTCTGCATCGATAAGGCCGTATCGGCGTCCACGCCATGACGCACGTGATCAACGGCATAGCCCGCCTGGCGGAGTGATCGGACGAGACCGTCCGCGAGTATGCTGTCGTCTTCGGCAATGAGAATTCGCATGTGCGCCAGCGTCGCCCTCGAAGCGCTTTTAAGCCCGTTTTGTGCGTCGCGGTGCGCGCAGCGCTCCCGGCTGGGGGCGAGCCCGGGCAGCGTCGGGCGGCGGTCTCCGAAAATTCGCGGTTTCGGCACGCGCGTCCGCTAAAAACGGGCTTGCCAAAACTACTGTTTTTTTATACAGTGTCTGCGTTCAAGCGTATGTGCCCGAGTTTGTCACCAGCGGCACGTGCGCGTCGTCACCAGACGCCGTTCATCATAGCAAAGGACGATTCATGGAAGATAGCAAGAAAGGCTCGGCTGGGCTGACTGCTGAAAAGAGCAAGGCGCTGGCCGCCGCGCTCGCGCAGATCGAAAAGCAGTTCGGCAAAGGGTCGATCATGCGGCTCGGCGACGGCGAGGCGGTCGAGGACATCCAGGTAGTCTCCACCGGTTCGCTCGGCCTCGACATCGCGCTCGGCGTGGGCGGTCTGCCGCGCGGCCGGGTGGTCGAGATCTACGGTCCGGAATCGTCGGGCAAGACCACGCTCACACTCCAGGTGATCGCCGAATTGCAGAAGCTCGGCGGCACGGCCGCGTTTATCGACGCGGAACACGCGCTCGACGTGCAATACGCCGCCAAGCTCGGCGTGAACGTGCCGGAACTGCTTATCTCGCAGCCGGACACGGGCGAGCAGGCGCTCGAAATCACCGACGCGCTCGTGCGCTCGGGCTCGATCGACATGATCGTGATCGACTCGGTCGCGGCGCTCGTGCCGAAGGCCGAAATTGAAGGTGAAATGGGCGACTCGCTGCCGGGTCTGCAGGCGCGTCTGATGTCGCAGGCGCTGCGCAAGCTCACCGGCACGATCAAGAAGACGAACTGCATGGTGATCTTCATTAACCAGATTCGCATGAAGATCGGCGTGATGTTCGGCAACCCGGAAACCACCACGGGCGGCAACGCGCTCAAGTTCTACGCGTCGGTGCGTCTGGACATTCGCCGTATCGGTTCGATCAAGAAGAACGACGAAGTGATCGGCAGCGAAACGCGCGTGAAGGTCGTGAAGAACAAGGTCTCGCCGCCGTTCCGCGAAGCCATCTTCGACATTCTTTATGGCGAAGGCATCTCGCGTCAGGGCGAAATCATCGACCTCGGCGTGCAGGCCAAGATCGTGGATAAAGCGGGTGCGTGGTACAGCTATAACGGCGAGCGCATCGGCCAGGGCAAGGACAACGCGCGCGAGTTCCTGCGCGAGAATCCGGACATCGCTCGCGAGATCGAAAACCGCATCCGTGAATCGCTGGGCGTGAGCACGATGCCGGCAGACGCCAACGGTTCCGGCGAAGTCGAAGTCGCGGGCGAAGAATAAGTCCCGAAGTCGGCGCCAGAGAGTCAGCACTATCGTGATGCGCAAGGACGGGTCCGCTTCGGTGCCGCATGAGACGGAAACGTCCGCGGCAACTCCCGTGGCAACGTCCACGGAAGCCAGGTCCGCGGCTTCGGACGAGGCGGAACACCTGCATGAAGCACGGCGCGCAACGCGCCGTACTGCCGCGCAACGCATCGGCACACAAAGCCGCGACGCCCATTCGGGCGCTCGCGGCTTTGCCGCTTCTCACGATCTGGATAGCGAGGGCGGGGCGGTATTCGAAGTGCCGTTCGAGGCATTTTTCGATGCGCCCTTCAATGCACCCTCCAATGCACCCGCCAATGCACCCACCGAGGCTTCGTCCGCAGCGCCGCGCGAAATCCGCCGTGCTACGCAACGCGAGCGGTTTGAAACGCAGCACGAAGTATACGAAGAAGCACGTGAAGCAGCGCACGTAGCGGCCGCGCCGCAAGCCGACCGCTTCGAGCGCACCTCCACCTCGCGCATGCCGCGCACCTCGCGCAAGGACGAAACGTCTAGCAAGCAGCGTCCCGAGCGTTCGCTCAAGGGGCGTGCACTCGGCTATCTCTCGCGCCGCGAGTACAGCCGCGCGGAACTCTCGCGCAAGCTTATGCCCTTCACCGAAAACGCCGACGAACTCGAAGCGCTGCTCGACGCGCTCGAACGCGAGGGCTGGCTTTCCGACGCGCGCTTTGCGGAAAGCGTCGTGTACCGCCGCGCCGCGCGCCTGGGGGCAGGGCGCATCGTCAGCGAACTCAAGCGTCATGCCGTGGGCGAAACGCTCATCGAAGAAGTGAACGCGCAATTGCGCGAAACCGAGCTCGCCCGCGCTCGCGCCGTCTGGCAGAAGAAGTACGGCCAGTTGCCCGAGACTCCCGCCGAGCGCGCGCGTCAGGCGCGTTTCCTGGCCGCGCGTGGTTTCTCGATGTCAATCATCGGCAAGATCTTGAAGGGCATCGAAGACTGCTTCGAGGGCGAGTGACGGAAAACTGAAGGAAAGCTGACCGGAAAATTGAGCCGGCAGGCTCAAAAAACGGCTGTGGCCAAGCCCCGCCGGGCACTGTGGGTTCGCTGCTGTCTCAAATACTCGGTATGCTAAAATCGCGAGGTTTTCCTGTCCGGTCTTACCTATAGCATGCCGCTTTCTCCGCCAGCGCCTCGCCAGTTGCGTCATCAGCGCGCTATCCGGGCGGTCGCCTATGAGCGCGAGGACGGTCTATGGGACATCGACGCGTGTCTGACCGACCACAAGCCACGCGACGTGCCGCTCGCCGCCGGTGTCCGGCCCAACGGTTTGCCGATCCATGAACTCTGGCTCCGCATCACGATCGATCGCAAGCTCAACGTCGTCGACGCAGAAGCGTCGTCCGACTGGGTGCCTTACGACGGTCAGTGCCAGAACGCCAATCCCGCCTATCGGGCCCTTATCGGGCTCAATCTTCTCCAGAACTTTCGCCGCGAAGCGGGCCAGCTCCTCGCTGGCACGGTTGGCTGCACGCACCTCACCGAAATGCTGGGCGTGTTGCCGACTGTTGCGGTCCAGGCGTTTGTCGGAGCGGTGTGGAACGTATCCAGTGGAGCGCCGGGCGAAGCGCCCGGATCGGAACCCAGCAAGACCGCCGACGACAAAGCCGTCGGCGAAAAGCCGCCTTTCCAGCTCGGCCGCTGCCACGCGCTGCGGTTCGACGGCGAGGCGGTCAAGCAGTTTTATCCGCGCTGGTACGGCCATGCGCCACGCTCAATAGAGCGCGGTGCGGAAGCCCCCAGCGTGCGCGACAACTCAGGCCCGAGCCAAGAGGGCAAGGCCGACGTTCTCACGCATGAATAACAACAGCGGAAACGAAGTTCACTCCAACTCTCAGACTGAAGGAATCACGCATGAAGATTCACGAGTACCAGGGTAAGGAAATCCTGCGGAAATTCGGAGTCGCGGTACCGCGCGGCAAGCCGGTGTTTTCGGTGGATGACGCGGTCAAGGCCGCTGAAGAGCTGGGCGGTCCGGTGTGGGTCGTCAAGGCGCAGATTCACGCGGGTGGCCGCGGTAAGGGCGGCGGCGTGAAGGTGGCGAAGTCGCTGGATCAAGTCCGCGAATACGCGAGCCAGATTCTCGGCATGCAGCTCGTCACGCACCAGACCGGTCCGGAAGGCCAGAAGGTCAACCGTCTGCTGATCGAAGAAGGCGCTGACATCAAGCAGGAACTGTATGTCAGCCTCGTCGTTGATCGCGTGTCGCAAAAGATCGTTCTGATGGGTTCGAGCGAAGGCGGCATGGACATCGAAGAAGTGGCCGAAAAGCATCCGGAACTGATCCACAAGGTCATCGTCGAGCCGTCGACGGGTCTGCTCGACGCTCAGGCCGACGACCTCGCCGCGAAGATCGGCGTGCCGGCCGCATCGATTCCGCAAGCGCGCGCAATCCTGCAAGGCCTGTACAAGGCATTCTGGGAAACCGATGCGTCGCTGGCCGAAATCAACCCGCTGAACGTCACCGGCGACGGCAAGGTCATCGCACTCGACGCGAAGTTCAACTTCGACTCGAACGCGCTGTTCCGCCACCCGGAAATCGTCGCTTACCGCGACCTGGACGAAGAAGATCCGGCTGAAATCGAAGCCTCGAAGTTCGACCTCGCGTACATCTCGCTCGACGGCAACATCGGCTGTCTCGTGAACGGCGCGGGCCTCGCGATGGCCACGATGGACACCATCAAGCTGTTCGGCGGCGAGCCGGCGAACTTCCTCGACGTGGGCGGCGGCGCCACGACCGAGAAGGTCACCGAAGCGTTCAAGCTCATGCTCAAGAACCCGGGCCTGAAGGCGATCCTCGTGAACATCTTCGGCGGCATCATGCGCTGCGACGTGATCGCGGAAGGCGTGATCGCCGGTTCGAAGGCCGTGAACCTGAATGTGCCGCTCGTCGTGCGCATGAAGGGCACGAACGAAGACCTCGGCAAGAAGATGCTGGCCGACTCGGGCCTGCCGATCATCTCGGCGGACAGCATGGAAGAGGCTGCGCAGAAGGTCGTCGCGGCTACCGAAGGCAAGTAATTTTCAGCGGATACGAATGGCGCCGCGAGGGCGCGCGGCTGCGGCACTTGCCGCAACCTGCGCGACGCGCGACGCCAAGCGAACAGAGGTCAATACATGTCGATTCTGATCAACAAAGACACCAAGGTCATCACGCAGGGCATCACCGGCAAGACCGGTCAGTTCCACACCCGTGCCTGCCGTGAATATGCCAACGGCCGCGAAGCGTTCGTCGCGGGCGTGAACCCGAAGAAGGCCGGCGAGGACTTCGAGGGCATTCCCATCTACGCGAACGTGCGTGAAGCGAAGGAAGCCACCGGCGCGACCGTTTCGGTCATCTACGTGCCGCCCGCAGGCGCAGCTGCTGCGATCTGGGAAGCCGTCGAGGCCGATCTCGATCTCGCGATCTGCATCACGGAAGGCATTCCCGTCCGCGACATGATCGAAGTCAAGGACCGTATGCGCCGCGAAGGCCGCAAGACGCTGCTCCTCGGCCCGAACTGCCCCGGCACGATCACGCCGGACGAGCTGAAGATCGGCATCATGCCGGGCCACATCCACAAGAAGGGCCGCATCGGCGTCGTGTCGCGTTCGGGCACGCTGACGTATGAAGCGGTGGGCCAGCTGACGGCGCTCGGCCTCGGCCAGTCGTCGGCAGTCGGTATCGGCGGCGACCCGATCAATGGTCTGAAGCACATCGACGTCATGAAGATGTTCAACGACGATCCGGATACGGACGCCGTGATCATGATCGGCGAGATCGGCGGTCCGGACGAAGCGAACGCCGCTTACTGGATCAAGGACAACATGAAGAAGCCGGTGGTTGGCTTCATCGCGGGCGTCACGGCGCCTCCGGGCAAGCGCATGGGCCACGCCGGCGCGCTGATCTCGGGCGGTGCGGACACGGCCGACGCGAAGCTGGAAATCATGGACGGCTGCGGCATCAAGGTGACGCGCAACCCGTCGGAAATGGGTCGTCTGCTGAAGTCGATTCTGTAATTTCAAGATTCGCTGCTGCTCGCGCATTGTGTAAAGCGCGCGGGTGGCCAGCGTTTTTTGATATGCTTGCGGGATCCTTTCACGAGGTTTCCGGATAAAAGCGAGGGAGCCAGTCATGGCTGCCTCGCTTTTTTAATGGCGCGGCCGTCTTTTTGAGCGGCCGCGCTTTGTCGTCGTACTCACGGTCCTTCCGCCGCCTTCATGCTCGAGTTTTTTGCGTCGCTCCACTGGGGCGCTGTCATTCAGATCATCGTCATCGACATCCTGCTCGGCGGCGACAACGCCGTGGTAATCGCGCTCGCCTGCCGCGACCTGCCCGCGCAACAGCGCTTGCGCGGCATCGTCTGGGGCACCGTCGGCGCGATCGCGCTGCGCGTCGTGCTGATCGCTTTCGCGGTCGTGCTGCTCAACGTGCCGTATCTGAAGTTCACGGGCGGCCTGCTGCTGCTGTGGATCGGGGTGCGGCTGCTTGCGCCTTCGCATCTCGAGCATGCCGATGTGAAGCCCTCCGACAAGCTGATCGGCGCGATCAAGACCATCATCGTCGCCGATGCGGTGATGAGCCTCGACAACGTCGTGGCCATCGCGGGCGCGGCCGAAGCCGCTGATCCGAGCCACCGCATCGCGCTCGTGATCTTCGGCCTGATGGTGAGCATCCCGCTGATCGTCTGGGGCAGCCAGCTCGTGCTCAGGCTGCTCGACCGCTATCCCGTGGTGGTGACGCTGGGCGCCGCGCTGCTTGGCTGGATCGCGGGTGGGCTGATCATCAACGACCCGGCCGGCGACCGCTGGCCGCTGCTCGATACGCCCGCGGCCGAATATGGCATGAGTGCGGCGTGCGCGATTTTCGTGGTCGTGCTCGGTCAACTGCTCAGGCGACGCGCGCAAGGCTCTCATTGAGCGCAATGACGGGGGCTTGCCGGTCGTTCCGACCGTGGCGTGGGCCATCGCGCAACCCGATGCTCCGACAGCGCCGCGCCTAAGCCATCCGGCCGACTGCTGCACAGACAGGGCCGCCGATACGATCGAAGCGCCTGTTCACCTTTTCGTGAGCAGGCGTTTCTCGTTTCAGGAGCCCTGATGATGACCGTATTCCCATCCACTTCCAGCCCGGGCAAACCGCACATACTGCGCGCTGCCGGGCCATGTGCCGCGCCCGCCCTCGTTCCGCATTCGTTTGCCACGCATGCCACGGCTTCGCTCGTGCAGTCCTGCCGGGAGTTCGTGCGTCTCGCGAGGCGTTGGGCCGCGCCTGGTTTCACACTCATCGAACTGATGATCGTGCTCGCCATCGTCGGCGTGATCGCCGCGTATGCCATTCCTGCGTATCAGGACTACCTCGCTCGCAGCCGGGTGGGCGAGGGCCTCTCGCTGGCTTCCGCGGCGCGGCTCGCAGTGGCGGAGAACGCCGCGAGCGGCAATGCGTTCGGCGCGGGCTATACGGTGCCGCCGGCCACGCGCAACGTCGCCTCGGTGAAGGTGGACGACACCACCGGGCAGATCACCGTGGCGTTCACCAACCGCATCGCGCCCGATGGCAGCAACACGATCGTGCTCGTGCCGTCGGTGCCCGACAACGCCGACTCGCCTACGGCGCGCGTGGCGCTCGCGCAAGGCAGCGTGCAGGGCGGCACGCTCACCTGGGAATGCTTCGCGGGCGGCAAGTCGGTTTCGTCGCTTGGGGCACCGGGCGCGGGTCCGATGCCTGTGGAAGCAGCTACGCTGCCAGCCAATCTCGCGCCGCCGGAGTGCCGCGCCTGAGGTGGGCCCAAGGTGCGCATCAGCTACGCGTGAGGTGCACATAAGGCGCGCATGAGGCGTGCATGAGGCGTGCATAAGCGGCTGCAATTCGTGCGTCGGACATCGTGTGGACGTCCGGCGCACGATGTCTCGCGCATGTGTCGTACATGTGCCGCGCACGTACCGCGCATGCGCCCCCATGCGCCGCGCACGCTGCACCAACGAGGGGAATGGGCCCAATGCACGGCGCGTGGAGCCAGGGCGCGGCACGTTCGGGTGGATTTCGTCCGGCTGCCTTCCGCACAGGGAGGGAAAAGTTTTGTATAGTGCGCCGGTTGCTGACGCCCCCGATCCCCATGCCTTCTCCTTTTGCGCGTTACCTTACGTTCGTTTTGCTGGCCGTTGCGTTGATCCTGCCTTATGCGGTCGTCGCACATACCTACCCAATCCCGACGTTCTACTCAGAATTCACTGCGCTCGCGCTATATCTGATGGTCGGCGCCGGTGTCTGGCTGCTGGTGCGTTCCGCGCAGCCCGCCCGCGACTTCAGATCGCCCACGATCGCCCTCGTGCCGCTCGCCTTCGGTTTGCTGCTCATCGTGCAAACTCTCGCGCTGCCGGTCGAGCAACCTTCAATGAACTGGCTGGGCGCGGGCTATCTGCTGGCCGCCTTCATGGCCGTTCACGCGGGCTACGGCATCGCGCGCGTGAATCTCACGCGCACGGCGATGGTGTGGGGCGCGTGGGCACTCGTGATCGGTGGTTTGTTCGCGGTGTTCTGTCAGGTCATCCAGCTCCTGCATCTCGAAACGAAGGTCACGCCGCTCGTCGTCGCCTATAACGTTCGGTTTGACCGGCGGCCGTTCGGCAATATGGCGCAGGCCAACCACCTTGCGACCTACATTGCCTTTGCGACGGCGGCGGCGCTGTATCTCGTGCAGACGCGTCGTCTGAACGTCCTGCTATGGGTCGTGCTGTCGGCCATCTACTCGGGCGGCCTGGCGCTTACCGTGTCGCGCGGCCCGTGGTTGCAGATGGGCGTGATCGTCGTCGCGGGGTTCTGGATGGCGCTTTGCGCGACGCGCGGCGTGCGTGCCGAAGATGATGCAGGCAACATCGCAGGCGCCCGGGCTGGCTACGCGCGCGCCTGGGTGGTGCCCGTTGTGCTGTTCGCGATTTTCTTCGCCGTGAATGGGCTCGTGCGCTGGGCCAACGTCCACTATCAATTGCAGCTCGATCAGTCGGCTGCCGACCGCTTCAAGGACGCGGGCCAGATCGCACCGCGTATCGCGCTATGGCGCTATGGCTGGACGATGTTCAAGACGCACCCGCTGCTGGGTGTGGGCTGGGGCGACTTCCCGATCCATCAGTTCGAACTTGCGCGCAAGCTGGGCGGCGTCGAGATTGCCAATAATTCGCACGACATCTTTATCGACTTGCTCGCCAAGACGGGTGCGCTGGGCTGCGCGATCGTCGTGATCGGGCTTCTCGCCTGGTTCGTGCGCGCGCTGCGCGCGCCGCACACGGCTGAGCGCATTTTCGGCTTCGCGCTGATTGGCGCGCTGGTCATGCATGCGCTCGTCGAGTATCCGCAGCAGTACATGTTCTTCCTGCTGCCCGCGATGTTCGTGTTCGGTCTGCTCGAGACGAAACCATTGCGTTTCGTGCCGCCGAACCTCACGCGTGCCGTCTATGCAGTGGTCGTGTTTGGCGGCATCGCGTCGCTGTGGCCGGTAGTGCGCGACTACAACCGCGCAGAGGTGCTGTACTACGGCTCGCACCCCGCCGAAGAGTATGCGCAGGCGCCGTCTTTCCTGTTTCGAGCGTGGGGCGACTACGGCATGGCGACGCTCATGCCGATCGACGCTTCGGACCTCGCGACCAAGCTCGCCGCGCATGAGCGCGCGATTGCGCTGCTGCCGGGCGAGACCGTGCTGCGCCGCTATGCGGTGCTGCAGGCGCTCGACAGGAATAGCGATGGTGCGTTCGACACGGTCGAGCGCCTGAAGATCTTCGCGCAGGAACTGCATGACTGGCCCACGCAATTGGCCTCGCTCTACAGCCTGTGCGACGGCGAGCCGGCGCTCGCGGGCTTCAAGGCCGCGCTGGTGAAGAAGTACGGTACGTCTGCGGTGAAGGTCCAGCAAGAAGAGGACGATTCGGACGATTGATGATCGGGCGGCGGCTGAGCCCTCGCTTGCCGCCGCGCCGATGAATGCGCACAGCGCTTAGCGCGCGGCGCAGTGGCTCGACGCGGCCTTTGCGCTGCCTGGATTCTGTTTAACCCGCTTTTTAACCCGCGATTTAACCCGCCGCCACCCAATCGCCCGACTTGCCGCCGTGCTTCTCCAGCACGCGGACATCGGTGATCGTCATGCCGCGGTCCACCGCCTTGCACATGTCGTAGACCGTCAAGAGGCCCACTTGCACGGCGGTCAGCGCTTCCATCTCCACGCCCGTGCGGCCGAGGGTCTCCACCTGCGCCGTGCAATGCACGCCCGGCAGCGCTTCGTCGAGCGCGAAGTCGACCTTCACGCGCGTGATTGCGAGCGGGTGGCACAGCGGAATCAAATCGGAAGTGCGCTTGGCGCCCTGGATCGCGGCGATGCGCGCGACGCCGATCACGTCGCCTTTCTTCGCATTGCCGTCGCGCACCAGCGCGAACGTGGCGGGCAGCATGCGGATCGTGCCGCTCGCCACGGCGATGCGTTTGGTCTCGGCTTTGCCGCCGACGTCGACCATGTGCGCGTCGCCTGCGGCGTCGAAATGCGTGAGTTCGGGCATGGTGGGTTCTCCGTGAAGGGCGCCTATCTTAACAGTGCGGCGGGCGCATGAGGTTCGGGCTCGTTTGTCCTCGGATGTCCCCGGTTGTCCCTGGTTGTCACTGGTTGTTCGACCGCGTTCATTCGAGGGCGGAGTGGCGAATCGCGCGGGCTACAATGACCCGATGTGACCCGATGTGACCCGGTAGCTGGCCGCCGGGCCGGCAATCCGCTTTTCCCGATCCTGTCACCCATGCATCTGAAACGGCTGCTTGCTGCCTGGTTGTGCGCTTCGCTTGCCGCTCCGCCGCAAGCGTTCGCGCAGGCGCCGGGCGGCGGGGCGGGGGTGTCGGTTGCGCGTGCGGCCGTGCTCGATCGCGGTGCACCGAGTGCGCCCGCATCCGGTACCGCCGGGCATGGCGCCAGCGGGCCGTCTGCGAGCAAGCCGGGCACCGTTACGCGAGGTATCACGACTCCTGGTATTACTACGCCGGGCGCCGCAGTATCGGGCATCGTCACGCCTGGTATCACTACGCCGGGCGTCGCCACATCGGGCGTCGCAACGCTCGCCCCCGACGCTCCCGCGCTCGTGAGCGGCCCGCTCGACGACGAGGCCGGCTCCGTCATTCCCGGCTCGATCGCGCAGGGCGTGTTCGGCACGTATGGCGGCGCGCAGAGCCGTTTCGGCGCGTCCGGATCGGGACAATCCGCAAACGCCTCCGGCATGCGCGGCAATGCCAGTGTGCGCGCGCCCGCCTGGGTCCCGCAACTGCCCGATCTCGGCGATGGCTCGGGCGGCACGCTCACGCCGCAGGCCGAGCGCCGCATCGGCGAGCGCGTGATGCGCGAGATCCGGCGCGATCCCGACTATATCGGCGACTGGCTCGTGCTCGACTATCTCGATTCGGTCGCGGCGCGCCTCTCGGCCTCGGCGGCTGCGCAGTTCATCGGCGGGTATCGGCCGGACTTCGACCTGTTCGCCGTGCGCGATAGCCAGATCAACGCGTTTTCGCTGCCGGGCGGCTTTATCGGCGTGAACACGGGGCTGATTGTCGCCACGCAGACCGAGTCGGAGCTGGCCTCCGTGCTCGGCCACGAGATGGGCCACGTGCTCCAGCGGCATATCGCGCGCATGCTGGTGCAGAACGAGCACAGTGGCTACGCTGCGCTCGCCGGCGTTTTGTTCGGCATTCTCGCGGGCGTGCTGGCGAGGAGCGGCGACCTCGGCAGCGCGATCGCCGTCGGCAGTCAGGCGTATGCCGTGGACAGCCAACTGCGCTTCTCGCGCGCCGCCGAGCATGAGGCGGACCGCGTCGGCTTCAAGCTGCTGGCGGGTGCCGGCTACGATCCTTGGGGCATGGTGGCATTCTTCGAGCGGCTCGAACGCGGGTCGATGAGCGATGCCGGCGTGCCGGCCTATGCGCGCACGCACCCGCTCACCGTCTCGCGCATCGCCGACATGGAGGATCGCGCCCGCCGCGCGCCTTACCGGCAGCCGCGCCAGTCGCCCGAATACGGTTTCGTGCGCGCTCGCGTGCGCGTGCTCCAGGACCGCTCGCGCGGCGACTACATCGACGAGATCTCGCGTCTGCGCTCCGAGATCGACGAGCGCGTCGCGCTCAACGTGGCTGCGAACTGGTACGGCATCGCCTTCGCGCAACTGCAGGTCGAACGCTACGACGATGCCGTGGCGTCGCTCGCGAACGCGCGCGCGGCGTTCGCCCGGTTCGAGTCCGCGGAAGGCGGCAAGGTGCGTGGTTTGCCCGGTAGTTCGGCCGGTAGTTCGGCCGGTGGTGCGCCCGGTGGTGCGCAGGGTAGTTCGCCGCGTAGTTCGCCAAATAGTTTGCCGCGTAGTTGGCCGCATAGTTCGCCAAGCCTCGACGTGCTGGCCGCCGAGATCGCCCGCCGCGCGGGCCGCACTGACGAAGCCGTGCGGCTTGCGCAGGCCGCGCATGCGGCGTGGCCTGCATCGCACGCGGCCACCGATGGTCTGCTCCAGGCGTTGATTGGTGCGCGCCGCTTCAAGGAGGCGCAGACGCTCGCACGCAGCGAGACCGAATCCGAGCCGCGTCAGGGGGCGTGGTGGCAGTATCTCGCGCAGTCGAGCGCGGGTCTGGGCGACCTGCTCACGCAGCGACGCGCGCTCGCGGAGAAGTTCGCGCTAGATGGCGCGTGGCCGTCGGCGATCCGGCAGCTCAAGGAAGCGCGCGACATGAAGTCGGTGGGGTTCTACGATTTGTCGACGATCGACGCGCGCCTGCACGATTTCGAGGCGCGCTACAAAGAAGAGCGCGCGGAGGAAAAAGACCAGGGGTGAACGGCGAGGGCGGACGCCGCGCGGTGCGCTTTCGCGGCTCAGCTTAGCTTAGCCCGCGGCCTTTTCCGCTTGCTCCGGACTCTGCACGAACGCGAAGCGCGCCGGCACGTCCGCGCGCGCGATGGATTGCAATGGCAGCGCGGTTTCGGCGCGCCAGTGAAACGTGCCGCTCTCGCCGTCCTCGGCGAGCGTCGCATGCTCCGTGAAGCAGTCGAGATCGTGATCGTGCAGCAGCGCCACGCGAGCAAGTGCGTTCGCAGCTGCATCGGCGCTGCCTTCTGCCGTCGCCGGCGCGGCTTGTTCGAACAGCACGCTGCCGTGTTCGTCCACATACACGGCAACCGGCTCGAAGGGGTGGCCCGTTTGATCGACGAGCGTCAGCGCAGCGCCGTTCGCACTTGCGAGGCGCACGACCCATGGCGTGTATTCGAGCTCGACATAGACGCGTTGCGGCCCGTTCTGGAAGAACCACTGTCCATTGGCATCGCGATCGTAATTGCGGTTGATGAAGCCGATGAGCGCTTCATGCCGGATCGGCGTGCCCGGTGCGCCCTGTGCCTGGTCGGCTTCGTCGCGCAGGCGCCAGTGGCCGCGCGCGTCGAGCAGCAGCCAGCCGGTGCAATGAGGAACGTTGGGCCAGCGCGCGAGCGCCTGTTTGACGATGTCATCCATGAGTCCAGGGCCTACTTACCTATGAAACGTGAGGCGAGAGATAGCGGGTCACGCGCTGAGCGAGCCAGTCGCTGCGGCCCGGGAACGGCCCCGTCATGAAGCCGACGTGGCCGCCGTCTTCGGGCTGCTCGAGCTCGACCGCGGCGCTCACTTCGTGGCGCGCGGGCAGCGCATCGCCGGGCAGGAACGGGTCGTTGCGGGCGTTGATGAGGAGCGTGGGCACGACGATCTCGCCGAGCTTCGGGCGTACCGTCGCGCGGGTGTAGTAGTCGTGCGCGCTCTGGAAGCCGTGGAGCGGCGCGGTCACGACATCGTCGAATTCGTACATGTTGCGGGTCGCCAGCACCGCTTGCGCGTCGAACAAGCCCGGATATTGTTCGAGCTTTTGCAGTGCCTTCACTTTGAGCGTCTTCAGGAAACTGCGCGTGTAGACCATGCCGAAGCCGTTCGCGAGCATCTTGCCGCCCGCGTGGACGTCGAGCGGCGCCGAGACCGCGACCGCGGCGGAAACGATCCGCGCGTCCTCGCGCTGCTGCGCGAGCCAGTGCAGCAGCACGTTGCCGCCGAGCGAAACGCCCACCGCCACGAGCGGGCCCGCGTGACGCGCGGCGAGGCGGCGCAGGACCCAGTCGACCTCGGCGGCGTCGGCGAGATGGTAGAAGCGCGGCATGAGGTTCATCGGCCCGCTGCAACTGCGAAAGTGCGGGATGACCGCGTGCCAGCCGCGCGCATGCGCCGCCGCGGCGAACGCGCGGGCGTAGTGCGAGCCGGAGCTGCCTTCGAGGCCGTGGAACAACACGAAGAGCGGGGCATTCGGCGCGCTGCCTCGTCGGGCTCCTTCCGGCGGACACGGCGGACACGACGGACGCGGTGGACAAGCCGGAACCCAACCCGGGGCGTCGACCCAGTCGAGCTCGATGAAGTCGCCATCGGGGGTGTCCCAGCGTTCGCGCCGGTAGGCGGGCAGGGGCAGGCGGGAGAACAGGGCGGGAACGATGGTCTGGATGTGCGCGCCGGGCAGCCAGAACGGCGCTCGATAGGTCGAGCCGCCTTGTGCGTAGCCGTTCGCGCCGTTCAGGAAAGACGCGGCGGTGTGTCTTGCCGCTTCGTCGCTAGTGCGGCTGATCGCCGCTTCGTCGCCTGTCGTGCTCATGGCCGTCCCCTTTCTACCGCGCTTGCACCTTCTTTTGCCGCTGTCCCGCTGGTGCTGCGCTTGCCCGCTTCTATCAGTGCAGCGCGCCCTGGCCGTGGCGCAGCTTCGCGGAGAACTGGCTCGCGGCGTCGTCGGGCATGCGGCTCGCGTGAATGTGCGCGATGCGCCACTCGCCGCGCTCGTGCACCATCACATAGGTTGTGAAGACCATGGTCGGAATCGCGTTCGGATCCACGGGGCGATGCGCCTCCACGATTGCGTAGACCACCGTGCCAAGGCTGTCGTAGACGCGGATGTCGAGCGGCTCGATCGACACCGGCGCCGCTTCGAACTGCGCGGCGAGGCCCGCGCGAATGTCGGACAGGCCGTGCAGATGCGCGCCCTCGGCGCTAATGCAGCTCACGAATTCCTCGTCGATCCACAGGCCCATCAACGCGTCGATGTTGACCTCCGCGATGGCCTGATAGTACGCGTTGAGGGTGTCCGCGGCGGCTTCGAAGATGTGGGCAAAACGTGGCATGGCTCGTTGATCTGATGCGCTTCTTGCGCGGGTTGGCGTTTGCTTCGTTCGCGATACGGCGACATCCGCAGCGGCTGGCCGCTGCGAGTATGCCGCGCATCATGAGACCGACGCGAGACAGGCCTGTGACGCCCCGCTTCGTTGCGCGTTACCTGAATTGGGCGCGCGCTCGGGACCCGGCGTCGGTGGCGTGCCGCACATCCGCGGCACGAAGCGCGTGAGGCGTGCCGGGCGCCGACAGCCCGCGCGCAGGCCGAAGGGAAACCGGGCGGGGCACGCGCGGAGCGCTTGCCGCCGGGTTCAGCGCTGCTAGCGCTGGGCGACCAGCATACCGCGCAAATCGTCGAAGACCTGTTCCGGGCTCAGTTCGCGCAGGCAGTTCAGATGCCCGAGCGGACACTCGCGCGCAAAGCAGGGGCTGCAATCGAGATGAAGCCATTGTACCTTTGCGAGCTCGGACAAGGGCGGCGTGTGGCGTGGATCCGTCGATCCGTAGAGCGCCACCAGCGGCCGGCGCAGCGCCGCGGCCACATGCATGAGGCCCGAATCGTTGGTCACCACGGCGCTCGCGCGCGAGATGAGCGCGCAGGCTTCGCCTAGCGCGGTCTGGCCGCACAGGTTGCGCACATTCGGGGCTTTTTCGGCGATGGCCTGGGCGAGCGGTGCGTCCTTGGGCGAACCGAGCGCGACGATCTGCGTGTACGGGAACGACTGCGCGATCATGCGCGCGAGCGCCGCGAAGTGCTCGGGCGGCCAGCGCTTGGCGGGGCCGTATTCGGCGCCGGGGCAGAACACCAGCAGCGGCACGCGCGTGTCGAGATTGAAGCGCGCCGAGACGCGCGAGGCCTCGTTCGGATCCGATTCGAGACGCGGCATCGGCAGATCGTCGGGCACGGTGGCGCCGGGCGCATAGGCCAGCGCGGCGTAATGCCTGACCATCGGCGGCCGCTCGTCCTTGGGCGGATTCGTGTGGCGCACGTTCAGAAAGCCGTAGCGGCTCTCGCCCGTGTAGCCGATGCGCAGCGGAATGTTCGCGAGCCACGGGATCAGCGCGGACTTGAGCGAGTTCGGCAGCACGTAGACCGCGTCGTAGCCTTCGGCGCGCAGGTCGCCGGCCAGTTGCCAGCGGCGCAGCAGTTGCAGCTTGCCGTGGCCGAGGTCGGTGGCGTAGACGTCGCGTATCTCGGGCATGCGCTCGAGCACGGGCGCAACCCAGGTGGGCGCAATCGCATCGATGTCGATGCGCGGATGCAGTTTCACGAGCCGCGAAAAAAGCGGCTGCGCCATCAGTGCGTCACCGATCCAATTCGGTGCAATTACCAGCGCGCGGCGCATCGGGAGTCAGGGTCCGGAAAAAGGGCAAGGATTTCGTGCGCGCTCTGGCAACTTCGGGCCAGAGCGTGCGCGCGAAACGCGGTTAGGAGATCGGCGCGGCAAGCGCGCCGGCAAGCTGCGGGCCGCCCGAAGCGGCCGGTGCAGCGGACGTACGCCATGGCTTCGGCTTCGGCGGCTTTAGTGGCTTTATCGGCTTTAGCGGCTGGGCTGGCGCGAGGCAAGCGCAGGCACGGGCGCACATGCACACAAAACGGCACACAAACGGCACGCAAACCCGCACAAACGGCACGCAAACGCTGGACAGACACGCGGCAGGCGCAGGGAGCACGCCGCGTGCCGTCGGGCACCGGCGAAGCGCGAGGAATCCCAAACGTTGCCGGCGCGACCGTGGCCGGTCGAGACCGACAGTAGCCAGCTTCGGCCGTCAGTGGCCGTGCACGACCTCGCCGTCGCGCAGCTTGTAGCGGGTGCTGCAATACGGGCACTTCGCTTCGCCGTGCGTCACGTCGAGAAAGACGCGCGGATGGTTGCTCCAGCGCGGCATCGACGGATTCGGGCAATACGCAGGCAGGTCCTTGGCCTTCAACTCGACCAGCGGCATTTCCTTGAGTTCGCTCATGAGGATGATTCTCTTTGTATCAATGGGGCGCTGGCGGGTCGTCAGGGCTGTCGCGCGGCACCAAGGCCACGCGCGAACCTCTTGGCGCGCGCTTCAGGCAAAGAGGGGCATTTTAACGTCATTTGTGCGCTGCAAGCGCGCCCGCGGGCACGCGCAGTGGGGTTTCGGGGGCACTTTCGGAGCGCCCCGGGCGGATCGCCCCGTCGCCGAGGCACGACGCGGTCATCAGGCCTGTAAGGCTCTGTAAGGTCCGCGCAGCGTTCGCGCACGCGTTCGTGCAAATACGTGACATTCTCCGAGGCACGGCTCAGATCGTCCTGGCTATCGGCTAAAATACCGATCTCGCAATTCGATGCTGGCCTCGCGCCCGGCGCCGAGCAGCGACCCGCAGCGGCGCCAGGACCCGGCACAGGGCCAGCAGAGGGCAGCCGCGCGGATCCCGCGCCGCGCCCCTTGCGCCTTTGCCGCCCGCGCCCCGATTGCATGCGTTGTGCACGAGTTGTGCACGAGTTGTGCACGCGTTGCCACGCGTAGTATTCGGCGCCCGCATCGTCTTGCCACCGCTTTCCCACCATCAAGATGACATGTCCATGAACAAGGTTCTGCGTCTCTCCGACCTGATCTCCGAAGGCAAGCTCAAGGGTAAGCGGGTGTTCATCCGCGCCGACCTGAACGTGCCGCAGGACGACCAGGGCAACATCACCGAAGACACCCGCGTGCGCGCTTCCGTGCCGGCCATCAAGGCGGCGCTCGACGCCGGCGCGGCCGTTATGGTCACCTCGCACCTGGGCCGCCCGACCGAAGGCGAATTCAAGCCCGAAGACTCGCTCGCACCCGTCGCGAAGCGCCTTTCCGAACTGCTCGGCCGCGACGTGCCGCTGGTCGCGAGCTGGGTTGAAAACGGCGTGAACGTCGCGCCGGGCAACGTTGTCCTGCTCGAAAACTGCCGCGTCAACAAGGGCGAGAAGAAGAATTCGGACGAGCTCTCGCAAAAGATGGCGAAGCTCTGCGACATCTACGTCAACGACGCATTCGGCACCGCGCACCGCGCCGAAGCCACCACCTACGGCATCGCGAAGTACGCGGGCATCGCCTGCGCGGGTCCGCTGCTGGCGGCCGAGCTCGACGCGCTCGGCAAGGCGCTCGGCGCGCCCAAGCGCCCGCTCGTGGCGATCGTCGCGGGCTCGAAGGTCTCGACCAAGCTCACCATCCTCAAGTCGCTGGCCGAGAAGGTGGACCAGCTGATCGTCGGCGGCGGCATCGCCAACACGTTCATGCTGGCCGCGGGCCTGAAGATCGGCAAGTCGCTCGCCGAGGTCGATCTCGTCGACGACGCCAAGGCGATCATCGAAGCGGCGCGTGCGCGCGGCGCCTCGGTGCCGATCCCGACCGACGTCGTGACCGCCAAGGAATTCTCGCCGACGGCCAAGGCCGAGACGAAGAACGTGGCCGATGTGGCCGACGACGACATGATCCTCGACATCGGCCCGGTCACGGCCAACGCGCTCGCCGCGCAACTCGCGCAGGCCGGCACGATCGTGTGGAACGGCCCGGTCGGCGTGTTCGAGTTCGATCAGTTCGGCAACGGCACGAAGACGCTCGCGAGCGCCATCGCCAATTCGGGTGCGTTCTCGATCGCCGGCGGCGGCGACACGCTCGCGGCCATCGCGAAGTACGACATCGCCGACAAGATCAGCTATATCTCGACCGGCGGCGGCGCTTTCCTGGAATTCCTCGAGGGCAAGAAGCTGCCGGCCGTGGAAGTGCTCGAAACCCGGGCGGCAGGCTAAGTGGCGCCGCGCGCCCCGGCCGGGAAGGCACTCACCAAGTCTCCTCGTGCCAGCGCGGCCAAGCCCCGCGGCGCAGCCGGGGCCGCGAAAGACAAGGGGCGCACCGCGCCCCGGACAGGTACGGCGCAGGCGAACGCGACGCCCGCCGTCACCTCAGGCACAAGCATAAAAAACGCCGCATCGGCCCGCACGGCCGAGGCGGCGACCTCGAAGAAAGCGACGCCGGGTATGACCGGTGCGCGTTCCGGCCCCGCCATATCGGCGTTGGCGCCGGCCAGCACATCTCGCAGTAACGGTTTTTCCAGCGATCCTTTCCAGACGAGGAGACACATGCATCGCGCCACCAAGATTGTCGCCACCATCGGTCCGGCTTCCAGCACGCCGGACATCCTGCTGAAAATGATCCGCGCAGGATTGGACGTGGTGCGCCTCAACTTCTCGCACGGCACCGCCGACGACCACCGTCAGCGCGCCGAAATGGTGCGGGAGTGCGCCCGCCAGTCCGGCCGCGAAGTCGCGATCATGGCCGACCTGCAAGGCCCCAAGATTCGCGTGGGCAAGTTCGAGCACGGCAAGACGACGCTCGAGCCGGGCCAGTCCTTCATCCTCGACGCCGAGTGCGAACTCGGCAACGACGAGCGTGTCGGTCTCGACTACAAGGATCTGCCGCGCGACCTGAAGCCCGCCGACGTGCTGCTGCTCAACGACGGCCTGATCGTGCTCGACGTGGTGCGCGTGATCGGCAGCGAGATCCACACCACCGTGCGTGTGGGCGGCGACCTGTCGAACAACAAGGGCATCAACCGCCAGGGCGGCGGCCTCACGGCGCCCGCGCTCACCGCGAAGGACATGGAAGACATCCGCACCGCGATGTCGCTGAGCGTGGACTTCGTCGCCGTGTCGTTCCCGAAGAACGCCACTGACATGGAAATGGCGCGCCAGCTCGCGAACATCGCGGGCGCGCCCTACGGCGTCAAGCCGAAGATGATCGCGAAGATCGAGCGCGCCGAGGCCATTCCGGCGCTGCAGGAGATTCTCGATTCGTCGGACGGCATCATGGTCGCGCGCGGCGACCTGGCCGTGGAAGTCGGCAACGCGGCCGTGCCGGCGCTGCAAAAGCGCATGATCCGCATGGCGCGCGACTCGAACAAGCTCGTGATCACCGCCACGCAGATGATGGAGTCGATGATCCACGCGCCCGTGCCCACGCGCGCCGAAGTCTCGGACGTCGCGAACGCGGTGCTCGACGGCACCGACGCCGTGATGCTCTCGGCCGAATCGGCGGCGGGCAAGTACCCGGTGCAGACCATCGAGGCCATGGCCGCGATCTGTGTGGAAGCGGAGAAGTCGGAGCAGAGCGAGCTCGACAAGGATTTCCTCGACCGCACCTTCACGCGTATCGACCAGTCGATCGCGATGGGCGCGCTCTTCACGGCCTACCACCTGGGCGCGAAGGCCATCGTGGCGCTCACGGACTCGGGCTCGACCGCGCTCTGGATGTCGCGCCACTGGACCCACGTGCCCATCTTCGCGCTCACGCCGCGTACCGGCAGCGAGCGGGCGATGTCGCTGTATCGCAATGTCACGCCGCTGCATCTCGACACCAGCAGCGACCGCGACACCGCGCTGCAGCAGGCCATCGAGGTGGTGGTTAGCAAGGGCTACGCGGCGCGCGGCGACATGGTCGTGCTGACCGTGGGCGAGCCGATGGGCCAGCCGGGCGGCACCAACACGCTGAAGATCGTGCGCGTGGGTGACGTTCTCTAAATTCGCGGCGAATTTTTTTGCTTTATTTTCGCGGCGCGCGAAAGCAGGCGATCGGCACCTCTCGCACCCCTCGCTGGTCGCTGTTGCTTTCCGAGACTGGTATCAAATTGGTATCTGATTGGCGCCGGATAAGTGCCTGTTAGATGTCTTTTCGCTGCATATGCAGCCCGCGCGCGACGGACGCAGCGCGCGGGCTGTCAACTCTTTTTGCATCTTCTCGCCAATTTGACGTCCTGATACGCTAATTTCATGCCAGTTCGTTTTTTTGGTGGCGGGAACGTAGCGGCTTCGCGATAAAATCACGCAATTGAGCCCGCAGCGGGTCGCGCGGGCAGTGGCCGCCAGGCTGCTCTCGACCGGTCGCGCAAGACGGCCGGCGGCACGAAGCAATTCGTTTTAAATCAAAGGAGTAGCAACAATGCCTCTCGTTTCAATGCGTCAACTGCTCGATCACGCGGCTGAGCACGGCTATGGCCTGCCGGCGTTCAACGTGAACAACCTGGAGCAGGTCCAGGCGATCATGGAAGCGGCGAACCAGGTTGGCTCGCCGGTGATCATGCAAGCCTCGGCGGGCGCGCGCAAATATGCGGGCGAGCCGTTCCTGCGCCACCTGATCGAAGCCGCGGTCGAGTCGTATCCGCATATTCCGGTCGTGATGCACCAGGACCACGGCCAGTCGCCGGCAGTCTGCATGGCCGCCATCCGCAGCGGTTTCACCAGCGTGATGATGGACGGCTCGCTCGAAGCCGACGGCAAGACGGTTGCTTCGTACGAGTACAACGTCGATGTTTCGCGCAAGGTCGTCGAAATGGCGCACTCGATTGGCATCACCGTGGAAGCGGAACTGGGCGTGCTCGGCTCGCTCGAAACGATGAAGGGCGACAAGGAAGATGGTCACGGCGCCGAAGGCACCATGACGCGCGAGCAGCTCCTGACCGATCCGGAGCAGGCCGCCGACTTCGTGAAGCTCACGCAGTGCGACGCGCTGGCCATTGCCATCGGCACCTCGCACGGCGCGTACAAGTTCTCCAAGAAGCCCACGGGCGACATCCTGTCGATCCAGCGCATCAAGGAAATCCACGCACGCATTCCGAACACGCACCTCGTGATGCACGGCTCGTCCTCGGTGCCGCAGGAACTGCTCGCGGAAATCCGCGAATTCGGCGGCGACATGAAGGAAACCTACGGCGTGCCGGTGGAGGAGATCCAGGAAGGCATCCGTCACGGCGTGCGCAAGATCAACATCGACACGGACCTGCGTCTGGCGATCACGGGCGCGATCCGTCGCTATATGTTCGAGAACCCGTCGAAGTTCGACCCGCGCGACTACCTGAAGCCGGCTCGCGAAGCGGCGAAGAAGGTTTGCGTGGACCGCTTCCTCGCGTTCGGTTGCGAAGGCCAGGCTGGCAAGATCAAGCCGGTCGCGCTCGACAAGATTGCTGAGAAGTACAAGTCGGGCGAACTCGCGCAGATCGTCCGCTAAAGCGGGTGTTTGCGCCGGCTGGCGGGTGATTGCCCCGGCTGGGTTCGCACTGTGCCTGCCGGCAGTACCTGACCGGCAGTACCTCGCCGGCCGCCCGAAGTGGTAAAAAACATCGCCGTTTCCGCCTGTTTTGGGGGAACGGCGATGGGCTTTTCTGGGATTTCTGATTAGTTTTGGTTTACCCTCGCAGTACTTTCAGATTCCGGCTCCCCGCCGCGGACTGATTCCGCGATCCTGGACCGCATTTTTTGTCCGGATCTGCCCGTTTTCGATTGTCCTTTTAGCGAATCACGACGATGTCTACCCTCTACGAATCCACGCTCCGCTCGCTGCCGCTCCTCGGCCGCGGCAAGGTCCGCGACAACTATGCCGTGGGCGACGACAAGCTGCTGATCGTCACGACCGACCGCCTGTCGGCGTTCGACGTCATCATGGGCGAGCCGATTCCGCGCAAGGGCGAGGTGCTCAACCAGATGGCCGACTTCTGGTTCGAGAAGCTCAAGCATGTCGTGCCGAACCACCTCACGGGCGTCGCGCCGGAAAGCGTCGTGGCCGCCGACGAAGTCGATCAGGTCAAGGGCCGCGCCGTGGTGGTGAAGCGCCTGGAGCCGATCCTCGTCGAGGCCGTGGTGCGCGGCTATCTGGCCGGCAGCGGCTGGAAGGATTATCAGGCGACGGGCGCCGTGTGCGGCGTCGAGCTGCCGCCGGGCCTGCAAAACGCGCAGAAGCTGCCCGAGCCGATCTTCACGCCGGCGGCCAAGGCCGAAATGGGCCACCACGACGAGAACATCACCTACGAAGAGATGGAGCGCCGCATCGGCACCGAGCTCTCGCGCACCATCAAAGAGATTTCGATCAAGCTGTACAAGGAAGCCGCCGATTACGCGGCCACGCGCGGCATCATCATCGCCGACACCAAGTTCGAGTTCGGTCTGGACAACCAGGGCCAGCTCTATCTGATGGACGAGGCGCTCACCGCCGATTCGTCGCGCTTCTGGCCGGCGGACCAATATCAGGTGGGCTCGAACCCGCCGTCGTTCGACAAGCAGTTCGTGCGCGACTGGCTCGAAACCCAGGACTGGAAGAAGGAGCCGCCGGCGCCGAAGCTGCCCGACGATGTGCTGGCGAAGACGTCGGCGAAATATCAGGAGGCGCTCGAGCGCCTCACCGGTCAGAAGCTGGCATAAATCAGCGCAAAGAGGGAAGAAGGAAGCACAATGAGTGAAGTTCAGACGGCTCACCAGCATGCGGCGCCGCTCGTCGGCGTGTTGATGGGCTCCAGCTCCGACTGGGACACGATGAAGCACGCGGTCGCGATCCTGCAGGAGTTCGGCGTCGCGTACGAGGCGAAGGTGGTCTCGGCGCACCGCATGCCCGACGAAATGTTCGAGTACGCGGAGCGCGCGCGCGAGCGCGGCCTGCGCGCGATCATCGCGGGCGCGGGCGGCGCGGCGCACCTGCCGGGCATGCTGGCGGCCAAGACCACGGTGCCCGTGCTCGGCGTGCCGGCGGTCAGCAAGTACCTGAAGGGCGTGGACTCGCTTCACTCGATCGTGCAGATGCCCAAGGGCGTGCCGGTCGCGACCTTCGCCATCGGCGAGGCAGGCGCGGCCAATGCGGCACTCTTCGCCGTCTCGATGCTGAGCGTGACCGATCCCGAATATGCAAACAAGCTCGCGGCCTTCCGCGTGCGCCAGAACGAAGCGGCACACGCGATGGTGCTGCCGGCGCTTTGACTGCGGCGCGCGAAGGCGCTCGCAGTGAAACCGCGCAGTGAAGCTGTGAAGTGACATCGTCGAGACGCAAAGAGGCGGGGCCGTGCGCTCCCGCCTCTTGCCGTTGCGACGTTAAACCTCGGTCTGGCCCGCGCGCCGTCTCCCGGCGCGGCGCGGCCAGCCGCGACCGACCACGAAGATGACTTCTGACAACTCTCCGGTTTCACCGATCCTGCCCGGCGCCTGGCTGGGCATGGTGGGTGGCGGCCAGCTCGGCCGCATGTTCTGCTTTGCCGCTCAGGCAATGGGCTATCGCGTTGCCGTGCTCGATCCCGATGCGACGAGCCCCGCTGGCGCCGTCGCCGACCGCCATATCTGCGCACCCTACGACGACGAAGCCGCGCTGACCGAGCTCGCGCGCCTGTGCGCGGCCATCTCGACCGAATTCGAGAACGTGCCCGCGGCGAGCCTCGACGCGCTCGCGAAGTCGACCTTCGTGAGCCCCGCCGGCCGCTGCGTGGCCGTCGCGCAGGACCGCATCGCCGAGAAGCGCTTTATTGCGGCTGCGGGCGTGCCGGTCGCGCCGCATGTGGTGATCGAGTCGTCGCAGGCGCTCGCCGCGATCGGCGACGAGGCGCTTGTCGCCGTGCTGCCGGGCATTCTCAAGACCGCGCGCATGGGCTACGACGGCAAAGGCCAGATCCGCGTGACCAACGCCGAGGAAGTGCGCGAGGCGCATGCGTCGCTCGGCGGCGTGGCCTGCGTGCTGGAAAAGCGCCTGCCGCTGAAGTTCGAGGTGAGCGCGCTCATCGCACGCGGCGTGAGCGGCGCGAGCGTGGTCTATCCGCTCGCGCAGAACGTGCACCGCAACGGCGTGCTCTCGCACACCATCGTGCCCGCGCCCGACGCGAGCCCAGCGCTCGTGCAGCAGGCGCAGCAGGCGGCGATCCAGATCGCGGCGAAGCTCGGCTATGTGGGCGTGCTGTGCGTGGAATTCTTCATCCTCGAAGACGGCTCGCTCGTTGCCAATGAAATGGCGCCGCGCCCGCACAATTCCGGCCACTATACGGTCGATGCGTGCGCTACGAGCCAGTTCGAGCAGCAGGTGCGCGCGATGACCGGCATGCCGCTCGGCGACCCGCGCCAGCACTCGCCGGCCGTGATGCTCAACATTCTCGGCGACGTGTGGTTTTCCGCGGGCGCCGCCGATGCGAAGCCGCAAGGTCCTCGTTCGGGCGCCACGCCCGTTATCCCGCCATGGGACCAGGTCGCGGCGATGCCCTCCGCGCGCCTGCATCTGTACGGCAAGGAAGAGGCGCGTCCAGGCCGCAAGATGGGCCACGTGAACTTCACCGCACCGACGCTCGACGAAGCGCGCACGGCCGCACGCGATTGCGCGCGCCTGTTGCACATTGCCACGCGCTGAGCCGGGCCGCATCATGTCCGATAAGCAGCCAAGCCGGAACGTCGGCACGCCTGAATTAAGCGGGCCTCAGCCGGCTGCCGCCGACATCGAGCAGGCCGCCGCATTGCTCGACGCGGGCGAGCTGGTTGCGTTTCCGACCGAGACGGTCTACGGGCTCGGCGGCGACGCGGCGAGCCCCGAGGCCGTCGCGCGCATCTACGCCGCAAAGGGCCGGCCCGCGAATCATCCGGTGATCGTGCATCTGCCGCCGGGCGGCGACCCTCGGTACTGGGCTGCCGAGTGGCCCGAGGCCGCGCAGAAGCTCGTCGATGCCTTCTGGCCCGGCCCGCTGACCTTGATCGTCAAACGCCATGCGCGCATTCCCGATGCGGTGAGCGGCGGCCAGGATTCCGTGGGCTTGCGCTGCCCCTCGCATCCGGTGGCGCAGCAACTGCTGGCCGCGTTCTCGAAGCGGCGCGGCGGCCATGGCGGCGTCGCGGCGCCCTCGGCGAACCGCTTCGGCCACGTGAGCCCGACCACGGCGCAGCACGTGCGCGAGGAGTTCGGCGCGACGGTGCACGTGCTCGACGGCGGCCCGTGCGACGTCGGCATCGAGTCGACGATTCTCGACCTCTCGCGCGGCTTCCCGGCGCTGCTGCGCCCGGGTCATGTGAGCCCGCACGATATCGCGCGCGTGCTGGGCGAGGCGCCGCGCCTGCCCGATGGCTCGGACGCCACGGCGCCGCGCGCTTCGGGCACGCTCAAGGCGCATTACGCGCCGCGCACGCCGCTCGCGCTGCTGCCGTTCGAGGCGCTGGAGCCGCTGCTAGCCGCCGCGCGCGACGCGGGCGAAACGGTGGCGCTGGTGGCGCGCGGCTCGCGCGCCGGCGCGTGGGCGAGCGCCGCGAACGTGCATTTCGTGGCCGCGCCGGAAGAGCCGCAGGCCTACGCGCGCGAACTCTATGGCCTGCTGCGCGCGCTCGATCGCGCGAACGTCTCGCGCATCCTCATCGAGAAGCTGCCCGAGACCATCGAGTGGATTGCCGTGAACGACCGCCTCGGCCGCGCGGCCGCGGCGTTCGAGGCGCAGCAGGACTAAAGCGCGATCGCTCTCGCTCAATGAAAACACCCCACGACCCTGACGGGCCGTGGGGTGTTTTTTCGCGTGCCGGGAGGGCCTGCACGTGTGGCTGCGTGGGGCTTTCTGCGCGGCTTACTGCGCGGCTTACTGTGCGACTTACTGCGGAGCCTTGCCGATGCCAGCTGCTGCGAGCTGCTTTTCGACGTAGGTGGCGAACTGCGCGTGCAACGCGGTGCTCGGGTGCACGAGATCCGCGAACATGTAGGTCGTGGGTGCATTGGGCGTCTTCAGCGTCTGCGGCGAGCAGAACAGCGAGCTGCCGAAGTTCTGGCCGTATGCCTGCGCGTAGGCGTTGATGGTGGCCTGCGGCGTCGTGGCCGGGTTCAGGCCCAGCGTGCTTTGCGGATTGGCCAGTGCATAGTTGGTAGCGTTGGTCACCATCTGCGTGAGGTTGCAGGCGGTATCCGTGTTCGTCACGGTGAAGCCGAGGCTCGCCGCGTTCTGGACCGACTGGTCGATCCACGAGAACGTATCGATCGGGATGACCTTCTTTGCCGCGAGCGAAGGCTGAAGACCCTGCAGCAACGCGAGGTTGTACATCGCCGAAACGAGCGAGAGCGCCTGGTCGGGCGCGTTCGCGGAGCCGGGCGTCGCGCCGGCGCTCGAATCGGCGGCCAGCGCTGCCGGCGTCTTGCCGATGTCGGGCGCCGTCGCGACCGCGACCTTGGCCGTGCCGGCAATCTGCGTGTTGACGAGCGTGGCCAGCGTCTGGGCGGCGGTTAGGATCGGCATGACCGACGCGAAGTCGGTGCTGGCGTTCGGGTCCGACGTGACGATGTTCAGCGCGATGGCAGCGGGCACGAGCGCCTGGGCCTGTGCCGTCGTAAAGCCCTCGGCCACCAGTTGCTGAAGCGCCTTTTGCTGGGTCGCGGGGTCGCTCGCGGCCGCCGTGAAGTTGGCTTTGGCGAGCGCGGTGGCGAACGCCGTGAGCCCGGCGCCCTTGTTATCGAGCAGCACCAGGATTTCGTTCGCGCCACCTTCGACGAGCACGATCTGATTTGCATTGAAGCCGCCGTGCTGCGCCAGATACTGGTTGACCTGCCAGGTCAGCGGCTGCTCGCTCGCGGCCGGAATCGCGGCGCTGATATTGGCCACGCCGCCGGTCGAGACCATCGCGCCGCCCTGTGCGTAGTCGAGGCCGCCCGTTGCCGTCAACGGCACGCCGAAGCCGCCTTCGAAGGCCGGCGTGAGCGGATTGCCGAAATACTCGGAGACCTTCTGCGCCCAGACTTCGCCCGGGTTGGTCGTGAAGCGGCCGCCACCGAAGCCTGGCAGAATCTGCTCCGAATACGTGCCGGCGTCGGTGAGGCTCGTACCGAATGCCACCACCTGCATGCTCACGCCGGACGGCGGCGGCGTGCTCGCGTTGCTGCTACTGCCGCCACCGCCGCCGCACGCGGCGAGGAGGGCGAAAGCCGCGCTTGCGAGAGCGATCTGCGTGGCGCGCACGAGCTTACGGTGCTCCGGTCCTTGTTGCTTCATATTCACTTCATCTCCTCTGTGTGTGGCCTGTGTTGCCACTGCCTGATGCCAGCTTCTGATGCTGCCTGTGCCGCTTGTCTTCTCGCGCCGAGGTTATGTTCTGGCCGTCAGACTACGCAATCTGTCAGATTTTGTGCGACTCGAAGTCACCCTCGGTGTTGTTTTCCGACACGCATGTTCCTGTCGCGATCATGCCGGGCCCGATCTGCGCCGCGTCCCGGCGCGCGCACCAGTCGGGCGGCGCGAACAGCGCGGCAAGCCGCGAGCGCAAGTCGGGCATGCGCGAGGAGTCGCGCGCCATGGCAAGCCACTCGTGAAAGCTCGCCTTGAGCGGGTTGTAGGTGTCGAGCGGCTTGACGATGCCGTAGACGGGCGGCTCGTGCGCGTCTTCCTCGACATAGCTGCCGAACAGGCGGTCCCAGATCGCAAGCATGCCTGCGTAATTGCGATCGATGTATTGCGCATTGCGTGCGTGATAGACGCGATGCATCGACGGCGTGTTGAGCACGTATTCGAGCCAGCCCAGTTTTGCGATGGCCTGGGTGTGCACGAAGGGCGCGAGGGCGAGCAACAGCCATTCAGCGTCGAACTGCACGAACGTCGGTCCTCCTTGTCCCGTGTGCGGCGCTGGCGAGTCAGCGCGGCGTTGTTGTGTTGTGTCGATCGCGCCTGGCCATATTCTGAGGCGCCACCGGACTTTGCCCGTCAGAGTACACGCCCGATGCGTGCGGCGCTCGGGGCTTTGCTAGAGGAAATCTTCGAGCGGCGCGCCCGGCAGGAGAGGGTGTGGGGAGCGGGAAGGGGCCGCGCGCAGGTCAAGTCGATGGACCTGGTCGGCATACGAAGTCATCAAGGCAAGCGTGCGTTACGAACGAGCGGCGCAGCGCGATGCCGATGCACCGCTCGTTCGAGCGCGCCAGGATTGCGCTGGCGCGCCAATGCCATCAATGCGCGCCGCGTGTCCGCTTTACGGTCTGATTCACGGCCTTATGCCCGGCAGCCTTGCTGGTCTTTTCCGCTTTCGCCACGTGGCCGGCTCTCGCCGCCTTGGGCGCGCGCTTCGGATGCGGATCGACATACACGGGCTTTTCCTCGGGCATGCCTTGGTAGACCCATTCGAGCAGCGCGTCGTGCGCAGCGCGCGCGGCTTCGGCACGCGGATCGTTGATAAGGCTCACGACGATCCAGCTCTCGCCGTTTTGCGCGGCCACATAGCCCGCGATCGCGCGCACGTCGCGCAGCGTGCCGGTCTTGATATGCGCATTGCCGTCCACGCCCGCATTGTTCAGGCGGTGGCGCATCGTGCCGTCCACGCCCGCGATTGGCAGCGAGTCGATGAACGGCTGCGCCACCGGGCTCGCATTGGCGGCTTGCAGCAGATTCGCGAGCGAGAGCGCGCTGATGTGCTCCTCGCGCGACAGGCCGCAGCCGTTGTCGAGCACGAGATCCGACATGGAGAGGCCGCTCTTGCGCAGGAACGCGGAGACGGCGGCGGCGGCCTTCGCCGTGGTCGCGGGCGGCTTGCCTTCGACGGCGCCGAGCGTGAGGAACAGGTTGCGCGCCATCACGTTGTTGCTGAACTTGTTGATGTCGTGCACGACGTCCGAGAGCGGCGGGCTCTGATGCACGCCCAGCAGACGCGCGCGCGGCGGCACGACGCCTTCGCGCGTGGTGCCCGAAAAGCTGCCGCCGGCTTGCTGCCAGAGCGCGAGAAAGCCGTCGGCGAAGAAGGTGCTGTGATCGACAGGCGCGGCCATGTTGAGCGTGCGCTCGCCGCAGTGCATCGCGTAGTTGCCCGCGAAGCTTGCCGTGACGATGCCGTTCGCGCCCGGCGTGACCTGCGGGCTCGGCAGCAGGCCGCCGCACTTGCCGCCGCGCTCGCGGATCTGGTTGTCGATCTGCCATTGCGCAACGGGCGGCACCACGTTGATCGAGACGCCTTCACGCGAAGGCGAGAACGTGAACGAGACCGCCTTGAACGCGTACATCAACGGATCGGGGCCGACGTTGTACGGCGCGCTGTCGTCGCCGTCGAACGAGGGCAGGTCGCGCGTGGACACGTCGAACTCGCTCTTGTCGAGCACGAGTGCGCCTTCGATGCGCACGATGCCGGTTGCGCGGATCTTCTGCACGAGATCGATCAGTTCCTCGGGGACGAGCTTCGGGTCGCCCGTGCCCTTGATGTAGAGGTTGCCGTGCAGGGTACCGCTCGCGTCCACGTCGCCGTCGGTGTAGGCGCTGGTCTTCCAGCGGTAGTCGGGCCCGAGCATCGCGAGGCCGCTCCACGTGGTGACCAGCTTCATCGTCGAGGCGGGCATCATCGGCTGGCCCGCGTTGACGGCGACGCTCGGCTGGCGGTCGCCCACTTTCTCGATCACGACGCTCACCGACGACAGCGGCACGTGTGCGCGCTCGAGCCCCGCCATCACGCTGGGCGGCAGGACGGTGCTGACATTGATCGTGGGCACGCGAGCGCCCGCGGGCTGGGCCTCGGCCGGCGTGCCGGCAAAGGTCGCGGCGAGCGCTGCGCAGGCAAGGGCGAGCGCGAGGGGACGAACAAAGGGACGAACGAGGGGACGAGTGCGGGGACGAACAAGGGCGCGCGGTGTGTTCAGGCGCAACAGGGTGCGTAGTCGGGACAGCGAAACGGGCGGCATGAAGAACGTTGGACGAGGGCAGGCAATGCAGGGGCCGCGCGCGGCGCGTTATGCCCGGGTTGGCCCGGGCGGGCCCGGGGGGCTTTGCGCGACATCGTGCGCGGACGCGGAAACGGCAGGCGCGCGGCTTTCGCGATGCGTGCGTCGACTTGCGTTGCCTTGCGTGCCGACCGAGGAAAACTCGAAGACAACGCGAAGGCAACTGAAAGGGCGCGTTCGCATCGCGGCGCCGCGCGCCGCAAAAGCGCCCATTGTAAAGACCTCGCGTGGCGTGCGCGTATCGTCAGCGAGAAATGTGAGAAAAGTCGCGCGAACACAGCGTCCGGCAGCGCAGGGCAGCCGCACGGCAGCACCAGATGCCCGCATGCGTTCGCGTTTTCGTCCGCGCGCGCCGTCATGCCCGGCGGGAGCGCGGCGCTTCGCGTGCTGCCGGAGCATCTGTTGAAGGCAGGCGGCGTGTGGCGTGAGTCGAGTGGCGAGGCGCTAGAATGCACCCATCGTCATTTACTTCAGGCGCGGCGCCGCGCGTGCCGCCTTGCCAATTCATTCATTACGATGCGCATACTGCTAGTCGAAGATGACCGCATGATCGCCGAGGGTGTGCGCAAGGCGCTGCGCGGCGAAGGCTTCGCGGTCGACTGGGTCGAGGACGGCGACGCCGCGCTCTCGGCCGCGAGCGCGGACGCCTACGATCTGATGCTGCTCGACCTCGGGCTGCCCAAGCGCGATGGTCTCGACGTGCTGCGCACGCTGCGCGCGCGCAATGTGGCGCTGCCCGTGCTGATCCTCACCGCGCGCGACGCCATTGCCGACCGCGTGAAGGGCCTCGATGCCGGCGCCGACGACTACCTCATCAAGCCCTTCGATCTCGACGAACTGGGCGCGCGCATGCGCGCGCTGATCCGCCGCCAGTCGGGCCGCAGCGACTCCACGATCCGCCACGGCTCGATCACGCTCGATCCCGCCTCCCACCAGGTCACTCAGGACGGCGCGCCCGTTGCGCTCTCCGCGCGCGAGTTCGCCTTGCTCGAGGCGCTGCTCGCGCGCCCCGGCGCGGTGCTCTCCAAGACCCAGCTCGAAGAGAAGATGTACGGCTGGGGCGAGGAGATCGGCAGCAACACGGTCGAGGTCTATATCCACGCGCTGCGCAAGAAGCTCGGCGCCGATCTGATCCGCAACGTGCGCGGCCTCGGCTACATGATCGCCAAAGACGCATGAGGACGCGTGAGGATGCATGAAGACGCGCGCCGCCCGATGAGTTCTGCATGAGTTCAATTCGAAGACAACTGCTGTTCTGGCTCCTCGCGATCGTGGTCGCGGGCGTGAGCCTGGCGGGCTGGCTGATCTATCGTCAGGCGCTCGCCGAAGCCAACGAGCTGTTCGATTACCAGTTGCAGGAGATTGCCGCAGCGCTGCCTTCCGAGCCGTTCAACGAGATTCTCAGCTCGCGCGACACCGGCACGGAAGGCATCGTCCTGCAGATCTGGAACCGCAACGGCGAGCTGATGTACTACTCGCATCCGCGTGCGCCGCTCGCGCCGCGCGCGGAACTCGGCTTTTCGACCGAGCGCACCGACCGCGGCGACTGGCGCGTCTATGGCGCGATCGTCGGCGACAACGTCGTGCAGCTCGCCCAGCCGATGACCGTGCGCAACCGGCTCGCCGCGAACGTCGCGCTGCGCACGCTCTGGCCGCTGATCGTGCTGCTGCCGTTCCTCGGGCTTGCCGTGTGGATGGTGGTGGGGCGTGGCCTCAAGCCGCTCTCGCGCGTGGCGCGCGCGCTCGACACGCGCCATCCCGAGGCGCTGGAGCCGCTGCCCGAAGAGCGCCTGCCGCGCGAGGTGACGCCGCTCGTGCATGCGCTCAACGCGCTGCTCGAGCGTCTCGCTCAGGCGCTCGATACGCAAAAGGCCTTCGTGGCCGATGCCGCGCACGAATTGCGCACGCCGCTCGCGGCCGTGCAGATTCAGGCGCAACTCGTTGCGCGCGCAAGGGATGACGAAACGCGCCGCGAAGCGCTCGGCGATCTGCAGGCGGGCGTGACGCGCGCCACGCGCCTCGCGGAGCAACTGCTCGCGCTCGCGCGCTCGGAACCCGATGGCCACGCACGCGAGCAAAGCGTCGACCTGCATGCGCTGCTCGACGATTGTGTGCTCAACTATGCGCCGCTCGCGCAGCAGCGCGGCGTGGACCTCGGCATCGAGGAGAGCGGCGATGCGCACGTGCACGGCGACGCCGACGCCTTGCGCGTGATGTTCAACAACCTGCTCGACAACGCAACGAAATACACGCCTGCGGGCGGCTGCGTGGACGTGAGCCTCATCGTGAACGACGGGCATCCGCTCGTGCGGATCGAGGATAGCGGGCCCGGCATTCCCGTCGACGAACGCGAGCGCGTGTTCGACCGCTTCTATCGCGTGGGCGCGAGTGCGAACCGCGCGCGCACGGATGTATCGGGCACGGGGCTCGGTCTCGCGATCGTGCGCCGCATTGCCGACCAGCACGACGCCACGATCACGCTCGGCGACTCGCCGGCGGGCGGGTTGCAGGTGGACGTGCGGTTTTGAGCGAGGCGCGCCGTGTGTGCTTTTTCGCGCTTGCAGAATGAGCCGCCCTGGTCGCGGCTGGTCTCGAAGGCCCCGCAAACGCCCGCTGCACGGGCTTTTGCGCTGAAGTTCCCCGCTTAAGACTCCTTTAAGCGATACCGCTTAATCTTCGTTACGTCGTGTCAGTATCCCGCGCAAGGAGTCCGCTATGAATACCAAAGTCATTACCCGCAGTGCCGTGGCTATCGCCGTTGCCGTCGCGTTGTCGGCGGGCTACGTGGCCGGGCGCCGCGACGTGCCGCCGCCGCAGGTCATCACGCCGGCGCAGGCCGCGATGATGCCGGCCGAAGCCGCGGCCAAGACCGGCATTCCTGACTTCTCGGGCCTCGTGGAAACCTACGGCCCGGCGGTCGTCAACATCAGTGCGAAGCACGTGGTGAAGCAGACGTCCATGCGCGGCGGCGGATCGCAGCAACTGCCGATCGATCCGAGCGATCCGTTCTACCAGTTCTTCAAGCACTTCTACGGCGGCGTGCCCGGCATGGGCGGCGAAGGTGGCGGCGGTGGCGGCATGCAGCCCGACGCGCCGAGCACGAGTCTCGGCTCGGGCTTCATCATCAGCCCGGACGGCTACATCCTCACCAACGCGCACGTCGTGGACGGCGCGAACGTCGTGACCGTGAAGCTCACCGACAAGCGCGAATTCAAGGCCAAAGTCGTGGGCGCCGACAAGCAGTCCGACGTCGCCGTGCTCAAGATCGACGCGAAGGAACTGCCGACCGTGAAGATCGGCGACCCGCGCCAGAGCAAGGTCGGCCAGTGGGTGGTGGCGATCGGCTCGCCCTATGGCTTCGACAACACGGTGACCTCGGGCATCATCAGCGCGAAGTCGCGCTCGCTGCCCGACGAGAACTACACGCCGTTCATTCAGACCGACGTGCCGGTGAACCCCGGCAACTCGGGTGGCCCGCTGTTTAATCTGCAGGGCGAGGTAATCGGCATCAACTCGATGATCTACTCGCAGACGGGCGGCTTCCAGGGCCTTTCGTTCGCTATCCCGATCACCGAGGCGATCAAGGTCAAGGACGATCTCGTCAAGACCGGTCATGTGAATCGCGGGCGCCTCGGCGTCGCGGTGCAGTCGATGAACCAGACGCTCGCCAACTCGTTCGGCATGGACAAGCCGCGCGGCGCGCTGGTGAGCTCGGTGGATGCGAACGGTCCGGCCGCCAAGGCGGGCCTGAAGCCCGGCGACGTGATTCTCGCCGTGAACGGCGAGCCGGTGGGCGACTCGTCCGACCTGCCTGCGCTGATCGCGGGCATGAAGCCGGGCACGAAGGCCGACATTCAGGTGTGGCGCGACAAGTCGACCAAGGACGTCTCGGCGACGATCGGCGCGCTCTCCGACAGCAAGGTCGCGTCGAACGACACGCCGCAGTCGCAGATGCAGGGACGCCTGGGCGTCGCGGTGCGTCCGCTCACGCCCGAAGAGCGGGGCAACGGCTCGATCGATCATGGCTTGCTCGTCGAGCAGTCGGCCGGTGCGGCGGAAAACGCGGGTATCCAGCCCGGCGACGTGATCCTCGCCGTGAACGGCCGCGCGGTGACGAGCGCCGATCAGCTCAAGCAGATGATCGCGCACGCGGGCAACAGCATCGCACTCCTGATCCAGCGCGACGACGCGCAGATCTTCGTGCCGGTCGATCTCGGCTGATCGACGTATCGATTCGCTCCAGCGGCCTGGCGTATAACGCATACCGGGATTTCCGGGCCGCTTTTTCACTGCCGCCGTGGGCTTTGTGCCCCGGCGGCAGTTTTCTTTTCTGCGGCGCGCGCCATCGGGCGTTGCGTGCGCCGGTCTTCGGGTGTGACTCCTGTCCCCTAAATGGGCATGCATTTTGCGGCGATTTTGTTTCGAAGCAACTTGTAAGGAGCAGTCACGATGAAGAGGTTCCGTAAAACGCGTCCTGTCCTTTCGAGCGTCGCGCTCGCGGCGACCCTGACATTGGGTTTCGCAGATGGTGCGGCAGCGCAGCAAAGCGCGCCGGTGCAGCAAGTACCGATGCCGCAAGGCGGCGAGCCGATGCAGCAAGCGCCGATGCCGCAAAGTGGCGCGCCAGTGCAACAAGTGCCGATGCCGCAAGGCGGCGCACCGATGCAGCAAGCGCCGACGCAACAAGGTGGCGCAACGATGCAGCACATGCCGATGCAGCAAGGCGGCACCAACGGCTCAACGGACGGTATGAATCCCAGGAACGGCACGGTGGGCGGTTCGAGCACCGATACGTCGAGCGCCGGCAATACCAACGGCGGCGGCATGCCGCAAGTGCAGCAACAAGGCGGCGTCGAATACGTGTCGGGCGGTGTCGGCCTTGACGAGTCGAAGGCGCTGCAAGCCGCACGCTCGCAGTGGCCGCTTTCTCTGCGCTTCACCGACCGCAACGCCGAATTCGTCGCCGACGTGCACGTGCAGGTCGTCGACGCCCACGGCGCGAGCGTGCTCGATGCGACTTCGCGCGGACCGTACATGCTCGTGCGTGTGCGCCCGGGGCGCTATACCGTGCACGTGAGCCACGACGGCGTCAACAAGACCAGCGCCGTGACGGTAGGCTCGAACGGCAGCGCCCGCGCTTCCTTCGTCTGGTGAGCCGGGGCTGCGCGCGCGGCATCTCGAATTCGCGCAAGCCGCCGGAGTTTCGCCGATAATGAAGCCACGGGCTTGCCGTGGCTTCTTGGGCACCGCCGCAGTGCGACCAGACCTTCGTACTCCGACGTGGCTGTGCCGGCGAGGCACCGTAAAGCGCGCGCGACGCCTCGCGCCGCGCGCGGCACGTCACAAAGAGAACCGGCACGCCGTGCCGGGCGAGGCGCTGCGCGAGAATTCAGTGGCGCCCATCAATCAGGGAGCAGACCATGACGGTCGAACCGGATGCCGGCCATCGCATCGACATCATCGTGAACCGTCACCGCGTACGCGTGATCCACGGCGGCATCACGATTGCCGACACGCTCGCGGCGCTCACGCTCGTCGAAACCGGCAATCCCGATGTCTTCTACTTCCCGCGCGCCGACGTGAACATGGCGCGGCTCGAACGCTCCACGCGCACCGCGCCGTGTCCGTACAAGGGCGAGGCGTCGTACTACCACCTGCGCACCGAGGATGGCCGCGTCGAGGACGCCGCCTGGAGTTACGAGGCGCCGCTCGAAGCCGTGCGCAGCATCAAGGCGTATCTGGCGTTTCACGCCGGGCGTGTGGACCGTATCGATCAGACCTCCTGAACGACCCGAACGACCCAAGCGACCCGAACCACCTGAAGGAACTTCTCGAACTGCCACCGGGGAGCCGCCATGGAACTGAACGACGCGTTGAGGATTCCGATTGAGCCGTCTGCCGTCTGGGAGGCGCTGCAGGAGGCCACGCTCGTGCGGGCGAGTCTGGAGCACTGCGAGTCGTTCAGGCGGCTCGGCTCCGGCGAATACGCGCTGACGCTCACCGTGCCGCTCGGGCCGCTGCGCGCGCGCTACGAAGTGCGTGCTCACATTGCCAGCGATGTGGCGACGGTGCCGCTCACGCCGCGCCGGATGCTGAGCTTTCGCGCGCGCGCCGATGGCATTGGCTCGCTGCGCGGCCAGATCGACGTGGCGCTGCGCGAGGAGGAGCCCGCGGGGATGGGCGGGGGGGCGAGTACGCGCATCGACTATTCGGTGTGGGCCACGCTGACCGGGCCGCTGGGCGAGTTGCCGCCGCGCCAGATCGAAAATGCGCTGCACGAGCTCGCGGACGAATTTTTCACCGAATTCTGCGCCGTGGTTGCGGCCAAGCACGGGCAGGCGCCAAACCGCGTGCGCGGAGCGGCGCCGCGGCGGCAGCACGTGTTTTTGCGGCCGATTAATCTGGCGGCGGTCGCGCGGCGCGCACATCTGCTTCCGCAATCGGGCGGCACGCTTTCGGGCCGCGCCGCGAGCACGCTGCATCACGAGCCCACGCCACACGCGATGCCGAGCTGGGCCTGGGCCGCGATGATCTTCTTCGTCGCGCTGCTGTTCTACGTGGCGCGGCGCTTTGCCGAAGGCTGATTCCGCGAGCCGGGTGCCTCACGTCCCCCGAAACTCCCGTCGCCACGCCGACGGCGAGGTCCTGAACGCTTCCACGAAATGCTGACGCAACGACGCGGCCGAGCCGAATCCCGCGTGCTGCGCGATGGCGTCGATCGGCTGGTCGGTGGTTTCGAGCAACTGCTGCGCGCGGGCGAGCCGCTCGCCGAGAAGCCATGCGCTCACCGTGGCGCCCGTCGTCAGGCGGAACTGGCGGGTGAAGGTGCGGCGGCTCATGAGCGCGCGCTGCGCCAGCGAGTCGAGCGTATGCGGCGTGTCGAGATGGGCGCGGATCCAGTCGAGCAGGCTCGAGAGCCGGTCGCCGCGCCCGCGCACCGCCACGGGCTGCTGCACGTATTGCGCCTGGCTGCCCTGACGATGCGGCGGCACCACGAGCCGCCGCGCCACGTAGTTCGCGGCCTGCGTGCCGGCGAGACGGCGCAGCAGATGCAGGCAGCAGTCGAGGCCCGCCGCCGTGCCTGCCGAAGTGAGGATGTCGCCGTCGTCGACATAGAGGACGTCCGGATCGAATCGCACTTTAGGGAACTGGCGCGCAAAGGCGTCGGCGGCGGCCCAGTGCGTGGTGGCCGGGCGGCCGTCGAGCAGGCCCGCGTGCGCTAGCACGAACGCGCCGAAACACAGGCCCACGAGCACCGCGCCGCGCGCGTGCGCCGCACGCAGCGCATCGCAGAGCGCCTCGGGCGGCGCTTCTTCGGCGTCGCGCCAGCTCGGCACGACGACCACATCGGCGTCTTTGAGCGCTTCGAGGCCGTAGGGCGCGCCAATCGTAAAGCCTGCCGTCGTGGCGAGCGGCCCGGATTCGGCCGCGCAGACGAGCAGTTCGAACGGCGGCACGCCACCCTCGGGGCGCGGCTCGCCGAACACGATGCAAGGCACCGAGAGATGAAACGGGATGACCCGATCGAACGCGACCACAGCGATGCGGCGCGCGGCCGGGGGCGTTGGTGCGGGCTGTGCTGTCGGTGCGGCAGAGATGGGCAGCGCGGCGGCACGGGGCGCGGAAACCGGCGTCGGGGTACGGGAAGCGGTGGGCATCAATAGCCTCGCGAGTCGAAAAGGGGCGTGAGCACACAGGGGCGTGGGCGCGCATCGGCTGCCCGCATTTGGCCCAATTCTATCGAAAGTTGTCATTTGGGCCACTGTGCGCGTGCGGGGCGTCGATCGACAATGCCTCCATCGCAGCCGAATCGCCTGGTCGGCCGCAGACTCCAGCCGGATTCCCCCCGGTTTCCCCCGGATTCCCGCCAGGCTCATATCGAAGAAGGAGGTACCGCCATGTCCGCAACCCCCCACCGTGCGCTGGTCGTCATCGACGTGCAGAACGAATACGTCACCGGCGATCTGCCAATCGAATACCCGGACGTTCAGACCTCGCTCGCCAACATCGGCCGCGCGATGGATGCCGCGCGCGCCGCTGGCGTGCCGGTCGTGGTGGTGCAGAACTTCGCGCCCGCCGGGTCGCCGCTGTTTGCGCGCGGCAGCGTTGGCGCCGAGCTGCACCCCGTGGTGGCTTCGCGCGAACACGATCATTACGTGGAAAAGGCGTTGCCGAGCGCCTTCGCGGGCACCGATCTCGCCGCATGGCTCACCGCGCGCGGCATCGACACGCTTGCCGTCGCCGGCTACATGACGCACAACTGCGATGCGTCGACGGTGTTCGATGCAACGCACGCTGGCCTCGCCGTCGAGTTCCTCGAAGACGCAACCGGCTCGGTCCCGTATGAGAATGCGGCGGGCGCGGCGAGCGCCGCCGAGATCCATCGCGTGTTCAGCGTGGTGATGCACTCGCGCTTCGCGGCGGTCGCGAGCACCAGTGCGTGGATTGCCGCGCTAGAAGCGGGCGTGCCGCTGGAGCGCGACAACATCTACGCGTCGAATCAGCGTGCGCGGGCCAGTCAAGTGACGGCTTGATGCCCATTTGATACCGGCTGATACCGGCAGGGCGGGGCAGACCGCCCGCGCGGGCCGCAGGCATTTGCGGCGGCCCGCTTATCCCTTCGCCGCCGGAACGACGCGCAGCGCCGGGCTGTGGCGCAGCGCGTCGAGCATGGCTTCGACGTGCTGCTCCGCGTTGTGCGCCACGTCGAACATGTCCGGCAGGATCGCCATGTCGCGCAGTGCGCCGGTGATGAACGAGTGCAGCACGCGCGCCGCGCGCGGGGCGTCGAGATCGGCCGGCAGTTGCCCCTTGGACATCGCGTTGCGCAAGCCTTCCTCGATGCGCATGAGGCCCTCGCGCATATTGCCCTGATGGCGCGCCATCACCGGGCCCATTTCCTCCACGAACTCGCACTTCAGAAACAGGATCTCGAACACGCGCCGGCGCCGTGCGTCGGTGGCGGTGTCGCGCAGGCACAGCGTGCACAGATCCTTGATGCGCCCGAGCGGGTCGGACTCGTCCGGGTCGACCGTGGCCGCCTTCATTTCGTCGAGCGGCAGGATCACGCGGTCGAACATGGCCGTAAAGACATCGCCCTTGTTCTCGAAATGCCAGTAAATCGCCCCGCGCGTGACGCCGGCTGCCTGAGCAATATCGGCAAGCGAGCTGCGCGACACGCCTTTTTCGAAAAAGACGTGTTCGGCGGCGTCGAGAATGCGGTTGCGCGTCTCCTGCGCTTCCTCTTTCGTGCGTCGGGCCATGGGCGTTACTGCTCAATATGTGGGTTGGGATGACAGGGAAGCATATAAGAGCCAAATCAGTAATGTATTAATTCGTAATATGGACGCCGTGCGTCGAAAGCTCTTATGCAAACCTTCGGCCGGAATGATTCGTTCTTATACATTCATTCGCGAATGTATCTATAATACCACCCCACCACCTGGATACCTCAAGAGTTGATGTCCGGTTAATATCCGTCACTGGTCATGTGGTCGTAGAAACCCCAATGCGCGCCATCTGCTAACGGCGCGCGCCGAGAAATCGCCCGGACGGATGTTGCTGACCGGTATCGCGCTATTCCTGAAGTACCGGGTTATCCGTCAGGTATCGCCAGATGCTGGCGTGCGTCGCCGTGCTTCCCCAGGAGGGAAGGACGCCGCACGCTTTTATTGTCAGTTATAGACAGAGGTCGCTCCATGCGCGTCGAACGGGTTCCATTCCGCCTAATCACCTTCGCGACGGCTGCCGTAGTGCTCGCAGCGTGCGGGCAAAAGCACTCCGCGCCGCCGCCGCAAACCCCCGAAGTCGGTGTTGTTGCCGTCCAGCCCACGTCCGTGCCGGTCACGACCGAGCTGCCGGGCCGCACCAATGCCTTCCTCGTCGCGCAAGTGCGCGCCCGGGTCGACGGCATCGTGCTGCGCCGCGAATTCACCGAAGGCGCGGTCGTGAAGGCGGGCCAGCGCCTGTACAAGATCGATCCGGCGCCGTACATCGCCACGCTCAATAACGCCAGGGCAACGCTTGCGAAGGCGAAGGCGAATCTCGTCACGCAGAACGCGCTCGTCGCGCGCTACAAGGTGCTCGTTGCGGCCAACGCAGTCAGCAAGCAGGACTACGACAACGCCGTGGCCGCGCAAGGCCAGGCGCAGGCCGACGTCGATGCCGGCAAGGCCGCGGTCGACACCGCGCAGATCAACCTGGGCTACACCGACGTGGTCTCGCCCATCACCGGCAAGGTCGGCATCTCGCAGGTCACGCCGGGCGCCTACGTGCAGGCGAGCCAGGCCACGCTGATGTCCACCGTGCAGCAGATGGACCCGATGTACGTGGACCTCACGCAGTCGAGCCTCGACGGCCTGAAGCTGCGCCGCGACGTCGAGTCGGGGCGCCTGAAGACCAACGGCCCGGACGCGGCCAAGGTCACGCTCGTGCTCGAAGACGGCCGCACCTACGCGCAGCAGGGCAAGCTCCAGTTCACCGACGTCACGGTCGACCAGACCACCGGCTCGGTCACGATCCGCGCGCTGTTCCCGAATCCCGACCGCGTGCTGCTGCCGGGCATGTTCGTGCGCGCACGCATCGACGAAGGCACCAACGAGAACGCGTACCTCGTGCCGCAGGTGGGCGTGCAGCACGACCAGAAGGGTCAGGCCGCGGTGCTCCTCGTCGACAAGGACAACAAGGTCGTGCCGCATCCGATCACCACGTCGGGCACGCAGGGCCAGGCCTGGGTCGTCGAAAGCGGCCTGCAACCGGGCGACCGCGTGATCGTGCAGGGCACAGAGAAGGTGCGCCCGGGCGCGACCGTGAAGGCGGTGAGCGCCAACCTGCCGCCGCCGCCCCCGCCGGGCGCGCCTTCGGCGGACGAAGCGACGGCTTCGGGCTATGGGAGCGCTGGCGCCAGCGGTGCATCGGGTGCGTCTGGCGCATCCGGCGCACCTGGCGCACCAGGCGCATCCGCGGCCCACGCCGCTTCCGCACCCGCCGCCTCCGCTGCGCAATAACAGGGAGCCTGCTTCATGGCAAAGTTCTTTATCGATCGCCCGATCTTTGCATGGGTGATCGCCATCATTCTGATGCTGGCGGGCGTGGCGTCGGTGTTCACGCTGCCGGTCGCGCAGTATCCGACCATCGCGCCGCCGTCCATCCAGATCAGCGCGAACTATCCGGGCGCATCGGCGAAGACGGTGGAAGACACGGTCACCCAGGTGATCGAGCAGCAGATGAGCGGTCTCGACCACCTGCTGTATCTTTCGTCGACTTCCGATGACTCGGGCACGGCCACCATCACGCTGACCTTCGCCGCGGGCACCAACCCTGACATCGCTCAGGTGCAGGTGCAAAACAAGCTGCAGCTCGCCACGCCGGTTCTGCCGCAGGTGGTGCAGCAGCTCGGCATCAAGGTCACGAAGTCGAGCAGCAGCTTCCTGCTCGTGCTCGCGTTCGTGTCCGAAAACGGCAGCATGACCAAGTACGACCTCGCGAACTACGTGGCGTCGAACGTGGAAGACCCGATCAGCCGTATCAACGGCGTGGGCACGGTCACGCTGTTCGGCTCGCAGTATGCGATGCGCGTCTGGCTCGATCCGAACAAGCTCACGAACTACAGTCTCACGCCTTCGGACGTCTCAACCGCAATCTCCGCGCAGAACGTGCAGATCGCGGGCGGTCAGCTAGGCGGCACGCCATCGGTGGCGGGGCAGTCGTTCCAGGCGACCATCACCGAATCGACGCTGCTGCACACGCCTGAAGAGTTCGGCAACATTCTGCTGAAGGTGAACCAGGACGGCTCGCAGGTGCGCCTGAAGGACGTGGCGCGCATCAGCCTCGGCGGCGAGAACTACAACTTCGACACGAAGTACAACGGCGCGCCGACGGCCGGCCTCGGCATCCAGCTCGCGACGGGTGCCAACGCGCTGCAGACCGCGAAGCTCGTGCGCCAGAAGATCGACGACCTCTCGAAGTACTTCCCGCACGGCCTCGTCGTGAAGTACCCATACGACACCACGCCGTTCGTGCGCCTGTCGATCGAGGAAGTGATCAAGACGCTGCTCGAAGGCATCGTGCTGGTGTTCCTCGTGATGTACCTGTTCCTGCAGAACCTGCGCGCGACGTTGATTCCGACTATCGCGGTGCCGGTGGTGCTGCTCGGTACGTTCGCGATCATGGCGGCGGTGGGCTTCTCCATCAATACGCTCTCGATGTTCGGTCTCGTGCTCGCCATCGGCCTGCTCGTGGACGACGCCATCGTGGTGGTGGAAAACGTCGAGCGGGTGATGGTGGAAGAGGGGCTGGGGCCGAAGGAAGCCACGCGCAAGGCGATGGGCCAGATCACCGGCGCACTCGTGGGCGTGGCGCTCGTGCTCTCGGCGGTGTTCGTGCCGGTGGCGTTCTCGGGCGGCTCGGTCGGCGCCATCTACCGGCAGTTCTCGCTCACGATCGTGGCGGCGATGGTGCTGTCCGTGATGGTCGCGCTGATTCTCACGCCGGCGCTGTGCGCGACCATCCTCAAGCCGATCCCGAAGGGCCACCACGAAGAGAAGAAGGGCTTCTTCGGCTGGTTCAACCGCACCTTCGAGACGAGCCGCGACAAGTATCACAGCGGCGTGCACCACGTGATCAAGCGCTCGGGCCGCTGGCTCATCATCTATCTCGCGCTGATCGTCGCGGTTGGCCTGCTGTTCGCGCGCCTGCCGAAGTCGTTCCTGCCCGATGAAGACCAGGGCACGATGTTCGTGATCGTGCAGACGCCTTCGGGCTCGACCCAGGAAACCACGGCGCGCACCCTCGCCAACATCCAGAACTGGCTGCTCAACGACCAGAAGGACATCGTCGAGTCGACCTTCACGGTGAACGGCTTCAGCTTCGCGGGCCGCGGGCAGAACTCGGGTCTCGTGTTCGTGCGCCTGAAGGACTACAAGGAGCGCCAGCACGCGGACCAGAAGGTCCAGGCGCTGGTGGGCCGCATGTTCGCTCACTACGCGGGCTACAAGGACGCGATGGTGATTCCGGTGAATCCGCCTTCGATTCCTGAACTGGGCACGGCCTCGGGCTTCGACTTCGAGCTGCAGGATCGCGGCGGTGTCGGCCATGAGAAGCTGATGGAAGCGCGCAACATGCTGCTCGGCATGGCCGCGAAGGATCCGTCGCTCGCGCTCGTGCGTCCGAACGGCCTGAACGACACCCCGCAGTACAAGGTGAACGTCGACCGCGAAAAGGCGAACGCGCTTGGCGTGACGTCGGCTGCGATCGACCAGACTTTCTCGATCGCGTGGGCGTCGCAGTACGTGAACAACTTCCTCGATACGGACGGTCGTATCAAGAAGGTGTACGTGCAGTCCGACGCGCCGTTCCGCATGACGCCGGACGACATGAACATCTGGTACGTGCGCAACAGCTCGGGCGGGATGGTGCCGTTCAGTTCGTTCGCGACCGGCCACTGGACCTATGGGTCGCCCAAGCTCGAGCGCTACAACGGCATCTCGGCGATGGAAATCCAGGGGCAGGCGGGGCCGGGCAAGTCGACGGGCCAGGCCATGACGGCCATGGAGAAAATCGCGGCGAAGCTGCCCGCGGGCATCGGCTACGAGTGGACGGGCCTGTCGTTCCAGGAAATCCAGTCGGGTTCGCAGGCGCCGATCCTCTACGGCATCTCGATCCTCGTTGTGTTCCTGTGTCTCGCGGCGCTCTACGAGAGCTGGTCGATTCCGTTCGCGGTCATCATGGTGGTGCCGCTCGGCGTGCTCGGCGCGCTGCTCGCGGTGACGCTGCGCGGCCTCGAGAACGACGTGTTCTTCCAGGTGGGTCTGCTGACCACCGTGGGTCTTTCGGCGAAGAACGCGATTCTGATCGTGGAATTCGCGCGAGACCTGCAGGCGGAAGGGAAGATGGGACCGATCGAGGCGGCGCTCGAAGCTTCGCGACTGCGTCTGCGGCCGATTCTGATGACGTCGATGGCGTTCATTCTCGGCGTGCTGCCGCTCGCGATCAGTAACGGCGCGGGCTCGGCTTCGCAGCACGCGATCGGCACGGGCGTGATCGGCGGGATGATCACCGCAACGTTCCTCGCGATCTTCATGATCCCGATGTTCTTCGTGGTGATCCGCGCGAAGTTCGCCGGCGAGAAGGAAGACGCTGACGTCGCGCTCCAGCATTACGAAGAGCACCACGCGCACGATCACGACGACGAGAACGGCGGCAGCGCTGGCGGCAGCGGTGACAACGGCCAGGGCAAGGAAGGACATTGAGATGCATAAACTATCCGTAATTGCAGTGGCCGCCACAGTGGCCACCGCCGTTCTCGCGGGTTGCACGATGGCGCCGCGGTATCACCGGCCCGAGGCGCCGGTGTCGCAGGACTTCCCGCAGGGCGGCGTCTACGCGACGCAGCCAGGCGCTGCGGGCGAGAACGGCCAGCCTGGCCATGGCGCCAATGGCGCCGTGGCCACCGATATCGGCTGGCGCGACTTCTTCGTCGATACGCGTTTGCAGCAACTGGTCGAGATCGCGCTGAAGAACAACCGCAACCTGCGCGTTTCGGTGCTCAACGTCGAGGCGGCGCGCGCGCAGTATCAGATCACGCGCTCCGAGTTGTTCCCGGCCATCAACGGCGTCGCCACGGAATCGCGCTCGCGTGTGCCCAAGGCGTTCCAGACCGCGCGTGAGAATCCGTACAGCGTCTACAACGTGGGTGTGCAGGCATCCTGGGAAATCGACTTCTGGGGGCGCGTGCGCAGCCTGAAGGACCAGGCGCTGGCGCAGTACCTCGCGACGGCCTATGCGCGCAAGGCGGCCGAGATCGCGCTCGTTTCGCAGGTCGCCGATCAGTACCTGACGATGCTCGCCGACGACGACCTGCTCAAGGTCACGCAGGAGACGCTCAAGACGGCGCAGGACTCGTACAACATCGCGAAGGCGCAGTTCGATACGGGCACCGGCACCGAGCTCGATTTGCGCCAGGCGCAGACCGTGGTCGAGAACGCGCAGGCCAACATGCAGGCGCAACTCCGGGCGAGGGCACAGGCCGAGAACGCGCTCGTGCTGCTGATTGGCGAGCCGTTGCCGGCGGATCTGCCGCAAGGCCTGCCGCTCGACGGCCAGGCGCTGGTCGCCGACATTCCGGCGGGACTGCCTTCGGACCTGCTCACGCGGCGTCCGGACATCATGCAGGCCGAGGAAACGCTGCTCGCGGCAAACGCCAACATTGGCGCGGCGCGTGCGGCGTTCTTCCCGAAGATCTCGCTCACGGCGGCGTTCGGCACCGAAAGCCTCTCGCTGGGCGGGCTCTTCAAGGCGGGCACGGCGGCATGGAGCTTCGTGCCGCAGATCACGCTGCCGATCTTCGAGGGCGGCGCGAACATCGCGAACCTCGATCTCGCGAACGTCCAGAAGCGCATCGAAATCGCCAACTACGAGAAGTCGATCCAGTCGGCGTTCCGCGAAGTGGCCGATGGTCTGGCGGCGCGCGGCACCTACGATCAGCAGATCGCGGCGCTCGAGCGCAGCACCTTCGCGAACCAGCGTGGGCTCGACCTGTCGGAGCTGCGCTACAAGAACGGCGTGGACAGCTATCTGCCGGTGCTGTCCGCGCAGACCAGCCTTTACACGGCACAGCAGTCGCTCGTCACGGCGCGGCTCGCACGGCTGACCAACCTCGTCGATCTGTATCGTGCGCTGGGTGGTGGCTGGATCGAGCACGCGGGCGAGACGCCGCGGCCGGCCGATGCACCGGTCGACTACGGCGCGGCCAGCGCGCCGGCGGCAGCTTCTGCGCCGGCGGCAAAGGCGGCAACTGCAGGCTGATCGACCCGAACGCAGATTGCGTTTTACGCAGCACGAGTGAAAAACGCCACGGGAGACCGTGGCGTTTTTTTATGGCGATTCGATTTGGCCGTTCGACTTGACGCCCAAAACAAAAAAGGCGTCACGGTTTCCCGTGACGCCAAACCAGCAAAAGGCCCCGGCACGCGTATTCGTCACGCGGCCGAGGCGCCTCTCGCGTCGACTCAGTGTGCCGCCGCGCGCGGCATGCCCTGACCAGCTTCCGGTGCTTGCTCTTCGTTCGACTGGGTGCCGTCGAAGTCGTGACCGACCTGGTGGATGTCGTGTTCCGCGGCTGCCTCGCTCTTTGCGCCGTTGAAAATCAGGTTCAGGACCACTGCCGAAACCGAAGCGAGCAAGATGCCGCTATGGAGCAGCGGCGAGAGCGCCGGCGGCAGTTGCGAGAAGAACTTCGGCGAGACCACCGGCACGAGGCCAAAGCCCACGCTCACGGCCACGATGAACAGGTTGTGGTGGTTCTTCACGAAGTCGACCTTCGAGAGCACCTTGATGCCGTTTGCGGCCACCATGCCGAACATCACGAGGCCCGCGCCGCCCAGCACGAAGGGGGGCACCGAGGCAACGACCTGCGCCATCTTCGGGAACAGACCGAGCGCCACCAGAATCACGCCACCGGTTGCGCAGACAAAGCGGCTCTTCACGCCCGTCACGCCGATGAGGCCGACGTTCTGCGAGAACGAGGTGTGCGGGAACGAGTTGAAGATGCCGCCGATCATCGTGCCCAGACCGTCGACACGCAGGCCGCGAACGAGCGTTGCCTGATCGACCGGACGATCCACCATGTCGCCTACGGCGAGGAACATGCCCGTCGACTCGATGAAGGTCACGAACATCACGATCACCATCGTCGCGATCGGCAGGATGTGGAATTGCGGCAGGCCGAAGTGGAACGGCATCACGAAGCCCATCCACTGTGCGTGCGAGACGCCGTCGAGGTTCACGAGGCCCAGTGCCATCGCGATCGCGAAACCCGCCACGATGCCGAGCAGCACCGAGATGTTGGCGATGAAGCCGCGGCCGAACTTGTTGATCAGGAGAATCAGCATCAGCACGACGAGCGACAGGCCGAGGTAGACCGGGGCGCCGTAGTTCGGGTTGCCCACGCCGCCTGCTGCCCAGTTGATGCCCACTTCCATCAGCGAAAGGCCGATCACCGCGATCACCGTGCCCACCACGACAGGCGGGAAGAATCGCAGCAACTTGCCGATCATGGGTGAGATCACAATGCCAATCGCGCCGGCCGCGATGGTCGAGCCGAAGATGTCGAGAATGCCCAGTGAGGGATTCGTGCCGATGGCGATCATCGGGCCGACCGAGGCGAACGTGCAGCCCATGATGACAGGCAGGCGGATACCGAAGATCCACAGGCCGAGCGTCTGGATCAGCGTGGCGATACCACAGGCGAACAGGTCGGCGCTGATGAGGAACGCCACCTGGTCTTTTGGCAGTCCGACGGCGCCGCCGACGATGAGCGGCACGGCAACCGCACCCGCGTACATCACGAGAACGTGCTGGATACCGAGCGTGAGAAGCTGGCCGAACGGCAGGCGCTCGTCAACCGGGTGGACCTGGCTGCGAGCCTGGCTTTGACTAGCCTTGGGATGCATGTCGTCTCTCTCCGTCTTTCGTTTCAGAATATGGGCTCAAAGGTATTCGCGACGAAAAGAAGCAGCAAGACCACTGGAGACTATTCCGTGCTTTCCGGGGGCGATATGCGCGCGGGGTGCGCGGCTCCTTATATCGGGGTAGGATCAGGGGGTGCGCAACGCTGTGCACACCCGCGCGGCGATGCTGCGGCGCATCGTATGGGTGCGCGTCCAACGTCCAGATGCAGCGTTGAGCCCGGTTTTGAGGTGATTTCAGGCGCTAACCGCGCGTTAACCGGTATTGCGTAGTATGGCGGGTGGTGAATGCGACGCTAGCTCGGGCGCATCTTAAGGGCCATGTCGCGACGATCCAGGCACCGGTCGGACCCCGACACACATGGCCGGATCGTTATGATCTATATTTCGCTTTCCGCATGTGAGGCATTTTGCATGTTGAAAAAGGCCTCCGGGTTAACCCGTGAGTGCGTGCGATTTGCATCATTTTTGAGCATCTGCGAAACCCTCCGCGGAACCTTCGTTTTGCTCGCTCCAGCGTCGTGCGCAACACCGTTTTCCGGCATCGCCCGGCACTGATTTCGCGCCGACCTCAACTATTTTCCCCCCAAGCCACTTCGCATGAACGCATCACAGACGCGCTTTCTCGGTATCGACCTGGGCACCGGTTCGCTCAAAGTCGTCATCGTCGATGAGACGCTCGCCGAGCGGGCCGCCGCGAGCGTTGCGTATAACCTTGAGACGCCGCAGCCGGGCTGGGCCGAGATCGACGTCGAACGCTGGTGGGACGCGCTCGTGCTGGCCTGCGAGCGCCTGCCCGCGAGCGAGCGCGCATTGGTGCGCGCGATTGGCTTCTCAGGCCAGATGCATGGCGTCGTGCCAACCGACGCGGCGGGCCAGGCGCTGCGTCCCGCCATGCTATGGCCCGACACGCGGGCGCGTGCGTTGCTCGATGCCTGGCCCGGTGCCGGGCTCGGCCTCCGGTCCGACGCCGGGCTCGGCGCCTGGTCAGATAACGAAGCGCATCCGCAGCCGAATCCCGTTGCGCCCGGCATGGCGGGACCACTGCTGTACTGGCTGATGCGGCACGAGCGTGCCACGGCCGATGCCACGCGCTGGGCGCTGCAGCCGAAGGACTGGCTGCGGGTGCGTCTCGCGGGCGGTGCGCATGCGCGGAGCGAAGCCTTCGTGGCCGATCCGTCCGATGCTTGCGCGACCGCGCTCGCCGCGCCCGATGGCGCGTGGGACGTCGCGCTGATCGAGCGGTTCGGCTTGCCGGTGCGCTGGTTTGCGCCGCTCGCGCCATCGTCGGCGGCGAGCGGCACACTTTGCCCGGAGGCCGCGCGCGCGCTCGGCCTGCCCGCCGGCATCGTGCTCGCGACGGGCGCCGGCGACACGCCGTGCGCGGTGCTCGGCAGCGGTCTGCGCGACGATGGCGACGCCTTGCTGACCACGGGCACGGGCGGGCAGATCGTCGTCACGTCGAGCGCGGAGCCGCCTGCGCGGCGCGGCCTGCATCGCTACCGCTCGGCGAGCGGCGGCTGGTACGCGATGGCCGCGATGCAGAACGTGGGCGTGGCGCTCGAAGCGGCGCGTGGCTGGCTGTCCTGCGACTGGAACGAGGCCTACGAAGAGGCCTTCGCCGCGCCGCCTTCGCAGACGCTCACGTTCTTGCCGTACCTGAGCGGCGAGCGCTCGCCGTGGCTCGACCCCGCGGCGCGCGGCGGCTGGCTCGGCGCGGGTCTCGGCGACACGCGCGGCGTGCTGATGCGCGCCGCGTTCGAGGGCGTGGCGTTCGCGTTGCGTGCGGGGCTCGACGCCTTGCGCGGTGCGCCGGGTGCACATGTGGCTGATGCGGCTGATGGGGCTGATGCGGCAGGCACAGTCGATATCGATGGAGGCGGCACGCCGCATGCGCGCATCGCGGTGCTCAAGCTCGCGGGCGGCGGCTCCGTCGACGCGCGCTGGCGGCAATTGCTCGCCGACGTGCTGGGCGCGCAGCTCGACGCCATCGACTGCCCGAATGCGGCAGCGCGCGGTGCGGCGCTGCTGGGCGGCGTTGCCTGCGGGCATTGGCGCATGGACGAACTCGCGGCGTTCGCGCCCGCCGCGACATGCGTGGCGCAGCCGCGCGCCGACGCCGCGCTGGCGCAACGCTACGCGCGCTTCATCGATCTGTATGGCCGCGTGCGGACGTGGTTCGCATAGGCGTCGTAGCGAGCCGCACGACGTCACGGTTCGATGTTTCAACGCGTCTGAATGGTTTCCCTGCCGCGCATTGAAATGAACCTCCAGGTTGCGCTCGCATGGAAGGTAAGATCGACATCGACGATCCGCTCGCGCAGATGTTGCGCCTCGATCGGATCGAGGCGCTCGATGCGATCAATGCGGGCTTTGACCTGACGAAGAAGGGCGAATCGATTTGCCCGCTTGTCCTTTACCCATAGCGAGGGCTAGAGATGCTGGACCAGATTGAAGAGCACGCGTGTCATGGCGGCGTGCAGCGTATCTACAAACACGACTCGAAAACGATTGGTTTGCCGATGCGCTTTTCGGTGTATCTGCCGCCGCAGGCGCGCGAGCGCAAGGTGCCGGGCCTGTTCTATCTGGCGGGTCTGACCTGCACGGAGGAGACCTTCCCGATCAAGGCAGGCGCGCAGCGCTTCGCCGCGCAGCACGGCATCGCGCTGATTGCGCCCGATACGAGCCCGCGCGGCGCGAACGTGCCCGGCGAAGCCGAAGCCTGGGACTTCGGCGTGGGCGCGGGCTTCTATATCGATGCCACGCGCGAGCCGTGGTCGAAGCATTGGCGCATGTACTCGTATGTCCGCGACGAGCTGCGCGAGGCCGTGACGGCGAACCTGCCCGTGGACGGTGCGCGGCTCGGCGTCTTCGGCCATTCGATGGGCGGGCACGGCGCCTTGATGCTCGCGCTGCGCAACCCCGATATCTACCGCTCGGTGTCGGCGTTCGCGCCGATCGCGGCGCCCACGCGCTGCCCGTGGGGCGAGAAGGCGTTCAGTGGCTATCTGGGCGACGACCGCGAGGCGTGGAAGCAGTACGACGCGAGCGAGCTGGTGGGCAAGGCTGCACACAAGTTCGAAGCCGGCATCCTCGTCGATCAGGGCCTGGCCGATGCGTTCCTGCCGAACCAGTTGAATCCGGACGTGTTCGAAGCCGCGTGCAAGGCGGCGGGGCAGCCGCTCACGCTGCGCCGTCACGAGGGCTACGATCACGGCTACTTCTTCATCCAGAGCTTTATCGAAGACCATCTCGCGCATCATGCGCGGGTGCTTTTGAAGTAACGCGCGCGGCGTTCGTCGACGACTCTGTTACCCGGAAAGCGAAACGGCGTTGCCCCGCGAGGAGCAACGCCGTTTTCGCATGCGCGCGCCGAATATGTTCAGCGGTGCCTGGCGGCGCTCAGCGCCGGCCGATCAGGCTCGCGCCATAGACGAGCGCGGCGAGCGCGGTGATCCAGAAGCTCGTCGGCCAGTCGGTGTAGTAGGCGAGCGTCACGCCGATCCACGCTTGCGCGAGCGCGAACAGCGCGGCGAGCGCAAGGCCGGCGGACAAGCGCGTGGTGAGATTCTGTGCGGCGGCGGCGGGCCCCACCATCAGCGTGAAGACGAGCAGCACGCCCACGATCTGCGTGCACGCGGCCACGGCGAGCGCGGCGATGGCAAGGAACAGCACCGAGACGAGTCGCAGCGAGACACCTTTGGCCTCGGCCAGTTCCGGCTGCAACGAGGCGAACAGCAACGGCCGCATGATGGCCGCGAGCGCGACCAGACTCGCCACGGCCAGCGTCGCAAGCACGCCGAGCGTGTCGCGGCCCACGCCGAGCACGTTGCCGAACAGCAGCGCCGTGACCTGGGTCGCGAACGACGTGAAGAAGTGCAGGAACAGCAGGCCGAAGCCGAGCGCGAGCGAGAGGATCACGCCGATCGCTACGTCGCGGCCCGCGAGCTTCTCGCCGAGCGCGCCCATCGACACGCCCGCGGCGAGCGTGAAGCCCACCATGCCCCAGATCGGCGAGATACCGAGCAGCACGGCGCCCGTGGCGCCCGTGAAGCCGACGTGCGAGAGCGCATGGCCGGCGAAGGTCTGCCCGCGCATCACCAGGAAGTAGCCGACGATGCCCGCGAGCACCGCGACGATGCCTGACGCCGCGAAGGCGTTCACCATGAAGTCGTATTCAAGCATCGTGTGTATGGCCGTGGGCGTTGTTGTCGTTGTTGTCCTGAGCGTGACTGTCGTGACTGCCGTGACTGTGGCCGTGCGCGTGGCTGTGGCCATGGTCGTGCGCGTGGTCGTGCTCATGCTCGTGGTCGTGCTTCTCGACCTCGACGTCGCCCGACATCACGAAGATGCGGCCTTTCATGCGCATCACTTCGATGGGCGAGCCGTAGAGCCGCGAGAGCACGGGCGCGGTGATCACTTCGTCCACGCTGCCGAGCGCCGCCACGCCGTTGCCGAGATAGAGCACGCGATCGAGCGAGTTCAGGAGCGGATTGAGTTCGTGGGCCGAGAACAGCACGGCGATGCCGAGCTCGCGCTGCACGCGGCGCACGAGTTCGACCACGCCGCGCTGGTGATTCGGGTCGAGGCTGATAAGCGGCTCGTCGAGCAGCAGCAGCTTCGGGTCGCCGAGCAGGCATTGCGCGAGCAGCAGACGCTGGCGCTCGCCGCCGGAAATCTCGGAGAGCGGGCGGTCGGCGAGCTTCGAGGCGCCCACGAGATCGAGCACGCGCGAGACGTCGGCGCGGGTGGCGGCGTCGGAGTGCGGCAGGCCCCAACGGTGGCCGTCGGCGGCCATCGCCACGAAGTCGCGCCCGCGCACGCGGCGGCTGGCGAGCGCCGTGCGCGTCTGCGGCATGTAGCCGATCTTCGCGTTGCCGCGCGCCACGGGTTCGCCTAGCACGCGAATCGCGCCGTGCGAAGCGGGCACGAGGCCGAGAATCGCACGCATCAGCGTGGTCTTGCCAGCGCCGTTCGGTCCCAGCACGCCGATGAATTCACCCTGGTTCACCGCGAAGTTGGCGTCGCGCAGAATCGTGCGCTCGCCGAGCGTGAGCGTCACGCCCGCGAGCGTGAGCACCGGCTGCGCCGGGCGGTGTCCGTGCTGCTCGTGGTGTGCATGATGCCCGGCGGCGTGTGCTGCCGGCGCTGCCTGTGCAGCGTGGGCGGCCTGTGCTTGGGGGGAGGGCGCGGCCTCGGTCATCGCTTCTGTTCCCTGCTGTGGACTGCGTTGTTGGGACCCGCTGTGGCTTGCTGCGGCCTGCTGGGGGATTGCCGGGGCGCTGCACTGTCATTCTGCGGCGTTGCCGTGCCCCCCTGTGCGGCGACGGTTTTATTTTTGTGCGAGGGCCTTCGCCAACGCATCGAGCTGACCGAGCATCCATTGCTGGAAGCTCACGCCGGCGGGCTGCGTCTCGGTCACGCTCAGCGCCGGCACCTTCGATTGCTGCGCGATGCCCAGCATGCGCCGCGTGAGCGCTTCCGTCGCCTGGCTGTTGTAGATCAGCACGCGCACCCGGCGCTCGCGCAGGTCGCGCTCGAAGCCGGCAATATCCGATGCGCTGGCCTCGGTGTCGTTCATCGCCGCCATCTGGAAGCGCAGGTTGCGCATGTCGAGCCCAATCGCATCCGACATGTAGCCGAACACCGGCTCGGTCGCCGTCACGGGCTGGCCCTTGTACTGCGCGCGCAGCGCCGCGACTTTGTCGTCGAGCGGCTTGAGCGAGCCGAGAAAAGTCGCCAGGTTGGCATCGTACACGCTCTTGTGCGCCGGATCGGCCGTGCCGAGGGCGGCGCTCACGGCGCGCGCGACGGCGGGCATGGTCCGCGGGTCGTACCAGAGATGCGGATTGTCGCCGGGCTTCTTGCCGACCAGATTCGCCGCCACGACGATCGCGCGCTGGCGGCTCCCGCTGCCCCCGCTGCCATCACCACTGCTATTGCCGGTCGCGGCGAGCAGTTTGGTCATCCACGGGTCGTAGTCGGCGCCGTTGTAGACCACGAGGCGGGCATGCTGCAGCGCGCGCGCCGTCTTCGGGCTCGCTTCGAAGAGATGCGGGTCCTGGTCGGGGTTGCTCAGGATGCTCGTCACGTTCACGTAGGCGCCGCCGATCTGCTTGACCACGTCGCCATAGAAGTTTTCCGCCGCGACGACGGGCAGGGCGGCGTTCGGCGCGTCCGCCGCATGGGCGGCTTCGCTCGGGCCGAGTAGTGCACCGATAAGCGTACCGACAAGCGCACCGAAAATTGCGCCGCGCGAGAGCCATGTCGCCACGGCTGGCATGGCGGCGCGCTTGAGTGCAGCGGCGGCTTGAGCAAGCCGGCCGGGCAGACGCTCAGTCATGCGGGCTGCACGGGTAATGGCGGGCATGGTTCTATCCTTGAACGAGGCGGGCGTGGGAGCGTAGCTTGAATCGCATGCGAGCGGAGTCGCGAGGCGCCTGGAGGTGCAAAATTCCGTCAAGGCGCGATGATATAACGTATCACCTCGGTTGGCGAGCCAGCTCATCCACCTATATCGTCGGGCGGGTCGTCCATGTGCGCCGCACCATCGAAATCTCGTCCAATCGCGTTTGTTCGCCTTGACATGCAAGCGTCCGTGACCGATCATTCGATCACCAACAGAGCAAATGCTCATTCATCGAGCGATAGTTCATGTGGCTGCCAGTGACAGAGCATCGGCGGCTCGAAGAACGCAAATGGAGACAACCCTGTGGCACATTCCGCGCACCCGGCGGCAGGACGTTTGCAGGACAAAGTGGCCGTGCTCACCGGCGCGGCGAGCGGTATCGGCGAGGCGGTCGCAAGGCGCTATCTGGACGAAGGCGCGCGTTGCGTGCTGGTCGACGTGAAGCCGGCCGACGCCATCGCCCCGGCGCTGGCCGCTGAGTTTCCCGAACATGTGCTCGCTCTCACCGCGGATGTCACGCGCCGCGAAGACATCGAGCGCATCGTCGCGAGTACGGTCGAGCGCTTCGGCCGCATCGACATTCTTTTCAATAATGCGGCGCTCTTCGACATGCGCCCGCTGCTCGACGAATCCTGGGACATCTACGATCGACTCTTCGCCGTGAACGTGAAGGGTCTGTTCTTTCTGATGCAGGCGGTCGCGCGCCGCATGGTCGAGCAGGGGCAGGGCGGCAAGATCATCAACATGTCGTCGCAGGCGGGCCGGCGCGGCGAGGCGCTCGTTTCGCACTACTGTGCAAGCAAGGCGGCGGTGCTGAGCTACACGCAGTCGGCGGCACTCGCGCTCGCGCCACACAAGATCAACGTGAACGGCATTGCGCCGGGCGTGGTCGACACGCCGATGTGGGACCAGGTGGACGCGCTCTTCGCGCGCTACGAGCACCGGCCCCTGGGCGAGAAGAAGCGGCTCGTGGGGGAGGAAGTGCCGCTCGGCCGCATGGGCTTGCCCGAGGATCTCACCGGCGCGGCGCTTTTTCTCGCCTCCGCCGACGCCGATTACATCACCGCGCAGACCCTCAACGTCGACGGCGGAAACTGGATGAGCTGAAAGCCTTCCGGCGCGTTCTGGCGCGTTCCGGCGACTTTAACCCAGCAGCAGGACATAACGCAGCAAACAAGGAAAGGAGACAACGCCATGAAACCAGCCATGCGGAGCGTCGCCTGGCGCCTGGGCCGCGCGACGAGCGCGCTCGCCCTCGTTGCCGCGGCGGGTGCGGTGCACGCGCAGACCGTCACGATCGCGATGTTGAACAACCCGGACATGCTCGAGCTGAAGAAGATTTCGCCGGCTTTCGAAAAGGCCAATCCGGGCATCAAGCTGAACTGGGTGATTCTCGAGGAGAACGTGCTGCGCCAGCGCGCCACGACGGATATCACGACCAACAGCGGCCAGTTCGACGTGATGATGATCGGCACCTATGAGGCGCCGCAATGGGGCAAGCGCGGCTGGCTCGCGCCGATGACGAACCTGCCCGCCGACTACGACCTGAACGATGTGGTGAAAACGGCGCGCGATGGTCTTTCATACAACGGCACGCTGTACGCGCTGCCGTTCTACGTCGAAAGCTCGATGACGTACTACCGCAAGGATCTGTTCGCGGCGAAGGGCCTGACGATGCCCGAGCAGCCGACTTACGACCAGATCAAGACGTTCGCCGACAAGCTCAACGACCCGTCCAAGGGCACCTACGGCATTTGCCTGCGCGGCAAGGCCGGCTGGGGCGAGAACATGGCCTATGTGACGACGGTCGTGAACACCTTTGGCGGCCGCTGGTTCGACGAGAAGTGGCACGCCCAGCTGACTTCGCCCGAGTGGAAGAAGGCGGTCACGTTCTATGTCGATCTGCTGAAGAAGGACGGCCCTCCGGGAGCGAGCTCCAACGGCTTCAACGAGAACCTTACGCTGATGTCGTCGGGCAAGTGCGCGATGTGGATCGATGCTACGGTCGCGGCGGGCATTCTCTACAACAAGCAGCAGTCGCAGGTGGCCGACAAGATCGGCTTCGCGGCGGCGCCGACCGAGGCCACCCCGAACGGCTCGCACTGGCTGTGGTCGTGGGCGCTCGCGATTCCGAAGTCGTCGAAGTCGCAGGATGCCGCGAAGAAGTTCATCGAGTGGTCGACCTCGAAGCAATACATCGAGCTGGTCGCGAAGGACGAGGGCTGGGCCTCGGTGCCGTCGGGCACGCGCGTCTCGACCTACCAGAACCCCGAGTACAAGAAGGCCGCGCCGTTTTCGGACTTCGTGCTGAAGGCGATCCAGAGCGCCGACCCGACGCACCCGACTGCCAAGCCGGTGCCGTACACGGGTGTCCAGTTCGTCGGTATTCCTGAGTTCCAGTCGTTCGGCACGGTCGTGGGCCAGAGCATCGCCGGTGCCGTGGCGGGCCAGATGAGCGTCGATCAGGCGCTCGCCGCCGGCAACGCCACCGCCGAGCGCGCCGTGAAGCAGGCCGGTTACCAGAAATAGGCGTAGAAGTAAGCGCCGAAGTAAGCGCAGCAAGTCACTGCACTCCAGCGCACCGGCAGTAGCAGTGCAGTAGAAGCGAAGGGCGCGCCGGGCCGCACGGCACGGCGCCCCTCTCGCGAAGCAGATGCGGCGCCGTGCCCTGAGCTGCCGCGTAACAGAGAAGGGTGGTCCTCATGCGTCATCTCCATCTTCCCATGCCCCTGTTCAATAATCGAGCGCGAGCGCCTAAGCCGCAGCGCGTGGAGACGCGCCGTTCGGCGTCGCGCTGGCTGGTCTCGCCGTCTGTCGCGGTTTTGCTGCTGTGGATGACGATTCCACTCGCGATGACGATCTGGTATTCGTTCACGCGCTACAACCTGCTCAATCCCGATCTCAAGGGCTTCGCGGGCTTCGACAACTACACGTTCCTCGTCACCGACCCGTCGTTCTGGCCGTCGATCTTCCACACGGTGGAGCTAATCGTGGCGGTGCTCGTGATCACCGTGGTCGGCGGCGTGCTGATGGCGGTGCTGTTCGACCGCAAGTTCGTCGGGCAGGGCGTGGCGCGCCTCTTCGCCATCGCGCCGTTCTTCGTGATGCCCACGGTTTCCGCGCTGATCTGGAAGAACATGATCCTGCATCCGGTGTACGGCCTCGTGGCCATCGCGATGCGCGCGATGGGCATGACGCCCATCGACTGGTTCGCCAACTATCCGCTCACCGCGGTCATCATGATCGTGGCGTGGCAGTGGCTGCCGTTCGCTTTCCTGATTCTCTTCACGGCGATCCAGTCGCTCGACCAGGAGCAGAAGGAAGCGGCGAAGATCGACGGCGCTGGCGCGATCGCCATGTTCTTCTACATCACGCTGCCGCACCTGCGCCGCGCGATTGCCGTGGTGGTGATGATGGAGAGCATTTTCCTGCTGTCGATTTTCGCGGAGATCTATACGACCACGAGCGGCGGTCCCGGCAACGCGACCACCAACCTCACTTACCTGATCTACTCGATGGGCCTGCAGCAGTTCGACGTGGGCATCGCGTCGGCGGGCGGCATTCTGGCCGTCGTGCTCGCGAACATCGTGTCGTTCTTCCTCGTGCGCATGCTCGCGCGCAACCTCAAAGGGGAGTATGAAAAATGAGCCAGGTTACCGCTTCGCCCGTTCGCGCACCCGAGTCTCCGCACGCCGTCAACCGCTCCTCGCCGCTCCAGTTCATCGGGCGCGTCGTGCCGGGGCTGCTTGCATGGATCATCGCGCTCGCGCTGTTCTTCCCGATCTTCTGGATGACGATCACGGCATTCAAGACCGAGCAGCAGGCGTATGTCCCGTCGCTGTTCTTCATCCCGACGCTCGACAGCTTCCGCGAGGTCTTCGCGCGCAGCAACTACTTCGCGTTCGCCTGGAATTCGGTGCTGATCTCGGCGGGCGTGACCGTCGTCTGCCTGATTCTCGCCGTGCCCGCGGCCTACGCGATGGCGTTCTTCCCGAACCGGCGCACGCAGGGGATTCTCCTGTGGATGCTCTCCACGAAGATGATGCCTTCGGTGGGCGTGCTCGTGCCGATCTACCTCTTGTGGAAGAACTCCGGGCTGCTCGACACCGTGAGCGGGCTCGTGATCGTCTACACGCTCATCAATCTGCCGATTGCGGTGTGGATGGCCTACACGTACTTCAACGAGATTCCCAAGGACATTCTCGAAGCCGGGCGCATGGACGGCGCGGCCACGTGGCAGGAGATCGTTTATCTGCTCATGCCGATGTCGGTGCCGGGGCTGGCATCCACCGCGCTTCTACTGATCATTCTTTCGTGGAACGAAGCATTCTGGAGCATCAATCTGTCGAGCTCCAACGCGGCGCCGCTCACCGTGTTCATCGCTTCGTATTCGAGTCCCGAGGGGCTGTTCTGGGCGAAGCTCTCGGCGGCCTCGCTGCTGGCGGTGGCGCCCGTGCTGATCGTCGGCTGGCTCTCGCAGAAGCAGCTCGTGCGCGGTCTCACGTTTGGCGCGGTCAAGTAACGCCGCAAACAAGAAGCACAAGGACCCACTCATGACCATTCAGGCCTTGATCTGCGACTGCGACGGCGTGCTGATCGACAGCGAAGCCGTGGCCGCGCGTGTGCTGGTGCGCGAGCTCGAAACGCGCTGGCCGGGCGCTGCAATCGCGCCAGTGTTGATGCCGCTGCTCGGCCAGCGCATCGAGCGCGTGCTGGGCGGCGCGAGCGAGGCGCTCGGCCGGCGGCTGACGTCCGCGGATGTCGACGCGATTCGCGCCGTGGCCGAAACCGAAGCGGCACAAGCGCCGCTCTTTCCCGGCGTGAGCGCGGCACTGGAGGCCGTCGCGCTCACGAAGGCCTGCGCGAGCAACAGTTACGCGGCAGTGGTGCGCCGCGTGCTGGAGCGCAATGGCCTCGCGCGCTTCTTTGGCGAGCGGATCTACTGTGCCGATATGGTGGCGAGACCCAAGCCCGCGCCGGATGTCTATCTCGCGGCGGCGCAGGGGCTGGGCATCGCGCCCGAGAGCTGCCTCGTGGTGGAAGACAGCGTGGCGGGCGTGAGCGCGGCGCGCGCGGCGGGCATGACCGTGCTCGGCTTCGTGGGCGGCGCGCACGTGGGCGGCGATGCGCACGCGCTCGAGTTGCGCGACATGGGTGCGCAGGCGATTTTCGACGACATGCGCGCGCTGCCCGCGCTGGTGGCGGAGTGGATACAGAAGGCGGAGGCACGCGCGCACTGAGCGTGGCTTTCCGGCAAGACGAATCGCGATCGAATGGTCGACTGGTGATCGAATCGTAATGAAGCGCGGCGTGCGGGCAAGCGTCCCTGAGCGCCGCAACGAATGGAGACATACATCATGGCAAGCGTGATCCTCACAGACGTACATAAGCGCTACGACGAAACCGAAGTGCTGCGCGATGTGAACCTCGATATCGCGGACGGCGAGTTCGTCGTGTTCGTGGGCCCGAGCGGCTGCGGCAAGACCACGCTCATGCGAATGATCGCGGGTCTCGAAGACATCAGCGGCGGCGACCTGTTGATCGACGGCGCGCGCATGAACGATGTGCCGCCGGCCAAGCGCGGCATTGCGATGGTGTTCCAGTCGTACGCGCTCTATCCGCACATGACGCTCTACGACAACATGGCGTTCGGCCTGAAGCTCGCGGGCGCGAAGAAGCCTGAGATCGACGCGGCGGTGAAGAACGCCGCGAAGATTCTGCACATCGACCATCTGCTCGAGCGCAAGCCCAAGCAGCTTTCCGGCGGCCAGCGCCAGCGCGTGGCGATCGGGCGCGCGATCACGCGCAAGCCCAAGGTATTTCTGTTCGACGAGCCGCTCTCGAATCTCGACGCGGCGCTGCGCGTGAAAATGCGCCTCGAGTTCGCGCGTCTGCACGACGAGCTGAAGACGACGATGATCTACGTGACGCACGACCAGGTCGAGGCGATGACGCTCGCGGACAAGATTGTCGTGCTCTCGGCGGGCAATGTGGAGCAAGTAGGGAGTCCGAACCGTCTCTATCACGCGCCCGCGAACCGCTTTGTGGCGGGCTTCATCGGCTCGCCGAAGATGAATTTTCTCGATGGCGTCGTGCAGCAGGTCGCGAGCGACGGGGTCATTGTGCGCTACGAAACGGGCGAGACGCAGAAGGTGGCGGTGGAGCCTCATACCGCATCGGGCGCGCGCGAGGGCGACAAGGTGACGGTGGGCATCCGCCCCGAGCATATGCACGTGGACTCGGGCGAGTACGGCGTGAGCGTGAGGGCCAACACGGTGGAGTCGCTTGGCGATGCGGCCTATCTCTACGCGGAGTCGCCCGTTGCGCCGGATGGCTTGATTGCGCGCATTCCGCCGCTGGAGCAGCACGAACGCGGCTCGACGATGAAGTTGGGCGCTGCGCCGGACCATTGCCATTTGTTCGATGCCGATGGCATTGCGTTCGAGCGCCGCTTCGCGCAGCAGATGGCGGCTTGAAGCGGCTTGAAGCGGCTTGAGGCGTCTTGAGAGACCGGCGCCGCTTCGGTTCAGAGGCGGCGCCATCACAGTTGTCGCAGAGGGGGCCTGAATCAAGGCCTTATATGCCCGCTTTCGAGCGGGCTTTTTTTGCGCCTGGGTTAGCCGCCAGTACGCGGGTACAAGTAGGCGGATACACCGGGTACGACAACTTCAGCCCTCATCCCCCAGCGCCGCCCGTGCGCATTCCTCATCGGTCACGAGCCCCGAAAGCCAGCCGCCCTTGAGCGCTGCGATCACTGCCTCGCGCTTGCGCGCGCCGCCCGCGAAGCCGATGGTGGGGCGCTTGGGCGGCGCATCCAGATGCAGGCTCGTCACGCGTCTTCCGGTAGGGGAATCCACGCGCTTGCCGCGTGTATCAATCGGCAGTCCTAGCATTTCTGCAATCGCGCCAAGACGCATCAACTCGTGTACTTCGTCGGTTGTGAGGAAGCCGTCCTCATGCAGCGGGCAATGCTCGCCGATATTGCCGATACCCACGAACGCCACATCGGCTTCGCCCGACAGCGACTCGACGATGCGGTAGAGCCGGTGATTGCACCACTGCGCGCGCTCGGCCTCGTTGTCGGCGATGAGCGGCGCGGGCAGCAGGAAATGCTTGCCGCCGGTTTTCTCGGAGATGTGCAGCGCCACGTCGTAGCGGTTCGACGAGCCATCCTGCGCGATCGCGCCCACCATCGAGACGAGGCGGTGCTGCGGCCGCTCGAGCTGGGCGATCTGGTCGACGGCCGCCTTGAGCGTGCGTCCGCTGCTGACCGCCACGACCATCGGCCGCTCTTCGGTCAGATAGCGCTCCATCACCTGGGCGCCGGCCACCGCGAGCTTGCGGTCGATGGCCTCCTGCGTGTCGCCGTCCACGGGCACCACTTCGCACATCGCGAGGCCGTAGCGCTTCGAGAGCCGGTCCGCGAGTGCGAGGCAGTCGGCCAGTTGATGATCGACGCGCACGCGAATCAGGTTCTTTTCGACCGCGAACGCAACGAGGCGCTGCGCAACCGGGCGCGAAACCTGGAGCTTTTCGGCGATCTCGTTCTGGGTGTTGCCGGCCACGTAGTAGAGCCAGGCGGCGCGAGTGGCGAGATCGAGTTTTTCGGTGGACTTGGGCACGGTGGTGGTTGGTGCGGGCTGCGGTGCGAATGCGTGAGCGGATGGCTTGCGTGCTTGTTTGCGAGCTTATGTTTGGGGCGAGTGTACTGGAAACACCCGCCGTGCCTAGGCGAGCTTCTCGCGCGCGGGATCGAACAGGGGCCGCACGTGCCGGTAGAGCGAGCGGTAGGCTTCGAGCCGCTCGCGCAGCGCGGCGTGGCGCGCCGCGTCGGGCGTGTATTCGGCGGCGACGGGCGCCTTCGCCAGCACTTCGTCGAACGCGCCGCCCGCCGCGAGCCAGCCGAGGCGCGCCGCGCCGAGCGCCGCGCCCGTCTCGCCGCCGCCGTGCTGGCGCGTGGGCGTGTCGAATGCATCGGCCGCTAGCTGCGCCCAATACGCGCTGCGCGCGCCGCCGCCGAGCATCGAGAGCGGACCCACTTCGGTGCCCGCCGCGCGCAGCGCGTCGAGACCGTCGGTGAGCGCGAGCGTCACGCCTTCGAGCACGGCATAGCCGAGCAGCGCGCGATCGGTCGCGTGCGTCATGCCGAAGAACACGCCTTGCGCGTAGGGGTCGTTGTGCGGCGTGCGCTCGCCCGAGAGGTAGGGCAAAAAGAGCGGCGCTTGCGCGAGCGTCTGTGGCGCGAGGCGCTCGACTTCGGCGAGCAGCGTGGGCTCGTCGGTGCCGGTGAGCTTGCAGACCCAGCGCAGGCAACTGGCCGCCGAGAGCACGACGCTCATCTGGTGCCATCGGTCGGGAATCGCGTGGCAAAACGCATGCACGGCCGAGGCCGGATTCGGGCGGAAGCGGTCGCCGATCACGCACAGCACGCCCGAGGTGCCGAGCGAGACGAAGCCGTCGCCGGGCTGCACGGCGCCGATGCCGATCGCGCTCGTAGCGTTGTCGCCGCCGCCCGCCGCGACCACCACGCCCTCGCGCAGGCCGAATTCGCGGGCGATCTGCGGCAGCAGCGTGCCCGAAGGCGCGCTGCCTTCGGCGAGCGCGGGCATCTGCGCGCGCGTCATGTTGCAGGCGTCGAGCAGCGCATCGGACCAGTCGCGCCTCGCGACGTCGAGCCACAGCGTGCCCGCCGCATCGGAGGGATCGGAGACCTTGCCGCCCGTGAGCTTCAGGCGCAGCCAGTCCTTCGGCAGCAGCACGCAGGCGGTCTTGCGAAAGTGCTCGGGCTCGTGGCGCGCGATCCACAGCAGCTTGGGCGCGGTGAAGCCCGGCATCGCCAGGTTGCCGGCCACACGATGCAGTTGCGGCGCGCGTGCGGTGAGCTCGGCGCATTCGTCGACGGCGCGCATGTCGTTCCAGAGGATCGCGGGGCGCAGCACGGTATCGTGCTCGTCGAGCAGCACCGCGCCGTGCATCTGCCCCGAGAGGCCGATGCCGCGCACCTGGGCGAATTCGTGCGGATGTTTCTCGCGCAGCGCGGCGAGCGCGCGGCGCGTGCCGTCCCACCAGTCGGCGGGATCCTGCTCGGCCCAGCGCGGCTGCGGGCGCGAAACGGTGAACGGCGAGCCCGCGGTGCCGATTGCGCGGCCGTCGGGTGCGAGCAGCAGAACTTTTACTTCGGAGGTGCCGAGGTCGATGCCGAGATACATGAGCGCGCGCGAAAGTCGTGAGGTTGAGGCGCTACTTTAGCCGCGTGCGCCGGGCCGCGCCATGCGCGCCGACCCAGGGGCACGGTGCATATGGCGCGGCGTGAGAGCGGTCAAGGGCGAACCCGCCCGGTGCGCGCTCAGACGCTGCATCCGCGCTTCGCGAGCCAGGCATCCACGCGCGCGAGCGCGTCGCGCAGGGCGCTTTCGAGCGGCGCGCTGCCCGCGAGGCTGCCCCAGAGCAGCTTGTCGGCGCAGAACACGGCGAGCGCGTCGTTCGCCTCGTTTGCCTCGTTTGCCTCGTTTGCCTCGAACATCTTCGTCACGGCCTTGGCGTCCATCACGCCGTCCTGGTATTGGTACGGCAGCGTGCCCTTGCTCCAGCGCTGCAGGAAGCGCAGGAACAGCGCGGGCAGGATGGCCGTGGCCGCAGGCGCTGCGCCGGCCGCGATGCGCTGCGCGATGGTCGGCGCGATGAAGCCGGGAATCTTCGAGAAGCCGTCGGCGGCCACGCGCTGATTCGTGTCCTGGATGTACGGATTGCTGAAGCGTTCGAGCACCACGTCGCGGTATTTCGCGAGATCGAGCGGGCTGGGCGTGAGGCAGGGAATCACGTCTTCGCTCACGTACTCGCGCGCGAAGCTGCGAATGTCTGCGTCGTTCGTGCCTTCGTGGATGTAATCGAGCCCGACCAGCGTGCCCGCCCATGCGATGCAGCTATGCGTCGCGTTGAGGATGCGGATCTTGGCCTCTTCATAAGGCATCACCGACTCGACCATTTCCGCGCCCGCGCGCTCCCATGCGGGACGTCCCGCGCAGAAGTGATCTTCGATCACCCATTGGATGAAGGCCTCGCCCATCACGGGGCAGGCGTCGTCGACGCCGGTTGCGGCTTTCACGCGCTCGCGCACGTCGGGCGTGGGGCGCGGCGTGATGCGGTCGACCATCGAGTCGGGGCAGGCGGTGTGGGCGTCGAACCAGTCGCGCAGCGCCGTCGCGCCGCGCAGCGAGAGGAATTCGCGCATGCCCTTGTGAAAGCGCTTGCCGTTGCTGCGCAGGTTATCGCAGGTCTGGAGCGTGACCGCGCACTTGCCGGGATCGCCGCCGCGCGTCATGCGCGCTTCGAGAATCGCGGCGAGCGCGCCGTAGATCGTGGCGCGGGCGCCGTTGAGGTCGGCGGCGAGGTCGGGGTTCGCGGTGTCGAGACGGTCGTGCTCGTCGAGGTAATAGCCGCCCTCGGTCACCGTGAATGCGATGATCTTGCAGGCTGGATCGGCGCCGGCCTCGATCAGCGCCGCGAGATCGGCGGACCACGGGAGCACCCGCGTGATCGAGCGGATCGTCTCGTAGGCGCGCTCGCCCTGCGGCGTGACTGTTTCGAGCGTGTAGGCGCCGTGCTGCGCGGCGAGCGCGTCCATGACGGCGTTCATGTCGGAACGGATATTGCCGACGCTGAGCGACCATGCGGGCTCGTCGGGCTTGCGCGCGAGATTCACGCGATGCAGATACCACGCCTGATGCGCCCGGTGAAACGACCCGGCGCCGATGTGCAGGATCACGTTCGCGTTGCTGCGTTCGCTGTCCATATGTGTCTCCTGAGATTAGCGTCATGCGCGCTTTGTGCGCGTCTATGCTCGGCGCGTGTGTGAACAATTGACCAATCGATGAACGAATGATCGTATCCGGTCGCGCGAAAGTCAAGACGGCTTAGGTGGGTTTTTGGTGACGCGCCGCAGGCGCCTTACGATGCACAGCCGCGTGTCAGGTCACGCTGGCCGGGCGTGCGGCGGCAATGTTGTGGCGCACAAACGGGCGGCAAGGGGATGCAAACGGGGCGCAGCGGGACGCAAGCGGGGCGCGAGCAGGCAGGAAGCGAGCAGGCAGGAAGCAAGCAGGAAGCGGGAAGGGCGCAGCCGGGCCGCAGCGTCGCGCTGCAAGCCTCAGCCTTGGGTGCCAGCCACCGCTGAGATGGCGGCGACAGCCTGCGCGGTCGCGTCGGCCGCGCAGCAATCGATAACGATGCGTTCGGGCATCGCGCGCAGCCACGTGAGCTGACGCTTGCAGAGCTGGCGCGTGGCGAACACGCCTTTGTCGCGCATCGTGGCGTAGTCGATGGCGCCGTCGAGGTATTCCCACGCCTGGCGATAGCCCACGCAGCGCATCGACGGCAGATTCGGATCGAGATCGCCACGCGCGCGCAGCGCCTTCACTTCGTCGAGGAAGCCGGCGGCGAGCATGGCGTCGAAGCGTTGCTCGATGCGTTTGTGCAGTACGCCGCGATCCGAAGGCTCGAGCGCGATGGGCACGAAACGGTAGCGCGCTGCTTCGTCCTCTTGCACGGCGTTCGAGCGCGGCGCGGCCAGCAGCGCCGACATCGGCTGCCCGGAAAGCATGAAGATTTCGAGCGCGCGCTGGATACGCTGCGAGTCGTTCGGCGCGAGGCGCGCGGCCGTGGGCGGATCGACTTGTGCAAGACGCGCGTGGAGCGCGGGCCAGCCGTCGCGCGCGGCTTCGGCGTCGAGCTGCGCACGCACGGCGGGGTCCGCGCCGGGCAGGTCGTTGAGCCCTTGCGTGAGCGCCTTGTAGTAGAGCATCGTGCCGCCCACGAGCAACGGCAGGTTGCCGCGCGCGAGGATCTCGCCGGTCACGCGCAGGGCGTCGGCACGAAAGTTGGCGGCGGAGTAGGCATCGGCGGGATCGACGATATCGATCAGATGATGCGCGGCCGCCGCGCGCTCCTCGGCGCTCGGCTTGGCCGTGCCGATATCCATGCCGCGATAGACGAGCGCCGAATCGACGCTGACGATCTCGACTTCGCGCCCGCATGCCGCGTTGGCGTGCTGTGCCGCCGTGTGTGCCGCCGTTTGTGCCGCATACGCGAGCGCGGCCGCTGTCTTGCCCGAGGCCGTGGGGCCGAGCAGACACGCGATGGGCAATGCTTCACTGGATTGCTTCATGAGTGCTTCACTGGCCGCGCATGAAGAGCCGGTCGAGGTCGGCGAGCGTGAGCTGATACCACGTGGGCCGGCCGTGATTGCATTGGTCGGCGCGCTCGGTCGCTTCCATCTGGCGCAACAGCGCGTTCATCTCGTCGAGCGAGAGGCGCCGGTTCGCGCGCACCGCGTGATGGCAGGCGAGCGTGCCGAGCATCTCGTGCTGGCGCTCGGTCAGCACGCGCGAGCCGCCATAAGCGTGCAGGTCGGCGAGCACGGCGCGCGCGAGCGCCTGGAGGTCCGCGTCCTTCAGGAGCGCGGGCACCGCGCGGATCGCGATCGAAGTGGGCGAGAGCACCGCGAGGTCGAAGCCGAGTGCTTCGAGCGTGGCCTTTTCTTCCTCGACGGTGCCGGTCTCCACGGGATCGGCCGTCATCGAAATGGGGATCAGGAGCGGCTGGACCGCGAGCGAGCGCTCGGCGAGCGCCTGCTTGAACTGCTCGTAGAGAATGCGTTCATGCGCGGCGTGCATGTCGACGATCACGAGGCCGCGCGCATTCTGCGCGAGCACGTAGATGCCGTGCACCTGGCCGAGTGCGAAGCCGAGCGGATGGTCGTCGCGGGCGTCGAAGGCAGGCTGGGGCGCCTGAGTGGCGAAGGACGCGCTCTCGCGTGCGCCGGAGTCTTCCGCCTGGCCGGCCTGTGGCAAGGTCGCGCCTTGTGCGGTGCCGGCGCCCACGTCCTTGCGGCCGAACAGGGCGTCGTAGAGCGCGAGTGGTTGCGCGACGGGCAGGCTGCCTTGCGTCATGCGCGACTGGCGCAGCCAGGTATTTCCGCCGCTGCCCGATGCGCCCGAGCCGCTGGGTCCGCCCGAGCCGAACCCCGACGCGCGGCTTCCCGCGCCGCCGGAGAGGCCGCTGCCCGAGCCGCCGAAGCTGCTCGCGACGCTGGCGGTGCCGAACTTGCCCGGCGTGCCGAAGCCCGAGGAGGGCGACGTGCCGACGGCACCCGCGGCACTGGAAGCACCCGTAGCACCGGAAGCCCCCGAAACCAGCCCGGCCGATGCGCCCAGCACACCCGCGCCCGGCGCGGGCCGCGACTCGATCATGGCGGCGTGGCCGCCCGAGGTGGTTTCGGGCGAGGCGCCCGCGTGGCGTGCAAGTGCGCGCTGCACGGCATGGAACACAAACTGGTGAATCGAGCGCGAGTCGCGAAAGCGCACCTCGATCTTCGACGGATGCACGTTCACGTCGACGGCCTCGGGCGGCAGGTCGAGGAACAGCACATACGACGGATAGCGCTCGCCGTGCAGCACGTCTTCATAGGCGGCGCGCACGGCGTGCGTGAGCAGCTTGTCGCGCACGAAGCGGCCGTTCACGAAGAAGTACTGCTGATCGGCGCGGTTGCGGCTCGCGGTGGGCAGGCCCGCGCAGCCATACACGGCGAGCGGCCCGGCGCTTTCGTCGAGTGGCAGGTGCGCGGTGGCGAAGGTCTCGCCGAGGATCTTCGAAACGCGCGTGGCCGGATCGCTCGCGTTCCAGTGCTCGACGGCGCGGCCGTTGTGCAGCACCGAGATCGCCACGTCGGGCCGCGCGAGCGCGCTGCGGCGGATCATTTCGAGGCAATGGCCGAGTTCGGTCTGCTCGCTCTTCAGAAACTTGCGCCGCGCGGGCGTATTGAAGTACAGCTCGCGCACTTCGATGGTCGTGCCCTGGCCGCCTGCGGCGGGCGAGAGCGCGCCCGTGTGCGCGTCGATTTTCACGGCGTGCGTGGCGCTCGCGGGGCGGCTCGTGATCGACATCTCCGCCACCGAGGCGATCGAGGCCAGCGCTTCGCCGCGAAACCCCAGAGTGGCGACGCTTTCGAGCTCGGCGAGCGAGCGGATCTTGCTGGTCGCGTGGCGCATCAGCGCGAGCGGCAGCTCGGTTTCGGGGATGCCACAGCCATCGTCGGCGATCGAGATGCGCTTCACGCCGCCTTCGTCGAGCAGGATGCGCAGGGTGGTCGCGCCCGCGTCGAGCGCGTTTTCGAGCAGTTCCTTGACGACCGAGGCGGGACGCTCGACCACTTCGCCCGCGGCGATCTGGCTGATCAACTGATCGGGCAGCGCCTGGATCGCGCGCGCGGGCTGTGCGGCGCGCGAGGCGTGGGCAGGGTCCGCGGCTGCGGCAGTTGCCGCAGTGACGTGAGCGGCTGCGCTATCGGCAGGGGCGGGTGCGCCGTCGGGTGCGCTGTCGGGCGAGCTGTTGGGTGCTCCCCCAGCGCCGGCGAGATCGGAATTCGAAGACATGCGCGCAATTATAGCGAGTCGGCGTTGGCCGCTTATGGCGCCTCGGGGCGCGCTGGTGCCCCAGGTTTTGCCGACGTTCGGGGTGCTTTTGGTGCGCTTTCGGCGGAATTTTGCCGTTTTTCGAGGGAATTTTTCGTGGCGACGGGCACTTTCGGTATCATGGCGCGGTCAATTTTGCTTCTCGCGCGACACCGGCCCCGCGCGTCCGATACGGGCATGTCCCGAACGGGCATGTCCCGAACGGGCATGTCTCAACGGGCGGGCGTGCCACGACCAATAAGGGATACTTTTGGATACGCTGCTGCAGTTTGCCAATCTTGTCTTGCACATCGACAAGTTTCTCGGAGTCTTCATCCACCAGTACGGTGCCTGGGTCTACGCGGTCCTGTTCCTGATCGTGTTCTGCGAAACCGGGCTCGTGGTGCTGCCGTTCCTGCCCGGCGATTCGCTGCTGTTCATCGGCGGCGCGTTCGCGGCCACGCACGAGATGAACCTCGGCCTGCTGCTGGTCTTGCTGATCGTGGCGGCGGTCACGGGCAATACGGTCAACTATCTGGTTGGCCGCGCCATCGGCCCGAAGGTGTTCAATACGCGCATTCCCGTGCTCGAACGCTTCCTCGACCGCGCCGCACTGCAAAAGACGCACGACTTCTACGAACGCCACGGCGGCAAGACCATCGTGCTCGCGCGCTTCATTCCGGTCGTGCGCACCTTCGCGCCGTTCGTCGCGGGCGTCTCGCAGATGAGCATGCAGCGCTTTCAGCTCTTCAATGTCGCGGGCGCGCTGTTCTGGGTGCTGCTGCTCGTGCTGCTCGGCTTCTTCTTCGGCAACATCCCGTTCATTCGCCAGTACCTCAACGTGATCGTGCTCGTGGGCATCGGTGCCGCGATCGTGCCGGTTCTCATCGGCGGGCTCTGGAAGATGACGCGCAAGAACTCGAGCAGCAACGCCGTGCGTGGGCCGAACGGCAACCGCAACTAAATCCATCGCGCGCGACGACGTTCCGCTCAGCCCGATAAAAAACGGCATCGCCCGCGAGGACGATGCCGTTTGTCTTTGTGTGGCTATATTTGTGTGGCTGTAGCGGGCTCAGCCACGCGGCGAATGATGGACGGCGTTTCCGGTGTCGGGTAGCCCGCGTTGCGGAACGTCTCGACAATCGCGCGATTGGTGTCGAAGTACACCTGCCAGTAGTGATCGTTGTTCGTATAGGGCCGCACGCACAGGAGCGGTCCTTCGGGCGTGAACGACAGCAGCTCGACGTCGGGTGCCGGGTCATGTGCGACGTTGGGGATCTTCGCGATCGCGGCGCGCAGCCGGTTGGCGGCCTCCACGGGGTCGACGCCGTTGGCGATCTTCGCGGTCAGCTCGACGCGGCGCACCGGCGTGGCGCTGAAGTTCGAGATGGTGTCCGAAAAGATCTTGTTGTTGCCGACGATGTTCACGACGTTGTCCGGCGAGATGATGGTTGTGCCGAAGATGCCGAGTTCCTTCACGGTGCCCGTCACGCCGCCCGCGGTCACGAAGTCGCCGACCTTGAACGGACGCAGCACCTGCATGAAGACGCCCGCCGCGAAGTGCGCGAGCAGGCCGCCCCAGGCCGTGCCGATGGCGAGGCCGAGACCCGCGAGCAGCGCCGCGAACGAAGTGGTCTGCACGCCGAATACCTGGAGAATGGCGAGGACCAGCAGCAGATTCAGGACTCCAGAGAGAATGGAACTCAGGTAGTGCGCCAGTGTGGGATCGACACGCTGGTTGCGCGAGAGCATCTTGCGCAGCAAGCCGGCGATCAGATTGATGACCCAGCGCCCGACGATCCACAGGACGATCGCCGCCACGGCCTTGCTCCCGAAGTCGATGCCCCGGGTCATGATGAATGTGCGAACTGTTTCGAGATCCAAGATGCCCTCGCTTGATACGGTGTTGATATGGTTATTGAGCCGGACAAGAGACGCACTAACTGCAGCCACTCCCTTGCTAGGCGATGCGGACTACGCTAGACGACTGATGCAACCGTGGGCAAAACTGGCGGGCTCGGGGCGGGGCGTTGTGGACTGCGGTGGACTGCGACGCTCCGTCGCATGCTCGCAGGTGCATTTATAGGCCAAGTGGCGAGAGCGTGCAACGAACGTGCCCGGGTGCGCGCGGGTTGACGCGTGTTGACACCAGGCAGCGCGCGAGTGACCTGGATTCGCTTCACATTCACTTCACACTCGTTTCATGCGCAATGCATGAGTGTTCGGCGGTATCGTTGCGCGTGCGACATTGTCACGGTCAAGACACCATCAAGACATCACCGAGGAGGACTCCATGATTCTGTCGAGCAATACCGATTTGCATCTCATCACTGTGAAGCTCGAGGAACTGCGTCCGACGCAGATCACGGTCGGGTTTCGCGAGGTCGACCTCAAACGTGCGCACTGGAAGTCGCTCGACAAGAAAGGACGCGTCGCGGCCATCGACAACCACTGGTTCCCGGCCGTGCTCGGTCCGAAGCAACGCTACTACGTGGTCGATCATCATCATCTCGGGCTGGCGTGGCTCAACGAAGGCGTGCCGAGCGCACGCGTCACGGTCATCAAGGACCTCTCGTGGCTCGATCCCACGATCTTCTGGCGCATGATGGAGCACAACCAGTGGGTGCATCCGTTCGATGCGCAGGGGCAGCGCTGCGATTACGCGGCGCTGCCGAAGCAACTCACCGGTCTCGCCGATGACCCGTATCGCAGTCTCGCGGGCGAGTTGCGCGGGGCGGGTGGCTACGCGAAGGACACGACGCCCTTCAGCGAATTTCTTTGGGCCGACTATCTGCGCCTGAAGGTGGATTCCGCTCGCGTGCAGAAGGACTTCAACAAGGCACTGGCCGATGCGCTCGCGCATGCGCATGATCCCGATGCGCGCTATCTGCCTGGCTGGTCCGGGGTCGTGCCGGTCGCGAGCGCCCCGGCTGCAACGTCGGCCACTGCGTCGGGCAAGGGCAAAAGCAAGAAGAAGGGGTGAGCGCGGGGGCGGTGTGGGATGAGCGCGCCGCGCGCGCTCACATCGGCAGCGTCGATTTGGTGTACGGCGACGTTTCGATCACGAGCGCGCCCGGCGGCGCTCTGCGGCGCGCGCTGCGGCGGTATCCGAGGCGTGCGAGGGCAATCGCCAGCACGCCCGCGACCAGGTAGGCGGTCGTGCGCGCGAAGAACGTTTCCGATGGCCTGTGATCGCGCCACGGGCCGCCCGCATCGGCGAACACGAGAAACGTGAGCGCGGCGTCGAACACGAACGCAAGTGCGACTACGCAGATGAACACGCGTGTGCCACGCACGTGCAGATCGGGGCGCATGACACGAACGATTGCGCACACGAGTTGCACGACGGCGAGAAGAGCGAAATTTGAAAACAGGCAGCAGACGAAGGTGTACATGAGACGTATAGGACAACGCACAAAAAGGGCGGCCGAAGCAGGGCGTGCAAGCGGCACAAGCGGCACAAGCCGCGCAAGCCGTTCAGGCCAGGGCGTACAAGCCATACAAGCGGCGCGTGCCGGGCAGGCGGCCCGCACCATGCGGTTTGCGCGCTGATCGCGGACAGAGTTCGTGAATCGGTCTTGAATGGGTGATGAATCGAAAGCGGCGCGATCATGGCACGGGGAGGCTTCTCGAAAAATGGGCATCGCGTGGAGCGGGGCGTGCCAGACAGCGTCTGTCAGCGCGAGCGCGCCGCGTGGCGCGGTTCAGGCGGGTTTGTGAAGCATTGTCAGGCGGCCGTGCGAGGGTTGTATCGACGCAACTGGGCGCGCAATCTGGAGTGCATTCACGAGACGCCCGGGAAGCAACGGCTGGCAACTGAGCGCGTGCGAGGCGCGCTCCTCCGGGCCCCGTCGAGCCCGATGCGGGTTCAGTACGCGTCGGCCAGCATCGTGCCAGGCGGTGTGCCGCTCGCGAGGTAATGGCTGAGCCACTGGCACGCGGGGCCCGTGGCGGCGTCCGTACGCTGGATCAGCGAGATGTTGTAGTTCACCGAGCCGCGGTCGGCGAGCGCGATGCGCACGAGGTGCCCGGCTTCGAGATCGGCGTCGACGAGATGGCGCGGCATCGACCCCCAGCCCAGCCCCGCAAGCAGCAGGCGGTGCTTCGCACCCAGGTCGCCCAGTTTCCACGCGCGGTTGCTGTACACGCCGAAGGTCTGGCCGAGGGTGAGCCGGCTGCGGTCGGTCAGCACGAGCTGGGTGTGCTCGCGCGCGTCGGAGATGCGCACGGGCTGCGCAGCCTGCGCGAGCGGATGACTCGGCGCCGCCACCAGCACGAGCTCGACCGTGCCGATCGTGCGCGCCTCGATCACGTGCGGCCAGTTCTGATTCGGCCCGCTGATGCCGATGGCGCAGTCGCCGTCGAGCACCAGCTTGAGCACGCCGCCCAGCGCCTCCATGGTGAGATTCAGCGCCACGGTCGGAAAGGCCAGCGCGAACGCCTGCAGCGCCTCGACGAGCCGCGCGGAGGGAAACATCACATCCACGGCCACCGAGACTTCGCCTTCGAGCCCGCGCTGCAAGCCGGCCACCTTGGCGTTAAGCTGACCCATTAGTAGATCGAGACGGCGCGCATCGGCGAGAATCGCGCGCCCCGCCGCCGTGAGCTCGGGCTTGCGCTTGCCGCGCACGAAGAGGGCGACGCCGAGCAGCGCCTCCAGATTGGCGATCGTGTAGCTCACGACCGACTGCGCGCGGTCGAGCTGGCGGGCCGCCGCCGAAAAGCTGCCGGTTTCCGCCACGGCAATCAGTGCGCGTAGCTGTTCGAGACTCGGAGAACGGTCCATGAGCGCTCCAGGATCGACCTATCGAGAAAATGGATGGTAATGATCCATTTTAGACGATTGTTTGAATAGCTTACATCGGGTTAAAGTGCGCGTTCCTTATTGAGGATGTCCATGCCGATGAATCGTTCCGTCAAGCCCACTGGCCGCTACAGCGGCGTCGCCATGCTGCTGCACTGGCTGGTCGCCGTGCTGATCGTCTGGGGCTTCGCGCTCGGCTGGGTCATGACCGACATCCCCGGCATCACGCCCACCAAGCTGCGCTACTTCTCGTGGCACAAGTGGATCGGCGTGACCGTGTTCGCGCTCGTGCTGGTGCGCTTGCTGTGGCGTGCGACGCATCGCTCGCCCGCGCTGCCTGGCGCCATGTCGGGCTGGGAGCGCGCCGCCGCGCACGTGGGCCACTTCGCGCTCTATGTGCTGATGGTCGCGATTCCCGTGACCGGCTATCTTTATAGCTCCGCAGCGGGCATCCAGGTCGTGTATCTCGGCATCTGGCCGCTGCCCACGATCATCGGCCCCGACACGGCGCTCAAGGGCGCGCTGCGGCTCGTGCACGCCGCGCTCAACTACACGCTGCTTGCCGTGGTCGTGCTGCATGTGCTCGCGGTCGTGAAGCATCAACTGCTCGATCGCCAGAACATCCTCGCCCGCATGCTGCCTTTCGGTAAGCCAAGCCGGTAAGCCCCAGCAGGCAAGCCCCAGCAGGCAAGCCCCAGCAGGCAAGCCCCAGCAGGCAAGCCCCAGCAGGCAAGCCCCAGCAGGCAAGCCCGGGCGCGCCGCGCGACTGAGCGCAGCGCGCATCGGGGCGTGCGCCCAGCTTCGTCGTCCCTTCACCGCTCAAAGCGAACTGACTGCCCATGATCCAACGTCTCGCCTCCAAAGTTTCCATCGTCGCGCTCGGCGCGGCGCTCGCCGCCGGCGCGGCCTTCACCGCGTCCTTCGCCACCAACGCGGACGCCGCGGCCGAAGCCGCGAAAAGCTCCGTCTCGGCCGTGTTCAAGCAGATGAACGTGCCGGTGGAAGGGGGCTTCAACCGCTTCAAGGCCGACGTGCATTTCGACCCGGCCAACGCCGCGGCATCGAGCGCGAAGCTCGACGTCGAAGTGGCGAGCTTCGACCTCGGCTCGCCCGACTACAACAAGGAAGTCGCCGGCGACGAATGGTTCGACGCCGCGCACTTCCCGCACGCCACGTTCGTCTCCACGCAGATCAAGGCGGGCGCGAACGGTGCATATACGGTCGCGGGCAAGCTCACGATCAAGGGCAAGACGACCGACATCGTCGTGCCGGTGAAATACCACAAGGATGGCGCGAACCAGGTGTTCGACGGCGCGCTGCCCATCAAGCGCCTCGCCTATGGCATCGGCTCGGGCGAGTGGAAGGACACGTCGATCGTCGCCGACGACGTGCAGATCAAGTTTCACATCGTGACCGCCACGCACTGACGCGCGCCGGTCGCCCGTCGCCCGTCGCCCGTTGCATCCGGCGTTTTATTCGACGCTTTATTTGAAGCTTGTTTTGCAGCTCATCTGCAACTTTATTTGCCGCGTTATTCGCAGCTTTACTCGGATCAGGAACCACGCTTTCATGAAGACCACGCTTTTTGCCGCCGCCGCACTGGCCGCCGCCATCGCCACGCCCGCGTTCGCCGCGCCCACGACCTATAACCTCGACCCGTCGCATACCTTCCCGAGCTTCGAAGCCGACCACTTCGGCGGCGTCTCGGTCTGGCGCGGCAAGTTCAAGAAGAGCTCGGGCACCGTCGTGCTCGATCGCGCGGCGAAGACCGGTACGGTCGACGTGACCATCGACGCCTCGTCCATCGACACCGGCAATGGGGCGCTGGACAAGCACGTGAGCTCGGCGGAAATGCTCGACACGGCCAAGTACCCGACCGCCGTCTACAAGGGCACGTCGATCAAGTTCGACGGCGACAAGCCGGTCGAAGTGATCGGCACGTTCACGCTGCACGGCGTCACGAAGCCGCTGAACCTCAAGATCGACTCGTTCAAGTGCTTCCAGAACCCGATGCTCAAGCGTGAAGTGTGCGGCGCCGACGCGACCGCCCAATTCGATCGCTCCGACTACGGCGTGAACTACGGCCAGCCCTATGGCTTCAAGATGGCTACGACGCTGCAGATCCAGGTGGAAGGCGTCAAGGCCGACTGAGGACGCTGCGAGGCGTCTACGCGTTAAGGCGGCGTTTTCGGCAGCGTTTGCCGCTCATGTCAGGATGCGAGCCCGTGCGTGTGAAGCGCACGGGCTTTTTTGTGCCTGGCGCAGTGCGCGAGTGTGATGCGGACGCCGGTCAACTCGAGGACAATGCAGACGGCAATAAAAATTGAGTAGAGTCAGGCGAGTTGCGAGCGCGGCATGCGCACCAGGCTCGGTGCGCGCGCAGTTTTGAACTTACTGGATGGACGAGCTTTCGTGCGCCGCGCGAGGCGTCAGCGCGACATCGACGACGTGCGTATGCCAGATGCCGCAGGTCGCCTTCACGGGCACCCAGGCGTACTTGCCGCGCATCTTGGCGAAGCCGCGCAGATGAATGACCGTGTCGATGGGCGCGGGCTGTGCGATGGCGCCCGAAGACGACACGCGCGTGATGGCGCCTTCGGGCGCGGGCGTTTCGATACGCGCGGTGAGCGCCCGGCGGTCCGGCACGAGCAGCGAATCGTAGCGCCGGCCCTGGCGCACCCACTCGTCGAGCGCGGAGATGCAATTCACGACGACATCGGGCACGCGAATGCGGCGCAGATATTCGTAGTCTTCGGGCGGGGCATGCATTTGCGCCTGGACGCGCAGACTGATCAAGAACAGCGCGAGCAGGGCGCAGGCGAGAGTCGAGAACTTCATGATGACGTGGCCTGTGCGACTGAAGAAGGGACAGCGGGGAGAGGAGTATACACGCCGATGAGGGCAGGCCGCCGCGAGGCTTGCAGGGGTGCAAGCAGGCGCATCAAAGCAAAAAGCCCAGTCCGCGAGGACTGGGCTTTCTGACTGATTCTTTGGTAGGCCGTACGGGATTCGAACCTGTGACCAACGGATTAAAAGTCCGCTGCTCTACCAGCTGAGCTAACGACCCAAAAGAGAAGCGAGAGTATAGCGATGCTCTCTGCGTGTGTCAACCTTTGGTGCCCAATTATTGAAGCGAATCGGGCAGGCCAAGCGGTGCAGGGCTAAGACCTAAAAAGACCTAAAAGCAGCGCGGCCGCACGAAACGTGCGGAAAATGCCCGGAATACGGTCTGGACGGCTGACGTATTCCGGGATTTCCTTTCATGCGAGAGACGCGCTTCGCGGTCAAGCTAATACCAACAAGCACCAACAAACACCAACGAGCGGGCGAACAACCTTGCTCGAACAGCAGCGCTTATTTGAGCTGTGACAGCTTGCTCTGCGCCGTCTGAGCCACCTCTGAGCTGCCGTACTGCGAAACGATCTGCTCGAGCGTGCGCTTGGCCGCAGCCTTTTGCCCCTGCTCGATCTGATTGTTCGCAATGGCCAGCAACGCATCGGGCGCGCGCGGATGCTGCGGATAGTTCTTGACCACGTTCTGCCACGTCGCGGTCGACCCCTTGTAGTCCTTCAGCGCGTAGAGCGCGTTGCCGAGCCAGTATTGCGCGGTCGGCTGGTAGGGGCTCTGCGGATACTTCGAAATGAAGCTGCGGAACGCCGATGCAGCCTGCTTGAAGTCGCCGTTGCGAAAGAGCTGCGAAGCGGAGTTGAACGCTTCCGTTTCACCCGGCTGAACGGTGCCCTGCATGCCCTCCACGGTCTGCTGCTGCGGCTCGAACTTCTTGAGACGCGTATCCAGGTCCGTGTAGTAGTCCTTCTGCTGCTTCTGCAGGGTCGCCAGCTGGTTCGCCATGTCCTCGTTCTGTCCGCGCAGCGTCGCGGCCTGCTGGTTGAGCTGGTCGAGACGGTTGGACTGATCGAGGATCGTGCGCTGGGCGGCGGACAGCTGGCTAGACAGGTTGTCCGTTTTCGCGCGCAGGTCGAGAATCGCCTGGCGCGCCTGATCGTCATCGAAGAGACCCGCGTGGGCCGGGAGCGCCACGAAGGCGCTTCCGGCTACGCAGGCGGCTGCGGCTACCCGCAGCAGGGAGAAACGGTGCGACATACGCCCCTTCATCCAATACTCAATTACTGTTGGTACACGAGATCAGCACGGCGGTTCTGCGACCACGATGCTTCGTCGTGGCCCAGCGCGACCGGCTTTTCCTTGCCGAGGCTGACGGCTTCCATCTGCGAATCGCCCACGCCGTCGAGCGCGAGGACGCGGCGGACAGCTTCAGCACGCTTTTGGCCCAGCGCCAGGTTGTACTCGCTCGAGCCGCGCTCGTCGGTGTTGCCCTGGATCAGGACGTGACGCTGCGGGTGCGTCTTCAGATACTGCGAGTGAGCTTGCAGCAGCGACTGATAGTCGTCCTTGACGCTGTAGCTGTCGAAGTCGAAGTACACGCTGCGCTTGGCGAGCGGGCTGTTCGGGTTGTTCAGCTCGTCGACGTTCACCTGGGCAACGGCGTTCGGGTTCGGCTGGGTGTTCATCGCGCCGGTGTTTTCGTTTTCGCCGGTCTTGACGCCCGACTTACACGCGGCCAGTGCACCGATCATCGCGACGGCCAAGGCCAGGCGGACTTTATTCGACATCATTATTGCTCTCCTGAAGTGTTATTGCATAAAAGGACCCCAGGACGGCTCGCGTACGACGCCGCCCTGAACGGACAGGATTTGCCGCGTCCGACCATCGGTCGATACGGCAGCCAGCACGCCACGGCCGTTCACCTGAGTGGCGTAAAGAATGTACTGACCGTTCGCCGCGAAGCTTGGCGATTCGTCATGTGTGGTGTCGGTGAGCGCCGTAGCGACGCCTGACTGCAGATCCTGAATGTACAGCTTAAATCCGCCGCCCGTGCGTGAGATGTACGCCAGTTCCTTGCCGTCAGGGCTGACCTTCGGGCTCGTGTTGTAGTTGCCGGTGAACGTCACGCGTTGTGCTGCGCCAGCGCTTTCGCCCTGGGCCGGCATCTTGTAGATCTGCGGCTGGCCGCCGCGGTCGCTCGTGAAGTAGATCCAGCGTCCGTCAGGAGAGAAGGTGGGTTCCGTGTCGATGGTCGTGCCTTGCGTGAGGCGGCGCAGACCGGAGCCGTCGGCATTGACGGCGAAGATCTGCGTGTTGCCCGTACGCGACAGTGCGACGGCGAGCGTGCGGCCGTCCGGCGACCAGGCCGGCGCCGAGTTGTTGCCCTTCTGGTCGGAGATCATGACGCGCCGTCCCGTGGGCAGGTCATGCACGTAGACGATGGGCTTTTTCTTTTCGAAAGAAACGTACGCAACCTTGGTGCCGTCAGGCGACCAGGCCGGCGAGATGATGGGCTCGGGGCTCGAGAGCGCGATGTGCGCGTCTTGTCCATCGGAGTCCGAAATCTGCAACTGGAAGCGGTTACCCGTCTTGATCACGTACGACAGGCGCGTGGCGAACACGCCGCGGTCGCCGAGCAGCTTCTGATAGATGTAGTCCGCAACCTTGTGCGCGCTCATGCGCAGACCGTTTGCCGGGCTCTGCAGCACGAGGCCGCCAAGGCTTTGCCCTTTCACCGTGTCATACAGCTTGAAGCGCACTTCGTACTGACCGTTGGCGAGCTTGTTGACGCTGCCCGCAACGAACGCGTTGGCGCCCTTGGCCTTCCAGCTGCCGAGGTCGACCGAATCGTTTTCCGAGATCGGTGCGCTGCCTGCGTCGATGTTGGTGAATTTGCCGCTGCGAGCGAGGTCGGCGCGCACGATGGCGGCGACTTGCTGCGGCGAGTTCGCTTCGCCCGCGAAATTTGCCGTGGCGATGGGGAACTGGGTGGAGCCCACGCCGGTGACGAGGACGTTGAGTTGTGCGTTCGCTGCGCTGCCGACTGTAATCAGGCAAGACGCGACGAGCGTTCGCAGGCCAAGCTTCGTCATCAAACTCATACTGTGCTGTTTCCTGAAAAAGCGATTTTTGTCACACCGTGCAACAGCAGACTGACCCGGAAACGTTCGAATCGTTCCTCGATCTGCTGCCGTGCACCGGCTTCCCTGTGCCCCGCCTGGCGCCCTTAGCTTGCTGGGCGCAAGGTAATTTTAAAGTTCGACGGCGTTTTGCCATCCGTGTCGAGCGGCATCGGATCCGATCGTTGGACGGCGCGCAACGCGGCGTCGTCCCACTGCGAATTGCCGCTGCTGCGCGAGATGGTGGCCGAAAGCAGCGTGCCGCTTGCCGAGCAGTGCACCGAAATCTCCGTTTCCAGGCCCGCCGTCTCACCGGCCCAGATGATATTCGGACGCACGCGCCGCCGCACCTTGTCTGCGTAGCCCGGCGAAGCGGCGTTGCCGCCCGAGCCGCTGCCGGTGCCGCTCTTCGCGAGACCGTTGCCGCTTGTGCCTGCGCCGCCACCCATCGAGCCTTGCATCTGCGCGATGCGCGCGCGCCGTTCGGCGTCGAGCTTCTTCGCTTGGGCTTCGGCTTGCGCCTTGGCCTTGGCGGCCTTTTCGGCGTCGGCCTTCTTCTGCGCATCGAGTTTCGCCTGCTTTTGTGCCTCTTTTTGCGCCTCTTGCTGGGCGAGCTTCCTCTGCGCCTCTTGCTGCTGCTGTTGCTGCTTGAGCTTCTCGGCGGCAGCCTGCTGCTGCTCCTGCTGTTGTTGCTTGAGCTTTGCCTGCTTCTGCTGCAAGGCGAGCTGCGCGGCCTGCTGCGCAGCGAGTTGCTGCTGGCGCTTCGCCTCGGCTTCCTGCTGCGCCCTCAGACGCTGCTGCTCGGCGAGTTGCGCCTCGCGTGCCGCTTCTTGCTGCTGCTTACGCTTTAACTGTTGCAGCGCGATGTCGGCCTCTTGCGTTTGCGGCGGCGGCGGGGCAGGGGTGACCGGCGCGGGCGGCGGCAAAGGCCGCGGCGTCGACAGGTCCGGCACCTCGGTCCAGAGCTCCGCCTCTTCGCCCGCAGGCGTGCTGTTCTGCCAGTGGATGCCGTGGTAGAGGAACAAACCGAGCAGCACATGCATGACCACGGCGAGCGCAAGAGCACGTCCCGTGCCCCGCTCGCGCGGAGGCTGCAGCGGATACGAATCGTTGTTCCGGGTCATTGCGATTTGACGAGCAGTCCGACACGTTTGACGCCGCGCGACTTCAGGTCGGACATCACGTTCATCACCGTCTCGTACTTGACGGACTTGTCGGCTGCGATCACGACGGGCTGGTCGGGATGGCTCTGCTCGCGCTCGGCGACGAAGCCGTTGAGATCGGCGCGCGACATGTTTTCCTGCTGCGTGGCGCCGGAATCGTCCTTATAGCGTACGCTCAGATTGCCGTCGGGGCGAATGTTGACCACGACAGGCGGCGTCTGCTGCTGCTGGCTTGCGCCGCCAACCGTTGGCAGATTGATAATGGACGGCGCGACCAGCGGCGCCGTCACCATGAAAATCACGAGCAGCACCAGCATCACGTCGATATACGGCACGACGTTGATGTCTGCCATCGCACGGCGCGAGCGGCTGCCTCGCATGCTCGAACGGACTGAGCCTCCCATCTTCGACTCCTTGCTGTCTGGTGAAGATTAGTGGGCCTGACGTTGCAGGATGTTCGAAAATTCTTCGATGAACGTTTCGAAGCGGATCGCGAGGCGGTCGATGTCGTGCGCGTAGCTGTTGTACGCGACCACCGCCGGAATGGCGGCGAACAGGCCGATCGCGGTGGCGGTCAGCGCTTCGGCAATGCCGGGCGCGACGTTCGCGAGGGTAGCCTGCTGCACGTTCGCGAGGCCGCGAAACGCGTTCATGATCCCCCAGACCGTGCCGAAGAGACCGATATACGGGCTCACCGAGCCCACCGACGCGAGGAACGAGAGGTTCGCCTCGAGTGCATCCATTTCGCGCTGGAAGGCCGCGCGCATCGCGCGGCGTGCGCCATCTAGCACGAGGCTCGGATCGTTCAGGCGCTTCTCCTTGGCCTTGAGGAACTCGCGCATGCCCGACTCGAAGATACGCTCGAGCGCGCCGATCGTGTGACGGTTGTTGGCCGCGCTCTGGTAGAGCGCCTGCAGGTCGCCGCCCGACCAGAAGTCGCGCTCGAAGTTCTCGGTCTGCCTGCGCGCGCGGCGGATGGCAAACCACTTGCGGAAGATGAAGGTCCAGGAAATCAGGGACAGCAACAGGAGCAAGCCCATCACTGCCTGTGCCAGTACACTCGCATTAAGAACGAGAGAAAGGATCGACAGATCTTGTGTAGTGTTCATAGAGGTTCTTGATGACGTCCCGGAAGGGGCGAGCGGCTGCAAGACAACGCGAATTTCCCCGAATGCAAATAGAAAGGCCTCGCACCGTTGCAACCGAACCCAGCTTGGTCCTGAATCGACCGCGGCGAGTTCACTGGCGTCGTATCAACGACAATTACTGCGCCGCCGTTGACACAGCCGGCAAGACTTTCTTCAGTCCACGCTCCAAAGCTTCAAAAACGTGGTCAGGAATGGCGGCGGGGCGCATTTCTGCGCCATTCACACAGGCAACGCGAATCTTTCCGGTTGCTAACAGCGTGTCGCCGCGCCACGCTTCCTGCACGAAATCGACCGACGCGCGACCCAGCTTTTCGAGCCGGCTCACGATCGTCACGACGTCGTCGAGGCGGGCCGGCGACCGGTAATCGAGCGCGGTGCTGCGCACGACGAACAGCTCGCCGGACTCCTCTGCGAGCCTGCGCTGATCAACGCCGCACGCGCGCAGCCATTCGGTGCGCGCGCGCTCGAAGAACTTCAGGTAGTTCGCGTAAAACACGATGCCGCCGGCATCAGTATCTTCGTAGTAGACGCGTACCGGCCAGGTAAAGCCGGCTGCGGCCTGTGATGGGGTCGCGTCCGGATTGCAGGTAGATCTTTCCATGCCGCGCATTCTACCGGAACGCGCGGCCGGCACGCCGTTCGTACGACTGATGCAGGACGGGTAAACGCAGGGTTTAGCCGCGATGGACGCTGAGGCCGGCGAAGGACTGCGCCACCGGCATCAGCTCGATCGTGTTGATGTTCACATGCGCGGGACGCGTGGCGATCCAGTAAATGGAGTCAGCGACGTCCTCGGCGGTGAGCGGCTGAACATCCTTATAGACATTGGCCGCTTTGGTGCTGTCGCCGCGGAAGCGGACGTCGGAGAATTCGGTGCCGCCACACAGGCCCGGCTCGATATTCGTCACGCGCAGCGCGGTTCCGGCGAGATCAGCGCGCAGGTTGAGACTGAACTGGCGCACGAACGCCTTGGTCGCGCCATAGACATTGCCGCCCGCATAGGGCCAGCTTCCCGCCGACGACCCCAGATTGACGATGTGGCCGCGGTTGCGCGCCGTCATGCCCGGCAGAAAGGCGTGGGTGACCCGCACGAGACCTGTGCAGTTGGTGTCGATCATGGTCTCCCAGCCGTCGAGATCGGCTTTGTGCGCAGGTTCGACGCCAAGCGCGAGGCCGGCGTTGTTGACGAGCACATCGACTTCGGCAAATTCCGCCGGCAGCGCGGCGGGCGCGGCCTCGACGGCGGCGGTGTCGCGCACGTCGAGCTCGACTGGCAAGAGGGCGTCGCCCAATTCCGCGGCGAGGGCGTCGAGGCGGTCCTTGCGGCGCGCCGTGGCGACGACGCGGTGCCCGCCCTTCACGAAGGCCCGGGCGATGGCGGCGCCGAATCCCGCGGATGCGCCGGTGACGAAGACGATCATGGATGCTCCCTGGTCAGTGGAACGCAAAGAAAGGGGAGAGCCTACTTGCAATGCGGCGCTGCGGCAAGGAAGCGGCAGGACACAGGCAAGCCGTGCGGCGGGATGAGGGGCAGCGGCTTTCGCGGCCGGAATTTCCGGGGACGGACGCAGGCCGTTGGGCAGGCCCTCGCGGCGCAGCATGAAGCGGCCACCGTGGCTGCCTTCCAGGTTGCCTATTCCGGGCGCATCCAATACACTAACGCGCTCAATCCCTGCGTGACTGGCGATAGGGTCCCCGGATGGCAACGGCTGTAATAATTGCCTTTCAAGCTTCCTTTGCGGCGGCTCAAATGGGGGCTCAAGGTGGAACGACCCACCGTGAAGCGCAGGGTGCCGTTTTGCCGTTCGCCTGGGCAGCCGAATTGCGCGCGCTTCATTGAGCGCTGCTGGGTCTTTACGGGCCGTGGCTGTCCTGCCTCGTGTGTGCGGCACCTTCTTCCGCCACGTCAAGGCTGGCCTCTTCGCCAGCAGCGCCGCGTACCCGCTACGCGTTCCGCGCGAGACCCGGTCAACCTGAACACACTTAACGGAACCCGTATGTTTGACAGAGCCGAAAGCACCATCGCCAACGTCGATCCCGAACTCTTCAACGCGATCGAACTCGAGAACCGCCGCCAGGAAGAGCACATTGAGCTCATCGCGTCGGAGAACTACACGTCGCCAGCGGTCATGGCCGCGCAGGGTTCGCAGCTCACCAACAAGTACGCCGAAGGCTACCCCGGCAAGCGCTACTACGGCGGCTGCGAGCACGTCGATGTCGTCGAGCAGCTCGCGATCGACCGCGTGAAGGCGCTGTTCGGCGCCGAGGCCGCCAACGTCCAGCCGAACTCGGGTTCGCAGGCCAACCAGGGCGTGTTCTTCGCCATGCTCAAGCCGGGCGACACCATCATGGGCATGAGCCTCGCCGAAGGCGGCCACCTGACTCACGGCATGGCGCTCAACATGAGCGGCAAGTGGTTCAACGTCGTGAGCTACGGCCTGAACGCGCAGGAAGACATCGACTACGACGCACTCGAAAAGCGCGCGCACGAAACGAAGCCGAAGCTGATCATCGCGGGCGCCTCGGCATTCGCGCTGCGCATCGATTTCGAGCGCATCGCCAAGGTTGCCAAGGCTGTCGGCGCGTACTTCATGGTCGACATGGCGCACTACGCCGGCCTGATTGCCGCGGGCGTCTACCCGAACCCGGTGCCGTTCGCCGACTTCGTCACCACGACCACGCACAAGAGCCTGCGCGGCCCGCGCGGTGGTGTGATCCTGATGAAGGCCGAGCACGAAAAGGCCATCAATTCGGCGATCTTCCCGGGTATCCAGGGCGGCCCGCTCATGCACGTGATCGCCGGCAAGGCGGTGGCGTTCAAGGAAGCGCTCTCGCCGGAGTTCAAGACCTACCAGCAACAGGTAGTCGAGAACGCACGCGTGCTGGCCGAAACGCTGGTCGCTCGCGGTCTGCGCATCGTTTCGGGCCGCACGGAAAGCCACGTGATGCTGGTGGACCTGCGCGCGAAGAAGATCACCGGCAAGGCTGCGGAAGCCGTTCTGGGCACCGCGCATATCACGGTGAACAAGAACGCGATCCCGAACGATCCGGAAAAGCCGTTTGTGACGAGCGGTATCCGTCTGGGCTCGCCGGCAATGACCACGCGCGGCTTTGGCGTGAAGGAAGCCGAGCAGGTGGGCAACCTGATTGCCGACGTGCTGGACAACCCGGAAGACGCCGCGACGATCGAGCGCGTGAAGGCGCAGGTCGCCGAGCTGACCAAGCGCTTCCCGGTCTATCGCTGATCCAGGCTGTAATCCATCATGCGCTGCCCCTTCTGCCGGCACGAAGACACGCAAGTGGTTGACTCGCGCGTGTCCGAGGACGGCGCCGCAATCCGGCGCCGCCGCCGCTGCCCGGCCTGCGACAAGCGTTTCACGACGTACGAGCGGGTCGAGCTGGCGATGCCGGCCGTCGTCAAGAAGGATGGCAGCCGCACGGAATTCGACCGCCGCAAGATCATGGCGAGCATGCAACTGGCGCTGCGCAAGCGGCCCGTTGCTGCCGACGCGATCGACGCGGCGGTTGCCCGCATCGAGTATCAACTGCTTGGCAGCGGCGAGCGCGAGGTGCGCAGCGAGCGCCTTGGCGAACTCGTGATGGGCGAGTTGCGCGAACTCGACACGGTGGCGTTCGTGCGTTTTGCCTCCGTGTACCGGCGCTTCGAGGACGTTTCCGAATTCGAGGACGTCATTGAAGAGTTTCGCCGTGCAAGCGGCGCTGCTACGCCGCCCAAGAAACGCTGAGCGCTCGCGCGCTTTCTCTGCGTGCTTGCGCGTTTGTTCCAAAAGCTCACGTATTTTCCTTCCTCGCATTTCCCCTTCCCCCTGCTGTTGCCCGTGACCCTTGCATTGTCGAAGAAGGGCTGCATGCGCATAAGCTGGCCGTTCGGCTAATTGTTCGGTTTCGTGTTGGTCCGTAGAGTGACTGCAATTCCTCAACGATAAGGATTGCAGATGAAATATGCCGGCTTCACGCTGATCGAAACGATGGTCGTGATTGTCCTGCTCGCCATGTGCGCCACGGCAACGGCGCCGGTGTTCGTTTCGTGGCGGGTGCGCGACCAGGTCGACGCGCGCGCGAACGCGTTGCTCGGCACGCTCTCTTATGCGCGCAGCGAAGCGATCCGGCGCAAGGTGCGCGTGAGTGTGTGCCGGATCGACGCCGCGCGGCATTGTCTTGCGGCCGGGAAGAGCTGTCCGTCCGGGCGGGCCGACTGGTCGTGCGGCTGGGCCGTGATGGCCGAGCACGCAGGCGTGTCGTTGCTTTTGCGTGCGCAGCCGGCGCTCGATGAAATCGCGGTGGCGTCGGGCTTGACCTCGCTCACGTTCACGCCGCCCGCAGGGCAGGCGATCGGTAATTTTCGCAACTTTGGGATCGCGCCGCGCGCCGCCGCGGCTTCGATGCGGGGGGCGGGATGGCAGCGTTGCATACGCGTTGCAGCAGGCGGTCGAGCGCGTGTGAGCGACGGCGCATGCGGAGCGGCGTCATGAGCGCGCGCAGCAGGTATTTTCGGCGTGGTGTGTGCGTCGGGCGCGGTGCGGCTTTGCTCGAAGTCGCGCTAGCGATGGCGCTCATGTCGATGTGCGGATTGGGCCTCCTCGGTGCACAGCTCGGACTTGTGCGGCACGCGCTGGCCTCCGAGGTGCGGGTGCGTGCGGCATTCGCCGCGGACGCGGTCGCCGAGGCCGCGCTGGAGGCGGGCACGGCGCCTCGCGATCAATGGGAGGCTCGCGTGGCCGCTATCGTGCCCGAGGGGCGCGCAACCGTGTCCGGTACGGCAGGCCCGGTCTCGCTCGTCGTGCTGACATGGGCCGCCTTGCGCGATGAGGCCGCGCTTCGCGCGCTGCCGTCCGCAGACGGATGCGAAGACGCTCAATCCGGCGGCGCGGCGCCGGCACAGGGGCGAGCCTGTCTTGCGCTCGCGTTCGTTCAATGAAGCGCGCTTCGTTGCGCTTGCGCGCCAGCCCAGGGCACACGTTGCTCGAATTCACGATCGCCGTGGCGCTCGGTCTTGTCGTGATTGCGGGCGCGCTTGCTGCATATCGCTCGCAGCGTCAGGCGTTTGCCGCCGCAATCGATGCCGCGCAGATCCAGGACGCCGGCGTGAATGCGCTGACGCTCATGGGCGAGCAGATCCAGATGGCCGGGTTCGTGGGTGCGGACGATCCGGAGGGGCTCGCGGGCCCGCCAATTTTCGGCTGCACCGCCGGGCGTCCCATCGGCACGCATGCGAGCTTGACATGCGAGGCGCTCTCGAATCGCTCGGACGGCTTCGCGGTGCGCTATCGCGGCGACGGCGAGTCCACCTGGCTGGCGTCGAATGGCCAGGCGACCGATTGCCTGGGTCAGGCGGTCGGGCCGCCCAAGACCGAGGTGCTCAACCGCTTTCATACGAAGGCGAGCAGCTCGACGGGGGAGCCCGAACTCTACTGCGAAGGCTCGGGCAAAGCCGGCACGGCGCAGCCGCTTGTGGAGGGTGTCGAACGCATGCGTGTGCGTTACTGGCTGGCGGGGGCCGCGCAAGCGGTGGACGCCACGGCGATCTCGCGCGATCAGTGGGCCTCGGTCGTGGCTGTCGATCTGTGCGTGCTCGTGCGCGGGGCGCCGCTCGCCCGGCGCGTGCGTTATGTCGATTGCGATGGCGTGTCGGTCGGTGCCGCCGATGGCCGTGTGAGGCAGGCGTTCTGGCGTCACGTGGCGCTGCGCAATGTGCTGGAGGCGCGCTCATGACGGTCGTGGCGCAGCGCTCGCATGATGGGCGGTTGAATCAGCGTGGCATTGCGTTGCCGGTTGTCCTGCTGATCGTTTCGATGATGCTCGTCACGTCCGCAGCATGGTTCGAAGGAGCGCTGTTCGAGGCCCGTAATGCCGGCGCTGTGATCGACCAGATGCAGTCTTTTCGTGCGGCCGAAGCCGGGCTTGTGCTGTGCTCGCGCGCGCTGGTCGAGGGTGCGGCGATAGCGCCGCTGGCGCCGGCGCAGTCGGGCGAGCCGCAGGGCTGGCGCCGCCAGGAGACGTTCGAAGCGCAGGCTACGGCGCCCGTGCGATCGTGGCCCGGCTCCGTAAGGCCGCCGCAGTGTCTCGTCGAAGCATGGCGTATCGAGGCACGGCCAGCGGTGCGTGCGTTTCTCGTCACGGCGCGCGGGTTCGGCGCTACCGACGACGCGCAAAGCTGGCTGCAGATGCAACTCGTCGTGGACGGCATGCGCATCGAGCGCCATTGGCGGCGTGTCGTCGCGCGGCCTTTTTGACGGCAGCGAAAGAGCAAAGAGGAAGAGGAGGAAGGATGCAACGCAGTGAGCGCGCTTTTACCTTGCTCGAACTGGTTGTCGCGCTGGCCGCCGTGGCCATCGTCGCGGCGTTCGCGCTGCCGGGCTGGCGCAATCAGGTCGCGCGCGGGCATCGGATCGACGCGGTCGCGGCGCTCTATCGCGCGGCGCAATTCGTCGAAGCGCAAGGTCCGTTGCCGGCTTTGCTGCCTGCGGGCATGGATCAGGCGCCGCCAGCGGGAGCTGCGGTTTATCGACTGAAGCTTTTGGCGGGGGACGAAATGAACGGTGGCTATACGATCGTGGCCGCGCCGGCGGAAACCGGCCCGATGCGCGACGATCCGTGCGGGGCTTTCACGCTCGATGCGAACGGCACGCGTAGCAACCAGGCGCCGGGCGCGTATGCTGCCGCGCCTGTGACGGCTCCCGTGACGGTGCCCAATCCGCGAGATTGCTGGAGGGACCGATGAGCGGTACCCGGGAGCGCAGTTCGAATGGAGGCTTAGCCCGTGATGTCGTCTTCTTCGGACGCGTAGCGTCGTGCGCGGCCGGTCGGTGCGCTGCGCTGGCGGCGCACTTGTTGCCAGATGCGCCAGGCCTCCCACGCCGTGAGCGCGAGGCCGCCCCATTTCACGACCGGGCGAGCGGCCGAGGTGACGCTCTCGCGCAGCGGCTTGGCCAGCACCAGCGAGGCGATGGAGCTCAAGAGCGGGTATTGCTTGAGCAGATTGCCGAGCCCGGAGCTCGCGCGACTTACGCCGACGTTGCCGAAACCCGGCACGAGAAAGCGCAGCCAGCTGAAGTGCGTGACGGCTTCGCGCAACTCGACAACCGAGGCCGCCATTTCGGCGCGCTCGACACTCGCGCGCACGATCAGCAGTTCCTTGCGCAGCGCGCGCAACTGCGGTGTCGACAGATTGCGGCTACGCGTGCGTTCAGGGCGAAAGGCGTTGTTGTCCGGTCGGGGTGGGCTCATGGATTCGTTTCGCGGCAGGCGGTTGGCAGGCGTGGGCTAGGGCTTGCGAAGGATTTCGCGGTCCTTCTGGAATTCTTCGAGCGTTGCCTGGAATACCGGCGGTGCGTTGCGCCAGCTATTGCGCGCCTTCAAGGCGCAGACGAGGGCGCCGAGCGCATAGACGATCGTGATCCCGGCGAGCGCCTGCAAGCGCCAGGTGTCCCAGAAAGCGATCGCGATGAGTGCGGTCAGCGCGATCAGCGCCATGACTCCAAGCAGCATCGCTGCGAGTCCGAGAAGAAGCATGCCGAGCAGGCGCTCCTTCTCCTCTGCCAGTTCGATGCCGATCAACTCGAGCCGCGTATGAAACATCGCGAACGCCGAGCCGAGGAGACGGCGTACTGCTCCATGCTGCGGGTGGGTGTCTGTCGTCATGGCGAATGCGGTTGGCGCCTGCGCTTGCGCGCGAGGCGAATGCGCGAGGAAAGCGCCCAGAAAAGACAGGCCGGTGCAGCGCACCGGCCTGCCGGCTTGCGGTTTGCCGGGTAGCAGCCACGAGCAGCCACGGGTGGCCCAATTGAGCCGATGCGGCTGGAATGCTCCGCATCCCTGGGGACCCCAGGACCGACAGCCGCCTTGCGTGGGCCGCCCGCGACGCGTCGTGGCACGCGCTGCGACTACACGCCGCGTCTTTTTTACTTGCGGTTGATGAGCAAGCCCACGAGGACGCCCACGCCCGCGGCGATGCCGATCGACGTCCACGGGTGCTCGTGCACGTAATCGTCAGTGGCGCGCGCCGCTTTCTTGCCTTTTTCCACCACGACGACCTGAACGTCGGCCGCCTTCTCCTTGGCTTGCTTCAGGCGCGTGAGGGCCGTTTCGCGAAGCTCCGAAGCGCGCTCGCCGGTGGCGCTCGCCGCTTGCTTGAGCAGGTCCTCTGCATCCGCGAGGACGGTTTTGATATCCGACATCAGCCTCTCCTTGTTGACCTCTGACATTGACTAACTCCCATCGTGTCACATCACGCGTGAATCGTAACAAAGATACGCGCGCTGGCAAGCGTGGCTGCCCGCCGCCGGGCAAGATCGCGCACGATTTGTTCCCGCGAATTGCGCGTGGCACTCCCAAATGGACTGCATTTTGGCGCTGCCCCGCGCGTGCTGTGGGGCATAGACATCCACAGTAGGACAAATGGAGTTGATCTGGAACGTAAAGTTTCCGCGGCGATCGTCAAAATTACCAAAATTCATAAAGGTCTGACCCGATGTTCGTTCGCTGGGTATGAGCGCGCCCTGTATGCTTTAGTGTTGTAAATGTCCACATGGATCATCGGGCGGTGCGTGTCACGGGCCGCCTACCTCGTTCAAAGGAAACCGCACCATGAGTCTGCGTCTTGGCGATATCGCACCCGACTTCGAGCAGGATTCGAGCGTTGGCCGCATCAAATTTCATGACTGGCTCGGCAATAGCTGGGGCGTGCTGTTCTCGCATCCGGCCGACTTCACGCCGGTCTGCACGACCGAGCTCGGCCTGACTGCGAAGCTCAAGGACGAGTTCGAGAATCGCAATGTCAAGACGATCGCGCTTTCGGTGGATAGCGCGGAGTCGCACAACGAGTGGATCAAGGATATCAACGAGACTCAGGCGGCTAGCGTCGGCTTCCCGATTCTCGCTGACGGCGACCGCAAGGTCTCCACGCTGTACGACATGATCCATCCGAACGCGAACGAAACGCTCACCGTGCGCTCGCTCTTCGTGATCGATCCGAACAAGAAGGTGCGCCTCATCATCACGTATCCGGCAAGCACGGGCCGCAATTTCGACGAAGTGCTGCGCGTGATCGATTCGCTGCAACTCACCGACAACTATCAGGTCGCGACGCCCGGCAACTGGAAGCAGGGCGACGATGTCGTGATCGTCCCGTCGCTGAAGGACGAGGAAGTGCTCAAGCAGAAGTTTCCGAAGGGTTACAAGGCGCTGCGTCCGTATCTGCGCATGACGCCGCAGCCGAACAAGTAAGGCGTCGGCCTGGTCGCGCGATTGCGCAGCGCGCGGCATGGGAAGCGAAAAGCGAAAAGCGCCGCACGATTCGACTCGTGCGGCGCTTTTTTTTTTCATACGCCTTCGGCAAGGGGGCGCGCGTTTAGAAAAACGCCTGGATGCCCGTCTGCGCGCGGCCGAGGATCAGCGCGTGGATGTCGTGCGTGCCTTCGTAGGTGTTCACCACTTCGAGGTTCACGAGGTGGCGCGCGACGCCGAACTCGTCGGAGATGCCGTTGCCGCCCAGCATGTCGCGTGCGAGACGCGCGATGTCGAGCGATTTGCCGCACGAGTTGCGCTTCATGATCGAGGTGATCTCAACTGCCGCCGTACCTTCGTCCTTCATGCGCCCGAGGCGCAGGCAGCCTTGCAGGCCGAGCGTGATTTCGGTTTGCATGTCGGCGAGTTTTTTCTGGATCAGCTGGTTTGCGGCCAGCGGGCGGCCAAACTGCTTGCGGTCGAGCACGTACTGGCGCGCCGTGTGCCAGCAGGCCTCAGCCGCGCCAAGCGCGCCCCAGGCGATGCCGTAGCGCGCCGAATTCAGGCACGTGAACGGACCGCGCAGGCCTTTCACGCCTGGCATGATGTTCTCTTCGGGCACGAACACTTCGTCGAGCACGATTTCGCCGGTGATCGACGCGCGCAGACCCACCTTGCCGTGGATCGCCGGCGCCGAGAGGCCCTTCCAGCCTTTTTCCAGGATGAAGCCGCGGATGTCGTCCTTGCCGTCTTCTTCCAGCTTCGCCCAGACGACGAACACGTCGGCGATAGGGGAGTTCGTGATCCACATCTTGGCGCCGGAGAGGGAGTAGCCGCCGTTCACCTTCTTCGCGCGCGTGACCATGCTGCCCGGGTCGGAGCCGTGGTTCGGCTCGGTCAGGCCGAAGCAGCCGATCCATTCGCCGCTTGCGAGCTTCGGCAGGTACTTCTGCTTTTGCGCTTCCGAGCCGAATTCGTGGATGGGCACCATGACGAGCGACGACTGCACCGACATCATCGAGCGATAGCCCGAATCGACGCGCTCCACTTCACGCGCGATCAGACCGTAAGCCACGTAGTTGAGGCCCGGGCCGCCATATTGTTCGGGGATCGTCGGGCCGAGCAGGCCGACTTCGCCCATTTCGCGGAAGATCGACGCGTCGGTTTTTTCGTGGCGGAATGCTTCCAGCACGCGCGGCGCGAGCTTGTCCTGCGAGTAGGCAGCGGCGGCGTCGCGCACCATGCGTTCGTCTTCGGTGAGCTGCTGGTCGAGCAGCAGCGGATCTTCCCAATGGAACTGGGCATGTGCGGCCATGGTGTCTCTCCAAAATCTCGAAATGGGCAATTTGCGCTTGACGGAAGTTCCGCTATGCGAAACAATGTTTTGCAAATTGACCTTAGTGTATCACCAGCTCGCTCATGTCTGCACCTGAAATGAATGAACTTTCATCGGTTTCCTCCGCGCGGGCGGAGGGCACGATCGACGAGCGCAAGTTCGTCGTGGCGCTCGCGCGCGGGCTCGAACTGCTGCGCGCCTTTCGGCCCGGCGAGACGCTGCTTGGCAATCGTGATTTCGTCGAGCGCACGGGCTTGCCGAAGGCGACTGTCAACCGGCTCGCCTACACGCTCACTGTGCTGGGCTATTTGCGCTTCGATGAATTGCTCGGCAAATACGCGCTCGATGCCGGCGTGCTTTCGCTGGGCTTCGCCTTGCTTTCGGGCACGGACACGCTAGAACTCGCACGTCCGCACATGCGTGTGTTCGCGCGCGAGGTGGGGGCGGCGGTGTCGCTGGGTTGCCGCGACGGTCTCGACGTGATCTATCTGGAGACCATTCGCAGCGAGACGGCGCTTACGCTGGGGCTTGCCTCGGGCTCGCATCTTTCGATGCTGACGAGCTCGATGGGCCGCGCGTATCTTGCCGTGCAGCCGCTCGATGTGCGCACGGCGCTCTTTGCGGAGCTGGAAAAGGCGGCGGGCGCCGACGGCCCTGCACAGGTCGCGGCGGCGAAGCGGGAGATCGAGACTTTCGCGAAGGAGGGCGTCTGCTATTCGTTCCGCGACTGGCATGAGGACGTGAATGCCGTGGCGGTGCCGTTTCGCGAGCCGCGCGAGCGGCGCTGGCTGGTGCTCAGCTGCAGCGGGCCGGCTTCGTCGATGGGGCAGGAGGTGTTTCGCGAGCGCGTGGCGCCGCTTCTGAAGTCGCTGGCGCGCAGGCTTGGCGAGACGGTGTGACGCGCGCTGCTGCGCGCAAAAAAGCGGATAAAAAAAGCCGACCCTCGGGTCGGCTTTTTTTGCATGAAGCGGGGGCGCTTGGCTCAGTGATTCAGGCGGCCGAGCAGCAGGAACTCCATCAGCGCCTTCTGGACGTGCAGGCGGTTTTCCGCTTCGTCCCAGACCACGCTTTGCGGACCGTCGATCACCTCGGCGCTCACTTCCTCGCCACGGTGCGCGGGCAGGCAGTGCATAAAGAGCGCGTCGGGGTTGGCGCGCGCCATCATTTCGGCGTCCACGCACCAGTCGGCGAAGGCCTTCATGCGCGCTTCGTTTTCGGCCTCGAAGCCCATGCTGGTCCAGACGTCCGTAGTCACGAGGTCGGCGCCCGTGCAGGCTTCGTTCGGGTCGTCGAAGACCGCGTAGAAAGGCGCGCTTTCCGGCGCGACCAGGGCGGGATCGAGCGGGTAGCCCGGCGGCGTGGAGATGCGCAGCTTGAAGTCGAGGATCTGCGCGGCTTCGATCCACGTGTAGAGCATGTTGTTGGCGTCGCCCACCCACGCCACGGTCTTGCCGCGGATCGGGCCGCGATGCTCGTAGTACGTGAAGATGTCGGCCAGCACCTGGCAGGGGTGGTACTCGTTCGTGAGACCGTTGATGACCGGCACACGCGAGCTTTCGGCAAAGCGCTGGATGATGTCCTGGCCGAACGTGCGGATCATGATGATGTCGACCATGCGCGAGATCACCTGCGCCGAGTCTTCGATAGGCTCGCCGCGGCCGAGCTGCGTGTCGCGCGTGTTCATGAACACGGCATGGCCGCCGAGCTGGAAGATGCCCGCTTCGAACGACAGACGCGTGCGCGTGGAGCTCTTCTCGAAGATCATCGCCAGCGTGCGGTCGTGCAGCGGATGATAGGTCTCGTAGTTCTTGAACTTGCGCTTCAGGATGCGCGCGCGCTCCAGCACATATTCATAATCGTCAAGGGAGAAATCCTTGAACTGCAGGTAATGGCGTATGGTCCGGGAGGTCATGAAACAAAAACGGCGCCCGGTCCGGCCTCGAACTGCAGGATTGAGCCGGCGACGCCGCTGCGGTTGGTGGTAAGTCAATGCAGCATAAAGGATTTTGCGGACTTTGACGAGTCGGCAGGAAGACAGGGGCGAGGGACGGCCAGCTTCGGTGCAGGGTGTCGCGCGACGGGGGAAGGGCGCGCGTGCACCGTCATCGAGCATCTTATGTGCGGTGCGTCAAAAGAGCTGCTGCGCTATAATCTCAAAGATTTTCCAGGCACGACGGCGGGCTCGACGCGCAAGACGCGAGGCTCGCGGGAGTGGCCTGTGCGCTGGCCGGCAACTACGCCGCATGTTCGATGCGGCGTCGCGCTGCTCGGGTGCGCGGACGGCCTCTCCCCTCTCCATCGGACTGTATTTGCGCGCGGCCAACGGGCGAACTGCCCTCGGCCGGAGCTCCGCGGCACAAGCGCGGGCGGCGCGCTCGTGCCCAGTTTCAGCCGCATAAGCGCACCACCGCATCGCCGCGGCCCCGCGCAGTCATACAGGTACCCTACATGGCCGACGACGCTCCAACCGAATACTTCATTCAAGGCATCACCAGCACGGGGAAGAAGTTTCGCCCGAGCGACTGGTCGGAGCGTCTGGCGGGTGTGATGTCGAGCTTTGGCCCGAAGGCGCCAGCCAATGCGCGCGGGCCGAACGCCTACCTGCGCTACTCGCTGTACGTGCGACCGACGATGATCGGCGACCTCAAGGTCGTGGTGCTGGATTCGCGCCTGAAGGACGTCGAGCCGATGGCCTTCAACTTCGTGATGAACTTCGCCAAGGACAACGATCTCGTGGTGACCGAGGCCTGCGAGCTGCCGGAAGACCATGCGACGCAGCAGGGTGGCCGCTGAGCCAGAAGACGCAAATCACGCATGTCGTGCAATAAAAAAACCCGCCGAAGCGGGTTTTTTTATTGCAGCGGGAATCAGGAAGCGCCCGCCGTGGCGGACGGCCCGACTCGTTACTGCGCAGCCTGCATTGCCTTGACGGCAGCAGCCAGACGGCTCTTATGGCGAGCGGCCTTGTTCTTGTGAACGATCTTCTTGTCGGAGATGATGTCCAGCGTCTTTGCCGAAGCCTTCAGGACTTCTGCGGCCTTTGCCTGGTCGCCAGCGTCGATCGCCTTGCGAACGGCCTTGATAGCGGTGCGGAACTTCGAGCGCAGCGCCGAGTTGTGCGAGTTTGCTTTCGCGGCCTGACGGGCGCGCTTACGTGCTTGTGCGGAATTTGCCATGTTGGTTCCTTATGTTTCGAGAGCTTCAGCCCGCTGACTTTCGGTCGCTGACTTCCAGTCGAGTGGACGACGCTCCTTGCCTGGATTTGAACTTCCGGGAATGATTTGCCCGAAAGCGCAAAACGGTATTTGCCGGCATTGTTCTAACTTGCCAGCCACGCCTTTTGTGCCGAAGCGGAAAAAGGGCCAGAAATGCACGGCCGCTTTGTGCTTCCTTTCCAAGGCGAGATTCGAGCGTTGACGAAACTCGAAACCGCGAATTATAGCAACGAAATCATGGCGGTGGCAATCGTGAGGCGCTTGGTGAAGTAGGGGCGGCTGGCGGCGAGCGCTCTGTGCGGCCCCGTGATGACGGCCTTGACGCCGCGCATCGGCGACGGACCGGGCGGCACCCGTATAATAAGCGCCCCATGAATCTATTCCGAGCCCTGCTGACGGTCAGCGGCTTCACGCTGCTGTCGCGCGTGACCGGACTGGCCCGAGAAACGCTGATTGCCCGCGCATTCGGCGCGAGCCAGTACACCGACGCCTTTTACGTCGCATTCCGCATTCCCAACCTGCTGCGCCGCATCTCGGCGGAGGGCGCGTTTTCGCAAGCCTTCGTGCCGATCCTCGCGGAGTTCAAGAGCCAGAAGGGGCACGATGCCACGCGCGATCTCGTCGACGCCACCTCGACGGTGCTTGCGTGGGCGCTCGCCGTGCTTTCGGTGCTGGGCATCGTCGGAGCGTCGTTCGTCGTGACCGTGGTCGCCACGGGCCTGAAGAACGATGGCCAGGCGTATCAGCTTGCCGTCACGATGACGCGCATCATGTTCCCGTACATCGTGTTCATCTCGCTGACGTCGCTGGCGTCCGGGGTGCTCAACACGTACAAGCAGTTCTCGCTGCCCGCGTTCGCGCCAGTGCTGCTCAACGTGGCGTTCATCACGGCGGCGGTGGCGTTCGCGCCGCACATGAAGCAGCCGGTTTTTGCGCTCGCTTGGGCCGTGATCGTCGGTGGGGTGCTGCAGTTCATCGTGCAGTTGCCGGGCCTGAAGAAGATCGACATGATGCCGCGCATCGGGCTCAATCCGCTCAAGGCGCTCGCGCATCGCGGCGTCAAGCGCGTGCTCGCGAAAATGGTGCCGGCCATGTTCGCGGTGTCGGTCGCGCAGATCAGCCTCATCATCAATACGAACATTGCCTCGCGTCTGGGCGCGGGCGCAGTCTCGTGGATCAATTACGCCGACCGCCTGATGGAGTTCCCCACCGCGCTGCTGGGCGTGGCGCTCGGCACGATCTTGCTGCCGAGCCTGTCGAAGGCGCACGTCGACGCCGATCCGCATGAATATTCGGCGCTGCTCGACTGGGGCTTGCGCGTGACCTTCCTGCTTGCGGCGCCTTCAGCGGTCGCGCTGTTTTTTTTCGCCGAGCCGCTCACCGCCACGCTCTTCCACTACGGCAAGTTCGACGCGAATTCCGTCATCATGACGGGCCGCGCGCTCACGGCTTACGGTGTCGGGCTCATCGGGCTCATTCTCATCAAGATCCTGGCGCCGGGCTTTTACGCGCGCCAGGACATCAAGACGCCCGTGAAGATCGGCGTGGGCGTGCTCGTCGCCACCCAGGTCGGCAACTACCTCTTCGTGCCGATCTTTTCGCACGCGGGCCTGACGCTTTCGGTCGGGCTCGGGGCTTGTATCAACGCGCTGCTGCTTTTTATCGGCCTGCGCCGCCGCGGCATCTATAGGCCGTCCCCCGGATGGAGCCGGTTTTTCGTGCAACTGCTCGGGGCATGCCTCGTGCTTTCCGGTGCGATGCACTGGTGTGCGATCAGCTACGACTGGATCGGCCTGCATCGCGAACCGCTCGCACGCATCGCGCTGCTCGCCGCCTGCCTCGTGCTGTTCGCCGCGCTATATTTCGGTATGCTTTGGTTGATGGGCTTCAAATACGCATACTTCAAGAGGCGCGCGAAGTGATCACGATGAACACGCGGGTGCTGGACTATTTCAGCACGCTGGTCGCCGACGACGAGAGCCTGCCGCTCACCGAAGCGGCGCTGGCGATCGCGCAGGATGCCTACCCCGACCTTGACCTGCAAGGCACGCTCGCCGAAATCGACGAGCTGGCGCTGCGTGCCAAAAAGCGCATGCCCGAGGACATCGATGTGCGCCAGCAGGTTACGTTTCTGAACCGCGTGTTCTTTCGCGAGATGGGTTTCGCCGCCAATCTCAACGACTTTTTCGATCCCGACAACAGTCATCTGAACGTCGTGCTCAAGCGCCGGCGCGGCATCCCCATTTCGCTCGCGGTGCTCTATCTGGAGATCGCCGGCCAGCTCGGGCTGCCGGTGCAGGGCGTGTCGTTTCCCGGGCACTTCCTGCTGCGCGTCTCGCTGCCCGATGGCGACGCCATGCTCGATCCGACCACGGGCCGCACGCTTTCCGAGTCCGATATGGTCGAGATGCTCGAACCCTATGTGACGAGTGACGGCGACTCCGTCGCGCGCGCGCTGCGCATGCTGCTCGAACCGGCCACGCGGCGCGAGATCGTGGCGCGCATGCTGCGCAACCTGAAGTCGGTATATCTGCAGACCGAGCGCTGGGAGCGACTGCTCGGCATCCAGCAGCGGCTCGTGATTCTGCTGCCGGAGAGCATCGAAGAGGTACGCGATCGCGGCTTCGCATACGCGCGCCTCGATTACCTGCGGCCCGCTCTGGAAGATCTCGAGCACTATCTCGACGAGCGTCCCGAAGCCGAGGACGCCACGGTCGTCGAGTTGCAATTGCAGGAGTTGCGTCAGCGCACGCTCGATAATGATTGATGTTGCGATTGATTTGCACGATTGATCGGAGCGATGCGGCGCCGGCATGCGCTTTCCGCAGACAAAAAACCCGCGAGTGTTGAGTTCGCGGATTTTTTACATCGTGCGCGAGGTTTTACTTCGGCTGCATGCGGATCGCGCCGTCGAGGCGGATCACCTCGCCGTTGAGCATCGGGTTCTCGACGATCTGCTTGACGAGCATGGCGTACTCGTCGGGCTTGCCGAGGCGCGGCGGGAACGGCACCATCGCGCCGAGCGCATCCTGTACTTCCTTGGGCATGCCGAGCAGCATCGGCGTTTCGAAGATGCCCGGTGCGATCGTCATCACGCGGATGCCGCTGCGCGAGAGATCGCGCGCGATCGGCAGCGTCATTGCCACGACGCCGCCCTTGGAGGCCGCATAGGCCACCTGACCGATCTGGCCGTCGTAAGCGGCCACCGATGCGGTGTTGACGATCACGCCACGCTCGCCGCCTTCGTTGGGTGCGGTCTGCGCGATCGCGGCAGCCGCGAGGCGGATCATGTTGAAGGTACCGATCAGATTGACCGAGATGGTCTTGCTGAACGCGTCGAGCGGGTGCGGGCCGTCCTTGCCGACGGTCTTGATCGCAGGTGCGATGCCGGCGCAGTTCACGAGGCCGCGCAAGGTGCCTGCCGCAGTGGCGGCGGCCACGGCGCGCGCGCCGTCTTCCTCGCTCGCGACGTTGCACTTCACGAAGGTGCCGCCGAGTTCTTTCGCGAGCGTGTTGCCCGCTTCCTCGTTGAGGTCGGCGAGCACGACCTTGCCGCCTTCGGCCGCGATGAGCCGCGCGCTGGCGGCGCCGAGGCCCGACGCGCCGCCGGTGATCAGGAATACGTTGTCGCGGATTTGCATCTGTCTTCCTCCTTGCTGCTCGATGGGTAATTTCTTGCGGCGTGACCCCGTGACGGGTCAGTCCGCGACTCAACGGCCAAGAGGAGCAGAAGGACGAGGACCGGCCGAACGGGGAGGCCGGCGTTCACGCCGGGGATCGCCCGGCGCGGCCGGCAAAAGACGTCTTACTTGAGCGCGTCGAATGCGCGGTTGCGGATTTCTTCCACGCTGCCGAGGCCCGCGATTGCGCGGTATTGCGGCGCTTTCATGCCGTTTTCCTCGCCGCGCTTGGCCCAGTCGCTGTAGTAGGCGATGAGCGGCTTGGTTTGCGCGACGTACACGTCGAGACGCTTGCGCACGGTCTCTTCCTTGTCGTCGTCGCGCTGGACGAGCGGCTCGCCCGTCACGTCGTCGACCATGTCCTGCTTCGGCGGATTGAACTTCACGTGGTAGGTGCGGCCCGATGCCGGGTGCATGCGGCGGCCGCTCATGCGCACGATGATCTCGTCGAACGGCACGTCGATCTCGAGCACGTAGTCGATGGCCACGCCGGCCTGCTTCATGGCTTCGGCCTGCGGCAGGGTGCGCGGAAAGCCGTCGAACAGGTAGCCGTTCTTGCAGTCGGGTTCCTGCAGGCGTTCCTTTACGAGGTTGATGATGAGCGTGTCGGGCACGAGCTCGCCCGCGTCCATGTAGCGCTTGGCCTCGACGCCGAGCGGCGTGCCCGCCTTGACGGCCGCGCGCAGCATGTCGCCCGTCGAGATTTGTGGAATGCCGAACTTCTCCTTGATGAAGTTTGCCTGGGTTCCCTTGCCCGCACCGGGGGCGCCCAACAGGATCAAACGCATTTCAACTTTCTCCGATCTATGTGAATTCTTGCGGCGCGGCGGCGGCCCTCACGGGCGGCATCGGCGGCGTCGTGCGTCTCCTCCAGCAGGCCAGGTCGGGGGGAAATCCCCACGCACAAAGGCTTCGACGGCTCGCGCAAACAACCGATTATGCCATGGGTTTTTTGGCCCACGGCCGCTATTAAGGCCGGAATAACGCTTGCACGCGGGCGAGGTCGGCGGGCGTGTCGACGCCGGGTGCCGGCGCCTCGGCGGTGACGAGCACTGCGATGCGCTCGCCGTGCCACATCGCGCGCAGTTGTTCGAGCGCTTCGACCTGTTCGATCGGCGAGTGAGTGAGCGTGGGGTAGCTGCGCAGGAATTTCGCCCGATACGCATACAGGCCAATATGCCGGTAGACGGTCGCCGGAGCCGGCGGGGCGGGCATGGCGGCCAGATCGAGGCGGGCCGGCGACCAGTGCGGTTGCCAGGCGTCGCGCGCCCAGGGAATGGGGGCGCGCGAGAAGTAGAGCGCGACGCCGCGTGCGTCCAGCACGACCTTCACCACGTTCGGATTCAGGATCTCGTCGGGAGCGGTGATGGGGTGCGCCGCCGTGGCGATTGCGCACTCGGGGTGCGCGGCAAGGTGCGACGCCACGTCGCACACCAATGCGGGATCGATCAGCGGTTCGTCACCTTGGACATTGACAACAATCAATTCGTCATTCCAGCCAAAGTGCTCGGCCACTTCGGCCAGGCGGTCGGTGCCCGAGGGGTGATCGGCGCGTGTCAAGACGGCTTCGAAGCCATGCTCGCGCGCGGCGTCGAGCACGCTCTGGGCGTCCGAGGCGACCAGCACCTGCTGGGCGCCCGAGGCGCGGGCGCGCTCGGCTACGCGCACGACCATCGGCTTGCCGCCGATGTCGGCGAGCGGCTTGTCGGGCAGCCGGGTGGACGCGAGGCGTGCCGGTACGACAGCGACGAAAGGCTGCGCGGGCGCGGCCATGCTCAGGCGCCGCTCGAGCCGGAGGGGCTGGACGGGCCCGAGGAGCCTGACGGGCCTGATGGGCCGTTAGGATCGACGGGCGTGCCTTCGACGGTCTGGCGCGCTTCGTCGACAAGCATGACGGGAATGCCGTCGCGGATCGGATAGGCGAGCTTGTCGGCGCTACAGATCAGTTCCTGCGCGGCGCGGTCGTAGCTGAGCGGACCCTTGCAGATCGGGCAGACCAGGATTTCAAGCAGACGGGCGTCCACGGAGTTTCTCCACAACCAGAGTAATGAGGCGATGATCGAGCGCGGCTTCAACGGGGACGACCCAGATGCGCGCGTCGTTCCAGGCCCCCAATTTTACGGCATCTTTTTCGGTGACCAGGATGACGTCGGCGGCGACCCCGCTAAACGGGTTGGTCGCGTAGTCGTAATGGTCGGGCAGCGCGAGCGTCTGGGGCGCGAGGCCGGCCGCGCGCAGGGTCGCGAAAAAACGTTCCGGCGAGCCGATTCCCGCCGCCGCCACGATGTGCTGCGGCGGTTGGCCAGGCGCGCCTTGCGCCGCGAACTGCGTGAGCGGCCGGCGCAGGGCGGGATTCGCGAGGTGCCAGGCTTCGCCAGGCTCGAGCTTGAGCGCGAAGGTGTCAGGCCAGTCGGGCAGCGTGCGCTCGAACGGATTGTTGACGAGCGTCGCGTCGCGTCGCCGCGAGAGCGGCTCGCGCAGCGGTCCGGCGGGCAGCAGAAAGCCGTTGCCGCCGAGCCGGTGATCGAACACCACGAGCTCGACGTCGCGCGCGAGGCGGTAGTGCTGCAGGCCGTCGTCGCTCACGATCACGTCGACGTCGCGATGCGCCGCGCACAGTGCCTGCGCCGCCGCGACGCGATCGGGCGAGACCCAGACTGGCACGCCGGTGCGGCGCGCGATGAGCAGGGGCTCGTCGCCGCAAGCGCGGGCGGGCGTGGCCGCTGTCACCGGCGTGGGGCGCGGCACTTTCGCGCCGTAGCCGCGCGAAACGACGCCGGGCGTGAAGCCGGCGGCGCGCAGCGCCTCGACGAGCGCGATCACCGTGGGCGTCTTGCCGGTGCCGCCCACTGTCACGTTACCCACCACCACGACCGGTGGGCCCACGCGCACCGATTTGAGCCAGCCAGCCGCAAAGGCCGCGCGACGCGCGCCGCTCACAGCGGCGAACACGGCGGCGAGCGGCGCGAGCGCCCAGGCGAGCGGGCCGCGCTGCTGCCACTCGCGCGCAAGGCCTGCTTCGGCGCGCGCCTTGAAATCGGCGATCGGACCGCTCATCGGCGTGTGCCGTGCGCGGACCTTGCGTACGAAAAGTACGAAGGGCACCGGAGGCTGACGGACAGAACGGACATCGGAGCGGTTCTCCAGTTCGAGACGAGCGGCGAAGCGTTGGGCAAAGGCGCCGCAGGGATAGCAAGGACGGCGCGCGGTCGTGTCACATCGCGTCGCGAACGGGCCGTCGTGGACCCGGCACTCTAGCGCGGGTGAGCGCCGGGCGGCAAGCTAAGCGGCCACGCGGCCACTCGACCGAGTGAAAGTCGGAAGGATTTGCCTGCTCTGTCGGTGAACCGGACGGCTGTGGATAACTTTGTGGAGAAGTAGGGCTTGGCTGACCGCAAAAGCCCGCTCATGGCCGATCTCATCGGTATGATGTTTCGTTATTGGGATAAAAGCGTCATTTAAATCAATGGGATAGCGAGATTTTCCAGTGTTTTTTATGGACTTGCATCAAATTTGTCACATGACAGAGTCGATGTGGACACCTTGCAGCGTCTTGTCGTATGGGAGCGTTTCCTGCTGGACTGCCGCCCCCCGAACGTCTATCGTCTGTCCGGGCTATTTCCGGCCCGTTTTCGGCCTGCTTTCGGCCCATTGTTCACCAACGCTCTGTCCATGAATTCCGACCGCTTTTCCTCCGCGCCCGGCGGCGACGTCGTCGTCCCGGTTTCGGCGCTCAATCGCGCGATTGCCTCGATGCTCGAACGTTCGTTCCCGCTCGCGTGGATTTCGGGTGAGGTCTCGAATTTCACGCGCGCCGCGAGCGGGCATTGGTACTTCTCGATCAAGGACGCACAGGCGCAAATGCGCTGCGTGATGTTCCGCGGCCGCGCGCAATATGCCGAGTTCACGCCGCGCGAGGGCGACCGCATCGAGGTGCGCGCGCTCGTGACGATGTACGAGCCGCGCGGCGAGGTGCAGTTGAACGTCGAGGCGATCCGGCGCACGGGCCAGGGGCGGCTTTTCGAGGCGTTCTTGCGCCTGAAGGCGCAACTGGAAGCCGAAGGGCTCTTCGACCCGGAGCGCAAGCGCGATTTGCCCACGCATCCGCGCGCGATCGGCGTGATTACGTCGATGCAGGCGGCTGCACTGCGCGACGTGCTCACGACGCTGTGCCGCCGCGCGCCGCACGTGCCCGTGATCGTCTATCCGGCGCCGGTGCAGGGCGCGGGATCGGCGGAAAAGCTTACGGCCATGCTCGATGCCGCGAACGCCCGTGCGGAAGTGGACGTGATCGTGCTGTGCCGTGGCGGCGGCTCGATCGAGGACCTCTGGTCGTTCAACGACGAGACGCTTGCGCGTGCCATCGCGGCGAGCGCGATTCCCGTGGTGAGCGGCGTGGGTCACGAGACCGATTTCACGATCGCCGATTTCGCCGCCGACATGCGCGCGCCGACGCCCACCGCCGCCGCCGAGCTCGTGAGCCCGCAACGCGTGCTGCTCCTGCGCGAGCTGGACCAGCGTCACGCCGCACTCGCGCGGGGCTTCGGCCGTTTGATGGAGCGCCGCGCACAGCAGCTCGACTGGCTCGCGCGACGCCTCGTTTCGCCGGGGGAGCGGCTCTCGCAGCAGCGCACGCATCTGCGCCAACTGGCGATCCGGCTCGCTTCAGCGGGCACGCGCGCGACCGCGCAGGCGCGCGCGCAATTCAACGTCGTGCAGATGCGCTGGCAGCGCGTGCGGCCCGACGCTTCGGCGCAGCGCGCGCAGGTGGAGTCGCTTTCGCGGCGCCTCGATGCCGCCTTCGCGCGGGGGCGCGAGCGCGAAACGGCGCGCGTTTCCGGGCTGGCGGCGCGCCTCGAAGTGCTGAGCCCGCAGCGCACCTTCGAGCGCGGCTACGCGGCGCTGCTAGACACGCAAAGCGGCGCGGCCGTGCGCTCTCCGGGCGCGCTCAAGCCGGGCAAGCGCCTGACCGTGCATCTCGCGCAGGGCAGCGCGGACGTCGCGCTCGCCGACGTGCAGCCAAGACTCCCGGAAGGCTTCTGAACGGGGGCGCGGGGCGTCCAGGTGGACGTCATTGATGCGCCTTGCTCCATCTCCCCACGCTGTGTTGGAGGCCCGCTCGCAGCGGGCGCGGCGCTTGCTGAAAAGCTCGCGTAATCGCTATGGAATCGCTGCGGAATCGCGGCGCAAAAGCCCTGCGTAACCGATGATCGGCATAATGTCCACGCGTTTGCGGGGTTATTCCAACTCGCCTACAATCGAGTGCTCCATGCCGGTTATCACGCAGAACTCCCCATAACACGACGAAGGAACCGCATCATGTCATTTACGCTCCCGCCGCTGCCGTTCGCGAAGAACGCTCTTGCTCCGACCATGTCGGAAGAGACGCTTGAGTTCCATTACGGCAAGCACCACCAGGCTTACGTCACGAATCTGAACAACCTGATCCCGGGCACCGAGTTCGAGAAGCTCTCGCTCGAAGAGATCGTCAAGAAGTCGTCGGGTGGCGTGTTCAACAACGCGGCCCAGATCTGGAATCACACGTTCTTCTGGAACAGCCTCTCGCCGCAAGGTGGTGGCGCTCCGTCGGGCGCGCTCGGCGACGCGATCAACGCGAAGTGGGGCTCCTTCGACGCATTCAAGGAAGCCTTCACGAAGGCTGCAGTCGGTAACTTCGGCTCGGGCTGGACGTGGCTCGTGAAGAAGGCGGACGGCTCGCTCGACATCGTGTCGACCAGCAACGCCGCTACGCCGCTCACGACCGATGCCAAGCCGCTGCTCACGATCGACGTGTGGGAACACGCTTACTACATCGACTACCGCAACGCACGTCCGAAGTTCGTCGAAGCGTTCTGGAACATCGCAAACTGGGACTTCGCTGCGAAGAACTTCGCGTAAAGCGCAGTCCGCCCAGTTTCGTTTCTGCGCCGTTCGGTTTGAATGGCGCATGAAAGAAAAGAAAGCCCTCGATGCGAATCGAGGGCTTTTTGTTTGTGTCGGGTTTGCGGCGCCTGTTTGAAGCGCCTTTTACGCGAACGCGCCGAGCGTGTCCTGCGTCGAGCGCACGTGCCCCATGTGACGGAACAGCTTTTCGAATGTGAAACGATGCATGTCTTCGTTCAGACCCGAGGTGGCGTCTTCGACGAAGACAAGCTTGAAGCCCTGGTCGAAGGCCGCGCGCGCGGTGGACTCCACGCCGAAGTTGGTCGCGATGCCGCCGATCACGATGGTGTCGATACCGCGGCGGCGCAACTGCTGCTCGAGGTCGGTGCCGTAGAACGCGCCCCACTGGCGCTTCGACACGACGACGTCGCTGGCTTGCGCGCCAATCTCGGGCACGAGCTCGGAAGCGATGGCCGGTGCTGCCGGCGCGTCGGGTGCGCGCGTGGGGGCGTCGGCGGGCATCGCGAGGATGTCGTTGAGCAGCGCGCGCACCCAGACGATGGTGCCGCCTTTGGCGCGCAGCGCATCGGCGAGGGTCTTTGCGTTGGCGACCACCTGCGTGCCGGCATGGGGCGCGACAGGGCGGCTCACGATGCCGTGCTGAAGATCGATCATCACGAGCGCGGTCTTGCTCGGATCGAGAGAAAGGGCTTGCGTCATGGTTCACCAATATGTGAGGATGGCCTCACATATCATACCTTAATGTGAGGGAGGCCTCAGATATGGCGGTCGCACCGCTGCGGCGCAAAGCCGTGCCGAATGAAGCCCGGCGCCGCGTGCCGCGCCAGCAACGCGCCGCGCGCACGCTCGATGCCCTGCTTGAAGCGGCTGCGCAAGCCTTTGCCGAGCGCGGCTTCGAAGGGGCCACGATGACGCAGATCGCGCAGCAGGCCGGCGTGTCGATTGGCGCGGCGTACCAGTATTTCCCGAACAAGGACGCGCTCGCGCTCGCCTTGCGCCAGCAATATGGCGACGAAATGGATGCGCGCTGGAGCGCGCTCATCGAGGCGCAGGCAAGCGGCGGCGAGTTGCCGCCCGCGCAACTCGCCGAACGGTTGCTCGACATGATGGTCGAGCTGATGGATGCGTATCCCGCGTATCTGCCGCTGCTTTCCGTCTCGCTGGGCTTTCGTCGCGACGAAGCGGCGCGCAACAAACTGCGTCAGCGTTTCGCCACGCTGTTCAGGCGCTACAACGTGGCGCTCACGGCCGACGAGGCGTATCGCGTCGCCGAGGTCATGCTGCAGGTCGTCAAGAGCCTCAATCTGCTCTATGCGAGCGCGAAGCCGAAGGAGCGCACGCTGCTGGTCACCGAGTACAAGGGCGTGTTGGCCGCCTGGCTCGCCGTGCGGCTTGCGTGAGCCTCAAGCATACGTTTACGCCTCATCTCGCGCAGCGTTGCCCTGGTAGCGCGACGTCGCGCGCCCTCAGCGCGGCAACGCTTCGTCGCGCGACGCGAGCACGCGGTCGATCAGTCCATATTCCGCAGCCGCCTCGGCCGACATGAAGTGATCGCGGTCGGTGTCGTGCGCGATCTGCTCGACGTTACGGCCCGTGTGCGCGGCGAGCATCGCATTCAGACGCTCGCGCTGATAAAGCACTTCGCGCGCCTGAAGCTCGACATCGGCGGCGGTGCCCTGGCTGCCGCCCGAGGGCTGATGAATCATGATCCGTGCGTTAGGGAGTGCAAAACGTTTGCCGTGCGCTCCGGCGGCGAGCAGAAACGAGCCCATGCTCGCTGCAAAGCCCGTGCAAAGCGTGGAGACGTCGGGCTTCACGAACTGCATCGTGTCGTGGATCGCGAGACCGTCGTAGACCGAGCCGCCCGGCGAATTGATATAGAGGCTGATGTCTTTCTCCGGATTCTCGGCTTCGAGAAAGAGCAACTGCGCGACGATGATGCTCGCCGTCTGCTCGGTCACTGGCCCGACCAGAAACACGATGCGCTCGCGCAAGAGGCGCGAGTAGATGTCGTAGGCGCGCTCGCCGCGGCCTGAGGTTTCGATGACGGTGGGCACGAAATTGAGCGCGCGCGGCGCGATTGCCGCATGATGGTCGGCGGTGGGATGCATGAAATTCCTCGCGTTCGGGTGGTCGGGCGCGGCACAACGGTGCCGCGCCCCCAAGACGCTCGCCGCGTGTCGCGTGTGACGACAATTTTTTTGCGCGACGTTGTCACATCGGCGCGCCGGCGGTCGTCTTGCGGGCAGAGGCGGCGAGGGCTGTCCGCGAAAGACCGGCGCGGCGAGGGCGCATGAGGCGCCAGCGAAGAGGAGCGAAGCGAATGACCCAGGTGATCGACGAAATTGACGTGCGGGACATATCGGACGGGCAGGGCGTGCAGGACGGACGCGATGCCGCGCAGGCGAGCGCCGGAGTGCCGCGGGATGGCGTGCGCGAGGCTCGGTGCAGCACGATGGCGCTTGCAGCGTCTTCGGACGTGCAAAGCGACGTGCAAAGCGGCGCGCAAAGCGGCGCATGGAGCGAAGGCCGCCGCGCCGCCGTCTTCGACAAGGAGCGCGCGCGGCTGCTGGCATTGGCCGTGCGCGTGCTAGGCAGCCGCGCCGAGGCGGAGGACGTCGTGCAGGACGCGTGGTTCCGCTGGCGCGAGGCCGACGTGCAGGCGGTGCGCGTGCCGCAAGCGTGGCTCGCGACGGCTACGGTGCGCCTCGCGATCGACCGCCTGCGCAAGCAGCGCCGCGAGCGCGCGGGCGAACGCGAAGCACCCGGCGCTGTGCCGTGGCTCGACGGTATCGCGCCGTCGGCGGAGGAGGGAGGCCTGCGCGCCGCGCGCCTCGCGGACGGGTTGCTGATGCTGCTCGAGCGGCTCGGGCCACTCGAGCAGGCCGTTTTCGTGCTGCGCGAGGCGTTCGACTGCGATTACGCCGAGATTGCCGCGCTCACCGGTTGCACGCCGGTGCATTGCCGCCAGATCGTGCATCGCGCGCGCGTACGGCTGGTGCGCGAACCGGCGGCCAAGTCCGTGGCGCCCGCCGACGCGGCGCAGCACGCACTCGCCGTGGAGCGGCTGCGCGAGGTGCTCCATGCGCAGGACCGCGCGGGCTTGATGGACCTGCTGGGCGTGACCGCGACGGCGCTGGTGGTGGCGAGTACGACGGTGAGTGCAGCGGCGAGTGCGGCGGCGAGCGCAGCGGTGCCGCGCACTGGAACCGTGGCGGCGTCGGGCGTCGCGCATGCGCCGGTACGTGGCTTGTGTGCCGAGATGCTCGCGCTCGACGGCGAGCCGGGCATCGCGCTGGTGGCGGAGGACGGCGAACTGGCCGCGTGGCTGCACGTAGGCGTAGCCGTCGATGGACGCGCTTTGCCGGTAGTCTGCGTGGCCGCGACCGCGGGCGGGAGCGCCTTGCAGGCGGCCAACCGGGCGTTCGGAGGCCGGGCGGTGCGCGCACTGCTCGCGCAGATCGCCCGAGCAGTAGCGAGCGGCGGCGCGCTCGGCGTATCGGTGCAGGTCACGCAAGCAACGATTTCAGCCTCGGCATCATGGATGCCATCCCCCGAATCCGCACCCGTGTTGCTCGCGCAACTCGATTGATCGCTCGTGCCCGCCTGAGCCTGGGTTCAGCCGTGACTTGGCGCGGGATCACCGCGCGATCAATGCGCGATCAACGCGAAGCCGCGTCCCAGTTGATATCGACGCACAGCACTTGCAGGCCATGCGCCGTTTGCGCGGCGATCGAGGCGGTCACGCAGAGGTGCGCCTCGTTGATCGAGAGATAGGGCGGCGTGAACTGCACGCTGCCGGGCGCCTTCATCGCCCCGATGAAATAGGGCCGGCGCTCCCAGCTTGCCCCCTGGGAATGCAGGAGCGGCCCGAAACGCTTGGCGCGCTGCGACGCGCGGCCGTCGGGCAGCACGTTGTCGCCGATCTGGCGGCCCGAGGCGTCCAGCAAGAAGCTGCGCGCCGTCTCGGCGAGGCCGAGCAGCGGCAGCGTGGCATCGCCCATGCTTGCGCCCGCGGCGAGCTGCGCCGCCGCCGCTTCGAGCGCCTTCACATAGGGCGAGAGGCGCGCGCACTGGGTCCGCTCCCGCGCGCTCACGCGCTCGCGCAGGCGCGCGGAAAGATCGTCCATCAGACGCGCGGCGGTCGCGGGCGGGACGGGCTCCACGTCGGGGCGCGCGAAGTACGCGCCCTGCACGAAGTCGGCATTGCTTTCCAGCGCGATCAGCGCGTCGCGCTCGGTCGAGAGGCCGCCCACCAGCACCAGTTGGCCGGACTCGTGCAGCATCGAGACGAGCCCGGGCAGCACGCGCTCGATGTGCGCATGGCGGCTCGCCTGGGCGAGCAGGCTGCGATCGAGCGTGACGATATCGGGCCGCAGATGCCATACGCGGTCGATGTTCGAATGCTTGGCGCCAAAGCCGTCGAGCGCGATCACGAAGCCCGCCTTGCGCAATGCGTCGATGATCTCCGCGAAGCGCGAAGTCTCGCCGCCCGCCTGCTCCGAGACTTCCAGCACCACGCGCTGCGGCTGCAGCCCGAGCGCCTTGATGCCGGCGAGCAGGGCGTCGCCATAGCTCGTGTCCATGAGCGCGGCGGGGTGCAGGCTCAGGAAGAGCCATTCGTCGTGCGAGTCGAAGGCGTTGAAGTTGCCCAGATGCAGCGATTCCGCGAGGCGGCCCAGCTCGAGCAGGTCGCCGCGGCGCGCGGCCTGTGTGAAGACTTCCTGCGAGGGCACCTGCTCGCCATGCTCGTCATGCGCGCGCAGCGAGGCGTGGTAGCCGATCGCGCGGCGGTGGGCGACCGAGAACACCGGCTGGAACACGCTGAACACGGTGTATCCGCCGTAGAGCACGGTGCGTCGCGCGCCTTCTTCGCCCGCCACGGGGCGCGACTGAAAGCCGGGGGGATCGAGATCGATCATGCTGGTCATGGAGCTGGGTGGCGCGCACGACAGGCCGCGCGCGAAGTCTCAAGTTTACATTACAGGATAGCCTTGCAAAAAGTATGCGCACCCAGACACACGGCGGATCGGGCCATGCGTGCGGGATATCGGCTATTTCGAGATCGTGTGCGGGGACGGCCGGCACTCGTGTGGCGCCTTGGCGCTGCTAGCGCGCACCGTGTGGGTCGCGCCATGCACCGTTGCAGTGCGGGGCGGCTTGTCGAGGCTTGTCGCGGTTGGGGGCGTCGGGCGTGGCGTGACGCAACGTGACGCCGCGTGACAGCGGCCGCCACCGCATGCGCGCCATGGCGCGCCCGCTGTTTCAGGCGCGTTCCGACGGATCGGTCTTCTTCGCGGTGCGGCGCACGTCGTCGGAGAGCTGGGCGAAGATCCACGACGAGGCCGCAGTGATGATCCCCACGCACACGAAGGTCGCGTGGAACGCCGGAATCACGCTCGAGCCCGTCGCGTGATGGATCAAGCCGGTGAAGGTCGTGAGCAGCGCGCCCGCGACCGTCACGCCGAGGCTCATCGAGAGCATCTGCACGAGTGAGAAGAGGCTGTTGCCGCTGCTCGCGCCGCCCATGCCGAGGTCCTTGAGCGTGAGCGTGTTCATCGCGGTGAACTGCATGGAGTTCACGCTGCCGAACACGGCCAGTTGCACGATGCGCAGCCACAACGGCTCGGCCGGCGTCGAGAGCGTGAAGCTCGCCATCATGAGGCCCACCAGCACCGTGTTGGTCGTGAGCACGCGCCGGTAGCCGTGGCGCGTGATGAGATACGTGACGAGGCGTTTGGAGAACATGCCCGCGGCGGCCACCGGCAGCATCATGAGGCCCGCCTCGAAAGGCGTGTAGCCGAGCGCGACTTGCAGAAGCAGCGGAATCAGGTAGGGCATCGCGCCGCTGCCGATGCGCGCGAACAGGTTGCCGAGCAGCCCCACGCAGAACGTGTGAATCTTGAAAAGATCGAGCGAGAAGATCGGCCGTGGCGTGCGTGCCGCGTGCAGCCCGTAGGCCACGAATGCCGCGAGCGAGACGATCAGCATCACGAGCACGGTCGCCTGAGGAATGCCGAGCTCGGCGCGGCCGTCGAGCGCAAGCGAAATCGTCAGCATGCCCGTGACGAGCAGCAGGTAGCCCGGCACGTCGAACTTCGGCGTATCGGGGTTGCGGCTGTCGGGCATGAAGATGGCAGTGGCGATGCAGCCCACCACGCCCACCGGCACGTTGATCAGAAAAATCCAGTGCCACGAGGCGATCTGCACGAGCCAGCCGCCGAGCGTCGGGCCGATGAGCGGGCCGATCAGCCCCGGAATCGCCACGAACGAGAGCGCGGGCAGATAGCGCTCGGCGGGAAACGTGCGCAGCACGGCGAGGCGCCCCACGGGCAGCAGCATCGCGCCGCCCACGCCCTGCACGATGCGCGCAAGCACGAGCTGGTTGAGCGTGTGCGCGCTCGCGCACAAGAGCGAGCCGACCGTGAAGACGAGGATCGCGCCGAGAAACACGCGCCGCGTGCCGAGCTTGTCGGCGAGCCAGCCAGAGACGGGGATCATCACGGCCATCGTCAGCGAGTAGGCGATCACGACCGATTGCATGCGCAACGGCAATTCGCCGAGGCTCGTGGCCATCGCGGGCAGCGCCGTGTTGACGATGGTCGAATCGAGCGTCTGCATGAAGAAGCCCGTGGCGACGAGCCACAGCATCACGGACAGCTTGCGGGCGGAGGGCGTGGGTGTCGGGCTCGACGAGACGGCGTATTCGGGCATGGGAAAAGGCGCGCAGGCGGTGGCTGGCAGCCGCCATTGTAGTGAACCCCGCGCGACGGCGTGCTGCTGCTGCCGCGCGGCGCATTGCGATTTGGGCTGTTGGCTGTTGGCTGTGGCTGTGCGTGGGCCGGGATTACCCCGGAACGCGTGCCGCCGCCGCGAAAAACGCCTGCGCGCGCGGGTCCAGCGCGAACGCCACGTTGATGCGTAGCCACGGGCTCGGCTCGCCGTGGGGCCGGAAGTGGCTGCCCGGCGACGCGCTCACGCCGAATGGCTCGCCGCAGGGTACGAGCCGCGCCGAATCGTCCACATGGGGCACGCGCGCCCAGATGAACTTGCCGCCGCTTTGCGCATAAGTGCGCGCGCTGCCCTGCGCCGCGGCGGGCCCGGCGAGCGGCCCCGCGAACAGTTCCCAGCCGTGATCTTCGAGCGTGCGCGAGGCGGTGCCGAGCGCTTCAGTCAGGCGCCGGCGCAGCCGCTCCAGATACTTGCGGTACGCGCCGCGCTCGAGGAGGGTGGCCACCACGGCCTGCGTGAAGCGCGAGCCGCTGATGCTCGTGAGCGCCTTGATCGAGGCGAGATCGCGCACGATCTCCGGATTCGCGACCACATAGCCGATGCGCAGCGACGAAGAGAGCGTCTTCGAGAGCCCGCCCACGTAGATCACGTGCTCGAACTGGTCGAGCGCCGCGAGCCGGTCGGTGGGGTCCGCCTGGAAATCGGCGTAGATGTCGTCCTCGACGATGGTGAAGCTGTGCTCGCGCGCGAGCTGCAGCAGGCGGAACGCGACGGGCGGCGAGACGATGGAGCCGGTCGGGTTGTGGAACACGGTGTTGATGAAGAACGCACGCGGGCGATGCTGCGCGAGCAGCGCATGCAGATGCTCGAGGTCGGGCCCGCTCGCCGTGCGCGTGACGCCGACGAGCCGCACGCCGTGCAGCTTCAGTAGTCCGTACAAATTGTAGTAGCCCGGATCTTCCACGAACACGGTGTCGCCGGGCTTGAGCATGTAGCGCATCAGCAGGTCGAGGCCCTCGCTCGCGCCTTCGGTGATGAGGATCTGCTGGGCGTCGGCGGCAATGCCGAGCGGCGCGAGCCGGTTGCGCAGATGCTCGCGCAGTGTGGCGTCGCCAAGCGGCGAGCCGTAATCGACGAGACTCGACGGATCGGTGCGCGAGACGTGGCGGATTGCCTGGCCGATCGCGTCGATGTCGCGCCACGCCTGCGGGATCGAACCGCTGTCGAGCTGCAGCGTTTCGCCGGGCCGGTTGAGCTGGCTGAGCAGATGGCCCGATTCGTCGGCGGCGTTCGAGAGGTCGCAGGTGCCCATGCCGGAGAGCCCCAGGCGCGCGTGCTCGCTCACGTAAAAGCCCGAGCCGTGACGCGAGTCGAGATAGCCGAGCGAAACCAGCCGGTCGTAGGCCTCGATCACGGGAAAGCGGCTGATGCGGTAGTCGGTGGCGAACTGACGGATCGAAGGCAGGCGCGCGCCCGGGTGGGCGGCGCGCGAGCGGATCCAGGTCTGCACGCCGGCGACGATCTGGTCGGTGAGCGGGACGCGGCTGGCGCGGTCGAGTTCGAGTTTCATGCGGGCCTCGCTAGGTCCGGGCGGCTTGGGGGCGGCCGGGATTGCCTGGAAATCGTTTATGGCGTGATCAAGTGTCCGGTTTTTCGACTGCACAGTTCCGTATGAACTGTTCGGAACTGTGCATGTGATCGTCTCACGCTGACGGCAATAATGCTCCAACCGGGAAGGCCCTTCAAGACACCATTGCACGCGATTTGACGTGCGTTGGTGGCGGCACTGCACCGGCCGCAAGTCATCGGCCGCAAGTCATCGGCAAGGAGCACGGCAATGCGCGAAATCCGTATTTTCGAACTGGAGCACGGCGAGCCCGCTGAGACCTGGCGGCTCGCGCAGGCAATGCAACTACACGTGAGCGAGGGCGAGCTTTGGCTCACGCTCGGCGGCGACGCGGGCGACTACTGGCTGCGTACCGGCGAATCGATTCGTCTTCCCGCCGGCGCGCGCGTCTATCTGAGCACGGGGCGCGAGGGCGCACGATTCATGCTCGCGCTGGGCGGGGCCTCGGCAAGCGAGGTGCGCGGCATGCAGGCGGCGCCGGCGGCGTTGCCGCATGCGCACAGGGCGGGAGGGTTCGTGGGATGGCTCGCCCAGGCGGTGCGCGAGTGCTCGGCGCGGTTGCAATGGGGTGCGCACGCAGCGGGTTGAAGCGCGGGTTGAAGCGGTTCGAAGCGGTTCGAAGCGGGTTGAGCACGCAGCGGGTTGAGCGCACTCTTACGCTTGTCGCATCTTCCCCAAGCCGACAGGACGCACGCCATGACACCACGCGACGCGCTCGAGTATCTCTGGATGCTGGCCCATCCCCACGACAGCGCTGAAGACCACCTGGCGGCGCTCGACTCGGTCGACATCGAAGGCGGCGATCCCGGCTTGCCTTCGGTGTTTCGCGTCGGCACGCTGGCGGTGGCGAGCATCGGTGCGGCGGGACTGGCGGCGGCGCGTTTTCACCGGCTGCGCGGCGGACCCGAGCAGCGCGTGGGCATCGACGTGCGCCGCGCGCTCGCGGCGTTTCGCAGCGAGCGCTATCTGAGCGTCGACGGCGGCGCGCCATTCGAATTGCGTCATCCCGTGACGGGCTACTTCGAAACGCGCGACGGCCGCTGGATACAGCTGCATGCGAACTTCGCGCACCATCTGTGCGGCATCCTGCGCGTGCTCGGCTGCGGCGAGAGTCGTGACGACGTCGCGCGCGCGATCCGCACGCACTGGGATGGCGCCGCGCTGGATGAGGCGCTCGCGCAGGCGGGGCTGTGCGCGGCGCTCGTGCGCACGCCGCGCGAATGGGCTGCGCTCGAACAGGCGCAGGCCGTGGCGGGCTTGCCGCTCTTCGAGATCGAACGTATCGGCGAAGGCGACGAGGGTGGTGCTGGCGACGATGGCCGCGATAGCCGCGATGGCCGCACGCCCGCGCAGCGGCCCGGTGCGAGGCCGCTCGAAGGCGTGCGTGTGCTCGACCTCACCCGCATCATCGCGGGGCCGGTGGCGGGGCGCGTGCTCGCGCATCACGGCGCCGATGTGCTGCTCGTCAACGGCCCGCATCTGCCCAACATTGCGCCGCTCGTGATCGACAACGGGCGCGGCAAGCGCTCGGCCACGCTCGATTTGCGCGAGGCCGCGGACCGCGCCCAACTGCACGCGCTTGTGCACGACACGGATGTGTTCCTGCAAGGCTATCGGCCCGGCGCGCTGGCGGCGCACGGCTTTGCGCCCGAGGCGCTGGCGCGCGAGCGGCCCGGTATCGTGTGCGTGTCGATCTGCGCGTACTCGCATCGCGGGCCGTGGCGCGAGCGACGCGGCTTCGACAGCCTCGTGCAGTCGGCGAGCGGGATCGTTTGGGCCGAGAGCGTGGCGGCGGCCCACGGCGGCGTCATGCCGGCCGCGCAAGCCGCACAAGCCGCACAAGCCGCACAAGCCGCACAAGCCGCACAAGCCGCACAAGCCGCACAAGCCGCACAAGCCGATGCCTCAGCCGGTAAATCCTCAGCCGGAAAATCGTTCGATACACCGCGTCCGCTGCTGTGCCAGGCGCTCGATCATGCGACCGGCTATCTTGCCGCGTTCGCTGCGATGGTCGCGCTCGCGCGACGCGCACAGGAGGGCGGAAGCTGGCACGTGCGCGTATCGCTCGCGCAGACGGGACACTGGCTGCAGACGATGGGCATGCTCGCGGACGGCCAGCGCGCGCCCGACCTGCGCGCACAAGACCTGGCAGATTGCTTCGAGGAGCGCGATACGCCGTTTGGACGCGTGCGCGCCGTGGCGCCCGCCGAGCGGCTCGAACGCACGCCGGCGTTCTATGCGCGCTCAAGCGTGCCGATCGGGACCGATGCGCCGCAGTGGCCTGCGTGAGCGTTCCTTATTTGCGCAACTCGGCAACGAAGTCGTAGTAGTCGTTGCGGCAGTACGTATCGGTCAGCTCGATGGCGCGTTGATCGGCGGTATAGCCCACGCGCGTGATGAGCAGCAGCGCTTCGTTCGGTGCGATGCTCATCTGCCGTGCGATTTCCTCGCTCGCGTTCACCGCGCGAAAGTGTTGCAGCGCGCGCACGATCGCGAGGCCGCGCTGCTCGAGAAAGCTGTAGAGCGAATCGCCGATGGCGGTTGGATCGGGGATCAGCGCGGCGGGGAAGGTCGAGTTCTCCACGGCCATGACGATGCCGTCGGCCAGACGCAGACGCTTCAGGCGCGTCACGGCGGCGGCGGGCGACAGGCCGAGCCGGATCACCTCGTCGCGGCTCGCGGGCTGGATCTCGCGCGAGAGCCAGCGCGAGCTGGGCGTGAAGCCGCGCTGGCGCAGCATCTCGCTGAAGCTCGTGAGACGCGATAGCGGATCTTCATAGCGCGGCGTGATGAAGCTGCCCGCACCCTGGGTGCGGCGGATCATGCCTTGCTCGACCAGCAGCGCGATGGCCTTGCGCGCGGTGATGCGCGAGACGCCGAGCGCGTCGGCGAGCACGCGCTCGGAGGGCAGCGCTTCGCCGGCGGACCAGCGGTTTTCGTGAATCGCATCGGTCAGCTTGCGCGCGAGCTGCAAATAGAGCGGCGTGTCGTTGTCCGGGTCCGGGCGCAGGCCGCGCCAGCGGTCTTCCGTGGAGGCGTTCATGGGAGGCAGGCGTGAGAGGCGAACGGCAATTTTATGTCATAGGCGGCGAGGCGCGGAAATGATGGACTTACTCGTCGACGCATGGCCCGGCGCCACGCCAGGCGATACACTGGCCGTTCGCTGCAAGCGCAGATTCGCATGAGACCGGAAGGCAAGGGTCTCTGCATGAGACTGGCGCGAGTATTGAATGAAGCGATTGAAGCGATTGAAGCACTTGCGCCAGTCGACAGGAGACTAGATGACAACTGATATCGCCACTATCGCGCTGCCCGGCGGCGAACGCATCGCGAAGCTCGGGCAGGGCACGTGGGAGATGGGTGAGCGCCGGGGGAACCACGACTCGCGTCGCGCCGACGAAATCGCCGCGCTGCGCGAAGGCGTCGCCCTCGGCATGACGCTCATCGACACCGCCGAAATGTACGGCGACGGCGCGACTGAAACGCTCGTCGGAGAAGCGCTGCAAGGATTGCGCGAGGACGTGTTTCTCGTGAGCAAGGTGTATCCGCACAATGCGAGCCGGCGCGGTGTCGAGCGCGCTTGCGAGGCGAGCCTGAAGCGCCTGAACACCGACCGGCTCGATCTGTATCTGCTGCACTGGCGCGGTGGCGTGCCGCTCGAGGAAACGGTGCAAGGGTTCGAGGCGCTCGTGCGCGCGGGCAAGATCCGCTACTGGGGCGTGAGCAACTTCGACACCGAGGACATGGAGGAGCTCTTCGAGGTCCCGGGCGGCGACGCCTGCGCAATCAACCAGATTCTCTACAACGTCGCGCGGCGCGGCCCTGAATACGACCTCCTGCCCTGGAGCGACGCGCACGGCATGCCGCTGATGGCGTACAGCCCCGTCGATCATGCGCGCCTGCCGAGACGCTCGCCGCTCGACGACATCGCGTCGCGGTATGGCGTGTCGATTTATCAGGTGGCGCTAGCGTGGGTGCTGCGCCAGCCGAATGTCTGCACGGTTCCGAAGGCGGGACGTGTCGATCACATCCGCGACAATCGCGCGGCGCTCGACCTCGTGCTGAGCGCCGAGGACCACGCGGTGCTGGATGCTTATTTCAAGCCGCCGCGCAACAAGCGGCCGCTGGAGATGCTGTAGCGCGAGGGAGAGGTTGCGGGAGGGCGGGGGACGCGCACTGCTGCGTGTTTGTCGGGTTGTCGGGTTGTCGGGTTGTCCTTTTCCCGGCCCGGGAAAGGCGCTCGGGCGAATGGAGCGAATGGGGCGTCAGGGGAGCGTTGTGACCCGAGGCGTGCACCGGGGCGCCGGCGCGCGAAACCGGCTTCGTGCCAAACCGGCTTCCGGCCACCGGCGGCGGCGCCCGGCCGGGGGACCAAGATACCGCCGCCGTTGCTGCCTGGAATGACGCGACCGGCCGTCGCGTCAATTCGGGGTGGTTGCGGCGGCATGGTCGCACCGCCGTGCGATTTCAATGGCTACCGCCGCCTTTGCCGCCACCGGAGCCGCCGCCGTACCCGCCGCCCGGGCCGCCCGACGGTCCCCCCTTGCCGAATCCTCCACCAAAGCCGCCGAAGCCACCGCCCTGGCCGCCGCCAAAGCCGCCTCCGAACCCGCCACCGAAGCCACCCGATGGTCCACCTGACGGACCACCTGACGGCCCGCCATGAGCGCCACCACAACCGCAGCCGTGACCGCCGCCGCCATTGCTGCCGCCGCCATTGCTGCCACCGCCGCCGTTGCTGCCGCCGCCGCCGTTGCCGCCGCCGCCGCCGTTGCTGCCACCGCCGCCATTGCTGCCGCCGCCGCCGTTGCTGCCGCCACCGCCGTTGCTGCCACCGCCCGAGTTGCTCGAGCCGCTGGTCGCGCCGCCGACGCCCGAAGTGCCGTGGCCCGAACCCGAACCAGAGCCTGAACCAGAGCCACTTCCCGAACCGGAGCCGCTTCCGGAGCCGGTGCCCCCCGGGCCCCCGGCGCTCGCGGAACTCGACGATGGCCCGTTGCCGCTGCCTCCGCCGCGGCCGCAGTTGCCGCTAGAGCCCGCGTAGCAGTTTCTCCGCTCGAATACGAATGCGGCATCGGCTGCCGCGCTGGCGGAGTCCGCGGTAGCCGTGTCCGCGCCTGCTGCGTTTCCGGAGTGGGTGTCCGACGAAGTCGACGTTGGTGAGAGCGGCGTTCCCGGCGACGCGCCTTCGGTCGCCATGCCGGCGCCAGCCATGCCAGCCGCGCCGCTCGCAGGCAGCGCGGCGTCGGCGACGATCACCCAGCTTGGCGCCGTTGCGTTGTCGGCGGCCTGTGCGCCGACGGCTGACAGGAACAGACTTGCGCCTGCCGTGCCGATTGCAACGATTGCGAGTCCCCGGCCAATCCCGTAGCAGTGCAGATGAAAAATTGTTTTCTTCATTGCTTCCTCCCGGGAAGCGATAGCGTGTATCCGCTTCGCTTCTCTTGCGCCTTGTGTCCGGCGCTGCATCGCTGATACGCAGGCACCGTTCCCCGTCAGGCCAAAACCGCTTCGCGCCGACGCGCGCTTCATGCCGTGCGGTATCGCACAGCCTCGCCTGCGCGGGCGGTACACATGGCACCTGGACGGTTTCGCAACGGCTGGCCAGTTCAGGAAGGAGTCCTTGCCGATTGTCGCAGTCCGTTAGAGGGCGGCAGAAAGCAGGTGCATCGTGCAGCTGGCCACCCGTTCGTCCGGCGTGACGGACCGCGCGCTTCACATCGCCTTTGCGCCGATTTCACGCCAACTTCACCCCGATGGACGACGACCAGATGCCTGGTCCCGACTAGCGAGTTTTATGCCATCGGTCCGGGAAGTCCGTGCGAAGCGGACTTAACATTTTCCCTACCAACTCGATACAGGAAAATTCACTCAAAACGTTTCGACCATGAAACGCATGCTTTACGCACGGCGATTCGTGTTGCAAAACTGGACAACGCAACGAATTTCGCCTGACGTTCGCGCGGCTCAGGAATGGGTCTGCGCCAGGTCCGCAGCGGCTTGAAGTTCGCGCAGTTGCTCGGGCGGGATGTGGCAGCGGATGCGATGGCCGTCGGCGTCCGCGTCGAAGGGCGGCGCTGCTTCGTCGCAGATCGCGCCGAGCTTGCGCGGGCAACGCGCGCTGAAGATGCAGCCCGCAGCGCTACCACTACCACTACCGCTACCGGCGGCGCTGCGCGGCATGCCGCTCGCGGATGTGGCGGCCCGGGCGTCGCTCGCGGATGTATCGTGCGAGAGCATGCCGGGATTGAGCAGCGTTTCGGTATACGGATGGCATGGGCCGTTGAGCACGGCGTTGGCGGGACCGCTCTCCAGCACACGGCCCGAGTAGAGCACCATGACGCGGTCCGCGAGATAGCGCACCACGTCGAGGTCGTGCGAGATGAACAGATAGCTCACGCCGCGCTCGCGCTGCAGGCGTGCCAGCAGATTCAGGATCGCGGCCTGCACCGAGACATCCAGCGCCGAGGTGGGTTCGTCGCAGATCACCACGCGCGGCTCGCCCGCGAACGCCTGCGCGATCGCCACGCGCTGCTTGAGGCCGCCCGAGAGCTGCCGTGCGCGGGCCGCGAGGTAGCGCACCGGCACGCGCACGGCTTCGAGCAGCGCGGCGACGCGCGCCGTGCGATGCGCTTCGGTGCTTTCATCGGCTCGTTCGCCCGCTTTTTCGTGCGCTTCCTTGTGCGCTTCCTTGTGCGCTTGCTCGTGCGCTTTTTCGTCCGACCTTGTGTCCGACCTTATATTCGACACATCGCTGGCGCAGCCGCGCCGTGCCTGGGCGAGCGCGCGACCCACGAGACGCCTCACCGGCAGCGCGCGATTGAGCGAGGCGTCGGGATGCTGGAACACGATGCGCAACGCCTGCAACTGCTGGGCATCGCGCTGCGCGAGGCGCGCGGCGAGGGGCCTTGCGTCAAGCTCGACAGTGCCGCCCGGGTCGGCGGCATGGAGCCCGAGCAGAAGCTTCGCGAGCGTCGTCTTGCCGCTGCCCGACTCGCCGACGAGGCCGAGCGTTTCCCCCGCGCGCAACTCGAGCGAAACGTCGTCGAGCACGCGCAGTGCGTGCGCGCCACGGCCAAACGTGCGCGAGATATTCGCTGCGCGCAGCACCACCTTCGCCGCTGATGCGTCGCGCCCACATGCCGTTTCTTCAGCTTGTTCGTTTGTCTGCGGGTTCGATTGTGCGGCTGGCGGCGCAATTGTCTGTGCATTAGCACTCGTATCGGCCAGGTCAGCGACGTCAGCAACAGGCAATTCGATGGCCCGCTCGTGATAGTGGCAACGCGACATCTGCTCGCCGTGCGCCGCTTCCATGCGATGGGGCGGCGGCGCGTGCTCGCGGCAACGCGCATCGGCGAGGCGGCAGCGCGGTGCGTAGACACAGCCGTGCGTGAGCGTGCCCGGCGCGGGCAACTCGCCGGGGATCGTGTCGAGCCCGCCGTGCGCCTTGTTGCGGCCCGGCGCTGGCAGGCAGCGCAGCAGACCTACCGTGTACGGATGGCGCGCCCGCGCGAACACGTCGCGCGTGGCGCCTTCTTCCACGAGCCGTCCCGCGTAGAGCACGCCCACGCGCTCGCACATCCTGCGGATCACGGCCAGATCGTGGCTGATGAGCAGCACCGCCATGCCGAGTTCCGCGCGCAGTTGCGCGACGAGCGCGAGCACTTCGGCTTCGACGGTGGCGTCGAGGCCCGTGGTGGGTTCGTCGAGGATCAGCAGCGTCGGGTTCGACGCGAGCGCCATCGCGATGACCACGCGCTGTTGCATGCCGCCCGAGAGCTGATGCGGCCAGCTCGCCATTACCCGCGCGGGGTCGGCGATGCGCACGCGCTCGAGCATGGCGTGCGACTGCCTGAGTGCGTCGGCGGGGTCCGCGCCTGCGGCTTCGAATGCTTCGCTCAACTGCCGGGCGATCGTGAGCGTCGGATTCAGCGCGCTCGCCGGGTCCTGATAGACCATCGACACCGTGTGGGCGCGCAGCATGCGCAGCCCTTCGCGATCGAGCGCGAGCACGTCCTCGCCCGCGATGGCGATGCGCCCCGCCTTCACGCGGCCGTTGTGCGCGAGATAGCGCAGCACGGCGAGCGCGACCGTCGACTTGCCGCAACCCGACTCGCCGACGAGCCCGTACGCTTCGCCGCGCTCGATGCGCAGCGAGATGTCGGTGAGCACGTCGCGGTCCTTGCCGCGCACGCGGTAGGCCACGGTGAGGCCGACCAGCGCGAGCGCGTCGTCGGTGCGCGGTATGCTGAAGGTGGCGAGGCCTGGGCGCGAGTGGCTCATGAGCCGAGCACCTCATGCAGGCTATCGGCGATCAGATTGACCGCCACGACGAGCGAGGCGATCGCGAGCGCGTCGAACGCCACCGTCCACCATGCGCCGCCCGCGAGCAGCGTGTACGACTCGGCGAGGGCGAGGCCCCAGTCGGCCGAAGGCGGCTGGATGCCGAAACCGAGAAACGAAAGGGTGGCCACCGCGAAGATCGCGTAGCCGAGACGCACCGTTGCTTCCACAACGATTGGCGGCCAGACGTTCGGCAGGATCTCGGCGAACATCACGTAGTGCGCGCGCTCGCCGCGCAGCCGCGCGGCGGCCACGTAATCGAGGTGGCGCTCGGCGAGCACGGCGGCGCGCACCGTGCGCGCGACGAGCGGCGCGAAGGTGATGCCGATCACCAGCACGACGGCGAGATTCGACGCGCCCACGGCGGCGAGCACGAGCAGCGCGACGATCACGAGGGGCAGCGCGAGCACGGCGTCGAGCGCGCGCGCGACGAGCGTGCCGGCCCAGCCTTCGACGTAGCCGGTCAGGAGGCCGAGCGCCGTGCCCGCGAGCGTGCCCGTCAAGGTGGCGAGCGGTGCGATCGTGAGAATGTCGCGCGCGCCCACGATCACGCGCGAGCAGATGTCGCGGCCGAGCTGATCGGTGCCGCACCAGTGCGCGTGATCGGGCGGCGAGAGCGAGCTGAGCGGGTCGGACGCATAGGCGTCGTAGGGCGCGATCCAGGCGCCCGCGAGGGCGCAGACGACCCATGCGAGCACGATCAGCGCGCCCAGCACGAACGCGGGCGAGCGCAGCAGCAGGCGCAGCGTGTCCACGAAGGGCGGCGCGCCGGCTTCGGCTCCGTGCGAGAGCGGGTCGTTCATCGATTCGGATACCGTATGGTTCATGCGCCTCCCCATGCGCCCGTCAAGAACCCTTTTGAGCGCGCAGCCGCGGATCGAACAGCGCGTGCAGCAGGTCGGCGGCGAGATTCGCAACCGTGTAGACGAGGCCTACCGTGAGTACGCCGGCTTCGAGCAGCGGAAAGTCCTTTGCCTTCGCCGCGTTGTAGATGAGCGAGCCGATGCCGGGGTAGCGGAACAGCGACTCGACCACCACGAGCCCGCCGATCAGATAGCCAAGCTGCGTGGCCGCCACCGTCACGCTCGGCAGGAGCGCATTGCGCAGCACGTGACGCACGATCACGACGCGGCGCGGCAGGCCCTTGAGGATCGCGGTGCGGGTGTAGTCGGCTTCGAGCGCATCGAGCATCCCCGCGCGCGCGATACGCGCGAGATAGCCGAAGAACACGAACACGAGCGGCAGCACCGGCAGCACGAGATGGCGCAGCGTCTCGAGCAGACTGGCGCCCGGCGGCGCCACGGCTTCGATCGGCAGCCAGCGTAGCCAGATGCCGAACACGAGGATGAGCGCGATCGACGAGACGAATTCCGGCACCGCGCTCGCGCACAGGCCCAGCGTGCTGATGAGCCGGTCGAGCCAGCGTCCGCCGTGCAATGCGGCCCACACGCCACCGCCGATGCCGAGCGGCACGACCACGACGAACGCGAGCAGCCCGAGCTTCGCGGATTGCAGGAGCGCGTCGCCCACCAGCGGCGCGACGGGCTGGCGGAAGGTCCACGAGGTGCCGAAGTCGCCGCGCAACGCATGGCCGATCCATCTGACGTACTGGTCCAGCAGCGGGCGGTCCGCGCCGAGCTGGTGGTTGAGCGCCGCCACGGCGCGCGCGTCGGCGAGGGGGCCGAGCACCGCGCGCCCGATGTCGCCCGGCAGCAACTGGCCGCCCGCGAACACCAGCACGGAAAGCAGCCAGAGCGTGAACAGCGCCCACAAGGCGCGCTGTGCGAGAAAGCGCGCCGCGCCCGTGCCGCGGGCCGCACCCACGGAGCGGGCGCCGGGCGGCGGGTGTGGATCGTGTGGATCGATCGAGGGCGGTCTCGTCAGCGGTGTGGCCATCGGACTCCAGATGCACGCATTACAGGCGCCAGGCTGTCGAGCGTAGCGTCGGGCGGCGCGGGTCGCAGGGTCGCTACGCTACGCCGCCGCATGGCCGCCGCTTCCGACGCGCTTGCACCGCTTATGCCGCTTATACCGCTTATACCGCGAGCGTGGCGCGGTCGAAGTAGAGCTGCGCGAGCGCCGTGAAGCGTACGCCCGAAAGCGCGGTGCGCTGCGCGATCAGCTGGTCGTAGAAGTACGGAATGATCACCGGCGTTTCATCGAGCAGCAGCGTTTCGATTTGCGCGGCCACCTGCTTTTGCGCCGCCACGTCGAGCGTTGCCGCGAACTGCGCGACCAGCTTGTCGTACTGCGCGTTGCGAAAGTGCGCCGCATTCCACGTGCCGCCGCTGGTGAGCGGCGCGTTGAGGAACACATTCGGCACGCCGCGATGACCATAGTCGGTGATCCCGAGCGGCGCGTCGAGCCAGTCCGATTTGCCGTAGGTGCCCGCGCCGTAGTACTGCGACTGGCTCTCCACCTTCAGCGCGATGCGCACGCCAATCGCCTTCGCCGCGTTCTGCACGACTACGGCGAGATCGGGAATCTCCATGTACTTCTCGGTCGTGAGCGTGATGTCGAAGCCATTGGCGACGCCGGCCTGCGCGAGCAACTGGCGCGCCTTCGCAAGATCGATCTTGCGTTGCGGCACCGTGGTGGCCGTCGACAGGAAGGCGGGCGCGAACGGGCTGTCGTTGCCCACCACGGCGCGGCCCTTGAAGAGCCCGCGCACCATCACGTCGCGATCGAGCGCGAGCGCGAGCGCCTGGCGCACGCGCTTGTCCTTGAACGTGGGCACGTCGGTGCGCATGTGGATCTGGCGATGCGCGCTCGAGCGCACGCCTGTCACCTTGAAGTCGGGATTGTTCAGGATGCCGATGCCGCCCTGCACGGTGAAGGTGCCCATCACATCGGCTTGATGGCCTTGCAGCGCGAGGATCTGCGCCTGTTCGTCGGCGTAGAACGCGAACTGCACGCGCTCGGGGAGTGCCTTCTCGCCCCAGTAGGCATCGTTGCGCACGAAGCTCGCGCCGCGCCGCGTCTCGTAGCGCTCCAGCTTGAACGGCCCGGTGCCGATAAAGCTCTTTTCGTAATTGCCCGCGTAATTCGCGGGCAACATCACGGCGTTGTAGTTGTCCGAAGAAACGGTGTAGGGGAAGTTGCCGTTGGGTGCGTCGAGATGGAACGCGACGGTGTGTTCGTCGACCATCTTCGTGCCGCCCTTCGAGAGCACGCCCTTGAGCACCGAGAGCGCCGCCGAGCCGCTCGCCGGATCGGCGAGACGGTCGAACGTGGCCACCACGTCCTTCGCGCCGAACGGCTGGCCGTCGTGGAATTTCACGCCGGGACGCAGCTTGAAGGTCCAGACGTCGGCCTTCGCGTTGGGCTGCCACGAGAGCGCGAGCGACGGTTGCAGATGGCCGTTGGCGTCGTCGTTGGCGAGGAATTCGCCGGTCTGGTTCAGGAGGCAGAGCGCGCCCGCGTCGGTCACGGTGAGCGGGTCGACCGCACCCGCCGGCATCAGGTGCGCGACGCGGATGGTCTGGCTGCCCGGTTTGCCCGCGCCGGGCGTGCCTGCCGTGCCTGGCGTGCCTGCTGTGCTTTGGGCGCGCGCGCCGTGGGGCGCGACGAGGCCGCCCGCGAGTGCGAGACTCGAAAGCCCGAGCACACCGGCGTATCGCAGCAACTCGCGGCGCGTGAACCGGCCGGCGATGAATTCGTCGATGGCATGGTTGCCGTAAGCGCCGGCGTCGTGGCGCAGCGCGTCGAAGGCGCGCGCGACCGGCGAGGGGGGCGCTTTGTCAGATTGGGCCAAGGCCGAAGCGTTTGGCAGGCTTGGCGACTGAGGTGGCCGAGGCGCTTGCGGCGAGGACTGCGACGCTTGCTCAGAGAACGGTGAACGCGAGGTCGGGCGGGGCGGCTTGAACTTCAGACGTTTCATCGGCGCGGGCTTCCGTGCGGTTCCGTGGAGGGGCGCGGCCGCAATGGAAGCGGCCGCGACGGTGGCATGCGGTACGGCAGACGACGAATCGCGTTCAGTTTACGCGTTTTCGGCCATGTTCGGCGACAGGGGCGTCGGTGGGTTGTGTCGGGGGCGTACCGGATTGCGCGCGAGCAGGGCGGCTTAGTGCGTGGCGGCGCGCGGCGTTCGTGCGAGCGGACGAGCGGACGAGCCAAAGGCACCGATTCAGGCGAGCTGTCGAGGCTCGCGCTTCGTCGTTCGCTATCAACTGTTACGGTTCCAACGTTCCAACAACTGCCATTTTCACTGTCGGAGAACTCAATGCGAACGTACGGACCTAGATTGTCGGTGATGACCTGATACTCTCTGTTGCAATACGCTGATCTCTTCTGAAAGCCAGAGATGGCAACACGCTGGACGCCACACCGGGCCATACGCTGCAACACATGGATGTCGTGATCGCCAAAACCTCAGCTGTGGACCATCAGTGATTTGCGTTGCGACAGCAGCACTTTTCGATAGAGCGTTGAGAGGTAGTGGCTGCTCCGGCAGTGCGGCGGTTGTGCTGGAGCAACAGCCGCGCGCGCGCCTCGGCGCCCCGACGCGATACAATCGGGAGCACGCGCCGCCCCATCAACAACGCCATCAATGACCAAGCCAGCCCGAGCCACGTGGATAGACCCTGCCGTCGATCCGCTTATGCGGTATGCCGCATGCAAAGCAATGGCGCGGGGGTATGCAGAGTCCCGCGCGACCGAAAAGACTCGGCTTTCTCATGCCCGCGCGTTTTGCGCCGCTGTCATCGTCAGTTATTGGGCAGCGTTGTGCCAACGGCACAAGACCACAATGAAGGTTCGTCCGGTACCTTTGGTGGCATTGTCTCTGACCATTGATGTTCAGCGTACGGCCCAGGATGCGGGCACTCTCATTGCGGAATTTCCGGTTGAGGACGCGGGGTATCTGATCGGTTCTATTTATACCGTCATGCTGCCGACGGCGCTGCGCTCTGAACTGGGCGCGTATTACACGCCGCCTCCGCTGGTCACTCGTCTGCTCGACTTGGCAGAACAGGCAGGGTTCGATTTCACGCACGGCACCGCCATCGATCCGGCGTGTGGCGGCGGAGCGTTTCTCGCGCCGGTCGCGCTCCGTATGTGGCAGCGTGATGAGGGTGCTTCGCCCGAGTGGACCTTCCGGCGGATCGCGAAGCGGTTGCGAGGGATCGAGATTGACCCGTTTGCCGCCTGGATGACCAGGGTTCTTCTGGAAGCCGCTCTGATGCCCCTGTGCATTGCTGCCAAGCGTCGGCTTCCCGATGTTGTGACCGTCGCCGACGCGCTACGGTCCTCGGACGTTGGGACGTTCGATCTAGTGATCGGCAATCCGCCGTACGGGCGGGTAACGCTGGATGAATCTATGCGTAATCACTATGCCCGGTCGCTGTACGGTCATGCGAACCTGTATGGGCTCTTCACTGACTTGGCAATGCGTCTGGCGAAACCCGACGGCGTAGTGGCTTACCTGACGCCCACCTCGTTTCTCGGCGGCCAATACTTTAAGGCGCTCCGTCAGCTCCTCACTGACGAGATGAAGCCCGTCGCGTTCGACTTTGTTGCGGACCGCGATAATGTGTTCGACGACGTGCTCCAGGAGACGCTGCTGACCGCGTATACCCGCAAGGCCCATGACGAGCAGCCGGTGGTGTCGGTGGTAGTGCCGAAGGGGTTGAACGCCGCCAAGGTCGAACGCATCGGGAGGGTTACACCGACGACCGGTGGCGATCCTTGGTTGCTGCCGCGAACCACGGCCGACGCATCGTTCCTGAATGCCATCGCGGCGATGCCGACCCGCTTGGCGGACCTCGGTTATACGGTGTCGACCGGTCCGCTCGTTTGGAACCGGCACAAACCGCAACTCCGTACCGAAGCAGCCAACGACACGTTACCGATCATATGGGCTGAGTCGGTGACACCTAAAGGCTTCGGTTTCAGCGCGGACCGGCGTAACCACGTGCCATTCATCCACGTTCACAACGATCAACCACACCTGATCACGAGGAAGTCGTGCGTCTTGGTGCAACGGACGACCTCGAAAGAGCAAAACCGTCGTTTGCTGGCTGTGGTTTTGCCACAGCAATTCCTGGACAAGATGGGTGGCGCAGTCGTGGAAAACCACGTCAACATGGTTTTAGCCCCCGCTCTTGGGTTGGCGCATGTCAGACCCGAGACGATCAACGCACTGCTGAACACGGAAGCGGTCGACCGCGCGTTCCGTTGTATCAGTGGAAGCGTGGCAGTGTCGGCGTACGAGTTGAATGCATTGCCTTTGCCAACCATTGAGCAAATGGCCGCTTTAGAAGAAGAAATTGACACGGGCGCATCGAAGCAACACATCGAGTGTATCGTTGCCGGCTTTTACGGAGTCAGTCAACAGTGACGCTTTGCGCCATACCACCACTTGCCATCATTGTCGAGCGTCTGCCGCACATCTTTCCAGACGGAACCGAACACCGAAATTACGTCGTCCGAGAAATGGCCGCGCGCACCATCTACGTGATGTTCTACGCCGGCGCAGTGGAAGGTGGCGACGAATGGATACGTCCGAGTCAGGTCACTGACATGAATGACGAACAGGCGGCAAAGACCGACGAGGACAGCCGACGGGCTTGGATCGCCAACTCCATGTCGACGAAGAAGATACGCCCACCAGATGCCTGGTATGCGGCCAACAGTCGGGAACCCGTTCGAGACGAAACGATCCGGACGGGCTTCATTCCTTGCCGGGCTATCATCGAGCGCAGCGGCGTGCCAACCACTTCATCCAAGCCAAAGTACGCATTGAACGCTGGATTTGCTGAGTTGTTCGCCCCCGCCCTGACTGGCGACGCACTCGACAGTGCCATCACCGCGTGGCAGGCTGCGCATCTTTCGAAGGCTGCCATGTCGCGTCTTCGCCTGATGAAGCAAGGTGCCACCGCTGCCAAGGACGCGGTATCCGTCACGTTCCCCAACGGCGAAATCCGTTCGCTGAAGCCGGGACCGTCGAGCGTGATAGCGAGGGCGGTCATCGAAGTTTTTGCGCCACGGTTTCTGAAGCAGCCGACCGTCCTTTGGTTGTCGGAGTCGGGCAACAAGGTGGTCGCACGTGACGAAGAGCTTGCCAATGCGCTTGGACTGAAAATCGATGCGAGCAAAGCATTGCCGGACATCATTTTGGTCGATCTGGGTGCAGACCCAGGTGGCACAGACATGTTGGTCGTTTTCACCGAAGTGGTGGCGTCGGACGGTCCGATCAACCGAGAGCGCAAGGTTGCTCTGACGACGATGGCGCTCGAAGCGGGCTTTGATGAGCGCCATCTTGCGTTTCTGACGGCGTACCTTGATCGTTCGGGGCAACCGTTCCGCAAGAGCATTTCCGAACTGGCATGGGGCTCGTATGCCTGGTGCGCTTCCGAGCCGGAGCACATTATGGAATTGTGGGCGGGCAACGCACGGAAGTTGTCCGATGGAGCATTCGAGTAGCATCCCTCTCCCGATAGCGTCTCAATGCTCGTGCGGATGGCGATGAATCGGATCGACCCAGTAGACCGTTTCCGGCGCTTCGACGGCGTCGATGTTCAGGTTCACGACCACGGCTTCGTTGTCGCTGCGCACGAGCACGCATTCGAGTGGATCGTCGGTACTCGCGTTGATCTCCTGGTGCGGCACGTAGGGCGGCACGAAGATGAAGTCGCCGGGGCCCGCTTGCGCGGTGAACTCGAGGTGCTCGCCCCAGCGCATGCGCGCGTGGCCGCGCACCACGTAAATCACGCTTTCGAGCGCACCGTGATGATGCGCGCCCGTCTTCGCGTTCGGATGGATCGTCACGGTGCCGGCCCAGATCTTTTGTGCGCCCACGCGCGCCGCGTTGATCGCGGCGGCCCGGTTCATGCCGGGCGTTTGCGCCGTGTTCGTGTCGAGCTGGTCGCCGCGAATCACCTTGACGCCGTTCTCGCGCCAGTCGGGTGTGTGCTCGTGATCGTGCCCGGGATCGTGCGCATGGTCGTGATCGTGGTCGTGACTCATCGAGATGTCTCCAGTGAAAAAAGCCCGCCCCAGACGGGACGGGCTTCGAGCCCCGCGCCTCGCGTGCAGACGAGGCGCGGCGAGCGTCCTATTGCTTCTTCGAGCTGATGACCGCCTCGGCCACGTTTTGCGGCGTTTCGGCGTAGTGCTTGAACTCCATCGTGTAAGTGGCGCGGCCCTGCGTGAGCGAGCGCAGCGACGTGGAGTAGCCGAACATCTCCGAGAGCGGCACCTCGGCGCGCACGATCTTGCCGCCGCCGCCCGCGATGTCCTCCATGCCCTGCACGATGCCGCGCCGGCTGGAGAGGTCGCCCATCACGTTGCCCATGAAGTCCTCGGGCGTCTCGACTTCGACGGCCATCATCGGTTCGAGCAGGATCGGCTTGGCCTTGCGCATCGCTTCCTTGAAGGCCATCGAGCCGGCCATGCGGAACGCATTCTCGTTGGAGTCCACGTCGTGGTACGAGCCGAACGTGAGCGTCACCTTCGTGTCGACCACGGGATAGCCCGCGAGCACGCCGGCCTTGAGCGTCTCCTGAATGCCCTTGTCGACGGCCGGAATGAACTCGCGCGGAATCACGCCGCCCTTGATGGCGTCGACGAATTCGTAGCCCTTGCCCGGCGGCTGCGGCTCGAGCGTAATGACCGCGTGGCCGTATTGCCCGCGCCCGCCCGATTGCTTGACGAACTTGCCTTCGACATCTTCGACCTTGTGCTTCACGGTCTCGCGATACGCCACCTGCGGCTTGCCGACGGTTGCTTCGACGTTGAATTCGCGCCTCATGCGATCGACGAGAATTTCGAGGTGCAGCTCGCCCATGCCCGAGATGATGGTCTGGCCGGATTCCTCGTCGGTTTGCACGCGGAACGACGGGTCTTCCTGCGCGAGCCGATTGAGCGCGATGCCCATCTTCTCCTGGTCGGCCTTGGTCTTCGGCTCGACGGCCTGCGAGATCACGGGCTCGGGGAAGATCATCTTTTCGAGCACGATGGCATGCGCCGGATCGCAGAGCGTGTCGCCCGTCGTCGCTTCCTTCAGGCCCACGGCCGCCGCGATGTCGCCCGCGCGCACCTCCTTGATTTCCTTGCGCTCGTTCGCGTGCATCTGCAGGATGCGCCCGAGGCGCTCCTTCTTGTCCTTGGTGGCGTTGAGCACCGTGTCGCCCGAATTCACCACGCCCGAATAAACGCGGAAGAAGATCAACTGGCCGACGAACGGGTCGGTCATGATCTTGAACGCGAGCGCGGAAAACGGCTCGTCGTCGCTCGGGTGACGCTCGATCTCCTGGTCGTGGAGGTCGTGGCCGAGAATCGCGGGCACGTCCACGGGCGAGGGCAGATAGTCGATCACGGCGTCGAGCATCGCCTGCACGCCCTTGTTCTTGAACGCGCTGCCGCAGAGCATCGGCACGATCTCGTTGGCGATCGTGCGCTTGCGCAGCCCGGACTTGATCTCTTCCTCGGTCAGGCTCTCGTGGTCGTGGAGGTACTTATCGAGCAGCGTTTCGTCGGCTTCGGCGGCGGCTTCGACCATTTTTTCGCGCCACGCGTGCGCAAGCTCGATGAGATTGGCGGGAATGTCCTCGTACTCGAACTTCACGCCCTGGCTCTCGTCGTCCCAGACGATCGCCTTCATCTTCACGAGATCGACCACGCCCTGGAAGTGGTCTTCGGCGCCCACCGGAATCTGGATGGGCACGGCCAGGCCCTTCAGGCGCTCGCCGATCTGCCGCTGCACGCGGAAGAAATCCGCACCGACGCGGTCCATCTTGTTGACGAACGCAATGCGCGGCACCTTGTACTTGTTCGCCTGGCGCCACACGGTTTCCGATTGCGGCTGCACGCCGCCCACGGAGTCGTACACCATGCAGGCGCCGTCGAGCACGCGCATGGAGCGCTCGACTTCGATGGTGAAGTCGACGTGCCCCGGGGTGTCGATGATGTTGATGCGATGCTCGGGGTAGTTGCCGGCCATGCCCTTCCAGAACGCGGTGGTCGCGGCCGATGTGATGGTGATGCCGCGTTCCTGTTCCTGCTCCATCCAGTCCATGGTCGCCGCGCCGTCGTGAACCTCGCCCAGCTTGTGATTCACGCCGGTGTAGAAGAGGATGCGCTCGGTCGTCGTGGTTTTGCCGGCATCGATGTGAGCGCTGATCCCGATGTTGCGATAGCGCTCGATGGGAGTCTTGCGAGGCACGGTGATCTCCTTGGAATAACGCGCCATGGAAAGTGCCGGGCGGCGCGCGGCGCGGCCTGCGCGCGGTCCGGCGGTCCGCGCGGCGGCGTGCTCGGGGTGTTGCAGCGTGCTTTGAGCAGGCGCGCGCCGCGCGGCGGATTACTAGGATAGCGCTTGCGCGGCGCTTTTGCTGAACGGGTGTCAGAGCCCGAAAAGGCCGCTCGCCCAAGGCGTCGTGGTGTGGCGAGACGCGGGCGCGGGCGCAAAAAAACCGGCGCCGCGGACTGCGGGGGCCGGCTCGTGTGTGTATCGGTGGGCTGACGACGCCAGATCGAACGTGCCAGGTCGAACGAACCTGAGCGACGAACCTGAGCGACGAACCTGAGCGACGAACCTGAGCGACGAACCTGAGCGACGAACCTGAGCGACGAACCTGAGCGACGAACCTGAGCGACGAACCTGAGCGACGAACCTGGCCCGACGAACCTGAGCGCCTACTGCAGCGGCGGCAGGCCTTGCATCTTCATGCCGGGCTTGATGCCCTTCGTCGTGAACCAGCCCTTGCTCATTTCGAGCGCGTAGGTGCCGTTATTGCGCGGGCAGTGGTTATTGGTGGTTTCGGCCTGCATTTCGTCGATGTCCGTGATCGTGCCGTCAGCGCGCATGAACGCGATCGACAGCGGGATCAGCGTGTTCTTCATCCAGAAGCAGTGCACGGCGTTCTCGCCGAATGCGAACAGCATGCCTTCGTTCGGCGCGAGCTGCGTGCGATACATGAGGCCTTGCTCGCGGTCGGCGTCATTGGCGGCCACGGCGGCGTCGATGACGAACATGCCTGCCGTGAGTTTCACGTGCGGAAAGTCGCCGGGCTGCTTGGCGCCGGGCGGCATCTGCTGGGCATGCGCGACGCTGCTGGTGGCGGCCGTCGTGAACGTGAGGGCCGCGATGGTGCCGACCACGGCGAGCGGCAAAGCGACGGCGAGCGTGCAACGCGCGATGAGCGGGCGCAGGGAAAATCGCACGAGTAGGCTCCTTGCTTGAGAATAATCCGCGCATGTTACGCGAGTACGTCAACGCGGGTCAAAACGTGCAGCGACCTCGTGGCCGCAGCGCGTTCAACGCTTGATGGGCAATGCAAAAACAAAAAGGCAGAGCGCCTTGCGACACTCTGCCTTTCAACCGCGGTGAAGATCGGCGCGATGCGCCGTTCTTCGATGCGTCTTTCAGCGAGCTTACTCCGAAGCTGCCGAAGCGGCTTCAGCCTTAGCTGCCTTCTTGTGCGACTTCTTGTGCGACTTCTTGTGCGTAGCCTTGTGAGCCGGTGCCGAAGCAGCAGCAGCCGGAGCTGCCGATGCCGGAGCAGCAGCTTCCGGAGCCGAAGCTTGTGCGAATGCAGCCGTTGCGAAGAGGCCAGCGACCAGAGCAGCGATCAGTTTGTTCATGTTGTGAATCCTCAGCTTGAGTTAATTAACCAAGTGACCCGGTTATTGGAGTCAGGTCGGTAAACGTGCCATCCACCTTTCGGTTGACAGTCACGATCGACAAATTCGGAACAAATTCGCGACCATATCTGTCAGCGGTCGGGACCGTGCATTGCTACACGAGGACCCGGAAGGCTGAATGCCGGATAGCTTCGGGCGGCATCTGCGTGAAATAACGCATGGTTTCGCGAACCGGTTGACGCGAAATATTTATTTGCTTCGTCTTGCGCCAGATTTGCACGGCAACACGCCGATACGCGGCGCATGCAACAAGGCGCGAACGAGCGAAAAGTGCTTGCGCAACAGTCACTTGTGCGCGGCACGCGTGGGTGTCGCGCGGCGCCAGGGGGCATCGGTGGGGACCTCGACACTCGCGCCGGGGACGAGTCCCAGAGAAAAAATATCGAGCGAACCGATTGCCACGCGCACGAGACGCAGCGTGGGAAATCCCACCGCCGCGGTCATGCGCCGTACCTGGCGGTTCTTGCCCTCGCTGATGGCGAGTTCGATCCACGTGGTCGGAATCGCCGCGCGATAGCGAATGGGCGGTGTGCGCGGCCACAGGAGATCGGTGTCGGCATCGGCGATTTTTTTGGCGCGGCAGGGCTGCGTCACGAAATCGCCGAGATCGACGCCGCGCTCGAGCGCCGCGAGCGCGGCGTCACCGGGCGCGCCTTCGACCTGTGCCCAGTAACGCTTCACGAGCTTGCGCCGCGGTTCGGCAATACGCGATTGCAGCGCGCCGTCGTCGGTGAGCAGCAGCAGGCCTTCGCTGTCCGCATCGAGACGGCCGGCTGGATAGACGCCCGGCGTCTTGACCCAGTCCGCAAGCGACTGGCGCGTTTCGTGCGGCGAGAACTGGCAAATCGTGCCGAACGGTTTGTTGAGAGCGATCAAGCGCATGACGAAGAGGGCAAAAGGGGCAAGCGTGCCGACGAAAAATGAAAAGTGGAAATCAGGGTGCGCCGCGATATTAATGCATAACGCGCCACGTTGAGTGGTGAGTCTTATATAAGACATAAAACATGCGCAAAACATGCGCGTTGGGCGGCGGGCGCGAACCGGCATCGGGCTGTGAGGCCGTCACCGCCACCTGCGCGTTGCAGCGCAGTATGAACGCGCCGCGGAGCCGACGGCCCGAGCGCTCGGGGCGTGGGCTAGAATAACGACCAGACCCTGGTGCCGCCGCACACAGCCGGCCTGCCGTCAAGCACATACTGTTTTTCGATTCTCTTCGCGGTCGACAGACCGATCCCCCTACTGGAGTTGATCATGCCGTATCAGCACATTAAGGTCCCGGCCAGCGGTGAAAAGATCACCGTCAATCCGGATTTTTCGCTCAATGTCTCCGATCAGCCGATCATCCCGTATATCGAGGGCGACGGTACCGGCGTCGACATTACTCCGGTCATGCTCAAGGTGGTCGACGCGGCGGTCCAGAAAGCCTACGCGGGCAAGCGCAAGATTCACTGGATGGAGATCTACGCGGGCGAAAAGGCCACGCGCGTATATGGCCCTGATGTGTGGCTGCCCGACGAGACGCTTGAGGTCGTGAAGGACTATGTCGTGTCGATCAAGGGCCCGCTCACGACGCCGGTGGGCGGCGGCATCCGCTCGCTGAACGTGGCGCTGCGCCAGCAGCTCGACCTCTATGTGTGTCTGCGTCCGGTGCAGTACTTCAAGGGCGTGCCGTCGCCGGTGCGCGCACCTGAGAAGGTCAACATGGTGATCTTCCGCGAGAACTCGGAAGACATCTACGCGGGTATCGAGTGGCCGGCGGAATCGGAAGGCGCGAAGAAGATCATCAAGTTCCTGCGCGAAGAGATGGGCGTCTCCAAGATCCGCTTCCCGGACAGCTCGGGTCTCGGCATCAAGCCGGTCTCGCGCGAAGGTACGGAGCGTCTCGTGCGCAAAGCGATCCAGTACGCGATCGACAACGAGCGCCGTTCGGTGACGCTCGTGCACAAGGGCAACATCATGAAGTTCACCGAGGGCGCGTTCCGCGACTACGGCTATGCGCTCGCGCAGAAGGAGTTCGCGGCGGAACTCATCGACGGCGGCCCCTGGATGAAGGTCAAGAACCCGAAGACGGGCGGCGACATCGTGATCAAGGACGTGATCGCCGATGCTTTCCTACAGCAGATCCTGCTGCGCCCGGCCGAATACGACGTGATCGCCACGCTGAATCTGAACGGCGACTACATCTCGGACGCGCTGGCCGCGCAAGTGGGCGGCATCGGCATTGCACCGGGCGCGAACATGTCGGATTCGGTGGCGATGTTCGAAGCCACGCACGGCACGGCGCCGAAGTACGCAGGCAAGGATTATGTGAATCCGGGCTCGGAGATTCTTTCCGCTGAAATGATGCTGCGCCACCTCGGCTGGACGGAGGCGGCGGATCTCATCATCGCTTCGATGGAGAAGTCGATTCTGCAGAAGCGCGTGACCTACGATTTCGCGCGGCTCATGGAAGGCGCGACGCAAGTGTCCTGCTCGGCCTTCGGCCAGGTGATGATCGACAATATGTGATGCAGTCGATGTACACGAATACCCCGGCGACCGAAAAGGCTGCCGGGGTTTTTTGCTTCGGAATTATCTGCTTTCAAGCACGATGAATTCTTAGTCGACGAGTCGCGTAATCTTTTGCCCTTGTACGCCTAGGCCCGCCATCAGGCCGGACTGCCCATAGATGAATGCATAGACATCCGCCTTCTCGGTGGTGGTCGTGATGTCCTTGGCCGCGCCCGAATTGGAGACGACGACGGTCGGGCCCATGCCGACTGCCCAGCCATCGGCCTTGTTAAGGCCTTGAATTGCTTCCGGTGTCATCAGGATCATGGCTTCCGAATAGTCCTGTGCGCCCACTTGCAGGCAGCACGACACCGCCGCGACGCTGTAATAGCCCAGTACCTTCGCACCGTCAGCCGAGAACAACACGCCCTTGCCGCCTTCTCCGCCGATCAACAAGCCCGCCTTCACGACGCTTGGAAAGACCAGAATGCCCGCGGCATTGGTGCTGAGTTCCGTCGCATTCTTCGAGTTCAAATAGAGCTTGCCCAGGGCTGCACGCGCCGCCTGTTCGAGCTGCGCGCGCGCAGTTGCTTCGCTGGCGGGCGAGGCGGTGTTGGAGACCGTGGTCGAGCAGGCGGCAACGAGCAGCGCGGAAAGCAGCGCGGCGATGCGCAGGGGTCTGAGAGACATGGTAGTGACGCTCCGTTTTTGTTTGGATGGCGCTCGTCAGGGCATTCCGTTTCCGGGCGCGGGCGAGACGGCGCAGATCTTATCGAGCAGTCCTGCATATTTCTTTGTTGTACTCACGGCATGCAGTGCGATCTGGGGCGCATTACGAGGCCGACTGTGCGCTATCATGACGCGCATCAATTGCGCTCATTTGCTGTCTTGTTTCGCATGACGTTCCTGTGCCGTCTCCTCCTCGCTGGCCTGTTCGCGCTCTTTGCCATGAGCGGCGCCAGCGCATGCGAGCCCGTGCAACGAGGCGCGGTCCCATCGCCGGTCTCGTTTGCCGCGCACGAAGTCGCGGCAAACGCTCATTGCGGCGTCATGGAGCATGCAAGCCCGCATAGCGGTTGTGCCGGCCACGCGAGTGGCTGTGCTACTGGCTGCTGCGCGCATTGCGCCGCACCGCCTGGCGGCACGCGCGTCGCTGCGGGCGTGCCAAGGCATTCCCCACGCTTTGCTCCTGCCGCCGCACTGCGCGCGGGCATCACCCACGCGCCTCCGCTACCGCCTCCCATCGTCTGAACGCGGGCACTCCTTCGTCTCATGATGCGGGGGCGGCCCGATGCATGCCCGAGGGGCTTCGTCGTGCGGTGTGACGCATGCGAAGCCAAAGGCCGTACGCGCGGCGCGCTGTCTTTGCGCGTCGCGTCGTCAGGTGTGTTTGAGGAATTCATCGATGAAACGCAGAACTTTTTTGTCCGGCGCGCTGAGCGCCGCCGCGGCATCGCTGTTTGCGCGCCCGGTCTTGGCCCAGCAGCGCGGGCATGCGATGTCCGGCATGGCGGACATGGGCGCCATGATGCACGCGCAGGCGCCGCTCGCGGCGCCTGACGCCTTGCCCGCCGGCGCGCCGCTGGCGATGTTGCGCACGCTGGCGAACGAGAGCCGCGAAGCGGGGCATTTTCGCGCGACGCTGATCGCCCGGCCCGTGGCGCGGCCGTTGCTCGCCGGTCAGCCGGCGACCACCTTCTGGCAATACGACGCGGGCGATGCGGACGATGCGAGTGACAAGGCCAATGGCGCCGGCCCCGTGATCGGCCCGTTGATCGACGTGCGCGAAGGCGACACCGTCGAAATCCGCTTCGTCAACCGACTGCCGCAGCCGTCCACGATTCACTGGCACGGTCTGCCGGTGCCGCCCGATCAGGACGGCAATCCCATGAACCTCGTGGCGCCCGGCGCCGAGCGCGTCTACCGGTTCACACTGCCCGAGGGCAGCGCCGGCACCTACTGGTATCACCCGCACCCGCACATGCTCTCGTCCGAGCAGGTGTTTCGCGGGCTCGCGGGCCCGATCATCGTGCGTGCCGCGAATGATCCGCTTGCCGCGTGGCCGGAGCGCCATGTATTCGTCTCCGACCTCAAGCTGGCCGCCGACGGCACGATTCCCGCGAACGGCATGATGGACTGGATGAATGGCCGCGAGGGCCAGTTCGTGCTCGTGAACGGCGCGCGTGAGCCGCGCATCGAAGTCGTGCGCGACGAGCGCTGGCGCGTCTGGAACGGCTGCAACGCGCGTTATGTGCAGCTCGCGTTCGACGATGGCCGCGCTTTCGCGCTGGTCGGTACCGATGGCGGCCTGCTCGCCGCGCCACGCGAGGGCGTGACCTCGCTGTTGCTCGCGCCGGGCGAGCGCGCCGAGCTGATCGTGCGCGCGGGGCAGGGCGCGTCGAGCGCGCGCCTGATTGCCGCGCAGTACGACCGGCGCAAGATGGCGATGTCACACGGCAGCTTGCCGCCTGCGCCGTCGATCGCGCTAGCTCAGGTGCGATTCGCGCCGCAGGGCGAGGCGCCGGCATTGCCCGCGCAACTGCGTCCGATCGCACCATTGCTGCCGCGTGGCGCGGCCGTGGCAGCGCTCGCGCAAAAATCGGTGGTGTTCAGCGAAGCCATGGACATGCATGCGATGCACCAGCCAGGCGCATCAAGATCGGGTATGCCACACGGCATGCAATTCATGATCAACGGCGAGACCTACGATCCCGAACGCATCACGTTCACGAGCCGCCGCGGCGAGGTCGAGCACTGGACGATTGCGAACCGCACGGACATGGATCATCCGTTCCATCTGCACGGTACGCAGTTTCAGGTGATCGCGCGCGAGACGGGCACAACGACGGGCACAACTACGGGCACAACTACGGGCACAACTACGGGAACGACGGGCGCCACGCGCGTGGACGAGCCGTATCTCGCATGGCGCGATACCGTCAACGTAAAACCGGGAGAAAGCGTGCACATCGCGACCGTGCAGCACGCTGCGGGCGAGCGCATGTTCCATTGCCACATCCTCGAGCACGAGGACCTCGGCATGATGGGCACGCTGCGCGTGATCTAGCGCCCCAAAAAAGAAACCCGGCCGAAGCCGGGTTTCTCAGGTACGGGTACCGAACAGATCAGGCTGCAGCCTGAATGTTCGATGCCTGTTTACCCTTCGGGCCTTGCACGACCTCGAAGCTCACCTTCTGACCTTCTTTGAGGGTCTTGAAGCCATTCATCTGGATGGCCGAAAAATGAGCAAACAGATCCTCACCGCCTTCGTCCGGCGTGATGAAGCCAAAACCCTTCGCGTCGTTGAACCACTTAACCGTACCGGTTGCCATACCAACTTCCCCTGTAACTCATGTCACTACCAAGAGCAGTTCGAAAAGCTAAACGATCGCATGTTGCGAGCGCCCCCTCCTCACAAGCTCACCAACGGCATTTTTTCGAAAATAAAGGCGGTTGAAAAAAGTGCCAGCTTGATTGTTGGGGCTCTTTATTCTGCTGTCAAGAATATTTTGAGACGCCATCTGACGCGTTGTAAAGAACGCATTTCCAGGGTTTTTCCGGCTTTTCTTGCGGCTGCGCGAGGCGGAAATCGCAGCCGGTTGCCGGTGCACTCATCGGGTTCGTTTTTTATCCGGTCGCAGTGACGCGAGCTGTCTTGAAAAGTCGCATAATCGACTCACATGGGATGCACTGCAGCACGGAATCCGACGGTGTGCGTGCGGAGGCCGACAGTAGCTGGCCACGTGGGCGCGCAGGTTGTGCGATACTCGATTCAACGGTGGCCCGAAAGCTGCTGGCGGTATGGTTCGAACCGGCCCCCGCAGCCGGGCGCCCACGAAAGTACGGTTTGAAGTACGCGTTGGGCGAGACTGATCGAGTCCGGAAAAAGGGGGGCTGCGCCGGGATTGTCCGCACGGTGCGGCGGCCCGGTTCACCGGACGGCCGGTCGGGTTTCGGCAGGATTGCGGGCCTGTCCGAGTTGTTTAGAATGGGTGTATGGCGATTATCCCGGACAAGCAGGATTCAACCGTAGTGGAGCGGCAGGAGCAAAAGGTCAAACCGCCCTCCATGTACAAGGTCGTGCTGATGAATGACGACTACACGCCGATGGAATTCGTCGTGATGATCGTGCAGGAATATTTCAATAAGGATCGCGAGACCGCAACACAGATCATGTTGAAGGTGCATCGCGAGGGCAGGGGCGTTTGTGGGGTCTATACGCGGGACATCGCGTCGACCAAGGTTGAGCAAGTCGTTACCCACGCGCGGCAAGCGGGGCACCCGCTGCAGTGTGTGATGGAGGAAGCATGATTGCCCAGGAACTGGAAGTCAGCCTGCACATGGCGTTCATGGAAGCACGTCAAGCGCGGCATGAGTTCATCACGGTCGAGCATCTTTTGCTGGCGCTGTTGGATAACCCAACAGCGGCGGAGGTGCTGCGAGCGTGCGCCGCGAATATCGAAGACCTGCGACAGAACCTGCGCAACTTTATTCACGACAACACCCCTACGGTTCCCGGCACGGACGACGTCGATACGCAGCCGACGCTTGGGTTCCAGCGCGTGATCCAGCGCGCGATCATGCACGTTCAGTCCACTTCCAACGGCAAGAAGGAAGTGACGGGCGCGAACGTGCTGGTCGCGATCTTCGGCGAAAAGGACTCGCACGCGGTGTACTACCTGCAACAGCAGGGTGTCACGCGTCTGGACGTGGTGAATTTCATTTCGCACGGTATCGCGAAGACCGGTAGCGGCGAAGCCGCCAAGGCCAGCGACGCGAATGCCGAAGCCGAAGACGCGGCAGGCCAGAAGGAAACCCCGCTCGCCCAGTTCACGCAGAATCTGAACCAGATGGCGAAGGACGGGCGCATCGATCCGCTGATCGGGCGCGAGCTCGAGGTCGAACGCGTGGTGCAGGTGCTGTGCCGCCGCCGCAAGAACAATCCGCTGCTCGTGGGTGAAGCCGGCGTGGGCAAGACCGCCATCGCGGAAGGCCTCGCCTGGCGCATCACGCGCGGCGAAGTGCCGGACATTCTCGCGGACGCACAGGTCTACTCGCTCGACATGGGCGCGTTGCTGGCAGGCACGAAATATCGCGGCGACTTCGAACAGCGTCTGAAGACGGTGCTCAAGGAGCTCAAGGAGCGTCCGCACGCGATTCTCTTCATCGACGAGATTCATACGCTGATCGGCGCGGGCGCTGCCTCGGGCGGCACGCTCGATGCTTCGAATCTGCTCAAGCCGGCGCTTTCGTCGGGCACGCTCAAGTGCATCGGCGCGACCACGTTCACGGAATACCGCGGCATCTTCGAAAAGGACGCGGCGCTCTCGCGGCGCTTCCAGAAGATCGACGTGGTCGAGCCTACCGTCGAGCAGACGGTGGCGATTCTGCGCGGCCTGAAGTCGCGCTTCGAAGAGCACCACGGCGTGAAGTATTCGTCGGGCGCGCTGAACGCGGCGGCCGAGCTTTCCGCGCGCTTCATCACCGACCGTCATTTGCCCGACAAGGCGATCGACGTGATCGACGAAGCGGGCGCGGCGCAGCGCATCCTGCCGAAGTCGAAGCAGAAAAAGACCATCGGCAAGAGCGAGATCGAAGAGATCATCTCGAAGATCGCGCGCGTGCCGGCGCAAAGCGTGTCGCAGGACGACCGCAGCAAGCTCCAGACGCTCGACCGCGATCTGAAAGCTGTCGTGTTCGGCCAGGATCCCGCCATCGACGCGCTTTCGGCTTCGATCAAGATGGCGCGCGCGGGTCTGGGCAAGACCGACAAGCCGATCGGCTCGTTCCTGTTCTCCGGCCCGACCGGCGTCGGCAAGACCGAAGTGGCGCGTCAGCTCGCGTTCACGCTCGGCATCGAGCTGATCCGCTTCGACATGTCGGAGTACATGGAGCGCCATGCGGTGAGCCGTCTGATCGGCGCGCCGCCGGGCTATGTGGGGTTCGATCAGGGTGGCCTGCTGACCGAGGCCGTCACGAAGAAGCCGCACTGCGTGCTGCTGCTCGACGAAATCGAGAAGGCGCACCCGGACATCTTCAACGTGCTGCTGCAGGTGATGGACCATGGCACGCTGACCGACAACAACGGCCGCAAGGCGGACTTCCGCAACGTCATTATCATCATGACGACGAACGCGGGCGCCGACACGATGAACAAGTCGACGATCGGTTTCACGACCCGGCGCGAGCAGGGCGACGAAATGGCCGATATCAAGCGGCTGTTCACGCCCGAGTTCCGCAACCGGCTCGATCAGACGATCAGCTTCCGTGCGCTCGATGAGGAAATCATCATGCGCGTGGTCGACAAGTTCCTCATGCAACTGGAAGACCAGTTGCATGAGAAGAAGGTCGACGCGCTCTTCACCGATGCGCTGCGCAAGCATCTGGCCAAGCACGGTTTCGACCCGCTCATGGGCGCGCGGCCGATGCAACGCCTGATCCAGGACACGATCCGCCGTGCGCTCGCCGACGAACTGCTGTTCGGCAAGCTCATGAACGGCGGCCGCGTGACCGTGGACGTGGACGACGAGGACAAGATCCAGCTCACGTTCGACGCGCAGCCGGCGCCGCGTAATCCGGAAGCGGTGGAAGTGGAATAACTGCCGTGGAATAACTGCGGCGGCGCGAAGCGCGCGCAAGTTTCAAGGCACAACGGCGTAGCTCATCACGGGCTACGCCGTTTTATTTTGGGTATGAAAAGCAGGAATCCGAAATAATTGCGTCGTCCGCGTCATGACCCGATGCCCGGGTGTCAAGGTGAATGAGGCGCCGCAAAGTAAAATAGGCGTTTATCTCGCCGTTGGCGTTTTCACGATGCGCAGCGCTTCAGTGCGTTTGCGCAAAGCAGGGGTGTAAGAGTGGTACCACGTAAATCGGGCGCGTTCGACTCCATCGTCGAGCGCGAGCAGGGGCTGCGCCAAGGCTTGTCCGCGGGCCAGATGACAATGATCGCCATCGGCGGCGCGGTGGGCACCGGGCTCTTTCTCGGCAGCGGCTTCGCCATCGGTTTTGCCGGGCCGGGCGTGCTCGTGTCCTATGCCATCGGCGCGCTGATCGCCTTGTTGCTGATGGGCGCGCTTGCCGAGATGACCGTCGCGCATCCGACCTCGGGATCGTTCGGCGCGTATGCCGAGCACTATATCGGTCCGCTCGCCGGCTTCGTCGTGCGCTACGCTTACTGGTCCGCCTATGTGCTGGCCGTGGGCACCGAAGTCGCGGCCATCGCCATCTACATGAAGTTCTGGTTCCCGCAGGTGCCGGGGCTCTACTGGATCGTCGGGTTCTCGGCGGCGCTGATCGTCGTGAACGCCATGAGCGTGCGGGCCTACGGCACCATCGAGTATCTCTTTTCCAGCCTCAAGATTGCGGCCATCGTCGCGTTCATCGTGCTGGGCGCCTGGTTCGTGTGGCGCGCGCCCGCCGGCTCGGGCGTGGGGTTCGCGAACTACACGTCGCACGGCGGGCTGCTGCCCAAGGGCTGGTGGGGCGTCTGGGTGGGCACGATCGTTTCGCTTTTCAGCTATCTGGGCGTGGAAACCATCGCGGTTGCCGCGGCGGAAGCCAGGGATCCGGCCCGTGCGGTCACGCGCGCGTTCCGCGCCACGGTGCTGCGCCTCGTGCTGTTCTACCTGCTCACGCTCGCGCTCATGCTCGCCATCGTCCCCTGGACCGAGGCGGGCGGCAACGAAAGCCCCTTCGTGAGGGTGATGGCCGAAACCGGCGTGCCGTACGCGGCGGGCGCGATCAACTTCATCGTGCTCGTGGCCGCGCTCTCGGCCATGAACAGCCAGCTCTATATCACCACGCGCATGATGTTCAGCCTCTCGCGCGCGGGCTACGCGCCGGCGGCGTTCGGGCGGCTCACGCCCAACGGCGTGCCGACGGCGGCGCTCTCGCTCTCGACCATCGGCATCGCCGTGGCGGCCGTGCTCAACGCGCTCTGGCCGCAGGCGGCGTTCACGCTGATGATGTCGATTGCGATGTTCGGCGCGATGTTCACGTGGTTCATGATTTTCGTGACGCAGATTTTCTTCCGCGTGCAGCGCGGGAGCGATGGGAGTGCGCCGCTCGAATTCCGTATGTGGGGCTTTCCGTTCATGAGCGTGCTGGGCGCGCTGCTAATGCTAGGCATCCTGGTCGGCACCGCGTTCACACGCGAATTCCGCATGACGCTTGCATATGGGCTGGCGTTCCTGGCGGTGCTCGTGGTGGTGTACGCGCTGTGGTATCGCCGGCGGCACCCTGCGGCGCAGATCCAAGGGTCGCCCTGAACGCAAAAAAGCACGCCGCGGCGTGCTTTTTGGTTCCTGCGAGTGCTGAACGGGTGCGTGAGGCTCAGTGCTTGCCCGTGCTGCCGAAGCCGCCCGTGCCGCGCTCGCTCGCGTCGAAATCGTCGACGAGATTGAACTGCGCCTGAACGACCGGCACGATCACGAGTTGTGCGAGGCGCTCCATCGGATTGAGCGTGAAAGTGGTGTGGCCGCGGTTCCAGGTGGAGATCATCAGCTCGCCCTGGTAGTCGGAGTCGATCAGGCCGACGAGGTTGCCGAGCACGATGCCGTGCTTGTGGCCGAGGCCCGAGCGCGGCAGGATCAGCGCCGCGTAGCCCGGATCGGCCAGATGGATCGCGAGGCCGGTCGGCACGAGCTTCGTTTCGCCGGGCTCGAGCGTGAGCGGCGTTTCGATGCAGGCGCGCAGGTCGAGGCCCGCGCTGCCCGGCGTCGCGTAGTGGGGCAGCTGGTCGCGCATGCGTTCGTTCAGGATCTTGATGTCGATTTTCATGAGGCTCCGATTCGATCGGGGTCAGGGTTAGTCAGCTTCGAGGCAACTGGAAGGCCTCTGCGAGAAGTTCGTAAGAGCGCAGGCGTGCCGCGTAGCTGCCTGCGACGGTCAGCACGATGAGTTCATCGGCGCGAAAGCTGTCCTTGAGCGCGTGCAGGCGCTCGGTGACGCTCTCGGGCGTGCCGATGATGCTGCGCGGTTTTTCGCGATCGATCACGACCTGCTCGCGCTCGCCGTATTCCTGTGCGCGGCCCTGTTCGAGGCTCGGAATGGGTGCGTTCAGGCCATAGGCCATCTGCACCCGGCGCAAGTCGACGGCTTTTTCGAGGTCGGCGGCTTCGGCTTCGGTGTCGGCGCAGATCGCGAACACCGCGCACGCGAGGTACGGCTTCTGCTCGTGGCCGGGCAGGAAGGTGTCGCGGTAGGTGTTGGCCACCAGGTGCCCGAAGTGCGCGTTAATGAAATGCGCGAACGAGAAACGCAGCCCGAGTTGCGCGGCGAGCGCGCCGCCGAAGTCGCTCGAGCCCAGCACCCAGAGCTGCGGGCGCGTGGCGATCTGCGGCTGCAATGCGACGCCGTGCGCAAGGTGGTCGGTGGCGAGCGTGCCGTCCATCAGGCCGACGAGATCCTGCACCTGCTGCGTGAACTGGTCGCCGCGATTGTAGGCACCCGCCGCGACGGCCTGCGCGGTGCGCATGTCGCCGCCCGGCGCGCGGCCCACGCCGAGATCGACGCGCCCCGGGAACAGCGCTTCGAGCATCATGAACTGCTCGGCGACCTTGAACGGGCTGTAGTAGGGCAGCATGATGCCGCCCGAGCCGATGCGGATGCGTTTGGTCACGCTGCCCAGGTGCGCGAGCATGACTTCTGGGGCGGGGTTGCACACGCCCAGCAGGCCGTGGTGCTCGGCGCACCAGTAGCGCGTGTAGCCGAGGTCGTCGGCGAGCTGTGCGAGTTCGACGGTGGCGGCGATGGCGTCCGCCGCGGTGTGCCCGGCGATCACGGGCGACTGGTCCAGCACCGAAAGCAGTGTCATGGCAGTACTGCTCCTTCACTTCGTTCGCGGCGCTGCGCGTCAGCGCCCGAGGGCGCCGGCGCGCGCGTCACGAGATGATGCCCGGGTCCGGCAGACGCCGCGCGATTTCGGCGATCAGCGTCTGCGCGAGCGCCTGCTTGGCCGCGCGCGGCAGCGGCGTGCGGCCGGCAGCTTCGAACAGCACGACTTCGTTGTCGTCCTGGCCGAAGGTGAGCGGGCCGAGATTGCCGATTAGCAGCGGCACCTTCTTGCGCGCGCGCTTTTCTTCGCCGTGCACCTCGAGGTCGCCGCTTTCGGCCGCGAAGCCCACGCAGTACGGCGGATTCGGCATGGCCGCAACCGACGCCAGAATGTCGGGGTTCTCGACGAAGCTGAACGTCGGCATGCGCTGCCCGGCGGTCTTCTTGATCTTGTGCTCGGCGACGTGATCGACGCGCCAGTCGGCCACCGCGGCCACGCCGATGAAAACATCGGCATCAGGTGCCTCGCGCATCACCGCGTCGTACATTTGCTGCGCGGTCTGCACGTCTTCGCGCCAGACGCCCCACGGCGTGGGCAGCGCGACCGGGCCCGCGACCAGATGCACCTCGGCGCCGGCCTGCTGCGCCGCGCGCGCGAGCGCGAAGCCCATTTTGCCGCTCGAGCGGTTCGTGATGCCGCGCACCGGGTCGAGCGGCTCGAAGGTCGGTCCAGCCGTGATCAGGAGCTTGCGGCCCGCAAGCAGCTTGGGCGCGAAGAACGCGACGATGGCCTCGTAAATGGCTTCCGGCTCCAGCATGCGCCCGTCGCCGACTTCGCCGCAAGCCTGCGGGCCGGAATCGGGGCCGAGCGTCTCAACGCCGTCCGCGCGCAGTTGCGCGACGTTGCGCTGGGTGGCCGGGTTGTTCCACATCTGCCGGTTCATGGCCGGCACGACCAGCAGCGGGCAGTCGCGCGCGACGCACATCGTGGAGAGCAGGTCGTCAGCGAAACCGTGCGCGAGCTTCGCAAGGAAGTCGGTGGAGGCGGGCGCGACGACGATGGCGTCCGCCTCGCGCGAGAGGTCGATGTGCGCCATGTTGTTGGGCATGCGGCCGTCCCACTGGCTCGTGTAGACGGGGCGGCCCGAGAGCGCCTGCATCGTGACCGGCGTGATGAACTGCGTGGCCGCTTCGGTCATCACGATCTGCACCGTCGCGCCGGCCTTGGTCAGCAGGCGCGTGAGCTCGGCGATCTTGTAGCAGGCGATGCCACCCGTCATGCCGAGCACGAGGTGGCGTCCGGTCAGCTCGCCCGGGTTTGCAGCGGAGGTGTTCAAATCAGGTCTCCTGTCTCTCCGAGACGCGCAATGGACGTGCGATGGACGCGCTCAGCGCGAGCTGCGCACGCGCCGCAATTCGTCGAACACCAGCAGGATGGCGCCAACGGTGATTGCGCTATCGGCAACGTTGAACGCCGGCCAGTGCGACGAACCCAGGTGGAAGTCGAGGAAGTCGATCACATGGCCGTACATCAGGCGGTCGAGCACGTTGCCGAGCGCGCCGCCGAGTATCAGCGCCAGTGCGGTGCAAAAGAGGCGTTGCCCTGCGTGGCGCTTGAGCAGGTAGCAGATCACGATGGCCGCGACCACGCCGAGCGCCGTGAACGCCCAGCGCTGCCAGCCGCCCGCCGCGGCGAGGAAGCTGAACGCCGCGCCCTTGTTGTAGACCAGCACGAGGTTGAAGAACGGCGTGATCACGCGGCCTTCGCCGTAGCTGAACACCTTGGCGATGGCGATCTTCGTGAGCTGGTCGGCGAGGATCACGATCACCGCGATGCCGAGCCACGGCGCGAGCGTGCCGCGCGCGCCGTTCGACTTCGACTGTTTCGGCAGGGTCGTCTTGGCCATTATGCCGCGCTCCGCGCTTCGCCGTGGCCGAACAGATTGACCACGCAGCGGCCGCACAGGCCCGGGTGCTCGGCGTTCGTGCCAACGTCTTCACGGTAGTGCCAGCAACGCTCGCACTTGAGGTACTTCGACGTGACGACTTCGACGCCTTCGTCGGCTTCGCTTTCGACCTTCACGACTTCGGCCGCCGAGGTGATCAGCACGAACTTGAGGTCCTCGCCCAGCGTCGCCAGTGCGTCGTAACGCGCGCCGCTTGCCAGAATGCGCACTTCGGCTTGCAGCGACGAGCCGATCTGGTTCGCCACGCGGGCCTCTTCGAGCGCCTTCGTCACGTTGCCGCGCACTTCGCGCAGGAGCGTCCACTTGGCGATTAGCTCGGGAGCCTGCGCGATGTCCGGGAACGCGTGGAACGTCTCGGTAAAGATGGTCGTGGTGTTCGGCTGGAACACCTTCCAGGCTTCCTCGGCCGTGAACGAGAGGAACGGCGCAAGGATGCGCAGCAGGCTGTGCGTGATGTGGTGCAGCGCGGTCTGCGCGGCACGGCGCGCGGCCGAATCCGGCGCGCTCGTGTACAGGCGGTCCTTGAGCACGTCCAGATAGAAGCCGCCCATGTCTTCCGAGCAGAATGTCTGGAGCTTCGCCACGACCGGGTGGAACTCGTAACGGTCGTAGTGGGACAGCACGTCGCTTTGCAGCGTGTGCGTGAGCGCGACGGCGTAGCGGTCGATTTCGAGCCACTGATCGGCGGGCAGCGCGTGCTTCTCGAAGTCGAAGTCCGAGAGGTTCGAAAGCAGGAAGCGCAGCGTGTTACGGATGCGGCGATAGCCTTCCGTCACGCGCTTGAGAATCTCTTCCGAGATCGCCAGTTCGCCCGAGTAGTCGGTCGAGGCGATCCACAGACGGATGATTTCCGCGCCCAGGCGGTTCGCGACTTCATGCGGATCGACGCCGTTGCCGAGCGACTTCGACATCTTGCGGCCTTCGCCGTCGACGGTGAAGCCGTGCGTGAGCAGCGCGTTGTACGGCGGGCGGCCGTCGAGCATCGAAGCCGTGAGCAGCGACGAATGGAACCAGCCGCGGTGCTGGTCCGAGCCTTCGAGATAGAGGTCGGCCGGGAACTGGAGGTCGTCCTTGTGCGAGCCGCGCAGCACGTGCCAGTGCGTCGTGCCCGAGTCGAACCACACGTCGAGCGTGTCGCGGTTCTTCTCGTACATATTGGCGTCGTCACCGATCAATTCGCGCGGGTCGAGCGTCTGCCACGCCTCGATGCCTTCCTTCTCCACGCGCCTGGCGACTTCTTCGAGCAGCTCCAGCGTGCGCGGATGCAGCTCGCCGGTTTCCTTGTGCACGAAGAACGCCATCGGCACGCCCCATTGGCGCTGGCGCGAGAGCGTCCAGTCGGGGCGGTTCGCGATCATCGAGTAGAGGCGCTGCTTGCCCCACGACGGGTAGAACGCCGTCGCCTCGATGCCTTCGAGCGCCGTTTCGCGCAGCGTCTTGCCGCCTTCCTTCGGGGTGACGTCCATGCCCGCGAACCACTGCGAGGTGGCGCGGTAGATGATGGGCGTCTTGTGGCGCCAGCAGTGCATGTAGCTGTGCAGGTACTTTTCGCTGCGCAGCAGGGTGCCGGCGGCGTCGAGCGCATCGACGATCTTCGGGTTCGCGGCCCAGATCGTGAGGCCGCCGAAGAGCGGCAGCGATTCGATGTAGCGGCCATCGCCCATCACCGGGCTGATGATGTCCGAGTCGGCCATGCCGTGCGACTTGCACGACACGAAGTCTTCCACGCCGTAGGCGGGCGCCGAGTGCACGATGCCCGTGCCGGTGTCGGTCGTGACATAGTCGCCCAGATAGATGGGCGAAGTGCGCTTGAAGCCCGGATGCGCCGCGGCGAGCGGGTGATGGAAGCGCAGGTTCGCGAGCTTCTCGCCCGGCGTGGTGGCGACGATCGTGCCGGTCAGGCCGAAGTCCTTCATGCAGTCTTCAACGCGCTCTTGCGCGAGAATCAGCAAGCCGCGCTCGGTGTCCACGAGCGCGTAGGCGATCTCCGGATGCACGTTGAGCGCCTGGTTCGACGGGATGGTCCACGGCGTGGTGGTCCAGATCACGATGCCGCCTTCCTCGCGGGGCAGGGCGGCGAGGCCGAACGCCTTTGCCGTCTGCTCGGGTTGCGCGAACGGGAACAGCACGTCGATGGTCGGATCGGTCTTGTCCTTGTACTCGACCTCGGCCTCGGCCAGCGCCGAGCCGCAGTCGAAGCACCAGTTCACGGGCTTCAGGCCCCGGAACACGTAGCCCTTCTCGATGATCTTCGCGAGCGCGCGAATCTCGTTCGCCTCGTTCACGAAGTTCATGGTCTTGTACGGGTTGTCCCAGTCGCCGAGCACGCCCAGGCGCTTGAAGCCGGCCTTTTGCGTCTCGATCTGGCCGGCCGCGTACTCGCGCGCCTTCTTCATCACTTCCTGGGCAGGCAGCGACTTGCCGAACTGCTTCTCGATCTGGATCTCGATCGGCATGCCGTGACAGTCCCAGCCCGGCACGTAGACCGCGTCGTAGCCCGCGAGATTGCGCGCCTTGACGATCATGTCCTTGAGGATCTTGTTGACCGCGTGGCCGAGGTGGATGTCGCCGTTTGCATACGGCGGGCCGTCGTGCAGGATGAACTTCTTGCGGCCCTTCGAGGCCTCGCGGATCTTCTTGTAGATGCCTTGCTCTTCCCACTCCTTGACCCATTGCGGCTCGCGCTTGGGCAGGTCGCCACGCATCGGGAACGGGGTGTCCAGAAGATTGACGGGGTACTTCGATTCGGACTTCTGCGCGGCTTTGCCGGAGGATGCTTTCTTGTCGCTCATGGTGAGATCACGTGGAATTCGGGGGATGCTCGGCGTCAGCATTGCGGCCATGCCGCGCAACCGTCGCCTCGGGCGCCGCACACTGCCGAAGTTGCGGCGCCTCGCGGGCGGAGCGGCCCGTGCGTGCCGTGGTCTCGCCTTGCAGGACAAGACACGCGCGCGGGCCGCGGCTTACCTAATTCGGTCGGTGGCCGAGGTGGCGAAGCCGGTGGAGCGGCTGCCGGTTACATCGATGCCCGCGGCGGCGAACCACGCGCGGGTGTTCGCCACGTCGCGCGCAATCGCGGCGGTGAGCGTTTCGAGGTCGGCGAACTTCTCCTCGTCGCGCAACTTCTTGAGGAATTCGACGCGCACGAGCTTGCCGTAGGCGTCGCCGTGCCAGTCGAGCAAATGGACTTCGAGCAGCACGCGGCCCGAGTCGTCCACCGTCGGGCGCAGGCCGAGGCTCGCGACGCCGGGCAGCGGATGGTCGGCGATACCGTGCACCTGCACGACGAAGATGCCCTTGAGCGCCGGTCGCTTGTGGCCGATCGGCAGGTTCAGCGTGGGAAAGCCGAGGTCGCGGCCGAGCTTCAGGCCGTGCGTGACATGCCCGCTGATCTCGTAGCCGCGGCCAAGCGAGGCGCGCGCCGCGTCGAGGTCGCCCGCCGCGAGTTGTGTGCGCACGGCGGAGCTGGAGATGCGCACGCCCGACGGATCGGCTACGGTGGCCATCTGCTCGACTTCGAAACCGTGCTCGGCGCCCGCGACCTGCAGCGAGGCGAAGTCGCCCGCGCGTCTGGCGCCGTAGCGGAAGTCGTCGCCGATCATCATCCAGCGCGCATGCAGGCCGCCCACGATGATGCGCTCGACGAACGCGTCGGGCGACTGGCTCGCAAACGTGTGGTTGAAGTGCTCGACCACGACGCGGTCCACGCCGTTCTCGCGCAGCGCTTCGAGCTTGTCGCGCAGCATGGCGATGCGCGGCGGGGCGCTGGCCGGGTTGAAGAACTCGCGCGGATGCGGCTCGAAGGTCATCACGCAGACGGGCAGGCCGCGCGCGTCTGCGGCAGCGCGCACGCGCGCGAGCAACGCCTGATGCCCGCGGTGGACACCGTCGAAGTTGCCGATGGTGAGCGCGCAGGGCGCGCGACTTTCGGCGTTGGGAAGACCGCGGAAGACTCTCACGATAGCGGAACCTGGAGGAACCTGAGGGAACCTGGAAAAGTGCGCGCGAGCCATGCGCGCCGATCAAGACCGGTTATGCGGCCACGGCCGCGACTAAACAGGAGATTATAAACGCACGGGACGACGATCGCCGCCGCGCGAGCGTCGGACGCCTTCCCCGATGATAAAATCCGCGGATGAAAAATCTCGTCATTCTGATTTCCGGGCGGGGCAGCAACATGGAGGCCATCGTGCGCGCATGCGCGCAGGAAGCCTGGCCGGCGCGCGTCGCCGCCGTGATTGCCAACCGTCCCGACGCCGCGGGCCTCGCGTTCGCGGCGTCGCATGGCATTGCCACGGCGGTCGTCGACCACCGCCAGTATCCGGACCGTGCCGCCTTCGACTCGGCGCTCGCCCAGGTAATAGACGGCTTCACGCCGGACCTCGTCGTGCTCGCGGGCTTCATGCGCGTGCTGACCGAGGGCTTCGTGCAGCGTTATTCGGGTCGCATGCTCAATATCCATCCGTCGCTGCTGCCGAGCTTTCCTGGCTTGAAAACGCACGAAAAAGCGATCGACGCGGGCTGCCGCGTGCATGGCGCCACGGTCCATTTTGTCACTCCGACGCTCGATCATGGTCCGATCGTGATGCAATCGGTCGTGCCCGTGCGCACGGGCGACGACGCCGCGGCGCTCGCCGCGCGCGTGCTCAAGACCGAACACGTGATTTATCCGCGTGCGGTGCGCTGGTTCGTCGAAGGGCGCCTCGCGCTCGACGGCGAGCGCGTGACGCTCACGCCGCCCGAGGCGCAGTGGCTCTTCCCTGACGAGGCCGACGTGCAAGAAAACACACAAGCAAGTGCACAAACACACGCCGGGGAGGGCGCATGAGGCTGCATGGTTTCCTGATCGGACAGACCGAGACGTTGCTTGCCGACGTACTCAAGTTCACTGGCCCCGCCGATGCGGTGACGAGCCGCTTCTTCCGCGAGCACCCGAAGCTCGGCCATGCCGAGCGTGGCGTGATTGCCGAGGCGGTGTTCGCCGTGCTGCGCCGGCGCATGGAGTTCGCGCACCTGGCCGAGAGCGGCACGGGCAGCCCGACGCGGCGCCTCACGCTGCTCGGCCTGATGGCGACCGCGGGGCGCTCGGCCATCCGCCCGTTCGTTTCCGACGCCGAGGCAACCTGGCTCGAGCACGTCGCGAAGATCGATCCGGTTAGCCTGCCGCAGCGCGTGCAGCTCAATTTGCCCGAGTGGATCGTAAAGGCGCTGGAAACGCGTTTCGAGGCCGCCGAGCTCGCGCAACTGGCCGCCGCGCTGAACTACCCGGCGCCGCTCGACCTGCGCGCGAACCCGATCAAGGCGAGCCGCGACGAGCTGCTGCGCGCGCTGGCCGCAGTCGGCATCGAAGCCGGCGAAACGCCGTTCGCGCCGTTCGGCGTGCGCGTGACGGGCAAGCCCGCGCTCGCCAGGCTCGACGCGTTCAAGGAAGGCTGGTTCGAGGTGCAGGACGAGGGCAGCCAGCTGCTGTGCTCGCTCGTCGCGCCGCGCCGCGGCGAGATGGTGGTCGACTTCTGCGCGGGCGCGGGCGGCAAGACGCTGGCGCTTGGCGCGATGATGCGCTCGACGGGCCGTCTCTATGCGTTCGACATTTCCGAGCGGCGCCTCGCCAAGCTCAAGCCGCGCCTTGCGCGCAGCGGCTTGTCGAACGTGAATCCCGTGCTGATCGACAGCGAGCATGACGCCAAGATCAAGCGCCTGATCGGCAAGATCGACCGCGTCCTCGTGGATGCGCCGTGCTCGGGGCTTGGCACCCTGCGCCGCAACCCCGACCTCAAATGGCGCCAGTCGCCGGAGTCGCTCGCCGAGCTTGCGCCCAAGCAGCTTTCGATTCTCACGAGCGCGGCGCGCCTGCTCAAGCGCGGCGGCCGCCTCGTCTACGCGACCTGCAGCATTCTGGAAGCCGAGAACGAAGCGGTCGTGAAGCAGTTCCTCGAAGCCCATCCCGACTTCGTGCTGGTGAACGCACGCGAGGCGCTGGCAGATCAGCGCGTGGACCTCGACACCGGCGAGTACCTGTCGATGTGGCCGCACCGCCACGCCACGGACGGCTTCTTTGCCGCCGTGCTGGAGCGCCGCGGCGAAGCGCAACCGAAGGCGAAGAAGACTGGCGCCGTCACGACGCCGGACGAGGCTGCCGCCGAAACCGAAACCGCCGACGCCATCGCAAAGGCGCAGCAGTCCGAGGCCGACGAGCCGGACGCGGCACTGGAATAAGCAAGCGGTTGTGACCAATCGCTCGGGGCCGTCCGGTGGAAGCCGGACGGCCCCGCGTCGCATTGGGCTCCTTCATCGGGGGTCTTTTTTACGACGTTGCGTATTCGCGACACCATCAGCGAGTGCAGAATTCAGGGCCGGGGCGCATAGCTCCGCCGGCGCAGCGCGCCATGCGGCTATCGGTCATCCGGCGCACGCGCCCGATCCGGTGCCCTGATCACTTAAGGTCATGTTAAGGCGTAGCTGCGATCCTGTTAGCTGAATGGCGCTAGAGGCTAATGGGGTTCGAAGACGTATTCGAAGGCACAGAAAAGACCCGAGCGGGTGTGGCAAACCGCCTCAAAAATACGGACGGAGATTGACTCCGCCGTCATTTGGGAAAAAAATCTCTATTTGTTACAACCACTTGGAACGGTTCTAGTAGAATGCCGTCCAACCCCTCCTGGTCGCTTTCATTTTCTTGACATTGGCGCAGGGCCGAAAGGCCGGTGCGCCTCGTTTCGCGGGTAAAAACCTTGTTGAATTCCCTGCTTGATTTCCTTGCCCACGGGGTGCTGCATTTCTCGTGGTGGCAGATCCTGCTGTTCGTGGCCGTGGTTACCCACATCACGATCATCGGCGTGACGGTGTACCTGCACCGCTGCCAGGCGCATCGCGCGCTCGATCTGCATCCCATCGCCAGCCACTTCTTCCGTTTCTGGCTGTGGATGACCACGGGCATGCTCACGGGTCAGTGGGCGGCCATTCACCGCAAGCACCACGCCAAGTGCGAGACCGAAGAAGACCCGCACAGCCCGCAAACGCGCGGCCTCTGGAAGGTGCTGCTCGAAGGCGCCGAGCTTTACCGCGCCGAAGCGAAGAACGAAGAAACGCTGCGCCGCTTCAGCCACGGCACGCCCAACGACTGGATGGAGCGCAACGTCTACACGCGCTTCCCGATCCTCGGCGTGAGCATCATGATGGTGATCGACGTCGCGCTGTTCGGCGTGGTCGGACTTTCGGTGTGGGCCGTGCAGATGGCGTGGATCCCGTTCTGGGCCGCCGGCGTCGTGAACGGCCTTGGCCACTTCTGGGGCTATCGCAACTTCAATTCGTCGGATGCGAGCACGAACCTTATCCCGTTCGGCATCATCATCGGCGGCGAGGAACTGCACAACAACCACCACACCTTCGCGACTTCCGCGAAGCTCTCGAACAAGTGGTACGAGTTCGATATCGGCTGGATGTACATCCGCATCATGCAGGCAGTGGGTCTTGCCAAGGTCAAGAAGGTCGCGCCCACGCCGCGTCTCACCAAGGGCAAGCTCGTGCCCGACCACGAGACGCTCCAGGCCGTGCTCTCGAACCGCTATGAGGTGATGGCGCGTTACGCGAAGGCCGTGAAGCAGGCGTATCGCCAGGAGCTCGCGCATCTGAAGGAAGTGGGCGAGCGCGAGAAGTACAAGGTCATGCGTGGCGCGCGCAATTGGTTCGACAAGGAAGAAGCCAGCCTGAACGAGCCGCAGAAGCGCCAGTTGCCGCAGATCTTCGCGAACAGCCAGAAGCTGCGCACGTACATTGAGTTGCGCAACGAACTCGCGGCAATCTGGGAGCGTTCGAGCGCCTCGCGCGAACAACTGCTTACGCAGCTCCAGGATTGGTGCCATCGTGCCGAGCAAAGCGGTATCAAGGCACTTCAGGAATTTGCGTCGCGTCTGCGCCGCTACGCCTGATTCTTCGCGGTTTTTTCGATAGCTTCTCGCCGGGTTTGCGCGGGTTTTGCAAATTCGCCGCTTCGCGGTGCCCAATGCGCGCTGCGTGAGTCTCGAAAAAATCCATTAGAATTCAGGTACGTCACAAAACCCCGCGCTGGCGGGGTTTTTCTTTTGGGGCCGCGGAAAAGCTGGTGTTATGCACCGGTCTGGAGCCGTGGTGATCGGCAGGGTTGCAACTAGTGCATGGGGCCAGAGTAGGGAGCTTTGCTCCAACTCCGGCCAACAGAGGAGATCATGAGTCAGGCAATCAGGAAGGTCGAATATGACCGGCCGCAGGGTGCCGTCTGCGGCGTCGGACAAGCGTGGGCGAAGGTGCCCGACGCACCCGGCGCAGCGGAGCGCGTTGCATTGAAGGAGCGCATTCGCGCATTGCTCAAGCGCGAGAAGGCAGTGCTCGTCGCGCACTATTACGTCGATCCTGAATTGCAGGAGCTAGCGGACGAGACCGGCGGCTGCGTGGCCGATTCACTCGAGATGGCGCGCTTCGGCCGCGATCACGAAGCGCAGACGCTCGTCGTGGCGGGCGTGCGCTTCATGGGCGAGACCGCCAAGATCCTGAGCCCCAACAAGCGCATCCTGATGCCGGACCTCGACGCGACTTGCTCACTCGATCTCGGCTGCCCCGTCGATGAATTCTCCGCGTTCTGCGACGCGCATCCCGATCGCACCGTGGTGGTCTATGCGAACACCAGCGCCGCCGTGAAGGCGCGCGCGGACTGGATGGTGACTTCTTCGATCGGTCTCGAGATCGTCGCTCACCTCCATGCGAAGGGCGAGAAGATCCTCTGGGCGCCGGACCGCCATCTGGGCAGCTATATCCAGAAGAAGACCGGCGCCGACATGCTGCTGTGGCAGGGCTCGTGCCTCGTGCACGACGAGTTCAAGGGCATCGAGCTCGATCTGCTGCGCGCCGAATATCCCGATGCCAAGGTGCTCGTGCACCCCGAATCGCCGGAAGCCGTGGTTGCGCTGGCGGACGTGGTCGGCTCGACCTCGCAACTGATCGACGCGGCAGTGAAGCTCGACGCGCAGCGTTTTATCGTCGCGACCGATCTCGGCATCCTGCACAAGATGCGGCTCGCGGCGCCGGGCAAGACGTTCATCGAGGCGCCCACGGCCGGCAACAGCGCGACTTGCAAGAGCTGCGCGCATTGCCCGTGGATGGCCATGAACGGCCTCACGAATCTCGCCGACGTGCTCGAGCGCGGCCACAACGAGATTCTTGTCGATGCGTCGCTGGGCGTTCGCGCACGCGTGTCGATCGACCGCATGCTCGCATTCGCGGCAGAGCACAAGCGCCGCGTGCAGGCGAGCGGTGACCTCGCGCGCGACACCGCGCTGTTCTCGCAGGTGGGAGCGGCGTAATGACAAACCTGAAGGAGGGCGCGCGCGCGTTGCGCGCCGCGGAAGCTGTTGCGCCCGTGCTCGACGAAGTGCGCGCGCAGTACGGTGCGGTGTTCGATGCCGCGATCGCACGCAACGTCGCGGATGCGCTCGAGGAAGACGTCGGACCCGTCGACCAGACGGGGCGTCTCGTACCCGAGGACGAAGTGCGCGATGCGCGCATCATCGTGCGCGAGGACGCGGTGCTGTGCGGCGTGCTGTGGTTTGACGGCGTGATGAAGCGCGTCGACTCGCGCATCGAGGTGCGCTGGCACTATCGCGAAGGCGAGCGCATGGCGGCGGATACCATCGTTTGCTCGCTGCGCGGGCCGGCGCGCTCGCTCCTCACGGCCGAGCGCAACGCGATGAATTTTCTGCAACTGCTTTCGGGCATGGCGAGCGTGACGCGCCGCTACGTCGACATGATCGCGCACACGCAGACGCGCATTCTCGACACGCGCAAGACGCTGCCGGGCCTGCGCCTCGCGCAGAAGTACGCGGTGCGCGTGGGCGGTGGTGCCAACCAGCGTCTCGCGCTTTACGACGGCATTCTGATCAAGGAAAACCATATCGCGGCGGCCGGCGGTGTCGGCGCAGCGATGGACGCGGCGATCGCGCTGAATGCCGGTGTGCCGATCCAGATCGAAGTCGAGACGCTCGAACAGCTCGATGCGGCCCTGGAGCATGGCGCGAAGTCGGTGCTGCTCGACAACTTCTCGTTCGAGATGATGCGTGAAGCGGTCAAACGCACGGCGGGGCGCGCGGTGCTCGAAGTCTCGGGCGGCGTCAACTTCGATACGGTGCGCACGATTGCGGAAACGGGCGTGGATCGCGTCTCGATCGGCGCGCTGACCAAGGACGTTCGGGCGACCGATTACTCGATGCGGATCGTCTGATCGTCTGATAGCGCTGCGTTTCAGGCGCCGAATGAACAAAGGCCGCCTCGCGAGAGGCGGCCTTTTTGCTGGGACGATGGCGTTTTGTGCGCCGTCGCGCGCTGGCCTTACGACAAGGTGCGATTGCGCACGCGTTCCGGCGAGAGCACGGTGGGCAGTGCCTTGGGCAGCGAGTTCGGCCAGTCGCGGCTGTAGTGCAGGCCGCGGCTCTCGCGGCGCGAGCGCGCGCTCTCGACGATCAGCGACGCCACGTCGACCAGATTGCGCAGCTCCAGCAGATCGCGCGTCACGCGGAAGTTCGCGTAGTACTCGAGGATCTCGTCGCGCAGGAGCGCGATGCGATGCTGGGCGCGCTCGAGGCGCTTGTCCGTGCGCACGATGCCCACGTAGTTCCACATGAGGCGGCGCAGTTCGTCCCAATTGTGGGCGACCACGACTTCCTCGTCGGAATCGGAGACGCGGCTTTCGTCCCAGTCGGGCAGCGGGGCGTGCGCGCCTGCACCGAAGCCTTCGGTCTCGATCGCCTCGGCGGCGGAGCGGCCGATCACGAGACATTCGAGCAGCGAGTTGCTGGCAAGCCGGTTGGCGCCGTGCAGACCCGTGTACGACGTCTCGCCGACTGCGTAGAGCCCGGCGAGATCGGTGCGGCCGGCGAGGTCGGTGACGACGCCGCCACAGGTGTAGTGCGCGGCGGGCACGACGGGGATCGGCTCCTTCGTGATGTCGATGCCGAATTCGCGGCAGCGCGCGAGGATCGTCGGAAAGTGCTCTTCGAGAAACGCGGCCGGTTGATGGCTGATGTCGAGATGCACGCAGTCGATGCCGTGCTTCTTGATCTCGAAGTCGATCGCGCGCGCGACGATGTCTCGCGGCGCGAGTTCCGCGCGCGTGTCGTGCGCGGGCATGAAGCGCGTGCCGTCGGGCAGGCGCAGCACGCCGCCTTCGCCGCGCACGGCTTCGGAAATCAGGAAGGACTTTGCGTGCGGGTGGAACAGGCAGGTGGGGTGGAACTGGATGAACTCCATGTTCGCGACCCGGCAGCCCGCGCGCCAGGCCATGGCGATGCCGTCTCCGGTGGCCGTGTCGGGGTTGGTCGTGTAGAGGTAGACCTTGCCCGCGCCGCCGGTGGCCAGCACCGTGTGCGGCGCCTGGATCGTCACCGTGCGGTCGTTTTTCAGGTCGAGCGCGTAGAGTCCGTGGCAGCGGCGGCCCGGCAGGCCGAGGCGGTCGGACGTGATGACGTCGATTGCCTGGTGATCTTCGAGGATCGTGATGTTCGGATGCTGGCGCGCGCGCTCGAGCAGCGTCTGCACGACAGCATGGCCGGTGGCGTCGGCGGCGTGGATGATGCGCCGGTGGCTATGGCCGCCTTCACGCGTGAGATGGAAGCCGAGTTCGGCGGCGGCGTCTTTCGTGAACGGCACCTCCTGGCCGATCAACCATTCGATGGCCTCGCGGCCGTGCTCGACGATATAGCGCGTGGCCGCCTCGTCGCACAGGCCGCCGCCGGCGACGAGCGTGTCGTCCACATGGTTTTCCACGCTGTCGGCCGAATCGAGCACCGCGGCGATACCGCCCTGCGCGCGGTCGCTCGCGCCTTCGGTCATCGCGCGCTTGGCGATCAGCACCACGCGGCGCGTGTCAGCGAGGTTCAGTGCGACGCTCAGTCCCGCCAGCCCGCTGCCGACGATCGCTACATCGAAATTCATGGTCCTGCTTCTCCGTCTCTCTTGTCCTGCTGCTTCGTGCCGCCTGGGGGCGCGCTGAGCCGCCTTCGAAGGCGGCGCGCATGAAGGGCGGCGGGTGAAGCGGGAAGCATACTCCGAGTGAGGTCTTGTCAGGCGGCGCAAAAAGAAAAACCCCGCCAAAAGGCGGGGTTTTTCTGTCTTCGTCAGGCTCGAAACCGGATCAATTACTTGATCTTGGTTTCCTTGTACTCGACGTGCTTGCGAACAACCGGGTCGAACTTCTTGATCGACATTTTTTCCGGCATGTTGCGCTTGTTCTTCGTGGTCGTGTAGAAGTGACCCGTGCCTGCGGTCGACTCGAGCTTGATCTTGTCGCGGATGCCCTTGGCCATGATTTACTCCTTACAGTTCGCCGCGTGCGCGCAGGTCTGCGAGCACGGAATCGATGCCGTTCTTGTCGATCAGGCGCAGGCCTGCGTTCGAGATGCGCAGACGCACCCAACGGTTTTCGCTTTCAACCCAGAAACGGCGGTTTTGCAGATTCGGGAGGAAACGGCGCTTGGTCTTGTTGTTAGCGTGGGAAACGTTGTTGCCGCTCATCGGCGCTTTCCCAGTGACTTGGCATACACGTGCCATGAGTGCACTCCTACGGAAATTCTGAGTTCGAGAGCCGCTTAAGTTTCCCAGGCGAGAAATGGCCGGAAAGGAGAGCGCTCACGTATGGATGAGAGACAACCTCGAACCCAGGCCATATTTCCCCTGGAACGCCTCGATAGGCTTTCGGAACAGGGTTGGAAATAGGCAAACTAGAATTCTAGCAGGAAAATGCCATGGAAATCAAACCGATTTGCGGCTGGTGTGGTGACGACGGCGCATGCCGGCAGGATTTGCAAAATGGGTTCCGATGGTGGCGTATCAATCGAGGCCGTGCTGGGCGAACGAAAACGTCTCCTGTGTGCCGATGATCAGATGGTCCACGAGCTGCACTTCCACGAGCGCGAGCGTTTCGCGCAGCACCCGCGTGAGGCGCCGGTCGCTCGCGCTTGGCTGGACCGCGCCCGACGGATGATTGTGCGCGACGATCAGGCTCGCCGCATTGAGCATCAGGGCGCGCCGCACGATTTCGCGAGGGTACACCGCCATGCGCGTGAGCGAGCCGCGCGTACTTTCTTCGGTGCGGATCAGCCGGTGCCGCACGTCGAGAAATAGACACACGAACACTTCATAGCCTCGCCCGCCGATCAGCAGGCGAAGATAGTCCTCGACCGCGCCCGGCGAATCGATCAACGGTTTTTCTTCCAGTTGCTCGGCGAGCGCGCGGCGGGCGAGTTCGAGGACCGCGACGAGCGTCGAGGCCTTGGCTGGGCCAATACCGCGCAAGCCCTCGAACTCCTCGCGCTGTGCGTCGAGCATGGCGCGCAGCGAGCCGAAATGGCCGAGCAGCGACCTGGCGACGTCGAATACGTCATGGCCCCGCAGTCCCGAGCCGAGCAGGAGTGCGACCAGTTCGAGGTCGGAGAGCGCAGCCGGACCAGATTCGCGCAGGCGCTCGCGCGGCATTGCGCGGCGCCGTGCCGCAGTACCCGTGCGCTCGCCGCCCGTGGCTGCAGCGACCGGGGTGGCTTGCGCCACGTCGCGCGCGAGGGTGAGCGGCGCGCCGTCCGCGCCGGGAGCGGCGCCGTCGCGCCAAAGCGGTTTGCTGCAGGCGATTTCGAGCATTCGACCTCCTCGTGCCGGTCGGGGAGTGCGGGCCGCCGTCCGGTAACCATGTGGCTTACAATAGGGTTTTTCCGACCGCGGGAAGGCGGCCGGACCGGCCCTTTGAGGGCGCCTCCCGCGCGTACGCGTTGCGCTCGCGCACAGACGAAAACGAGTACCGCATGAGCATCATCGACATCTCCGAGGTGAAACCCGGTTCCCACGTCACGCTGAACTACCGGCTTTCGCTTGCCGATGGCACCGAGATCGTCAACACGTTTGTCGACCGTCCCGCCACGCTGCTGCTGGGCGCCGGGCAGCTTTCGCCGCCGTTGGAGAACATTTTGATGGGTCTGAAAGTGGGGCACCACTCCACCTTTCAGCTAGAACCCGGCGTGGCTTTCGGCCAGCGCAATCCCGATCTGATTCAGCGCGTTTCGCTCAAGACGCTGCGCGATAACGCCATGATCGGCGAGTCGTTCAATCCCGGCGATCTCATCGAATTCAACGCGCCCAACGGCGATCGTTACGCCGGCGTGCTCAAGGAGGTGAACGAGACCTCCGCGCTGTTCGATTTCAACCATCCGCTCGCTGGCCAGGCCGTTGCGTTCGAAGTGCAAATCATCGGAATCCTCTAAAGCCCATGACCACGGACACGTCCCATCTCGCCGAAGCCGAAATCCTGCTCGCCCAGCCGCGCGGGTTCTGTGCCGGCGTCGACCGCGCCATCGAGATCGTCGAGCGGGCCATCCAGCTCCACGGCGCGCCCATTTATGTACGCCACGAAATCGTCCATAACGCCTACGTCGTCGAAGACCTGCGCAAGAAAGGGGCGATCTTTATCGAGCAGCTCGACGAAGTGCCGTCGGGCAATACGGTCATCTTCAGTGCCCACGGCGTGTCCAAGGCCGTGCGCGCCGACGCCGAGGCGCGCGGCCTGCGCGTCTACGACGCGACTTGCCCGCTCGTGACCAAGGTGCACGTCGAAGTGGCGAAGATGCGCGACGAAGGTCTCGACATCGTGATGATCGGCCACAAGGGGCATCCGGAAGTCGAAGGCACGATGGGGCAGGTGCGCGAGGGCATGTATCTGGTCGAGGATATCGCCGACGTGGAGGCCCTCGAGCTGCGCGATCCGCAGCGCGTGGCGTTCGTCACGCAAACTACGCTGTCCGTGGACGACGCCGCCGATATCATCGCCGCGCTCAAGGCGCGCTTTCCCGATATTCGCGAGCCCAAGAAGCAGGATATCTGCTACGCCACCCAGAACCGCCAGGACGCGGTCAAGTTCATGGCGCCGCAGTGCGACGTCGTGATCGTCGTGGGCAGCCCGAACAGCTCCAACTCGAACCGTCTGCGCGAAGTGGCCGAAAAGCGCGGCATTCCCGCCTATATGGTGGATGCGCCCGACCAGATCGATCCGCGCTGGCTCGAAGGCAAGCGCCGTATTGGCCTGACTGCGGGCGCATCGGCACCCGAGGCGCTCGCGCAAAGAATCATCGAGCGTCTGCATGACCTCGGCGTGCGCAATGTGCGCGCGCTTGAGGGCATCGAAGAGAGCATCGCATTTCCGCTGCCGCGCGGTCTTGGGCAGCCGGGCTGAATCGGGGTCTCATCTCCGGTTCCGGAAAAGAGCGCGCCAACGGCGCGCTTTTTTATGGCCGATGAAAGCAGCGGCGCGGATCCTGCGCCATTAAATAGGGGCGTATCACGAAAAGCGTGAGGTAAACCACGCTGCTCCGACCTCGTCTTATTAGTGTTTTCGCTAGAGGGCAGGGGCGAATTTCATGGTGTGACCCTTGTAGTTGGCCGGTTTAACCTTCTCCGATTGCCCACGCACCGACTTGGTGCGAAATTTCAATATCCACTTAAATGTACGCAGCGGCGCAGACGATGCCCGCCCGGCAAGGCGTAGCGCCCCATCAAAACAACACTTGATGCAGGCGTCGCAGGTTTATGGTGCAACTGATGCACTGAAATAAGGCGCAACCTGGGTGCAACCTCGATCGCCTTCTCATTTCAAAAAATGGTTGCAATGCAGGAAAACCCTGTCGGTTCAACAATATTGCCTGTCGCATAATTGGCGTTACAATGCGCCCGTTCTGGGGGCCGATGTCCTTGCGAGGCCTTACAGACAAGCATTTCGGAAGGCGCAGGAGACCTGATTAATGCAAGTCGAGTTTGCTTTTGCCGCGTCTTCGGCGGCTGCGGTTGCAACGCACCAGACGTGGTTCGTTCGCAGTGTCGAAGCGCGCATGAGTGCTACATCGATGATCGTTGCGCCGAATCGGGGAGTCATGACGCATGACGCACGCAATGCTGGCCGCAAGGCCCGCCGCGTAGGCGTCGCTGCGGACGTGACAGCCAGTAGTCGTTGTTGAACCCGACGGCACCGAACCATCCGACGGTGCCGTTTTTGCATCCGCTTCCGGCGAGCCTGCCGCTGCAAACAGCAGCAATGCGAACCGGGTGTGGCCAACCTTTACCGGTCTTTTACTTCAGTACCCGAGAGTGTCGTTGCGGTTCCGTAAAACATCGCCCACCGGCCGATGACGAGCGCGAATCCGGTCGCACGGGCAAAGGAGCATTAAATGGATATTTTCATCCAGCAGATCCTGAACGGGCTGGTGCTTGGCAGCATCTACGCCATCATCGCGCTGGGCTATACGATGGTGTACGGGATTCTGGGCATCATCAACTTCGCGCACGGCGACGTGCTCATGGTGGGCGCGATGGTTGCGCTTTCCGCGATCAACGTGCTGCATAACCACTTCCCGGGCCTCGGGAACATCCCCACGCTGTGCATTGCGCTCGTGATTGCGGCGATTGTGTGCGCTTTCGTCGGGTATGCGATCGAAAAAATCGCCTACCGGCCGCTGCGGCGCGCACCGCGTCTCGCGCCGCTCATTACCGCCATTGGCGTGTCGATTCTGCTCGAAACGCTCGCGATGATGATCTGGTCGCGCAACCCGCTGGCCTTCCCGCAACTGATCTCGACCGATCCGATCAACGTGATCAAGGCGACCGACACGGGCGTCGGCGCGGTGATCTCACCCACTGAGATTGTGATCATCGCCGTTGCGTTCATCGTGATGGCGGGGCTGCTGCTGCTCGTGCACAAGACCAGGCTCGGCCGCGCGATGCGTGCCATCGCGGAGAACCCGAACAATGCGAGCCTGATGGGCGTGAACCCGAACTTCGTGATCTCGGCCACTTTCATGATCGGCTCGGCGCTTGCTGCGCTGGCCGGCGTGATGATCGCCTCCGAATACGGCAACGCGCACTTCTATATGGGCTTCATTCCCGGCATGAAGGCGTTCACCGCGGCGGTGCTGGGCGGTATCGGCAACCTGGGCGGCGCCATGGTGGGCGGGGTGCTGCTCGGCCTGATCGAACAGCTCGGCGCCGGCTACATCGGCAGCCTGACCGGCGGAGTGTTCGGCAGTAACTATCAGGACGTGTTTGCGTTCATCGTGCTGATCATCGTGCTCGTGTTCCGTCCGTCGGGGCTGTTGGGCGAACGTGTCGCGGACCGCGCATAAGAGGGGGTAGCAAACATGACTTCCATTCAACCGATCGAGCCGTCGACGACGCTCATCCCCGAGAAGAACACCACGAAAACCCTCACGGTAGGTATCGTGACGGCCATCGTCGTTGCCTCGCTGCCCTTCGTGGTCGGCGCCGCGGGCGGCAATTACTGGGTGCGCGTGCTGGACTTCGCGATGCTCTATGTGATGCTCGCGCTAGGTCTGAACGTGGTGGTGGGCTTCGCCGGCCTGCTGGACTTGGGCTATATCGCGTTCTATGCGGTGGGCGCCTATGTTGCCGCGCTGCTGACTTCGCCGCACCTCACGACCCAGTTCGAGTGGATCGCGCACATGTTCCCGAACGGCCTGCATACGCCGTACTGGATCGTCGTGCCGGTCGCGGCGGGGCTCGCTGCTTTTGCGGGTATCGTGCTCGGCGCGCCGACCCTGCGTCTGCGCGGCGACTATCTTGCGATCGTGACGCTGGGCTTCGGGGAAATCGTCCGTATTTTCATGAACAACCTCGACCGTCCGCTGAACATCACCAACGGGCCGCAGGGCATCACCGGAGTGGCGCCTCTGCACGTCGCGGGCATGGACCTCTCGCAGCCGCACACGATCCTGGGCTTCACGTTCACCGCGGTGTACTGCTACTACTACGTGTTCGTGCTCTGCGCGCTGTTCGTCATCTGGGTGTGTACGCGTCTGCAACACTCGCGCATCGGCCGTGCATGGGCTGCGATCCGCGAAGACGAAATCGCCGCCAAGGCCATGGGCATCAACACCCGTAACGTGAAGCTGCTCGCGTTCGCGATGGGCGCGTCGTTCGGCGGCCTCTCGGGTGCGATGTTCGGCGCGTTCCAGGGCTTCGTTTCGCCGGAATCGTTCACGTTCTGGGAATCGGTCGTGGTGCTGGCCTGCGTGGTGCTCGGCGGTATGGGCCACATTCCGGGCGTGATTCTTGGCGCAGTTCTGCTTTCGATCTTCCCCGAGTTCCTCCGCTCGACCATGGGCCCGCTGCAGCACATGCTGTTCGGCCACCAGATCGTCGATACCGAAGTCATCCGACAGTTGCTCTACGGTCTCGCGATGGTCGTCATCATGCTCTACCGCTCGGAAGGCCTCTGGCCCGCGGCGAAGCATGAAGACAAGATCGCGAAGATTGCGAAACGCTCGAGCAAGAAGCCGGTGCGCGCGTAAACGACAGGACGGGAGAACAGACTATGAGCGACAAACAAATCCGCTTGTCCGTGAAGGGTGTGAACAAACGCTTCGGCGGCCTGCAGGCACTCTCGGAAGTGGGCCTCGAAATCGAATCAGGCACGATCTACGGCCTGATCGGCCCGAACGGCGCAGGCAAGACCACGTTCTTCAACGTGATCACGGGCCTTTACACGCCGGACTCGGGCGAGTTCCGGCTCGACGGCGACACCTATACGCCGACCGCCGTGTACCAGGTGGCGAAGGCCGGCATCGCGCGCACGTTCCAGAACATTCGCCTCTTTGGCGGCATGACCGCGCTGGAAAACGTGATGGTGGGCCGCCACGTGCGCACGAAGCACGGCTTGCTGGGAGCAGTGTTCCAGACGCCGGCCGAGCGCAAGGAAGAGCGCGAGATCAAGGAGCGCGCGATCGAACTGCTCGAATACGTGGGCATTGCGCAGTACGCCGACTACACCTCGCGCAATCTTTCGTACGGTCACCAGCGCCGCCTGGAAATTGCGCGCGCACTCGCGACCGATCCGAAGCTGCTCGCGCTCGACGAGCCGGCGGCCGGCATGAACGCGACCGAAAAGGTGGAACTCACGCGCCTGCTCGACAAGATCCGCGCCGATGGCAAGACCATCCTGCTGATCGAGCACGACGTGAAACTGGTGATGGGCCTGTGCAACCGCATGACAGTGCTCGACTATGGGAAGGTGATTGCCGAGGGTCTGCCGCATGACGTGCAGAAGAATCCGAAGGTGATCGAGGCATATCTGGGCGCAGGAGTTCACTGATGGCTACACCGGTTCTGAAAATCAAGGGCCTGCAGGTCAATTACGGCGGCATTCAGGCTGTGAAGGGCGTGGACATGGAGGTCGCGCAGGGCGAACTCGTCACGCTGATCGGCGCGAACGGTGCGGGCAAGACCACCACCATGAAGGCGATCACGGGTCTGAAGCCTTACTCGGCGGGCGACATCGAGTACATGGGCCAGTCGATCAAGGGCGTGCCCGCGCACGAGCTTCTGAAGCGCGGCCTCGCGATGGTGCCGGAAGGCCGTGGCATCTTCGCGCGCATGTCGATCATCGAGAACATGCAGATGGGCGCGTACCTGCGCAACGACAAGGATGGCATCCAGAAGGACGTCGATCGCATGTTCGGCTTCTTCCCGCGCCTGAAAGAGCGTGCGTCGCAGCTTGCGGGCACGCTCTCGGGCGGCGAGCAGCAGATGCTGGCAATGGCGCGCGCGATCATCAGCAAGCCGAAGCTTCTGTTGCTGGACGAGCCGTCGATGGGTCTCTCGCCGATCATGGTGGAGAAGATCTTCGAGGTGGTGCGCACGATCTCGGGCGAGGGCATCACGGTGCTGCTGGTCGAGCAGAACGCGCGACTTGCGCTGCAGGCGGCGAACCGGGGCTACGTGATGGACTCGGGTCTCGTGACGATGGAAGGCGACGCGAAGCAGATGCTCGACGATCCGAAGGTGCGCGCGGCGTACCTCGGTGAATAAGTGGGTAAATAAGTTTCCGCGGTCTGCGTGACTGCGGAAAAACAAAAGCCGCATGGACGTGAAGTCCATGCGGCTTTTTTTATGGCGCCTCGTCGTACGCTTTTACGTGCTTACAGCGAATCGAGGATCGTGCGCAGCATCGCCATCATCTGGTCGATTTCTTCGTTCGTCACGTTGAGCGCGGGCATGAAGCGCAGCAGGTTCGGGCGCGCCGCGTTGAGCAGCAGGCCGTCCGGCTGCATGACGCGCGCCTTTTCGACGATCTCGGGACCGATATCCTTGCCGAGCAGCAGCGCGCGCAGCAGACCTTCGCCGCGCTCGCCCTGGAAGCCGCGCTCCGCCGACAGTTCCAGCAGCTTCTCGCGCAGATACTGGCCGCGCGCGCGCACGCCTTCGAGAAAGCCCGGCGCAACCAGTTGCGAGATCACCGAATAGCCCGCAGCCGTCATCAACGGGTTGCCGTTGTACGTGCCGCCCTGGTCACCCGCCTCGAACACGGTGACTTCCTTCTTCGCGAGCAGCGCCGCGAGCGGCACGCCACCGCCGATGCCCTTGCCTAGCGTCATGATGTCCGGCTCGATGCCCGAGAGCTCGTAGGCGAAGAGGGTGCCCGCGCGGCCGCAGCCGCTCTGAACTTCATCGACGATCAGCAAGATGCCGTGCTTCTTCGTGAGCGCGCGCAGTTCCTGCATGAACTCGCGCGTGGCGGGAATCACGCCGCCTTCGCCCTGGATCGGCTCGAGCATCACCGCGACGGTCTTGCCCGTGATGAGCTTCTCGACCGAGGCGATGTCGTTCAAGTCGGCCTTCGGGAAGCCCGGCACCTGCGGCGCGTAGATCGTGTCCCAGCCGGGCTTGCCGCTTGCCGACATGGTGGCGAGCGTGCGGCCGTGGAAGCTGTGGTCGAACGTGATGATCTCGTAGGCGCCGTCGCGGAACTTCTTGCCCCACTTGCGCGCGAGCTTGATGGCGCCTTCGTTGGCTTCAGCGCCGCTGTTGGCGAAGAACACCTTGTCGAAGCAGCTGTGCTCCGTGAGAAGACCCGCGAGTTTCGCCATCGGCTCGTTATAGAACGCCGGCGACGGGTTGATGAGCAGGCGGGCCTGCTTTTCCATCGCCTCGATCATGCCTTCGTTGCAGTGTCCGAGGCTGTTGACGGCCCAGCCCTGGATGAAGTCCAGATATCGCTTGCCTTCGTTGTCGTACAACCACGACCCCTTGCCATGCGTGAAAACGATTTCGGGCCGGTTGGTGATGTACATCAGCGACTCGATCGGGTACTCGGAAAAATTCATGGCAACGGGCTCCGCACTGGGACTGCAATAAGGGTTGGAAAGAAGCCGTCAAAATCGGCAGACAAACAAAAAGCCACGGACTTGGCCGTGGCTTTCGTGATTCGAACTTACCTGCGCGTTGGGGATTCCGTTGGGGATTCAACCCGTGCACAACGCGCGTTCTCGAACTAAGCCAGGCCCTGGGGAAGGGGCGAGCGGCGACGTCGGAGAGCGGACAGGATGCAGTTCATGGGCGCAAGAATACGACAAGGGCGGCGGCGCTGTAAACCGTCAATGTGCCGATTTGCTTCGATCGGCCGAAGAATTTTTCATGCCGGTTGGCCGGCACCGTTCGCCGGGGCGCACGAAGGCGGCCGCGACACATGACACAGGGCAGGCGACGCTGCCTGCCCGCCCGCCGTTCAAACGGGATTCGCGAGGTCCGCGGCGCTCGTGAACGAGTCCGCGTAGAACTCGTCCTCGGGCAGGCCGTGATGCTGTGAGAAGTCGCGCTGCGCGGACTCCACCATCACCGGCGCGCCGCACGCGTAGACCTGATAGCCCGAGAGATCGGGCAGGTCCTCGATCACGGCGCGGTGCACGAAGCCCGTGCGGCCCGTCCAGTTGTCGTCGGCGGCGGGCTCGGAGAGCACCGGCACGAAGCGGAAATTCGGGATGTCCTTCGCCCACTGTTCGGCGAGATCCATCAGGTACAGGTCCTTCTTCTGGCGCGCGCCCCAGTAGAGCGTCATCGGGCGGTTCAGATTCTTGTGGACCGCGTGCTCGACGATCGCCTTGAGCGGAGCGAAGCCGGTGCCCGAGGCGAGCAGCACGATGGGCTTGTCCGAATCCTCGCGCAGGAAGAAGGTGCCGAGCGGCGCCTCGAAGCGCAGGATGTCGCGCTCCTTCATCTGCGAGAAGACGTGGTCGGTGAACTTGCCGCCCGGCATATGGCGGATGTGCAGTTCGAGCGGACCTTCCTCGTGCGGCGCGGTGGCCATCGAGTAGCTGCGGCGCGTGCCGTCCTTGAGGATGAATTCGAGGTACTGGCCCGCGAGGTATTGCAGACGCTCGTTGGCGGGCAGTTGCAGCTTCAGGACGACAACGTCATCGGCGCGGCGCTCGATCGCGGCGATGCGCGTGGGCAGCTTGCGCACCTGGACGTCACCGACGCCCGCTACTTCGCGGACGTCGATTTCGAGGTCGGTTTGTGCTGTCGCGCAGCAAAAGAGGGCCATGCCGCGCGTCTTCTCGTCGTTCGAGAGCGCCGAAGCGGCGTGCGCGCGCTGCCCGACTTCGCCGCTGCAGACCGTGCCCTTGCACGAGCCGCACGCACCGTTCTTGCAGCCATACGGCAGGCCGATACCCTGGCGCAGCGCCGCGTTGAGAATGGGTTCGTCGGGTTCGACCTGGAACTGCCGGCCGCTTTGCTTGAGCGTTACGTTGAAGACCATATTCGAGAAAGTCGAGAAAGCGTGATCGAAAAAACGTGAGTCTGAAATCCGGGGATGAGCCTGTTTCGGCCGGTTCAGGCCGTCGCCGGACGGTGCCGGCGGCTAAAATGGGTCCACCATGATTGCCACACGAACCCTGCGCCGTACGCGCATCCTCATTGTCGGTTGCGGCGACGTCGGCTTGCGCTGTGTTGCCCAGTTGCAGGCGCGGCACGGCCGACCGCGCATCTTCGCGCTCACGCGCCGCCCGGAGCAGGCTGGCACGTTGCGCGCTGCGGGCGCGGTGCCGGTCGCCGGCGACCTCGACATGCGTGCGCACCTTGCGCGCCTCGCCGGGCTCGCGAGCGTCGTGCTGCACCTCGCGCCGCCCGCCAAAGACGGCGACGACGACCTGCGCACACGCAGGCTGATTGCGACGCTCAAGGCGCGTCGGCGTTCTGTGGCGCGGTCTGCCCGAAGCGGGGCGTCGAGCCGTCTGGCCCGGAGCGCGCTCGCACATGCGCCAGGGCTTGCGTTACCGTCCACGTCGCGTCCGAAAGCATTCTCTATTGTACCCGAGCGTATTCGCTCCACCGCCCGCGCCCACCCGGCGCGTCCGACGCTCGTCTACGCGAGCACCACGGGCGTCTATGGCGACTGCGGCGGCGCACGCATCGACGAAACCCGCCCGGTGAGGCCCGCCAACGCGCGCGCGAAACGGCGCGTGGCGGCCGAACAGCAACTACGGCGCGCGACGGCACGCGGCGCGCTCAGGGCGACCATCGCCCGAATTCCCGGCATCTACGCCGCGAACCGCTTGCCGCTCGCGCGGCTGAAAAAGGGCACGCCGGCACTGATCGAGCCGGACGACGTCTACACGAGCCATATCCACGCCGACGATCTCGCGGCCATCCTGCTGCGGCTGGCCACGCACGGGCGTCCGGCGCGCGTCATTCACGCGAGCGACGACAGCGAGCTGAAGATGGGGGACTATTTCGATCGCGTGGCGGACGCGTTCGGTCTCGCGCGCGCACCGCGCGTCGAACGCAAGCAGGCCGAGCGGGAACTCGACCCGACACTGCTTTCTTTCATGCGGGAATCGCGCCGGCTCGCGAACACGCGGCTCAAGCGCGAACTGCGCGCGCGCCTGCGCTATCCCGATGTGGATGCCTTTTTGCGCACGCTGCCGCCGCACCCATAAGCCTTGGGCCGGCGGCGCGGCGCAAGCATGCCGTTCACGTGATTGCCGGCAGCGCTTCGAGCAGGAGGAAGCAGAACAGGGCCCCGATGAGCGCCCCGATCAGATTGGGATGGTATTGATGCCGGAAATGCATCGACGCCAGCAAGCCGCCGATCAGAATTGCCCCCAGCGCCATGAATGCCATCAACACGAAAGAGATTTCGAATGACCCGTTGATGATCATGATGCCCCTCCTTGCAACTTGTAATCGTTCTTGAAACGAGTATAGAGCGGAACCTCCGGAAGGGCATGTTGCGGCGCGGCGCAAACAGGGTCAATTTGGCGCGTCTGGTGGGCGAGCGCACACTGGGTCAGCCCTGTGCGGTGCGCGCCGTGGTTTACCCCGTGTTGCGCAGCGCGCCGAGCGCGGCTGCATCGAGCCATTTCCATGCGCCCGGGGCGAGATCCGCAGGCAGCGCGAAGCCGCCGATGCGCTCGCGATGCAGCGCCTCCACACGATTGCCCGCCGCGGCAACCATGCGTTTGACCTGGTGGTACTTGCCTTCGAGCACGCTCAGCTCGAGCTCGTGCTCGCCGCGCGCGTGCGCGGCCACGGCGGCGCTGGGCTCGCGTTCGCCGTGCAGCAGGACGCCTTCGCGCAGCGAGCGCAACTGCGTCTCGTCGAGCGCATGGCGCGTGGTGGCCACGTAGATCTTGGGCACCTTGCGTTTGGGCGAAGTGAAAGCGTGCACGAACTGGCCGTCGTCGGAGAGGAGCAGCAGGCCGGTCGTGTCCTGATCGAGGCGCCCCACGCATTGCACGTTGCGCGCGACGAACTGCGGCGGCAGCAGATGAAACACGCTCAGATGATGCTGCGGGTCGCGCGAGCACTCGTAGCCCACGGGCTTGTTCAGCGCGAGGTAGGCGCGCGCGTGAAACGGCCAGGGCGCGCCGTCGACGCTGAACACCAGGCCTTCGGTATCGAAGTCGGCGAGCGGATCGGTGCAGGGTGCGTCCGCGACGGCCACGCGCGCGTCGAGGATCAGGCCACGACACTGGCGGCGCGTGCCGAAACCTTGGGTAAAGAGAATGCTTTCGAGATTCATGGCGGGACGCCGACGGCTATAAACCGCTGCATTTTAGCGAACGCCGGCGTGCCGCCCGTTCGTGAGCCCCCAGTGTGCTCGAAGCGGGCTCGAAACGACGACGCGGGCGCGTCTTTCCGGTGGGCCGCCGAGCTGGCGAATAATGACTCGTGCCCCATATGGGTCCGGGTTGAGATGCTTCACGGCGCACCACGCGAGGATGGCGTAACGTAACGCGATGACCCGGCCGATGCGTGCGTCGCGCGCAGTGCCTGGCAGCTCACGAGGAGAACGGCATGGCGAAGACGATCGCGGACTTTCTGGCCAAAACGCTCGAAGCGGTGGGCGTCGAACGCATCTGGGGCGTGACCGGCGACAGTCTGAACGGACTTTCCGCAAGCCTGCGCAAGCTCGGCACGATCCGCTGGATGCATACGCGGCACGAGGAAGTCGCCGCGTTCGCGGCGGGCGCGGAAGCCGCTGCAACTGGCCGGCTGGCGGTATGCGCGGGCAGTTGCGGCCCCGGCAACCTGCATCTCATCAACGGCCTGTACGACTGCCATCGCAATCACACACCAGTGCTGGCGATTGCCGCGCACATTCCGTCGACGGAGATCGGCCTTGGCTACTTTCAGGAAACCCACCCGACCGATATCTTTCGCGAATGCGCCCATTACGTGGAACTCGTGACCAACGCGGCGCAGTTTCCGCGCGTTCTCGCCACGGCGCTGCGCACCGCCATCGACAAGAAGGGCGTGGCCGTGATCGTTCTGCCCGGCGACGTGGCGCTGCTCGACGGCCCCGAGGAAGAGGCGGCCTGGGCGCAGCACACGCGGCCCGCGACGCTGCCGGCTTCCACGGACATCGACCGGCTGGCGGACCTGCTCAACCGCTCGGAGGCCGTCACGCTATTGTGCGGCAGCGGCTGCAAGGGCGCACACGACGAAGTGGTGGCGTTCGCCGCCGCCCTCGGCGCGCCGACCGTGCACGCGCTGCGGGGCAAGCAATACGTCGAATGGGATAACCCATACGACGTGGGCATGACGGGGCTAATTGGCTTCAGCTCCGGTTACCACGCGATGATGTCGTGCGACACGCTCGTGATGCTCGGCACCGATTTTCCGTATCGCAACTTCTATCCCGAACACGCGAATATCGTGCAGATCGACCTCAACGCGGCGGCGCTTGGCAAGCGCGCGCCGCTCACGCTCGGGTTGATCGGCGACGTGCGCGAGACCTTGCGCGCGCTCACGCCGCGGCTCACGCGCAAGACCGATCGCCGTTTCCTCGAACGCGCGCGCGAGCACTATGCGAATGCTCGCAAGGGACTCGACGACCTTGCTCGCCCGGCGCCCGCAGGCAAGCCACTGCATCCGCAATACGTGACCTCGCGCATCGACGCGCTTGCCGCCGACGACGCAATCTTCGCAGTCGACGTCGGCACGCCCACGCTCTGGGCCGCGCGCTACTTGACGATGAACGGGCGCCGCCGCCTGCACGGCTCGTTCAACCACGGCTCGATGGCGAACGCGATGCCACAGGCGCTCGGCGCTCAGGCTGCGCATGTCGGGCGCCAGGTGATTTCGCTCTCCGGCGATGGCGGCCTTTCAATGTTGCTCGGCGACATTCTCACGGCGCGCCAGCTCGACTTGCCGATCAAGATCGTCGTCCTGAACAACGGCTCGCTGGGGTTCGTCGCGATGGAGATGAAGGCGGGTGGCTACGTGGAGACAGGCACCGATCTCGTGGCGACCAATTTCGCCGATATCGCAAAAGGCGCGGGGCTCTTCAGCGTGCGCGTGGAGACGTCGGAAGCGCTCGACGACGCGTTGCGCGAGGCGTTCGCGCATGACGGCCCGGCGCTCGTGGACGTGGTGACGACCCGGCACGAGCTGGCGATGCCGCCCAAGCTCCAGTGGGCGCAGGCGAAAGGGTTCAGCCTTTACATGCTGCGTGCGGTGCTGAGCGGGCGAGGCGATGAAGTGGTGGAGCTCGCGCAGACCAACTTGCGCTGACTGATGGATGCCGCAGGGATGCCGCGGCATTCCCGCGCGCCGGAAACAAAAAACCCGCGAAGCCTGGTGCTGTCGCGGGTTTTTGCAAATCGGCGGAGATCGCCGGAATATTCTTTGGTGCTCGGGCCGGAATGGAATAACTGTGACAAAGCATTGAAGAACAAGGGAGTCGTGATTTCGTACATTCAGAAAACCCCCAAAACAACCCCATATGATGCCCGCTGGCCTGTTATCTCCATTCAGAACAAAGCCGACATCGTCCCACCACGACAGCCGGTTGTTGCTCGTCGGGATATATGTGAGGAACGAACAAGCCCTGTCTGAGTCGCCATGGATGGTTGCGGTGGTACTCGCGCGCCGCGCGGCGCAGGCTTTCCAGGTGGTGATTTTTCATTCGTCGAAGCGAGTTAAAAAAACGCCCGGGAAGGTCCCGGCTCATTCGGTGCGCGACGTCATCGTGCACCCGTTGCTAGCCCTACCGATATACCGCGCCGTATCGCAGGAACAAGTGCAACTGCGCGGGCCGCGTGGCACCGCAGATGCGCCGGAAGCGAACAGGGGCACGCCTACGAAGCAGTCTGCCTGGGCGGGGCTGAAAATCCGGCGGAATGCTCGTCACGCCGTCGAACACGGACGGCTGAAGGCGAGCCACAGTTTCCACCCGTATGCGCCGTACCTTGAGTGTTTTCGGCGCGATGGCGAAATATCTGGCGATTGCGCCGCTATCGCCGTCGAACTGATCGAACACGTGGTAGTACGCGACTGCCTCCGAGAAGCGGGTATGAATCACACGCTCCACTTCGGCTGCGTCTTCCGCCAGTTCCATCGCAACCTCGGGTTCGTAGAATTGCGGACCCTCGAGGCGGGCAGACACTGCATTTTTGCTGAATTTGCCGTCATCGTCTTGTTCTTCCTGATCGAGCCGCACTGCAAAGCGCATTGCACGGTTCACAAAGCGACCGAACAGCTTGTGCAGCCGCGCGACAACCGTCTCCTGCAAATCTGCATCCTCGGGCTCGACCGTGCCGCCGCGTTCCGTCTTGATCTCTTTCGCGATGATCCACGCTTCGCTTTTGAGGTCGTCGACCGAGTGTTCGCCTTGCGTCAGCCCTGCGATCTGCCGCAAATGCTTCAGCATCGGTGGGATGAGCCGCTCAAAGAAGAACGCTTCGTCTCGCTGAGCCATTTGGTATCCAGGAGAAAGTGCTCAGGTCAGATCGACCAGTTCGGCAATGCGCGGCGTCGCCTTCTTCTCAAGCGTTGCGCCTGGCAAGGCTCGACGGGTTTACGGGCCGCGTCTGGTGGTCTGGGCTGCGCCGATTCTAGCGTTTACTGGCGTGGTGCCGCCTCGCCTCGGGGAACTTCACTTGATCCGTGAGAGCTATTCGCACGTCTCGTAGTCGAGTGCATGACAGCCTGAGCAGGCGGTATCTTGTCCAACTGAGCTTTGAAACGCGAGTGCCAGCGAACCGCGAAAAACAAACAAACCGCGAAAAACACGGTGCAGGCGATCGAAATGTGCGCGACCAGCAGTGCAAACCCAATTATCAGTCCGCTAACACCGACAATGATGGCGCGCCCGGAGAAGTCCTCGGCGAGAACGATGTGACCGATATGTAGTTCGCTTCCCTTATGAAGGACAAGGATGCGTTCGAGCACAACGAGCCCGAAGGCGATCGTTGACAAAACTAGCGAGCAACACGTGACCGTTGTTAGGAGGCCATGTGGTTGGGCCGCGATGAGGGCCAGGAGCGAAGCGGCAGAGAATCCGAGCAGTCCGCTATGGAGCCCTAACAGCAATCCCTCCCGTTGCTGTGCCTCGTTCTGGAGTTCAGCCAATTGCTCAACCTTGGATCGATCGCCCATGTTTTGCGTCCTTAGATTGCTGACCTCTCCGTATAAGCGATCCGACGTGAAATACGCAAGCGCTCGATCTGCTAGGGTTTGCGTATGCGCGTAACGAGAGTGGGAAGTGGTTGCCAGCCAAGCAGGCGGCGTGTAGTTTCCATCAGCGCCAGATTACGGGCCTCCGCGATTCGATCCAACTCGTCCCAGCCGCTGGCGCGTGGCGCGCGTCATTCGCTTGCCGGACCTCGATCTTGCCCTGCCTGCGCCAACGGCGATCAATCAGGCCATCGGATTGGCTCGGGTAGGCGAGCCCGAGGCATCGGCGGCACGCAACCCACCGCGAAACAAGAGAATCGCCACGCGCTGCCGACAGGCTGGACATTCGAACCAGACGCGCGATCCGCCGTAGTTGCAGGGCGTTGTGCGCAGATCGACGCGCTGTTTGACGGGCTCGCCGCCGATAGCGTAGGAGAAGATCAGCCCGCGATTGTGCGTGCGGATACCAATCGTCGACATGGGCTTGCCGGCTTCGTCCGTCCACTGCCAGCAGTAGGCAAGCCCCGGCCGCAGCATGTGTTCACGATGCAGTCTGCGCACGTCGATCGAGTGCAAGCCGCTCGTTTTCGCTCTTGTACCTGGCCGGCCTGCGCCGTATCTCATTCCGCCGCGCATTGGACCTCCATAGAATACGAAATCGTCAGCTTGAGAGCGTTTGCTGACCCGCATCGTCGTTGTGCACATTCGAGTGTCCGGCCCCGTCTGGTGAGGCGTTCGAACTGTGGATGGCGCGGCTTCCGCCCGTTTTGAAAACACCCGGAAATCAAACATGAACATTGATCGCGCCGAACAAAGTTTCTTCCGCCCGTCCGCCCTTATTTATAGTCGGAAAAAACTCTGGTCCACGTTCGGCGCTATGTTCGGTTTGCGGACCGATGCGCGCCGCTCGTGGACGCGTTTCTTTCCCCAGTCGCGCCTTTTTATAGAGGAAAAAAACTCCCCGCGCGTTGCCGTTTATTGCCGTCGCAGCGCCTTTTTATAGACGGTAACCCCGGATTCCGTGGCAACCTCGCGATTGGAAACCAGTCGCCGCGCCTTGTGTGGTGAGGGTTTCGCGGTGATGAGTGTGCATCGCGAGCCAGTCGTGAGCCGCCTCGCATCGATGGTTTTTTCCGTGATCGAAACGCGTACCACTGCCGTTGAAACGCCGGTTTTTTTCCTCGAAGGTGCGTTTGAGTGGCATCGGGACGCAAAATTACGCGAAGCTTCACCGGCTGCATTCGTTCCGCATCAAATCACAGAAGTCTTATCTACCGCAAAGTCTGCTGCCTTGCTGCGTGCTAGGTATACCTCCTTCACATCGACGCGGAGGAGATATGTCGTTACCCGAATGGGGACGCTCATACAATGCGCTGTCCGTGCCGCTGACGAGCGACTGGCAATGCTCGCTTGTGCCGGCCCGTGACGTGGACGAACCGACTACGTGGTGGAGCTTGCCCTACGACGAACGCCAGAAAAAGCGCAAGGAGCGCGAAGAACAGATCGAACACGACCGGGTGGATTTCGACCGGCTGTTCCGGGTATCCACCAGCCGCCGCGCCGCACGCGCCTGTAGTGATTTCAGCGCCTATACCGCGTTTATCAGGGATCACCTGGGCATCGTGGGCATATCCGCGCCGGTCGATGGCGAAGGCGTGACGCGCATCCTTCGTGACACTGTACGGGATGGCCGGCTTGTTCCGGCAATCGACCGCGCATGGCGGGGTAGCCGGCGGGTAGACCGATCCTACGCGCCACAAAGCTGGCCGAAGCGAACGCCAGACCCGAAGCCGACCGTCTACGGCGTGCGTGACGGCCAGTTCGTCCCGCTCGATGACAACGGATACTTTATCGATCGCACGCCATATGTGCCGGTTGCCGCCAGGGTTGCTGCGACCGCGAGCAGCGCCGCCAGCTCGGGCGGCGGGACCGATTGGCTTGGCGTGGTCGAAGAAGCGGCGGGCGCTTTGCTCGGCGGCGACTCAGGATCGGATGACAATAGCGACGGTGCGCCGGGCATGGCCAATAGCTTGACGAGTGGCGACGATTCAACGCCACTCGGCGATGCGCAGCCGTTTGAGTACAGTGCAGATATACGGGGCGGTGACGGCGAGCAAATTGCAGGTATGCCGTTCAATGGTGAGCCAGGGACGTGGATATCGAGTATGCCCGGCACGATGCCGCAAATGCGCCAATACGGCGCGAACGGTACCCCGCTCACAGACTTCGATCTCGAGGCGCATCACGGCAACCCTAACCCGCACGCGCACAACTGGGATGGCTACAACCGCGACGAGGGCGCGCCGGTCTCCCTGCTTCCTTGGTAATCGATATGTCAGAAGAACGATTGAAAGCGTGGGGCTACTTCCACGATTGGTGTCTGGACAGTGTGACCGTTGGTCCGAATGCCGAGCCGCGAGAACTAACGCTTGGCTTGTATGTTGGAAATAGACGCGCCGCTATCACATTCAGCGGCGTGACCTGTGTTTCGGTCGAGCACTTTGGCTTACTGAACATTGTCTACGGCATTCACATCGTCCCGCCAGCGGATTCGAAGTATGCGCGCGCCAGTGCCGTGCTCGAGCGTGGCGAGCGGCTCAGCCATAGGAAGGCCGCACTACTGGCGTTCGTCTATTCGACGCTCGGCGCTGAGATTGCCATTGAGTGCGATTCCGTGGTGGCGCAGGAAGTGGAGTGAGCACGAATCGAAAGCGGGCTCGCCTGGACGGCCAACTCGGCTGCTTCGTCCAACAGTACGCCCGAAAAGCTCGCCCCGGTGAGCTCGATCCCGATGACCGGAAGTCCGACCACAAGATTGCGAAGGCGATGAGGCGGCTATTACCCGACGAGCTTTCCGAGATGTTGTCCGGCGATGACGCGAACACCAATGCAGAATCGCCCGATTGAAACGCCAAAGCCGACCCTCGCGAGTCGGCTTTTTCGTGTCCATCGATCGACGTTTTCTACTTTCGCGGTTCGACGAATTGCGTGTAATACCGCACGTGCAGAAGACACCTAGCCCCGCGAGCAACGGCGACGTCACGTTGATCGTATTTCTTTCTTTTGCCGTTATGCCAGTACTGCGGTACTACGCCGCCAGCGCTCGAAGGCCGCCGCCTCGATCGCCGCGCGCTCGGCGCCCACGCGGCCACACTCCGCATGGTGAGCATTCAGCCGCTGCCGCTCGTCGCCATTCATGATCGGCCTTCCAGCCACGCGGCCAGTGCGCGCTTCTCCGCGGGTGGCGCATTGAGGAGGGGGTGCGCTCGTCGAGTCGGAAAACGTGATGATGTTGACGAACAGCGTGTCGCCGTCGCTGGCTGCGCGAACCTTCGCCGTGACAAATGCACGCCTGCTCTGGCCGGTGCGTCGCTGCGCAGTGCCGTACAGCTTGCAGTTGATAAGGCCATCGATCATCGGTTGCCTCCCTGCTTCGTGTGTTGTCGGCGGCCGCTGGCGGCCCGCTGTGATACCGGGGCTCGGCAGGGCTCCGGGTAGCTGCGCTCCGTCAGATTCACGCCCTGCGTCGGCGGCTCAACGTACGGGCGCCGCTCGTCCATCCATGCCAGTGCGACGGTCTCGAACGAGTTGGCCGCCGCCAGCTTCGCCGCACGCTTGTCGTGCTTTCTTGGCTTCGCCCGGATCAGTGCCTGCCGCCAGTTTTTCCCGCGCGGCGTCGCGCCGCTTACGCGCCTCGACCAGCGAAACCTCGGGATAGGTGCCGAGCGCGAGGCTCTTTTCCTTGCCTCCGATCCGATATTTCAGCACCCAGCGTTTGCCGCCAGCGGGCGTGACGAGAAGGAACAGGCCGCCAGCGTCGAACAGCTTCTGCTGCTTTTCTGCCGGCTTGGCATTGCGAACCGCAAGATCGGTGAGAGCCACGTGGGTGCCCCGTGCGACGGCCGCAGGGGGCTTTTCGGGGGTCTTTTTCACCACCGAGTTTCGCGAATGCGGTACAACCCCCGGAAAAACCCCGCGTGGGGGTTGTTGGTACTGGTGAAAGCTGGGAGTAGTGTGCAACAAAAAACCCCGCGAGACTATATCTGGCGGGGCTCTCTGGTCAAACGTTGTGAACGTTTGGAAGGTATCTGGTGCCTCGGGCCGGAATCGAACCGGCACTCCTTTCGGAACCGGATTTTGAGTCGCAGATGCGGAGAAAATGGAAACAGGCAGGATGATTAAAAATCAAATAAATCAAGAATTTGCTGTTTTCCTCATTTGCCGGTGATTCTCGGTTTCTGCTGCCGAGTGTCCCAAGAGTGTCCCACGCGCTCCGGCGCACGGTGCAGTGCGGCTGCGGGGCCTTTGCCGCGTCCGAGTTGCACGGGCAATTGCAAGCAGCGATGCGTGCCTGGCGGCAAAGGGGGAGAGGTCTATGCAGTTTGCAGTACGCATGTTTTCCTACGGCCGAATGCGTGTGTCATCTCCGGTGGTGTCAAAGGCGCCCAAAGCTCCCCATGCACTTCGCATCAAGCGCGTGGTGGTCAACGTAGCGCAAGGTCAGCGGCTGGCCAGCGTGCTAGGTATACCCGCTTCAGACCGATGCGGAGGAGACATGTCGTTCCCAGAATGGGGGCAATCGTACAACGCACTGCATGTGCCGCTAACGAGCGACTGGCAATGCTCGCTTGTGCCTGCCCGTGACGTGGATGAGCCCACCTCTTGGTGGAGCTTGTCCTACGATGAACGCCAGAAGGCGCGCAAGGAGCGTGAGGAACAGATCGAGCAGGACCGGCTGGACTTTGACCGGTACTTCCGGGTAGGCACCAGTCGCCGCGCTGCGCGTGGCTGTAGTGACTTCAGCGCCTATGTCGCGTTTATCAGCGAACACCTTCGCATCTCGGGCCTGTCTGCGCCGGTCGATGGTGAGGGCGTGACGCGCGTCCTGCGCGATGCGGTACGCGATGGTGCGCTCATACCCGCTATTAACCGGGCGTGGCGGGGCAGCCGCCGGGTTGGCCGGTCCTATGCGCCGCAAAGCTGGCCGAAGCGGGCACCCGATCCAAAGCCGACCATCTACGGGGTACGCAATGGCGAGTTCGTCCCGCTCGATGCGAATGGGTACTTTATCGACAGGACGCCCTACGTGCCGGCTGCTGCGAGGGTTGCCGCGACCGCCAGCAATGTCGCCAGTTCTGGCAGCGGGTTTGACTGGCTCGGTGCGGTCGAGACTGCGGCGGGGGCCGTGCTCGGTGGCGATGCTCTCTCGGGTGATGATGGCACGCTCGACAATGATTTCGCGAGCGGCGCGAGCGACGATTCAACGCCGTTCGGTGATGCGCAGCCGTTCGAGTACAGCGACGATTTGCCGGACGGTGATGCATTCGACGTTGCTAAAACTCCCAATCTGGGTGACCCCGGAACTTGGTACACCAATCCGGGAAGCGGACAAATGAGGTTATACGGCGACGGTGGAAAGCCCGTTGTGGATCTGGATTTCGACCACATCCACAATGGCCTGCAACCGCACGCCCACAACTGGAGCAATGGCGTCCGGGATGGCGGTGACGATGTTGTTCCCTTCAGCCCCTGGAACCCCTAACGGAACTTACTAGATGGATGCGATCAAGAATTACGGTTCTTTTCACGATTGGTATTTGCTGAGTATCTCGGCAGACATGAAAGCCGAGCTTGTGGAACTGTTATTGATGTTCGATGACAGAAAACAGCGCGCTCGTGTGGTTTTCAAAGGGGCATCGCGCTGCCTGGTAAATGATTTCTTGATTCAGAACATCATTTACGAAGCGAAGATACTCACCGACTTCGACTCTGGCGAATACGAGCGCGCGCTGGATTCGCTAGAGAAGTCATACTTTGGAAAAGTGAACCGCGAGCCGAAGCCGATAGCTGTTTTTTCGGCCACACTCGGTGCGGAACTATTGGTCGAATTCGATTCGCTCGAAGTAGAACCGATATCGCCTGCAATCGCTACAACCTGATGACTGCAAGTCGAAAGAAGATGCGCCTTGCCGGTGAACTCGGCTGCTTCGCGCAGAAGTACGCCCGAAAGGCACACGCCGGGCACGATCCCAATGACCGGGGATATGACCGTAGGGTCGAGAGCGCCATGCGACGACTGCGACCGGAGGAACTGTCCGCGCTGCTTTCGGGCGAATACGGCGATGGCGAGCCAGATCCAGATTCAGCCGACTGAAACAAAAAAGCCGACCCTCGCGGCCCTAGCCGAAAACTGTCCAACTTTGCGGGGTCAGTTCACGAGTCGGCTTTTTGTGCCCGTCTTTCCGGGCTGTCAGTTCGTTACGCTGCTGTGCGCGGGTATTACCGGCCCCCGCGCGGGCGAATTGTCAACGGTCGCCCGGTGGGCGTCGCGGGGCGGATCATATCGCGCGCTGGCCGGGTGCGTCGGGGTTTCCGGGGCTGGCGGTTATTTCCGTCCACCGCTCTTTTTATTGACGGCCCCCCTGCAAGAGACGCTGTTGAGCCGGATGCGTTTCAAACTAACAACGCACGAAATGTCTGCCCAGCAAGGCTTTCGGCTTGCAGGCGTGACGGCGCAACGTGCTGGCCAGTTGCCGGCGTGCAAGGGTTTCTTCCGTCAGTACCCACGTTTCCGTATGCAGGCCGTGCCCGGAAGGCCTGCCCTGTCGGCACTCCCTGCGTTTCTTTCCTTCATCGCCCTTTTTTTATAGAGGAAAAAAACTCCCCGCGCCCTGCCGTTTTTTCCGTCGCCGCGCCTTTTTATAGACGGTAAAAACCCCCCGGATTCCGTGCGTACTGTGCTGCGTACCACGGCGGTGTGAACCACTGTCTCAGCCTTGTCCGGTAAGGGTTTCGCCATGATGAGTACGCAGTTCGCGCCCGCCGTGAGCCGCCTTGCGCCGATGGTTTTTTCCGTGATCGAAACGCGTACCACTGCCGTGGATTTGCTGAGTTTTTTTCGTCGCAGGTGCGTTTCAGTCGGCCGCGAACGACGTTTCAGGGCGGTTATTCGGCCTTCGAACCTAACTTTCCTGAACCTCTCATAGGCTTTGCTTCCGCTTTGACGCGTGGCCATTGAGGGCTGCGCGCGCCTTGCCCTCGGTAGTGCGCGGGCCGGTGGAGAGCCCGCCGTGCAGTTTGCACCGCCCGTTCGCGTACAGGTCGAGCCGGCGGCACGGCGTTCCCGCACGCGTGCGCGCGTCGCACGTCAGGCCGCGCAGATCGTCAGGGAAGGGCGGGTAATCGGGCAGCGCGGGTGCCGGTATCGGGCCGTCGCAGCCACCACGCCGCCAGCGCTCGAAGGCTGCTGCCTCAATCGCCTCGCGCTCGGCGCGCACACGGTCACACTCCGCATTGTGAGCATTCAGCCGTCGCCGCTCGTCGCCGTTCATGATTGGCCCGCCAGCCATGCGGCCAGTGCGCGCTCCTCCTCGGGTAGCCCATTGAAGAGGGGGGCGGGCTCGAACGCCAGCGGCGAGCCACCAAAGGGCAGCGCGGCGATCAGCCCTGCCTTGATTGCCTTGCGCACGGCACCGTCCGAGCAGCCGTCACGGCGAGCGAATTCGCAAATCGAGATTCCGGCCATCGTTTCACGCCTGTCCAGCTCGGGCCGCGTCAGTGGCGTTCGCGTCGATCAGGCCGGCCATCGCGAGCCTGCGCCCGATAGCGTTCCATGCCGCCTGGGTCGCTCCGGGCTCGCCGGCTTTTGTGTCGCCGTCGAGCCATCGCCGGATCGCGGTGTTGTTCCGGCTGATGGTGTGCACGGGCACATCGCAATGCGCCGCGATATCGGCGAGGCTTCCGCCGGCGCCGAACAGCTTCTCGATGATGGCCCGCCTTGCTTGGCGATGGGTGAGACCCGACGCGTAGGCGGCCGCGGCGTCGGTCAGCCATTCAACGGCTGCGCACCGTTCCGGATTGGGTGTCGTGCCGAGACAGCATGGTGCTCCACAGGTGCAGGGCAGCGAATGAGGCGCGGCACGCGCGACCAGCACCGCGAGGTGCGACTCGGGCAGCGTTTCCATGTGCCGCCGTATCGCGCCGGCCTGCGCTGCGCCGTCCATGCCAACGAGTCCCATGCCGCGTCCGATCGGCGTATCGTCCACGCATTTCGCAAGCGGCGTCGTGCCGTACTGCTGCGATGAATAGCAGAGCGCGAAGCGTACCGCATCGAATGCGTCGCGAAAGCGCGGCTCCGAGTTGGCAACAGGGGGGCGCGTGCTGGCGGCGTGCTGCGTAATGGTGGCGTCCATAGGGCTCCGCTCAACGTAAAATGATGGGCGCTATTGGTTGTTTGCTCGGCCGCCCTTCGTGGGGCGGCCTTTTTGTTTGCGCGGTTACAGCGGCGGGCTCGTCGTGCCGCCCTGCGAATCGCGGTGATCGTGGTCGTGCAGACTCGTTCCCGCAGCAATCACGTCGCGATCAGCGGTCAGAGTGCCCGCAATATGTGCGTCACCGCCATGCGCCCCGTCGCCCTGTGTCAGTGCACCGTCGAGCGCGATCGCGGGCGCGCTGTTCGTGATCTGCGAGCCAGCCGTGATGCCGATCTCGTTGTCGGCCTGCAAGATGATCGTGGGCGCGGCCATGCGAATACGTGCCGGCGACACGATGTCGATGCCGTCTGCGGCAAGCACGACATACTGGCGTGGCGGGTCCGAGAGTACCGAGAACGTGTACACGGAGTCCGACATATCGAACTTGCGCAGGCTGCCGGGAGCTGACGCTTCGCGGTTCGAGCGTGCGGCCGAACTGTCACGGTCACACACCGCCACGAGCCCGATATCGCCCACCTGCGGATCGAGGATGACGGCATTCGCGCCGCCCTGCACGCGAAGATAGGGGATGCCGTGAATCGTACCGTGGGCGATGACGTTACCCGCGTTGTCGAGCTGTCCAACGATCGGCTGGACATCGACGGTGCCGATACTGGCAACCGTGCCCGCGTTGCTGACCGCCACCACCTTGGCCAGATACGTTGTGCGCAAGCGCGTGAGGAGCTGCGCGACCACGCGCCGCTGCCGCTCGTATTCGCCGGCGACTGCGCCGGGTGTGATGCCGCTTGCAGCGGCGTTGCCTGAAGTTGCCATGCGTGAACCTCTGAATGGTTGCCCGCCAGCCTCTGCTGGCGGGGATGCGTGCGCCGGAGCGATAGAGATCGGAGCGTTGCCGGATCAACTCACGCCGTAGGAAGCGCCAAGCACCAGCCCATTACGGTTGATCGCGTCTTTCATGTCGGCGGCGACCTTCTTGCCGTCGCTTGTGTCGGGCGAGACGACTGTGATCTGGCCTATGTGTGTTTCAGAACTGTTGTTGTTCGTCGTGGTCGAGGTTGACGATTGGGCTCGGGTGGCTGCCTCGATCATCGAGGCCATCGAGGGTATCCCGCGCCCCCCAATGCGCCCCATGATTGACGGCGCGTAGGCAAGCGTTTCGGCGGGCGCGCGCGCCATGCCTTTGCGGTCCAGGTTGCCCTCGCCCCAGTTGTACGCGGACAGTGCCATCGAGAGATCGCCACGGTAGTGCTTCATCAGGCCTGCCATCTTGCGTGCAGCAGCTTTCGAGGATTGAGCGGGGTCCATCGGGTCAATCCCATATTCGCGCGCGGTGGCGGGCATGAACTGGAACAGACCGGCGGCACCAGCGCGAGAAACGGCCTTCGCGTTGCCCGCAGACTCCTGTTGGGCGAGAGACGAAAGAAGTCCGGCAGGTAGGCCGTATTGCTTCTCCAGCCCTGCGAAGTCCAACTTCGTGGACCATTCCCGTACTCGGCCGTTGATGCCATGAGGTGCTTCCGCATGTGACTCGGCAGCGTCTGCATTCGTCGATAGTGCGTTCGCGAATTCCTTTGCGACATCGAGCAGCACTTTTGTCGATTCGCGTTGCGCCCTGGTCGAATCATCCATTGCCTTGCTGGCAACGCGTTGGGACCTGGCCGCGTCGTTGAGCTCGTGTGCGGCGGCGAGTCGGCGTTGGGCGTCCGCCGATAGCTTTGCGCCGCCACCAGTTTTTACGCTGTCGAGTTCGTCCTGTCGGTAGCCCCCAGTGTCTTTCAATGCAAGGCGATGGGTACCTGTCAGAAAATCGTTCAGCGACCAACGATCGCCACCAGATACCTTTCGGACGTACTCGTCGTAGTACGGGCGCATGAAGCTGCCCAGCGTCCAGCCGCCAGTGCCGGCCGCGACTACTGGCGCTGCCGAGCCGCCCACGCGCGCCGCCGCTCCCGCGCCTCCGAATAGCGCGCGAGCCGCGCCAGCGATTGCGGCGCTTCCCGCTGCTGCGGTGGCTACCGATCCACCGATGCCGATTGCAGCCGCCGCTTGCGGATTGGCTGCGGACCATGTGCCGAAGCGGTCGAGCAGGGTGTTCACCTGCTCGAGCGCGGGCTCAATATCGGAGGCGAGCGTCACGCCAATCTCGCTCAGCGTGTTGTGGAACTGGCGCCAGGTTTGCTCTGCCTTCGCAGCTTTCGCAGCGTTCTCGTCAGTCACCTGAGAGAGTTGGTATTCCTCGTTGTAGAGCGCTTGCACACCGTCCGCCCCTTGCTGCAACAGGCGAATCATTGAGTCGTCGATGCCGAGGCGGCGCAGGTTCGTGGATGAGTTAAGCGGGCTCAAACCCTGCTGAGACTTCGCGATCTGCTGCATGACCGCATTCACGTCACCGGCCTTTACCATGTCCGGGTTCACTTGGAACTGCTGATGAAGGGTGGCAACGAATTGGCGATCCTCCAGCTCAAGGCGATTCTGCTCGTAGTCGGCCTTGAACTTCTTCACCCTCGCGGCGAACTTGTCGAAGTCGCCGTCCGTGCCGCCAAACTTTTGCACTGCGAGGTGCCACGCGTCGAGTTCGCGCGCACCCATGCCGAGGTTCTTTGACGCGTAGCTGAGTTGCGTCAGACCGCCTACGGTTTTCGTGATGAAGGCGCCGAGACCCGTTGAGGTCAGCACGCCAGTTGCCATCCCGATCAGTTCGAGGCGCGCCTTGCCGTAGCCCTCGGCGAGTTGTTTCGCGGCGTCCTCGGCCTTCTTCATCTGCGCGATCTGTTCGGCGGAGGCCTTCTTTGTCGATTCGGTGACTTTCTTGTTCGCCACCTCCTGCGAGGTCGCGAGCTGCTTTCCGGCCTTCTCGGCCTCCTTTGCGCCTTGCTTATAGCCGTTCGGGTCTAGGCCGAGCAGCACAACCAGGCTGTCAATGATTGTCGCCATTTTGTAGTCCTCTGTAAGAGTGGGGCGCGTATGCGGAGAGGGCGGTGCGGATCAGTTCTTCCGCGCCAGATTGAGACCCTGTGACACAAGGGTCATAGTGGAGAACCAGGGGCCGCCGGGCGTCATCGTGGATAGTTCATGTGTAATCGCGCCGACCTGCCACGAACCGCTTGCGCGCGGGATGACCGACTTGAGATTGACCACCTGGCCGTAGAGAAAATCCGGCCGGAATTCGGCGCGAACCTGAATGCCCTGTTCGACAAACTTCGGGTAGCCGATCAGGCCGTTGTTGGCGGAGAGGTCTATCTGGGCGAAGTCCGGCACAAGGCTGTTCGGCCAAATGTGCACCGTCCGAGCGTTATCGATCAGCATCACGACCTGCGCGGCCTCGGCCACGCGCTCGATCTGGTCGAGCACGCTGCCCCACAGGTACTGATTTGCGATCTTGGCTGTGACGCCGTGATTCTGGAACGTGAACCCGGCCTGCTTCGCGAGGCCACTGATGATGCTGGCCACATCCTGCGCGCCGGGGTAAGTATTGGGCGCGTTCGGCGCCAGTCGCTCATACAAACCGCCTTGCGCGAAAACGACGAGGGCGGATTCGCCGTTGTCCTCGATCTCGACCACTGCGGCGTAGATAGTCCCGCTGAATACCGTGCGCAGGGCATTGAACGATGTGCCTGGCGAGCTGGCCGAGAGGGTTATCTCGTTCTCGCCGATCAGCGCGCCGAGGGTGTTCCACTGCGACAGAGCGTCCATGTCGGACATTCTCATGCCGTACACGCGCAGCGCGAGGACATAGGATGCGAGCGATCCGGCGGACAACGTAGCGATCTGCGCCTGTACACGGTGGCCTTGCAGGCTGAGCGTGTGCGAGCCATCAGGGAAAGCGCTTTGTGCGAGGTCATACCGCACGTTGAGAATGCGTTCAGCAAAGGCCATGTCGTCTCGCTCAAAGATCGTCGTCGTATTCGCCGGCCGGCGTGGCGGGCGTCGTTGTCTCGCCCTGCGCTGCACGGCGCTTGCGTCGGACGTGATAGGTGGTCAGCATGGCGTGCGCGTTCATGTCGAGTGCGGGCCGCGCTTCGCCATGCTTGTCCGTCCAGACCTTGGGCGTGAGCGTGCCCGCCAGCGTTACCGCGTCGCCGTCCTCGAGCGCGAGTAGCGCCGCGGCCGTCGAGTCGGAAAACGTGATGACGTTGACGAACAGCGTGTCGCCGTCGCTGGCGGCTGCGCGCACCTTCGCGGTCGTGAATACGCGGCCGCTCGGCCCAGTTCGTGTTTGCGCGGTGCCGTAGAGCTTCCCGGCGATCAATCCTTCGATCATGCGATCCTCGCTTCGTTGTTGAGCTGCCGCCGCAGTGCGACGGCGCGGGTTTGGGAGCACCCCAGGAACCGGCGAATCCCGGCGACCGTGGGGCGCACCTCGCCGGCGGCCACGCCCTGCGTGATCCGCTCGATGTCGGCGGTAGTGTTGGTGGTGGCGCGAATCTCCGGGGCGGCAATGGGCGCCTCGTCCGGTTCCGCTACTCGCGCGGCTGCCGCCGCGACCGGGGCTACGGGCGGGGCAATACCGGCTTCGTTACCCGCCGCAGTAGCGGCAACAGGCAAGGTGGTCCGGGATTGCTGCGCCGGGCGCGCTGGTGCGAATGCGAGCAGCCAGCAGAAGCACGCGACGCCCTCCAGTAACGCCGCGTAGGCGAGGCCGGCTATCAGGTCAAGGCGGGTGGCCGGAATGCCGAGGAGGGCGGCGAGCGGCGCCGCAACCGGATCGACGCGTGCGGTGTCGCGTTCAGCTTCGGCGCGATCCTGCGCGGCTTCCTGGCGGCGAGCCTCAGCGGCTTCGGTGTCGAGCGCGTCGAGTCGTGCGGCCAGTGCCGTGCGTCGGGCGTCCAGCGTCGCGCAACCAGACGCGCAGCGGCGGGCGCGTGCGGCCGCGAGCTGCGCGATGGTCGCCGCCCGCTCGTGGGCAATCTGCGTGAGCGGTCGCGCTGTGGCCGGTGCGCTACCTGGCGAGACTGGCGGCGCGTGGATGACGATCGCCGTGCGGGCCTCGGCGGCGTGGCGCTGCGCCAGCGTGAAGAACACGGCGTGGCCGTAGCACGTTGCCGCCATACAGCAGATCCACAGCGCACCGCCGCAGACACGCAGGACCGTGGCGCGATGCTGGAGCAGGGCGGGGAGCAGATGGGCCGCCAGCACCAGCACGACGCCAATGGCGATCCACAGCGCCCGCTCGGCCAGCCAGCCGCCACGTTGCCAGCCCGCCAGCACAGACAGGCACGCCGCCGTGAGCGTTGCGAGAACGGCCAGCAGCAGAGGGAGTCGGCCCGTCGTCATCGCGCACCGCCTTTGCGGCGATGGGCTCGCCCGGTGGTCTGTGCGTAGCCGCGCTCCGTCAGATCCTCGTTCGCGCGCCATGAGTGCCGCGCCGCTTCATCGCGGGCGGCAACCTGTGCGCGCATCGCCTTCAGGCGCTCGCGGAAGTAGTGAAGGTTCGGCAGCAGGTCGGCGAGCGGCCCGCGCATGGCTCGCGCCATCACATCGTCCAGCAACTCGCGCGGCCACCCCTCAAGCGTCGCCAGATCCTCCAGCATCCCGGCCAGATCGGCGCGTAAGTGGTGCACGTCATCGGCAGAGAGGTATGGCCCCCAGGGCAGATAGAGGCCGCCGCTACGGCTGCGTAGCGCCCCGCCTGATGCCGAGGCCTGCGCCGGATCAGCGGCCGTGTGTTGGACTGCGTGCGGCGCCGCTCTTGCTGTGCTTGCGTGGTCGCCGTGCTCGCGCATGAACGTGTCATAGGCCGCCTCGCCGGGCAGCGGACAACCGGCCTTCGTCCACGCGATGATGCGCTGTGTTCCGGGTTCAAATGCCATGATGGCCTCCCGTTGCTGGCGGGGTGGCTTCACTGCCAAATGTGGATTGCCCCTGTGATTGAGTGACGTAACTGGCGTAACAGGCGTAACGCCCTTGTCCTGCAAGGGTTTGCGCGGTTACGCCGCTGCGTGGGGTGACGTAACTGGCGTTACCTGCGCCGCGAGCGGGATCGTGTGCGTTACGCCGGTTACGCCCGGTGCACGTGCCGGCGTAACCGCCGGAAGCCTTGTCAGACGGGGCTGTTACGCCAGTTACGTGAGTTACGCCATGATTTGCTATGGGGTGGTTCACTTGTCGCCTCCGTTGAGTGCGTCGGCGACGATGTGATACAGGCGCTTCTTGCCCTCTGGGGTGTGCGTGACCTTCGCGACCTCCGCTTTGCCCTTGTCGGCGAATGCGTTGGCGTCGTCGATCGCGCGCAACACGCGGTTCAGGTCATAGCCCTTTGCCGCTTCGCGCAGCCCACTCGAAGTGAACAGGTAGAGCCGCCGTTCGTCGCCGTCCTGTTTCCACCAGCCTGCGCGCTCGCGAATCAGATCCGCGCTGCCATCGATGTTCGAGAAGCGCGCGCTGCCGTGGCGGTCGATGAAGTCGGCCACCGCGCGCAGGATGCCGGCGTGCTCGGCGCTTCGGCCGGTCGCGCCCCACTGGTTGCGCCAGAGACGGAACGCGTGGAGCGCGGCGTTCGTGGGGTCGCCGCTCGCCCAGGGCGCGACGCCCCATTCAATTGCCAGTTCGCCCGCAAGCGCGCACAGCGCGAACGTGCGGGCGGCTCGCCGCTCCTGGTCGCCGAGTTCGCCGAAGCGCTCCATCAGCGGCGCAAGCAGGTCGGCGAGTTCAAGGCCGTCCGCCTGATTGCGGATCAGCGCCTCAACGAAGCGCGGGCCAGCATGGCCGTAGTGCGCGGCCGCCGTGTTGCGGATCTCGTCGGATAGTGCGCTGCCCGATGCGCGGCCGTGCAGCGTTTCGAACACGCCGTAAGCGCCCGTTACAGGCACGTCGAGGATACGGACGAGCTGGCCCGCCTTTGCTTCGATGCCGCCCGCCGCCATGCGTGCCGCCACGGTCAGCTCGCCCGTGGAGAACAGGAACACGCGCCAGCGCGCCGCCTGACGTGCTTCGCCGTGACGGTTCGCGCGCGTCTTGCCCATGCCGTTGATAAGCGCGTAGGCCGTCTCATAGAGATCCTGAGGCTTGATCTCGCCGATCTCGTCCAGCACGAGTAGCGTGTCGGAGTGCAGCGCCGCCGAGCCCTCCAGACCATTCGAAGTAGCGCGCCATTTGCGCTCGAATCGCGGGCTGCCCCACACGCTGATCGCTGCGCGCGCCGCCGTGGTCTTGCCACACGACGAATCGCCGTAAAGGTGCGTGCCGCCGCCGTCGATGTTCAGCGGGCCGAGCAGCGGACCCGCGAACGAGGTGGATATGGCGAACATCAGCAGCGGGTTCCCATTGGCGAGCGCGGCCAGCTCGCGCCAGCCCTCGAACGTGCCCGCTGTCGCGTAGGGTGCCTCGCGCCCGGTAGACTGAAACCAGATATCGTCTGCGCCGATGACCGTCTGGGGCAGCACGAACGCGCCATCGTGCCAGCCAGTTACGCTGGCGGCGCGCATCGTGGTTGTCGGGTGCTGGCCCGCGATGTAGTCGAGAATGCCGCCGCGGTTTCTGAGGTCGAACATGACGCCCTCGGAGAGCAGCACGCCGCGCACGTCGTTTCCATCGCCCGCCAGCATTGCCATGGGCATCGCCCACTGTTTCCAGCGGCCCGCCGTCGAGACGTATTCGAGCAGGCGGCCGTAATCGCCGTCCTGCGGACTGCGCGTGATTGCGCGCACGTGCAGGGGACTGCACACCCACTGGTCCGTCAACTCGGGGGCAGCGTCGCCCTTCGGCAGCTTCACGCCGTGGTAATAGACGCCAGGCTTGATGCGTTTGCTGTCCACCTCGTTCCAGTCGGTATAGACCCGCCAGCAGGGGCGGCCCTCGATGCCGGGAAATGTGGCGGCCAGCTCGCCCGCGTTGCCTTGCGCCACATCGCGCGCCGCCGCGACGCAATCGCGAACGGCCTGCGGGCCGCGCAGCACGAACAGGTCATTGATGTCGCTCGCGCCTTCGGGCCGCTCGTCGCCGAAGTCGGGCATGGCGAGCAGGCCGCCCACAGCCTGGGCAGCCTCTAGTGCCTTCGCCGAGCCGTTACCGATCTCGCCGTGAATGAGGATCGCGGCATCGGGCCAAGCGGCGCGCACGGCGCGCGCGACGCTCGGCAGGTTGCCGGCGGACAGTGCGGCGATTGCCGCATCCGTGTCGCCGTCGCACACCTGTTGATGCGTCTGCGCGCTTGCCACGCCCTCGGCGATCGCAATGCGCTGCGTCTGTCCGGTCGGCTGCGCCGCGAGCCAGTAGCCGCCCGCCTTGGCACCGCCAGCGAGGGCGGATTTGTGCCCGTCGCCGTCGATCAACTCCAGACTCGTAAGCTGGCCCGCGCGCTCGATGCGCGCCACCAGCACGCGGCCGGCCAGTTCCTTGCCCGATGCCCTGGGCGCGTAACCGAGCAGCTTGTGCAGCTTCGCCGCGACGATCTCGCGCAGCATGGGCGTGGCCGTTAGCCCCTTGCGCATGAGGTAGGGGTGATCGTCACGTGCGGGCGTGGACCTCTCCCATACCGCCAGCGCCAGCGTCGAGGCCTCACGCTGTTTCGTCAGGCGCGTTGCCGCAGCCTTCTTCGTCTGCGCCTCGCGTGCCGCCCGGCGCTGCGCGTGCGCCTCGGTATCGAGCGCGGGCCACGCCTGGCCGTTGGGATCGAAGCCGTAACGCTTCGCGATGCTGTACAGGGTGGCGATGGTGATGCCCCCGCCCGGTGTCAGCGAGCGCCATGTGTCGCGCGCGTCAGTTGCGACGTAGCAGTCGGCGCCACGGCTCCACGCGTCGAACACATCGAACCCGGCGTCGCCGAGCTCGTGCTTGATCGCCGCGCCGATGCGCCACCACTGTTCCCGTTCGAGGTTGGGCGGGATGGCGGCGAGCGCCGCCTCGATGCGTTGCTGTTCGTCCACGATCTCGCTCATTGTGGTTGTGCCTCCGGCGCGTGCTGCACGCTTTCGATTCCTGTCCCGCCGCCACCGAGCAGACGGTGTGCAGATTCGAGGCGGCGCGCCGAGTTGATGGCCAGCGAGCTTGCCGAGCACGTCCGCGCCGTGTGCGGCCTGTTCGATCTCGCTCAGGGCGCTGTCGAGGTTGATGCGGTCCTTACGCATGGGCGGTCTCCCATGCACGTTCGAGTTCACGTCTGAGCGCGAACAGGATGGCCGCGCCGTCGCGCTCGATCTGCCCCGCGTCGAGTGCGCGCGGATCGAAACGCAGCGCGACAATGTGCAGCGCAGGGGGAATGTCGAGCAGTTCCCACGGCGCGTAGGCGGTTGAGTGGTCGCTACCACGCAGGCGCGCGTGCTGGCGGTCACATACCGCTGCTAGTACGCGCAAGATAGCGGGTCCGCGCGCGGCGAGCTTCGCGCCCGTCACCAGCTCGATATCGGCCGCGAGCGCGAAGCGGTACGGCCACGAAGCCGATAAGACGATTGCCATTTCGCGACGGCCGGCGGTGTCGAGCCATTCGGCAAAGAGGGCGGCGTGCTCAAGCATGGCTCGCCCCCTGTGAGGAGTGCTCAACGTCCTGCAAATGCGAATGCGGGCGACGGGCGATGCGGCTGCGCAACTCGAATTCCGCCTCGCTCGCGATGAATTCGAGCGCGGCGATGGTGTCGAGCGTGTCGGCTGCGCGCCAGAGAACCTGTTCCATCGTGCGTGCGCCGATTTCCTCCGCGCCGTTCGGGTTCGCGCTGAGAAGGTTTCCGAAACCACTCAGTGCCGCGCTCAGGCCGCTCGCCATCGTCTGTACATGCAGGGACGCATTGCCGAGCCATTCCAGATCGCCCGCCGACATAGCGGACGCATCGCACTGGCTCCAGAAGAAGGTGAGCACGCTGGCCGTGTTGGCCGGGCCGCGCTTCGGTGCGGGGGGCGGGGTGATCGTGGGCGCGGGCGGCGGCGTCACGGTTGCGGCCGGGGACGGTTTGCGGGTCGTTTTCATGCCGGCACCTCCGCATCGCGTGCCATTGCGACGCCGATGTCGGCGGCGATGCTTTCGAACAGGCCGAACAGAGCCGTCTGGTCGGTTACGTCGAGTTCGGCGAACGCTGCGGCGACTTCCTCCACAGACAGCAGCGTGGCGAGGGCGCGCAGGCGCGCGAGGATGATTTCGGCGGGGTCCAGTGCGGCGACGAGCACTTGCAGGCGGTTATCCATGCTGCACCTCGGCGCGCTTGAGCTGCTTTTGCAGAATGGAGTGGGCGAGAGCCACGAAGCGCGGCGCGTCCTCGGCGTCGATGTGCAGATCGCCGTAGCTCGTCTGGATCGTGAAGCCGCGTTCCATCGCGGGAACCTGCTTGGCCAGTGCGTAGCCGATGCGGTCGATTTCGGCGTTCATCGCATCGACGGTGGCGGTCGTGTTCTTACGCATGGCACACCTCCGCGCGTGCGAGCTGCGCAAGCGTCGCGAGCGCGCCGCCAGCAATGTCGAGGGCTTCGCGGTCGGTCGGTGCGAGGGCTGCCGCGCGCAGAGCGTCGGCGATGAGGGATTCGAAGGGGGAGAGCCGCGCCCGACGATCGCGGGCGCGGTGGGGTTCAGCTGACGCGGTTACTCGGGTGCGTTCAGGTCGATCGTTGCGCCGGCCGCTCGCATCCTGTCGAGGATGCGTTCCAGCGTCGGTGAGTCGAGTTCCAGACGGGCCATTGCGAAGAACAGCATGTGCATTCCCATGTCGCGCGTGTTGCTCGAATCCGTTGACATGTACTTGCGCCATTGCCGGCCAGTCGTGACGCCGAACAGCTCGGCCATCTCGGTGCTGCTCTTGCCAAGCTCTTGTTTCAAGCGCTCCATGTCCTCCGGCGAGGGAGGGGTGTAATGGCTCATTTTTTTTGGGCGCGTGCGAGCACGCACGAAGATTGGTCTTCATGTGGGTCTTCCTTTCGGAGTCTCGGTCCTCGCGGGGTGCGCGAACCTCTGAGTCAAATGTAGGCCCTTTGGGTACCAGCGTCAAGTGCGCCACCGGTGTCGTCTTTTCGTAATATCGCGTTGCGGCGAAGCTTTGCGATTCGTCAATATTCGTCAAATCAGCAAGGACGGCCGGGGGAGATACGGTGGCGACATTTACACTCGCTGAGCCACTTCCGGCGAGGAAACTATGAGAAAGCTTGTCCGCTTGATTCCGATATGTGCCGCTGCTGCTCCCCTGTTCGCGGTCGCGAGCGATTTGCCGCCCGGTCCGCAGAGACAGTGCGAATGGGATGTGATGACGCTGGCGACGGCTAGCATGGGGCACTACGGCGGCACGATAACTTTTCAGCAGTTCATTGCGACGAACCATGAAGTAGGCTCCCCGGTCGCCGGAGCCGTCCAGCGTGACGATAATCTTGCCGCCCTCGCATACAACGATCCGCGTTTCAAGCTGTTCGCAGATCATCGCAACGCCGATTTGCTCATGGAAATGTGCGCGGACCCCAAGCGTCGACTCGACCCGTTCAACTGGGACGGCAAGATTCCGCCCGGCCACGCGAAGTAGAGTGGCGAGCGGCTGGCGGTTGAATTTGATGCAGGCAGGGCCGTTCATGCTTTGCCCTCCAGCACGTACAGGCCGACGCGGTGACGCTCACCGGCCTCGGTGACACGCCACGTCCATGAGGTGGTGATGCGGTGGCCGAGCTTGCGCAACTCGAACACGCGGCGGGGAGGGTGGATGATGTCGAGTTGACGCGATGCGTGCTGCGTGCTGCGTGTCCACCGGCCCACGCTTGAGGGCGCGTAATAGGCGATCGCGCTGGCTGGCGGCAGAGTTGCGGTCCGTCATCATGCAGCCCTGGCGGCGTTGCTGGCGGACTTATTGCGCGAGGATTTCGCCGTCGGCGGATTGGGGTGGGCGGGTTGGCCCTGCGCGCGAACCCACGCAAAGAACGGCGCTTCGTCGATCAGCACCTTACGGCCGATGCGGACGATTGCGCCGCACTCGATCAGGCCGTTACCGGGGATGGTGCCGCGGCTTGATTCGCGTGCCTCGGCCTTGAAGATCAGGTTGCGCAGGGCCGCTTCAGTCCAGGCGGGATGACGCTCGCTGAACTGCTGAACGGTGCGCAGGGAAGATTGCGGGGTTGTTTCGGTCATCGCTTCCTCACACTGAAAGTTGCCGAGTTCTCTCGGCGGTTATCGGTGTGAGGAAGGCTATTCAGGTGCGGACGTCGCGAAAACCCCGGAACGCGGCACGGTGAGCACTCAACGTAGTAGGGTGGTAACTGTGCTCAGGCTGGTTCCATATCGTCAGGTATGTCGATGCCGCGTTCCCAATTGCGGCACCAATCGGTGATCTTCTTCTGGTTCTCCAGCGCGGGCCATTTGTCCATCATGGCTCTGGCAAACCCCGTCTTGCTGTCGTACATGTCCGGTGCTTCTTGCCAGCGCTTCCACCATCCATAAGCGCCTTTCTTGGCGGCGTGCTTGCCCTTCCGGTCGTACAGTTTTTTCATTTCCAAAGCTTTAAGTGAGCGCGCTCGCCGTTCTTCGGTCAGTCGTTGCTCCCACGCCGATCTCTCCACCTCGATATCGTGCGAGTTGTCAGCCTGCGCGGTGACGAGCTTCTTCTCCCACTTCTTGTTCATGCGGTCCAACAACTTCAGATTTTCGGCGAGACAAACAGCATCGACTCCCTCCATTACGGGGCGACTGGCCCCGCAGAATCGGAGCGCCGCCACGTCACTCCCGCGCTCATAGGCGTCCTTGGCGGTCGCGGTCGCGTAGTCAACTGTTGGTTTGAAATTCATGTGGGAGATGGCATCCGCGATTCTGCGCAATGCCCATGCCGCGTAATACTCGTTCTCCGTGGCCCCAATCAGGGTTTCGTCGTCGGATATCTCGTAGCGCCCAATGCACTCGCGCAACGTTTCGAGGAATGTCATTTGGTTTGCGATGCTCGGCACCCGTGACCTTTCGCCGACGAATACAAGGTCATCACCCCATAGCTTGGATGCCGGTTCGAACATTCCCTGCGAGTCGACGTAATCAGCTTCGTCCTCCTCGGATAGTTCATGCCTGCGGTCGGAGTGCACGGCAACGTGAATGCGCTTTAGCCGTGCGATTTCGGTGTCTATCTCACGCTTGTAATAGTCCTCGGCGAACGCTTCGGCGTTCTCGACCATAAGCACGATCGCCTCGAGTGTGCGTCGTCGGGGCGCGAGCACGTCGAGCGCGCGCTGGGCCACCCCCCACAGATTGGGAAACTCGCAGCGCCAGGCATCGCCCATCAGGGTTTCGAGGTTTTCTAGTCTGTTCCAGTAGCGTGCTTCGTGGTCCCACACGCTGTATTTTTTGTTTCTGCTCCAATACGCCATCTCAGTTAAGCCCCATGCGTTGTGCCAAGAGGTCGCCGAGCTTCACAACGTGCTCGTCGGAGAGGTGTGAGTAGCGCGCAAGCATCTGCATGGTGCGGTGGCCGGTGACGCGTGCTATCTCCGTGGGCGATACGCCGGCCATCGTGAGATACGAGGCGGCCGTGTGCCGTATGTCGTGCCAGTGGAAGTCCTTCACGCCGGCGGCTTCGAGTGCGGCCTCCCAGGCTGGACGGATTGCAGCGAACGGCCGCTGGCGCCGCTCAATTAAAAACACGCGATCGTCATGCAGTGGCCTAACCTTTGAGCGTTCCAGCAGCAGCGTGAATGCCTCTCCCGCCAGAGGTAGGGCGCGCCGGTCCCCGTTCTTTGTTTCGTGCAGCGTAATGACTCGCCGTTGAAAGTCGACTTGCGACCATCGCAGCCCCATGACCTCGCCTTGGCGTGCGCCTGTAGTCAGGGAGAGGATGACCGCGAGCAACAGGTGTGGATCTGCGCTCGCACGGCACGCCGCTAACAACCTGTCACGCTCATCGTCCGAAAGGAAGCGCACGCGGCCCTGATTCTCTGAGGGTTTCTTGATGCGCCGGCACGGGTTCGATTCGAGCCATTGCAGTGATTCCACGCCATAGGACAGGCACGCGGACAGGGCTGCGAGATAGCGCGTTACGGTGGGACCGTCGCGGCGGCGCTCGCCGTCCGCGTCGACTTCCTCGAGGAGTTTGTCGCGCTCGGTACTGATCCGCGCGGGCGTTACATCGTGGAGGAGGTGGTCGCCAAAAACGCCCCGCCAGAATGTGACCTGCCGCTTTCGATCGGAGAACGACCGGAGGCGCATCGTCTCGCGGTCAGCGAGATATTTGTCGGCCAGCTCGCCGAACGTGTGGCGCTTGGCTTCGCCGAAGTAGCGACCGGCGCGCATGTCGCTTTCGATCTTTTGTGCCCAGGCCTTTGCATCGGACATGCGCTCGAACGTGGCCGATTCTGACGGGTATCCACGCAGGCGGATCTTCACCCGGTAGGTTGTCTTGCCGTCTGCCGTTCGCTTCTCGATCGTTGCCATTGCATCCGTCCTGTAAGGAATGCAGAGAAGCATAGAATAATGGAGCGCAAACCACAACACGGGACATATAATCCGGTTTTTAGTCGTTTGAAATCCTTTATGGTGGCGGGTTATCGGGTGGTGTCGTGCTTGGATGGGACAATTGCGGGACAGTAAGGGGCGAAAACGAGCACTTATCCACAGGCGTGGGCGTCCAGAGAGGGGGGGCTTGCTGTTGTTGCGGATTCTTCTGGCGATGTGTCCCAGGAGTGTCCCGCGAAGCCCAGAAAGCAAAAAGCCCAGCCGGTTAGGGCTGGGCTAAGTGCTTGAATGTTTTGCTGGTGCCTCGGGCCGGAATCGAACCGGCACTCCTTTCGGAACCGGATTTTGAGTCCGGCGCGTCTACCAATTTCACCACCGAGGCAGGTTTCGCCGTCTGCTTTTACGACAGACGCTCGAAGTAGCCGGAGATTATGGCGCAAAATCGCGGCTGCGGCAACTATCGGCGCCGGCGGCTGCGACTGGCCCGCTCAAATCGTGTGCGAAAAGCGCTCGGCCTTTTGGGTCCTGAGGTAGCTGTCGAACACCATCGCAATATTGCGCACGAACATGCGCCCGGCGGGCAGCACTTCGAGCCGGTCGGAACGGCGGGCGACGAGACCGTCGGCTTCGAAGGTGCGCAGGCGCTCAAGCTCCGGCGCGAACGCGGCCGGGAAGCGTATGCCGTACGCCGCCTCGAATTCGTCGAAGCGCAGCTCCAGATTGCACATCAACTCCGTGATGATGTCGCGGCGCAAACGGTCGTCGGCGCTGAGGCGCACGCCGCGCGTCACGGCAAGCCGGCCAGCATCGATGGCGGCGCCGTAGCCCGGCAGGTCCTTGGCGTTTTGCGCGTAGACGTCGCCGACCTTGCCGATCGACGAGGCGCCAAAGCCGATCAGATCGCATTGCGCGCGTGTGCTGTAACCCTGGAAATTACGATGCAGCGTGCGCTGCGCCTGTGCGCGCGCAAGCTCGTCGGTGGGCAGCGCGAAGTGATCCATGCCGATATAGACGTAGCCCGCCTCGGTGAGCTGTTCGACCACGAGTTGCAGCAGCGCGAGCCGTGTGGCCGGCGAGGGCAGCGTGGCGGCGTCCATTTGCCGCTGCATCTTGAAGAGCTGCGGCATGTGCGCGTAGCCGAATACCGAAATGCGCTCGGGCGCGAGCAGCAGGATCGTATAGAGCGTGCGCTTGAAGCTGCTGACGCTCTGGTGAGGCAAGCCGTAAATGAGGTCGACGCTGATCGACTCGAAGCCGTTCGCGCGCGCCGTGTTCATGACGTCGACGGTGAGTTCGAGCGGCTGGACTCGGTTGATCGCGCGCTGCACCACCGGATCGAAATCCTGAACGCCGAGGCTCAGCCGGTTGAAGCCGAGCGAGCGCAAATGCGCGATGGTTTGCGCCGATGCCTCGCGCGGATCGATTTCGATCGAGTATTCGCCTTCGCCGTCAGGACGCAGCGCGAAGTGCTCGCGCGTGGCGGCCATCAGCGTGCTCATTTCCTCCAGCGAGAGAAACGTGGGCGTGCCACCGCCCCAGTGCAACTGCGAGACTGGCCGCTTTGTATCGAAAAGCGCCGCCTGCAGTTCGATTTCGCGGACGAGTTGTTGCACGTATGGCTTCGAACGCTTGCGGTTTTTTGTCGCGACCTTGTTGCATCCGCAATAAAAGCAGACGGTGTCGCAGAAGGGGATATGGAAGTACAGCGAGAGGTCAGTTTCCGCCGCGCCGGGATCGGATGCGGCGCGCCGGTAATGATCGAGGTCGAAATCGTCGCGGAACTGTAGTGCGGTCGGATAAGACGTATAGCGTGGGCCGTTCGCGCCGTATTTGGCGAGCAGATCGGGACGAAAGAGCTGTTCGGTGTCGCTCATGCGGATTCTCTGGTGGGCGGCGCGGCACCCGCGGTGCGCCACGTGGCATCCTGAGCGGGGCGTCTTACAGCGCCTGACTAGCTGAGTGTAAGAGTCGATTGGCCAAGCTGTTTGTGTAAAAAGGTCGCAGCGTGCGATGGCACAATGCGTACAGTCATCCGCCGTGTCCGCACGTGTGCCGGTTGGCGACTCGTTTTTTCGAATCAGTAACCGTTTTGCTTCAGGAAGCAGTTGTGAGTGCAGGTTTCCCTCTTACCGCGTCTGGCCATGCATGCCGCCCCGGTTGCGGTGCGTGCTGTATCGCGCCGTCCATTTCGAGCCCGATTCCCGGCATGCCGCACGGCAAGCCTGCGGGAGTGCGCTGCGTGCAGCTAGATGAGGACTTGCAGTGCAAAATATTCGGCTCGCCGCTGCGTCCCGCGTGTTGCTCGGGTCTCCAGCCGCAGGCCGGGATGTGCGGCGATTCGCGCGAGCAGGCGCTCGTCTGGATCGAGCGCCTCGAAGCCGCCACGAGGCCATAGGCGCTAAACAGGCGCTAGCCGAAACGTCGTTCCCTGGTCGCCCCCGTTGTATCTGAGCTGCTCATTAAGGAGATTTCGCATGTTCCGACGCGCGACGCGCGCCTCTTCCCCTTCGCGCAACCCGGGCGCGCTTCGCGCCACCCGAAGGGCTTTCGTGCTCTCCGCCTGTGCGGCGGCCTGCGCGGCCATGTCGCTCGGCGCCTGTGCGTCCGGCATCTTTCCCTTCATCCCCGATCACTACACCTTCTCGCAGCAGCAGGTGCAGGGCGCGGTGCAGCGCAAGTTTCCGTATCACCGCTCGGCGCAGCAGCTTTTCGATGTCACGCTCACGAACCCGGTCGTCACCTTGCTTCCGGATCGCAACCGCGTTGCCGTGCGCGTCGATGCACATCTGGAAAGCCCGCTGATGCAGGACCCGGTGAGCGGCGCGTTCACGATTTCGAGCGAGCTTGCCTACGATGCGCCGAGCCGTTCGGTCATCCTGAGATCGCCCACGGTGGACAGCGTCGACATGGCGGGCAGCGCCGCCGTCTACGCGCAGCAGGTGAACGCCGTCGCGGCGGTGGCCGCTACCCAGTTGCTGGCCAACTATCCCATTTACACGTTCAAGCCGGATCAGCTCCAGTTCGCCGGTGTCAATTACGAACCCGGTACAATCACCATCCTTACAAACGGCATACGCGTGCAGATCGTCGAGAAATAAGCGACGGGATGCTCGCCGCGCGCAGCCGTCGGCGGGCGTGCACGCAAGCGACGTACGGTCCCCCCGGCGCAAATTTTTCCGCAAGGGAGTGGGGATGGACTGGATTGTGACGTGCAAGGCCCTGATTCTGGGCATTGTCGAGGGGCTGACGGAATTTCTGCCGGTTTCGAGCACCGGGCACCTGATCGTGGCGGGCAGCGTGCTCGGCTTCGATGGCGAGTACGAAAAGACTTTCGACGTGGTCATCCAGCTGGGCGCCATCCTTGCCGTGTGCTGGGAGTTCCGCCGCAAGATCGGCACCGTGGTGGCCGGCCTGCCCACGCGGCCCGAAGCGCGGCGCTTCGCGCTCAACATCGTCGTTGCGACGATTCCCGCCGTGGTGCTGGGCCTGCTGTTCGAGAAGGCGATCAAGTCGGTGCTGTTCGCACCGGTTCCCGTTGCGTTCGCGCTTGTTGCGGGCGGCCTGATCATTTTGTGGGTGGAAGGGCGCCGGCGCGCGGGCGTAGGGGCCGGCAAGACGCCGCCGCCTGCGCGCGTGAATTCGCTCGACGACATCTCGCTGCTCGATGCCTTCAAGGTGGGCCTGGCACAGTGCTGTGCGCTGATTCCCGGCATGTCGCGCTCGGGCTCGACCATCATCGGCGCGATGCTGTTCGGCGTCGAGCGGCGCGTCGCCACCGAGTTCTCGTTCTTTCTCGCAATCCCGATTATCTTCGGTGCGACCGTTTATGAAATGCATAAAGCCTGGCAGACGCTTTCGGTCGACTGGCTCGGGCTTTTCGGCGTAGGCTTCGTTGCCGCGTTCATCAGCGCGTTCGCCTGCGTGCGCTGGCTGTTGCGCTATATCGCCTCGCACGATTTCACGGCATTCGCCTGGTATCGCATCGCATTCGGCCTCGTGATCCTGCTGTTCGGCTATGGCGGCGCGCTCGACTGGCAGTGACGCGATACGCGTCGACGCCCGAATCGGCGGCGTCGGAATGCAAAACGGGCGCCGTGGCGCCCGTTTGTTTTTGCCGGGTGAACGCCGCTGGGACGCTTTAGCCCGCGCGGCGCCTGAACACCAGGTCCCACACGCCGTGACCGAGCCGCAGACCGCGGCGCTCGAATTTGGTCACCGGACGATAGTCGGGGCGCGGCGCGTAGTCGGCGGCCGTGTTCTCGAGCGCGGGCTCGGCGCCTAGCACCTCGAGCATCTGTTCGGCGTAGTTCTGCCAGTCGGTTGCGCAGTGCAGGTAGGCACCCGGCTTCATGCGCGAGATGAGCAACTGGACAAACTTCGGCTGGATCAGCCGGCGCTTGTGGTGGCGCGCCTTGTGCCACGGGTCAGGAAAGAAGATGTGAACGCCGTCGAGGCTCGCGGGCGCGATCATCTGCTCGAGCACTTCGACCGCGTCGTGCTGAATGATGCGGATGTTCGTGAGGTTCTGATCGCCGATCAGCTTGAGCAATGCGCCCACGCCCGGCTCATGCACCTCGACGCCGAGAAAGTCGTCGTCCGGGCGCAGCGCGGCGATCTCCGCGGTGCTGGCGCCCATGCCGAAGCCGATCTCCAGCACGCGCGGCGCGTGCCGCTCGAACACGGCATCCCAGTTAGCGGCCTCGGGCGCGTAGGGCACCACGAAGCGCGGACCGAGTTCGTCGAGCGCGCGGCGCTGGCCAGTCGAGACACGCCCGGCGCGTGTCACGAAGCTGCGGATGCGGCGGTGGTGCAGGCCTTCATCGGCGCTCGCCTGTGCGTCTTCGGGGGGCGTGGCATTGGGAGCAGCCGTTTCCTGCGACGGGTTCGCAGCGTGGTCGTCCGCTGTGGCGGGCGACGTGCAGCCAGTGCGGGCTGCGTCGTTCGGATCGTGATTCATCTTCGAGGATGGGAGGTGAGGGCAGCGGGCTTCGCGGCGTCGGGCACTGCCGGTCTGGCGATTCGTTTCGCCGGGACGGCGGCATTCGGGGCATCCGTGCGGCTTCGGGAGAACGATTCGCACTGGGATGCTGGCGGTGCTGCGAGGCGCATTACTGCAGTTCGCAGCCGCTCGAATCGGGCCGGCTGGATGTTACGGCGCCGTGCATTGATGCACGGCGCCGCGATGTGAATTCGTGGAGCGGGCGATGGGAATCGAACCCACGTCTCCAGCTTGGGAAGCTGGGGTAATAACCATTATACGACACCCGCAGAGCGCGCTATTTTACGCGGATTTCGCCCGATTGCACAATCGCGTGCGTCCCGCGTTGCCGCGGGACGCTGCCCGACGTCAAATTCCGAACAGGGTGAGCGAGACCGCTACACGCGTGACGACCATCAGCAGCACCTGGACGATCACAAACAGCAGAATCGGCGAGAGGTCGAGCCCGCCGAGGTTCGGCAGAATGCGCCGAATGGGATTCAGGAACGGCGCTGTGAGCTGGAACAACACGGGCATCGCTGCCGACTGCGGGTTCAGCCACGAGAGCAGCGCCATCAGGATCGTCAGCCAGATCAGCAGATTGAGTGCCCACTTCACGACCGTCAGCACCGCGACGATCAAAAGCGTCGGCAAGAGGGCGAGCGGGTCGACGCCCGCAAGCCATACCATCAGCAGCACGAAAGCCACGGCGGCGATCAGCGCCGCCACGACGCCCGCCATGTCAATGCCGCGCAGGCCCGGAATCACGCGGCGCAGCGGCAGCACGAGCCAGTTGGTTACCTGCTGGATGGCGTGCGTCACCGGGTTGTACGGCGGAACGCGGACGAACTGCAGCCAGACGCGCAGCAGCAGGGCGGCGCCGAACAACGTGAAGATTGTGTTGAGCAGAAAGCGGGCGATATCGCCGAACATCGGTGTTGTTTCCTTCTTGTGATAATTGACGGTGCGTGGCGGCAGGTTTCGAGCGTGCGGCCTGCCATTACAGATCAGTCTGGATCAGACGGAGACCTTGACCGCGCTGACCAGGATCGTGCCATTGCCGCTGTCGGTATAGTTGGGAATGTCGTCGACGAGTACCTTCTGATGTTGCTTGAACACGGTGTAAAAATCGTCCAGCGTCTCGAACAAGAAGTGCCCGGCTGCGACGTAGGGCGGCGGCGTGCCCGGCGGCCCCGCGTTGATGCCGATGTCGATCGACCAGCCCTTTAGCGCGTCGCCGAAAAGCCGTGCGGCGAGCGGCATATGCCGCGTGGCGTAGTACTCGGTGTCGAATCTGCCGTTTTCGCGGTAAGGATAAAGGATGCTGACCTTGATCATTGGCGTTCCTGTCGATGAATCCCGATGTGCGCTGCGTACCGTCGGTGCGCGCGCCGTTGCCACATTACCACGGCTTACGCCTTGCCAGTAATGGCGCGAGAAGGTCGGCTGCACACGCGGTGCGCGCAGGATTCCGGGCGCTTTTCGGGCGAACGGCTAAAGTGAATCGAGGCGCTCATGCAAGGGCCGGCGTCGCGAAATGTTCGCCGACGTACCGATGCAATGGGCGTGCTCCGATTAAAAAGAATGCCAGGAACGGCGGCGGGGTCTGTCGGGGGCTGTGATTGGGCGGCAAGTCCGCCCCCGCGCAACATGCGGACAGCATGACTAACAGGTCCCGGGCCATATGTCACGCACCTGCGGCTATCTCGCAACACCGCATCCGCTGTTCGCAAACCTGCGCACAATACCCCTATGGCTCCGGTTTCGTTGTTGCTGTGTGCAATTGGGCTGTTTCCTGTCGGTTGTCCGATTCGGGAGGTCACCATGAGCATCTTCGCTTACCGAAAGCATCTGCGGTTTCTCACGCCCTGTCAGCGTCGCCGCTGGTGGGATCAGCGAAAGCGTCTGACGCCACGCGTGCAGATTAGCGGCGCGTATGTCCCGCCCAACGTCACGCGTGAATTCACCTACGTGAAAGTCGGATAGCGCCTCTCTTCGTTCTTCGCACTTCATCTCGTCGATGCCCGGTTCGTGGACCGGGCATTGTTGTTTCGGGCTGGTCAGAATGGGGCGCTGTTGGCTGGCGAATACACCGCCCCAGCCAATTTGTAATGAAACATTACCGGCCCATTTGGCTGGGGCGCGATGCCGTCGGTAATTGTGACCGGATGAGTTGCCAAGGCGGTCTGCAAAGCTCGATACATCGCGGTTTGGGCGTCACTCAGAAGGAAGTTTGTGGCATCGGCTGGATTCAACGCCAGGAAGCCCGCATCTGCGATTGCAATTTGCAACAAATGGCAACCTTGGACGGCCTTCGTTTTAGATACAGTGCATGTGTGGGTTTGGCCCGTTATGTGGCGCGACGTCGTCGTCGGCTGCCAGGAGAAGAGAAGTGAAAAAGACCGTTTCGTTTATCGTTGCTGCTGTGCTGGGTGTGGGGCTCGTCAGCGCAGCCGAGGCGCACGTTTCGGTGGGTATCGGTATCGGCATTCCTGTTGCGCCGGCCTATCCGGTCTATGCACCGCCGCCTGTCGTCTACGCACCGCCGCCGCCCGTCGTCTATGCGCCGCCGCCGGTAGTCTATGCACCGCCGCCCGCAGTAGTCGTGGGCGGTTATGGTGGCTACGGCTACTATGGCCGCCCGTACTGGCGCCATCATGGCTACTACCGCGGCTATCGCGACGGCTGGTACCGCCGCTAGGCTCGACCGATGATGTCGGGTGGCCCAGCGCCACTCGCCCGAAGTTTTCCGCAACGGCGCAACGCCGGCTCATGCCGCGTTGCGCCGTTTGCTTTTCAGGCGCGGATTACGACGATGCGCCCGTGTCCTGCACGCCTGCGCGTTCAGGTCGTAATAGCCCGCTCAGACGCCCATGCAGAGGTACTTCAGCTCGACATATTCGTCGATGCCGTACTTCGAGCCTTCGCGTCCGAGCCCCGACTGCTTGACGCCGCCAAACGGCGCAACCTCGTTCGAGATGAGTCCGGTGTTGATGCCGACCATGCCGTACTCGAGCCCCTCGGCCACGCGCCATACGCGGCCGATGTCGCGGCTATAGAAGTACGAGGCGAGGCCGAACTCGGTGTCGTTCGCGAGGCGGATCACTTCGGCTTCGTCGCTGAAGCGGAACACGGCGGCGACCGGCCCGAAGGTTTCTTCGCGCGCGATCAGCATGTCGCGCGTGACTTCGGCGAGCACGGTCGGCTCGACGTAACGGCCTTCCAGCACCTTGCCGCCCATGACGAGCTTCGCGCCTTTCGACGTGGCGTCGCCGATATGCTGCGTCACTTTCGCAACGGCGGCGTCGTCGATCAGCGGTCCCTGGTTGATACCGGTCTCGAAGCCGTTGCCGACCTTGATCTTGCGCGAGGCGGCGGCGAGCTTTTCGACGAACGCGTCGTAGACCTTGTCATGCACGTAGAAGCGGTTCGTGCACACGCAGGTCTGGCCCGCGTTGCGGTACTTCGAGATCATGGCGCCTTCCACGGCGGCGTCGATATCGGCATCGTCGAACACGATGAAGGGCGCATGGCCGCCCAGCTCCAGCGCGATTTTCTTGACCGTCGGCGCGCATTGCTGCATGAGAATGCGGCCCACCGGCGTCGATCCCGTGAACGAGAGATGACGCACGATGTCGCTCTCGCAGAACGCTTTGCCTACTTCGATCGAATTGACCGAGTCGGCGGTAACGACGTTGAACACGCCCTTGGGCACGCCCGCGCGCTGTGCGAGCTCGGCAAGCGCGAGCGCGCACAGCGGCGTCTGCTCGGCGGGCTTCACGACGATCGTGCAGCCTGCGGCGATGGCGGGCGCGACCTTGCGGGTGATCATCGCGATCGGGAAATTCCACGGCGTAATCGACACGCAAACGCCGATCGGCTGCTTGATCACGACGAGCTTGCGGTCGTTTGCCGGGCTCGCGAGCACGTCGCCGTTCACGCGCTTGGCTTCCTCGGCGAACCATTCGAGAAACGACGCGCCATAGATCACTTCGCCGCGCGCCTCGGCGAGTGGCTTGCCTTGCTCGGCGGTCATGATCGCGGCGAGGTCGTCGGCGTGCTCGATCACGAGGTCGTACCAGCGGCGCAGCACGGCGGCGCGCTCCTTGCCGGTCTTTGCGCGCCAGGCGGGCAGAGCGGCGTGCGCGGCGTTGATCGCACGGTGCGCCTCGGCGGCGCCGAAGTCGGGCACGCGGGCGATTTCCGTGTTGTCGGCGGGGTCGAGCACGGCGAAGGTCGCCGCGCCGCCGCTCCATTCGCCGTCGATCCAGGCGCGCGTCTTGAAGAGTGCGGGGTCCTGCAGCTGCGTCAGGCGTTCGGATGCGGACAGGCTCATCTTCGTGTCTCCTCAATGCGTGAGCGGCGCGGCCCGAAGCGGGCCGTATCGCGGTGAGCGCGGCGTCGCGAAGGCGTCGCGGAGGTGCAGCAGATCAGCGGACAGCGTCGAGGGGCGCAGCCCGCGATCCTCAAGCGCGTCCGAGCCCAAGCTCTTCGTAAAGCCGGTCGACGCGCGTCTTCACGTCCTGGGTCATCTCGATGGCGCGGCCCCATTCGCGGTCCGTTTCGCCGGGCCATTTGTTGGTGGCGTCGAGGCCCATTTTCGAGCCGAGGCCCGCAACCGGCGACGCAAAATCGAGATAGTCGATAGGCGTATTTTCGACGAGTACCGTGTCGCGCGCCGGATCGATGCGTGTGGTGATCGCCCAGATCACTTCCTTCCAGTCGCGGATATTCACGTCGTCGTCGACCACGACAATGAACTTCGTATACATGAACTGGCGCAGGAAGCTCCAGACTCCGAACATGACGCGTTTTGCGTGCCCGGGATAGCTCTTCTTCATCTGCACGATGGCCATGCGGTAGCTGCAGCCTTCGGGCGGCAGATAGAAGTCGGTGATTTCCGGGAATTGCTTCTGCAGGAGCGGCACGAACACTTCGTTTAGCGCGACACCGAGCACAGCCGGCTCATCGGGCGGCTTGCCTGTATACGTAGAGTGATAGATCGCGTCGCGCCGCATGGTGATGCGCTCGACCGTGAAGACGGGAAACCACTCTTGCTCGTTGTAATAGCCGGTGTGGTCACCGTAGGGGCCTTCGAGCGCGTGCTCGTATGCGGCGCTCGCACCCTTGGTAGGGCGCGGCGGCGCGCCTGCGGGCGCGGGGGCTGACGCACCGTCCTGAGCACTGGTTTGCGCGTTGTTTTGCGCGCTGTTTTGCGGATAGATGAAGCCTTCGAGCACGATCTCCGCGCGTGCGGGAACCTGGAGCGTGTCGACGCCGGGCGTGATGCACTTCGCGAGCTCGGTACGGCCGCCGCGCAGGAGCCCCGCGAACTGGTACTCGGAGAGCGTGTCGGGCACCGGCGTGACGGCGCCGAGGATGGTCGCAGGGTCGGCGCCGAGCACGACCGCGACCGGGTAAGGTTTGCCAGGGTTCTGCAGCGCGAATTCGCGAAAGTCGAGTGCGCCGCCGCGGTGCGCGAGCCAGCGCATGATGAGCTTGTTGCGCCCGATGAGCTGCTGGCGGTAGATGCCCAGGTTCTGGCGCGTCTTGTTGGGCCCGCGCGTGACCGTGAGACCCCAGGTGATGAGCGGGCCGGCGTCGCCGGGCCAGCAGGTCTGGATCGGCAGCTTCGCGAGATCGACGTCATTGCCTTCCCAGACGATCTCCTGGCAGGGCGGGGCGTTCACGGTCTTGGGCGCCATGTCCCAGACGGCCTTGGCGAGCGTGAGCAGCTTGCCTGCGTCCTTCAGGCCGCGCGGCGGCTCGGGTTCCTTCAGCGCGGAGAGCAGCCGCCCCACGTCGCGCAGCGAGTCGAGCGCCGCGCCGTCGCCGGCGCTCTCGGGGGCGTCGATGCCCATGCCGAGCGCGACGCGCCGCGGCGTACCAAAAAGATTGCCGAGCACGGGGAACGCATGGGTCGCGCGGCTCTCGAAAAGCAGGGCGGGACCGCCGGCGCGCAGCACGCGGTCGCAGAGCTCGGTCATTTCGAGCACCGGGGAGACGGTCTGCGGAACGCGGCGCAACTCGCCGATCGTCTCCAGGCGACCGACGAAGTCGCGCAAGTCTTTGTATTTCATCGGGATAGGGTCGGAGCCGCAGCGCGCGGCGGGGGCAGAGGCAAGTCGATTGTCGATTTTACCTGTGTTACTTGACACACGCTGTCAGTCATATTGGGTCACCGGCCGCAGACGCTCACAGCACGTGGGCTCGCCCGAATTGAACACCGTTCATTATTACAAATAGTTATAGTTTTGACATTTTATAGTGTTGACGATCTATTAGAGCCTGCTAGAATCCGTCCACACTGGTTGCAGGGCTTGCAATTTTTAACCACCTTCCCGGTCCTTCAGACGCAACGCGTCGCCGTTTAGCCGACCCCCTGCACGGTTTCCCCACGGTCTAGATTGGTTGTCTTCGCCGGCGCCGCTTTGCGCCGGCTGTTCGCGTGAGAACTCCCCACGCGCGCCCAAGGCGTGCCCAGCAGTTCGGAAGGAGTTCCACCTACGGCGTTCTTGCCGTTTTCCCGACATCGCTGCCGCACCAGCCAGGGGGCGCGATGTCTTGATCCCGCGATTGGCCATTGGCCTCGCGCCGACTTCGGTCGCTGGATCATGCAACATGGGAGATCCGTTAGATGAATACCTGGTTATCGTGGTGGCGCGCCGATGAGCGTTTCGCTCCGGGGCTGCGTGCGCTACTGCGACGTGGCACGCGTCTGAGCCATCACCTGTTCAGCATTGTGGGCGGTTGCGCCGTCCTGGTTGCGCTCGCTATCTGGCTGCTGCCCTCGTGGCGCGGCACGGTGGCTGCGCGCATGATGCCCTTTGTTTCCGCTGCCGTGCAGGCAGGCCCCGCGCGTCTGCTGCAGGGCAATCCGCTGCCCTCGTTCGTGCCGCCCAGCGTTGCGGCGAACGAAGACAGCAATGCCGCCACCGACGCTGCGGCGCTGCCCACGGCGCTGCTTCCCGAGGCCGGCGCGCGTGCCGCGAACGTGACGCCCGCCGGCTCCAACGGCACCGTGGACCACGTCGCGAACAGCGTTTCCAAGGGCGGCATGGCCACGCTCGACGCGGTCACGCTCAATGGCCTCGATCCGCGCTCGCTGCCGAGCGTCGGTACGCTGGCGCGCATGATCCCGTCGCAGCGCATCACGCCCGACGCCCGCGACGACCGCGTGCTGGTTTCAGCACGCGAACAGGCGCTCGTTGCCACCTTTATCTCGCGCCGCTATCGCGTGGCGCAGGAGCCAGTCGGCGAACTCGTGAAAGCCGCCTTCGACACGGGCCGTGAAGTGGGTCTCGATCCGCTGCTGCTGCTCGCGGTCATGGCGATCGAGTCGGGCTTCAACCCGTATGCCGAGAGCGGCGTGGGCGCGCAAGGCCTCATGCAGGTCATGTCGAAGGTCCACTCGGACAAGTTCCAGTACTTCGGCGGCCAGAGCGCGGCGCTCGATCCGCTCGCGAACATCAAGGTTGGCGCGCTGGTCCTGAAGGACTGCATCGCACGCGGCGGCTCGCTGCCGGGCGGCCTGCGCCTGTACGTGGGCTCGACCTCGCCGGACGACGGCGGCTACGGCGCCAAGGTCATGGCCGAGCGTGGGCGTCTGCGCGACGTGGCTCGCGGCCGCAATGTGCCGATCAACGCGCCGCAGGCGCCCGTCACGACCACGGCCAGCACGTCGGTGCAGAAGGTGGCGAGCACCAGCGGCGAGAAGCGTGTGCACGTGACGCTCGACAACGCGCATGCGCTGGTGGAGAAGTCCTCGGCAGCTGGGAATTCGGCAGCCGATCAGGATGACGCAAGCAACAGCGCCAGCACGGCGGCCCAGAAGCACAGCCAGTCCGAGCTCGGCGCGTAATATATCGGTCAGGTATCGCCCAGGCTCCGACCAGCAGGAAAGACCGAACGATACGAAAAAGGCACCCGACGGTGCCTTTTTTCATTTCTGCCGGCATGTAGCGGCAGACGGAGAGTGGGATCGAAAGTGGGATCGAAAGCGGGAATCAGCGGTTGAACAGCGTCCGCAGACGCCCGACGGCTTCTTCGAGCCGCTCGTAGGCCGTGGCATAAGAGAGGCGCACGTATTGGTGCGGCGCGGCTACGCCGAAGTCCATGCCCGGCACCATCACCGTGCCCGCGTCGTGCAGCATGGCGCGCGTGAGCGCGTCGCTGTCGCCGGCGGCCGGGTGATTGACGTTCGTGCAGTCCGCGTAGACGTAGAACGCGCCGTCGGGCATCACGGGCACCGTGAAGCCGAGCGACTCGAGCGCGGGCGCGATGAAGTCACGGCGGCGCTTGAACTCTAGCCGGCGTGCTTCGTAGATATCCAGCGTTTGCGGCTCGAAGCAGGCGAGCGCCGCATGCTGCGCGAGCGCCGACGCGCAGATGAAGAGGTTTTGCGCAAGCTTTTCAAACGCGCCGACCAGGGTGGGCGGCACCACGAGCCAGCCCAGACGCCAGCCCGTCATGTTGAAGTACTTCGAGAAGCTGTTCACGGTCACCACGTCGTCGCCGAAGGAGAGGGCAGAGACGGGGTGCGCGTCGTAGCTCAAGCCTTGATAGATCTCGTCGATGATCGTGAAGCCACCGCGTGCGCGCACGGCCTTCACGATGCGCCCGAGCTCGTCGGGCTCGATCGACGTACCGGTGGGGTTGGACGGCGAGGCGAGCAGGACTCCACGCGTGCGCGGTGTCCACAGGCGCTCGACGTCTGCGGCGGTGAGCTGGAAGCGTGCTTCGGGGCCGCTCGGCACGAGCACCGGCTTGCCTTCCGCGGCGGCCACGAAGTGCCGGTTGCACGGATAGCACGGGTCGGGCATGAGCACTTCGTCGTCGCGGTCGACGAGCGCCGTGCAGGCGAGCAGCAGCGCTGCCGAGGCGCCGGCCGTCACGACGATGCGCGCCGGATCGACCTTGAGGCCGTACGCGTGCTCGTAATGCGCGGCAATCGCTTCGCGCAGCGCGTGGATGCCGAGTGCGCTCGTGTATTGCGTGACGCCGCGGCGCAGCGCAGCGGCGGCGGCCTCGACGACGGGCTCGGGCGCCGTGAAGTCCGGCTCGCCGATACCCATATGGATAATGTCGCGTCCGGCGCGCTCGAGTTTTGCGGCCTCCTTCGCCAGTTCCATGACGTAGAAAGGCTGGATCTCGTCGACGCGCGCGGCAAGCCGCAGCAGCGGTTCGGCAACGGTGTTCATGCGGGTGTTTCCAGTGCTTGCAGGCGATGCGGCGCGCGGGAAGCCGGGGGCCGATGGCCTGGCTTCGCGCGCCTTGTACCACTACAACGCCACGACAACGATTACGACTTGCGGGCGGCTTGAGCCTCGGTGGGGCGCAGTTGCGCCGCGAGCTTGTCGAGCACGCCGTTCACGTACTTGTAGCCGTCCGAGCCGCCGAAGGTCTTCGTGAGCTCGACCGCTTCGTTGATAACGACGCGATACGGAATGTCGACGTGGTGCTTGAACTCGTAGGTAGCCACGAGCAGCACCGCGCGCTCGACGGGCGAGAGCTGCTCGATCGGACGATCCAGACACGGCGCGATGGCGGCGGAGAGTTCCCCCGATTCGCGGATCACGCCGTGCAGGAGGGCGTCCAGATGCTCGTGGTCGGCCTTGTCATAACCCTGCGAACCGCGCAATTGCGCGTCGATCTCGCCGGCGGGCACACCCGACAGCAGCCACTGATACAAGCCCTGCGTGGCCAGTTCGCGGGAGCGGCGGCGCGCGCTCTTCATTGCTGTTCCTCTTCGTCTTCCTCGTCTTCTTCGTCATCGCCACCGTCGAGCTGCTCCAGCGCGACCGTGAGGTTCGCCATTTCGACAGCGACGCGTGCGGCGTCACGACCCTTCTCGGTCATGCGCGCGACGGCCTGCTCGTCGTTCTCGGTCGTGAGGACCGCATTGGCGACCGGCACGCCGAAGTCGAGCGCGATGCGCGAGATGCCCGCGCCGCTTTCGTTGGAGACGAGCTCGAAGTGGTACGTCTCGCCGCGCACGACCGCGCCGAGCGCGATCAGGGCATCGAACTGGCCGCTTTCGGCGAGCTTTTGCAGCGCGAGCGGGATTTCCAGCGCGCCCGGCACGGTGACGAGCAGCACGTCTTCGCCCGTGACGCCAAGGCGCTCGAGTTCTTCGATGCAGGCGTCGACGAGGCCGTTGCAGACGGGTTCGTTAAAGCGCGACTGAACGATGCCGATGCGTAGTCCGTCGCCGTCGAGATTCGGTTGGTATTGTCCGATTTCCATGTGGTGTCCGTAGGTTCGGTTGAGCGTGGTGACGCGTGAAGTGGGGCCTGCGGCTTAATGCGCTGCGCGGTCGGCCGTTTCCGGCGGACACGGTGCCTCAGCTTCGCTGCCAGGCATCGGCACGAAGCCGGTGACTTCGAGACCGTAGCCCGACATGCTGCCGAGGCGGCGCGGCTTGGAAAGCACCTGCATGCGGCCCACGCCGAGCTCGCGCAGGATCTGCGCGCCGATGCCGTAGGTCTTGAAGTCCACGGGCCGGCGGGCGAGCGCCTCCGCGCGCTCCTTCTGGTCGAACGCCTTGAAGACGTCGATCAGATGTTCCTTGGTGTCGCCGCAGTTGAGCATGACGATCACGCCGAGATCGCGCTCGGCGATCTCGCGCATGGCGGCGTCGAGTGTCCACGAGTGCGTGGACGCGCCCGTTTCCAGCAGATCGAGCACCGAGAGCGGCTCGTGCACGCGCACCGGCGTGTCCTTGTCCGGTGTGGGCGTGCCGCGCACGAGGGCGATATGCGGCGTGCGCGTGGGGTGGTCGACGTACATGATCGCGCGGAACGTGCCGTGGGCGGTCTGCATGGTGCGCTCGGCCACGCGCTCGACGATCGACTCGGTGCGGCTGCGGTAGTGAATCAGGTCGGCGATGGTGCCGATCTTGATGCCGTGCTCCTTGGAGAACTCAATGAGATCGGGCAGGCGCGCCATCGTGCCGTCGTCCTTGATGATCTCGCAGATCACGGCCGCCGGCGTGAGGCCCGCGAGCGCCGTGAAGTCGCAACCCGCCTCGGTGTGGCCCGCGCGCACGAGCACGCCGCCAGGCTGCGCCATGATCGGGAAGACGTGGCCGGGCTGCACGATGTGCTCGGCGCGCGCGTCGTGCGCAACGGCCGTCTGGATCGTGCGGGCGCGGTCGGCGGCGGAGATGCCGGTGGTGACGCCTTCGGCCGCCTCGATGCTCACCGTGAACGCCGTGCCGTACTGCGTGCCGTTGCGATAGGTCATGAGCGGCAGGTTGAGCAGTTTGCAGCGTTCCTGTGTGAGCGTGAGGCAGACCAGGCCGCGCCCGTACTTCGCCATGAAGTTGATGGCTTCGGGCGTGACGAATTCTGCTGCGATGACGAGGTCGCCCTCGTTTTCCCGGTCTTCTTCGTCGACGAGGATCACCATCTTGCCGGCTTTCAGCTCGGCGATGATTTCAAGGGTGGAGGCGAGCGTCATGGTGGGATTCTGGCTGGAAAGCGCACATTTTACGCCACGCGGGCGGGCGCGTCGCCCAGAACGGAGGGCGCGCGCGGAGTTTTGAGGCTGGCGCACGCCCAGGCAGGCCCGCCGGCGTTGAGCATTTGCTGACCCGGCGCGGATCGAGCGCGCACGAGAGTTGGCCGAACGGCCAGCTAGCCCTTGCGTGGTGCCGTCGCGACAATAGTAACGGTTGACGTTATTAACGCAAGGCGTTACTATTCATGTCGTTTACATCATTTGCCTGCCGGGACACCGCCTCGCTCTTTGCGGGGCGCCGCCCGGCAACCGGCTGGAGCCTTTGAGCGGCGACCTCGCGGGGGCGTACAGCATCCGCATCAATGCGCAGTGGCGCATCTGCTTTTGTTTCGCTCACGGCGAGGCCTCGCAGGTCCGCATCGTCGACTATCACTGAGGAGCATGGCCATGGCACGGGAGGTCGCGCTCGCCACACCCGGAGAAGTCCTGAACGAAGACTGGCTCAAGCCGATGGGCATCAGCCAGTACGCGCTCGCCAAGGCGATTGGCGTACCGCCGCGCCGCATCAACGAGATCGTGCTCGGCAAGCGCGCGATCACCGCCGACACGGCAGTGCGGCTCGCGGTTTATTTCGGCACAGACGCGCATAGCTGGATGGAGTTGCAGGCGCATTACGACACCGAAATCGCGCGCGAGACGCTCGCTGACATACTCGCGAACATTCAGCCGCATGCACGCGCGGCGGCGGCCTGAGCGCCGCCGCCGTTTTGCCAGCCGTTTTGCCCGCGGGTTTGCCCGCATCCTTGCTCCCAGGTTGCACGGAGGTTGCGGTGCCCCGGAAGTTCAGCGCAGGACCCCATCGGCGGCGAGTCCCTTTGTGAGCCCCAGCGCCTGACGCTCGAACAGGCGCCGGTACAGCCCGTTCTCGCGGCGCACGAGCTCGTCGTGCGTGCCTTCCTCCGCGACGCGCCCGCGCTCCAGCACCAGCAGCCGGTCGAGTGCGCGCACGGTCGAAAGCCGGTGCGCGACCACGACCGTCGTGCGGCCCTCCATCAGCCGCTCCATCGCCTGCTGGATCAGCACTTCGCTTTCGCTGTCGAGGCTCGAGGTCGCTTCGTCGAAGATCAGGATCGGCGCGTTCGCGAGGAATGCGCGCGCAATCGCGACGCGCTGGCGCTCGCCGCCTGAGAGCTTCACGCCGCGTTCACCCACGAGCGTGTCATAGCCCTTCGGCTGCGCCATGATGAAATCGTGCGCGCTCGCGAGCTTCGCCGCGCGCACGATCTCGTCGTGGGTCGCGCCCGGTCGCGCATAGGCGATGTTCTCCGCAAGCGAGCGGTGAAACAGCACCGGCTCCTGCTGCACGATGGCAATCTGCGAGCGCAGCGACGCCTGCTGTATCTGCGCGATGTCCTGGCCGTCGATGGTGATGCGGCCGTCGGACACGTCGTAGAGGCGCTGGATCAGCTTGATGAGCGTGGTCTTGCCGGAGCCCGAATGGCCGACGAGACCCACGCGCTCGCCTGGCGCGATACGCAGTGAAAGATTCGCGTAGAGCGGCCGCTCGTGCGCGCCGTAGCGGAACGTCATGTTCTCGAAGCGGATGTCGCCACGGTCGATCACGATGGGCGGTGCGTCCGCCTTGTCTTCGACGCCGGGCGGCTGGGCTTCGAGCATCACGAGCTCTTCCATGTCGTTGACCGAGCGCTGCAGGTTGCGCACGTGCATGCCCACGTCGCGCAGATAACCCTTGAGCAGGAAAAAGAGCGTGAGCGCAAAGGTGATGTCGCCCACGCTCGCGAGCCCGCGCGCCCATAGCAGGAGCGCCGCGCCGAGAATGGCTGCCTGCATGGCCACCAGCAGCGCGCCCTGGACGCCGCCGTTGAAGGTGCCGCGCCGCCAGGTGCGACGCGTGCGGCTGTCCCACTTGGCGATCACGCGTGCGAGCCGCGCCTCTTCGCGCGTCTCCGCGCCGAAGGCCTTGACGACGGCGTTGCACGAGACGGCGTCGGCGAGCGCGCCGCCCATCCTGGTGTCCCACTGGTTCGCAAGCCGCGCGGAAGGCGCGACGTAGAAAAGCGAGAGCGAGACGGTGATCGCCAGATAGAGCGCCGAGCCGACCCCGACCACGAGGCCCATCACGTGCCATTGCAGCGCAAGCAGGACGGTCGAGCCGACCAGCATCACGAGCGACGGAAAGAGGGCGACGAGCAGCGTGTCGTTGAGCAGGTCGAGCGCCCACATGCCGCGCGTGACCTTGCGCACGGTCGAGCCGGCGAAGCTGTTCGCGTGCCAGTCGGTGGAGAAGCGCTGCACGCGGTAAAAGGCGTGCGTCGCGACCTCGCTCATCATCCTGAGCGTGAGCACGATGATGTTCTGGAATGCGGCCTGGCGCATGAGCGTGCCAGTGAGCCCGAGTGCCGTCAGCGCCCAGAACGCCACTACGGCGGCGTGCCAGGCGGCGGCGTTGCCGCTCGCGGCGTCGTGCGCGAGCGCGTCGACGAGATGGCCGGCGTAGTGCGGCGTGAGCACATCGGCGAGCGCGCCGAGCAGCGCGGTGAGCGCAACTGCGCCGACACGCCCCGGCTGGCGCGACCAATGCCGGAACGTGAAGCCGAGAACATGGCGGAACGTCTGTCCGCCGGAAACGAGTTGTTTGTCTTGGTCTGCCATGGACAGATGCTTCGGGCGCGGCCCGAAGACGCTTCAGGAATGCGGTGAGCGGGAAACGAGGTCTGGGCGTTCTGGCACTTCATGCCGAACGTCAATCCTCGAAATCGCTGGAAAGTGGCGCGGCGGCCAGAAAACCGCCAAAAACGCGCCGTGCGGTGCTGCGGACGCGGTCAGCGTGCCGGAAGCGGGGCGTGCGTGACGTGTGGCATCACCCGAACCGGTGGCATGACGGCGACCATCGCGATTACAGCCATCTTTGCCTCCTTCATTGGGTTCGGGTGGGAAATGCGCGGCCAGCCGAAGGGCGGGCGCGGGGGAAATGGGACGGATTTTATCAGTGATGCTGAAGTTGCGCTGGCGCGGTATTCGGGGACACGGAGGCATATCCAAGGCGGCGACCAAACACGGACATTGCCCAACGCCTGATTTTCTCGTCATAGACGTGCAATACCAGCGTCGCCAGTGCGCAGGATGCAACGACGCAGACGACTGTCGTCGCGAGCGGATGATTCCGGCTCATGGCGGACAGCACGGCGATATGCTTGACGATACGCAGCAGCGGATGATGTATCAGGTACAGCGGATAGGAGATATTGCCAAGCCACGTCAACACGCCGGGCAACGCTATGGGCTGCGAATTGGCTCCGATGGCAACAATGACCGGGAAGACGAGGAGGGAACACGCTGCGTGATAGACCCAGGTGGGATGCATGTCGATAGATAGTGTTGCGATTAACATCGCAATTACCACGGCAGCAGGGATCGAAGGCAGCTTTTTATAGATCTGGAGTCTGCAGATCAAGGTGCCCGCCAGGAAGGGGTAGCAGACTCGCACGAAACCGAACGCGAATGCGTTCCAGTCGTTGAAACCAACAGCGTCCAGGCCGTTGTAGTTGTACGAGACTTGCACGAGCGCCAAAGCGGAGACGATCAGAAGAACGTAAAGAAATGCGAGACTGCGACGCGGAAACATTGCGTAGACGATGTTGGCGAAGCATTCGAAGAACAGCGACCACATAGGATTGCTTACTGGGTAAGCCTGAAGTCCGAAGAACAGGCCAGCTGGAATGAGCAGAAAGGCACTCATCACCTCGACAAGAACGTCAAGGCCAAGGCCACCGCGATGCAGTGTGCCCATGACGAACACGCCTCCTCCAAGCGCAGCACCCAGGAAGATCAGTGGATAGAGCCGAAGCGCGCGCCTGGCCACAAATTCGCCCAATGACATGCCGGCATCGAGCCGGCTTCCGTAGGCATGGGCAACAACGAATCCGCTTAAACAGAAGAAAAAATCGACCGCCAAGGCCCGAGCCTCAATGGCTGGTTGTCCATTGGCGACTAGCTGAATGGCATGAAGGCAGACCACTGCGATAGCGGCGACACCGCGCAGCCCATCCAGGACAATGAAATGTGGCCCGTTGTATGCGCTGCGCATATTCTCTATTCCCGAATCATTGCAGGACGAAGGCTCTATTTCATGCCTAAGTGCGCGGGATCAGTGTTCTCCACCGCACCATATGAACCGCATACCTGGACTGGAACTGAGAAGCTGAGGCTGACATGCAAATTCCGGCTCTGTCGAATGGGCCGAAGAGCGAATTTTGGAGACCTGACGGTAATACCAACCGCAGAAAACGGTCGCATACGGTCAGAAATACCGCCGCCAAATCGCGAATTAGCGAGGTCGGGAGGCGGCGGTAGACAATGGATTTTAAAAAACCGGACTATTTCAGCGGCTTAGCGCTCTCTGGAGATGCACTGAGCATCCGCTCCACATACCGCGCAATCAAATCGATCTCGAGATTCACCTTCGCGCCCGCCACGAGGTGCTTGAGCGTGGTCACTTCGACCGTGTGCGGGATCAGGTTGATCGAGAATTCACAGCCGTCGGCGCGGTCGTCCACGGAGTTCACGGTCAGGCTCACGCCGTTGACCGTGACCGAGCCCTTGTAGGCGAGATAACGGCCGATCTCGGCGGGCGCGAGAACGCGCAGCTCGTGCGATTCGCCCACCGGCGCGAAGCGCGTGACGGTGCCGAGGCCGTCCACATGGCCCGACACGATATGGCCGCCCAGGCGATCGTGCGCGCGCAGCGCCTTTTCAAGGTTCACTTCGCCCGTGTCGGCAAGGCCCACGGTGCGGTTCAGGCTCTCGCGCGAGACGTCCACGTCGAAGCGGGTCGCCGACCTTTCGATGACGGTCATGCATGCGCCCTGAATGGCGATGCTGTCGCCAAGCTGCACATCGTCGAGGTCGAGGCCGCCCGCGTTGACGGTGAGGCGCACACCCGCGTCGGCGTCGCTGCCGAGCGGCTTGATCGATTCGATGCGGCCCACGGCCGCGACGATTCCGGTAAACATCTGGCTGTCCTTTGTGTTCAGTGCGTTCAGTTCGTTCGAAAGAATCATGATGCGTCTCCCTGCGCGGTTGCATCCGCATCGAGGTTCGTATTCGAGCCATCGTGCACGAGGCGCGCGAGGATGCGCAAATCCTCGCCAATGCGATCGATCGTATGGAAGGCGAGTCGCATGCGCCCATCGAGCTTCGCGGGCGCGGCAAGGTCGAACATGCCGAGCGCGTTCGTGCCGAGCAGCGAGGGCGCGAGATAGACGAGTAGTTCATCTACGCAGCCTTCGCGCAACAGCGACCCATTGAGCTTGTAGCCGGCTTCCACGTGCAATTCGTTCACGCCGCGCGCGGCCAGCTCGCCGAGCATGGCGGGCAGGTCCACCTTGCCGTGTTCGTTGCCAAGCGCAACGATCTCCGCGCCGCGCGCGCGCAGCGTCTCGGCGCGCTCGGCATTGGTGTCGTCGAGCGCGGCGCAGAACACGAGCGTGGGCGCACCCACGAAGATCTGCGAGAGCGGCGAGGCGTCGAGGCGGCTGTCGATGAGAATGCGTTTGGGTTGGCGCGGCGTGTCGATCGCGCGCACGGTCATGCGCGGATCGTCTTCCTTCACGGTGCCGATGCCCGTGAGGATGGCCGAGGCGCGTGCGCGCCAGGCATGGCCGTCGGCGCGCGCGGCTTCGCCCGTGATCCACTGGCTTTCGCCCGAGGGCAGGCCGGTGCGGCCGTCTAGCGATGCGGCGACCTTCATGCGCACCCAAGGGCGCTTTCTCGTCATGCGCGAGACGAAGCCGATGTTCAACTCACGCGCTTCGCTGGCGAGCAGGCCGCAGCGCACTTCGATGCCCGCGTCGCGCAGTATCGCGAGGCCGCGTCCCGAAACGAGCGGGTTCGGGTCCTCCATGGCCGCGATCACGCGCGCGACCTTCGCTTCGATCAGCGCATTGGCGCAGGGCGGCGTGCGGCCGAAATGGCTGCACGGCTCGAGCGTGACGTAGGCGGTGGCGCCGCGCACTTCGTGGCCGCGCGCACGTGCGTCCTTCATCGCCTGGATTTCGGCGTGATCGTGGCCGGCGGGCTGCGTGAAGCCTTCGCCGATCACCACGTCGTCCTTCACCAGTACGCAGCCGACGCGCGGGTTCGGATCGGTCGTGTACAGACCGCGCACCGCAAGGGCGAGCGCGCGCTCCATGTGGGCGAAATCGGCTTGCGAAAACATGTCGTGCTGGCTCCGGAGCGGATCGGGTAAGGGAGGCGGGGCAGGTGCCCCGCCTGCGGCTGACTGCGGACTGATTACGAGCAGACTGCAGCGTGATTGGCGTGCGCGTTACTGCTCGGCGAACGCGCGGCGCGCAGCGGCAATGGTCTCGTCGATGAGCGCGTCGTCGTGCGCGCTCGATACGAAGCCCGCCTCGTAGGCCGAAGGTGCGAAGTACACGCCCGCGTCCAGCATCTGATGGAAGAAGCGGTTAAAGCGCGTCACGTCGCTCTTCGTGACTTCCGCGAAGCTGCCCGGCACTTTGTCTGTGAAATAGAGGCCGAACATGCCGCCGACCGAATCCGCGACGAACGGCACGTTCGCTTCGCGTGCGGCCTGCGAGAGACCTTGCGCCAGACGCGCGGTCTGTGCCGTGAGCTTCTCGTAGAAGCCCGGCGCCTGGATGAGCTGCAGCGTCTTCAGGCCTGCCGCCACGGCGATCGGGTTGCCCGAGAGCGTGCCCGCCTGATAGACGGCGCCGTTGGGTGCGAGATGGTCCATGATCTCGCGGCGGCCGCCGAACGCCGCTGCCGGCATGCCGCCACCGATCACCTTGCCCAGACACACCAGGTCGGCCTGAACGCCATACAGCGCCTGCGCGCCGCGCAGGCCGACACGGAAGCCGCACATCACTTCGTCGAAGATCAGCACGCTGCCGTGCTTCGCCGTGAGGCTGCGCAGCGCGCCGATGAACTCGGGCGTGGCCTTTATGAGGTTCATGTTGCCCGCGACCGGCTCGACGATCACGGCGGCGATCTCGTCGCCGAACGCCTTGAACGCTTCTTCGAGCGCCGCGACGTTGTTGTACTCGAGCACTGTCGTGTGCTTCGCGATGTCCACCGGCACGCCCGCCGAAGTGGGGTTGCCGAACGTGAGCAGGCCGGAGCCCGCCTTCACGAGCAGGCTGTCGGCGTGGCCGTGGTAGCAGCCCTCGAACTTCACGATGCGCTCGCGCTTCGTGAAGCCGCGTGCAAGGCGCAGCGCGCTCATGGTGGCTTCGGTGCCGCTCGACACCATGCGCACCTGCTCCATCGACGGCACGATCTTGCAGATTTCCTCGGCGATCTCGATTTCGGCTTCCGTGGGCGCGCCGAACGAGAAGCCGTTGGCGAGCACGCGCTGCACGGCTTCGAGCACTTCGGGGTGCACGTGGCCGACGATCATCGGGCCCCACGAGCCGATGTAGTCGATGTAGCGCTTGCCTTCGGCGTCCCAGACGTACGCACCTTGCGCGCGTTCGATGAAGCGCGGCGTGCCGCCGACCGAGCGGAACGCGCGCACGGGCGAATTCACGCCGCCCGGAATGGTGCGCTGGGCGCGTTCGAAGAGGGCCTGGTTCGTGGACGAGGTGTTGGACATGAGTGCTGGACCTGCGAGAGTGGTGTTTGCGGTGGCGTGAACAGGCGCGCAGCAGGCGGGGCCTTGATGCGCCGACGCTCGGGCCCATGCGGCTCGGGGCCGGCCAGATGAGGTGCCGGACCAGGCGCCAGCGATGGGGCGTTTATGCCGAAATTGTACCGGACTCGCGCCGAATGGGCCGTGGGGGCACTGGACGGCGCGCGTCCGGCGGCCGGCCCGGCGAGGGTGTCGGAGCGCCAGGCGCAGGCGGTGCCGGTTCTGCATCGTCGGGTCGTAATGCGACTATGTATCGCGACTGTCACGATTACGCACCGGCCGCCCGGGCGGCATCGGCCGCGTGCATCGCCGCAACCACCGCCGCTGGCATGGGTCGCCGGCCGGTCAGCTCGGCCCAGCGTTTCTCCAGCGCGCCTTCGGCGATTGGCTTGATGACGGTGCCCGAACTCTGCGCATCCCATGTCTGCACGGAAAACGGATGGACGCGCAGCGCGTCGCGCGCAATGACGACGTTTTCGTTGGCGTCGACCAGCCAGTCGTACACGAAGTCGATGCACAGCCGGTAGCCGCGCTTGTACGTGGAGTCGGGCACCTCGTAGGGCGCGCGCGTCACGTAGCCGGAGCCGAAGAGCCCGCGCGGCTCGGCGGCGACGCGATGCAGGAATACGCGGTCGCCTGGCAGGATGCCGCGCGCAAAGCCGCTGCCCCATGTGTCGGCGACGGCCTCGCCTGCCTGCACGCGGCGCGCGAAGTCGGGCAACTCGGGCCAGGGCCACTTCTTGGGGCTCCAGATCAGCAGGTAGGCGCTCATGAACGAAGGTCGCGCCTTGTGGCGCGTTGCAGGACGAGAAAGGGCGCAGCTTAGCGCAAAGCGGGCGGGGAGCGGCATGGGCCGCCGCATGGATCCCCGATTGCCGCTGCCGCTCGGAGCGTGAGGTGCGGCCCTGCGGTGTGCCGAAAGCGAAAATTAAGCCTCGGGTACAATGCTCCGGCCACGTAGCCGCTTTTTCGCGTCGCATTTGCATCGCAACTGGGACGCAATCGGTCCATGCCGAAGCGGCCCAGAAAATCGAGACCGCGCCCCCGGCTACGGTCCGCTCCTGGTCGATCCCATGTCCCATTCCCCGCGACGCCGGCCCGATGGCCGGCTGATCCTGTTGCTCGGCGCGCTCGCCGCCTGTGGCCCGCTCGCCACCGACATGTACCTGCCGAGCCTGCCCGCCATCGCCCAGTCGTTCGGCGTGAGCGCGGCCGCAGCCGCCATGACGCTCACGAGCTTCATGGCGGGCTTCTCGGTCGGCATGCTGCTCTACGGCCCGCTCTCCGATGCCTACGGCCGCCGCCCCGTGCTGCTCGGTGGCATCGCGCTCTTCACGCTCGCGAGCATCGGCTGCTGGTTCTCGTACTCGGCAGGCGGGCTCACCTTCGTGCGCTTCTTGCAGGCGCTCGGCGCCGGAGCCGCCTCGGTGCTCGCGCGGGCGATCGCGCGCGACGCGCACGAGCCGTCCGACGCTGCCAAGGTGCTCTCGATGGTTGCCATCGTCACCTCGATCGGCCCGCTGCTCGCGCCGCTCATCGGCGGGCAGTTGTTGCTGCTCGGGGGTTGGCGCATCGTGTTCGTCGCGCTCACACTGTTCGGCCTGGCGTGCGGCGTTACCGCGTGGTTGCGCGTGCCCGAAACCTGGCCCGCCGAGAAGCGCGAAAGCGGCGCCGTGCTGCGCTCGTTCATGGCGTATGAGCGGCTGTTGCGCGACCCGCTCGTCTGGGGCCACATGCTGTGCGGCGGCATGGCGTTCGCGGCAATGTTCACCTATATCTCGGCTACGCCGTTCGTCTATATCGAGTACTTCCACGTTTCGCCACAGCACTATGGCCTGTTCTTCGGCGCGAACGTGTTCGGCATCATGCTCGGCAATTTCCTCAACACGCGCTTCATCGGGAGCATGGGCACGCTGCGCATGGTGTCGATGGCCTCGACGGTCAGCATCGTCGCGTCGTTTTTCGTCGCGTTCGTGTGCGTGACGGGGTGGGGCGGCCTGTGGTCGATCGTGGCCGGCCTGTTCTTCGTGGTGGGCGTGGTGGGCCTGCTCAGCGCGAACTGCGCGACCGACCTGATGTATCGCTATCCGAAGAACGCCGGCGCGGCGGCGGCCGTGTTCGGCGCGACACAGCTCGGGCTGGGCGCGTTCGCGAGCGTCGTGGTTGGCTGGTTTCCGGGCGTCTCGCCGCTCGGCATGGGCTGCACGATCGGCGCGTGCGGCGCGCTCACCTGGGTCGGCCGCCGTATCGTCGTGAAGTGGCACGGCCGGCCCGCGCCGGGTGCGCAGCAGGCGGCGTCGAACGCGTAAGCGCCGCCGCCAGTCACAAAATCGCCAGGCACCAAAGCGAACGGGACGCCGAAGCGTCCCCGTTTTACATTGCGTCATCCGTGCGCGCGCCGCTGGTTTGCGTCGCGCGCTCAGGGTCAATTGTTCGTCAATCGCTCGTCAGTCACTCGCACGCGCCGACGAAGACGCACCGTGGCTCAGCCAGTCGAGCACGGCGGAGGCATCGTCGTCGGCATGCTCGCGGGCCTTTTCGACTGCATTGCTCATATCCGCGTCCGGCGAGGCGCGACGGATCGCGACGCCCACCGCGAGGATGTCGATCATCAGCAGATGCAGGATGCGCGAGATCATCGAAAGCTGCGACTCGCGCATCTCGATGTGATCGGTTTCGAGCGCCACGGTCGCGCGCTTGGCGAGCGGCGTGTTGCTCGACGTGATCGCGATCACCTTCGCGCCGGCCTGCATGGCCACATCGAGCACGCGCAGCAGTTCGGGCGCGCGGCCCGACTTCGACACGGCCACGATCACGTCGCCCTTGCCGAGCAGCGCAGCGGACGCCGCCTGCATGTACAGGTCGCCGTAGGCAATGGTCGGGATACCGAAGCGAAAGAACTTGTAGTGCGCGTCCTGCGCGACGATATGCGAGTTGCCGAGCCCGTAGAACTCGATGCGCCGCGCGCCGTTGAGAAGCGTGATGGCCTCTTCCACGTGCTCGAAGTTCAGATGTTCGCGTAGCTGCAAAATGGCCGAGACAGTGTTGTCGAGCACCTTCGCGCCGAAGTCGGTGGCAGTGTCGCCCAGATGCACCTGGCTGTGGCTCACGGGAATCGTGCCCGTGAGGCCCGTGGCGAGCTTGAGCTTGAAGTCCGAGAGCCCCTGGCAGCCGAGCGAGCGGCAAAAGCGGATGACCGTGGGCTGGCTCACGTCGGCCTTGCGCGCGATGTCGACGATGGGGTCGTTGATGATCGAGCGCGGATGGTTGAGCGCGAGGTCGGCCACGCGGCGCTCGGCGGGCGTGAGCGCGTCGCGCATCTGGCGGATGCGCTCGAACACGGCGGAAGATCCACCGCCCGCGCGATTCGAGAGCTGTTCCGCGAGGATCGCCGAGACGCCGAGGAACGCCGGATACTCGGCGGTGATGACGTAGGTGGGGACGTTCGCGAGATAGGCGTCGAAACGGCCTTTGGCCTCGAAGCGCTGGCGAAACGACGAGCGCGCGAACAGCTCGCCCAGACGCGGCACCACGCCGCCGCCGATATAGATGCCGCCGAGCGAGCCGAGCGTCATCGCGATGTTGCCCGCGAAGCCGCCGAGAATGCCGCAGAAGCATTCGATGGTTTCCACGGCGAGCGCCTCGCCGTCGTGCGCGCGCTTGACGATCTCGGCCGGGTCGATGTTCGCGGCCAGCTTCTTCTTGTCGCGCGCGGCGAGCGCGCGATAGATCAGCTCGATGCCAGGGCCCGCGCACACGCGCTCGAACGACACGTGCGGCCACTTCTTGCGCGCGAACTGCAGCACGATATCCTCGCGCTCGTCCTGCGGCGCGAAGCTCGCGTGGCCGCCTTCGCTGCCGAGCGCGATCCAGCGGTCGTCGGCGGGAATCAGGCCCGAGACGCCGAGGCCCGTGCCCGGCCCGAGCAGGCCGATCACGCTGTTCTGGCGGCGCTGGCCGCCGCCCACCTGGGTGCGCTGCACGTCGGTCAAGCCGGGCAGCGCCATGGCGAGTGCGGTGAAGTCGTTGACGACCAGCAGCGTGTCGAAGCCGAGCGCGCGGCGCGTGGCCTCGATCGAAAAGGTCCAGTCGTGATTGGTCATGCGCACCTGGTCGCCGTCGACCGGGTTCGCGATGGCGATGGCCGCATGGTTCACGCGGCCGATCTTCGTGTCCTTCAGGTACTGCTGGATGACCTGGGCGACGCCCGGATAGTCGGCGCACGGATAGACGCGCACCTGGCCGATTTCGCCGGGGCGCGTCTCCAGCGCGAAGCGCGCGTTGGTTCCGCCGATGTCGGCGAGCAGCCTCGGTCCGTCGGCGTGCTGGCCCGCGCCAGGCGCGGATTTGTTAGGCGCACCAGTAGACATCGAGTCTCACTCCCTTGTCGTTCGCCAGCTTCGAGATGGCGTTGTTCTGTTCTGCCGCGGCGGCCTGTTGCAGCACGTCGAGCTTGCGCTGGCCCGCGATCAGCAAGAACAGGCGATCCATCTGGCGCAGCGCCTGCATCGACCACGAGACGCGGGCGTGCGGCGCCGCTTGCGGATGCACGGCCACGAACGGGCGCGCCGTGGTGATGGCTTCGTGCCACTCGGGGGCGTCGGCGAAGATCGAGGCCGTGTGGCCGTCCTCGCCCATGCCGAGCACCGCGACATTGGGCAAGAGGCGCTGCGGATCGGCGTTGAGCGCGGCCACGTGCGCGTCGAGTTCTTGCGTGACGTCGACGAGCGGCAGGAAGCGCGCCTGCGCCGCCTCGTTCTTCAGCAGCGTTTCGTGCACGAGGCGCGCGTTGCTGGCCGAATCCGTCTCGCTCACCCAGCGATCGTCCACCAGCGTGATGTCGGTGTGCGCCCAGTCGAAGCGGTGCGTCGACAGGGTTTCCAGAAACGGACGCGGGCTCGTGCCGCCTGAAACCGCGAGCGTCGCACGGCGCGCGCCGGTGCCGGGCGCGGCTGCAAGAGCGGTGAGCGACGCATGTAGCGCATCGCCCACGGCTCGCGCCAGCGCGTCGGATTGGACGCGCGGGTCGTCGAATACGTGAAGCTCGATCACTTCTCCTCCATGCTGCTTTTTTGTCGATCCGCGGGGATGCTCGCGGGGGTGTTCATCGGTCCGGTCAATTCTCTTCTTCGAGCCAGCAAGTGCCGTGCTGCGCCAGCATCGCGCTGGAGGCCGCCGGTCCCCACGTGCCCGCCGCATACGGCTTGGGCGGGCGCGGCGATGCGGCCCATTCGTTGAGGATCGGCTCGACCCATTTCCACGCGGCTTCCTGCTCGTCGCGGCGCACGAAGAGCGCGAGGCGGCCGTTGATCACGTCGAGCAACAGACGCTGATACGCCTCCATCTGGCCTTCGCGGAAGAACTGGTCGAACGCGAGGTCCAGATGAACGCTCGAGAGATTCATGCCTTCGCCGGGCTGCTTGGCGAGACAGTACAAACGAATATTCTCGTTGGGCTGCAGGCGGATCACCAGACGATTGGAGCCGGGCCGCAGCGCCGTCGGCCCCAGCGCCGAATGCGGCACGGGCCTGAAGTTCACGACGATTTCCGCGACGCGGTCGGCCAGACGCTTGCCCGTGCGCAGGAAGAAGGGCACGCCCGCCCAGCGCCAGTTCTCGATCTCCACATTGAGCGCGACGAAGGTCTCGGTGCGGCTATCGGGCTTCACGCCATGCTCGGTGGCGTAGCCCGGCACCTGTTGCCCGCGAATCACGCCCGCATGGTACTGGCCGCGCACGGCCACCTTGCTGATATCGGCGGGATTGATGGGCTTGAGCGCGCGCAGCACACGCAGCTTCTCGTCGCGCACCGAGTCCGAATCCATCGAATGCGGCGGCTCCATGGCGACGATCGAGAGCAACTGGAGCAGGTGGTTCTGCACCATGTCGCGCAGCGCGCCGGTGTTGTCGTAGAAGTCGCCGCGCGCTTCGACGCCCAGTTCTTCCGCAATCGTGATCTGGATGCTCTCGACCCATTCGCGGCGCCACAGCGGCTCGAAGAGCGCATTGCCGAAGCGCAGCGCAAGCAGGTTCTGCACCGGCTCCTTGCCGAGATAGTGGTCGATCCGGTAGATCTGCTCTTCCGCGAAGATCTCGCCCACGGCGTCGTTGATCGCATTGGACGATTTGAGGTCGTAGCCAAGCGGCTTTTCCAGCACGATGCGCGCGTTCTGATTCAGGCCGACCGAGGCGAGCGCGCGGCAGATCGGCACGAACAGGGACGGGCCGGTAGCCAGATAGAACACGCGGATGCCGGGCAGCGCCGCGATGCCGTCGCGCAGCGTGGTGAAGTCCTCGGCGCGCGAGAGGTCGAGCTTCACATAGACGATGCGCTCGAGAAAGCTCGCCCAGGCGCTTTCGTCCAGGCCGTTCTTCGAGACGTGCGGCTTGACGTGCTCGTTGACCCATTGGAGGTATTGATCGCGATCTTCCTCGTGGCGCGCGACGCCCACGATTCTCCCCGAGGCGGCGAGCATGCCCGAGCGGTGCGCCTCGAACAAGGCCGGCAGGATCTTGCGCATCGAGAGGTCGCCGGTGGCGCCGAAGAGCACGAACGTGAAACCTGAATCGGTAGGGCTTTGCATAGTCTCCGTCACAGTCCAGAAATGCCGCGGGAACAAGTTCCGACGAGGCTCGCGCGGGATGCGCCATCGAGCTCCGCTGGGCGGCCGTAGTCCGATAAAATTTTTTTTGACACTGAATTGTAGTTTAACTACAATCCAAATCAAGAGGTAACGTTCATTCGATGAAAAAAGCGTAGGCAAGCGCGGCGCAGCGTGGATTTGCAGCGATCCCGCAGATGCTTTTCCCGGCTTTTTCCCGGATGGGCGGAACGCCCCTCATGTTAACGGACAATGCATCCGTCCATGTACCTGCCCGGCGCCTCGACTGGCCGCGCGTCGCTCCAGCGAGCGCGGCCGGAGAAAATCAAAAGAGGAGACAGTCTTTGCATTTCGAATCACTCATCTCTTGAGCGTCCAGCGGCCGGACACCGGCCCGCGGCCCGCGCACGAACACGTGCGCGCGGCACTCCGGCGCCTGTCCGTCCAGTGTTTTGCCTGTTTTTGTGCCTGTATTAACCACACCGCACCCTGGCGATATCAGGGGCCAACTGTTTTTACTGATCAGGTGTCTGGAGGAGATAAGCAATGAAATTCCGAGCGATCATGGGCGCCCTGTGCGCCGCAGGTCTCATGGCCGGCGTCGCGACTGCGCAGGCAGCCGAGTCCCTCGAAGTGCTGCACTGGTGGACCTCGGGCGGCGAGTCGAAGGCTGTCGGCGTGCTCAAGGACGACATGCAGAAGCAGGGCTATGTGTGGAAGGACTTCGCGGTCGCCGGTGGCGCGGGCGCGGCGGCCATGACCGCACTGAAGACCCAGGTGATCTCGGGTAACGCACCCACGGCAGCCCAGATCAAGGGCCCGCTGATCCAGGAGTGGGCGGAGCAGGGCGTGCTGGTGCCGATCGATTCCGCCGCTGGCGACTGGAAGGCCAACCTGCCGCCGCAAATCGACAAGATCATGCGCGCCGACGGCCACTACGTTGCCGCGCCGTTCTCGGTGCACCGCGTGAACTGGCTGTGGATCAACAAGGCGGCGCTCGACAAGGTGGGCGGCAAGGCGCCGACCACGTGGCCGGAGTTCTTCGCGCTCGCCGACAAGCTCAAGGCCGCGGGCTACCAGCCTGTTGCGGCGGGCGGTCAGCCCTGGCAGGACCTGACGCTCTGGGAAGACGTGGTGCTCTCGCAGGGCGCGGACTTCTACAAGAAGGCGCTCGTCGACCTCGACCAGAAGACGCTGACTTCGCAGCAGATGGTGGGCGTGTTCGACACAGTCCGCAAGATTGAGTCGTATATGGATAACGGCCGCACGGGCCGCGACTGGAACCTCGCCACGGCCATGGTCATCAACGGCAAGGCCGGCATGCAGTTCATGGGCGACTGGGCCAAGGGCGAGTTCGAGGGCGCGAAGAAGGTGCCTGGCAAGGACTACGTTTGCGCGCCGGTGCCGGGCACCTCGAAGGCGTACACGTTCAACGTCGACTCGTTCGTGTTCTTCCAGCAGAAGGGTCAGAAGGCGGCCACGCCTGGCCAGGTCGCGCTCGCGAAGACCATCATGAGCCCGGCCTTCCAGGAACAGTTCAGCCTGTACAAGGGCTCGATCCCGGTGCGCCTGGGCGTGGACATGAGCAAGTTCGACGCGTGCGGCAAGCAGTCGTATGCTGATGAACAGGCCGCGATCAAGGCCGGCGGCTATATGCCGTCGCTCGCGCACGGCATGGCCCAGGCGGACGCGACGGCCGGTGCGATCACCGACGTCGTCACGAAGTTCATGAACTCGAACCAGGATTCGAAGAGCGCGGTGGAAGCGCTCGCGAAGGCCGCCAAGACCAAGTAAGCGAAGTCAGTCTGTGATGTCGTTGTAATGAAACAAGCGGAGTGTGCCGCGTGCGGCACACTCCGTGCATGACGGGTCAAACCTACCCCAATATCGTGCGGAGTCCGTAACTTTCCGCACCGTACCAGGAGTTGCGCAGTGACTGCTTCTCTTAGCGGCAACAGCAAGGCGGCCCCGCCCGCCACGCGCCGCGCGTCGCCCATGGCGGCGCTCGCAGACCGCTGGATCCCGAAGCTGGTGCTTTCGCCCAGCATCCTGATCAGCCTCGTGTTTGTCTACGGCTTTATCCTCATCACCGGCTATCTGTCGTTTTCGAATTCGCGACTGATGCCGCGCTACGAATTCGCGGGCCTGGACCGCTACAGCGAGCTTTTCAGCAACGATGTCTGGTGGACCTCGGCGCAGAATCTCGGCTGGTTCGGCATCCCGTTCATCGGCATCTGCGTGTTTCTCGGGCTCTTTCTCGCGATCCTGCTCGACCAGCAGATTCGTCAGGAAGGCGCGCTGCGCGCGGTGTTCCTCTATCCGATGGCGCTCTCGTACATCGTCACGGGCACGGCGTGGCAGTGGATCTTCAACCCCGATCTCGGCATCCAGCAGGTGATGCACAGCATCGGCTGGACGAGCTTCCAGCTCGGCTGGCTCAACGACCCGGACAAGGCCATTTTCTGCATCGTGGTCGCCGCGGTCTGGCAGTCCACGGGCTTTTGCATGGCGCTCTTCCTCGCCGGCCTGCGCGGTGTGGATAGCGAAATCTTCAAGGCCGCCCAGGTGGACGGCGCGACGCTGCCCACGATCTACCGCAAGATCGTCATTCCGAGCATGCGTCCAGTGTTTTTCTCGGTGCTGCTGATTCTGTGCCACATCACGATCAAGACCTTCGACCTCGTCGTTGCGCTGACCGCCGGTGGTCCGGGTACGTCGTCGTCGCTGCCGGCCATCTTCATGTACACGTTTTCGTTCAACCGCGGGCAGCTCGGCGTCGGCGCAGCGTCGTCGATGATGATGCTCGCGACGGTGGTGGCCGTGCTCGTGCCGCTCATGTACCTTGAATCGAGGAGCACGCGCAATGCAGCCTAAGATGAAGGTGAGCCGCGTGTTCGTCTACGCGGCGCTGATCCTGTTCGCGTTGTACTTCCTGTTCCCGCTCTACGTGATGCTGTCGACGTCGTTCAAGTCGCTCGACCAGATCCACACGGGCACCATGCTCACGCTGCCGACGGACCCGACCTTCGCGCCGTGGGTGAAGGCCTGGGCTCACGCCTGTACCGGCGTGCGCTGCGACGGCATGCAGCCGTTCTTCATGAACTCGGTGAAGATGGTGATTCCGGCCGTGCTGGTCTCGTCGATCATCGGCGCGTTCAACGGCTACGTGCTCACGCACTGGCGCTTTCGCGGCGCGGACGCGCTCTTCACGATGCTGCTGGTGGGTTGCTTCATCCCGTTCCAGGCGATCCTGCTGCCGATGGCGCGTCTCGAAGGCTTCTTCGGCCTCTCGAACACGATTGGCGGGCTGGTGCTCGTGCACGTCGTGTACGGCATCGCGTTCACCACGATGTTCTTCCGCAACTTCTACGTGAGCGTGCCGGCCGAGCTCGTGAAGGCCGCGCGCATCGACGGCGCCGGCTTCTTCATGATCTTCACGCGCATCATGATGCCCATCTCGCTGCCGATCTTCATGGTGTGCCTGATCTGGCAGTTCACGCAGATATGGAACGACTTCCTGTTCGGTATTGTGTTCTCGGGCGTCGATTCAATGCCGATCACTGTGGCGCTGAACAATCTCGTGAACACGTCCACGGGCGTGAAGGAATACAACGTCGACATGGCCGGCGCAATTATCGCCGCGCTGCCCACGCTGCTCGTCTACGTGATCGCCGGCCGCTACTTCGTGCGCGGCCTCACGGCGGGCGCGGTGAAGGGCTAACACCCATTTTTAAAGGATTCCTGGCATGGCAAGCCTTTCCATTCGCGACGTCTACAAGACCTACCCGAACGGGGTGCCCGTCCTCAAGGGCGTGAACATCGACATCGAAGACGGCCAGTTCCTGATTCTGGTGGGCGGCTCGGGCTGCGGGAAGTCGACGCTTCTGAACATGATCGCCGGTCTCGAGACCGTGACCAAGGGCGAGATCTGCATGGACGGCAAGGTGGTGAACAACCTCTCGCCGAAGGATCGCGACATCGCGATGGTGTTCCAGTCGTACGCGCTCTATCCGTCGATGACGGTGCGCGAGAACATCTCGTTCGGCCTGAACATCCGCAAGGTGCCGAAGGCGGAGCAGACGCAGATCGTCGACCGCGTTTCGAGCATGTTGCAGATCCAGCATCTGCTCGAGCGCAAGCCGGGCCAGCTTTCGGGCGGCCAGCGCCAGCGCGTGGCGATGGGCCGCGCGCTCGCGCGCGATCCGATCATGTTCCTGTTCGACGAGCCGCTCTCGAACCTCGACGCGAAGCTGCGTATCGAGATGCGCTCGGAAATCAAGCTGCTGCATCAGCGCGTGGGCAAGACGATCGTCTACGTGACGCACGACCAGATCGAGGCGATGACGCTCGGCGACCGCATCGCCGTGATGAAGGACGGCATCGTGCAGCAGTTCGGCGCGCCGCAGGAGATCTACGATTCGCCGTCGAATCTCTTCGTGGCCGGCTTCATCGGCGCGCCGCCGATGAACTTCATCAACGGCAAGCTGGTGGAGCAGGGCTCGGGCGTGGGCCTCGAGCTCGATACTGGCGTCGCGCGCAACGTGCTGAACCTGCCGTTCGAGACCAACAAGCTGCGCGGCCATATCGGCCGGGACATCGTGCTGGGCCTGCGTCCGGAGCGCATCACCGACGCGCGCAGCTCGCACGACGGCCACGGCCACGAGCTGCAACGCCACACCGTGAAGGTCGACGTGATCGAGCCGACCGGCCCGGACACGCTGGTGTTCGCGCAGGTCAACGGCAAGCGCGTCGTGAGCCGCGTGCATCCGGGCGCGAATCCGCAGCCGCTCAATAACATGGAGCTGCTGTTCGACGTCTCGAAGGCCGTGCTGTTCGATCCGAAGACGGAAGCACGGATCGCCTGAGTGGTTTTGATCGATTCGCGCCGGGTTTTCCTGGTGCGCTTCTGGTGCGGTAAGTGATAAAAAACCCGCCGCTGCGCGAGCAGCGACGGGTTTTTTACTGAAGGCCGTGCTTAGCGCACATTCGGATGATGCTGCCCATGCCCGAGCGTATGCGGCTGCAACAGCACGAGCACGGCACCCGCGCCGCCGTCGTGCGGCCGCGCCTGGCAGAACGCGATCACTTCTTCCTTCTGCACGAGCCACGCGCGCACCTTGCCCTTGAGCACCGGTTCCTTGCCCACGGAGCCGAGCCCCTTGCCGTGAATCACGCGCACGCAGCGCAGCCCGCGCTTGCCCGCCTCGCGGATGAACGCCTGCAACGCTTCGCGCGCTTCCTCGCGGCGCATGCCGTGCAGGTCGAGCTGCGCCTGCACGATCCACGCGCCGCGCCGCAGCTTCTTGACGACTTCGTCGCTCACGCCTGGGCGGTGGTAATAGAGCGTGTCGTCGGTGTCGAGAAAGGCTTCGGGGTCGAAGTCGTCGGAAATCGCTTCGTGCAGGACGGCTTGCTCGTCGAGCCGCGTTTGCAGCGGCAGCGGCACGGGCGCTTCGCGCCGTGGCTGCGCGCGCGCCGGCTGCTTGAGTGGCGCGATCTGGCCGATTTCGCGGCGAAACAGGTCGCTGTCGGCGGCGGCTTCCACGCGTGCGGCCTGGGCGGCCACGCGCTCGCGTTCGCGCTGGCGCGTTTGGGTTTTGAGCGCTTCGCGCAGGCTGCCGAGGCCCGCGAAGCCTGTGGCGGCTTTGCCGGGTTCGGGAGCAGGCGCGACGCTTGGCGCGGCGGGACGCGTAGGGGCGGGGCGCTTGGGCTCGCCCGGATGGGGCACGTTCTTGGGCATGGCGAAAAGGCTTAAAAGCAAAGGGCCGCCGGCTGGCTGGCCGCGGCCCTCTTGCAGTGCGCCGTCTAGCTCGATGGCGCTATTTGGCGGCTTGCCGGCGCGCCACCGGACGCCGCGCGGCAGCCCGCAGCGTCGGGCTTGCGCAGGTCGATCAGCGGTCGGCTTCGGCGCTCATCACGTGCGCACCGATCTCGCTGACGGTCTCGAGATAGCGCTGCGCGTCGAGCGCGGCCATGCAGCCCGTACCGGCGCTCGTAATGGCCTGGCGATAGACGTGGTCCTGCACGTCGCCGGCCGCGAACACGCCCGGCATGCTCGTGCCCGTGGCGTTGCCGTTCAGGCCGCCGTTCGTGATGATGTAGCCGTTCTTCATCTGGAGCTGGCCTTCGAAGATGTCGGTGTTCGGCTTGTGGCCGATCGCCACGAACACGCCTTGCAGGTCGAGGTCGGTGGTCTCGCCGGTCTTCGCGTTCTTGATGCGCAGGCCGTTCACGCCGCCTTCGTTGCCCTTGACTTCGTCGAGCACGTGATCCCACTTGATTTCGACGATGCCTTCCTTTTCCTTCTCCAGCAGGCGGTCGATCAGGATGGGCTCGGCGCGGAACTTGTCGCGGCGGTGGATGACCGTGACCTTCTTCGCGATGCCGGCGAGATAAAGCGCTTCCTCGACGGCCGTGTTGCCGCCGCCGATCACGGCCACATGCTGGTTGCGGTAGAAGAAGCCGTCGCAGGTCGCGCAGGCGGAGACGCCGCGGCCCATGAAGAGTTCTTCGCTCGGCAGGCCGAGGTATTGCGCCGACGCGCCGGTCGCGATGATCAGCGAGTCGCAGGTGTACTCGCCCGAGTCGCCGATCAGGCGGATCGGCTTTTCATCGAGCTTGGCCGTGTGAATGTGATCGAACACGATTTCCGTGTTGAAGCGCTCGGCGTGCTCGAGAAAGCGCTGCATCAATTCCGGGCCCTGCACGCCGTTCGGGTCGGCGGGCCAGTTTTCCACGTCGGTCGTGGTCATGAGCTGGCCGCCCTGGGCGAGGCCGGTAACGAGCAGCGGCGAGAGGTTCGCACGCGCCGCGTAGACGGCTGCCGTGTAGCCGGCGGGGCCGGAACCGAGAATCAGGACTTTGGCGTGTTTGGTTGCGGACATGATCGAGTTCCGTAGAAGGCGCTGCGTGGCGCGGTTTCCTGGGCATGGCGCTGCGCGATTGCCTGCGCAGTGCCATGCCCGGGTGCCTGCTCCGTTGGGGGATCCGCAGGCGGCCGCCCGTGTTAGTGCGGTTATTGCGGCCGGGCACACGCATGTAGTTGGGCATCAGCCCGCAATTATAAAGGCCGAGGGCGTTTGCCGCTCCATCGAGGTTTCTCATCGATTCGATAGCTTCGGCGCGCCGTTGCCAGTTACCCTCATTTACAGCGTCGGGGCAGCCGGGGTCTAAACAACGCGTTTACAATAGCCCGGATCAGACGTCGGCGGCCGCGCCCGTCTGCCGGAGCCCCCGGCAGTGCGCCCGGACCGCGCAAGCATCAAGAATCACCAGGATTCAATGGCCAAAGCTCCCTTTTCCGCGCAGGCGCAGGCATTGCCGAACCGCATGTCGCGTCTTTTCACCGAAATCCGCTGGATCCTGCAGGTCGCCCTGGGCGTGTTCCTGCTGATGGCGCTCATCAGCTATAGCCGCCGTGACCCGAGCTGGACCCACGCCGCGCAGGTCGACCACATTTCGAACTGGGCAGGGCGCGTGGGCGCGTGGACCTCGGACATCCTGCTGCTGCTGTTCGGCCTTTCGGCCTACTGGTGGGTCGTGCTGCTCGCGCGCCACATTTCGAAGAATTACAAGCGCATCACGCGCCACGAGGCGCTCCCCGAAGACGACGACGAGAAGCCGCGCGACCATAGCTGGGTGGCCGAGGGCTTCGCGTTCGTGCTCGTGCTGCTCGCCTGCGACGGCATCGAGGCGCTGCGCATGTGGTCGCTCAAGGTGCAGTTGCCGCGCGCGCCGGGTGGCGTGGTGGGCGAGGCCGTGGCGCGCGGCGTCTCGAACGCGCTGGGTTTCACGGGCGGCACGCTCGCGCTGCTGCTGGCGCTCGCGATCGGCTTGTCGCTGTATTTCCGTTTTTCGTGGCTGAACGTGGCCGAAAGGGTGGGCGAGTCGATCATCAACGCCGTGACGATGGCGAGGCTGCACCGCGAAGCGGGCCGCGACCGCAAGCTAGGCGAGGCCGCCGCGGTCAAGCGCGAAGGCAAAGTCGAGCGCGGTCGCGTGAAGATCGAGGAGCACGAGCCGGTCACGATCGTGCCGCCCGTGGTCACGCCGCAGCGCTCGGAGCGCGTGGAGAAGGAGCGCCAGGTGCCGCTCTTTACCGACTTGCCGGGCGATTCCACCTTGCCGCCCATCTCGCTGCTCGACCCGGCGCCCAAGACCCAGGAAACGATTTCCGACGACACGCTCGAGTTCACCTCGCGCCTGATCGAGAAGAAGCTCAAGGACTTCGGCGTGGACGTGGCCGTGGTGGCCGCGTATCCGGGCCCGGTCGTCACGCGCTACGAGATCGAGCCCGCCACCGGCGTGAAGGGCAGCCAGATCGTGGGCCTCGCGAAGGACCTCGCGCGCTCGCTCTCGCTCGTCTCGATCCGCGTGGTGGAGACGATCCCCGGCAAGAACTGCATGGCGCTGGAGCTGCCGAACCAGCGCCGCCAGACCGTGCGCCTTTCCGAAATCCTCGGCTCGGCCGTCTACGCGGATGCATCTTCGGCGCTCACCATGGGTCTGGGCAAGGACATCGGCGGCAAGCCGGTTTGCGCCGATCTCGCGAAGATGCCGCACCTGCTCGTGGCCGGCACGACCGGCTCGGGCAAGTCGGTGGGTATCAACGCGATGATCCTCTCGTTGCTCTACAAGGCGAGCGCCGAGCAGGTGCGCATGATCCTGATCGACCCGAAGATGCTTGAAATGAGCGTCTACGAGGGCATTCCGCATCTGCTTTGCCCGGTCGTGACCGACATGCGCCAGGCCGGCAACGCGCTGAACTGGACCGTGGCCGAAATGGAGCGCCGCTACAAGCTCATGAGCAAGCTGGGCGTGCGCAACCTTGCGGGCTACAACAACAAGATCGAGGAAGCGGGCAAGCGCGAGGAAAAGATCCCGAATCCGTTCAGCCTCACGCCCGACGATCCCGAACCGCTGCAAAAGCTGCCGCATATCGTCGTGGTGATCGACGAACTGGCGGACCTGATGATGGTGGTCGGCAAGAAGGTCGAAGAGCTGATCGCGCGTATCGCGCAAAAGGCGCGCGCCGCCGGCATCCACCTGATTCTCGCGACGCAGCGGCCTTCGGTGGACGTCATCACCGGCCTCATCAAGGCCAATGTGCCCACGCGAATTGCGTTCCAGGTTTCGTCGAAGATCGACTCGCGCACGATTCTCGACCAGATGGGCGCCGAGTCGCTGCTCGGCATGGGCGACATGCTCTACCTGCCGCCCGGCACGGGGCTGCCGGTGCGCGTGCACGGCGCGTTCGTCGCCGACGACGAAGTGCACCGCGTGGTCGACAAGCTCAGGGAGCAGGGCGAGCCGAACTATATCGAAGGCATCCTCGAAGGCGGCGTGGCGGGCGAGGGCGACGAAGGCTCGGCAGGTGCCGGGGGTGGTTCAGGTACAGGTGACGAGTCCGATCCGCTCTACGACCAGGCTGTCGAGGTGGTCATCAAGAACCGGCGCGCGTCGATCTCGCTCGTGCAGCGGCATCTGCGCATCGGCTATAACCGCGCGGCGCGCCTGCTCGAACAGATGGAGCAATCGGGGCTCGTTTCGACGATGTCCTCGAGCGGCAACCGCGAGATTCTCGTGCCCACGCGCGAGGCCGAATGAGTTCGCGCTGATTGTCGGCGCGGGCACACATGGTGGTGGCATTGTAGTTATTGGAGAACGACAGATGCAGTTTCCGGTTGGACAACAGACCCGTTTGACGCTCAGCCGCGCGGGACGCGCGATCTTTGTGGCGCTTGGCGCGTCGCTCGTCATGGCGTCGCACGCCTATGCGAGCGGCACCGATCAACTGAAGCAGTTCGTCGCGCAGGTGCACGCCGCGCGCGGCAATTTCGTGCAGCGCGAGCTCAAGGCGCCCACGAACGCGAAGAACGCGAGCGACGCCATCGCCACGGCCACGGCGAACGCCAAGACGTCGAGCGGCACGTTCGTGTTCTCGCGTCCGGGCAAGTTCATCTGGAACTATGAGAAGCCGTATCAGCAGCAGCTCCAGTCCGACGGCGACAATCTCTATGTCTACGACAAGGATCTGAATCAGGTCACCGAGCGCAAGCTCGGCGGCGCGCTCGGCGCGAGCCCTGCGGCCATCCTGTTCGGCAGCAACGATCTGGACAAGAATTTCACGCTCTCCGACGCGGGCGTGAAGAACGGCATCGACTGGCTCGAGCTGATTCCGAAATCGAAGGACACGCAGTTCAAGAGCGTGGGCATCGGCTTTCGCAATGGCAACCTCGAAGCGATGGAACTGCACGACGTGTTCGGCAACGTGACGCTGCTCACGTTCTCCAACATCGAGAAGAACCCGTCGCTGCCGGCCTCGACCTTCAAGTTCGTACGGCCCAAGGGCGCCGACCTGATCACGGGCGGCGGGAACTGATCCGCGCGGCGTGATGTAACGAAAAAGGGGGCGGCTCGATTGGGCCGCCCCCTTTTCTATTGGCGCCATTGGCGCCGCGCAATCAGATCGAAAAGCGCACCACGCTCTTGTCGTCGATCTTGCGCTTGAGCTTGCCCGTAAGCCACAGCAGGTGCAGGTGCGCGAGCGCTTCGCCCATCGCGAACGTCAGCTGATGCATGTCCAGCGCGCGCTTGAACATCAGCGGCACGATGTCGGCGGCGCTTTGTGGCGCGCGTTCGCAAGCTTCCATCACTTCGGCAAGGCGCGCATCGTGGTGCGCGCGCAGTTGCCCGATGCGCGTGCGCACGCCGCGGAACGGCTTGCCGTGCGAGGGCAGCACGAGCGTGTCCTCGGCCATGGCTTCGTAGCGCCCGAGCGATTCGAGGTAGAGGCCGAGCGGGTTGCCTTCGGGCTCCATGTCGAACACGGAGACGTTGGTCGAGATGCGCGGCAGCACCATGTCGCCCGAGATCAGCACGCCGAGCGATTCGCACAGCAGCGCGCAATGCTCAGGCGAATGGCCGTAACCGGTGACAACGCGCCAGTCGCGGCCGCCGATCGCCACCGTGTCGGCTTCGCGCAGGCGGCGGTATTGCGGCGGCAGTGCGGGCACGAGGTTCGCGTAGTAGTTGCGGCGGTTGCGCAGTTGATCGAGCGAGGCCTCATCGGTTACGCCGTGGCGCGCGAAATGGCGCGCCGCGCCTTCGCCGCCCGCGTTCGAGCCGTTACCCGAGGCCAGCACGCACGCGCTCATGTATTCGCCGAGCGTCGTCCACAAGCGCACGTCCCAGCGTTTTTTGTCGCCGCCCGCGCAGATCCAGTGCGCAAGGCCGATATGGTCAGGATGGCAGTGCGTGACGAGCACACGCAGCACCGGCAGCCCTTCGAGCTGGCTCTCGAATACCTGCTCCCAGCGCGCCTTGATCGTATCGTCGGTGATACCGCAGTCAACCACGGTCCAGCCTTGCTGGCCGTCGATCTCATCGCGCAGCAGCCAGAGGTTGATGTGGTCGAGCACGAAGGGCAGCGGCATGCGCAGCCATTTCACGCCGGGCGCGACTTCGAAGGCGAGGCCGGGTTCGGGCAGGGTATCGGCGAAGGGATAGTCGAGCTGGTGTTCGAGGGCGTTCATTGGGGTGTCGTCTCGCATCGTTATGGTGGGCTGAGAGCGGCCAGCGCCGCCGTCTGACGTCATTGTCGCTGCATTGCGGCATCCTTGCAGCGAAATCGGGAGAATGTTCCGTTCTGCGGAACAAACCGACTGTTGCGCAACCTTTGAGTTGACGATAACGTAAACGTCGACTCCAACGATAGCCCAGCCGCCGGGCCAACCCGGCTCGCGCGAGGCACGCTCTCCGATATGACCCAGTACACGATTACCGAGCTCGCCCGCGAATTCGACGTGACGCCGCGCGCGATCCGTTTCTACGAGGACCAAGGCCTGCTCGCGCCAAGCCGCGAAGGCGCGAGCGGTCTCAAGCGCGTGTTTTCGGGGCGCGACCGCACGCGGCTGAAGCTCACGCTGCGCGGCAAGCGCCTCGGCTTCACGCTCAACGAGATCCGCGCGCTGCTCGATCTCTACGACTCCCCCACGGATACGCAGCCGCAGCTTCAGGCGTTCCTCGACACCGTCGTGCGCCATCGCGAGATACTGGAGCGCCAGCGCGCCGATCTCGACGCCACGCTCGAAGACCTCGCTCAATACGAGTCGCAGGCGCGCACGCTGCTCGCGAAGAACGTGGCGGGCGAGCGGATTGCGCCGCTCGCGATGCCCGACGATCAATAGCCGGCGCTTGCCCATCTTCGCGTCACGCCGTCGAGCCGAGGTGAATGCGTCATGAGACATTTCCCGAAACTGCTTTCGTCGCAGATCGGCTTCGACGTTGCGCAGACGATGCTCGAAGGTTTCAACCATCACTACCGCAACTTCTGTGCGGCGGCCGCGCGCGCGCGCGAATGCTTCGAGGCGCGCGACTGGCGCAGTCTGCAGCAGCTCGCACGCGAGCGCATCGCCTCTTACGACGACCGTGTGCGCGAGTGCGTGGTGGCGCTCGAAGACGAGTACGACGCGGAAAGCATCGACGACGAAGTCTGGGAGCAGATCAAGCTGCACTACATCGGTCTGCTAACGACGCACCGGCAGCCCGAATGCGCGGAGACCTTTTTCAACTCGGTGTGCTGCAAGATCCTGCATCGCTCGTACTTCAACAACGACTTCATCTTCGTGCGGCCCGCGATCTCGACCGAATACATCGAGAACGACGAGCCCGCGGCCAAGCCCACCTATCGCGCGTACTACCCGGGCAAGGACGGACTTGCCGCGACGCTCGCACGCATCGTCACGAATTTTCAGCTCGAAACGCCGTTCGAGGACCTTGGGCGCGATGTGGATTGCGTGATGCGCGCGATGCTCGATACCTTTGGCGTGGTGGAGCCGAGGCCCAATTTTCAGATCCATACGCTCGCGTCGCTGTTCTTTCGCAACAAGTCGGCGTATATCGTCGGGCGCATCATCAACGGCGACCTGCTCGCGCCGTTCGTGGTGCCCATCCGTCACACCGACGACGGCAAGCTCGCGCTCGATACCGTGCTGCTGCGCACCGATCAACTGCTGATCCTGTTCAGCTTCTCGCACTCGTACTTTCTCGTGGACATGGAGGTGCCGTCCGCCTACGTCGAATTCCTGCGCACCATCATGCCGCGCAAGGCGAAAGGCGAGATCTACACGTCGCTCGGGCTGCAGAAGCAGGGCAAAAACCTTTTCTATCGCGACCTGCTGCACCACCTCTCGCATTCGAGCGATCAGTTCATCGCTGCGCCAGGCATTCGCGGCATGGTGATGATCGTGTTCATGCTGCCTTCGTTTCCGTACGTGTTCAAGGTGATCAAGGATAGCTTTCCCGCGCCGAAGGAGACCACGCGCGAGCAGGTGGAGGAGAAGTATCAGCTCGTGAAGCGCCACGACCGTCTCGGGCGGCTGGCCGATACGCTCGAATATTCGAGCGTCGCGCTGCCCATCGCGCGCCTGGACGAAGCGCTCGTGCGCGAACTCGAAACGCTGGCGCCTTCGATGATCGAGTACGAGGGCGACAATCTCGTGATTCGTCATCTCTACATCGAGCGCCGCATGGTCCCGCTCAATATCTGGCTGCAAAACGGCAGCGACGAAGAGGTCGAGCACGGCATCCGCGAATACGGCAACGCGGTGAAGGATCTAATGCGTGCGAATATCTTTCCGGGCGACATGCTCTACAAGAATTTCGGCGTGACGCGCCACGGCCGTGTGGTGTTCTACGACTACGACGAAATCGAATATCTGACCGAATGCAACGTGCGGGCAGTGCCCGAGCCCGTTCATGAGGAAGACGAATTATCCAGCGAGCCCTGGTACAGCGTGGGCCCGCGCGACATTTTTCCGGAGACGTTTCGCACGTTCCTGCTCGGCGACACGCGCGTGCGGCGCTATTTCCTCGAGCATCACGCCGACTTCTTCGATCCGGCGCTGTGGCAGGAGAACAAGGCGCGCCTGCTGGCGGGCGAGGTGCCGGACTGCTTCCCGTACGACGTTGAGGTGCGCTTTAGCGCGCGCTATCCCGAGTGCTTTGCGCCGCTCGATAAGGCTGATAAGGCTGATGAGGCCGATGACACCGACGAGACCAACGTGCGCGCCGCCTGAAAAAGCGCGGCGGATGACGAACAACGCATCATCGATTGACTGAAAAAGGAGAGTGGACATGAGTGAGACGCAGAAGGATTCGATTGTGATCGTGGCGGCGACGCGCACGCCGATGGCTGGCTTTCAGGGCGATTTCGCGACACTCGCCGCGCCGCAACTGGGCGCAGCGGCGATTGCGGCAGCGGTCGAGCGCGCGGGCCTCAAGCCCGAGCAGATCGACGAAGTGGTGATGGGCTGCGTGCTGCCCGCCGGCCAGGGCCAGGCGCCCGCACGCCAGGCGGCGCTGGGTGCGGGCCTGCCGCTCGCGGCGGGCGCGACCACGGTGAACAAGATGTGCGGCTCGGGCATGCGCGCGGCGATGTTCGCACACGACATGCTGCTCGCGGGCTCCGCCGAGGTGATCGTCGCGGGCGGCATGGAGAGCATGTCGAACGCGCCGTATCTGCTGCCGAAGGCACGCGCGGGCATGCGCATGGGGCATGGCCAGGTGTTCGATCACATGTTCCTCGACGGCCTCGAAGATGCCTATGACAAGGGCCGCCTGATGGGCACGTTCGCCGAGGAGTGCGCGGGCGAATTCCACTTTTCGCGCGAGAGCCAGGACGCCTTTGCGATCGAGTCGCTCAAGCGCGCGAAGCGTGCCAACGAGGACGGCTCGTTCGCCTGGGAGATCGCGCCGGTCAAGGTGGCCTCGCGCGCGGGCGAGACCACGATCGAGCGCGACGAGCAGCCGTTCAAGGCCAACCTCGACAAGATTCCGACGCTCAAGCCCGCCTTCAGCAAGACGGGCACGGTGACGGCCGCGAACTCGTCGTCGATTTCGGACGGCGCGGCGGCACTCGTGATGATGCGCGAATCCACGGCGAAGCGCCTCGGCGTCAAGCCGCTCGCGCGCGTGAGCGGCCATTCGACTTTCGCGCAGCAGCCCGCGAAGTTCACGACCGCGCCCGTGGGCGCGATCGCCAGGCTCTTCGAGAAGACCGGCTGGAAGGCCGCCGACGTCGATCTCTACGAGATCAACGAGGCGTTTGCCGTGGTCACCATGGCGGCCATGAAGGAGCACGATCTGCCGCACGAGAAGGTCAACGTGAACGGCGGCGCGTGCGCGCTGGGACACCCGATCGGCGCATCGGGCGCGCGCATTCTCGTCACGCTGATCGGCGCGCTGCGCGCACGCGGCCTGAAGCGTGGCGTGGCGACCCTGTGCATCGGCGGCGGCGAGGCGACCGCAATGGGCGTCGAACTCATGTAGGCTTGCGATTGACGGGCGCCGCAGGGAGGCGGCGCCTCGCAATGCAGGCACGCGGCGCTGCAACAAACCGCGGCACTACGAAAGGTGGCGACATGAAAACAGCGTTGATCGTGGGCGCGTCGCGGGGCCTCGGCCTCGAGTTCGCGCGTCAGTATGCGAAGGCCGGCTGGCGCGTGCTGGCCACGGCGCGCTCCGATGAGGCGCGCGCGGCGCTGAACGCGCTCGGCGCCCAGACATTTGCGCTCGACATCGCGCGGCCCGACGATATCGCCGCGCTCGGCTGGAAGCTCGACGGCGAGCGGCTCGACGTGGCGCTCATCGTGTCGGGCGTCTACGGCCCGCGCACCGAGGGCGTCGAAACCATCACCGCCGAAGACTTCGAGTACGTCATGAACACCAACGTGCGTGGCCCGATGCAGCTCATTCCGATCCTGCTGCCGCTCGTCGACGCGGCGTGCGGCGTGCTCGGCGTGCTGTCGAGCCGCATGGGCAGCATCACGCAGACGACCGGCACGACGGGCTGGCTCTATCGCGCGAGCAAGGCGGCGGTGAACGACGTCATCAAGATCACCTCGATGCAGACGCGCCGCGCGACCTGCGTCGCGCTTCATCCGGGCTGGGTGCGCACCGACATGGGCGGCTCGCACGCGGCCATCGACGTGGCGGCGAGCGTCGCCGGCATGCGCGAGGTGGTGGCCGAAGCGGCCGCTGCGCGCGAGGTCTTTAACGGGCGCTTTTTCCAGTACGACGGCACCGAACTCGACTGGTGAGCGCTGCGGGATAATCATGCGCCGTTTGAAGGCACACGAAAGCTCCGGAGAAGGATCGATATTCAATGACTGCCGAATCCACGCGCCTCGAGCGCCCGCTCGAATGCCCTTGTGGCGGCGCCGCGCCCAATCTGAAATCGGGCGCAAAACCCCCGCGCTTCGCCGACTGCTGCGGCCACTTTATCGACGGCGGCGCGCTGCCCGCCACGGCGCTCGAGCTGATGCGCTCACGCTATACGGCCTACGTGCTCGGGGAAGCCGACTACCTGCGTGCGACCTGGGCCGCCGAGACCTGTCCCGCCGATCTCGACATCGACCCGGATGCGCCCAGCGCGCCGCGCTGGCTCGGGCTCGCCGTCAAGCGCCACGAGCCCGTCGACGAGACGCATGCGCGCGTCGAATTCGTCGCGCGTCACAAGAGCGGCGGGCGCGCCTTTCGCCTCCACGAACTGAGTCGCTTCACACGCGGCGACGACGGCCGCTGGCGCTACGTCGACGGTGACATCCTCGAAGGTTGAGGAGGCGTTTAGTGTCGACTACGCGCCGCTGCTGTAACGTCTGAAACAACGCCTTTGCAAACAAGCGCTTAATGCAAAAAAACGGGGTCGTTAGCGTCGCGCGACACGCAACGCCCCGAATTAATTTTTTGCTTCGCTAACTGCGACTGCCACGAAATCCCGCTATGCGCCGTGCGTCAAGGTATACGCGCGGCCGCCGCTTCGTTGGCATGCCTTATGCCGGGTTACCCCTGAATTGCACAACAATTAATTGTCGTGCGAGGATGCAATCACGGTGCTCGCCGTCCCATGTAAACAAATGTTGAAAAACGTTTTTTCGTGGCGATTCAACGACGAGCGCTGGCGGCGGATCTGAAAAATTGCAGGTCGGCGCCGCGAGGTGTTCCGATCCGTGTTCTCCCCCGCAGCAACGGGTACAGCTACGCCAGGCTTCGCGGCCAGGCGCGCCGTGTGCTGTTGTGCCCGCAAGGGGCAGGGACGTTCACGTAGTGCTCGTGCAGTTGCTCGTGCAGTTGCTTGGGTAGGCAGATTTACAGCAGGATTTTCGCAGGCGGGTGTTGCGTATGGCGTTCAGGAAGCTTCTTACCGGATTGGCGGTGGCCGGCACGGCGTGTGTGCTGTCGGTCGCCCACGCAGCAACGCTTCCCGATCCGGCAGCAGCGGCCAACGCCCAGGTTTCCGCATCGTCGCTCGCCGCCACGCATTCGAACGCGCATCGCGACGCTTCGCAAGGCGTGACCGCGCCGTTCGCAAGCGGCCCCCTCGGCAGCGCAAACGTGCCGCGCATCGCGCTCGGCGATGGGTATTTGCCCGTCGTGCGCGCCGACATGAACGCGCAGATCATCCAGATTCCCGTGGCCGGCGATCCGAGCGTCACGCTCGAAACCACGGTCTACCGCCCGGACGGCCCAGGCCCGTTCCCGATGGTGGTGTTCAACCACGGCAAGATTCAGGGCGACCCCCGCATGCAGTCGCGCAGCGACCCGATGTCGTTCGCGCGCGAGTTTGTGCGCCGCGGCTATGTGGTCGTCGCGCCGAACCGCCGCGGCTTCGCGGGCTCGGGCGGCAGCTATCAGCAGGACGGCTGCGATGTGGCGAGCAACGGTCTTGGCCAGGCTGCCGACATCGCCACGGCGGTCGACTACATGGCGAAGCAGCCGTATGTGGACGCGAGCCATATCGTCGTCGCCGGCACCTCGCACGGCGGCCTCGCGACCATGGCCTACGGCACCGAAGCGGCGCACGGCGTGCGCGCGCTCATCAACTTCTCGGGCGGTCTGCGCCAGGACGCCTGCACGGGCTGGCAGAACAACCTGACCGAGGCATTCGGCGATTACGGCGCGAAGGCTCGCGTGGCCTCGCTCTGGCTCTACGGCGACAACGATTCGGTGTGGACGCCCGATCTCGTCGCGCGGATGTTCGCGGCGTTCCATACCGCGCAACTGGGCGAGGCGCAGCCGGGCGCGCTCGCGAAGCTCATCGATTTCGGTTCGTACAAGAACGACGCGCACCGCCTCGTGGGCGACCGCGACGGCGTGCAGGTCTGGTGGCCCAAGGTCGAGGCGTTCCTCGCGAGCCAGGGCATGCCCACGGCCGTGGGATACCGCGTGGCGACGCAGGCCGCACCGCACGCGAGCGGCTACGCGTCGATCGATTCGGTGGGCGCGGTGCCGTTCCTCGACCAGTCGGGCCGTGACGGCTATCGCAACTTCCTCAAGCAGTATCCGAGCCGCGCCTTTGCGGTGTCCGATTCGGGCGCCTGGTCGTGGGCCGAAGGCGGCGACAACCCGATGGCCGTCGCCATCGCGAACTGCCAGAAGCACAGCTCGGATCCGTGCCGACTCTACGCGGTGAATAGCAACGTGGTGTGGTCGAACAACACCGCCACGGCACAGAACGACAATGCCGACGACGGCCATACCGTTGCCGCCGCCGACGATACGGATACCGCGCACTCGCTGGCGAGTCGTTAAGCCGCGCACCCGAAACCGCCGGCGCGTGTGAGCGCAACGGCGGTTTTCGCATCTACACCACGCAGAAAGACGCGCGCTCACTCGCGCAGCCATTCCCCCATCGTTTTTCCGTCGCCATTGCGCTTTTGCGTTCGCGCTTGAGTCCACGCGCGGTGCGTCCGCTCATCGGCTTCATTCGCGTGACCAGCGCGAAGCATTCGTTTCGTGCCAAGGATCGACGTCAGCCTCTACTTCGATGCCTCCCCAAAAATTCGCTGGGCGCGATATCGGGGCAGGCCTTTTCGGCGTGCGCGCCCGCAGATTTTTTGCATAAGCGCGCTTCACTTTGCCGTCGTTATCTACGGGCATTTCGGGTCTTCACAAAGGAACTGGGCCTAGCTGTTTCGAACCGCGTCGAACCTCGCATGGGCGGGCCTTCCGTGGCCGTTTTCGGGGTAGTGCATTGCGAGATTGAACGCGTTAATCTCGGACCCGCTGCTTGGCTGGACGCAAGCCGAACACAAACCGGACGCAAGCAGCACACCAGCAGGACAGAATCGGGAGCCGTATTTGAAGTCGCATGCCAACCTCGCCAACGAAGCCTGGATCGCGCGCAGCCTGCGCGCCGTCTGGCATCCTTGCACCCAGATGAAGCACCACGAGCGCTTGCCGCTCGTCGCCGTCGCGCGCGGCGAAGGGCCGTGGCTTTACGACCACGAGGGCCGGCGCTATCTCGACGCCATTAGCTCGTGGTGGGTCAATCTGTTCGGCCACGCCAATCCTTCGATCAATGCCGCGCTCAAGGCGCAGCTCGACACGCTCGAACACGTGATGCTTGCGGGCTGCACGCACGAGCCCGCCGTCGAACTCGCCGAGCGCTTGAGCGCACTCACCGGCGGCACGCTCGGCCATGCGTTTTTTGCTTCCGATGGCGCGTCGGCGGTCGAGATCGCGCTGAAGATGAGCTTTCACGCGTGGCGCAATCAGGGCGCTCCGACCAAACGCGAATTCGTGTGCCTCGCCAACAGCTATCACGGCGAGACCATCGGTGCGCTCGGCGTGACAGACGTGAAGCTCTTCAGGGATGCTTACGATCCGCTTTTGACTCACGCACACGTGGTTGCCTCGCCCGATGCGCGCGCGGCGCGTGAAGGCGAGAGTGCCGCCGATGTGGCGCGCCGCGCGCTCGCCGATGTCGAGCGTGTGTTCGCCGAACGCGACGGCCGCATCGCGGCACTGATCGTCGAGCCGCTCGTGCAGTGTGCAGCGGGCATGGCGATGCACGATCCCGCGTATCTCCAGGGCCTGCGCGCGCTGTGCGACCGCTATCGCGTGCATCTGATCGCAGACGAGATCGCCGTCGGCTGCGGCCGCACCGGCACCTTCTTCGCGTGCGAGCAGGCCGGCATCTGGCCCGATCTGCTCACGCTCTCGAAGGGCATCAGCGGCGGCTACCTGCCGCTTTCGATCGTGCTTTCGCGCGACGAAATCTACGCGGCCTTCTACGACGACGACACCGCGCGCGGCTTCCTGCATTCGCACTCGTACACGGGCAATCCGCTCGCCTGCCGCGCGGCGCTCGCGACGCTCGACCTTTTCGTGCGCGACAACGTGCTCGCCGCGAACGCACAAAAATCGCAGCAACTGCGCGAGGCCTTCAGGCCGCTCGAACAACATCCGCTCGTGCGCAACCTGCGCCAGTGCGGCACGATCCTCGCGTTCGACGTGGCGATCGAAGACGCCGGGCGTGCAGGCACGTTCTCGCGCCGCTTCTTTGAAAACGCGCTTCAGCGCGAGTTGTTGCTGCGCCCGATCGGCACGACGGTCTACGTGATGCCGCCGTACATTCTCGAGCGCGAGACGCAGGCACACCTGGCCGAGCGCACGCGCGAGACATTCGACGCGACCGTCGCGGAGGACCTCTGATGCACCTGCTCAATACGCTCGAACAAGGCCTGCGCGAACTCGATGCGCAAGGCCTGCGCCGCCGCCGTCGCACCATCGATTCGCCGTGCAGCGCGCATATGGTCGTCGACGGCCGCGAAAGCATTGGTTTCGCGAGCAACGATTACCTCGGACTCGCCGCGCATCCGCAACTCGTCGCGGCGCTGGCCGAAGGCGCGCAGCGCTACGGTGCGGGCAGCGGCGGCTCGCATCTGCTGGGCGGCCACTCGCGCGCGCACGCACAGCTCGAAGACGATCTCGCCGCGTTCGCGGGCGGTTTCGTGGATGCACCGCGCGCGCTCTACTTCAGCACCGGCTACATGGCGAATCTCGCCGTGCTCACCGCGCTCGCGGGCCGCGACGCGACGATCTTTTCGGATGCGCTCAACCACGCCTCGCTAATCGACGGCGCGCGGCTCTCGCGTGCCGATATCCAGATCTATCCGCACGCGGATATGAACGCGTTGAGCGCGATGCTCGAAGCGTCGCAGGCACGCGCGAAAGTGATCGTGAGCGACACGGTGTTCAGCATGGATGGCGATGTCGCGCCGCTCGCGCGTCTCGTTGAGCTTGCCGAAAAGCATGGCGCATGGCTCGTGGTCGACGATGCACATGGCCTCGGCGTGCTCGGCCCGCAAGGGCGCGGCGCACTGGCCGAAGCCGCGCTGCGCTCGCCGCACCTCGTGCTGGTCGGCACGCTCGGCAAGGCGGCGGGCGTCTCGGGCGCATTCATCTGCGCACACGACACCGTGATCGAATGGCACGTGCAGCGCGCACGGCCGTACATCTTCACGACGGCTTCGTCGCCGGCGGTCGCGCACGCGGTATCCGCGAGCCTGCGCGTGATCGCGGGCGAGGAGGGCGACGCGCGGCGCGCACATCTGAACCATCTGATCGGGCGCACGCGCTCGATGCTCAAGGAAACCTGCTGGCAGCCCGTCGACTCGCACACGGCCGTACAGCCGCTCGTGATCGGCTCCAACGAAGCCACGCTCGCGCTGCAGGCCGCGCTCGAACGCGATGGCCTGTGGGTGCCGGCGATTCGTCCGCCGACCGTGCCCGCGGGCACCTCGCGCCTGCGTATTTCGCTCTCGGCTGCGCATTCGGACGCCGACCTCGATCGACTGAACACGGCGCTGCAATGCGCGAGCGTTGAAGAGCAAAAGCAAGCGCAAAAGCCGGTGCCGGAGCGCGCACGATGAGTACGACGAAGCTTTCGCTCTTCGTCACGGGCACCGATACCGAAATCGGCAAGACCTTCGTGAGCGCGGCGCTGTTGCGCGGCCTCGCGCACGCGGGCCTGCGCGCGGCGGCGATGAAGCCCATCGCCGCCGGCGCCTACGAGCGCGATGGCGTGTGGCATAACGAAGACGCCGATCAGCTCGATGCCGCCGCGAGCGTGCTGCTGCCGCCCGAGATGCGCACGCCGTTCCTGCTCAAGGAGCCGGCTGCGCCGCACATTGCCGCCGCGCTCGAAGGCGTGACGCTCGACGTGGCGCGCATCGTCCAGTGCCACGGTCAGGCGTGCGAGCGCGCGGACGCCGTGGTGGTCGAAGGCGTGGGCGGCTTTCGCGTGCCGCTCACGGCGACGCAAGACACCGCGGATCTCGCCGTTGCGCTGAACCTGCCGGTGGTGCTCGTCGTGGGCATGCGGCTGGGCTGCATCAGCCATGCGCTGCTCACCGCCGAGGCCATCGCCGCGCGGGGCCTCACGATCGCCGGCTGGGTCGCGAACCGCGTCGACCCGGCCATGACCTTTCCCGAAGAAAACATCGACGCGTTGCGCGAGCGTCTCGCCGCGCAGTTCGGCGCGCCGCTCATCGGCGTCGTGCCGCATATGCCCGGCGCGCGCGCCGATGCAGCGGCCGAACACCTGAATATCGACGCACTGCTCGCACGGCTTGGCGCTATCGCGCCTGCACCGTTGTGCTGAGCACGCGCATTCCAACTTACATTGTCCCCGTCAAGAAGGACCCCGACACCATGACCGAAGCCCACATCGACATCACCGCGCTCAAGAAGCCCGCACCGCAAGCACAAGACGAAGCCGCCGCGCGCTGGCGCGTCGCCGATGTCGCCGCGCTCTACGAGTTGCCGTTCAACGACCTGATGTTCCGCGCGCAGCAAGTGCATCGCGAGCATTTCGACGCGAATGCGGTGCAGCTCTCCACGCTCCTGTCGATCAAGACCGGCGGCTGCGAGGAGGATTGCGCGTATTGCCCGCAGTCGTCGCATCACGACACGGGCCTCGACGCGAGCAAGCTCATGGACGTGGACGCTGTGCTCGACGCCGCGCGCGTGGCGAAGGCCAACGGCGCGACGCGCTTTTGCATGGGCGCGGCGTGGCGCAATCCGAAGGACCGCCATCTCGAGCCGATCAAGGACATGATCCGCGGCGTGAAGTCGATGGGTCTCGAAACCTGCGTCACGCTCGGCATGCTCGAAGAGCACCAGGCGAAGGCGCTCGCCGACGCGGGCCTCGATTACTACAACCACAACCTCGATACGTCGCCCGAGTTCTATGGCCAGATCATCTCGACACGCACTTACGAGGACCGCCTTGAGACGCTCGAGCGCGTGCGCGATGCGGGCATCAACGTGTGCTGCGGCGGCATCGTCGGCATGGGCGAGTCGCGCCGTGAGCGCGCGGGGCTGATCGCGCAGCTCGCGAACATGGAGCCGTATCCGGAGTCGGTGCCCATCAACAATCTCGTGCAGGTGAGCGGTACGCCGCTCGAAGGCACGGAGCCGCTCGATCCGTTCGAGTTCGTGCGCACGATTGCGGTCGCGCGCATTACCATGCCCACGGCGATGGTGCGTCTCTCGGCGGGCCGCGAGCAGATGGACGACGCGCTGCAGGCGCTGTGCTTCATGGCGGGCGCGAATTCGATCTTCTACGGCGACCAGTTGCTGACGACGGGCAACCCGCAGGCAGAGGCCGACCGCAAGCTGTTGCAGCGTCTGGGCATTAGCGCGCAGGCGGCGCAGGCATTGCCGGCCGAAGCCCACGCCCCGCACGCGCATCACGAACATCACGCGCACGGCGGCTGCGGCCACTGCGAATAAGCCTGTTGACGAGTGCCGTGAAAGGCGCGACGCGTTAGACACGCGCCGCTGAAGGACAAACGCCACGCGGTGATGCGTGGCGTTTTCATTTGAAGCGACGCGCAATGATTCGCTCAGTGCGCCGCTTGATGTGTCGCTTAATGTGTCGCTTGAGTCGCTTGAGTCGCTTGATGCGTGCGTCGCTTAAGCGTAAGCCGCGCGCCGGCGTCCCGCGAGCACGAAATAGCACACCGCGCCGACCACGAGCGCGGGCAGCGTTGCGCCCAGGTTCGGCAGCCATTGATTGATCGCCTGATACGCGCCGAAGCCGATGCCCCACGCGATGAACGCGGTCACATGCCAGCCGCCCGAGTAACCATAGGCGCCGCTCAGATCGGCGAGCGCATGCGCGTCGATGCGCCGGCGGCGCACGATGAAGTGATCGGCGAGCACGACGCCAAAGAGCGGTGCGAACACCGAGCCGATGAAGAGCAGGAAGTTCTCGTAGCGCGCCATCGGCACGACGAGGCCGATCAGCGTACACAGCGCGCCGAACGCCGCCGAGAGCCACGGCACGCTGCCGCGCGTCCAGAATGTGCCGGTCGAGACGGCGGCTGAGTGGATGTCGGCGAAGGCATTGTCGATTTCGTCGATCAGCACGAGCAGCAGTGCGAAGCCGCCGCCCGCCTTCGCGAGCGCCGTGGTGAGGAGCGCGTCGCCGCCGCCCGCGGCGAGGCCGTAGATCGCGCCGAGCGCATAGAACCACAGGTTCGCGATGCCATAGCCGAACAGCGTGCCGCGGAAGGTCTCGCCCGCGCGGCGGCCAAAGCGTGTGTAGTCGGCGATCAGCGGCAGCCACGAAAGCGGCATCGCCACCACGAGGTCGATCGCGCTGCCGAACGGCATCTCGCCGGTGCCGGGACGCTTCATCAGCGTGCCGATGTCGTGCTGCGCGAGCAGGCTCCACGTGAGCCATGCGGCGCCCGCGAGCAACAGCCAGATGCCCCAGCTGCGCAGGAAGCGCCGCACGAACGAGAGCGGGCCGCTCACGGCGAGCAGCGTCGCGAGCAAGCCGAAGATCAAGGTCCATACGAGCGGCACCGAGAGGCCGAAGGCCTGCTTGGCGAGCGCATCGGCGGAATCGCGCATCACGATGATCTCGAACGAGCCCCAGCCCACGAGCTGCACCATGTTGATGACGGCCGGCACGGACGCGCCGCGAATGCCGAGCGTCGGGCGCAGCGAGGACATGGCGGCGAGGCCCGTGTCGGTGCCGATCACGCCCGCGAGCGCGAGCAGCACGACGCCGATCACGCTGCCGATGCCGATTGCGCTCAGCGCATGGGGCAGCGAGAGCCCTGGCACCAGCAGGGCGCCCGCCTGGGCGACCAGCAGGCCGATGCCGAGCGAGAACCAGAGCGCGAAGGCGTCGCCGGTGCGGAACTGGCGGCGCGCGTGGGGCACGGGCACGTTGGGCGCGTAAGTCGAACCGGCTTCACCGGCCGCACCGTGCGGGTCTTGAGTCATGGAAAAAGCTTTCCTCTGTATCGTTTGCTTTGTCTGATGTATTCCCGGGCGGCCATCCGGAGGCGGCCGTCGTTGGTGCCGGCCAGGCTCCGGCCATGCCGGCGTGCGGGTCGCAGGGTATCGCGTCTCGCGCGGCCGCCCGGGCTGTCATAATGCACGACTGCATCCGGCGCGGCCGGCCGCTTTCAGGGGCGCGAACAACGCCTTCGAAGCCGGCCCGGCCCCGTAAAAGCCGACATTATCGCGAAAACGTCATGTTTGAAGAAACCCGTGCCAACGTTCCGCTCGCCGAGCGGCTGCGCCCGCGCTCGATCGACGAAGTCATCGGCCAGAAGCATCTGCTCGGGCCCAACAAGCCGCTGCGCGTCGCCTTCGAGTCGGGCGAAGCGCATTCGATGATCCTCTGGGGGCCGCCCGGCGTGGGCAAGACCACGCTCGCGCGCCTCATGGCCGACGCCTTTCACGCCCAGTTCATCGCGCTCTCGGCCGTGCTCTCGGGCGTGAAGGACATCCGCGAAGCCGTCGAAACGGCGCAGATGCACCGCGCGCACGGCCATCAGACGCTCGTGTTCGTCGACGAAGTCCACCGGTTCAACAAGAGCCAGCAGGATGCCTTCTTGCCGCACGTGGAGTCGGGGCTGTTCGTGTTCATCGGCGCGACGACGGAGAATCCGTCGTTCGAGGTGAACAGCGCATTGCTTTCGCGCGCGGCGGTTTACGTGCTCAAGAGCCTCGACGAGGAAGAGCAGGGCGAGCTGCTCGCGCGCGCGAGCGAAGAGCTGGGCGGCCTGACCTTCACCGACGAAGCGAAAAAAGCGCTGATCGGCTCGGCCGACGGCGACGGGCGCAAGCTGCTGAACAACCTCGAAATCGTCGCGCGTGCGGCCGCGCAGCAGAAGAAACGCGAGATCGACGGCGAACTGCTCGGCAGTGCGCTTGCCGAAAATCTGCGCCGCTTCGACAAGGGCGGCGACGCGTTCTACGACCAGATCAGCGCGTTGCACAAGTCGGTGCGCGGCAGCAACCCGGACGGCGCGCTCTACTGGTTCTGCCGCATGCTCGACGGCGGCGCCGATCCGCGCTATCTCGCGCGGCGCATCGTGCGCATGGCGTGGGAGGACATCGGCCTCGCCGACCCGCGCGCGGCGCGCATCACGCTCGACGCCTCGGAGACTTACGAGCGTCTCGGCTCGCCCGAGGGCGAGCTGGCACTCGCGCAGGCCGTCATCTATCTCGCGGTCGCGCCGAAATCGAACGCGGGCTACATGGCGTACAACGAGGCGCGGCGCTTCGTCGGCAAGGACCAGTCGCGCGCGGTGCCCGTCCATCTGCGCAACGCGCCCACCAAGCTCATGAAGGAGCTCGGCTACGGCCACGACTACCGCTACGCGCACGACGAACCCGACGCCTACGCGGCCGGCGAGACCTATCTGCCCGACGGCATGCGCGAGCCGCGCTGGTATCAGCCCACGCCGCGCGGGCTCGAAGGCAAGATCGGCGAGAAGCTCGCGCGCCTCGCCGACCTCGACGCGCAATGGCGCGAAGCGAATCGGGACAACCCGCGCGACGAAATCCGCGAGCGCAAGCGCAAGGGCTAGCCCGCGCCGGTGCGCTAAAATCGGCGCTTCACACAACGAAACTGCGTCTCACAATCCCATGCTCGACATCCAGCTGCTGCGCAAAGACCTCGACGGCGTCGCCAAGCGACTCGCCGACCGCGGCTACACCCTCGACGTCGCGGCGTTCACCGCGCTCGAAGCGGAACGCCGCGCCATCCAGACCCGCACCGAAGAACTGCAGGCGCGCCGCAACAGCCTGTCGAAGCAGATTGGCGCGATGAAGGGCCGCGGCGAAGATACCTCGGCGGTCATGGCCGAAGTGGGCGGTATCGGCGACGAAATGAAAGCGTCGGCCGCCAAGCTCGACGAAATCCAGACCAGGCTCTCCGACCTGCTGCTCGGCGTGCCGAATCTGCCGCACGAGAGCGTGCCCGCGGGCAAGGACGAGAAGGACAACGTGGAAGTGCGCCGCTGGGGCACGCCGCGCCAGTTCAGCTTCGAAGTGAAGGATCACGTCGACGTGGGCACGCCGCTGGGTCTCGACTTCGAGACCGGCGCGAAGCTCTCGGGCGCGCGCTTCACGATGCTGCGCGGCCAGATCGCGCGCCTGCATCGCGCGCTCGCGCAGTTCATGATCGACACGCACACGCTGAAGCATGGCTACACGGAAGCGTACACGCCTTACATCGTGAATCCGGAAATCCTGTACGGCACGGGCCAGTTGCCCAAGTTCGCCGAGGATATGTTCCGCGTGGAGAAGGGCGGCGCCGAGAACACGGTCACGCAATATCTGATCTCCACCTCGGAAATCTCGCTCACGAACACGGTGCGCGAGAGCATCGTCGAAGGCAGCGCGCTGCCCATCAAGCTCACGGCGCATTCGCCGTGCTTCCGCTCGGAGGCCGGATCGTATGGCCGCGACACGCGCGGCATGATCCGTCAGCATCAGTTCGACAAGGTCGAGATGGTCCAGATCGTCGCACCGGAAACGTCCTACGACGCGCTGGAGCAAATGGTCGTGCACGCGGAAACCATTCTGCAAAAGCTCGGCCTGCCGTACCGCGTGATCACACTGTGCACGGGCGACATGGGTTTCTCGGCCTCCAAGACCTACGACCTCGAAGTGTGGCTGCCGGCGCAGAACACGTATCGCGAAATTTCGAGCTGCTCGAACACCGAGGCATTCCAGGCGCGCCGCATGCAGGCGCGTTACCGCAACGCCCAGGGCAAGCCGGAGCTCGTGCATACGCTCAATGGTTCGGGTCTCGCGGTTGGCCGCACGCTGGTTGCCGTGCTCGAGAACTACCAGGAAGCGGATGGTTCGGTCACGGTGCCAGAGGTGCTGCGTCCGTACATGGGCGGCGTCGCGCGGCTCGAGGCGATCGCCTGAACGCCCCTTGAACGCCGTAGGCACACATCCGGCAGGCCGGGACATCTGAATGTCTTGCCCTCGAAATTTTTCTCAAACGAGGGCTTGCAAAGCTCAGAATATGTTCTATAATCTTCGCTTCTCTGGTCGCCGACCAAGACCGGAGAAGCAGTAAAGCAAAGCAATACCCGGCAGTACCCCCGGAGAGGTGGCAGAGTGGTCGAATGTACCTGACTCGAAATCAGGCGTACGGTTTCCCCGTACCGTGGGTTCGAATCCCACCCTCTCCGCCAAATTCAGAAAACCCCTGCATGCTTAACGGCTGCGGGGGTTTTTGTTTTTGCGCTGTGCCTCTCTATCCTTGTTTCTATACCTGTTTTCCGGTATGCCCACGCCGCGCCAACGAGTGCAGGAAGGTGCCCGAAATCGCCGAGTGGCCGTGATGCACGATGTGCTCGTCGATGAGTGCCCACACTGACATCCCCACGCCGCGCACGCGCTGGCAGAACGACAGATCCTCCGAGAGATAGACGCCTTTCTCGCCAACGGTGTCGAAGAAGGCATAGAAGCGGCCATCGGGCAGGTAAGGCGCGTATTGCGCGGGCGGCCGGTAGCGTTGTGTGACGGGCACGAGCGCCTCGATCGCATCGCGGCGGATGAGGAAAATGCCCGTGCCGATGTGATTGACCTCGACCCAGCCGTTGCTGACCGTGCTGCCGCCTTTCTCGTCGGTGCGAATCGCCGTGTTGTAGTCCACCGTCTTTTCCTGCCATTCGCGTAGCGAGAGGCCCACGTCATCGCTCGTGATCTTCTTTTCCACGTCGAAAAACCGGTACGGGCACGCGATGCCCGCCACCGGCTTGTTGCCGGCGATGAGGCGGGGGACCGCTTCGCGCGAAAAGTCCATGTCCGTGTCGAGAAACAGGACATGCGTGAATTCGGGGTGGCTCAGGAAATAATTCGCGAAGAAGTTACGCGCGCGGATGATGTGCGACGAAGCCGTGTGGATGTACTCGAAGCGCACGCCGCGCTCCTTGAAGGTTTCCATCAGGCGGGCCAGCGCCATTGCGAAGTCGAAATGCACTGAATTGTCGTAGGTGGGCAGCGCGATCAGAATGTTGAGTGCGGCGTCCGATTGCGCGCTGGGCGCGACGTTTGTGGTGGGAGCGAGGCTGGACTGGGGCATGGGATGGCGGCTGGCGTTCTGTTCACGTCGTTGTAAGATATTTCTCATTTTTAAGGGTGGCTTGTGCGCGGACAATCGGACGTATCCGAATCGACGCCGACCGGAGGGCGCTTGCGCCCCGGTACAATGGCGTTTTCGACGCGGCTCCCTTGAATTTGCGGCGAGGCGCTCCGCGCGCCGTCGCGCTCACTATCGTTCACAGATGGCTATCACCTACAAATCCGCCGACGACCTCGCGCGTCTGCGCATTTCCGGCCGGCTTGCCGCCGACGTACTCGCCATGATCGGCGAGCACGTCAAGCCAGGCGTCTCCACCGACGACCTCGACGCGATCTGCAATGACTATATCGTCAACACGCTCAAGGCGGTGCCGGCGAACGTCGGCTACCTCGGCTTTCCGAAGACGATCTGCACCTCGGTCAACTCAGTGGTCTGCCACGGCATTCCGAACCGCAACGAGGTCCTCAAGGACGGCGACATCATCAACATCGACGTGGCCGTGATCAAGGACGGCTATTTCGGGGACACGAGCCGTATGTACACGGTGGGCACGCCGAGCACGGTCGGGCGCCGCCTCATCGACACGACTTACGAGGCGATGCTCGCCGGCATCCGAGAGGTGAAACCCGGCGCCACGCTCGGCGACGTGGGCCACGCGATTCAGCGGCGCGCCCAGGCCGAAGGCTTCTCGATCGTGCGCGAGTACTGCGGTCACGGTATCGGCAAGGTCTATCACGAAGAGCCGCAGGTGCTGCACTACGGCCAGCCGGGCCAGGGCGTGCGCCTGAAGCCGGGCATGGTCTTCACGATCGAGCCGATGGTCAACGCGGGCCGCGCCGGCACGACGGTGCAGCGCGACGGCTGGACGGTGGTGACGAAGGACCGCTCGCTCTCCGCGCAATGGGAGCACATGGTGGCGGTCACCGACGAAGGCTACGAACTCATCACGCCCTGGCCGGACGGCACGGGCGCGTACGAAGCCCCGTGAGGGCCGCGGTGCGTCTGCCTGTGGGGCCCGTCGGTCGGCCTGTCAAGTCCCGCGTGAGTGGTGTGTACGGGGCAATTTTGTTAAATAAGGATTTGACTCTCCGTCCAGTTCGGTTAAAGCTACGCGTTAGTGCTTTATTGGGGTTTACGACTGCATGAGTCCGTCACTGACCGTTCGCCGTATCGCTGCCGATCAGGGTGCCGTGCTCCGCGAGCTTCGAACTGCTTCGCTGCGCGACGCGCCTTACGCGTTCGGCGACTCGCTTGAAGACGCGCTGTCCGCTGATGTAGCCGTTTTCGACGCTGCGGCTGCTCGTCACGCTGACTCGCATACCGCTACATCGTTCATCCTCTATACCGAGGGTCATCCGGCCGGCCTGATCGGCGCGAACTTCGAAAGCGCGCCGGCACGCCGCGCGTTCGTGTTCGCGTTGTGGGTGGCGCCGGCCGTGCGGCATCTGCGCGGCGGCGAGCTGCTCCTGAACGCCGCCATCGAGTGGCTCTTGAGCGAAGGCGCCACGCAGGTCTTCGCCTGGGTGACCGATAACAACGTCACCGCCATGCGCTTCTACGAGCGGCTCGGATTCGTCGCCACGGGCGACCACGCTCGCAGCACGCAAACGCCCGAGCAGTGGGAGACGCTCCTCGTACGCGACGTCGCGCTCGCGCACAAGAGCCTGTCGGCCCAGTAACGGAGTGCCGCTCCAGCACCTTTTCCCTTGCCTTTTACGCCATGACGTGCGGCCTGCACGTCATGCGCCGGCATCCCCGCCGTTGTGCCTCGTTCCCTGTGTCGCCGCATTTTGAGCCATTAAAAATAATGGCCGTGTGCGTCGACGCCTGTAAAATACGCAAAATTTTTCGCCGAACGCCATGTCGCCCAGGAAATCGCCATATTTTGAACTGAAGAGCGGTTCAGTCGAGACGCTTCTGTTCGTGGTCAAAACGACTGAACTCGATGCGATGCGCGCCGAGCTTACCCGGCGTTTCGAGGCGACGCCCGAATTCTTCGCCAACGATACGGTAGCCATCGACCTGCGGCGCCTCGCAGTGGGCGAGCAGGTGGCGCTGACCGAAATCGCGCGCCTGCTCGAAAGCGTGCGCATGCGCCCCATGGGCGTGGTCGCCCAGCCCGCACAGCATGGCTGGGCCGCCGAAGCGGGCCTGCCATTCCTCGAAGCGCGCGACAAGCGCGTCGCCCCGATCGGTGCAGTCGGCCCGGGCGGCGATGTGTCCGCCAACGGCTCGGCCGCTGCGCACGAAGCCGGCGTCGCTGCTGCTGCCGGTGCTGCCAAGGCCGGCGCGCCCACACAGTCCACCGATGCCAGCGCGGTTGCAAATGCAAGTGCGGACGCGGGCACGAGCACGAGCGCTGGCGGCGCCGCAGCGGCGGCCTCCAGCGCGGCCGCTGTGCAGCCGGAACTCTTCTCCCAGGAGGCTCCCGAGGCGGACGCCGGAATCGAAGCGGGCGCCGCCGTGGCGCGCTCGGCGAGCACGGAGCCCACGCTCGTGATCGACCGGCCGCTGCGCTCGGGCCAGCGCATCTACGCGAAGGGCGATCTGGTCGTGCTCGGCATGGTGTCCAACGGGGCGGAAGTGATCGCCGAAGGCAACATCCATATTTACGCGCCGTTGCGTGGCCGCGCGCTCGCGGGCGTGCACGGCAACCACGACGCACGCATTTTCTGCACGAGCCTCGAGGCGGAACTCATTTCGATTGCGGGCATCTACCGTACCGCTGAAGTTCCGCTCGCCGAAGAGGTGAAGGGCAAGCCGGCGCAAATCCGGCTCGACGAAGAAAGACTCTTGATCGAACCGTTGAGGCTCACCTGAGTTGCCGCTCGAGCGTGAGCAACACGCGGGCGTGAGCGGCACGCGATGAGACCAAACTGAGAAACTGACGAACGCAAGGTAAGGGAATGGCAAAAATCATTGTGGTGACTTCGGGCAAAGGTGGCGTCGGCAAAACGACCACGAGCGCGAGTTTCGCATCGGGCCTCGCGTTGCGTGGCCACAAGACCGCGGTCATCGACTTCGACGTGGGCCTGCGCAATCTCGACCTCATCATGGGTTGCGAGCGCCGCGTCGTGTACGACCTGATCAATGTGATCCAGGGTGAGGCGAACCTCAATCAGGCGCTCATCAAGGACAAGAAGTGCGAGAACCTCTTCATCCTGCCGGCTTCGCAGACGCGCGACAAGGACGCGCTCACGAAGGAAGGCGTGGAGAAGGTGATCGAGGATCTGCGCAAGATGGACTTCCAGTACATCATCTGCGATTCGCCGGCGGGCATTGAATCGGGCGCGCTGCTTGCAATGCACTTCGCGGACGAAGCGCTCATCGTGACGAATCCGGAAGTGTCCTCCGTGCGCGACTCGGACCGTATCCTCGGCATGCTTTCGTCGAAGACCAAGCGTGCGATCGAAGGCAAGGATCCGATCAAGGAGCATCTGCTCATCACGCGCTACAACCCCAAGCGCGTGAGCGAAGGCGAAATGCTCTCGCTTTCCGACATCTCGGAGATCCTGCGCATCGAGCTGATCGGCGTGATCCCGGAATCGGAAGCGGTGCTGCATGCATCGAACCAGGGCCTGCCCGCAGTCCATCTCGACGGCACCGATGTCGCCGAGTCGTACAAGGACGTGGTGTCGCGCTTTCTCGGCGAAGACAAGACGCTTCGTTTCACCGATTACCAGAAGCCGGGGCTCCTGCAGCGCCTCTTCGGTAGCAAGTAAGGGAGGCGCACGTCATGTCGTTTCTTTCGTTTTTTCTCGGCGAGAAGAAGAAGTCCGCCTCGGTAGCGAAGGAACGCCTGCAGCTCATCATTGCTCACGAGCGTGCAGGCGGTCATCCGCCCGCCGATTATCTGCCGGCCCTGCAACGCGAACTGGTCGCGGTGATCTCGAAGTACGTAAAGATCTCCGACGACGATATCCGCGTGAGCCTCGAACGTCAGGACGACCTTGAAGTGCTCGAGGTCAAGATCGAGATTCCGCAGGCCTGATGCACCTGACGCGCGCGGAGCAATTGTGCGCCGCGCGCATCTCGATATTTCCCCGCAACGCCATCGCGTTGCGTGCATGCGCGTGTATTTGCGCGCCCGCGCCTGATGAGCGCTCAAGCGTGCTCAATGCGTGCTCAATGTGGGCATGATGCGCGCGTTCCGTATGGGCGTTTCATCGCCGCTTCCCTTGCCGAAATATTCGGTTTCACTTCACCCCTCGCGGTAACACGGCCGTTGTCAGCGCAGGCGCGTGCTCGCGCATTGATCGGGTAACGCCACTCTCGGCGTCCAACTCGAAGGGGAGATTTACATGAACAACGCCATCCGCCTGCTCGTTGCCAAGGCCGCTATCGTCGTCGCGGGCGCTTGCGCCGTCGCCGCGCCCGCGTTCGCGGAAGTCGTCGTCATCGCGCCGAGCGCGCCCCCGCCCGTGCGCGTCGAAGTCGTGCCCGCGCCGCGCGTCGGCTATGTCTGGGATCAGGGCCACTGGCGCTGGGATCGCGGCCACTACGTGTGGATCGCGGGTCACTGGCAGGCCCAGCGTATCGGCTATCACTGGGTGCCGGGGCACTGGGTCGCGCACGGTCCGAACTGGCGCTGGGTCGAAGGTCGCTGGGTGGCTTGAGATTCGCGCCCGCACTTAACGACCGCTTTGTATAGAGCCGGAATAAGTGCTCCGTATGGGACAGGATGGGACAGGAAAACACCATGAGCAAAAGACTGCTTGCCGCCGCGGCCCTCGCGATCACGCTGGCCGGTTGCATCGTCGTGCCGGCGCGGCCCATGTATATGCGGCCCGGGCCCGTCGTGATCTATTGACGCCACTACGTGCCATTCAATGGCGTGACAAGCTGGGTGTGACAAGCCCGGCGCACCTCAGCGGTTTGCGGTTTGGTCCGCTGAAGTGTCGCCGGGCTTGTCGTTTTCAGGCGTGGCATCCGGTGCCTGCTGCATCATCTGTGTCATTCGCATATCGGCGGCGATGCTGGCGTCGTTGGCCGCTCGCGGCTCGTGGGCGGCAGCTTGCGCATCCGCGGCGTGCGTTGCGCTTGCTGCCGTCACTGTCATGGCCGGTTGCGCGTAGCGCAGCGAGAGCGTTTCGTAGAGCGGCGGCGCAAAAATGCGCGAGACGCGGCTCGCGATCAGCGCGGTGGCCATCAGCGAGATTACGAGCGCGTGGCCGTCGATCATCTCCATGACGATCACGAACGAAGTGATGGGCGATTGCGTGACCGCCGCCAGATAGCCGACCATGGCGAGCGCGATGAGCATCGGTAACTGCATGCTGCTGAAGAGCATGTGCAGCACGTTGCCGAAGCCCGCGCCGATCGACAGTGAAGGGGCGAAGATACCGCCCGGAATGCCCGGCAGGTAGGAGCCGACCATCGACGCCATCTTGAGGAATGGATACGCGACCGACAGATGCTCGCGTCCATCGAGCAGGCCGCGCGCTTCGGCGTAGCCGCTGCCGAACGTCGTGCCGCCCGAGACGAGTCCGATCAGCGAGATAGCGAGCCCGCACAGCGCGGCGAACGCGATGGGGCGCTCGACATGCAGCTTGCGCAGCGGTGCGGGAATCCAGCGTTGGGTGTTGATCAGCAACCAGGCGAAAACGCCACCCGCGATGCCGGTGATGAGCGCGGTGATGACCACCGCCACGGCGAGCAGGTCGGGGAAGTGCGCACCGATCTGGATCGTGCCGAAGTACGTGTAGTTGCCGTTCAGGCCGAGCGCAATCACACCGGCGACGATGATCGACGTGATGACCACGCCGCTTGCGCGCGCCTCGAAGCTGCGCGTGAGCTCTTCGATGGCGAACACGATGCCCGCGAGCGGTGTGTTGAACGCCGCGGACAGTCCCGCGGCCGCGCCGGCGAGCACGAGCTTGCGCTCGATGAGCGCATTCGAGCGCGGGTAGAAGCGGCGCATGTTGAACATCAACGCCGCGCCAACCTGCACCGTGGGTCCTTCGCGGCCGATCGTGAAGCCACCCAGAATGGCGAGGAACGAGACGGCGATCTTGCCCGCGAGAATACGGAGCGTGAGCAGGCGTGTCCCCGCTGAGCCGGTTTTCGTGTGCAGCGTGGCGATCACCTGCGGAATCCCACTGCCTTCGGCACCGCGAAAGAAGGTGCGGGTGAGCCATACGGCGGCAGCCGCAACGGCAGGCGTGACGATGAGCGGCAGCCAGACGTGCTCATGCTGCACGCGCAGGAAGGCGTTGTAGCCCCAGTCGATCAGGCGCGCGTAGAGCACCGCGACGAGACCGACCGCGATCGCACCGAGCCAGAGCACACCGTACTGCCGCCACAGCCGGCGCGCGCGTCGTGTGAGAAGCGAAAGGAGGTCTGAGTTCACGGTGCGCATGGTCGATTCAGGGCGCAAAAGATCAATTGTAGCGGCGTGAAGGCGGGTGCCGCACTCACCTGCGCGATGAATCGGGCTTCCCCCAAGCTGGCTTCGGGTGTCGGATCGCATAAAGGAGGGCCCGATGAATGGCATGCGCGCTCGTAGATTTGTCCGCTGAGTCGGTGCCGCTCCGCTAAAATCTCGGGAAAATTCAGGCAAATCACGGAAATCGGACTTCGCAGGTCCGCAGCACAATGAAACGAGTTTTGATTGTCAAAGTGACCTCGCTCGGCGATATCGTCGAGGCACTTCCGGTCGTAGCCGACGTGCAACGCGCATTTCCCGGCGTGAAGGTCGACTGGGCCTCCGACGAGTTGTTCGCCGATATCGTGCGCTGGAACGCCGGCGTCGACCGTGCGCTCTACGCGCCGCTGCGGCGTTTCAAGAAGGCGCGCCGCTGGAGCGACTTCAAGGCGATCTGGGCGTCGATTGCCGAACTGCGCGCCGAGCGCTACGACGCGATCATCGATATCCATGGTGTCTACAAGAGCGCGATCATCGCCTTTCTCGCACGCGGGCGGCGGCGTTTCGGCTATCTCGCGCAGGATCTCGGCGAGCGCGGTGCAGCCTTCGCCTACAACGGCCGCTTCGGCCCGCGTCCGAAGTGCGATGCGTGGCTGGGCATGCGCATCAGCACGGGCGAGGCGCTGGGCTACAAGATCGACACGCCGCCCAATTTCCAGATGCGCATTCCGCGCGATGGCAACGCGCTCCCCGCGCCCGACGCGCCTACGGCGCTGATCTTCCACGCCACCTCGAAGGAAGAGAAGAAGTGGCCCGTCGAGCATTGGGGCGAGTTGTGCCGCGCACTCATGGCACGCGGCCTGCGCATCGAATTGCCGTGGGGCTCGGATGCCGAGCACGCCACGGCGCGCGAGATCGCCGCGCTCGTGCCCGGCGCGACGGTGCTGCCGCGTCTCACAGTCTTGCAAGTCGCGCAGCGCATCGAAGACAGTGCGCTCGTGGTCGGCACCGACACGGGCTTCGTGCATCTCGGCCATGCGCTGCTCAAGCCGACCGTCATGATCTTCGTTGCGACCAACGCGGAGCATCTTGGTGTGCGCGCGCCGAACCGCTCGATTTCGATCGGCGATGGACATCATGTGCCGCCTGTTGCGGTCGCGCTCGATGCAGTCGATCGCGTCTATCCCGCGCGTAACGGCGGCGATGCGACGAAGGGGCCGCTCGCTACCGCGGCCTGACTGACGCGCTGTTTTTGCGGCGCCGTTGCTTCGGTGTCGTTTCACCGGCGCTACTTCCCTGGCGCATTTCCCCATTACAGAGTTGTTAAAAGTGTCGCCGTTGCCTGCAGCGCGCCGCGCTGACAGCGCGTGCGCCTGCGAGACGTTGTGCGGGCTGTAACACCAGGCATACGGCCTCTTACAAATTGCAACGCCTCAGACGTTCGCCGTCGTGTTCAATCGAAAGCGTCCGCAGCCCGCATGGTCCATGCAGGACGGGGCCGGACACCAGACATTGACTCGACGGGAGAACGAAGTGAAACGATTGACGCGTACCCTGATTGCAGGTGCATTTCTCGCAGCGGCGCTGGGCGGGTGCGTCGTGGTGCCGGCGGGTGGCTATTACGGTGGAGGCTACCACCACGGCTATTACTATCGATGAGGCTCTCGTGGAGCGTGGCGGTGTGCTCAGGCGAGCAGCAGCTCGACCGCGACCACCGCTGCGATTGCCGCAGCGTTGGCAACCAGCGCTTCCAGCACGACTGAGCGCCAGGTCGCCGTGCGCAGGCGGAAGGCCAGAACGAGTGAGATACCCAGCGCGAGTGCGATCATCAGCACGATATCGGCGTTGCTCAGATTCAGGTTCATCGTTGACCTCCCTGGCAGACGGATACGGACCTCGCCAATTCGAGTATAGGCACGCTGGTGTCTGCGGCAACAAAAAAGCGGAATCCGCCTCGCGGACTCCGCTTTTTTTGTTGCAGTTGCATTGCCGGGCGCACAGGGCCCGGCGCACGATTCAGGTCAGCGACGTGTGACGCGTCTCGCGCATGCACAACACGCCGAAGAGGCTCACGCATGCCGCGATCGAGACATAGGCGCCGACCCACGAGAGGCCGCCGCGCGCCGCGAGCACCTGCGCGATATACGGCGCCACCGATGCACCCAGGATGCCGCCCAGGTTGTACGCCACACCCGCGCCCGTGTATCGCACGCTGGTGGGGAAGAGCTCGGGCAGCAGGGCGCCCATCGGCGCGAAGGTGGCGCCCATCAGGAACAGCTCGATCACGAGGAAGAGCAGCACGAGCGGCAGCGAGCCGCTGCCGAGCAGCGGCTGCATCGTGAAGCCCGAGAGGATGGCGGCGATGCAACTGACGATCAGCACCGGCTTGCGGCCGAAGCGGTCGGAAAGCCAGGCCGAAATCGGCGTGGCGATGCCCATGAACACCACGGCGATACACAGCATGCCGAGGAAGGTCGGGCGCGGGATATGCAGGGCGCTCACGCCGTGCGAGAGCGAGAACACGGTTGCGTTGTAGAACAGCGTGTAGCAGACCACCATCGCGAGCGCGCCGAGCAGCGTCGGCCACCAGTGCTTCGAGAGCAGCGCGGCAACCGGCACGCGCACGCGCTCGTCGCGCTCGATGGCGGCCTTGAACGCGGGCGTTTCGGCGATCTTCAGGCGCACATAGAGGCCCAGCGCGACAAGCACTGCCGAGACGATGAACGGCACGCGCCAGCCCCAGTCGCGGAACTGCTGGTCGGAGAGCGTGGAGGCGAGGCCGAAGAAGAGACCGTTCGAAGCCAGAAAGCCCACCGACGGCCCGAGTTGCGGGAACATGCCGAACCAGCCGCGCTTGCCTTGCGGCGCGTATTCGGTTGCGAGCAGCGCCGCGCCGCCCCATTCGCCGCCAAGACCGATGCCCTGGCCGAAGCGCAGCACGCACAGCAGGATCGGCGCGAGGCTGCCGATCGAGTCGTAGCCGGGCACGAAGCCGATCAGCGTGGTGGAAAGACCCATCACGAGCAGCGAGGCGACGAGCGTGGATTTGCGGCCGATGCGGTCGCCGAAGTGGCCGAAGATGAACGAGCCGATGGGCCGCGCGACGAACGCGATGCCGAATGTCACGAACGCGGAGAGCGCCTGGGCCGTGGCCGAGCCATGTGGGAAGAACACGGGGCCGATTACGAGCGCGGCGGCCGTTGCGTACACATAGAAGTCGTAGAACTCGATCGCGGTGCCGATGAAGCTCGCGAAGATCACGCGCGCGGCGCTTTGCTGCTTCGCCGCGTTGGCCTGATCGGCGCTCGCGGGCGAAATGGGAGAAGTGGACATCGAAGGGTCTCCAGTCGTTGTGCTGCCGTGATGCTGTCGTTGAGAGGCGCACCTTGCGCTTCTTGGCGCATGAGGCTCAAGCGTCCTCTGCATGAGGCGCAGGTGTCTTTTGTTCATGGCTCGAAGCCCGGCGGGCCGGCGGCGTGGCTGAGCGGTCTCAGGGCAGCAGCGCCTCGCCGTTGGCGGATGCCTTGGCGGCATCTTTGCGCAGGCAACGATTTATCAGTATGCATCGTGCTGCGCCGGGGCTGCACGATGCGGGAACCGGCCGGGCGCGCGCGGATAAGCGCAAGTGGGCACGAGACGTGACCGGGCGGCGGTCGGGTTACGCGTTGGCGCGGCGCGGGTGGCGCCAGACCATGTGCGAGGCCGGGCAAATGCCGGCGGGGGTAGCGAAAAATTATAACGACCGTTCGCGACACCCAGCAAGGCTCCGCAAGCCTGGACGCGAGAACTCGCAAGCCGGGCGGTGCTACGGCGATTTAGTTGAAGCTCTGCGCCTGCGGCGAAGCGAGCGTGCGCAACTGGAATTTGCCGTCGTCGTTGAAGAGCCAGTCTTCGAATAGCTCGATCTGGCCGATCGAGTTGAGCAGATGTGTTGGCGGCGGCGGCAACGGCGCCGAATGGCGCAGCGTGACGAGCGCGGTGGCTTCGGTGTCATAGTCGCCATTGGTGCGGTAGACCGACGACTTCACGATTTGTCCGTCGCGGTTGACCGTAAAGGAGATGACCACGAGCGAGCGCAGCATCGCCTGCGGCTTGCCGTGCAGCACGTAGGAAGGATTACGCTCGACGATGTGCTTCGCCACGGCGGCGCGATAGTCGTCGAGTGCCACGCTGTTGATGGCCTGGGGCGGGATGACCAGGAGCGGGCGAGGCGGCGGTGTGATCGTGCAGGCGCTCGCGAGGGCGAGCAGCAAGGATGGGCCGAGATAGTGCAGCAGGCGCGCGCAGGCGGGTGTGCGGCTAAGGGCGCTCACGGCTGCAAGGCCGCTGCGCGGGCGGACGCGGATGAGCATGGCAAGCAGGCTCGGATGCGAAACCAGATTCGAGCTTAGTCGAAACGAGCCGGGTTTCAATCCGCAGTCACCCGCGTGGCGTGTCCGGGTGTGCGTTCAGGGTTGCCTTGAACGAGGCAGCGCGAGGCAGACAGCGGGAGAGGCGTGTTGAGCGCTTATTCGACCGGGAACTGTGCGCACGGATCTGCGGCCACGGTGGCGCAGGCGTACGAGTATTCACCGCTCTTCAGGAACAGCTCTTTGCCGACCTGGAGGTTGTCGCGCAGATTGGGCGAGCTTTCCCAGGCGATGTAGCTCGAGCACATCACGGCAAACAGAACGACGATCGAAAACGCGAACTTTTCAAGCAATTGGAAACGGTGCGGCATGATAAATCCCCTTAATGGACGGGATTGTACCGCACTACTAGGGTTTGTACCTAGGTATCTGCCATATAGCTGGCATGGTATGTGGCAAAGATATCGGTATGCGACCCTTAAATAGCAGCAAGGATGCAGCCGAGATGTGTCGTCACGAGGCGCCTGTGGCATTGGCCGTGCAACTCGGCGGGGAATTATGGCGGGGAAAGCAGGGATGCTGTTTCTGCGTGCCGCAGCGAGCGTTTCAGGTGCGCTGCTCTACGTTGCTGCTACGGGCAGGGGGCGGATGCTGGATGGAGAGTTCTGCTGGCGGAGGCGGTGAGATTCGAACTCACGGAAGGGTTACCCCTTCGCCGGTTTTCAAGACCGGTGCATTCAACCACTCTGCCACACCTCCGGAGCCGCGCATTGTAACCCGAAACGTCCGCGCGCCGGCAGTCCCCCATCATCTCGATTTGAGCGTCAGACGGGCTCTTTGAGAAACATCTCCTGCAGATCGTTGAGAAACCGTTGCCCCAGCTCGGTAGGCGCGATCTTCTCGTAGTCGCGCATGATAAGGCCGCGCTTTTCCGCGTCCCGCAAGGCGGGTTCGATCGTCGTGATCGGCAGCCCCGTGCGTTCCATGAAGCGATGCACCGGGAAGCCTTCCACGAGCCGCAGCGCGTTGAGCATGAATTCGAACGGCAAGTCGCGCGCGCTTACTTCGTGCTCTTCCTGGACCGGCTTGCCCGCGCGCGCTTCTTCGATGAACGTGGCCGGATGTTTGTAGCGCATCTGGCGCACGATGCGATTCGGGAACGAGAGTTTCGAGTGCGCGCCTGCGCCAATGCCCAGGTAATCGCCGAAACGCCAGTAGTTGAGGTTGTGGCGGCTCTGCCGGTTCGGCTGCGCATAGGCCGATACCTCATAGCGTCCATAGCCGGCCTCGGCCGTGCGCGCGTGGATCCACTCTTGCATGTCCGCCGAGAGGTCGTCGTCGGGCACGGCGGGCGGAAACTTCGCGAACAGCGTGTTCGGCTCGAGCGTGAGGTGATAGAGCGACAGATGTGGCGGCGCGAACGAGAGCGCCGTTTCGACATCGGCCTGGCATTCGGCGAGCGTCTGCTGCGGCAGCGCGAACATCAGATCGAGATTGAAATTGTCGAACGTGTTCGCAGCCACCTCCACGGCATGACGCGCTTGGGTTGCGTCGTGAATGCGTCCGAGCGCTTTCAGATGCGTCTCGTTGAAACTCTGGATGCCCACCGAAAGCCGGTTCACGCCGCTCGCGCGAAACTGCGCGAACTTTGCCGCTTCGAAGGTTCCGGGGTTCGCTTCGAGCGTGATTTCGGCGTCGGCGTCGAGCGGCAGCAGTGCGCGCACGTCGGAAAGCAGGCGATCGAGCCCCGCCGCCGAGAGCAGGCTGGGCGTGCCCCCGCCGATGAACACCGTGTGCACCTGGCGGCCCCAGACGAGCGGCAGCGCCTGTTCGAGGTCGGCGCGCAGCGCGTCGAGGTAGTCGTCTTCGGGAAAGCGCTCGCCTTTCCATTCGTGCGAGTTGAAATCGCAGTACGGGCACTTGCGCACGCACCACGGGAAATGCACGTAAAGCGAGAGTGGCGGCAGCGAGGTCAGGCGGATGCTGCCGGGCATCGTGAACGACTGGATCACGTCGATGCCGGTGCGATGCTGCTGGCTCACGCTAGCTCCTCCAGCCGCGCGAGCAGTTGCCGCAAGGCGATGGCGCGATGGCTCGAGGCGTTCTTCAGCGCCGGATCGAGTTCGGCAGCCGTGGCTTCGAGGCCCGGAATGTAGAAGTACGGGTCGTAGCCGAAGCCGTTTTCGCCGCGCGGTGCATCGAGCACGACGCCGTGCCAGCGGCCTTCGGCGATCAGCGGCTCGGGGTCGTCCGCGTGGCGCACGAGTGCCAGCACGCAGTAGTAGTAGGCGCGGTGGTCGGCGTGCGCCTTGAGGTTTTCAACCAGCAGCGCGTTATTCGCTGCGTCGCTCTTTTCGCCGCCCGCGAGTTGGGCGTAGCGCGCCGAATAGACGCCGGGCGCACCGCCCAAGGCGCGCACGCACAGGCCCGAATCGTCGGCGAGGGCGGGCAGGCCCGTGAGCTTCGCAGCATGGCGCGCCTTGGCGAGCGCGTTCTCGACGAACGTAACGTGCGGCTCTTCGGCTTCGGGCACGTTCAAGGCGCCTTGCGGCACGAGTTCGATGCCCGCCGCGCCCAGCAGCCCCGCGAACTCGCGCAGCTTGCCCGCGTTGTTCGAGGCGAGCACGACGCGCGAGAGCGTGTCGACGCCCGGCGCAGCGGCGCCCTGCACGCCCGCACCCGTATCGGGCAAATTAGCCATGCGTGATCTCCAGCGCGGCCTTTTGCTTTTCGATCAGCGTGGCAATGCCGCCCTGCGCGAGGTCCAGCAGCGCGTTCAGTTCGTTGCGCGAGAACGGTGCGCCTTCGGCGGTGCCTTGCACTTCGACCATGCCGCCCGAGCCCGTCATGACGACGTTCATGTCGGTGTCGCATTCCGAGTCTTCGGCATAGTCGAGATCGAGCACCGGTACCCCTTCGTAGACGCCCACCGAGATCGCGGCCACGTAGTCGGTGATCGGCGAGCGCTCGATGCGGCCCGTCGCGAGCAGCTTCGTGACCGCGTCGTGCGCTGCCACGAACGCGCCCGTGATGCTCGCCGTGCGCGTGCCGCCGTCGGCTTGCAGCACGTCGCAGTCGAGGTTGATGGTGCGCGCGCCGAGCAATTCGAGGTCGAACACGGCACGCATCGCGCGGCCGATCAGGCGCTGGATTTCCTGGGTGCGGCCCGTTTGCTTGCCGCGTGCGGCTTCGCGGTCGCTGCGCGTGTGCGTGGCGCGCGGCAGCATGCCGTATTCGGCGGTGAGCCAGCCCTGGCCCTTGTCGCGCAGGAACGGCGGCACGCTTTCGGAGACGCTCGCCGTGCACAGCACCTTGGTATCGCCGAATTCGACGAGGACCGAACCTTCGGCGTGCTTCGTGTAATGGCGGGTGATGCGGACGTCGCGAAGCTGGTCGGCGGTGCGGCCGGAGGGGCGCTGGATGGATTGGGTCATCGTCGGGCGTGCGCGAGGGCACGAAACAGGAAGGGGAAACCGCAATTTTACCGCCTTCGCGCGATGGACGATGGGTACGCACCGACGGGCGAGCAGGGTGCCGGTCTCGCACGGCAGTGGCGTTTCCAAAAATGGGATAATAGCGATTCTCCGCCCCGCGTCATCGCCTGCACGCGTCCACGCCGGGCGCCTCGATTTCCTTTGCCGTGACCCGCGCTTTTTACGAGGCGCGCCGCCATGGCTTTATCGCGAGACGAACCATGATTTACAGCATGACCGGCTATGCCAGCGCCACGCGCGAGCTCGTAGCGGCATCGGGCACGGGCGGTGCCAGTGTCTCCGTCGAACTGCGCACCGTGAATTCGCGTTTTCTCGACCTGAACTTCCGTATGCCCGAAGACGTGCGCGTGTGCGAGCCCACATTGCGCGAAATGCTGATGACGAAGCTGTCGCGCGGCAAGGTCGATATCCGCATCAACATCCAGCGCAGCGAGCAGGCCGCCAACGCGGGCGCGCTTAACTGCGACGCGCTCGAACAGCTTGCGACGCTCGAGCGCGCCGTGCTCGAAGCGTTTCCCGATTCGGGTCGTTTGCGCACCGGCGAGATCCTGCGTTGGCCGGGCGTGCTGGCGGAAAGCGGCGTGGCGCCCGACGTGCTGCGCGACGCGGTGCTCGGCTGCGGCAAGCAGGCGATCGCCGACCTGATCGATGTGCGTGCGCGCGAAGGCGCTCAGCTTGCCAACGTGCTGCTCGCGAACGTCACGGAAATGGAAACGATCGTCGCGAAGATCACGCCGCTCGTGCCGGATCTGATCGTCAAGCATCAGCAGAAGATCGTCGAGCGGCTGCAGGAAGCGTTCGGCATTGCCGCGCCCGAAAGCGCGAACGGCAACGGCGCCATCGGCAATGTTTCGCGCGAGGAAATTTCCGAACGCATCCGCCAGGAAGTGACGATGTACGGCATTCGCATCGACATCGCCGAAGAACTCTCGCGCCTCACCGCGCACCTGACCGAAACGCGTCACGTGATCGAGAAGGGCGGGCGCGTGGGCAAGCGTCTGGACTTCATGATGCAGGAGCTCAATCGCGAAGCGAATACGCTCGGTTCGAAGGCGGCAGCGAAGGAGCTCGCCGATGCCTCGATGACGCTCAAGCTCCTCATCGAGCAGATGCGCGAGCAGGTGCAGAACCTCGAATAAACAAAGCGCGCTGCGCGTTTGAAACAACGCGGCAAAAGTAGCAATTCAAGTAGAAGTCAGGCAGCAATAAAGTAGCAATTCAGGAAGCAACGAACATGACCGATCAGACCAGCAGCCTCAGCGGCCATAGCGGTGGCAAGGCCGAAACGAAGCCGCGCAATCCGTACGCGGGCGTCTATCCGGGCAATCTCTTCATGGTGGTGGCGCCCTCGGGCGCGGGCAAATCCACGCTCGTGAACGCGCTGCTCGCAGAAGACAGCGCGATCTGTTTGTCGATTTCGTACACCACGCGCGCACCGCGCTCGAAGGAGCGCGACGGCGAGCATTATCACTTCACGACCGTCGACGATTTTCTCGCGCGTCACGCAGAGGGCGAGTTTCTCGAAAGCGCGGAAGTGCATGGCAACTACTACGCCACGTCGCGCGTGTGGATCGAAGAGCAGATGAAAATCGGCCATGACGTCCTGCTCGAAATCGATTGGCAAGGTGCGCAGCAGGTGAAGAAGCAATTCCGCAATGCAGTGGAAATCTTCATCTTGCCGCCGTCGCTCGACGCGCTCGCGGAGCGCCTGCGAAAGCGCGGCGAAGACGAGCCCAACGTCATCACGCGACGCCTGCTTGCAGCGGGTAGCGAGATGGCGCACGCGAGCGACGCGGAGTACGTCGTGATCAACGAAAACTTCGATCGCGCGCTGCAGGATCTGCGTAACATCGTAAGCGCGACGCGTCAGCGTTTCACGTCGCAATACGCGCGGCATACCGAGCTCTTCGTGCAGCTCGGCATTCACCAGCCGCAGCCCGGCGCATCGGGCACATAAGGTAGAATAAGAACCTGCTGAGAATGAGAAGGAACCCGACATGGCCCGCATCACCGTCGAAGATTGTCTGAAACAAATTCCGAACCGCTTCGAACTGGCGCTCGCAGCAACGTATCGCGCACGCCAGCTCGCCCAAGGCCACACGCCGAAGATCGAAAGCCGCGACAAGCCTACCGTCGTCGCGCTGCGCGAGATCGCGGCCGGCCAGGTCGGTCTGGAAATGCTGAAAAAGGTGCCCGTCTAACGGCGCCTCGCCGTACTACGTTGTACCCGGCAGTACCTTGTCGTACCCATTTGTCATGTAATTTGCGCCGCGCGGCAACCGTCAACGCCTGACCTGATACGGAGGGGAACATGAGCACCACGCCCTCGCCGGCCACTGAGGTGGACCAGGAAGCCGAGACTGCGAGCCCCGCGCGCAATTACATCGACGCGGTCCTCGAACAGTCGTTTCGCCATCTGTTCGGGCCGACCGCAACACCGGAGCAGCCTCGCAAGCACGGTGTCGTTTCCATCGCCAATCTGACCGCAGCGCTTTCCGGTTACCTCACACCCGAGGAAATCAAGGAAGTCAAAGCGGCGTTTCACTTCAGCGACGAAGCCCACCTCGGGCAATATCGTCAGAGCGGCGAACCCTATATCACCCATCCCGTCGCCGTTGCGGAAATCTGTGCCGGCTGGAAGCTCGATGCCCAGTCGATCCAGGCCGCGCTTTTGCACGACGTGATGGAAGACCAGGGTGTGACCAAGGCCGAGCTTGCCGAGCGCTTCGGCGCGAAGGTCGCGGAACTGGTCGACGGTCTCTCGAAACTCGACAAGATGGAGTTTCGCAATCGCGAGGAAGCGCAGGCGGAAAACTTCCGCAAGATGCTGCTCGCGATGGCGCGCGACGTACGCGTGATTCTCGTTAAGCTTGCCGACCGGCTGCACAACATGCGCACGCTCGGGGCGGTGCCGCCCGAGAAGCGCCGCCGCGTGGCGCGCGAGACCATCGATATCTATGCGCCCATCGCGCACCGCCTGGGCCTGAACAACACCTATCGCGAACTGCAGGACCTGAGCTTCGCGAACTTCAATCCGAATCGCTACGCCACGCTCGAAAAGGCGGTCAAGGCCGCGCGTGGCAATCGCCGCGAAGTGGTGAGCAAGATTCTGGAATCGGTGCAGCGTGCGATCGCCGAAGCGAAGCTCGATGCCGAAGTCACCGGTCGCGAGAAAACCATCTTCAGCATCTACAAGAAGATGCGCGACAAGCAGCTGTCGTTCTCGCAGGTGCTCGATGTGTACGGTTTTCGCGTGGTGGTCGAGTCGCCGCTCGAGTGCTACACCTGCATCGGCGCGCTGCATGCGCTCTACAAGCCCGTGCCGGGCAAGTTCAAGGACTACATCGCCATTCCGAAGGTGAACGGCTATCAGTCCCTGCACACCACGCTGGTGGGCCCGTTCGGCGCGCCCATCGAGTTCCAGGTGCGTACGCGCAAGATGCACGAGATCGCCGAAGCGGGCGTGGCCGCGCACTGGCTCTACAAGAACGGCGGCGCCGATCTCAACGACGTCCAGAAGCGCGCGCACCAGTGGCTCAAGTCGCTGCTCGACATCCAGAGCGAGGTGGGCGACTCCAGCGAATTCCTGGAGCACGTCAAGATCGACCTGTTCCCGGATGCCGTCTACGTCTTCACGCCGAAGTCGAAGATCATGGCGCTGCCGCGCAGCGCCACGGCGCTCGACTTCGCGTATTCGATCCATAGCGACCTGGGCAACCAGTGCGTCGCCGTGAAGATCAATAACGAGTTGCTGCCGCTGCGCACGGAATTGAAGAGCGGTGACATCGTCGAGGTGATCACCGCGCCGTATTCCAAGCCGAATCCCGCGTGGCTCGGCTTCGTGCGCACCGGCAAGGCGCGCTCGGCCATCCGTCACTACCTGAAGACGATGCGCCTCACGGAGTCGGTGCAGCTTGGCGAGCGCCTCGTCGATCAGGCGCTCAAGGGCTATGGCTACCAGCTTGCGGAAGTCACGCCGGAAGTGTGGGAAAAGCTGGTGCTGTGGACCGGCAACAAGAATCGTCAGGAGATCTTCGCCGACATCGGCCTCGGCCGGCGCGTGGCGGCGGTCATGGCCAAGCGCATCGAAGTGCTGATGAGCGGCCAGGACGCCGACGACGACGATAACCAGCATCCGCCGCGCGACCCGAGCGCGCCGCAAGCGCCGCCCGTGGTCATCACCGGCACCGAGGGCATGTCGGTGCAGCTCTCGGCCTGCTGCCGCCCGATTCCGGGCGACGACATCATGGGCTATATCGGCATCGGCCTGGGCATGGCGATCCATACCACCGACTGCCGCGTCGCACAGCGCATACACCGGCGCGATCCGGGTCGCTGGATCGACGTGGCGTGGGCGCCGCAGCCGGGACGTCTCTTCGACGTCGCCGTGAAGGTGCTCGTGAAGAACACGAAGGGCGTGTTCGCCCGCGTGGCCGCCGACATTACGTCCGCCGACGCCAACATCGTGCACATCGCCATGGACGACGACCTCGCGCAGGAGTCGAATATGCTGCGCTTCGTGATCCAGGTGAGCGACCGCGTGCACCTCGCGAACGTCATGCGTCGCGTGCGCACGAATCCGGACGTCATGCGCATCACGCGCGAGCGTCCCAGCGACGAAGGGCACCATCGCCACGAGGGTGGCATGCGCATCGAGCGCGAGCGCGCCGACTATTGACGGCACGGGCGGCCCCTATAGCGGGTTGCTCCCGGCATCGCCCCTCTCGTTGCCTGACGCGGCGGTACATCGGCTCTGCGGGGCTGTGCCGCTGGTTGCCGTGTCGTTCGCTTGTGTCGTTCGCATTGTTGTCGATTAGTTGTCGCTTTGTTGTCGCTTTGTTGTCGCTTGGTTGTCCTTCCGGCCCGATCTTCTGCGGCCGTCCGGCGTTGCCCCTGTGTGCTGCGCCTTTGGCACCTCCTACGAACCGCTATCAACCGGAAACGAGGGCACGCAATGAACGTAGCTGACCTGAGCGGCCTCGCGCTCGATTACTGGGTGGCGCGCAGCCTGCCGGACTTCGTGCGGGAGATCTATTTCACTGATAGCGGCGAAACCGTTGCGGTGCGCGGTAATGACCGTGGCCGACCGTGGGATGGGCGCTTTGAACCGTCCACGTCGTGGGAGGCTGCTGGCGTCGTGCTCGACCGCGCCCGGCGTTTCGAACTGAGCGAGGGGCATACCGGCGAGCCGGCGCGTTGCGTGGCGCAGTTCGAGGGTGCGCATGGCAAAGTCGAAGCGCGCGGCGCGACAACGCGTGAGGCATTGCTGCGTGCGTTCGTGAAGAGCCGCTTTGGCGATACGGTAGAGGAGGTGCTGCGTCAGCCGCAGGCCGTGCTGGGCGCGAATATGGCGCCAGTGGGGGAGCCGAGTGCGATTGGCAATGTGGAGGATGTGCCGCGCCCGGATGCGCAGATTGGCGATATCGGTGCGCCGCCGCGCTAGACGCTTGATGGACGCTACAAAGAGGATGCTGGAAAAACAAAGGGCCTTCCTGATTCAGGAAGGCCCTTCGAGAGGTGGTGCGGCTGGCAGGATTCGAACCCACGACCCCTTGGTTCGTAGCCAAGTACTCTATCCAACTGAGCTACAGCCGCACGCTAAAACGATACTACTTACTGCAATGTACTACCTGAGATTTTGCACTGATGTTGCTTGAGCAAAACTCGAAAAAGTTGGTGCGGCTGGCAGGATTCGAACCCACGACCCCTTGGTTCGTAGCCAAGTACTCTATCCAACTGAGCTACAGCCGCACGCAGAAGTGAGATTATAGCAACGTTTTCAAAAAAGGGAAGGCCCTTATCGCGATTTGTCTGCGGACGCGCTTCGTGTAACCTGAGAGAAGGGTCAACCTAATCTGTGCTGCGAATCCGGGCTGCGCATCTGGGCGGTAGTCGCAAGCAACGTGTAGTGAAGCGAACCATCATGAACAAGGCATTTGTCAAAGAATCGACCGACAACGACGATGATCTCGAAGCCGGTCATCCCGAAATTCCTGCGGGAACCAAGAACTACATCACCCCCGCGGGCTACGAGCGCATGCGCAGCGAGCTGCTGCATCTGATCGACGAGGCGCGGCCCGAGGTGGTCAAGCTCGTCTCGTGGGCCGCCTCGAACGGCGATCGCTCAGAGAACGGCGATTACATCTACGGCAAGCGCAGGCTGCGCGAAATTGACCGGCGCATCCGCTTCTTGACCAAGCGGCTCGATCTGGCCGAGGTGGTGGACAGCAGCCGCCAGGAAAGCGTGGATCAGGTGTTCTTCGGCGCGACCGTCGACTACGGCACCGAGGACGGTGAATCTCATACGGTCACGATCGTAGGGATCGACGAGGTCGATCTCGACCACGGCCACGTGAGTTGGGTCTCGCCGATTGCGCGCGCGCTCCTGAAGGCCAGGATCGGCGATCAGGTGACGCTGCATACGCCTGCCGGGCCTGAACCTGTCGACGTGCTGGACGTGCGCTATCCCGCGTCGGGTGCGTGAGGGCTAGCGAGGGCGCGAAGTTGGGTGCGTTGAACGCCGCGCAGAAATGAAAAAAGGCGCCGCAAGCGGCGCCTTTTCAGCTGCACAGCAGGCCAGTGAGGCCTGCGCGGTGCTGCTTAGAAGCGGTGACGCATACCAACCGTCACAGCGACCTGGTCTTGACGGGTCGATGCCGAGCCCACGCCGTTCAGGTAAGCGCCGATGTGTTCCTGGTTCGACGACACGTGCTGCCAGTCGCCTTGCAGGTAGACGTCGGTGCGCTTCGACAGTGCGTAGTCCGACTGCAGTGCGACCGTGTTGTAGTTCGGGTTCACGCCGCCGCCGAAGTTCGCGCGGGTGTACGTGTACGCGCCAGCCAGGCTCAGGGCCGGGGTCAGAGCGTAACGGACGTTGCCTTCAAAGTTCTGGAAGCGTGCGCTGCCCGAGTTGAAGCCGAGGCCAGCCGCAGTGCCCGATTGCGTCGGCGAGATGCGAACTGCATTGCCCAGTTGCGTCTGCGTATAGACGAAGCCAGCCGTTGCCGGACCGAACGTGTAGTTCACGCCGCCGCCGAACGTGCTTTGACGGCCTGCTGCGAACGTGTATTCACCCGTTTGCGCGCCCGAGTTGGCCGAGCCCAGTTGCAGGTTGTTGACGTCGTTGTTCATATGCAGGTAGCCAGCCGCAACGTTCAGGCCACCCCAGTTGTACGACGCGCCAACGCTGTATGCGCGGTTGTTCGCGAATTCGCTGCTGTTCGAGAACGAGTACGTGCCGCCGAACTTGAAACCAGCGTAGTTGACGCTCGAGTACTTGATCGTGTTGTTCAGACGAACCGAGTTGTTCAGGTTGTCGTTGTCATACGGGTGAGCAGCGATCGTGCCGCCGTATTGCGTGCCGGTGTTCGACAGCGGAGCGAGGTAGTCGACCACGGAGTCGTACTGGCGACCGAGGGTGACCGCGCCAAACTGGTCGCTTGCCAGACCGACGAACGCTTGACGGCCGAACATGCGACCCGACTGGCTAGCCGTGCCGTTCATGATGTTGAAGCCGTTTTCCAACGTGAAGATAGCCTTCAGGCCGCCGCCGAGGTCCTCAGCACCGCGCAGGCCCCAACGGCTGCCGTTGACCGTGCCGCTCGATGCCTTCCAGAGGCTGTGGCCACCGGAGTTGTTTGCGTAGGTGATGCCAGCGTCGACCAGGCCGTACAGCGTAACGCTGCTTTGCGCGTGCGCAGCCGTTGCAAAAACGCCCGTGAGGGCAGCGACCATGAGAGTCTTTTTCATCTTTGTAAACTCCGAGAACAGAGGTGGGTTTCGTTGAACCCTGTTTGGGAAACCGTCCACGCGAAAGGCAGCGAGAGGCAATACTCGCGTGGCGCGTTAATCCGTCGAAGCGGTTTCCGGACAGGCAGAGTGTAGAGAGGGTGCTCGGAAAGGGGGTATTCCGATTCACGCAATAAAGTATTGCGAAATCCGAAATGATATTGAGGCTCGCGTTAAGCCTTGCTGGTTGGGGCTTTCAGCGGGATTCAGGTTGGGCGGGGTAGGGTGTCAACCAAACGGCGTTGTGCGATCGCTACACCAATTGATTGCAAAAAACAACGCCAAACTGGTCAATCGTGATTATTGTCGCTCACGTAACAGATGATTGTGCGCCGTGAAGTTAATGACCCGGCGGCGCAGCGGCTATACTGTAATGGCTGCTTTTCGAAGCAGACTTTTTCGTTGACGAAAAAGATCTCCAAACCTTTGTCAGCGCGGCTCATAACCGCGCTCTTTTTTTGCCTGCACTCCGCTTGCCGCGTGCGGGACCCCGCATGTAGCGCTTATCTGGTGGGCTCTTCCGGCGGCTCAGGCTGCAGGCTCCAGTCTTCCATTACATAGTGTCGGGCGTCCATAGGGGAACACAGCAGGTTGTGCCAATGGTCGCCGTGCCACGAACCGTACGCCGCGACGTCGCCCGTTGTTCCGGTTGCCGGATCGGTGCCGTCGATCTGTACGAGCCAATGAATCCACCGTCGTAGTGCCGTCAGCATGGTTGCCTCCCGTTGCACGCTAACGGTATTCATCATGGATTGAATGTATTACTCGAACAACCAGTAAAAACACTTACGTTTGACACGTTTTGTTACAGACAAGTAGTTTTTCCCGATCCGGCGACGACTCTCCCATTGGTCAGTAAAAAAGCCACACCACGCATATTCATTTCACATGCATATATATTTGCACGATTTTTGACGCGCACTGCCTTATCGTTGAAATGGGATTGCGGTTATAAAAAAATCGCTTGACTGTCGATTGACGTTCCCCGTATAACGACCATTCTGAATTTCCTTTCAGCTTCAAATCCATTGCGGGACGCAGAAAGGTGAGTCAGTTGGCATTCGACGTGAGGGTATCGCCCGCGTCATTATATTTCTAGGGAAACTGAAAGATGGAAACCGGTATTGTCAAATGGTTCAATGATGCAAAGGGCTTTGGCTTCATCACGTCCGACGCCGGCGGCGACGACCTGTTCGCGCACTTCTCGGAGATTCGTTCGGAAGGCTTCAAGTCGCTGAAGGAGAACCAGCGCGTCTCGTTCGACGTCAAGGTCGGCCCGAAGGGCAAGCAAGCGGCGAACATTCAGCCGCTGTAAGCGCGGCGCGCGAGCGGGCCTGTGTGTCTGCTCCCCGTGGCTAGTAGCCCTGGTGACCCCAGGGCTTTTTTATTTTCGGCGTATAAAGAATCGCGTAATAATATCGGGCGATCTTTGTGAAACTCATGTGATTGGCGGGAAAACCCCAATTCAAAAATCCCTCCGCTAGTGCAGATAAAACCCGCTGCCAGGAAAGCCATGCAGCGTAAACCCGACACAGCGTAAACCCTCTGCGCGATTTGCCCAAACGGTGCATACTTGGGCGATTTTCTCATTCTCGTCTTGCCGCTTCACCATGTCCGACATCCTCTTGAACGCCGAACTTCCGTCCGGCGACGGCCCGCTGGTTTTTGTTGATCTCGAAACGACGGGCGGTTCGGTGGGCGAACACCGCATTACCGAGGTCGGGGTTGTCGAGGTAAGGGATGGGCAGGCCACGCGATGGAGTTCGCTGGTCGATCCTCAGCAGGCAATACCGCCCTTTATTCAGCAGCTCACCGGCATCACCGACGCAATGGTGCGGGGAGCGCCCACGTTTGCCGAAATCGCGCCCGCGCTGTTCGAGCGGCTTTCGGGCAAGCTCTTCATCGCGCATAACGCCAGTTTCGATCGCGGCTTTCTGCGTGCCGAGTTCGAGCGCGCCGGCTTGACGTTCAGCCCCGATGTGCTGTGCACGGTGCGCCTGTCGCGGGCCCTGTTTCCGGCCGAGAAGCGTCACGGTCTGGACGCACTAGTGGAGCGCCACGCGCTCGTGCCGGCCGATCGTCACCGCGCGCTCGCCGACGCCGATCTGCTCTGGCAGTTTTGGCAACGCTTGCCGGGCCTCGTGCCCGCGCAAATGCTTGCCGCGCAGGTTGAGCGGCTCACGCGCCGGCACCGGCTCGCGGGCGATATCACCGACGATCTCATCGATACCGCACCGGCAGGTCATGGTGTCTACGCATTCTTCGGCGAAAGCGACGTACCGCTTTATGTCGGGCGCAGTGTCCGCGTGCGTCAGCGCGTGCGCTCGCATCTGTCAGGCGAGCGTCGCTCGGCGCGTGAGCAGCGCATGGCGCAGCAGATCCGGCGCGTCGAATGGCAGGCGACGGGGGGAGAACTGGGGGCGCTTTTCGTCGAGGCGCGATGGATCGCGCAATTGCGGCCATCGTTCAACCGCGTGCCGCGTGTATCGAAGCACGATCCGGAGGACGCGCCCTGGCCGTTCGACGGTGCCGTGCTGGTCGAGGAGCACGATGTCCCGCATGGTCAGCCCGTGTTGCACGTGATCGATCGCTGGTGCTACCTCGGTGCGGCCGCAAGCGCGACGCAGGCGGCCAGTCTCGTTGCTGCGTCGGCGGCTGCCGATGCGCCGTTCGAACTTTCGACGTGGCGCATCTTGCATAGCCGCCTCGAAAAGGGCTTGCGCGTATTGCCCTTGCAGAACCTGGTCGTCGACGGGCTGACGAATCTGGCCTGAACGGCCCGAATGTCCCTTGAGGGACGGGCGTCCGGTGGGTTTAAACCGTGCCGCTTGCGCCGCCGCCTTCGCAAACATGGCCGAGCGCGCGCGTCATGGCGTTAGTGCGCGCAGAGTCGAAACGCGTCAACTCTTTCCAGTTCGCCACTGCCCGCGCTACGCGTGCCGGACAGTCGTCTGCCGCGCGCGTGGGTCGCACGCGCGCAAGTGCGATGATTAGCTGCGCCGTGAGGCGGTCGAGTTGCGGGCGCGTAACGGTCGCGAGATCGGGTGCCGGACCTGCGGGCGCCTGTGACGACTGCCAGGCCGCGAAGAGCGCTTGTTGCATCTGCGTGCTCGCATCGATCTGATCGCGGAAGAACGTCCGTGCGAACACCGGATCGACGCCCGCGGCCGCGGCGCGCTTCTGGACGTCGGCGAGCAGCGCGTTTTCGCGCGGCGTATCCGTGATCGGTTTGTGGTTGATCCATTTCCAGTGTGCGACGGGCTCTGCCAGCGAGAGACGCTGTGAAACCAGTGCGACGAGGTTGGTGAGCGCCGTGTCGTCGCCGTCGGCGCGTGCCGAGGCAGCCGGCAACATGATGAGAAGTGCGGCGGCACAGGACGCGAGTGCGCGAAAAGCGGATTTCATTGAGAGAGCAGGCCGGCTGGCCGAAGAGGAAAAAGCGAAGGATAGCCGGTTATGAAGCGCTTGCTGGCTTATTCGTCAACGCTGCAACGGCAGGGGCTGCCGCAAGCAGTTCAGTTCGGCGGAAAGCGATCTGAATTGTCGGTGCGATTGCGCAGTGCCATACGCGAACCGCACGCGCGTTTCCTCGAACGCGCGTGCGTCAAGCGAATTGAGGCTCCTCGTCGTTTTGCACGCAACCGGACACCCGCGCCATCATTTCGATGGTGCGATTGAAAGCGCGCAAAAACGTGCGGAGATACCCGCTCGGGCCTGCCGTTCGTTTTGTACGTCTAGCGCCGGTGCGCTGCCCCGTCACTGCTGTTCGTGTGCCTTGCGTTGCTCGTCGAGAAATGCCCGAACGTGAGCGGGCAATTCATCACCGAGAAACTCGACGGCCACCGGTTCCGGATCCGGGCTGAAGACTTGGTCCGGGGTCGGAATCCTTGGTGGTTTGGCGTCCATGATCTTTCTCCTATGTAAGGCAATTATCCGGCTCCGCCCTTCAATCACGCTAGTGCCTGCCAACGCAAAGGAGTTTTTCCAGTGTGCGTGTTGCTTTATTCGCACATCGGGACAACTTATTAACTGCGCCGGAATATAATTATTTAGCTACGCTTCATTGGCGCCCGTTCGTTTGTCGCCTGGATTTGGGGCTCGCGAGCGCCTGTGGCATCGCCGGTCACTGTCGCGACGCATCTTGCATTCCTATCAGCTAGCCGGTCGTGGCCACACAGGCGCGGCAGGCTTGGCGTTCGTTGCTTGCCGCCCCCTGCGTACTCGACTGCGTTCCGTTACCTGTCTATATCAGTTAATTATCGCCCGAGCTTGACCCCAGAACCTTAAACAGAATTAAAACGGCGTAAGCGTTCGTCTCTGCCGAATCGGTCTCTGTCATATGTCTGCATTTTGCGGCGAGTTAATGTCAGCACTCACATAAATGATTGGGTATAAGCGCGGCGTATTGATGCAGCCTGTTCTTCCGTCAGGATTGCGTCGTCGGAGCCGGAACATGCTGCAGATGGGTGGTTCACCGGCACCGCACGCACGTTCGCCTCGCCTTGAATGCGCGCCTGACGGCCGTCCGCGAACACGTAATAAGGGAACGGGCGTGCCGGCTCGGATGCCACGTCCAGGCACGCGACCAGTTCGGGCGCGAGCGTGAAGTCGAGCGCGCCAAGCGACTCTTCGACTAATCGGTGCCGAGGCGCTTGAGCGAGCCTTCGAGCGCGCGCAGCAGGTGCTTGCGATGATTGCCCCCCGCGTTGGGATTGCCCGTTTGCGCGTTGTACGAATGCTTGGTGGCGATCACGAGCTTCTGTTCGCGCGCAGCTCGATAGCGGACGCCTCGTGCCCATGCTTCGAGATTGGTGCCCGTCGTTTCCTGGCTTCTACCTGTACACGCCAGGGCGCGCGCAATTGCAGCCCAAGCTGCGCGTCTTAAGCGACTTTCTGCGCGAGAAGTGAGGGATTGCCTGAGGTGTGGTCAGGGCAATCGCATGAAATGTAAAAACGCCTGTCACAAAAGTTGTAAACCCGCGCCATGACGCGTTTACTCTGGCTTTTGCCCGGAGAAGACCCCATGCAGGACGTGCTGAGCATCGAGGAG
>NZ_JAKLJA010000030.1 GCF_022213065.1 Paraburkholderia tagetis
CCGGCGAAGCATAAGCCGGGCCTCGTGATTCACACGGCGGGCTGGCCGCTCGAAAAGGACACTTATGGCGGCTCGTTCCTCTACCACATCGACAACAACCAGGTGATGGTGGGCTTTGTCGTCGGTCTCGCGTATACGAATCCGTATCTCTCGCCGTTCGAGGAATTCCAGCGCTACAAGATGCATCCGGCGATCCGCAAATATCTGGAAGGCGGCAAGCGCGTTTCCTATGGCGCGCGCGCGATGACGGCAGGCGGGCTGATGTCGCTGCCCAAGCTCGTGTTCCCGGGCGGCGCTTTGGTGGGCGACGATGCGGGCTTCCTGAACGCCGCGCGCATCAAGGGCAGTCACGCGGCGATCAAGACCGGCATGCTCGCGGCGGACGCGGCGTTCGAAGCGGTGCAGGCAGGTCGCCAGAACGACGAACTTGCCGCCTATCCGGAAGCCTTCAAGCAATCGTGGCTGCACACGGAACTCTACAAGGCGCGCAACTTCAAGCAATGGATGAGCAAAGGCCTGTATCTGGGCACGCTGATGGTGGGTGTCGAGCAGAAGCTCTTGGGCGGCAACGTGCCGTGGACGCTGCATCACCAACATCGCGATCACGAGATGCTCAAGCCTGCATCGCAGTGCAAGCCCATCGAGTATCCGAAGCCCGATGGCAAGCTCACGTTCGACCGCCTCTCTTCCGTGTTCATTTCCAATACGAATCACGAAGAGAACCAGCCCGCGCATTTGACGCTGAAGGATGCAAGCGTGCCGGTGAACGTGAATCTGCGTACCTATGCAGGCCCTGAGGCGCGCTTCTGCCCGGCCGCGGTCTACGAATTCGTGAAAAACGACGACGGCAGCGATCGCCTGCAAATCAACGCGCAGAATTGCGTGCATTGCAAGACCTGCGACATCAAGGACCCGACGCAAAACATCGTGTGGGTCACGCCCGAAGGCGGTGGCGGGCCGAACTATCCGAACATGTAACATCGGAAATCGGGAAAACAAAGCCGCTCCTCGGAGCGGCTTTGTTGTTTCATGCAATCGCGGCGACCCATGCCGATCAAAGCGGGCGCGGTACGATCAGCTCGCCGCCAGCGCTTCCAGCCGCGCGCTCGTCATGCAAGCATGGACGTAATCAGGCGTCGCTGGCCGGGATCTTCGGCGTCGTCACGGCAACGTCGCCGTTCTGCGCGCGATGGCGCAGCGCATGGTCGATCAGCACGAGCGCGAGCATCGCCTCGGCGATAGGCGTCGCGCGGATGCCCACGCACGGGTCGTGGCGCCCGAAGGTCTCGACCGTGGACGGCTCGCCCGCCTTGTCGATCGAGCGGCGCGGCGTGCGAATGCTCGAGGTCGGCTTGATGGCGATCGAGACCGTGATGTCCTGCCCCGTCGAAATACCGCCGAGCACACCGCCCGCATGATTGCTGTGAAAGCCATCGGGCGTGAGTTCGTCGCCGTGCTCCGAGCCGCGCTGCGCCACGCTGGCGAAACCCGCGCCGATCTCGACGCCCTTCACCGCATTGATGCCCATCATGGCGTGGGCGATATCGGCGTCGAGGCGGTCGAAGAGCGGTTCGCCCCAACCCACCGGCACGCCGCTCGCCACCACGTCGATGCGCGCGCCGATCGAGTCGCCGTCTTTACGCAGCGCATCCATGTAGGCTTCGAGCTGCGGCACGACGTCGGCGTTCGGGGCGAAGAACGGGTTTTCGGGCACATGCTTCCAGTCGACGAACGGCACGTCGATCTCACCGAGCGCGCTCATGCAGCCGCGCACTTCCACGCCAAAGCGCTCGCGCAGCCACTTTTTCGCGACCGCGCCGGCCGCGACCGTGGGCGCCGTCAGACGCGCCGACGAGCGGCCGCCGCCGCGATAGTCGCGGATACCGTACTTCTGCCAGTAGGTGTAATCGGCGTGACCCGGACGGAAGGTCTCGACGATGTTGCCGTAGTCCTTGCTGCGCTGGTCGGTGTTGCGGATCAGGAGCGCGATGGGCGTGCCGGTCGTGCGCCCTTCGAACACGCCCGAGAGGATCTCGACCTTGTCCTCTTCCTGGCGCTGCGTGACGTGGCGCGAGGTGCCCGGACGGCGGCGGTCCAGGTCGATCTGGATGTCGGCTTCGGTGAGCGCCATGCCGGGCGGGCAGCCGTCGATGACACAGCCGATGGCCGGGCCGTGGGATTCGCCGAAGGTGGTGACGGTGAAAAGCGTACCGAGCGTGTTGCCGGACATGGCGGTCGTCCAAAGTGAATCGGGGAATCCAGCATTATGCCAGCCCGCGCGACGGCCCGCCCGGGTCGTCCGGGCGCGGCCCCGTCCCTGCTGCCCCTTCCTGCTGCCCCCCTGCTGTCCCCTCCTGCTGCCCCTTCCCCCTGCCGTCAGCGCCGCGCGCCGCGCAACTCGGCCACGGTGCGCTGCAACTCGTCGACCGTCACGTCGCCGGGCGCCACCGGCTCGCCCACCGCCAGCGTGAGCCGGCTCGTCAGCCCGCGCCGCACCGGCCGCTCCTGACCCGACGCCGCGTGCCGCGAGAATGCGCTGCCCCAAAGCCCGCGCAGCGCCATCGGCACGACCGGCGCGGGATGGCGCCTGAGGATCTCTGTCACGCCGTGGCGGAATGGACTCATGTCGCCGGTCTTCGTGAGCTTGCCTTCCGGGAAGATGCACACGAGTTCGCCCTCGGCGAGCGCGGCGGCGCAGGTCTCGTAGGCCGCCGCGAGCAGCGCCGGGTCCTCGTGCGCCGGCGCGATCGGAATGGCCTTCGCCTGCCGGAACAGCCGGCCCATCAGCGGCGAGCGGAAGATCTGGTGATCCATCACGAAGCGGATCGGCCGCGGGCTCTCGGCCATGATGACCACGGCGTCGACATAGCTCACGTGATTGCAGACCAGCACCGCCGCGCCTTCTGCGGGAATGCGCTCGGCGTGGACTAGCCGCACGCGATAGACCGTATGCACGAGCACCCACGCCACGAAGCGCAGCAGGAACTCGGGCACGAGCGTATAGATGTACGCGGCCACGACGATATTGAGCAGCGCCGTCGTCAGAAAAATGCCCGCAATGCCGACGCCCGCTGCCGTCAGCCCCATCGCCATGAGCGCCGAGACGATCATGAAGAGCGAGTTGAGGATGTTGTTCGCGGCGATGATGCGCGCGCGATGACTGGGCGCGCAGCGGCTCTGGATCAGCGCATAGAGCGGCACGCTATAGAAGCCGCCGAACATCGCGAGCAGGAACAGGTCGGCCAGCACCCGCCAGTGCGCGAGCGTGCGCACGAACTCGCCCACCGTGAGCAGATGCGGCGCGGCGGGCAGCGCATGGCTCGCGAAGAACAGGTCGATGCCGAACACGCTCATACCGATCGAGCCGAGCGGCACGAGCCCGATCTCGATGCGCCGGCGCGAAAGCCGCTCGCACAGCAGAGAACCGATGCCGATGCCGAGCGAGAACATCGCGAGCAGCAGGGTCACGACGTCGGGATCGGCGGAAAGCACGTCCTTCGCGAAGTTGAAGAACGAAGCCAGAAAGGTCGCGCCGACGAACCACAGCCACGAAATCCCAAGCAGACTCAGGAACACGGTGCGGTTGCCGTGTGCGAGACGCAAGTTGCGCCAGGTCTCGGAAAACGGATTCCAGTTGATGCGCAATTCCGGCTGCGGCGGCGCGCAGGGCGGCACGAATGCGCTGGCCACGCGGCCGATCAGCGCGATGCCGATACACAGACCGCCGAGCCACCACGCGCCCACTGGCGGCCCCGAGGTGACCGAAGCGACCGTGGCGGAAGCGCCCTTCGACACAGCAGACACGGGAGACACGGCATCAGACGCGCCGATGCCGGCCGCGATGCCGCCCATGATCGTCCCGATCAGGATCGCCACGAAGGTGCCCATCTCCACGAGCCCGTTGCCGCCGACGAGCTCGTCGGCCGCGAGTTTTTGCGGCAGATACGCGTATTTGATGGGTCCGAACACGGTGGAGTGCACACCCATCAGGAACGTGCACAGGTAGAGCAGCGGCGCGCTGTGCATCCAGAAGCCCGCCGCGCCAATCAGCATCACCGCGATCTCGAAGGTCTTGACCCAGCGCATGAGAACGGCTTTGTCGTATTTGTCGGCGACCTGTCCGGAAGTGGCGGAAAAGAGCACGAACGGCGTAATGAAGATGGCCGAGATCAGGAACGCCACGGTCTTCGGATCGACGCCCGAAAAGCGCGCCGCCTGGTAGGTCACGAGCGATGTGAAGCCGATCTTGAAGACGTTGTCGTTCATCGCGCCGAGAAACTGCGTCCAGAAAAACGGCGCAAAGCGGCGCTGGCGCAGCAGCGCGAACTGCGAGCCATGGCCGGTCGCATCGGGGGGCGCGTCGGGGGCCGCACGCTGCGCAACGGGCATCGGTCTTTCGCTCATCGAATTGGATTCATGCTGTAGGAATGGGAGGCCAGACGCGAAAAAGCGCGCTTGATGCGCGCTTTTTTAAGCGGGTTCGTGCGGGTTCGCCCCGGGATGCGGCTCGCGCGCAAATCCGCGCGCGGCGCTTCAATCAACGCCCCGAATTTTGCTCTTCTTCGGGCCAGTCGCGAATGTAGGCCTTGAGCAGCTTGTTTTCGAAGCCCTGCGCTTCCACCACCGCCTTCGCGACGTCATAGAACGAGATCACGCCCATGAGCGTGCGTTTATCCATGACGGGCAGATAGCGCACGTGATGCTCGAGCATCATGCGGCGCACTTCGTCGATGTCGGTTTCGGGCGTGCACGTAATGGGGTGGTCGTCCATGACCTTGCGGATCGTGGCGGTGCCGACGCTGCCACCGTGGGCGCTCAGCGTCAGAATGATCTCGCGGAATGTGAGCATGCCGACCAGGTCCCCATACTCCATGACGACGAGCGAGCCGATATCGTGCTCGGCCATGATGTTCACCGCGTCGTGCAGCGAGGTGTCAGGCGTAACGGTGAAGAGCGTATTGCCCTTGACTTTGAGAATGTCGCTCACACGCATGATGTGTCTCCTGTGCCGATGGGACCTGGCCGTGAAGCACCGAGGCTCATCTCATGCAACAAAATGTTGGCGGCCATGCCGCCTGTCGTGAATTGTGGGGAAAATGCCGAAAAGAAATTCCTACCTCTTTTCGATGCTATCGGAAAGGCCGGTAAAAGGAAAGCCACGGGAAAGATGTCGCGACCCCGCCCGAAAGGCTCGAATCCGTCAGAAAACGGCCCTCAAACACGCTGGTGGAGCGTCCCGACGCAGGGGCTTTCGGGGAGCTGCTAGGCGCCTCATCGGCCATTCCCCGCCCGGCGCGGCCGGTGTTACGATGCCAGCACCCTTCACCCGACGCCGGTTCGCGCCGGCCGTGCTGCCACGATGTCCGATCCACGCTTCGACACACTCGCGCTGCATGCCGGCGCCGCGCCCGACCCCGTCACAGGTGCCCGCGCGACGCCGATTTATCAGACCACGTCATTCACCTTCCGCGACACCGATCACGCCGCCGCGCTCTTCAACATGGAGCGCGCGGGCCATGTGTATTCGCGCCTCTCGAACCCCACGGTCGCCGTGTTCGAAGAGCGCGTGGCAGCGCTCGAAGGCGGCGCGGGCGCGATCGGCACCGCGAGCGGCCAGGCGGCGCTGCATCTGGCCATCGCCACGCTGATGGGCGCGGGCGCGCATATAGTGGCGTCCACGGCGCTCTACGGCGGCTCGCATAACCTGCTCGACTACACGCTGCGCCGCTTCGGCATCGCCACGACCTTCGTGAAGCCAGGCAACCTTGACGCCTGGCGCGCGGCCCTGCGGCCCGAGACGCGCCTGCTGTTCGGCGAGACGCTGGGCAATCCTGGCCTCGACGTGCTCGACATCGCCGGCGTCGCACAGATCGCGCACGAGCACGGCGTGCCGCTGCTCGTCGATTCGACTTTCACGACACCGTATCTGCTGCGTCCGTTCGAACACGGCGCCGATTTCGTCTACCACTCGGCCACGAAATTCCTCGGCGGCCACGGCACGACCATCGGTGGCGTGCTGGTGGACGGCGGCACCTTCGACTTCGACGCCTCGGGCCGCTTCCCCGAACTCACCGAGCCCTACGCGGGCTTTCACGGCATGGTGTTCAGCGAGGAGAGCAGCGTTGCGCCGTTCCTGCTGCGCGCGCGCCGCGAAGGCCTGCGCGACTTTGGCGCGTGCCTGCATCCGCAGGCCGCGTGGCAGCTCCTGCAAGGCATCGAGACGCTGCCGCTGCGTATGGAGCGGCATGTGGCGAACACGCGGCGCGTTGTCGAATTTCTCGACGCACACGACGCCGTCCAGGCCGTGGCGTATCCCGAGTTGCCGAAGCACCCCGACTACGCGCTCGCGAGGCGCCTGCTCCCGCGCGGCGCGGGCGCCGTGTTCAGCTTCGATCTGGCGGGGGGCCGCGAGGCGGGCAAGCGCTTTATCGAGTCGCTCGCGCTCTTCTCGCATCTCGCGAACGTGGGCGACGCGCGCTCGCTCGTGATCCACCCCGCCTCCACCACGCACTTCCGCATGGACGAGGCAGCGCTTGCCGCGGCGGGCATCGGCGCGGGCACCATCCGCCTGTCGATCGGCCTCGAAGACCCCGACGACCTGATCGACGACCTCAAGCGCGCGCTCAAGGCGTCACAGAAGGTGTCGCAGAAAGCGGCCCCCGGCGCCGCCGCCAAAACCGCAGCCTCTGCGGGCAAGGAGGCGTCATGATCGTCGACGTCGCAGACAAAGCCGTCTACGCCTATACGGGCGGACGCGCATTCGATCCGGCCCGGCCAGTAGCGGTATTCGTCCACGGGGCGCAGCACGATCACAGCGTGTGGGCGCTGCAATCACGCTATTTCGCGCACCACGGTTTCAGCGTACTGGCCGTCGACCTGCCGGGCCATATGCGCAGCGCGGGCCCGGCGCTCGCGAGCATCGGCGCGCTCGCCGACTGGCTCGACGCCCTGCTTGCGGCGCTCAAGGTCGAGAAAGCGTTCGTCGCCGGACACAGCATGGGCTCGCTCGTCGCGCTCGAATTCGCCGCGCGCCACCCGGAGCGCGCCTCGGCCATCGCGCTGCTCGCCACGGCTGTTCCGATGGCCGTCTCCCCCGCGCTGCTCGAAGCCGCGCGCGAGCGCGAGCCGGAAGCCATCGCGCTCGTGAACGCGTGGTCGCATTCGACGCTCGCCGCCAAGCCTTCGAGCCCCGGCCCCGGCTTCTGGCTGCGCGGCATGAACCAGCGGCTGATGGAGCGCGTCTCGGCGCAAGGCGCGCCGCAGCTCTTTCACACCGACTTCGCGGCCTGCAACGCCTACGCGAACGGCCTCGCGAGCGCGGCCAAAGTGCGCTGCCCGGTGCGTCTGATTGTCGGCAAGCGCGACATGATGACCCCGCCACGCGCGGCCAGCGCGCTCGCGGGTGCACTCGCTCAGGCGGGCGTCATCGTCGATACGGTGACTCTGGACGCGGGACACGCGCTCATGACCGAACAACCCGATGAGACGCTCGACGCGCTCTACGGTTTTGCGGTGCAGCATGGGCCGCGGGTGGGAAACGGTTAATCGGACTGTTGGCGGGCCGGCCAGTGCGAGCCGCTTGCAGGCGCGCCCGGCCCCGGTTGCACGGTCATGCGGATCGCCGCAAAATGATTGCATGAGCGACCCTTGCGCAGCGGCACGCAACGCGCAAAGGAGGAAACGATGAGCCACCCCACCCAGGCTGAACACTTCGCGAATTTCGCGCAGTTCTATCCGTTCTATCTGAGCGAGCACAGCAACCTCATGTCACGGCGGCTGCATTTCATCGGCTCGCTGGGCGTGATTGGCTGCGTCGCCATGGCGATCGCCACGGGCGACTGGCTCTGGCTGCCCGCCGCCGTGGTATGCGGCTACGGGTTTGCCTGGATCGGCCACTTCGCGTTCGAGAAGAACCGCCCCGCCACCTTCCGGCATCCCATCTATAGCCTGATGGGCGACTGGGTCATGTTCTCGGATATCTGTCGCGGAAAGATTTCGATCTAGCGGCGTGTGCTTCCCGTAACGGCTTTACGACGCCGGATGGGGCAACGCCGGATGATCCGCGCCCGCATCGGTAAGGCGAGCGAGTTCGCGCCGCATCGCCAGCAGCGAGGCGAGCGAAATCGAGAGTTTGTCGTTTTCCAGCGCACCTAGCAGCAAGGCGGCGTCGATATCGCTCGACTTGAGCTGATACGCCAGCTCCTTGCGATCGATCACGAACCGCGCGTAAATGCGCTCCACCGAGATTCGTGCGGGATTCGCGACCAGCACGTAATGCGGCTTCTCGCCGTCCTTTTCCAGCCGCCCGATCAACTCGTCCTCTTCCAGATCCGCCACGAGCCGCGTCACGGTCGCGAGGTCGCGGCGCAGCAGTTGCGCGAGCTGCTCGGCGGTGCTGCCGGGCTGCCCAGCGTCGCGCGCATCCGCCAGTCCCGCGAGCAACTCGAGGGCGTCCAGCAGATCGCTGCCCGGAAAGCTCGGCCGGTTGAAGCGCCCGGTGCGAATCTCGGGCAACACCGACGTGATCATCGCTCCCACTAGCGTGATGAACCAGCTCAGATACATCCACAGCAGAAACATGGGCGCCGCCGCGAACGCGCCGTACACCGCCGTATAGGTGGGAATGCGCCGCACGTAAAGGCCGAAGCCGCGCTTGGCCAGCTCGAACGCAATGGCCGCCGCAATGCCGCCCACCACGGCGTCGCGCCATTCCACACGGCAGTTCGGCAGATAGACGTAGAGCATCGTGAAGGCGACCGCCGTGAGCGGCAGCGAGGCGCCCATCAGCATCCAGTCGAATAGCATCGAGACATGCTGCTCGGTGGCGAGCGCGGCCGAGCGCGTGAACAGATACGACGAAATCGACAGGCTCACGCCGATCAGGATCGGCCCGAGCGTGAGGATCGCCCAGTAGACCAGCACCCGCTGTGCGAGCGGGCGCGCCTTGCGCACGCGCCAGATCACGTTGAACGCCGACTCGACCGTCATCATCGTCATGACCGAGGTCACGAACAGCACGATCATGCCCATCGTCGTGAGGCCCTTGGCCTTCGACGCGAACTGGTTGAGGTACATGAAGATCTGGCTGTTGATCTGCGCCGGCATCAGGTGGTCGGCGAGAAAGCCCTGCAGCGAATTCTGGAACGACGCGAAGATGGGGAACGCGGTGAAGAGCGCAAACGCAACGGTGGCGAGCGGCACGATCGAGAGCAACGTCGTGAACGTGAGACTGCCCGCCACCTGCGGAATGCGGTCTTCGCGGCTGCGCCGCGCGGCGAAGCGCGCCAGCCGCTCCACGATATCCAGGTCGATCCGTAATCTCGACAACACGTCCATTGGCCTGCCTTCTTCAGATGGCGCGCCACATGTCACAGAAAACTCGCGGCGAACCCACCCCCTATAATATCCCGTCCACCGACGAGGCCCGATGAAACCGATTCTTGTGCTTTATTACAGCCGCCACGGCGCGACCCGCGAACTGGCGCGCGCCATCGCCCAGGGCATCGACAGCGTGTCCGGCGCTGAAGCGCGCGTGCGCACGGTGCCGCCCGTGTCCACGGTCTGCGAGTCCACCGCGTCCGATATTCCCGACGACGGCCCGCCCTACGTGGAGCTGCGCGATCTCGAAGAATGCGCCGGCCTCGCGCTCGGCTCGCCTACGCGCTTCGGCAACATGGCCGCCCCGCTCAAGTATTTCCTCGATGGCACCACGCCGCAATGGCTCTCGGGCGCGCTCGCGGGCAAGCCGGCGTGCGTCTTCACGTCCACTGGCAGCCTGCATGGCGGCCAGGAAAGCACGCTGCTCTCGATGATGCTGCCGCTCCTGCATCACGGCATGCTGCTCGTGGGCATTCCCTATACCGAGAGCACGCTCACGTCGACGCAGAGCGGCGGCACGCCCTACGGCGCATCGCATCACGCGCGCGCCGACGGCCGCAGCCACGGCCTCACCGCCGACGAAAAAACGCTCGCCGTGGCGCTTGGCGTGCGGCTCGCGCGGGCGTCGCTGGCGCTCTCACAAGGCGAGCGGCCGTAGTCTGCTGTAGAGCACCATCGTCCGCGCGACACGCGGTCGCGAACTTTACCGTCATCAGAGAATGTGTGGCGCCAGGATGTTTCGACCGGCGCCATCGAGCCCCGCCGGGGTCAGCGCCCCGAGGTCAGTCCCGAGGTCAGTCTCAATGCCAGTCCCAATGCCAGCCTCCTCGCCTCTCCCGCACACCGACATCGCAGAACGTCGCGCCGCCGCGCTCGGCGCGTTCATCACGCTCGCCGCGCTCACGCTGCTGTGCATCGCCTGGGAATGGCGGCTCGCGCCGCTGCGCCCCGGCGGCAGCGCGCTGGTACTCAAGGCGCTGCCGCTTGCCGCGGCGCTGCCTGGCGTGCTGAAGCGCCGCCTCTATACGTTGCAATGGGCGTCGATGCTGGTCCTCCTCTACTTCGCCGAGGGCATCGTGCGCGGCATGACCGACCCCGCGCCCGGCAACCTGCTCGGCTGGATCGAAGTCGCGCTGGCGCTCGGGTTCTTCGGATGCGCGCTCGCCTATGTCGCGCCCTTCAAGCGCGCCGCGCGGCGCGCCAAACGTGAAGGCGCGTGAACCGCTGGCGTGTCACACTAACTCTTTAGCCAGAACAGCATACCGGCCGTCGAGCGCAGGCGCCCCCAGCGCCGCGCTCCGCCCCCGCAGACAACCCGCCCGCCATGACCCCAAGCACCGCACTCGCCCCGCAAGCCTTCCTCGACGCCTGCGCAGCCGCCATCGGCGCGCAGCACGTGCTGACCGACGCCCACGACACCGCGCCCTACCTCGCCGACTGGCGCAAGCGCTATCAAGGCACGGCATGCGCCGTGCTGTGCCCCGCGAGCGCCGAAGAAGTCACCGCCATCGTGAAGCTCGCGCACGAGCATCGCGTCGCGCTCGTGCCGCAAGGCGGCAACACCGGCCTGGCAGGCGGCGCGACGCCCGATGCGAGCGGCCGCGAAGCCGTGCTCAGCCTGCGCCGTCTGAACCGCGTGCGCGAGATCGACGCGCACAACAACACGATCACCGTTGAAGCGGGCGTGATTCTCGCCGAGGTCCAGGCGCGCGCCGCCGAGGCCGGCCGCCTTTTCCCGCTCTCGCTCGCCGCCGAAGGCAGTTGCACGATCGGCGGCAATCTCTCGACCAACGCGGGCGGCACCGGCGTGCTGCGCTACGGCAACGCGCGCGAGCTGTGCCTCGGTCTCGAAGTCGTGACGCCGCAAGGCGAACTCTGGGACGGCCTGCGCGGCCTGCGCAAGGACAACACGGGTTACGATTTGCGCGATCTTTTCATTGGCGCGGAAGGCACGCTCGGCATCATCACCGCCGCCGTCATGAAGCTGCACCCGCAGCCGGCCGCACGCATCACGGCGCTCGCAGGACTCGCATCCGCGCACGCCGCGCTCGACTTTCTCGCGCTCGCGCAGCGCTTCGCCGGACCGCTGCTCACCGGCTTCGAGCTGATGTCGGACTTTTGCATGCAACTGGTCGGGCGGCACTTCCCGCAGTTGCGCTATCCGTTCCAGCAGCGCCACGCGCAGGTCGTGCTGCTCGAACTCTCCGACAACGAAAGCGAGGAACACGGGCGCGTACTCTTCGAGCGCCTCATGGAAGCGGCGCTCGAAGAAGGTTTCGTGGAAGATGCCGTGGTCGCGGAAAGCCTCGCGCAGTCGCAGGCATTCTGGAATATCCGCGAGCACATTCCGCTCGCGCAGGCGCAGGAGGGGTTGAACGTGAAGCACGACATCGGCGTGCCGATCTCGCGCATCGGCGATTTCATCGAGGAAACCGACGCCGGGATCGCGCGTGCGGTGCCCGGCGCGCGCATGGTCACGTTCGGTCATCTCGGCGACGGCAATCTGCACTACAACGTGCAGGCGCCCGAAGGCGGCGACCCGCAGCGGTTCCTCGCGGAAAACGAGAAAACCTTGAACACCATCGTCTACGACAGCGTCGAGCGCCATCGCGGCACGATCAGCGCGGAGCACGGTCTCGGCCAGTTGAAGGTCGACGAGAGCGCACACTACAAGAGCGAAGTCGAGCTCGCGCTGATGCGCGCCGTAAAGAACGCGCTCGATCCGCTGAATCTCATGAATCCGGGCAAGGTAATCCGTTGAATGCAGCGCCGAATCCGTATTCGGCGCAAGGAGGCGAAGTGAAAGTCCGTGTGCTATCCGACCTGCATCTGGAAAACGACGAGCCGGACACGATCCCGCACGCCCAGGCCGACCTCGTCGTGCTCGCGGGCGACATCCATAATCATGGGCTGGGCTTGCGCTGGGCCGCCGAGACGTTCGATCCACAAGTGCCCGTGATTTACGTGCCGGGCAATCACGAGTACTACGACGGCGACCTGGGCGCGCTCGAAGCGGCCATGCGCGACGCCGCCGCGACGCTCGACAACGTGCATTTCCTGAACAACGGGACTTACGTCGATCCGGCAGGCCGCTTTCGGGTGCTAGGTACGACGCTGTGGGCGGATTTCGCGCTGTTCGGGGCCGACGAAGCCGCTGTCGAAGCGGCGATCCAGGCAGCAAAGCGCGTGATGCTCGATTTTCGCGGACTTATCCAGGTGTCGTGGCCCGCGAGCCCCGAGGCCGCCGCGCGCGATTTCACGCCTGCGGACTCGCTCGCGCTGCACGCGCAGGCGCGCGCGTGGCTCGAAGCGGAGCTGGCCAAGCCGTTCGCGGGTCAGACGATCGTCGTCACGCACCATGCGCCGCATCGGCTGAGCCTCGCGGCGCGTTACGCGGACGATCTGGTATCGGCGGGTTTCGTGAACGATCTCGGCGCGCTGGTGGGGGCGCCCGCTGCGCTCTGGGTGCACGGCCACACGCATACGTGCTTCGACTACACGATCAATGACACGCGTGTGGTGTGCAACCCTCGCGGCTATCGCGACCGGCGCACCGGCCAGCCGGAGAATCCGGCCTTCGCATGGGACAAGGTGGTGGAGATCTGAGCACCGCGCCGCCCGGCATGGGCGTGCACGGCAGCGGGCATGGCGGGGAAGGCCGCGCCCGCAGAGACGATCAGCGCAGGCCGCGCGTGCGGTCGTCCGGGCGCTGCACGCGCAGCCTGACGGGTTGAAGCTGGGCGCGGCGCATACGCAGCAAGTCGCGCGACGCGGCGATGCCGATCATGCCCATCATCACGGCGATGGCGATCATCAGATGCGTATTCATGGAAAACCTCGGGTTCTGGCGGATTGACGTTTCAGTTTCGCTACCTTATCAAGCCGCCGCGCTGGCGTGCGTAAGGAAGTGTTGCGATAACCCAAAGCTGTAACAGGCTGTCACCGCACGCCGTCGGATCCCCTGCTTCCAGGCTCCCCATCTCAGGCCAACTCGGGTCACCTCAGGTCCGCGCGAACTGCCGCAGCTCGGCCTGATCTTCCGCCATCGTCGCAGGCAGGTTCTCGCGCAGCAGCTCAACCCACGTGCGGATCTTCGCGTCGAGATACTGGCGCGATGGATACATCGCGTAGATATTCATCTCCTGCGACTTGTACTCGGGCAGGATCCATACGAGCTCGCCGCTGCGCAGCCCGCCGATGGCCGAATAGATCGGCAGCAAGCCGATACCCATACCTTCGCGCACCGCCACCGCATTGGCCTCGGCGACATTGACCTGGAACGTGGCCGGGCCAAGGTCGATCGTTTCGTCACGGCCGTCGGGACCCGTGAACTGCCACTGCGCCGCCGGAAACACCGGCGTCACCATCTGCAGGCAGCGATGATTCGCCAGGTCGCGCGGCGTCTGCGGCACGCCGTGGCGCTCCAGGTATGCCGGCGACGCGCAGGCAATGCTGAACGCGCTCGTCAGACGCTGCGAGACGAAGCCCGAATCCGGCAGATCGGTGGCCAGCACGAGCGCGACGTCGTAGCCCTCGTCGAGGATATCCGGCATGCGCTGCGCGAGCGTGAGGTCCACGTGCACGTCCGGATAGCGCTGCTGATACTGCCCCACCGCCGGCACCACATAGTGCTGGCCGAAGCTCGTCATGGCGTGAACCTTGAGCTTGCCCGAGGGGCGCGCATGCGCGTCGCCGGCTTCGGCTTCCGCCTGGTCAACGTAGGCCAGGATCTGCTCGCACCGCTGGAGGTAGCGCTCGCCGGCCTCGGTGAGCGCGATGCGGCGCGTCGTGCGATTCAGGAGCCGCGTGCGCAGATGCGCCTCCAGATCGGAGACCGCGCGCGACGCGTAAGCCGTCGTCGTATTCAGGTACTGGGCGGCGCCGGTGAAGCTGCCGGCTTCCACCACCCGCACGAATACACGCATGTTCTGAAGCGTATCCATAACAATCCTCTAGCTGACGGACGAATTGTTACACATTCCGTAAGGGCGATTGTCTCAGTTCCCGTAAGAATGCCTTGCATCCTTACCGGTTATTCGCCAATCAAGCAAAAAATATAATGCGGTACGTCAATCTACGCATGGAAAAGGAGTAAATCGTGCAGTCTCCGGTACCGAAAGGACTAGCCGCACTCACGGTTCTTACGTTCTCGTTGATAATCGCGGGCTGCGCCAGTACCGGGGGAATCGCACCGCAAGCGAAGCACACGGACGCATCCGAACTGGACGTCGGCTCGGCCATCCGCGCCGCCAACGCCGACGCTCAATGGCCCGCCAGCGACTGGTGGCGCGCTTACAACGACCCGCAACTGAACGCCTGGATTGAAGCCTCGATCGCGGGCAATCCGTCGCTCGCGGCCGCCCAGGCACGCGTGCGTGAAGCGCGCTCGATGGCTGGCGTAGCGCAAGCCGGCCTCCTGCCGCAGGTCAACGGCAGCATGTCCATCCAGCGCCAGCAGTGGGCCGACAACGTCTATTACGGTCCGGGCCCGCTCGCCGGCGCAAACACGTGGAACAACACGGCCACGCTCGGCCTCTCGTACCACCTCGACCTCTGGGGCCAGGACAAGAACAACGCCGAGCGCGCGCTCGACATGGCGCACGCCACGGCCGCCGACGCGCGCGCCGCGCAACTCGAGCTCGAAGTGAACGTGACGCGCGCGTACATCGATCTCTCGATGAACTACGCGCTGCTCGACATCGCCAAGCAGACGCTCGCCGAGCAGCAGAAGATTCTCGCGCTCGCGCAAAAGCGCCTCGCGGGCGGCATCGGCACGCAGCTCGAAGTGAGCCAGGCCGAAACGCCGCTGCCCGAATACGAACGCCAGATCGACGCACTCGAAGAATCCATCGCGCTCGGCAAGAACCAACTCGCCGCGCTCGCGGGCAAAGGCCCCGGCGCGGGCGAGTCGATCGCGCGCCCGGCGCTCTCGCTCGCCGCGCCGGCGGGCCTGCCCTCGGCGCTGCCGGCCGAGTTGATCGGCTATCGCCCCGACGTGGTCGCGGCGCGCTGGACCGTCGCCGCGCAGGCGCGCGGCATCGACGTCGCGAAGGCCGAGTTCTATCCGAACATCAACCTGCTCGTCTCGATGGGCGGCTATGCGGCGGCCGGCCCGCTGTTCCAGTTCCTCAAGTCGATGAGCGGCAGCTACGCGGGCGGCCCCGCGCTCTCGCTGCCGATCTTCGATGGCGGGCGTCTGCGCGCGCAGCTCGGCGCGCAATCGGCGGCCTACGACATCGCCGTCGAGCGGTACAACCAGACGCTCGTAACCTCGCTCAAGGAAATCGCCGACCAGATCGTGCGCATGCGCTCGCTCGCGACGCAAGAGGACGACGCCCATCGCTCGGTCGCGGCCGCGCAGCGCAACTACGATCTCTCGGAGGCCGGCTTTCGCCGCGGGCTCACCGACTACGTCAATGTGCTGATCGCGCAGACGCAGTTGCTGCGCGCGCAGGAAGGCGTCGCGCACATCCAGGCCGCGCGCCTGGCCGCTCATGCGACGCTGGTGGCGGCGCTGGGCGGCGGGATGATCGACCCGGCGAGCGGGGCAACGGCGGCAGGACCGACGCAAGCCGAGCAATTGCCCGCGCACGGCAAGAAGACGCGCGACGTCCCGCTCATGCCGGCAGCGCTGCTCGCGCCGAAGCTGCCTGACATGGGTGCGGTGGATGCAGGCAATAAGGTCGATGCGGCAGATGCTGCGGGCGCGGACCGCGCAGGCAACGCAGGCTCCTCCGCAGGCGCCAAAGCAAACGCAAGCGCCTCCGTGCACTGAAGCCCGCGACCATGCAAGCGTCCTCTCCCACTTCCACGCAACCGGGCGGCCCGCGCCTCTTCCACGCGTTCGCCGACTGGGCGCGCACCGACGGCCTCGTCTGGCTCTATCTCTTCAAGGCGATTGCCGCGGCGCTGCTCGCGCTCGGCATCGCGATGAAGCTCGATCTACCCTCGCCGCGCACCGCCATGACCACGGTGTTCATCGTGATGCAGCCGCAAAGCGGCCCCGTGTTCGCGAAAAGCTTCTACCGGATCTGCGGCACGCTGGTCGGCCTCGTGGTCATGCTCGCGCTGATCGGCCTGTTCGCCCAGCAACCCGAGCTCTTCATCGCCAGCACGGCGCTGTGGGTGGGCATCTGCACGGCAGGCGCCGCGCGCAACCGCAATTTCCGTTCGTATGGTTTCGTGCTCGCGGGCTATACGGCGGCGCTGATCGGTATTCCGGCCTCGCAGCATCCCGACGGCGCATTCATGTCGGCGATGACGCGCGTGGCCGAAATCTCGATCGGCATCCTCGCGTCGGGCTTCGTGAGCGCCGTGGTGTTCCCGCAGTACACGGGCGAACTGCTGCGCTCCACGGTGCGCCGCCGCTTCTCGTCGTTCGTCGATTATGTGTCGGCGTCGCTGGGCGGGCGCGTCGAGCGCTCGCAGATCGAAGCGACCAACGCGCGTTTCGTGGCCGACATCGTCGGCTTCGAGGCGAGCCGCAGCACGGCCGTGTTCGACTCGCCCGACGCACGCATGCGCGCGGGGCGCCTCGCGCGCCTGAACACGGAGTTCATGGCCGTCTCGACGCGCTTTCACGCGCTGCATCAGTTGATGAACCGCCTGCGCAACGGCGGCTCGACCGTCACCGTCGACGCGCTCGAGCCGTACTTCCGCGAGATCGCGCCGCTCTTCGACAAGTCCGGCGAGCCGGTGCTCACCGCGGCCGACGCAGTGCACGTCTCGAAGCAGCTCGAGGACTATCGCGCGACGCTGCCCAGGCGCGTGCGCGAAACGCGCATGCAGCTCGAAGCCGATCTGGACCAGCAAGGCAAGAGCGCGGAGACGCGCGCCGCGCGCCTGCTCGACTTCGACACGGCCACTGAGCTCTTCTACCGCTTCGTGCACGAAATGAACGAGTACACGGCGACCTACGCCTCGCTCGCCGTCGACACGCACTCGCGCGAAAAATGGATCGCGCGCTACGAGCCGAAGACCAATCTGGTCGCGGCCGGCGTGGCGGGCCTGCGCGCGGCCATCGTCATGGGTCTGCTCGCGACTTTCTGGATCGCCAGCGCGTGGCCGAGCGGCGCGACTCTCGTGCTCACCGCCGCGGCCACCTGTGCGCTGGCCTCCGCCTCGCCCCAGCCCGCGCGCATGTCGAGCCAGATGGCGGGCGGCACGATGCTCGCGTCCGTGGTCGGCATGTTCCTCACGTTCGGCGTGTTTCCGCATATCGACGGCTTTCCGATGCTGTGCGTCGCGCTCACGCCCGCGCTCGCATTCGGCGTATTCCTCACGACCCGCCCCGCGTATATGGGCTACGGCATGGGCTACTGCATCTTCCTGTGCTTCCTCGCAGGCCCGGACAACGTCGTGCAGTACAACCCGGCCGGCTATATGAACGACGCGCTGGCGCTCGTCATGTCGATGGTCGTCACCGCCCTCACGTTCGCCGTGCTCCTGCCGCCGTCCGCGCCGTGGCTGCGCAAGCGTCTGCTCGCCAATCTGCGCGGCCAGGCCGTGCACGCGTGCCGCGCGCGCTGGATCGGCACAAGCGGGCTCACGGGCCTGCGCAACCGCTTCGAAAGCGGCGCGCGCGACCTGATGTTCCAGTTGCATGCGCTCGCGGGCAGCGACGAGGCGCTCCGCCAGGACACGCTGCGCTGGATGTTCGCGACGCTCGAGATCGGCAATGCCGCGATCGATCTGCGCGAGGAGCTGGCCGCGGTATCTGCGCGACCTGCGGCGCAAGCCGGAACACAAACCGCCACGCAAGCCGCCGCGCCCGTGCGTACCACGGACGCACTCCGGGCCGGCACCGCATGGCGCGACGCCACCGATGCCACGCTCAAGGCCGTGAGCGCGCTGTTCGCGCGCCCCGACGCGAATCGCTACACCACCGCGCTCGCCGCGACCCGTGCGGCCATCGCGGCCTGCCAGGGCGTGCTCGAACGGATCGTCCAGGAAGACGCGCCGCGCGAAACGCGCCATCGGCTGCAGCGCATCCTGAGCCATCTGCATTTCATCCGTACCGCGCTCATCGATCCGCAATCGCCGTTCGCGGCGGACCCAGGCGCGACCCCATCGGCGGACAACCATCCCGACAACCCGCAAGGAGCAAACCATGCCGCGTGACGTTGCGTTTCTCGACGCCTACATTCCGGCGATCGTCCTGCTCTTCATCGTGGGCGCGGCGCTCACCTGGGTGCTCGATTCCGTACTGGCCCGAACCGGCCTCTACCGGATCGTGTGGCACCCCTCCCTCTTTCGCGTGAGCCTGCTCGTGGTCGTGTGCTGCGTGCTGGGGCTCGTCGTATATCGCTGAAATAGCAGAACTCGCTGAAAAACGCTGAACCGGATTCAAACGAATCATGACTATCCGAAACATCATTGGCTTTATCGCGACGGCCATCATCTTCGCCGTCGCCATTCTGGTCGGGCGCGTCCTGTGGGTGCACTACATGGACGAGCCGTGGACCCGCGACGGGCGCGTGCGCGCCGAAGTGGTGAACATCGCGCCCGACGTCTCGGGCGCCGTGGTCGAGCTGCCCGTGCGCGACAACCAGTTCGTGCACAAGGGCGACCTGCTCATGCAGATCGACCCGTCGCACTATCAGATCGCCGTGGAGCAGGCGCAAGCAGCCGTGGCCGCGCGCAAGGCCGAGCTGACCATGAAGCAGGACGACGCCCGCCGCCGCGCCGACATGGACAGCCAGGTCGTCTCGCAGGAAAGCCGCGAAAACGCCTCGCACACCGCGAATTCGGCGCAGGCGCAGTACCAGCAGGCGCTTGCCGCGCTCGACGCCGCGAAGCTCAACCTCGATCGCACACGCGTGATCTCGCCCGTGGACGGCTATATCACCAACCTGCAGGTGTTCCAGGGCGACTACGCGATCGCCGGCCAAGCCAAGCTCGCGGTGGTGGACAGCCATTCGTTCTGGGTCTACGGCTACTTCGAGGAAACCAAGCTGCCGCACGTGAAAGTGGGCAACAAGGCCGACATCAAGCTGATGAGCGGCGGCACGCTCGAAGGCCACGTGGAAAGCATCTCGCGCGGCATCTACGACCGCGACAATCCGCAAAGCCGCGAGCTGCTCGCCGATGTGAACCCCACCTTCAACTGGGTACGCCTCGCGCAGCGCGTGCCGGTGCGCATCCACATCGACAAGGTACCGGACGGCATGATCCTCTCCGCGGGCACGACCTGCACCGTGGTCGTGAAGCCGGGGGCCTGAAGGTTCATGAGGTTCATGAGGCCCATGAGGTTCATGTGAATGAAAAAGCGCGCACTCGGGCGCGCTTTTTCATTGGTGCGTCTGAACATTGCCTGAAGCTTCTAACCATAAACCAGGTATCGTCCGACAGCGAATCACCTGAACCTGCAAAACTTATCCCAGCGCTCGAACAGATTCCTACTACCTTGACACGCCTCAACACAAAAATGCGCGACACCTAAGAGTATTCTGAGTTTTGTGTCCTTCGCAAAGTGATGCGCGTGAGCTTTCTTTACGACCACGTTCCATTTATCTTCGCCCGCCCCCTCGCTGCGCCTACCCCAGCCGCCGCGCAAACGCCGGCGCCGCCGCGCATCGTCGTGCTGGGAATCGGCAATGTGCAATGGGGCGACGCCGGGTTCGGCATGCGTGCAATCGAGCGTCTCAAGGCCGGCTGGCAGTGCGCGTCGCACGTGGAGTTCGTGGCGGGCGGCACCCAGGGGCTCGCGCTCCTGCCGCTCGTGGAGTCGGCGCAACGCATGCTCGTCTTCAATTCGGCGGACTTCGGCTGCGCACCCGGCACGCTGTGCGTGCGCGAAGGCGACGAAGCCGTGCGGCATCTGCATACGCGTCCCGTGAGTCTGCACCAGATGGATTTCGCCGATGCGCTCGCGTGCGCGCAGCTCAAGGGCCACTATCCGCGCGAGCTGGTGCTGATCGGCGTGCAGCCGTTCGCGCACGACGATTACGGCACGGGTCTCGGCCCAACGGTGAGCGCGCAGCTCGATCCGGCGGTCGCGATCGCATGCCGCTGGCTGCGGCGCTGGCATGCGCAGCCGCGCCCGCTCGCGCAGCCCGTGTAAGCCCGTGTAATGGTGAACCCGCGTTGCCCGCGCCCATTGCGCTGCACTATTCTCGACTATTCAGAGCCGGATCCGGCCGCCACGCGGGCGCCCCACCAAAGCGCCAAGCGCCGAGCCCGCGACACCGCACGGGAGGATGGACGTCATGCGCCGTTACCGCGAGTTCCACCGCGAGTCGATTGACCGACCCGAAGACTTCTGGTGCCGCGAAGCCGCGCGCATCCATTGGCAGACGCCGTTCACCGAGGTGCTCGACCGCTCGAATCCGCCCTTCGCGCGCTGGTTCGTGGGCGGGCGCACCAACCTGTGCTTCAACGCCGTCGACCGGCACCTCGCCACCCGCGCCCAGCAAAACGCGCTCGTCTACGTGTCGACCGAGACCGGCATCGAGCGCCGCTACACCTACGCCGATCTGCACGCCGAAGTAAACCGCATGGCCGCCGTGATGCGCTCGCTGGGCGTGAAGCGCGGCGAGCGCGTGCTGATCTATCTGCCGATGATTCCCGAGGCCGTGTTCGCGGTGCTCGCCTGTGCGCGCCTGGGCGCGATTCATTCGGTCGTATTCGGCGGTTTCGCGGCGCCGAGCCTCGCCGCACGCATCGACGACGCGAAGCCCACGCTGCTCGTCTGCGCCGACGCCGGCGCGCGCGGCGGCAAGGTGATCGACTACACGCCGCTTGTCGACGAGGCCATGGCGCGCGCCGAACATGCGCCGCCGCGCGTGCTGCTGATCGACCGCCAGCTCGCGCCCGAGCGTCTGAACGCGCCGTATCTGGTCGACTACGAGCCGTTGCGCGAGCAGCATTACAACGTGCAGATTCCCTGCGAATGGCTCGAATCGAACGAGCCTTCCTACGTGCTCTACACCTCGGGCACCACCGGTAGACCGAAGGGCGTGCAGCGCGACGTGGGCGGCTACGCGGTGGCCCTTGCTGCGTCGATGGAATACATCTTCGAGGGCCGCGCCGGCGACACCATGTTCACGGCATCGGATATCGGCTGGGTCGTGGGCCATAGCTACATCATCTATGCGCCGCTGCTCGCGGGCATGACCACGGTGATGTACGAAGGCACGCCCGTGCGGCCCGACGGCGGCATCTGGTGGCGCCTCGTCGAGCAGCACCGCATCAATCTCATGTTCACCGCGCCCACCGCGATCCGCGTGCTCAAGAAGCAGGATCCGGCGCTGCTGCGCGCCGCCGATCTCTCGAGCCTGCGCACGCTGTTTCTCGCGGGCGAGCCGCTCGACGAGCCCACGGCGGTCTGGATCTCGGACGCGCTCGGCAAGCGCGTCGTCGACAACTACTGGCAGACCGAGACCGGCTGGCCGATGCTCGCGATCCAGGGAGGCGTGCAAGCGCTGCCGCAGAAGGTCGGCTCGCCGGGCGTGCCGTGCTACGGCTACGACCTCGTGCTGCGCAACGAGCATACGGGCGAACCGTGCGCGCAGGGTGAGAAAGGCGTGATCACGCTCAGCTACCCGCTGCCGCCGGGCTGCATGCAGACCGTCTGGGGCGACGACGCACGCTTCGTGAATACGTACTGGGAGAGCGTGCCGGGCCAGCAGGTGTATTCGACCTTCGACTGGGGCGTGCAGGACGAGAACGGCTACGTGACGATCCTCGGCCGCACCGACGACGTCATCAACGTGGCGGGCCACCGGCTCGGCACGCGCGAGATCGAAGAAGCGATCTCGTCGCACGCAGCGGTCGCGGAAGTGGCCGTGGTGGGCATAAACGACGCGGTAAAGGGTCAGGCCGCACTCGCGTTCGTGGTGCTGCGCGATGCGGCTGCGGCGGCGGATCCCGCAGCGGCGGACCAGCTCGCCGCCGCGCTCGCGGCTACCGTGGACCGTCAGCTCGGCGCCATCGGGCGGCCCGCGCGCGTGCACTTCGTCTCGATGCTGCCGAAGACGCGCTCGGGCAAGCTCCTGCGCCGCGCAATCGCGGCGCTCGCCGAGGGGCGCGAGCCGGGCGAGTTGCCGACCATCGAGGACGCGACGGCATTGCAGCAGATCCGCGAGGCGGTGGAGCAAGCCGGCAAGGCTTGAAGTGGCAAATGCGGTGGCAAATGCAGTGCCAAATGCGGTGGCAAGAGCGGCAGCAAATGCGCGGCAAGTGAGACGGCAAGCGACGGCGCGAGCGCGCCGTCTTCAAGAAAGCTGGGTGGCGCGTCGGGCCCGAGCCCCATCCTTCGTCATCTCCGCCTTCTCGCCGCCCTCTCCCGCCTCACCCGCCTCGACGCGCTCACGTGAGGGCAACGCCGCGACCGCCAGCGCCGCCACGAGCCCCGTCACCGCGAAAGCCACGAAATTCCACGACCAGTCCGCGCCCACACTTGCGATATAGCCGCCCATGAGCGGTCCGCACATCGCCCCGAAACGCGCGAAGGACAGCGCCCAGCCGGTGGCCGCGCCGCGCGCATGGGACGGATAGAAGTGCGTCAGATGCCCGGTGAGGATCAGCGAGGCGGAGATGCTGCCGATCCCCGCGAGCGCCACGAGTGCATAGCTCACGACGAGCGCGTTGCGGGTCATCAGCGCGGCGATCGCCAGCGCACCGATGGCATAGGCCAGCGCGACCGTCGCGCGCACGCCGAAGCGGTCGGCGACCTTGCCGAGCACCACGCCGCCGCACGCGGAAGTCAGGCTGAACACAAGCAGGAACGCGAGGCTCGAGCCGAGATCGTAGCCTTGCTTACGCATGATCATCGGCAGCCAGGTGTTCAGGCCGTACACCAGCAACATGCCGCAGAACAACGCGATCCAGAAGCACGCCGTCGCGCGCAGGCGGCGCCGCGCGAAGATCGCCGCCACGACATCGCGCAGGCTGGCGCGTTCGTGGGATGCTGCTCCCTGCGCCACGGGAAGCTCGCCCGTCACGCCGAGCCGTGCGGCCAGCGTCCGCGCCTCGCCCTGGCGTCCGCGCGCAACCAGATATTCGAGCGACTCGGGCAACGCGCGCGCCATCGGCACCAGTGCGAGCAACGGCAACGCGCCCATCGCCATCACGCCGCGCCAGCCCCAGGCGGGCAGCAGCGCCATCGCTGCGAGCGCCGCGCACAGGATGCCGAGCGAGTAGCCCGAGTACATCATCCCGTAGTTGAAACTGCGCCGCGCCGGCGGCGAATACTCGATGGTGAGCGCGGCGGCCACGGGAATCACGCCGCCGAGACCGAGGCCGCCCAGGAACCGGCACAGACCGAACCAGAACGGCGTGGGCGCGAGCGCCGCGCCCGCCATCGTGAGCGAGAACAGCGCGACGCAGGCGAGCAGCATGCGCCGCCGCCCGAGCAGGTCGCCGAGCGTGCCAATCGCCATGCCGCCGAAGAACATGCCCGCTAGCGCGTAGCTGCCGAGCGCGCCGAGCTGCATCGGCGTGAGGCTCCAGTGGCGGTCGGCGGCGAGCGCGGGCAGCACCGCGCCGAGACTGCCGACGTCGTAGCCTTCGAAAAGAACGGACAAGCCGCAGACGAGCAGGACTGCGCGCGTCGTGCGCGCGGGGATGGAGCGGGCATCGGACATGGGCGGGCACGGCGCCTTCCCGCCCGCGCATCTCCTGGTGCCTTAAAGAAGAGTCTTAAGGCGTGGGCACGGGCTTTCGGGCGCGATCGGTCAATTAAGGTTGATCGGTTCGCGCCAGATTACTTTAGATATAAATAATTTCACAGTCATTGTTAACCCGCGTCTGAGTGCTGACTGCGGGGCGGACTGCGGGCTGACTGCGGGGCTGACTGCGGCTTGACCGCAGATGGACGGCGGGTCGCCCAGACCCGCGCCGCTCAGCGCCCCGCCGGGGTGTACGACGCGAGAAAGTGCCGCAGAATGCCGGTCGAATACGTCCCGGCAATATCCGTGAGGAACGACGAGAACGAGGTGCTGGCGTGCTCGTCGGCGGTGTCGGAGATGGTGCGCACCACGGCGCACGGCAGGTCGTACTCGTAACAGACCTGGGCGATCGCGGCGCCTTCCATTTCCACGGCGAGCGCGCCGGGCAAGGCCGCGCGCAATGCGTCCACGGCTGCCGCGCTGGCCACGAATTGATCGCCGCTGATCACGAGCCCGCGATGCACGCGAGGCAGCGCGGTTTTAAAGCGCGGCAACGCGGCGCTAAAGCGCTCCGCGAGCGCAGCGCCCTCTTGCGCGACGAAGCGCTCGCACGCGGCGGCCAGCGCATCGGCCAGCGCATCGTCGGCATTAAAGCGCGAGCGCGCGAGCAGCGGAATTTCGTGGCGCGGGAACAGCGGCTCGGCGTTCATGTCGTGCTGGAGCAGCGTCTCGCCCACCACCACATCGCCCACATGCACGTCCGGCCCCACGCCGCCCGCGACGCCGGTGAAGACCACCGCTTGCACATCGAATACGTGGATCAGCGCGCTAACGGTTGCCGCAGCAGCCACCTTGCCGACGCGCGCAAGCGTCACCACGCAAGGCACGCCGTGCACCGTGCCGAGGTGATAGTCGCGCCGCCCGAGCGTGCGCGTGACCACACCCGATTCGGCCTGCATCGTGGCGATCAGGTCGCCGAGTTCCTGGGGAAGCGCGGCGAGCACGCCAAGCGGACGTGCCGCGGGTTGACCGGCGGCGCCGGGCTGAAGGGACGATGAGTTCATGGCTTCGATGGCCTGCCGAATTGCGTCGATGATTGACGTCGCCGATTTACATCGCTGACTTACGTCGTGGATGTAGATCGACGCGTTACGTCACTGTGTTGTTTTGGTTCGTGAGAGCGGCGCTCATTCCACCGGCTGCAGCTTCGCCACGGCCAGCGCGAGCCACTTCTCGCCGTGGCGCTTGAAGCGCACCTGCGCCTTGGCATCCGTGCCGCTGCCTTCGAGCGCCGTGATTGTGCCTTCGCCGAATTTCGTGTGGAACACGGCCTGGCCCACGCGGAAGCCCGTTTCGGCCGCGCGCTGCTCGTTGGCGAACGCGGGCGCCGGGCTCTTGTCCGCGACATAGGCATCGCGATCGCGGCTGCCGCCGCTCTTGTTGCCGCCACCGCCGCCGCCCGGACGCGCAAACCAGTCGCGGCCCCAGCCGGCGTTATCCGAGCGCCCGCCCCAGCGCGAGCCCGCCTCCACCTTCGGCGTGAGCCACTTGAGCGATTCCTGCGGCAACTCGTCGAAGAAGCGCGAGCGCACGTTGTAGCGCGTCTGGCCGTGCAGCAGGCGGCTCTGCGCGAACGAGATATAGAGCCGCTCCTTCGCGCGCGTGATCGCCACGTACATCAGGCGGCGCTCCTCTTCGAGGCCGTCGGCCTCCATCGCGCTGTTCTCGTGCGGGAACAAGCCCTCTTCGAGCCCGGTGATGAATACCGCCGTGAATTCGAGGCCCTTCGCCGCGTGCACGGTCATCAGTTGCACGGCGTCCTGGCCCGCCTGCGCCTGGTTGTCGCCGGCTTCGAGCGACGCGTGCGAAAGAAAACCCGCAAGCGGCGTCATGACATCGGGGTTCTGCGCGGGATCCGTGATCGCGGGCGCATCGAGCACTTCGATCTCGCCGTCCTGCGAGACGATCTCGGGCAGCGCGCTCGCGCCCGGGCGCAGCGGAATCGAGCGCGCCGGCGTGTCCATGCCGTAGCCTTCCTCGCTCACGAACGCGGTGGCCGCGGTCACGAGTTCCTGCAAGTTCTCCAGCCGGTCCTGGCCTTCGCGCTCGCCTTGATAGAACTCCGCGAGACCGCTCATGCGCACCGTGTACTCGACGGTTTCGGGCAGGCTCATCTGCGCGGTTTCGGCGCGCATCTTCGCGACGAGATTCGCGAACGAGCCGAGGCTCGTGCCGGCCTTGCCCGTGACGTACGGAATCGCCGCCGCCATCGAGCAGTTGTAGAGGCGTGCGGCATCCGCGAGCTGCTCGATCGAGCGCGCGCCAATGCCGCGCGTCGGGAAGTTCACGACGCGCGCGAACGCGGTGTCGTCGTTCGGGTTGTCGATCAGGCGCAGATACGCGAGCGCATGCTTCACTTCCTGGCGCTCGAAGAAGCGCAATCCGCCATACACCTTGTACGGCACGCCCGCGTTCACGAGCGTGTGCTCGATCGTGCGCGACTGCGCATTGCTGCGGTAAAGAATCGCGATCTCGTTGCGCGCGAGCCCCTGGTTGATAAGCGCGCGGATTTCCTCGACGATCCAGCCCGCCTCCTGCGAGTCGGTGGCCGCCTCGTAGACGCGCACCGGCTCGCCATGGCCCGCGTCGGTGCGCAGGTTCTTGCCGAGACGCCGCGAGTTATGCGCGATCAGATAGTTCGCCGCATCGAGAATGTGACCATGCGAGCGATAGTTCTGCTCGAGCTTGATCATGTGCTTCACGCGGAATTCGTTCTCGAAGTCGCGCATATTGCCGACGTTCGCGCCACGGAACGCGTAGATCGACTGGTCGTCGTCGCCCACGGCGAAGATCGCGTTGCCCGGCCCCGCGAGCAGCTTGAGCCACGCGTACTGGAGCTTGTTGGTGTCCTGGAACTCGTCGACGAGGATGTCGCGAAAGCGCGCCTGGTAGTGCGCGCGCAGCGGCGGGTTGTATGCGAGCAGCTCATAGCAGCGCAGCAGCAGCTCGGCGAAATCGACCACGCCTTCGCGCTGGCACTGCTGGTCGTAGGCTTCGTAGAGCTCGACGAATTTGCGGTTGAAGTTGTCGGTGACGTCGACGTCCTTCGGCCGCAGGCCCTGCTCCTTCGCGTTGTTGATGAAGTACTGGACGTTCTTCGGCGGGTACTTTTCGTCGTCGATGTTCAGGCCCTTCATCAGACGCTTGATGGCCGAAAGCTGGTCGGCCGTGTCGAGAATCTGGAAGGTCTGCGGCAGGCCGGCGTCGCGGTAATGCGCGCGCAGCATGCGGTTGCACAGGCCGTGGAAGGTGCCGATCCACATGCCGCGCGTGTCGATGGGCAAAAGCGCCTGCAGGCGCCCCATCATTTCGCGCGCGGCCTTGTTCGTGAAGGTCACGCCGAGGATGGTGGCCGGCGACGCGAGGCCCTGCTGGATGAGCCACGCAATGCGCGTGATGAGCACGCGCGTCTTGCCGCTGCCGGCCCCGGCCAGGATGAGCGCCGGTTCGTTCGGCAACGTGACGGCGGCGTGTTGTTCGGGGTTCAGGTTCGCGAGCAATTCGGGCATGAAATGAAGGGCGCAAAGAAGGCCGCAAAGAAAGCCGCAAGCAAGGGCACTATCAAGGGCACCCCGGCGGCGGGCTTTGAAGTAGACCATCATTATAAAGGCCATGCCGGCCCCGGACCGGCCCGCGGCCCGTGCTGACGGCGCTTCCCCTTATAATCGAAGGTTTTCAGCATCTTTTTTCGGCAGATTCCACCCATGAGCGACAGCACGCTAGCGAAAAGCTTCGAGCCGCAGACGATCGAAGCCCACTGGGGCCCCGAATGGGAGCGCCGCGGCTATGCCGCCGCGACCCTCACGCCCGGCCGCGCCAACTTCTCGATCCAGTTGCCGCCGCCGAACGTCACCGGCACGCTGCACATGGGCCACGCGTTCAACCAGACGATCATGGACGGCCTGACGCGCTATCACCGCATGCTCGGGGAGAACACGCTGTGGGTGCCGGGCACCGACCACGCAGGCATCGCCACGCAGATCGTGGTCGAGCGCCAGCTCGACGCGCAGAAGACCTCGCGCCACGACCTCGGCCGCGAGAAGTTCGTCGAGCGCGTGTGGGAATGGAAGCAGAAGTCGGGCTCGACCATCACGAGCCAGGTGCGGCGCCTGGGCGCCTCGATCGACTGGTCGCGCGAATACTTCACGATGGACGACAAGATGTCGGCCGCCGTGCGCGACGTGTTCGTGCGCCTCTATGAACAAGGGCTGATCTACCGCGGCAAGCGCCTCGTGAACTGGGACCCGGTGCTGCTCACCGCTGTCTCCGACCTCGAAGTGGCCAGCGAAGAGGAAAACGGCAACCTGTGGCACCTGAGCTACCCGCTCGCGGACGGCTCGGGCCACCTCACGGTCGCCACCACGCGCCCGGAAACGATGCTCGGCGACACGGCCGTGATGGTCCACCCGGAGGACGAGCGCTACGCGCATCTGATCGGCAAGATGGTCAAGCTGCCGCTCGCGGACCGCGAGATCCCCATCATTGCCGACGAATACGTGGACCGCGAATTCGGCACGGGCGTCGTGAAAGTCACGCCCGCGCACGACTTCAACGACTATCAGGTGGGCCTGCGCCACGGCCTGCCGATGATCGAGATCCTCACGCTCGACGCGAAGATCAACGAGAACGCGCCCGAAAAATACCGCGGCCTCGACCGCTTCGAAGCCCGCAAGCAGGTGGTGGCCGACTTCGAGGCGCTGGGCCTGCTCGAATCGGTGAAGCCGCACAAGCTCATGGTGCCGCGCGGCGACCGCACGGGCGTCGTGATCGAGCCGATGCTCACCGACCAGTGGTTCGTGGCGATGAGCAAGCCGGCCCCCGAAGGCACGTTCAATCCGGGCAAGTCGATCACCGAAGTCGCGCTCGAAGTGGTGCGCAACGGCCAGATCAAGCTCGTGCCGGAAAACTGGACGACCACGTACAACCAGTGGCTCGAAAACATTCAGGACTGGTGCATTTCGCGCCAGCTCTGGTGGGGCCATCAGATTCCGGCCTGGTACGGCGAGAACGGCGAGATCTTCGTTGCGAAGAGCGAGGAAGAGGCGCATGCGCAAGCCGACGCCAAGGGTTACAAGGGCGCACTCAAGCGCGACGAGGACGTGCTCGACACGTGGTTCTCGTCGGCGCTCGTGCCGTTCTCGTCGCTCGGCTGGCCGGCCGAAACGCCTGAACTGAAGGCCTTCCTGCCCTCCTCCGTGCTGGTCACGGGCTTCGACATCATCTTCTTCTGGGTCGCGCGCATGGTCATGATGACCACGCACTTCACCGGCAAGGTGCCCTTCGACACGGTCTACGTGCACGGCCTCGTGCGCGATGCCGAAGGCCAGAAGATGTCCAAGAGCAAGGGCAATACGCTCGACCCGATCGACATCGTCGACGGCATCGAGCTCGAGGCGCTGGTCGCCAAGCGCACCACGGGCCTCATGAATCCCAAGCAGGCCGCAACCATCGAAAAGAAGACGCGCAAGGAATTCCCGAACGGCATCCCCGCCTTCGGCACCGACGCGCTGCGCTTCACGATGGCCTCGATGGCCACGCTCGGGCGCAACGTGAACTTCGACCTCGCGCGCTGCGAGGGCTATCGCAACTTCTGCAACAAGCTCTGGAACGCCACGCGTTTCGTGCTGATGAACTGCGAAGGCCACGACTGCGGCTTCTCCAAGCCGGGCGCCTGCCAGCCGGGCGATTGCGGCCCGGGCGGCTACACCGACTTCTCCCAAGCCGACCGCTGGATCGTCTCGCTGCTCCAGCGCGTGGAAGCCGAAGTCGCGAAGGGCTTCGCCGACTATCGCTTCGACAACGTGGCCAACGCCATATATAAGTTCGTCTGGGACGAATACTGTGACTGGTACCTGGAGCTCGCGAAGGTTCAGATCCAGACCGGCACGCCCGCGCAGCAACGCGCCACGCGCCGCACGCTCCTGCGCGTGCTGGAGACGGTGCTGCGCCTCGCGCATCCGGTGATTCCGTTCATCACGGAAGCGCTGTGGCAGAAGGTGGCGCCGCTCACCGACGCGTACCCTCAGGGAGCAGCCGAGGGCGAGGCATCGATCATGATGCAGCCTTACCCCGTGGCCGCGCCGAAGAAGATCGACGAAGCCGCCGAGCAATGGGCCGCCGACCTGAAGGCCGTGATCGACGCCTGCCGCAACCTGCGTGGCGAGATGGGCCTCTCGCCGGCCACGAAGGTGCCGCTGCTGGTCACGGGCAACGCGGAGCGCCTCGCGTCGTTCGCGCCCTATGCGCAGGCGCTCGCGAAGCTCTCGGAGGTCCAGATCATCGCCGACGAAGCGACGCTCGACGCGGCCTCGGCGGGCGCGCCGGTTGCTATTGTTGGGACGGACAAGCTCGTGCTGAAGGTGGAGATCGACGTGGCAGCCGAACGCGAGCGTCTCTCAAAGGAAATTGCACGACTGACGAATGAAGTGACGAAGTGCAATGCCAAGCTGGGAAATGACAGTTTTGTTGCAAAAGCCCCGCCTGCGGTGGTTGAGCAGGAGCAAAAGAGGCTGGCAGAATTTCAGGCAACGCTGGGCAAGCTGACCGCGCAACTCGCGCGTCTGCCTGCCTGAATCGGCTTAAGGCGAGGTCAGGCGGCGCGCACGGCGCCGGACCCGCCAAGACCAGGACTATAGACATGCTTAAAGTTACCAAAGCGGTATTTCCGGTGGCGGGCCTCGGCACGCGTTTCCTTCCGGCCACGAAAGCGAGCCCAAAGGAAATGCTGCCGGTCGTCGACAAGCCGCTGATCCAGTACGCGGTCGAGGAGGCTGTCGCGGCTGGCATCACCGAAATGATCTTCGTGACGGGCCGCAGCAAGCGGGCGATCGAAGACCATTTCGACAAATCGTATGAGATCGAGGCCGAGCTCGAGGCACGCGGCAAGGAAAAGCTGCTCGAGCTGGTGCGCAACATCAAGCCGAACAACGTCGACTGCTTCTACGTGCGCCAGCCCGAAGCGCTGGGCCTGGGCCATGCCGTGCTGTGCGCGGAAAAGCTCGTGGGCGACAACCCGTTCGCCGTGATCCTCGCCGACGACCTGCTCTACGGCACGCCGCCCGTCATGCAGCAGATGGTCGAGGTGTTCGACCACTACCATAGCTCGGTGCTCGGCGTGGAAGAGATTCCGCCCTCGGAAACGCGCTCGTACGGCATCGTCGACGGCAAGGAGTGGGAAGACTCGATCGTCAAGCTCTCGGGCATCGTCGAAAAGCCGGCGCCCGAAGTCGCGCCGTCGAACCTCGGCGTGGTGGGCCGCTACGTGCTCAAGCCGCGCATTTTCGAGCACCTGCGCGCGCTCAAGCCCGGTGCGGGCGGCGAGCTTCAGCTCACCGACGCCATCCAGTCGCTGCTCGCCGACGAGCAGGTGCTCGCGTACAAGTATCACGGCACGCGCTTCGACTGCGGCAGCAAGCTCGGCTACCTGAAGGCGACCGTGGAATTCGCGCTGCGTCATCCGGAAGTGGCCGACGACTTCGCCGAGTATCTGCGCACGCGCAAGCCGGAGCTGGAAGGCTAGGCGCCCCCGGTCAGGCGCCTCCCCACGAGGCGCCGGCAAAGAAAATGGCCCGCAATCTCACGATTGCGGGCCATTTTTTCGTGCATTGCGCGTGAGCGCCGTGCGAAGCGCTTCAGCGGCGGCGCATCAGGAACACGAAGGTCTTGTCCTGCTGCGAGCTTTCCACGATCTCGTTGCCCGTCTGCTTGGCGAAGGCGGCAAAATCGCGCTGCGAGCCGGGGTCGGTCGCGAGAACCTTGAGAATCTGGCCGCTTTCCATGTCGGCGAGCGCCTTCTTGGCGCGCAGGATCGGCAGCGGGCAGTTCAGCCCACGCGCATCCACTTCCTTGTGAACCTGAATCTGCATCGGGTTGGATCCTTCGTTGGCGCGCCGCCTCGGAGGGCGGCGCAGAGTGCGTCACGGATAGCAGCGATTTTACCGCAGCCGCGTACCACGCCGCTTGGGCCTTCTTTGTTCCCTCTTTGCTCCCTCTTTGCGCCCGCCGTTGCCCCGCCTTTGACTCCTTTGCACCGCTCGGCAGCGCCCTCGATACCTCAGAGCGTCACCGCCTGCCCCGTGCGCAGCGACTCGCGCAGCGCGAAGCCGATTCTCGTGGCCTCTAGCGCGTCCTCGAGCGTTGCGCCCTGCCCCGCACCCGCCGCTGCGTCCTCCGCCGCCCCGGCCTCGCCGCCATCGCGCGCGCGCACCGCGGCGACGAACGCCTGCGCCTCGATAAGGAATGCTTCCTCGAATCGGTCGAAAAAGGTCGGCGTGCAAACGCTGCGCACGCCCTGCGCGTCGTAGATCTCCACGCGGTTCGCGCGCGGCACGTGGCCGATAGCCAGTGCGCCAGCCGTGCCGATCACCTCGCTCGACGTGTCGTTGCCGTGCGCCATGGTGCGCGAGGCATAGAACATCGCGAGCTTGCCGCCTTCGAACTCGCAGATCGCGACGCCGTTGTCGACGTCGCCGAATTGGCGCAGGCCCTCGTGCAGCGCGACCGCCCCTGCCGCGAAGACGCGCGTGGCGCGCGGCTTGCCCAAAAGCCAGCGCGCGACGTCGATGTCGTGCACGGTGCAGTCGAGGAAAATACCGCCTGAGGTGGGCGCGAAACGCACGAAGAAACCGTCTGGATCGTTGAGATCGCAGGTTTGCGAGCGCACGAGAAACGGCCGGCCGATCGCGCCCGCACGCACCTTCGAAAACGCGTCGTGATAGCTCGGGTCGAAACGGCGCATGAAGCCGATCGTCACCTGCTGGCCGGGAAAGCGTCGCGCCTCTTCGACCACGCGCTCGCATTCGGCCACGTCGAGCGAGAGCGGCTTCTCGCAGAACACGTGCTTGCCGGCGCGCAACGCATCGACGATCTGCTGTGCGTGCAGCGCCGAAGGCGTCACGAGCCACACGGCGTCGACCGATGTATCGGCGAGCAACTCGGCGTAGTCGCGGTAAAGCCGCATATCGCACCCAATTTCGGGCAACACATCGCGCGCCCACGCGAGATCGTCTTCGAGCGGGCTGCACACTGCCGCCAGCGTCGCACCCGGCACGCGAAACGCGAGATTCAGCGCATGCCGCCGCCCGAGCCGCCCCAGCCCCGCCACGCCCACGCGCAACGGCCGGGCACGTTCATTCGCTTGCATCGTTTTCCTCCCTGGCACTTCCTTCGGCATCCTGTCTATCTGGCGAGCACCGTGCTTCGCGCGCGATGCCACCACGGCCTTTAGCGTTATCCGCTCAGGTCACCCGCCAAGCGTCACCACCCGGCCTTCGCGCCACGACAGCGCCGCTGCTTCCGCGAGTTCGAGCGCCTTGAGGCCATCGGCCACGCTCGTGCGCACCGGCGTACCCTGCGTGACGGCCTCATAAAAATGCGCCATCTCGCGCGCATACGCCGCCCGATAACGCTCGAGGAAGAACGCCTCCGGCACGTCCTGCGCCACCGCGCTTTGGGTCCACGCCACTACTTCGGTGGGCTTCATGTTGCCCGCCTGAAGCATGCCTTCGCTGCCGAGAATCTCGAAGCGCTGGTCGTAGCCATAGGCCGCGCGCCGCGCCGTGTTGATCTGGCAAAGCCGGCCGCGCTTCGTGCGGATCGTGACGGCGGTCGAGTCGATATCGCCCGCATCGGCGATGGCGGCGTCGGAGAGGCAACTGCCTGTGGCGTGCACGGTCTCGGCTTCGTCGTCGAGAATCCAGCGGAAGATATCGAAGTCGTGGATCAGCATGTCCTTGAAGATGCCACCTGAGTGCTTGATGTACTCCACTGGCGGCGCGCCCGGGTCGCGGCTCGTCACGATCAGCATCTCGGGCGTGCCGATTTCGCCCGCGTCGAGCCGCGCCTTGAGCGCGGCAAACGTAGGATCGTAGCGGCGCTGAAAACCGATCATGGCCACCACGCCCGCGCGCGCGACCGCGTCGGCACACTCGCGCGCGCGCCCGATGGCGAGATCGACAGGCTTTTCGCAGAAGATATGCTTGCCCGCTGCCGCCGATTTCAAAATCAGTTCGGAATGCGTATCGGTTGAAGAGCAGATCACGGTCGCGTCGATCGAGGCATCGCCGAACGCACCGTCCAGGTCGGCCACCTGCGCACCGTGCTGCGCCGCGAGCGCGGCAGCCGCCTCGCGGTTCACGTCGACCACGTACTTCAGACGCACGCCGGGCTGACGCGCGAGGTTCGCCGCGTGAATGCGGCCGATACGGCCCGCACCAAATACTGCAACGTTCACCGCCACGCTCGGCGTCTTTGCTTCAGTCATCGTATCCTCCTGGGTCGGTCGATTCTTCCACGTTGAGTTCGAGCCGGTAGGCGAGCGCCACGAACAGCGCCTGGCACAGGCAAAACGTGCTCGTCAGCGAGCGGAACGCGAACGCGCTCCCCTCCTTCACATAGAGTTGCGCATCGGCGTGACGCGCGAGCGGAGAAAGTTGGCTATCCGTAATGACCAGCGTCTTCGCTTGATGCTGCTGCGCCACGCGCAAGCAGTACTGCGTTTCCTTGCCATAGGGCGCGAAGCTGATGGCGATCACCACATCGCCTTTCTTCACGCTGCGGATCTGTTCGTGATACATGCCGCCGAGCCCCGAGACGAGATGCACGCGCTTTCTCGTGTGCTGCAGCGCGTAGACGATATAGCTCGCCACCGCGAACGAGCGGCGCACGCCGATCACGTAGATATTGTCCGCGTGCTCGAGCATCTTCACCGCGGCATCGAACTGCGCATCGTCGAGCCCCGCCTCGAGTTCGTCGAGCCCGTTGCGGCACGCGCCGATGAATTCGCGCGCCACCGCGCCGCCGAGGTCCGGGCTCGCGTTGCCGTCTTTCTCCTCGATCAGCTGGCGTATGCGGTGCTGATAGCTCGTGGCCGACACACCCTGCCCCGCATAGGCTTGCCGGAACACCGCCTGCAAATCGGAGAAGCCGGAAAAGCCAAAGCGCTGTGCAAAGCGCACCACCGCCGACGGATGCACCCCGCAGCTCGCGGCGATGTCGCTCGTGCGATCCATCATGACGCTCGAACGGTTCTGCTCGATATACGTCGCGACGCTCTTTAACTGCCGCGGCAGCGCCTCGTATTCGTGTGCGATGCGTTGCATCAATTCGTCCACGCCCGCTACGGCGTCGCTGGTTTCATCAGCCATGATCTTTTTTCCTGTTGCTTGCTGCAGTGCAGCCAAACCGTGCCGCAACCCCGTGCCGCAAACCCATGCCGAGCCTGCTTGCGAGCGGCCTGCCAACGGAGCCGATTATAGGCAGCGCCACACCCGATTGGAATAAATTTTCCATTTTTATTTGCAATGAAATTTTTGTTGCAACTCACCAGGCGATCGCCTACTCTTGTCGATGAGCGAGGTCGCATGGCAGGCCACAGCGCGCGCCGCGTTCACCCCAAAAACGAACGACAGACCGAGAAGGTGGAGACTATGACGCAACGCAAGGGCAAGACCATGCTCCGAAGGTTGGCCGCGGCGCTCGCACTGGCAGCGGGACTGAGCGGCTTGAGCGTGCTGGGTGCACAACCGGCGCAGGCCGCCGACGCGCACTTCGTGTTGATCAGCCACGCGCCGGATTCGGACTCGTGGTGGAACACCATCAAGAACGCCATCAAGCAGGCCGACGAAGACTTCAACGTCGAGACCGACTATCGCAATCCGCCCAATGGCGACATCGCCGACATGGCACGCCTGATCGAGCAGGCCGCCGCGCGCAATTACGACGGCGTCATCACCACCATCGCCGACTACGACGTGCTGAAGAACTCCATCGGCAAGGTCACGGAAAAGAAGATCCCGCTCGTCACGATCAACTCCGGCACCGAGGATCAGAGCGCGAAGCTCGGCGCAATCATGCACGTGGGCCAGCCCGAATACGTGGCGGGCCACGCGGCCGGCGAAAAGGCCAAGGCCGCGGGCGTGAAGTCGTTCCTCTGCGTGAACCACATCGCCACCAATACCGTTTCATTCGACCGTTGCCGCGGCTTTGCGGACGCCATCGGCGTGAACTACAAGACCTCGACGATCGACTCCGGTCAGGACCCGACCGAAATCCAGTCGAAGGTGAGCGCGTATTTGCGCAACCATCCGGACACGGGCGCGATCCTCACGCTCGGCCCGGTGCCGGCGGCGGCCTCGCTCAAGGCGGTTCAGCAGATGGGCCTCGCGGGCAAAGTCTACTTCTGCACCTTCGACTTCTCCGACGAGATCGCCAAGGCGATCCGCGCGGGCACGATCCAGTTCGCCATCGACCAGCAGCCGTATTTGCAGGGCTATATCCCGGTGGCCGTGCTGGCGATCGTGAAGAAGGACCATACGACCGATCCGGCGAAGATCCGTCAGATCCTCGAAGCCAATCCCAAGTTCAAGCAGCGCCTCGAAACCTATGGCCTGCAACCCTCGTATGGACCGCGCAATATCCGCTCGGGCCCGGGTTTCATTACCAAGGAGAACCTCGACAAGGTTGTGAAGTACGCGGGTCAGTACCGCTGATCCGCCGGTCTTACGCGTCTTTCCGACATCTGCAACTGCAAGGGACCGCACCGGGAGCATTGCCGGTTGCGGTCGACACAAGGAGTCATCATGGGTGTAGCCGGCAAACACTTCCCCTCGCATGCAACGGACGGCGCGCAAGATTCGCGCGCAAACCCGCCGTCGGCGGCGGGGCCCGGAGCCACGGACGAGCGCGTGCGCCGCGAATCGTGGTTCGGGCACCTGCTCGGCCGCCCCGAATTTGCCGCGATATCCGGCACGGTGCTCGTATTCGCCGTGTTCGCGATCGGCGCGGGCGGCTCCGGCATGTTCGATCTCGACGGCGTGATGAACTGGTCGCAGGTCGCCGCCTATTTAGGCATCCTTTCCGTTGGTGCGTGCCTGCTGATGATCGCCGGCGAGTTCGACCTCTCGATCGGCTCGATGATCGGCTTCGCGGGCATGATGGTGGCCATTCCCACCATGTACCTTCACTGGCCCATCGCGCTGTCCATCCTGTTCGCGTTCGTGGGCTGTACCGCGCTTGGCGCATTGAACGGCTACCTCGTGATGCGCACCAGGCTGCCCTCGTTCATCGTCACGCTCGCGTTCCTGTTCATCCTGCGCGGCCTCACGCTCGCGCTCTCGATCATGTTTGCCGACCGCACCATCGTCTCCGGCGTGGGCGATGTCGCGAAGGCCGACTACGTGACCAACCTGCTCTTTCACGGCACCGCGTTCAAGGGCCTGTTCGTCGCGCTCGCGCATATCGGCATCGGCAAGATGCTCGAGAACGGCCAGCCGCTCGTGCCGGGCGTGCCGAAGGTGATTCTCTGGTGGTTCGCGCTCGTGGCCATCGGCGCATTCACGCTCGCGAAGACGCGCTACGGCAACTGGATCCTCGCCGTGGGCGGCGACGCCAACGCAGCGAAGAACGTGGGCGTGCCGGTCAAGCGCGTGAAGGTCTCGCTCTTCATGCTGACCGCGTTCTGCTCGTGCCTGTTCGCGGTGCTGCAAGTATGCGATATCGGCTCGGCCGCCGCCGACCGCGGCCTGCAAAAGGAATTCGAGGCCATCATTGCCGCAGTGATCGGCGGCACGCTGCTCACGGGAGGCTACGGCTCGGTGATCGGCGCGGCGTTTGGCGCGCTCATCTTCGGCGTCGTGCAGATCGGCATTACCTACACGAACATCGATTCGGACTGGTTCCGCGTCTTCCTTGGCGTGATGCTGCTCATCGCCGTGCTCTTCAATCACTACGTGCGCCGCCGCGTCGCGCAATCGTAAGCAGGAGGCCGACATGAACCCATTGGAAAACAGCACGCAAAACAGCGCCGACGCCCCGGATGCAAGCCAGGCTGCAAGCCAGGCTGCAAGCGGCGACATCATCCTCGCACTGGAAAACGTCAGCAAGTACTTCGGCAAGGTCATCGCGCTCAACGGCGTCACGTTGCGCTTAAAGCGCGGCGAGGTGCACTGCCTGCTCGGCGACAACGGCGCGGGCAAGTCCACGCTCATCAAGACGCTGGCCGGCGTGCACGCGCCCACCTCGGGCCAGTATCTCGTGGACGGCAAGCCCGTGCGCTTCGATTCGCCCAAGGACGCGCTCGACCTCGGCATTGCGACGGTCTACCAGGATCTCGCGCTGGTGCCGCTGCTCTCGGTGGCGCGCAACTTCTTCATGGGCCGCGAGCCGCAGAAGAAGCTCTTTGGCTTTATCAATGTGATGGATCTCGATGCGAGCGCAACCATTGCGAAAGACCGTCTCTCAGGGATGGGCATCAACGTGCGCGACCCGCATCAGGCCATCGGCACGATGTCGGGTGGCGAGCGCCAATGCCTCGCAATTGCGCGTGCGATCCACTTCGGCGCGCGCGTGCTGATTCTCGACGAGCCAACCGCCGCGCTTGGCGTGAAGCAGAGTTTCAACGTGCTCAAGCTGATCCATAACGCGCGCGCCAAAGGCATCTCGGTGATCTTCATCACGCACAACGTGCATCACGCCTACCCGATCGGCGACTCGTTCACGCTGCTCAATCGCGGCCGCTCGCTCGGCACGTACACGAAAGAGACCATCGGCAAGAACGAGGTGCTCGACATGATGGCCGGCGGCGCGGAGATGCAGAAGATGATTGCCGAGCTCGACGGCGCGACCATTTGAGGCGCGCGAACCGGCTCCGAACCGGCACCGCCCCGACTCCGAACCCGCATCGACCCGGCACCGAATACGACAGGAATGCTCATGGCCCTCCCCAGCACCCCACCTTCGCGCTTCGCGAGCGCGCGCAGCCGCGACATCGTCTGCCTCGGCCGGCTCGGCGTGGATCTCTACGCGCAGCAAGTCGGCGCACGGCTCGAAGACGTTTCCACCTTCGCCAAGTATCTCGGCGGCTCGTCGGCGAACATCGCCTTCGGCTGCGCGCGGCTCGGCTTGAACCCGGCCATGCTCACGCGCGTCGGCGACGACCACATGGGGCGCTTTCTCACCGAAACGCTGACAAAAGAAGGCTGCGACACGAGCCACGTGCGCATCGACCCCGAGCGGCTCACCGCGCTCGTGCTGCTCGGCCTGAAAGACCGCGAGACCTTCCCGCTCATTTTCTATCGGGAGAACTGCGCCGACATGGCCGTCGATGCAGGCGACTTCGACGAAGCCTTCATCGCCTCGTCCAAGGCGTTGCTCATCACCGGCACGCACTTCTCGACTGAGCAGGTGAACCGCACGAGCCTGGCCGCGCTCGATCATGCCCGCCGCAACAACGTGCGCACCGTGCTCGACATCGACTATCGCCCGGTGCTCTGGGGGCTGACCGGCAAGGCCGACGGCGAGACGCGCTTCGTCGCGAGCGCGGGCGTGAGCGAGCATCTGCAACGCATCCTGCCGCGCTTCGACCTCGTGATCGGCACCGAGGAGGAGTTCCGCATCGCGGGCGGCAAGGAGGCACTCGTCGACGCGCTCAAGCGCGTGCGCGAAGTGACGCCGGCCACGCTGCTCGTGAAGCGCGGCCCGCTCGGCTGCCAGATCGTCGATGGCGCGGTGCCCGATTCGCTCGACACGATGCCGCTGCAACGCGGCGTGGAAGTCGAGGTGCTCAACGTGCTCGGCGCGGGCGATGCGTTCGCGGCGGGCTTTCTTTCGGGCTGGCTGCGCGACGCGCCGCTCGAAGACTGCGCGCGCGCGGCCAATGCCTGCGGCGCGCTCGTGGTGTCGCGCCACGGCTGCGCGCCCGCGATGCCCACGCCTGCGGAACTCGACTATTTCCTGCGCGAAGCCGCCGCGGACCCCGTGCGCATGCGCCGCCCCGACCGCGACGCTACGCTGGCCCGCCTGCATCGCGTGACCCCCGCGCGCAAGCAATACGACGAGGTGCTGGGCTTCGCGTTCGACCATCGCAATCAGTTCTTCGACCTCGCCCAGCAGACCGGCGCCAGCGAAGCGCGCATCTCGCACCTGAAGAACCTGTTTGTCGACGCCGTGGCGCAGACGGAAAGCGCACTCGGCCTGCAAGGCCGCATCGGCGTACTGATCGACGATCGCTACGGTCAGGACGCGCTCAACGCGGCAACCGGGCGCGACTGGTGGATCGGCCGCCCTGTCGAGCTGCCGGGCTCGGTGCCGCTCGTGTTCGATCATGGCCGCTCGATCGGCACGACGCTCGCGGCCTGGCCCATCGGGCACACGGTCAAGTGCCTCGTGCAGTTCCATCCCGACGAGCCGCTCGAGCAGCGTCTCGAACAGGAAGCGCAACTGCGCGCGCTCTACGACGCCGTGCAGGCGAGCGGCCACGAATTGCTGCTCGAAGTGATTCCGCCGAAGCTCGATGGCAAGCCGAACGCGCCCGACACGGTCTGTCGCGCGCTCAAGCGGCTCTACAACATCGGCCTCTACCCTGAGTGGTGGAAGCTCGAGCCGATGGACGCGGCGCAATGGCGCGAGATCGACGCGCTGATCGCCGGGCGCGATCCGCATTGCCGTGGCGTGGTGCTGCTCGGCCTCTCCGCGCCCATCGAACAATTGACGAGCGGCTTTCGCGCGGCGGCGGCCTCGCAGACGTGCCGCGGCTTCACGGTCGGCCGCACGATCTTCTATGAGCCGAGCCTTGCCTGGCTCGCAGGCGAGATCGACGACAAGGAACTGATCTCGCGCGTGCGCCACGCCTTCGAGACGCTGATCGCGGCGTGGCGCGCGGCACGCACCCAAGCACGCGGGGCTGAGCGTCCCGCGGCGCACGCCGCGCGCGAGGAGAAAGCAGCATGAATCAGCGCATCGTTCCCATCTCCGGCGCCACGCAAGCGGCGCCCGACGCTCAGCCGAGCGCGGCGCAGAATTTGGCACAAAGCGCAACACAAGGTGCGACACAAGTCGCGACACAAGGTGCAACACAAAGCGCGGCGCAAAACGCGCCCGCCGCCACGGTGCGACTCACCGCAGCGCAGGCGCTGGTGCGCTTTCTCGCGGCGCAGCGCGTCGCCAGCGCAGACGGCTCGGGCCGCACCGAGCCGCTCTTCGGCGGCGTGTTCGCCATCTTCGGACACGGCAACGTGGCAGGCCTCGGCGAGGCGCTCTATCAATACCGTCACGAACTGCCCACGCTGCGTGCGCATAATGAGCAGGCCATGGCGCACAGTGCGATCGCCTATGCGAAGGCGCATTTGCGCCGCCGCATGATGGCCGTGACCACTTCGATCGGCCCCGGCGCCACCAACCTCGTGACGGCCGCCGCGCTCGCGCATGTGAACCGCTTGCCGCTGTTGCTCCTGCCCGGCGACATCTTCGTCTCGCGCGAACCCGACCCGGTGCTCCAGCAGATCGAAGATCCGCACGACGGCGGCCTCTCGGCCAACGACGCACTCAAGCCGGTGTCGCGCTACTTCGACCGCATCGTGCATCCCGCGCAACTGCTCACTGCGTTGCCGCGCGCGCTGCGCGTGCTCACCGACGCCGCGCTATGCGGCCCGGTCACGCTCGCGCTGCCGCAGGACGTGCAGGCCATGGCGTGGGACTATCCCGCGAACTTCTTCATGCCGCGCCTCGTGAGCTTTCACGCGCCCGCGCCCGTGCAAAGCGAAATCGACGCGGCCCTCGTGCAACTGCATCGCGCCAAGCATCCGCTCATCGTCGCGGGCGGCGGCGTGCTCTACTCGCGCGCCACGGCTCAACTCCAGGCGCTCGCAACAGCGCGCGGCATTCCGGTGGCGGAGACGCAGGCCGGCAAGGGCACGCTCGCCTGGGACGACCCGCTCAACGTGGGTGCGATCGGCGTGACGGGCTCGCCCGCCGCGAACGCGCTCGCACGCGACGCTGACTGCATTCTTGCCGTAGGCACGCGCCTGCAGGACTTCACGACCGGCTCCAATTCGCTGTTCGCGCATGCGCACGTGATCGGCGTGAACGCGAACGGTTTCGACGCGCTCAAGCATAACGGGCTCGCCGTGGAGGCCGATGCAAAGCTCGCGCTCTCGGCATTGAACGACGAACTCGTCAACTGGCGCGCCGATGCAAACTGGACCGCATATGCGCGACGCCTTGCCGACGAATGGCGCGCGAGCGTCGAGGCGCTCACGCACGCGCCGCAGGAGCGCCACAGCTTGCCCTACGATGCCGATGTGATCGGCGCCGTGCAGCGCTCGTCGAGCCGTTCGTACACGGAAGATATCGTCGTGTGCGCAGCCGGCACCCTGCCCGCCGAACTGCACAAGCTCTGGCGCGCCGGGCAACCCGGCGCATACCACGTCGAATACGGCTACTCGTGCATGGGCTACGAGATCGCGGGCGGGCTCGGCGCGAAGCTCGCGCGACCCGAACGCGAGGTCATCGTCATGGTCGGCGACGGCAGCTATCTGATGATGAACAGCGAAATCGCCACCTCGGTGATGCTTGGTGCGAAGCTCATCATCGTCGTGCTCGACAACCGCGGCTATGGCTGCATCAACCGGCTTCAGCAGGCCTGCGGCGGCGCGCCATTCAACAATCTCTTCGAGGACTGTGCGCAAGGGCCGCTCGGCGCGCCGCGCATCGACTTCGCCTCGCACGCGCGCTCGCTGGGCGCGCAGGCCGAGCACGTCGCCAACGTCGTCGAACTCGAAAACGCGCTGCAACGCGCGCGTGCGGCGTCGCGTACCTACCTCATCAGCATCGACACCGATCCGGCGCGCACGACCGAGGACGGCGGCTGGTGGTGGGAAGTGGCCGTGCCCGAAGTGTCGACACGCGCCACTGTGCGCGAGGCGCGCGAGCACTACGACGCGAATCTTGCCGCGCGCGGCCATCGCGAGCGGCCCGGCGACGCGCAGCCCGCAACGAAGGACGCGCCCGAAGGTGAAGCGCAAAGCGGCAAGAACGACCGCGACGCAGCCGACCCAACTCACGCATGACGAAGACTCACGGTCCTGAGATCGAGGAACGCACATGAGCGCATTTGAAGTACGCATCGGCATCAATCCGCTGTCGTGGATGAACGACGACCTGCCCTCGCTCGGAGGCGAAACGCCGCTTTCCGTGGCGCTTACCGAAGGGCGCGAGATCGGCTACGAAGGCTTCGAGCTCGGCAACAAATTTCCACGCGAGCCGCAGGCGCTCAAGACGCTGCTTGCGCAATACGACCTGTCGCTCGTGTCCGGCTGGTACTCCGGCATGCTCGCGCGACGCAGCGTGGAGGAGGAGATCGCCGCCGTGGAGAAGCATCTCGACCTGCTCGCGCAGAACGGCGCCACCGTAATGGTGTACGGCGAAGTGGCCGATTCGATCCAGGGCGCACCGCGCCCCCTCTATCAACGGCCGCGCTTTTTCAGCGACAAACAGTGGGACGAATACGCCGCGCGCGTGGACGCGTTCGCGCGCCATACGCTCTCGCGCGGCGTGCGGCTCGCGTATCACCACCACATGGGCGCCTACGTGGAAACGCCCGCCGATGTCGACAAGCTCATGACGCGCACGAGCGACGCGGTAGGTCTGCTGTTCGACGCGGGCCACCTCACATTCGCAGGTGGAAATCCCGTGGTGGAGCTCGACAAACACATCGCACGCGTGTGCCACGTTCATTGCAAGGACGTGCGCCCCGCCGTCGTGAAGCTCGCGCGCAACCGCAACTGGAGTTTCCTCGATGCGGTGCTCGCGGGCGCATTCACGGTGCCTGGCGACGGCGCCGTCGATTTTCCGGCGATCGTCGCGCGCCTGAAACGGCATGGCTATCGCGGCTGGCTCGTCGTGGAGGCCGAGCAGGACCCGGTGATCGCGCCGTCGTACGCATATGCGCAGAAGGGCTATCGCACGCTGCGCTCGCTAATCGATTCGGATACCGTATCAAGCAATACCAGCAAGGAGGCAGCATGAGCTTGCTTGTAAAGGCCGAGCGCGAAGGCCAGACGATCGCGCGCGTCACGCCCGACACGGCGGGCTGGCGTTATGTCGGTTTCGCCGCATACCGGCTCGCGGCAGATGAACTGGTCTACGTCTACGAGACGGACCGCGAAAGCTGCATCGTCGTGCTCTCGGGCGCCGTGGATATCGAGGTGGATGGCCAGCGATTTTCCGGCCTCGGCTCACGCGACAGCGTATTCGAAGATTCGGCGCCCTACGCGCTCTATGTGCCGCCCGGCAAGAAAACCACGGTGCGCGCTGCGCGCGACGCCGAACTGGGTGTGGCGAGCGCGCCTGCCCAAGGCACGCTGCCCGTGCGGCTCATCGAGCCCGCGCAAATGAAGCGCTCCACGCGCGGCAAGGGTGCGAATACGCGCTATGTCTGCGATATTCTTCCGCAGACCGAGCCGGCGGAGTCGCTGCTCGTGGTGGAAGTGCGCACGCCTTCGGGCCATTCGTCGAGCTATCCGCCGCACAAGCACGACGCCGATCGCCTGCCGCACGAGAGCGCACTGGAAGAGACCTATTACCACCGGCTCAATCCACGGCAGGGCTTCGCGTTCCAGCGCGTCTATACCGACGCGCGCGATCTCGACGAAACCGTGGCCGTGGAGGATCACGACATCGTGATGGTGCCGCGCGGCTACCATCCCGTGGTCGTGCCCTACGGCTACGATTCGTACTACCTGAACGTCATGGCCGGCCCCAAACGCGAGTGGCACTTCCACAACGATCCCGCGCACGAGTGGATCATCGAGCGCGACGCGAAATAGCGTCGAGCTAGGCTCAAGCGAGGCTCAAGCGAGCTGGAACTTGTTCACGAGACGCTTGAGCACCTTGGCCTGGTCGTCAAGCGATTGCGCCGCTGCCGTGGCCTCTTCCACCAGCGCCGCGTTTTGCTGCGTGCCCGCGTCCATCTGCGTGACGGCGCGGTTGATCTCCTCGATGCCGGCGCGCTGCTCGCTCGATGCCGCCGAAATCTCGCCGATGATGTCGTTCACGCGCTTCACGGCTTTCATGACTTCTTCCATGGTCTGGCCCGCGTCGGTGGCGAGCGTCGAGCCGTTCGCCACACGCGCGACCGATGCGGTGATGAGCGCCTTGATCTCCTTGGCCGCCGCAGCGCTGCGCTGCGCGAGATTGCGCACCTCGCCCGCGACCACCGAGAAACCGCGCCCTTCCTCGCCCGCCCGCGCGGCTTCGACCGCCGCGTTCAGCGCCAGAATGTTGGTCTGAAACGCGATGCCCTCGATCACGCCGATGATCTCGGCGATGCTCTTCGCGCTGTCGTTGATCTCGTTCATCGTGGCCACCACGCGGCCCACCACGGCGCCGCCCTGCTGCGCGATCTGCGAGGCGTTGCCGGCCAGTGTGCTCGCCTGCTGCGCGTTCTCCGCGTTCAGGCGCACCGTGGAGGTGAGTTGCTCCATGCTGCTCGCGGTGCGCTCGAGCGCGACGGCCTGCTCTTCGGTGCGATGCGAAAGATCGAGATTGCCCGTCGAAATCTGGCCCGAGGCGGCGGCAATCGCCTCGGCGCTCGCGGCGATCTCGGCCACCGTCGACGAAAGCCCGTTCTGCATGTCGCGCAGCGCGCCAAGCATGCTGGCCGCATCTCGCGCATGCACCTCGACCGGCTGCGCAAGATCGCCCGAGGCGATGCGCGCGGCAATGGCCTTCGCGTGCGCGGGCTCGCCGCCAAGCTGGCGCGCGATGCGGCGCACGACCCATTCGCTCACGAGGAACGCGAGCACGAAGAGCGCCACCGTCGCTGTGGCGATCATCACGAACGACGACTTGTAGATGAACGCCGATGCCGCGATCGTCGCCTTGGCGGCAGCGCCGCGCTGCGCGACGAGCCGGTCGACGAGCGTCTCGAGTTTTTCCGTTTCGACGAGCAGCGAGACGTCCTGGGTGCCGACCTGCCAGTTCATCTGTGAAAGATCGAGCGGTTGTGCCTTCACGAGCGTCACGAACTCGCGCACGTGGCTGCTCCATGTTTGCGCCGCCGCTGCGAACTGCTTTTGCTGCGCAAGCGCGTCGCCTCCCTCGCCTCCCGATTGAGATGAATATTGTCCGAGCACCTTCATCTCGACCACAAGTGCGGCGAGGTCCTTCTCGATGTTCGAGCCTAGCTCGTCTCGCTCCTTCGCGGTGGTCGCGGTAAGCAGCATCTTCTGCGCGCGGCTGGCACGCAGCACGTGACCACGCGCTTCCTCCGCGGCGCGGCTGGCAACATGGCCCTGCTCATAGATCGACTCCGTTGAATCGTTCAAACGGCTGATCTGTGCGAGCGAGAAAGCACCGATCGCGAGTGTGCCGACCAGCACCACCGCGAAGGCGACGCGCAGCATCGTCTTCACCGACAGCGATTTGCCCTCGCGCGCCGTCCTGGCTGAGGCTCGCGGGGCGTGCGGCGAATCCTCGGCCTGCGCATCCTGCGGCACGAAACCGGCGCGCCGGCTCCCCTGCAATGCAGCTTTCATGTCTCGATGGTCTCCTTCTTGTTGTACGGCCGGCCCAAAGGAGTCCCCTGGGTCCGCCACAACCCGGTCTACGGCAAGTTTGCCTACGAACTTTAGCGCCGCCGGCTTTGGCAGCGCCCAGCCTTCCCGCAAATCGAAAGCTGGCAAATCCACGTTTCGCTCATCAGCACATTACCGGCAATTCAATCGGACCCGATTGCATAATCAGTCTGGCGCAATGCCAATTGCATTCAATCCAGATTGGATAATGATCGCGGCAGCGAATTTTTAGCTTGATTCAGACATTAAATTATCTCGAACCCAACCTTAATTGACGATTTGATAATCGTCATGAATTTTATCAATTGCCATCTCCTCAATGACAATCGAGTTTATTCTATTGCCACTATTACTTACCCGTGCAAACGCGATGAATCTTGCCGAAGCGCTCAGCGTGAAAATCCCTTTATTGCCCGCCATCGGCACGTATGCTCACCCATCCGCATAAAGCGGATCACCGTTGATTTAAGCGAAAGTTCCGATATCCCGCTCGCGAAATATTTAGCTTTTCGCGAGCGGCTATTTTTATAGCCGACCAATACCCACCCATTCCGCTCCGAGTCCCGAGGCAATACCGCTTGAATACCGACCAGGATTATCCGCTTACCGCCCCACTCATCGCGTCCGAATCCACGCGCACGGCTGAATCAATGGGCGACTGCGGCGAAAACCTCGAGTACGACGCGGCGTTCATCGAACTTGAACGCATCGTCGCCGGCATTGGCGATCAGCAATATGGCGACACGCTCATTGCCGCTGTCACGCCGGACTGGCAACTCGCCAAACAACAGGCCGAGGCGCTGCTGCAACGCTCGAAGGATCTACGCGTCGTCGCATGGCTTACTCGGGCATGGACGGAATCCACCGGACTGGCGGGATACGCGAAGGGTCTGGCGCTGGCCGCCGACCTGCTCGGCAGCCGTTGGGACGGCGTGCATCCGCGTATCGAAATCGACGAGGACGGGCAACCCGACCCATTCTCCCGCACGAATGCGCTGCAAGCCTTTTTCTCGCCGGAAGCACTCGGTGCTCGCGCTCGTGCGGCGAGCCTGCTGCGCGTACGCGGTATCGATCTTTCGCTACGCAAAGCTGCAGCGTTGCTCGACGGCGCGACGGAGAACGAAGCAGATGTCACGCGGCAAGAACTGTGCGTCGCGCTCAATGCGGAACGGGCCACGCTCGACGTCGTCGGTGAATTGCTCACCCACATCAAGAACCTTCGTCTCAATGTGTCGAGCCGCCTGGACGAAACGTGGGTACCCGACATGAGCGCAGTGGAAAAGCCTTTGCTGACCGTGTTCTCTGTGCTATCGGAAGGCACGGCACCTGAGTCCGCAGCGTCGCCGCAATCGGCCACTGTCACGTCGGCAATATCGGCGACTGCGAACGGCATGTCGTCCACAGGCTCGAGCCATTCCGGCGAGGTGCGCTCCCGCGACGAAGCAAGCCTCCTGCTCGAACAGGTCTGCATCTACCTGGAGTCCTGCGAGCCGGCCCACCCCTCGTCGTTGTTGATCCGCCGCGCCCAGCGCCTGTTGCCAATGACGTTCTACGAAATCATTCGCGACATGACGCCGGAGGCAATTCCGCATATCGACTTGCTGGCCGGTCTCGGCGGCAACGCCTGACGCGATCCGCGCAACCGGCCTTCATGACGCAGCACCATCTTTATTACATAGGATTCCGAACATGAGTAACTCAAAATCGACAGGGCAAAAATTCATTGGGCGTAACCGCGCACCTCGGGTTCAGATCGAGTACGACGTAGAGACTTATGGAAGCAACCAGAGCGTCGACATTCCGTTCGTCATGGGTGTTCTATCCGATCTGGCTGGCAAGTCCAATCAGCAGCAGCCGAGCATGGACCAACGCAAGTTCCTGGAAATCGACGTCGACAACTTCGACGACCGGCTCAAGTCGGTGCAGCCGCGCGCGGCCTTTCACGTGCCCAACGAAATTTCTGGCGACGGCAAGCTGGCCATCGACCTCACCTTCGAGTCGATAGAAGACTTTTCGCCGGCAAGCGTTGCGCGCATGGTGCCCGAGCTGAACCAGTTGCTGATGGCCCGGCGCCAGCTCTCGAACCTGCTCTCCTATATGGACGGCAAGAGCAATGCCGAGACGATGCTCATGCACGCGCTGAAGAGCCGCCCGTTGCTCGAGTCGATCGCCCGCATCACGGCTCAAACCACAGACAAACCCACGGCCCCCGCCCGAGACCAGCCGTCAGGCTCGCCGTCGGGCGGCGAGCCCGAAGCGTGACGGCACCGACCGCCCTGCGGCCCATCCACCTGCCTCCCGGTGAAACTCCCATGAAGACTGCCGAAGCCGTATTGCAAACGACGACCCTCGAGTTCCCGTCGAACGACGCATTCGCCGTCGCTCTCGTCGACGAACTGAATCCGCGCAGCGACCGCGCGCGCGAAGCCATCGACGCCGCCGTCAAGACACTTGCCTTCCAGGCACTCGAGCACGCGGTCGTCGTATCGGACGACGCCTACCAGACGATCCAGACGATCATTGCGGAGATCGACCGCAAGCTCTCGGATCAGATCAACACGATCATTCATCACGCGGATTTCCAGCAGCTCGAATCGGCATGGCGTGGCCTGCATTACCTCGTGACGAACAGCGAGACGAACGAGCAGTTGAAGATCCGCTACATGCCCGCCACAAAGACGGAGCTGAACCGCACGTTGAAGCGCTACAAGGGCGTCGCGTGGGACCAGAGCCCGATCTTCAAGAAGATCTACGAAGAAGAGTATGGCCAGTTCGGCGGCGAGCCGCTGGGTTGCCTCGTGGGCGACTATTACTTCGATCACGGGCCGCAAGATGTCGAAATGCTCGGTGAGATCGCGAAAATCGCGGCCGCCGCACACTGCCCGTTCATTAGCGGTGCTTCGCCGGCCGTGATGCAGATGGAGTCGTGGCAAGAATTGTCGAATCCGCGCGATCTAACCAGGATTTTCCAGAACAGCGAATACGCGGCGTGGACCCATCTGCGCAAATCCGACGACGCACGCTATCTCGGCCTGACAATGCCGCGCTTTCTTGCCCGCCTGCCCTACGGTGCGCGCACGAATCCCGTGGAAGCCTTCGACTTCGAGGAAAACGTCGACGGCACCACTCATGATCGCTATGCGTGGATCAATGCCGCATACGCCATGGCGACCAACATCAACCGTTCGTTCCGCCAGTTTGGCTGGTGCACGTCGATTCGCGGCGTCGAATCGGGCGGCGCGGTGGACGATTTGCCGGCGCACACGTTCCCGACGGACGACGGCGGCATCGACATGAAATGCCCGACCGAAATCGCTATCAGCGATCGCCGCGAGGCCGAGCTCGCGAAAAACGGCTTCATGCCGTTCGTGCATCGGAAGAACTCCACCGTTGCGGCGTTCCTCGGGGCCCAGTCGCTGCAAAAACCCGCCGAATACCACGATGCGCTTGCCACTGAAAACGCCAAGCTCGCCGCGCGTCTGCCCTATATCTTCGCCTGCAGCCGATTCGCTCACTACCTGAAATGCATCGTGCGCGACAAGGTCGGCTCCTTCAAGGAGCGCGGCGAGATGGAGGCCTGGCTCAACGACTGGATCCTCCATTACGTCGACGGCGATCCACAGAACTCCTCGCAGGAAACCAAGGCGCGCAAGCCGCTGGCCGCAGCGCGCGTCGTCCTCGAAGACATGGAGGACAACCCCGGCTATTACAGCGCCAAATTCTTCCTGCGTCCGCACTATCAGCTCGAAGGTCTCACCGTATCCCTACGGCTCGTCTCGAAGGTACCCGCACTCAATGGGTCCGCCTCCGGGTAAGCCACTTCCTGACGTCTCTTCTCAACTCATAGGAGAACATAATGTCTGTAGATATGTACATGCTCGTAGACGGAGCCAGCGGCGAATCGAAGGATGCCAACCATAAAGGCTGGACCGACATTCAGTCGTATTCGTGGGGCGCGAGCCAGCCCGGTTCGATGTCGACCGGCGGCGGCGGCGGCATCGGCAAGGTCAGCTTCGACGACCTCACGGTAGAAGCCTATGCCGACAAGGCCACGCCGGCGATCCTCAAGTACTGCGCCAACGGCAAGCACCTCCCGCAGATCCAGTTGTCGATCTGCAAGGCAGGTGGCTCGCAGGTCGAGTACAAGCGCATCACGCTCACGGATGTGCTCGTCGTCGCAGTGCAGCAGAGCGCCGACAAGAACTCCGACGCCGTGAAGATCACCTACCGCTTCCAGGCAGCGAAGGTCAAGCAGCAGTACTGGGAGCAAACCGACCAGGGCGGCAAGGGCAGCGAAAGCGTGCTCACCTGGAACATCAAGGAAAACCGCGAGATGTAATGCGTCTTTAGTTTTTCAGCATCATATTTAGTTATGCATAGCGTGCAGGCGGCTCGCCGCCTGCACTGCCTTGTCTCCTCGTATCGCCCGCCATGAGTCACGCCACGATGCCGCACTCCGCAGCGCTCGAAGATGTTCAGCGCCGCTACCCACCCTGCCTGTTCGATCGCCTGATCGCAGACCGTGAGCCGACGCGCGCGGCCAACGATACCAGGCGCAAGTCGCTCCACGAGGCAGTGCTGCGCGACCTCGCGTGGCTGCTCGGCAGCATCAACACGCGCGGCGTGAACAATCTGCGCGACTTCCCGCAGGTCGCCACCTCGGTTCTCAATTTCGGCATTCCAGCGCTGGAGTACGTGACGTTGCAAGCCGAGGCCGCGCGACTACTCGAAGTCGAGGTGCGCGAGGCAATCGTTCGCTTCGAGCCGCGCCTCGCTCGCGAATCGCTCGACGTTCAATGTCGGCCGGCGACCACACCAGGTGGCCAGCCCTGCCTCGAACTGCGCATCGAAGGTGACTTGATCGCGTTGCCCGCCCGCACCCGGATCGTGCTCGTCGCGGATTTCGTCGAGGCCGGCGAAGGACTCGTGTTCAGGTCGCGAGGCGCCTCATGACCCCAACGCGCCTGCTCGATTACTACAACCGTGAACTCGCCTACCTGCGCGAGCTCGGTTCCGAATTCGCCTCCGCATTTCCCGGCGCTGCCGCCCAGCTCGGCATGCGCGACACACAGACTGCCGATCCGTTCGTCGAGCGCCTGCTCGAAGGCTTCGCGTTTCTGGCCGCGCGCATCCACCTCAAGATGGATGCCGAGTTTCCGCGCTTTTCCGAGCGCCTGCTGGACGTCGTCTATCCGCATTACCTTTCGCCCATGCCATCAATGGCGATCGTGGCGTTGCAACCCAATCTGCTTGCGGGTTCGATGCATTCAGGCTACACGCTCCCCGCGGGCTCCGCGCTGAAAGCGCAGCTCGCCGAGGGCGAACAGACGGCCTGCGAATTTCGCACCGCGCACGAAGTCACGCTATGGCCGCTCGAGATCGTCGACGTCAAGTTGCGCGCCGACGCCAGCGCGCTGCCGCTCTCGCGCTGGCCGCTCGGCGGCAGGCACGTGGGCGGCGCGCTTCACATCACGCTGCGCGCACACGGGGTCACCGATATTCGCGAACTGCCGCTCGAGAAGCTGACGTTCTTCGCGAGCGCGCAGGATACGGTTACCCATCCCCTGCTCGAGCGCGTGCTTGCACACAGCGTCGGCGTGTGCTGCCACAGCGAAGAGGATGGTCCGCAGCGCGCCACGTGGCTCGGCACGGAAGCCATTCGTCACGAAGGCTTCGATGCCGATCAGGCCATGCTGCCCTCGCGACAAAGTGCCTTCGAGGGATATCGGCTATTGCAGGAGTATTTCGCGTTTCCGGAGCGTCTGGCGTTCTTCAGCCTCAACCGGCTGGACCATGCACTGCCAGGCCTGCGCGGGCGCACCTTCACGCTGACGGTCCTGCTCGATGCGGCCGCGCCCGAACTCGAACGCGCGGTCGACGCACGCAGCCTCGCGCTCCATTGCACACCGGCGGTCAACCTCTTCGAGCGGCGCACAGATCACATCGCGATTTCGCCATCGCACCATGAGCATCATCTGGTCGTCGACCGGATGCAGCCCGCCGATTTCGAAATCTTTTCCATCCGCAGAATCACGGGCCAATCGCAGGCCGGCGCAGCCAATATCGACTTCTTCCCGTTCTACGGCGGCCACGAAAGTTCGTCCATGCAGCGCGGCCGCTACTTTTCCATGCGCCGGGAGCCCCGGCCCATCGCACCCAATGCCGCCCGCTCGGCAACCCGCGCTGCCTACCCGGGAAGCGAGGTGTATGTGTCGCTCGTCGACCAGCACGATGCGCCCTGGCCCGATGCGCTACGCCATATCAGCGCCGATGCGCTCTGCACCAACCGGCATCTGCCGCTGTCGATCCCGCTGCACAACGCAACGGATTTCACCTTGCGCGCGTCGTGTCCCGTGGACACCATCAAGGTCCTGCGCGGTCCCACTTCGCCTCATGGCGCCCTCGCGCAAGGTCAGTCGACATGGCGGCTCATCAGTCATCTCGGGCTCGACTATCTGGGACTCGTGGATGCGGGCGAAAGCGATGGCTCGCAGACACTGCGCGAGCTGCTACGCCTCTACGCCGATGGCGCCCGCCACAAGCTGCTCGCCCAGATCGACGGCGTGCGCAGCGTGCGAATCGAGCCCGCGTATCGGCGTCTGCCGCATCCTGGGCCGGTCATGGTCGGCCGCGGGGTCTGCATCTCGCTCCTGCTCGACGAGTTGGCCTTCGCCGGCGGCAGCACCTACCTCTTCGAAGCGGTGCTCGAGCAATTCCTCGCGCGGCATGTATCGATCAACAGCTTTAGCGAACTCGCAGTGTCGACGCTGCAGCGCGGCAAGATCCGGCGATGGCCTTCACGCATCGGCAGGCGGCCCGCCATATGAACGCACGCGCATACGAAACGCCGTCGTGGTGGCATGAGGTCGAGGCCGCGCCCTACGCGCACGACCTGTTTCATCTGCTGCGCAGGCTCGACGCGCAAGCCGCGCCCCATCCGCGTCTCGGACGGGCATGGTCCCCCAGCGACGAACCCGTGCGCATCGGCCAGCAGCCGTCGCTCGCGTTTGCACCCGCGTCGGTAGCAAGCGCGAACTCGAACGCAGGCGCGGGCGACGAACCATTGCCTCATCTGTCGATTCACGGCTTTGGATTATTCGGCCCGAATGGTCCCTTGCCGCTCCATTTGACGGAGTTCGCAAGGAACCGCCTGCGCAATCACGACGACCCGGTCCTGTGCGCGTTCGCCGATTTGTTCCACCATCGACTCACCTTGCTGTTCTACCGCGCGTGGGCCGACGCGCAACCAACCGTGAGCGCCGACCGGAACGGCCATTCGTCGTTCGACCACTACGTCGCTTGCCTCGCGCACCTCGGTCTCGCGTCGCTGCCTCACGGCCAAACGCCGAGCCCGCATGCGCTCTACGGCATGACCGGCCGGCTGGTTCGCAAAGCGCGCGATGCACACGGACTGCAGCAGATTCTCGCAGCGTGGCTGGGCATGCCGGTGCGCGTCGTCGAATGGGTGCCGCAATGGATCACGCTCGAGCGCCGGGACCGCGTGGTGCTGGGACCGGCGGCACCCGGCGCGCGACTCGGAGAGGGCGCGATGATCGGCGCGGCAGTGCGCGATGCAAGCAGCAAGTTCGAGATTCGCGTGGGTCAATTGACGCTCGAGCAGTTTCGCGCGCTGCTGCCCGGTACGCCCACGATGCACGAGTTGGCGGCATGGGTGCGCGCCTATGTCGGCTGCGAGTTCGCCTGGGACGTGCGGCTGGTGCTCGCGAACGACGCCATCGTGCCGATCAGTCTTGGCGACACCACGCCGCTCGGGTGGGGCAGTTGGCTCGGCGCGCGCGCGAGTGCTCCTGACACCGCGCAAGGCGAGTCTTGTGCCGACGATTTTGTCTATTCGCCCGAGCACGTCCTTGCGGCCGGCGCACCGCGCCGCGGCAGACCGCATCCGGTCGCGGACGCATCGCCTGAGTTGTCTGCCACCGATGATCCATTACAGGCGCTGACATGACACACATCGTTACCGCGAACCTGCCGTCCGGCTTCGAGGCATTGGACTTCCGCTCGCTCACCGGCACCGAGCGGCTCTCCACCCTCTACACCTTCGATGTGGAAATGGTCAGCCCCAGTGCCTCTCTCGATCTCAACGCCCTGACCGGCAAGCCGCTCAACCTCGCTATCGCCACGCCCGGCGCACCGCGCTATCTCGGCGGACACATCGTGCGCTGCGCATTCGGCGGCCGCGAAACCGATACCTCGCGCAGCTACGTCTACGCCCTCACGCTGCGCCCCTGGCTCTGGTATCTCACCCGCACCGTCGATTCACGCATCTTCCAGAACCTCAGCGCGCCCGACATCGTTCGCCAGGTCCTCCAGCCCTACGGTTTCACCGTGGAGACGCGTCTCGCCGCGCGCTACCGTACCTGGGACTACTGCGTGCAGTACCAGGAAAGCGACTTTGCATTCGTCAGCCGCATGATGGAGCGCGAAGGCATCTACTACTACTTCCGTCACGAGGCCGACCAGCAGGTGCTCGTGCTCATCGACGACATCGCCTCGCACGATCCGCTCGCCCTCTACCCGGCCCTGCCCTGGCTCGCCTCCGACCGCCTCGTGCTTCCTGGCGAAGTCGGCGTGGAGGACTGGCGACCCGCCGTCGAGCTGCGCTCCGGCGTGTTCGCCGTGAACGACCACGATTTTCGCAAGCCTCGCGCCGATGTCTCGCAGCGCCGCGCCAACCCGCTCGGCAACGACCACGCCAGCTACGCGAAATACGACTGGCAGGCCGGCTATATCAACGCCGACGAGGGCGAGCGCTACGCCACCGTGCGGCTCGAAGAGGAACAGGCCGGTCATGCCCAGAGCCGCGCCAGCACCCATGCCCGCACCATGGCGCCAGGCTACATCGTCACGCTCGAAGGCTGCCCGCGCAGCGCCGAGAACGTCGCGAACCTGATCGTCGCGGTCACCTACCGGCTCCAGGAAGGCGGCTACGCCAGCGGCAGCGGCGAGGCGCACCTCGACTTCGATTTCGTCGTGCAGCCCACCTCGCTGCCCTGGCGCGCGCCGAGCATCACGCCGGTGCCGCGCGCCACCGGCCCGCAGACCGCCGTCGTGGTCGGCCCGGCCGGGGAGACGATCTGGACCGACGAGTACGGCCGCGTAAAGCTCCAGTTCCGCTGGGACCGCTACGGCCAAGGCGACGAGAACAGCTCGTGCTGGGTGCGCGTATCGAGCGCCTGGGCAGGCACCGGGTTCGGCGTGCTGCAAGTGCCGCGCATCGGCCAGGAGGTCATCGTCGATTTCCTGAACGGCGAGCTCGACCGCCCCATCGTCACAGGCCGCATCTACAACGCCGAGCAGATGCCACCGTTCGCCCTGCCGGGCGCGGCCACGCAAAGCGGCATCGTCACGCGCACGCCCGGCGGCACCACAGCCAACGCGAACATGCTGCGCTTCGAGGACAAGACCGGCGCAGAGCAGGTGATGCTGCACGCCGAGCGCAACCTCGACATCTCCGTCGAGAACGATGCCTCGCAAACGGTCGGCGGAGACAAGACCACGATCATCAATGGGACCTCGATCACGAAGATCAACGGCAACTCGGTGAACGAAACCCATGGAAACGCGCTGACGATGATCGCCGGCACCAATTCGCAACTCGTCATCGGCAATAACCTGACCGGCACCATCGGCTCGCAGGAACTGCTGAACACGAACCAGCTCATCGCGTCGATTATTCAGGAGTTCGTGATTGGCCAGCAATTCACAGCCATCGGATCGACGCTTGGCTCTGTGGGCGTGAGCGGTCAGAACATCGGCGTCCAGTTGGGCATGACCGGAGTCCGGGTCAACAAGATCTGCACGGCAGTAGACGCAATCGAGACCTCGGTCACGCACGTCGGCTGTTCCGTGAAGTTCTGATCCTGCCTTTCCCTCGGGGGATGCATCGCACCTGCAAGCGTTGACGCTTTTCCTGAGCCACCCTTCTTCCAAAACCATTACTGAGAGGCTGACATGATGCACAACGTTACGGCGATACTGCCCCCCGGCTTCGAGACGTTGAGCTTTCGCTCGCTAAGAGGCACCGAGAGGCTCTCGACCCTCTACACCTTCGATGTGGAAATGGTCAGCCCCAGTGCCTCTCTCGATCTCAATACGCTGACCGGCAAGCCGCTCAACCTCGCTATCGCCACGCCCGGCGCACCGCGCTATCTCGGCGGACACATCGTGCGCTGCGCATTCGCCGGCCGTGAAACCGATACCTCGCGCAGCTACGTCTATGCCCTGACGCTGCGCCCCTGGCTCTGGTATCTCACCCGCACCGTCGATTCACGCATCTTCCAGAACCTCAGCGCGCCCGACATCGTGCGCCAGGTCCTCCAGCCCTATGGCTTCACCGTGGAGACGCGTCTCGCCGCGCGCTACCGCACCTGGGACTACTGCGTGCAGTACCAGGAGAGCGACTTTGCGTTCGTCAGCCGCATGATGGAGCGCGAGGGCATCTACTACTATTTCCGCCACGAAGCCGACCAGCAGGTGCTCGTGCTCATCGACGACATCGCCTCGCACGATCCGCTCGGGCTTTACCCCACGCTGCCCTGGCTCGCCCCCGAGCGTCTCGTGCTTCCTGGCGAAGTCGGCGTCGAGGACTGGAGCCCCGCCGTCGAGCTGCGATCCGGCGTGTTCGCCGTGAACGACCACGATTTTCGCAAGCCTCGCGCCGATGTCTCGCAGCGCCGCGCCAACCCGCTCGGCAACGACCACGCCAGCTACGCGAAATACGACTGGCAGGCCGGCTATATCAACGCCGACGAGGGCGAGCGCTACGCCACCGTGCGGCTCGAAGAGGAACAGGCCGGTCATGCCCAGAGCCGCGCCAGCACCCATGCCCGCACCATGGCGCCAGGCTACATCGTCACGCTCGAAGGCTGCCCGCGCAGCGCCGAGAACGTCGCGAACCTGATCGTCGCGGTCACCTACCGGCTCCAGGAAGGCGGCTACGCCAGCGGCAGCAGCGAGGCGAGCTACGACTTCGACTTCGTCGTGCAGCCCACCTCGCTGCCCTGGCGCGCGCCGAGCATCACGCCGGTGCCGCGCGCCACCGGCCCGCAGACCGCTGTCGTGGTCGGCCCGGCCGGGGAGACGATCTGGACCGACGAGTACGGCCGCGTGAAGCTCCAGTTCCGTTGGGACCGCTACGGCCAGGGCGACGAGAACAGCTCGTGCTGGGTGCGCGTATCGAGCGCCTGGGCCGGTACCGGGTTCGGCGCGCTGCAAGTGCCGCGCATCGGCCAGGAGGTGGTTGTCGATTTCCTGAACGGCGAGCTCGATCGCCCGCTCGTCACGGGCCGCATCTACAACGCCGAGCAAATGCCGCCGTTCGCCCTGCCGGGCGCGGCCACGCAAAGCGGCATCGTCACGCGCACGCCCGGCGGCACCACGGCCAACGCCAGCATGCTGCGCTTCGAGGACAAGACCGGCGCAGAGCAGGTGATGTTGCACGCCGAGCGCAACCTCGATATCTCCGTCGAGAACGATGCCTCGCACACCGTGGGCGCAAACCAGACCACGGTGATCGACGGCGACTCAACGACGATCATCAACGGCAGTTCGTACACGACCATCGAGCAGGACTCGATCACGACCATCAACGGTGATTCGTGCACCACCATCAATGGCGACTCCTGCTCGACCATCAACGGCAATACCACTTCGCTGATCAACGGCAACTCGGGCGCCCTCCAGAACGGCAACGTGGCGGGGATGATCAACGGCACGTCGACCCAGGTGGTCGTTGGCAACTCGATGATCGGCACCGTGGGTTCGCAGGAAATCCTCTCCATCAACCAGCTCATCGCCTCCGTGGTGATGGAAATGGTAAGCGGTTTGCAGACTTCGGCCGTCGGAGTCGCCGTCGGCGCGGTGGGCACCGGCATTCAGGTCATGGGATGCTCGATGAGCCAGACCGCGTTCAGGCTCAGCAATACCCACATGGCCGTCGATGCCATGGATATGTCGGTAAACCACGTTGGCTGCCACTGCACGTACTGACGCACAGGTACATCCATGAGAATCATCAAGCCCATGGCCGCCGGCATCCTGACACGCATTTACCGGCTCGACGGCATCGAGCGGCTCGGCGTGGCGATGCCGCTCATGACCACGCTCGAAGATACCCCCTGCATCGTGGGTGAGCAGGAATTGACGCGGCTCGCTCCCGAAGTGCTGCGCGCCGCCACGCTCGACGCAGGGTACGCCAAGCCGCACGCGGAATTCCTCGTTGCCGGGAGCGCCTTCGCCGCACATTGCGACGCGCAGCGCACGAGCCGCGTCGGCATCGCGTTCGGCGGCCACGCGAAGCATCTGGCTGTCGCCTTTCCCGACACGCCCGACGAAGCGAGCATCGCGATCGACGAATTCATGCCGGTCGCGATCGACACGCCCGAGCGGCGCGCACTCTACGGCGAATGGGATCAGGCAAGCGCAGCCGCCGATCCGTTCGGTTTCCCGCCGGCATTCGAGCGCGGATGGTTCAACGTGGCGCCCGCCGATCAGCAGCGCCGCGACCTGCAAGCCTGGCCTGATGCGGTGCCGTGGCGCATCGCCGGCATGCACCCCGTTCACGCCCGGCAGCAGGGCACCTTGCCGCCGCTGCGCGGCCGTTGCTTCGCGATACGGCAAGGCACGCCGGGCCTCGAACCGGTGCCGATGCGCCTGTCGACCGTCTGGTTCATGCCCGACCGGGAACGCGCCGTCCTCATTTTTCACGGTGAAATCCCCGTCGAGCAATTCGATGCGAACGACATCGAATGCCTGATGCTCGCCGTCGAGACACCGGACGAGCCACGTAGCACGGAGCATTATGCGCAGGTTCATGCGAAGCGCACACATGCGCGGGACGCGGCGATGCACTCGCTGGTCGATGCGGACCTGATGCCTTCGAAGGTGAATTCCGCAGCCTCTTTCCCCGACCCCACGCCGCCCGCCCCGGCCTGGCAAAGCGCCATGCAGCGTTACGGCGAACGGCTGATGCGCGACGCCCAGGCGCGTACGCGCGCGTTGCAGCCGTCGGCACTCGCCGCCGCGGCCGTGCCACCCAGCGCGAGCTTCGACGCGCTCGGCATGCCCAGTCTCGCTCCCGCGCTACCGCGCCTGAGCGAACTCGCCGACTTCGTGGCGAAAAACCAGGCCATGGCAGACGAAGCCACAGCGCAGGCTCGTTCGCACGCGGCCGTGGCACAGGCACGCATGGCCGCGCAACCCGGCGTGCCGCAAGGCATCGGCGCAGGACGCCGCGGGCCGCCTCAGATCAAGAGGCTGATGGATACCCTGCGCGCCACGCCAGCCGCCACGCCAGTTCTACCGCCCGATCTCGAGAACAAGCTGCTCGCCATGTATCGGCAGTCGGCCCAGCATCAGGAAGCCGCTTTTACCGCCACGGCGGAAGCTTCGCAGTCCGCAAGGATGAGCGTGAAGGAAAAGCTGGCGCGCGGCGAGTCGCTGGCCGGCGAGGATTTGACAGGCATCGACCTGAGCGGACTCGATCTGCGCGGCGCAGACCTGAGCAATGCGCTCATGGAAAACGCCAACCTGAGCGGCACCGACCTGAGTGAGGCCACGCTCGCGGGTGCGGTGCTCGTGCGCGCGGCCCTGCATCGCACGCAGCTCGCGGGCGCGAACCTCAGCGAGGCCAATCTGTCGCTCGCCAACTGCGAGGAAACCTCATTCAAAGGCGCAACACTCGAGCGCGCGACGTGCGAGAAAACGGTCTTTCGCCGCTGCGACTTCAGCTCGGCGCATCTGGAGCGAACCGACCTGCGCGAGTGCGAATGGGAAGCACCGCGCTTCGCCGGGGCGGCGCTCAAGGAGCTCGTTATTGTCGGGCAAACCTTGGCGGGCGCCGATTTCAACGGCACGACGATTCGCAAGATGTCATTCGTGCAATGCACGCTGAAGGAAACGTCGTTCGGCAAAGCATATATAGAGGGATTCGGTTTTCTGGACACTCGCGCGAGCCAGTTGAACTTCGATGGCGCAACGATCCGCAAGGCATGCTTCATCAAGAACACCCAGCTCGACAGCACGCGCTTCGCCGGCGCGACGCTCACGGAGGTCAACTTCCGCTCGGTCCCCGCGCCAGGCCTTTGCCTCGAAGGTGCAAGCACCAGCCAATGCGACTTCTCCGACGCCGTGCTCACGGGCGCGAACCTGCGCGGTGCGAAACTGCACCGCGCCATACTGATCCGCACCGACCTCACCGATGCCGATCTGTCGAACAGCGACCTGATCGGTGCGTTCATGCGCGGTGCGAATCTCACACGCGCGAAGCTCGCCGGCGCGAACCTGTTTCGCGCGCTGCTCGCCGAGGCGCGGCTCGACGATCTCGCCGGGCTCGAGGATGCCTACACGGTCCAGACCACGTGGGTCCCGCGCGCGAGGGCAGCGGCATGACGCTCACACGCGACACCCTGCTCCAGCACGTGCGCGACGGCGCACCCGTGCGCGACGTCGAACTGCACGGGCTCTCGCTGGAGGATTGCGACCTCGCCGGCGCGCGGTTCGAGGGCGTGACCTTCGCCGGGACGACATTCGCGCGCGCGTCGCTGCGCGAGTGTCTGTTCCAGCGCTGCGAGCTGCGCGACGTCACGCTCGCGCACGCGGACCTGAGCGGCAGCGTCTGGCACGACTGCCGCTTCACGTCTGTGGACGCATCGCATAGCGCGCTCGCCCATGCCCGGCTGAACGGCTCGCAGGCAAGCGACTGCGATTTCACCTCGGCACGGGCACAAGGGCTGGCCTGCATCGAGAGCACGCTCGAACGATGCCGGTTCGACGCTGCCGAACTAGACCGCGCCACGTTCGAGCAAACGGTGCTGGCCGGCATCTCGGTCAGGCAGGCGCATATCGAGAAAACCGTGTTCCACAAGATCGACCTGCGCGATGTCGCCTTCGCCGAAGCGCAACTGATCAACACCGCATTCATCGGCTGCAAGCTGGACGGCCAGCGGCTTCACGATCTGACGCTGAAGGCCTGCCAGTTCGCCCAGAGCTCGCTGACGAATGCCGTCTTCGACCGCGCCTCGCTGCCCAACTGCAATTTTCAGGACACGGAGCTCGCGGGCGCATCGTTCGTGGCGACGCAGGCACCCGGCGCGATCTTCTATCGGGCGCGCCTGGCGCAAGCCCGCTTCCACCAGGCGCACTTGCCGGGTTCGATGTGGATCGAGGCCCGCGCGCAGCACGCGGACTTCAGCAGCGCATCGCTGGAAGCCGCGCAGTTCCAGCGCGCGGATGCAAGCCACGCCTCATTTGAGGGCGCGCACCTCGTACGCGCCGACTTTTCAGACGCTGTCCTCACGGACGCCAACATGCACGACGCACATATCGACGGCCTGCGCTGCCAGGGCGCCGTCGACGCCCCCTGCGCCGGGCATCCAGGCATCGCCCCCGACGACGCCGCGCAACTGGCCGCCGAGCGATGGTCGCGCGAGCGCGACGCGCGCCTGCGCACCGACACCTACGGAGAATCATGATGAAGACGAACCTTGCAACCTCTCCCGTCAGCCGGCCCAGCGCCGCCGGACCATTTCCCGCCGGCACGGTCCTCGCGCCGCTGACCGATGGCCTCTGGCTCGTCGCCACGCATAACGCAAGCGTGTCGTGCCGACGCGCCTTCTCATGCTTGATCGATCCGCGGCCCGGCGACCGCGTCGCGATATGCGGGAGTGGTGGCGAAACCTTCGTGCTCGCCGTGCTCGAGCGCGCGGACGAGAACACCGTCACCCATTTGCGCGTGGACGGCGATCTGCTGCTCGAAGCAACCCACGATCTGCAAATTCGCGCGGGCCGCGAACTGATCGGCGCGGCGCAGCAGACACTGCGGCTCGACACCCAGGAGCTGCGTGTGGGCACGCGAACAGCCCATCTCACAGGTGAGGACGTCGAAGTGCAAGCGGGCGAAGCGCGCCTGCATACAGGCCTCATGCGCGTCGTCGCGAACGTGCTGGAAAGCGTCGCGAAGCGCATCACCCAGGTGAGCCGCACTTCGTATCGCAGCGTCGAGACAGTCGATCATCTGCGCGCAGCGCACGTCGATCATGCGGCCTCCACGAGCATGCGCCTGCACGGCTCCACTGTGGTCCTGACCGCCGAGCAGCTAATCAAGGTCGATGCCGAACAAATCCATCTGGGGTGAACGTCATGGTCATGGTCAATTCCAGTGTCGGTGGCGGCAACGACGCCGTCAGCGTGAACGCCACCCCGCCCCTCGGCACACCGGTCGGCTATGGCAATCACGCCAGCCGCAGCGAGGCGATTCCCAACGTCCCCCACATCCAGGTGGGGGGTGGCCCGATCCACAACACGACAACCATCATCCCCTCCACCAAGGGCGATGCGGGCGGTTCGATGGGCGGCTGCGCGTCCGGCACGGTTCAGTCGTACAACCGCAATACCAACGGCTCGGCCAAAGTGTTCGTTGGCGGCAGCCCGGTGACGCGCAACACCGACCCCACCACGCAGAACTCAACGAACACGCAGGGCACAGGCACCTCGGCGAGTCAATACATCGTCTACGTCTTTAGCTGATGAGCATTCCCAATCTCCCTCCCAGCGCGGCCATGTCGCTCGTCGATCCCGCGCGCCGCCGCTGGATCGCCGCGCTCGGGGGCCTCCTCGTGACGGGCTGCTCGTCCACGCCGCCCGCGAGCGACGCGACCGCCTACAGCGTGCGCATCGCGGTAGACAAGCTCGTGAATCCGGACAGCCGCGGCCGGCCCTCGCCGATTCTCGTTGGCGTCTACGAGCTCAAGGCCACCGACGCCTTCGGCCTCGCGAGCTTTCCCGCGCTCCAGGATCGCGCAAAAGAGACGCTGGGCGAGGACCTCGTGTCGCTCGAGCAGATGGTGCTGGTGCCGGGCGAGCGCCGCATCGTCAAGCGTCGCGCCAACGAAATGGTCCACGCGGTGGGCTTCGTGGCCGGCTATCGGCAACTGGAACAAAGCGCCTGGCGCAGCTCGGTGGAACTGCATGCCCCGCGCCGCAACGCGCTGCTCTCGATCGTCTGGCCGTTTTCGCCCGATCCGCCCGCCATTGCGCTGCGTGTGGGCGAACGCAGTCTCGTTTCAGACATCAACGGAAAAAATCAATGAACACATTCGATGCATTGCACGACGCACCGCCCGACGCCTTGCCCCCACGCACTCCGCACGCTGCGCGCAGCAAGGTCGTCTGGTCGGAAGGCATGTATCTGCGGCCGCAGCACTTCCAGCAACTCGAGCGCTACCTCGAAGGTTACGTGCAGCAGCGCTGCGGCGCCCTCGAGGGGCCGTTCTGGGGATTCGCGGCGCTCGATCTCGACCTGGACGCCCTCACGCTCGGCAAAATCGCGGTCCTCGGCGCGCAAGGCATCTTTCCCGACGGCACGCCGTTCGACCTGGCGAATGCCGATGACCTGCCCGCACCGCTCGACATCCCGACGAGCGCAGACGGCGAACTCGTCGTGCTCGCGTGGCCGGTCCAGCGCCCCGGCGCCGAAGACATCATTTTTGAAGAGCAGTCCGAATCGATCGCGCGATACGGCGTTTGCACCTGCGAAGTCGCAGACACCAACGCCGTCGCGCTCGGTCCCGCCACGCTGGACCTCGCCCGCCAGCGCGTGCGTCTCGCCCTCGCCTCGCAGCTTGGCGGCGAATGGCAGACGCTCGGTGTCGCGCGCGTGCGCGAGCGCCTCGCCGACAACCGCGTCGTGCTCGACCCGCGCTACGTGCCGCCCATGCTCGTTGCCAGCCGCCACCCGGTGCTGCAAGGCTATGCGGGCGAGCTGCACGGGCTGCTGGAGCAGCGTGCCCAGGCGCTCGCGCAGCGCATTGCGCAGCCGGCGCGCGCAGGTGTAGCGGAAGTCGCGGAATTTCTGCTGCTGGCGCTCGTCAACCGCGCGCTCGCCGATACGTCGCGTGCGCTCTCCAACAACGTCAGCCATCCGCACACGTGGTTTCGCGAATGGCTGCGACTCGCGTTCGAGCTCAGCACCTACACGAGCGACGCGCGAACGCCCGCGTTGCGGCCGGTCTACCGGCACGACGATCTGCACGGCAGCTTCGCGCCGCTGATGGCGCAGTTGCGCACGGCGCTCTCGATCGTGCTCGAACAGCATGCCGTGGCGCTGCCGTTGCACGAGCGGGCGCACCGCGTATGGGTTGCCGAAGCGCCGTCGCTCGACTTGCTGCGCGACGCGGGCTTCGTGCTAGCAGTCCAGGCGGACCTGCCCGCCGACACGATGCGCTCGCGCTTTCCCGCGCAAATCAAGATCGGCCCGGTGGAGCGCCTCGCCGACCTCGTGCACCTGCAACTGCCCGGCATCGGCCTGCGTCTGCTGCCTGCCGCGCCGCGCCAGATTCCTTATCACGCGGGCTTTCACTATTTCGAGCTCGAAACGGCCGGCGATCTGTGGAAGCAACTCGAACAGTCGGCGGGGCTCGCGCTGCACGTCGCCGGCGAGCTGCCCGGACTCACGATGACCTGCTGGGCGATCCGTCGCTAGCGCGCCCGCACACATTGCGCTGCGCGCTGCCTTCGCCCTCTCCACTGAGCCATGAACACCGTTGCCTTGTCGTCCAACGATATGCCCCTCGATGCCGCGCGCAAAACTCACGCGCCTGAGCCCTTTCCCGCGGTGGCCAGCGGCGCCACGTACCCGCGCAACCGGCTGGTTTCCCTCGCCAGCCGGCTGCTCGACGCCATCGTGCAGATCAGGCTGCAAACGCCAACCGAACCGCGCGCGCTGCGCGAGCAGCTCATGCGGGAAATGCGTGCGTTCCAGTCCCATGCCCAGCAAGCGGGGTTGTCGCCGGAAACCATCGTCGCCGCGCGCTATTGCCTTTGCACGGCGCTCGACGAAGCGGTTGCGCTCACGCCCTGGGGCCGCGCGCATGCCTGGTCCTCCTATGGATTGCTGGTCGCCTTTCATAACGAGACCTGGGGCGGCGAAAAATTCTTCCAGTTGCTCGCACGCCTCTCGGCGCAGCCGCATCTGCACGTCGATCTGATGGAGCTCCAGTATGTGTGCCTCGCGCTCGGCTTCCAGGGGCGCTACCACGTGATGCGCGATGGGGCCGTCAAGCTCGAAGGGCTGCGCCACCGCCTCTACCGCCTGCTCAGCACCACGCGCGCGCCCGTGCCGGAGGCGCTGTCCGCGCAATGCCGCGCGCCGGACAGCGCGGCGGCGCCGCGCCTGCGCTTCGGCTTGCCGCCCTGGGTATGGGTTGCCGGCGCCGCGCTGGTGGCCGCCGTGTGTCTCGCGGGGTTCCGTTTCGCCATCGACACGCGCGCGGGCCGCACCGAAGCGGCCATCGCCGCACTGCGCCTGCCCCAGGTCGCGATGCCCGTGCCCGACGATATCGCCCGCTGGCTCGCCACCGACATCGCCTCGGGCCGGCTCACCGTGCGCAGCCTGGCGGACCGCACGATCATCGCCATCCGCGGCGACGGCGCATTCGCCTCCGGCGCGACGGCGGTCGAGCCGACCTATCTGCCCACCGTCGGCCGGATCGCCATGGCCCTGAACCGCTTTCCCGGCGCGCTGACCATCACGGGCCACACCGACAATCAACCGGTTCGCACAGCATCGATCCCTTCGAACACGGCGCTTTCGGTGGCCCGCGCGACCTCGGTCAAGGAGGCGCTGCTCGCGGCCGGCCTGATCGGCAACCGGTCGATCGGGGTCGAAGGCGTCGGCGACATGCAACCGATCGACACCAATGCAACGCCGGCCGGCCGCGCGCGTAACCGGCGCGTGGACATCGTGCTGTACGTGTCGCGCGGCGCGCCCGCTTCCTCGCCCTCTCAACCCTCATGAATGTACTGAGACGCTTCTTTCAATTCCTCATCTCGTCGCTGCTGTGGGTCAGCATTGCCGTGCTGCTGCTGGCCGCGTGGGTCTGGTTCTACGGGCCGCTCGTCGGGTTCGGCGAAAGCTTGCCGCTGCAAAGCCGGCGCGCACGCGCGCTCGTGATTGCCGTGTTGCTGGCGTGCTGGCTCTGGTGGCTCGTGCGGCGCCTGCGCGCACGCGCGGGCAAAGCCGGACTGATTGGACCGATCGCGCGCTGGCGCGAATACCGCCGTCAGCAGCGCGAGCAGGCGGCCGCCGAAGCCGGGCCCGACGCGGAGCGCCTCGTCGAACTGCGCGCGCGTCTGCTCGACGCGCTCAAGCGGCTACGCGAATGCGTGCCGTCGACGTCGCGCGTCGCGGCATGGATCGACCGCTTGACCGGCCGCAGCCAATACCGCCTGCCATGGATCGTGGTCGCGGGGAGCGCCGGTTCCGGCAAGACGAGCCTGCTGGCCGGCAGCGGTTTGCGCCTGCATGGCCCGCTCCCGGCTGGCGCGCCGGTGCCGACGACGACCCAGTGCGACTGGTGGTACGCCGACGAAGCCGTGCTCGTCGACACGCCGCACGATACGCTCGAAACGCGTCAGGACGGCACGCCGGAGCCCAATGGCATCTGGGCGACGCTCACCGGGCTGCTGCGCCGCTATCGCCCCCGCCAGCCGCTCAACGGGGTGCTGCTGACCGTGGCCGCCGACACGCTCGTCGCCATGTCCGCGTCCGAACGCACGGCATGCGCGGAGCGACTCGCGCGGCCGTTGCGCGCGATGCAGACACGCCTCGACGTGCGGGTGCCGGTGTATGTCTGCGTCACGCGAATGGACCGGCTGCGCGGGTTTTCCGACTATTTCCGCAACCTCGGCCACGAAGCGCGCGAAGCGGCGTGGGGGATCGGCTATGCGCTCTCGGATCCGCGCCCCGGCAACCCGCTATGGCCGGCTCATAACGGCCTCGCGGAACTCGCGAAACGTCTCGACGACGGCCTGTGCGCCGCGCTCGACGCCGAACCGGACGCCGACGCACGCGCCCACGCCTACCTGTTCCCGCAGCAATTCGACGTCGTGCGGCAGGCCATCGCGGCATTCTGCGAAAGCCTCTTTCGCGAATCGCGCTTCGAAGCGCCGCTGCATTTGCGCGGCATTTATTTCACCGCCGCGCGCAACGGCCCTTCGACCACCGATTGCGTGCTGAGTCCCTCACTCGACGCGGCGGCCCCCCAGCGCGAATTCGCGGCGCCCGCCGTGCCGGCCGGATCCGCCGAGCGCAACGGCTTTTTCATCAAATCGCTGTTGCGCGACGTGCTGTTCGCCGACACCGGCTTCGCGGGCGTGAGCCGCGCCGAGCGCCGCCGCAACGCGCTATGGCAAACCGTGCTGGCGACGGGCGCCGTCGCGCTGCTCGCGGCCCTCGTCTGCGGCTGGATAGTCAGTTATGCGAATAACCGTGCGTATCTGGACGAAGTCGACGCGCGCGTCGCCACCTTCGAGCGCGACGCGGCGCAACCGCTCGAGGCCGCCGATCCGCAAAGCCTCGCGCCCATGCTCGACGCGCTGAAAGCACTACCCGACTCGCCGCGCGTCGATCTTCATTCGCCCCCGTTCTTCCGCTACCGCTTGGGGCTCTTTCAAGGCGAGCGCATCCGCGAAGCCGCCGAGGACGCTTACCAGCGCGCGCTACGCGAGAAGTTGCTGCCGCTCGTCTCCGCCCACCTGGAGCAACTGCTCTCCGGCGCGCCCACCAACGATATCGAGTACGACTATGCAGCGCTGAAGGCTTATCTGATGCTGCACGATCCGGCTCACTACGACGGCAGCTTCGTCGCCGCCTGGCTGTCGCTCGACATCCAGCGCACCCTGCCCGCCAGCACGACCGAGGCCGAGCGCACCCAGATCGACGCGCACCTGTCGAACCTGTTCGCCTCGCGCAGCATCGCCGCTGCACAGCCATTCGGACAACCCATCAATCAGGCGCTCGTCGACGCCGTGCGCGCGCGCGTGGCCCAGGTCCCGCTGCCCGAACGTACCTGGCGGGTCCTGCGCCGCGAGCTGCTGCGGACGATGAAGGCCCCACCGGTCACGATCGCCGATGCCGGCGGCCCGCAAGCCGCGCTGGTGTTCGTGCGCGCGAGCGGCAAGCCGCTGACCGACGGCATCGCGCCCCTCTTCACGTACCGCGGCTACTGGGACACCGTCGACAAACGCATCGGCGAGATCACCGCCTCGCTCGCCCGCGACGATGCCTGGGTGCTCGGCATCGCCGGCGCCGCGAAAGCGGACAGCGCCACGCTCGCGGGATGGACGGAACAGGCCCGGCGCCTCTATCTGAACGAGTACGTCACGACATGGGACGCGTATCTCGGCGATTTGCGGCTCGCGCCGGCGCCGTCGCTGCAACAGAGCATCCAGCGCGCACGCGTGCTCTCCGCCCCCGATTCGCCGCTGCGCAACCTGTTGCAGGTGGCCGCGAAGGAAACGCAACTGCTGCGCACGGAAGCGGGCAGGCCGCAACTTGCCGCGCGCTGGCGACAACGCATGGACGTCGCGCGCCATTCGCTCGAAGCCGTATTCGGCAAGACCCCGGCGAACGGCGCGCCCACCGGCCAGGACGCCCCAACGGAAACCATCGTCGATGCGCACTTCGTCGCCTTGCGGCAGCTCGTGGCCGGACAAGGCCCGGACGGGCGCGGCGGCGCGCCGCTCGATACGGTCCTGCAAAACGTCGATGCGCTCTACAGCTACCTGACTTCGGCGAGCGCCGCGCTCGCCAGCGGCGGCGTGCCGCCCACGACCGACGTGTTCGCCAAACTGCAGGCCGATGCGGGCCGGCTGCCCGTGCCGTTGCGCGGGCTCCTGAGCGATCTGTCACGCAACGCGGTGCAAGGCGTGGGCGCGTCGGCCAGGCAAACGCTCTCGGAGCAGACCAGCAACGGCGTCGGCAACGTGTGCCGACAGATGATCGCCGGACGCTACCCGTTCGTGCGCAGCGCCACCCGCGACATGCCACCGGACGAGTTCGCGCGACTGTTCGCTTCGGGCGGTGTGCTCGACGACTACTTCCAGAAGAATCTCGCCGCCCAGGCCGACACGAGCGGCCCGCGCTGGCGCTTCCGGCCGCTCGCCGTGGCGAGCACGGACGGCATGGGCTTCGCCGCCGACGCCCCGCGCGACGCGCGGATGCTCGACGCCTTCAGCCAGGCCGCGAAGATACGCGATACCTACTTCGGATCGAGCGGCCGCAGCCCGGCCTTCGAAGTCGTGCTGACGCCGCAGGAAACCGACCCGGACATCCTGCAGTACACGCTCACCGTGGGCACCCAGACCCTGCGCTACGCGCATGGCCCGTCCACCTCCCAGGTCGTCAAATGGTCCGCCGACAGCACCCAGCGCGCGGTGCTGGAGATCAATACGGTGAGCGGACCGCAGACGCTGCAGGGCGAAGGGCCGTGGGCGCTGCAGCGCCTGTTCGACAAAGCGCAAATCGCCCCGGGCAATACCGCGGACAGCCAGAACGCGACATTCGACGTCGATGGCCACACGCTGACGCTGCGCATTGCGGCAGGCACGGCCGGCGGCGACGCACTGCACCGCGCCGAACTGCTCGCCTTCCGCTGCCCGGCCTGACGTAGCGCGCCGGCATGCCCGCAACACATATCCCCCCGTTCCGCCCTGCGAGTCCCTCCCATGACTGAACAAACCAGTTCCAGCATCAAGATTTCCGTGCTCACCTGCAACGGCGCCGCGCCGGGAAACGTCGTCGGCACCGAATTCGGCAGCGAGTTTGGCAGCGGCGGCGGCACGATCGGCAACGGCGCCGGCAACGCCCTCGTGCTGCCCGACGACACGGGCGGCGTGGCCGCCCACCACGCGGATCTCCGCTGCGTGGCCGGCGGCTGGCGCATGCGCAATATCAGCGAGCGCGGCACGCTGACGGTCAACGGCAAGCCGCTCACGCCCGGCGGCGACATGCGCGTGGGCGTGGGCGATTTCATCGGCCTCGGCCCCTACGTGCTGCGCGTGGCGCCCGGGCTCGTGGCCCCGGACTGGCAAGCCAGCGCCGCGCCGGCACGCGTGGACGACGCGCAGCGCATGCAGGCAGCAGCGGCGCCGGACGGGCTGAGCCTGCCGCATCGCGAAGCCGGCCCGCTCTCCGATGCGCCTTCGTCCGGTTGGCTCTCGGACGGCACCACGCTGCTCGAGTCGCCGATCGCGTTCGGCGACCTGACGGACCTGCCGGTGGATCCACTGGCCCTGTTCGGCTCCGTCAACCGCGCATGGCCGGGTGCACACAATCCGCAAGCCGCCGACCTGTTTGGCGAGGAAGTCGGCCCGACTTCGCGAGCCGACGCAGCGCCCGCGCCACGGGAGCCGCGGGCCCGCGCAGGCGAGCGCAGAAACCCGACAGAATTGAACAGCGCATTCACGATGAGGATGACGACGCCCATGCCCGAACCCCGCGACGAAGGCTTGCGCATGGGTACGGACGATGCGGCGGCCGTCGCGCCGCTATCGCGGGAAGCATTCGAGGCGCACAGTCAGCTCCAGGAGTCGGACAACGCCGCTACGGCGAATGCGGCCGGCGATCAGCGCTCCAACGACACGCCATACCACGCCACTGCGGAGCAGGCGCGCGTACCCATGAAAGTCCGTTACGACACGCATTTCGGCGCCTCGCTGCACGACGTGACACCGGTCACCCTCTCCGGGCAGCCGTTTCGATTCGACGCACCCGAACCGGCCGCGGCTCAAGCGTTCAATGTGCCACCCGTATCCACGCAGGGCGAGCGCGCTGCTGAATCGGCCGCGACCCTCATCGCTACGCCCGGCGTAGCGACGCCCGCAGCGCCCGCCGAGCCGAAGCAGCAAAACGCAGGCGACTCCGCCGGCGACTCGCGGGTTCGCTCCGCCGGGCACCACGCCCCAAAAGCCGCCGACGACCGGTTCGCAGCACTGCGCGCGTCATTTCCCACAGCATCCACCGCAGCAGCGCGATTCGAGGACGGCGCCGCGCCGGCTCCGGTCGACGTCATCGCCTCGCTGGCGAGTCATTGCCTGAGTGACGCGAGCGGCGCACAGCCATTGCCCACGACGCCGGAGGACACCGTCTCGGACCTCATCGCGGCGTTCTTCGCGGGCGCAGGCATTGCGGCACACGATGCGGCGGCGGCCGGGCTCGACACCGAGTTCATGTATATGCTCGGCGGCGTGGCCCGCACGCTGCTCGGCAAACGCACCGGATCGTCATAGAACGACACCCGCAGTCGTGCGGCCCACGAGGCCCGATACGCAAAAGGTCACGCAGGAGGTCGGCGCCGGAATGGCCGATTCTCGACAAAAGATGTCCGGACCGTTCAGTCGAGACACATTACACTGCGCTTTATAACTCCTATACATGACCTTTTCACGCCATCGCCGCGCGGGACCTCTTTACCCTGATGGACCCCGTTCCGGACGCAGCGCCCGCGTGAAGCCTTTTCGCTTATCGACAATATGGAAACCAGCCTCGACAAGCGCGCCGCTTCTGCGTCCGCGTCCGCCGCCGGTGTGCAGCGCACCGTGTACTCCGTGCTCGGCGCCATCAGTTTTTCGCATCTGCTCAACGACATGATCCAGTCGTTGATCCTGGCCATCTACCCAATGCTCAAGGACAACTTCTCGCTCTCGTTCACGCAGATCGGCCTCATTACGCTCACCTACCAGATCACGGCCTCGATGCTGCAGCCGCTCGTGGGCGTCGCCACCGACAAGCGGCCGATGCCCTACTCGCTGCCCGTCGGCATGGGCTTCACGCTGTGCGGCCTGCTGCTGATGTCGGTGGCGCCGAGCTTCCTCGTGCTGCTCCTGGCGGCGGCGCTCGTGGGCTGCGGCTCCTCGGTGTTCCATCCGGAGTCCTCGCGGGTCGCGCGCATGGCCTCGGGCGGCCGCCACGGTCTCGCGCAGTCGCTCTTCCAGGTGGGCGGCAACGCGGGCACGTCGCTCGGGCCGCTGCTCGCCGCCTTGATCGTCATCCCGCATGGCCAGCGCAGCATCGCGTGGTTCTCGGTGGCCGCGCTCATCGCGATGTTCGTGCTCACGCAGATCGGCCGCTGGTACAAGGCTCATCCTGCGATGAAGAAAAAGCGCGCCGATACCCCGCACGTCACGCTCTCGCGCGGCCGTGTAGCCATGGCCATCGGCATTCTCGTCCTGCTGGTGTTCTCGAAGTACTTCTATCTCGCGAGCATCAACAGCTACTTCACGTTCTATCTGATCGACCGCTTCCACCTGCCCGTGCAGGCTGCGCAGATCCATCTGTTCGTGTTCCTTGCGGCGGTGGCGGCAGGCACGATCATCGGCGGGCCGGTGGGCGACCGCATCGGCCGCAAGTACGTGATCTGGGGCTCGATTCTGGGTGTGGCGCCGTTCACGCTGCTGCTGCCCTACGCCAACCTGTTCTGGACCAGCGTGCTGACCGTGATCATCGGCGTGGTGCTCGCCTCGGCGTTCGCTGCCATCCTCGTCTATGCGCAGGAGCTGATCCCCGGCAAGGTGGGCATGGTCGCGGGCCTGTTCTTCGGCTTCGCGTTCGGGCTCGGCGGCATCGGCGCGGCAGTGCTCGGCCAGCTCGCGGACGCCACCAGCATCGGCTTCGTCTACAAGGTCTGCTCGTTCCTGCCGCTCATCGGCATCTTCACGGTGTTCCTGCCCGATGTCGAAGGGAAACGCGCGAAGAAGGCGGCCTGATTCGATTGCGGCGGCGCGCCCGGCCGGCACCGCCTTGGACGCGCGGCGACTTCGTACTAGGCTTCTTGAATCACGCCGCCGCGCGCCCTTGAACGTCGAGCGGCGGCGGCCTTCCCGACGCCCGCGCGAGGTCCGCCATGCAACTGTCCACGGTAGAGATCGTCAAGCCCGAAGCCACCAACTTCATCCTCGGGCAATCCCACTTCATCAAATCGGTCGAAGACCTGCACGAAGCGCTCTACGGCGCGGTGCCGGGCATCCAGTTCGGCCTCGCGTTCTGCGAGGCGTCGGGCAAGCGCCTCGTGCGCCGCTCGGGCACCAGCGACGCGATGGTCGAAATGGCCACCGACAACGCGCTGCGCATCGCGGCGGGCCACAGCTTCATCGTCTTTCTCGGCGACGGCTTCTTCCCGGTCAACGTGCTTAATGCCGTGAAGGCCGTGCCCGAGGTTTGCCGCATTTTCTGCGCGAGCGCCAATCCAACCGAAGTGCTGATCGCCGAAACTGAAAAGGGGCGCGGCATTATCGGCGTGGTGGACGGCGAGCCGCCGCTCGGCATCGAAACCGGCGAGGACGTGCGCTGGCGCCTCGATCTGCTGCGCGCGATCGGCTACAAGGCCTGAGCGCCGATGGCCGCGACGCTGCTCACTGCCAGTACGCTGCGCGACGCGATTGCGCAGCGCACGCGCCACGCCTTGCAATGCGGCGCCCTACAGCCCATCGAAACCGCGCTCACACACATCGACGATGGCGGTGTGCGCTTTGCCATTCGCGAGGTGTCGAGTCTCGCGCGCAAGGAAGCGGCGCGGCGCGCAGATGCGCCTGCTTCGCAAGGTATGCCTCAGACGCCGCGGCGCAACCCCTTCCTGCCTTACGACGACGATCTGTGCGTGGGCGAGCTCTCTTCGACGCATGTTGCGCTGCTCAACAAGTACAACGTGCTCGACGAGCATCTGTTGATCGTCACGCGCCGCTTCGTGCCGCAAGAGGCGCTGCTCGATCATGCCGATTTCGCGGCGCTGCTCGTCGCGCTGCGCGGCTTCGACTCGCTCGGTTTCTACAACGGCGGTCCGGAAGCCGGCGCGAGCCAGCCGCACAAACATCTTCAGACCGTTCCGCTGCCGCTCGATGCGGTGGGAGCAGCGGTGCCCATCGAGACGCTGCTCGACGCGGCGCCGCCCGACGGTGGGCGCGTGCCAGGGCTGCCTTTCGCGCACGCGTTCACGCGACTCGAACTGGCCGGAAGCGCCACCGGAGAAACGGCAGGCCAGGATGCACAACGCGCACTCGATGCTTATCGGGCGCTGTTGCACGCGGCCGATATCAGGACTACTGAAGTCGACGGCGTGCCGCATCAACGCACGCCCTACAACCTGCTCGTCACGCGCCGCTGGATGCTGGTGGTACCGCGCGAGACGGAGCGCGTCGACGGCGTCTCCATGAACGCGCTCGGCTTCGCGGGTTCGCTCTTCGTGCGCGATGCGGCGCAACGCGAGACGCTCGCGCGCATCGGGCCGATGACGGCGCTCGCGCGCGTCGCGAAACCGGCGCGGCTGAACGCTAGCGATGAGCGATGAGCGCTGAACGCCTGGCGCGGCGCTCTGGTTAGCTCACGCCTAGCCAGTCGCGCACGATGTCTTCGCGCTGCGCGAGCGTCTGCGGCGTGCCCTCGAACACGATGCGCCCATGCCCCATCACGGCGACGCGGTCCGCCAGCCCCGGTGCGAGTTCGAGCCGCTGTTCGATGAGCAGCACCGCGATGCCGCGCTCGCGCAGAGCACGCAGGCACGCGCCCACGCGCGCGGCCATCTGTGCGGAAAGCCCTTCGGCGGGCTCGTCGACGATCAGGAGATCGGGGCCGCCCACGAGCGCGCGGGCCAGCGCAAGCATCTGCTGCTCGCCGCCCGAGAGCACGCCCGCACGTGCGCCGCGACGCTCTAGCAGGATCGGAAAAAGCGCGTGCGCGTCGTCGATGGTGAAGCGTGTGGCGCGCGGTTGTGTGCCGTTCTTCGCGCCCGCCTTTGCATCCGGGCGATGTTTCGCGAGACCCAGGCGCAGGTTCTCGTCGACGCTCAGCGTCGGGAACACGTCGCGCTGCTCCGCGACGTAGCCAAGACCCATCCGCGCAACCTCGAACGTGCGCAGCGGCGCGAGGTCCACGCCCGCGAAACGGCGCACGCCTTCGGCGTCGACCATCGACATCAACGCCTTGGCGAGCGTCGAGCGCCCGGAACCGTTGCGGCCCGCGAGCGCGACGACCTCCCCCGCGCCGACGCGCAGATCGACGCCATGCAGCACCTGGCTTGCGCCATACCACGCGCGCAGGTTCCCGACTTCGAGGAGCGCGCTCATGGCGCCCGCCTCACGTGGCCGGGGGCATCAGGACTCGCATCGAAGCGCGCATCGAAATGCGCGCCCAGATACGCATCGCGCACGGCGGCATCGGTACGAATCGCCTCGGGCGTGCCCGTGGCAATCACGTGCCCCTGCACCAGCACCGAGACGCGGTCGGCAAGACCGAACACCGCGTCCATGTCGTGCTCGATCAGCAGCACCGTCTTGCCCGCCGTGGTCGCGCGAATCAGATCGACGGCGCGCGCGGCTTCGGCGCGGTTCATGCCAGCGGTGGGTTCGTCGAGCAGCAGCGTATGCGCGCCGCCCGCGAGCGCGAGGCCCAGGTCGAGCGCGCGCTGCTCGGCGTAGCTCAGCGTCGCGGCCTCGCGTTGCGCGACGTGCGCGAGACCGAGGGCGTCGAGCAGTTCGGCCACCTGGGCGTCGGCGCGGGCCGAGCCGAACCAGCGCGCCGCCAGCCCCGCACCGCCGCGCAGCGACGCCAGCACCGCGCAACGCAGGTTCTCATGCACAGGCAAACGCGCGAACACGCTTGTAGTCTGGAAACTGCGCGCGAGGCCGCGTCTTGCACGCGCGGCGCTCGCAAGACGCGTGATGTCCTCGCCGTGCAGCACGATGCGGCCCGCGCTCGCGCGGCGTTCGCCCGCAATCAGGCTGAACAGCGTGGACTTGCCCGCGCCGTTGGGGCCGATCAGCGCGTGGCGCTCGCCCCGCCGCACCTCGATATCGACGCCGCGCAGCACGGCCGTCGCGCCAAAACGCTTCTCGATGCCGATGAGCCGCAGCGCGGGCGTCATGGCGCCTCCTTTCGTGGATCGAGCGGTTCAAGCGGTTCAAGCGGTTCAAGCCGCTCAGAGCGATCGAGCCGCTCAAGCCGTTCGAGCGCGCGCACGGCTCGCCGCGCGCGACACCCCGCCCAGACCGCTACGATCGTCGACGCGACAATCGTCACGGCGAGCCCCGCCGCAGCGCGCGCCGGGAGCGTGCCGAGCCATGCGCCGGGATCATCGTTGCCGAAGCGCAGCGCGTAGGCCCATTGCACCGCCAGCACGAGCGCCAATGCGCCGCACGAGGCCGCGAGCGTAGCCATCGTCCAGTACGCGCCGCAATGCCGCCAGCCGTGCCGCGCGAGCGCCGCGCGCTGGCGCGCCATCAGGCCAGCGAGCCCATCGGGTGCAGCCAGCACCACGACGACGAAAAAGAGTCCCACGTACAGCATCCAGGCCCGCGACACGCTCGCCACGCCCACGCTGAACGCCACCCACACCAGCGCGCCGAGCACCGGCCCGAAGAACGACGCGGTCCCGCCCGTCACGGTTGCGATCAGCACGGCGGCCGAGCGCATCATGCCAACGCTTTCGGCGGCCGCCAGCTCCACGTTGATGAGCGTGAGCGTGCCCGCGACGCCGGCGAAGCCCGCAGCGAGCACGATCATCGCGGCCCGCACGCGCGCCGGCGACGCACCCAGCGCGGCGGCGCGCACCGGGTTGTCGCGCACGGCATTGGCGAGGCGCACGAACGGCGCGCGCGACAGCACGTAAATCGCGGCGCTCGCAACGAGACACCACACGGCGATTACCCAGTACGCCTGACGATCCGGCCCGAAGGTCCAGGCTGTCACGCTTGCCACGGTTGACACGGTGGATATGACCGGCCCGCTCGCCCGGTCGATGGCGACGCCCGCCTCGCCGCCGAACCAGTCGGGCAGCGCCCACGCGGCGGCGGCGACCAGCTCGCCAAGCCCGAGCGTGATCATGGCGAACGCGGTGCCGGCACGGCGCGCGGCAACCAGTGCGATGACCACGCCGACCGCTGCGCCCGCCACGCCGCCCGCAAGCGGCAGAAGTGGCAACGGGATCGCGTAATGATTGAAAGCCTGTGCGGCCACGAGCGCCCCGAGCCCGGCGGGCGCCGCATGGCCGAACGACAGTAGCCCGGTCTCGCCGAGCAGGAGGTTGTACGAAAGCGCGAAGACGATCATCGTCGCCGCCTGGGCGAGGCATGCTAGCAGCCATCCCTGCGGCACGCCAGCGGGCGAAAGCCACGCCGAAACGAGCGGCGGGAGGCCGAGCAGCGCCGCGAGCGCGACCCACGGCGCGCAGCGTATCGAGCGCGCCCGAGCCACCATTGCGCGTGACGCCGGCGCGCATGGCACGGGCTGCGGACCAGTCGCCTCCACCCGGGAGCGGGATTTATCGGCTTTCATGGCGCGTCACGCGTCCTCGCCGCGCTGGCCGAAAAGGCCTTGCGGACGCACCGCGAGCATCGCGACCAGCAGCAGATACGGCAACAGCGGCGCCACCTGCGCCAGCGTGAGCGCACGCCACGCGGGCGCGAGCGTCACGCCAAGGAACTCGGCCAGGCCGCCCAGCGACACGTCGCTCGACACCGCGAAGGTTTGCAGCAGGCCCACCGCTAGCGAGGCAACGAACGCACCGGAGAGCGAGCCGAGCCCGCCCGTCACGACCACCACGAACACGATCGAGCCCACCGATTCGGACATCGCCGGCTCGACCACGAGGAGCGGCGCGGCGACCACGCCCGCGAGCGCGGCGAGCGCCGTGCCGAGCGCGAACACCATCATCTGCACACGCGGCACGTCGTGGCCGAGCGCTTCCACCGCCGCCCGATGCGTGAGCGCCGCGCGCACCACGAGGCCCGTCTGCGACACGCGCAGCGCCGCGTAGATCGCGCCGAGCATGGCGAGCGCCACCAGCATCGCAAACGCGCGATAGCGCGAGAACGCCGCGCCGCCGAATCTGAAGAGCGCGCCGTCGAGCCACGCGGGCACGCTCGCCGCGAGCGGCTGCAATCCCCAGACGAGCTTGACCAGTTCGCCGATCGCCAAGGCCGCGCCGAAGGTCAGCAGGAGCGCATTGAGCGGGCTGCCCGTGCTGCCGGTGCCACCCGCCCTGCCCGCGTGGGCCGGGTGCGCACGGCGCAGCAGCGTGCGCTCGAACGCGGCGCCCGCGAGGCCGGCGGCGAGCGGCGCGAGCACGAGCGCCCAGCCGAAGCCCAGCATCGCCCCAAGCGTGACGCCCAGATACGCACCCAGCATGTAGAAGCTCGCATGCGCGAAGTTGAGCACGCCGAGCATGCTGAAGATCAGCGTGAGCCCGGCGGACAGCATGAACAGCAGCAGGCCGTAGCTTGCGCCGTTGAGCATGTCGATCACGAAAGCCTGCACGGAAGGTGCCTTGAACGTTGCGTTGCTTTGCGTCGCGTCGCGTTAAGTCGAGCGAGCGCGGGAGCGAATACGGGAGCGAAGCCCGCGTTCAGGCCGCCGCCGTGCCCATGCCCGCGCTCTCGACCACGAGCGGCGCGAGCGCGGCGTGCAAGGCGTCGGGCAGCGCGCTCACGGGGCGGCGCGTTGCGCGGTCGACGTAGACGTGCACGAAATGCCCCTGCGCGGCGGGCGTGGGTTCGCCCTCGCGAAAGAGACCGACTTCGTAGCGCACGCTCGACGAGCCGAGCCGCGCCACGCGCAGCCCCGCCTCCACGCGCTCGGGAAACACGAGCGGTGCGAAGTAGTTGCAATGCGTTTCGACCACGAGCCCGATAGTCGCGCCATGCTCGATATCGAGCGCCTGCGCGCGAATCAGATACTCGTTCACGACGGTGTCGAAGTAGCTGTAGTAGACGACGTTGTTGACGTGACCGTAGACGTCGTTGTCCATCCAGCGCGTGGTGATGGACAGGAAGTGACGATAGTCGGAGCGTGCAATGGCGACGGGTCGGTTCATCGGCGGGATCGATTCATCGAGTGGCTGAGGTTCGGGGAGACAGCCGGGGCGTAACCGGCCATCGGATGCAAGGCGCTCACGAGTATGCGTTCACTGCCCGGGCCGCTCGACGTATTCGAACGGCAGGCCGCGCCGGCGCATCCATTCGCCGAGCGCCGGGCCCGTACCCGCACGCCATGGCCGCAGCTTCGCGGGCTCCACGAGCTGGTATTCGAGCAACTCCGGCGAGAGCGCAATCGTGCCCGCCGCCTTCACGTGATACGCGATGATGAGCTCGTTCTTGCGGACGAACTCGTAGACGCCCACGAGCTCGACGCTCTGCGCGCGCAGCGCGGTCTCTTCGAACACCTCGCGGGCGATGCCCTCCTCCGGCGTCTCGCCGTTCTCGAGGAAGCCGGTGATGAGCGCGAACATGCCTTCGGGCCAGGCCGCGTTGCGCGCGAGCAGGATGCGCCCCTCGTACTCCACGATAGCGGCCACGACGGGCAGCGGGTTGTTCCAATGGACATAGCCGCAGGCGAGGTCGGGACACGCGAGGCGCCGGCGGCCACCCTCATGCTCGGGATCGGCGCGTTCGGTGAGGCGCGAGGCACAACGCGGGCAAAACTGGTATTCGCTCATGAGTCGGTAGGAGTCGCAGATTGCGCGGCAGCCGTTCGGTGAGGCGTCCTGGTCGTAGCCTCACGACGGCACGCAATGGCAAGAAACAGCACGAAACGGCTATTTTAGTGTGCCATCGCAGACGGCGTGCAGACTGCTCTCTATCCAAAGCATTCCGACGCGGGCGGCTCCCTCACCCACGCGCAAATACGCACAAACACGCTCTCATGCGTTCATGCACGCGCACGCGCGGCGCGCCACGCGAGCCCCGCCGCGCCCGCGAGCAAGACCAGCGCCGCGAGCCAGAGCGACGGAGAGAACGAGCCCGTCGAAGCCGCGAGCGGCGCGGCAACGAGCGGCCCCGCAATCTGGCCAATCCCGTAAGCACCCGTCGCGTACCCCATGAGCGCGGCGGCATGATCGCCGCGCAGAAGGCGCGCCTCGCGCATGGCGAAGAGCGTGATCGCCGTGAACGGCAAGCCGATCAGCACGCTGCCAAGCGAGAAGCCCGCGGCGTTCGGCCAGACGATGCCGAGCGCGATGCCCAGCGCCTGCAGCACGTAGCACGCGGCGAGCATGAGCCGGTTGTCCCAGTGCAGCGGCAGGCGCGCCGCCGAAAGCGCTCCCACGATCAGCGCGACGCCGAACATCGGCCAGAACAGGTCGGGCCAGACGGAGCCCGGCAGCGCATGGCGCGCGATCACGGGCAGGAAGGTCGCCGTGATGATGTAGCCGAAGCCCGGCACGCCGTAGAGGAGCACGAGCCAGAAGGCGTCGGCGCGAGCGCCAGCGGCCGGCGCTGCGGATGCAGCGGTGGCATTAACTGCCGCAGCGGGTTGCGCCACGCCTGCCGCTGGACGAGCCCCCGCCCCCGCACGGCCCTGCGCTTGGCGTGCCTCACGCCTATCGTCGCCGAAGACGGGCCACACGAGCACGGCAATCAGCACGCAGATCAACCCGAAGCCGATCCAGCCCGCCTGCGCGCCGAAGCCGCCCGCCGCGCTCACCATCAACCCGGTCGCGACGATGCCCACGCCCGGCCCCGTGTAGATCACGCCGCCCCACTCGTTCGCACCAAGCTGCGCGAGGCGCCGCAGCCCCCATTGCGACGCGAACACGAAGGTCGCCGCGCTCACGGCGCCCGCCACGAAGCGCACGATGGCCCAGATCCAGAACGATTGCGTCAGGCCCATCGCCACGGTCAGAAGCGCCGTCGCCGCCAGCCCGGCGCGCACGATGCGCGCAGGCGCGAAGCGCAGCGCGACGCACCCCACCGCACCGACGAAATAGCCCGCGTAGTTGAGCGACGCCAGCCAGCCGCCATGACGCAAATCGAGCGCGCCACCATGCAGCATCAGCGGCAGGAGCGGCGTGAACGCGAAACGCCCGACGCCAAGCGCTGCCGCCAGCGCCGCCATGCAGGCGAGCGCGGCACGCCGCGCGGCGCGCGAACGATGGGCCGGGTGCGCGGGAAGCGCGCGAGCGGCGTCGGTACGGGAAGCGATGTCGTTCATGTTCGGCGATTACTAAATCGGCAATGAGTGAGGGATGGCGCAAGCGTCGTGCGGGACACCACCGTGACCATCTTAGCCGCCACAAACGTTCACAAAAAATGAATTATGATGAACGAACACATCCCAAGGAGAGAATCATGGATCTCGCCGCGCTGGCGATCTTTCGCGCCGTCGTCCGCGAAAACGGCGTGACGCGGGCGGCCGCCAAGCTCAACCGGGTGCAGTCGAATGTCACTACCCGCATCAAGCAGCTCGAAGATCAGCTCGGCACGCCGCTCTTCACGCGCGACGGCCGCCGCCTCGTGCTCACGCCTGCGGGCGAGACGTTGCTGCCCTACGCCGAGCGCCTGCTCGCCCTCGCCGACGAGGCACGCCATGCGCTCAAGGCCGGCACGCCAAGCGGACGCCTGCGCCTTGGCGCGATGGAAAGCATGGCGGCCACCCGCCTGCCGGGCGTGCTCGCGCGCTATCACCAAAGCTGGCCCGAGGTCACGCTCGAACTGGAGACCGGCACCACGGACCGCCTGATCGAGCGGCTGCGTGAATTCGAAGTGGACGCCGCGCTGATCGCAACGCCGCTCGCCGGACCGCCCGATGCCGAAGTGTTCGACTACGTGCGCGTGTACCGCGAGGACCTCGTGATGATCACGCCGCGCGGTCATCGGCCGATCCGGGCGCCGGGCGACGTCGCGCTCTCGACGCTCGTGGCGTTCGAGCGCGGCTGCGCCTACCGCAACTATGTGGAAGCCTGGTATCTGGAGCACGGCATCCGGCCCACGCGCGTGCTGGAGCTCGGCTCGTATCACGCGATCGTCGCGTGTGTGGCGGCGGGCGCCGGCGTGGCCGTCGCGCCGCGCTCGGTGCTCGATCTGCAACGCAACGCCGACGACGTGGCGATGCATTCGCTCGGCAAGTCCGGCCAGATCGATACGCTGCTCACGTGGCGACGCGGGCATTTCTCTCCCGCGCTGGACGCGTTGAAAACAGCGCTGCTCGAGCATGCGCAAAGCGAAGCTGAAGCGCGTGCTCGCGGTGAGACGACCGAGACGACCAGGACGGCCAAGGCGGAGGGTTTGCCCACCGGTGCCTGAGCGCACCCGCAAGCGACCAAACCGTGCCGCGCCCCAACGCTGCGGCACCAAACAAAAAGGGCTGCCCTTCCGGACAGCCCTTTTGAACTACAGCGCGGTCTCTCGGCCGCGCTTCGTACCTGGCGATTCGCTTTACAGCTTCGCCTCGACCCAGCCCTTCACGCCCGCAAGCGCGGCGCTCAGGTTAGCCGGCTCGGTGCCGCCCGCCTGCGCCATGTCCGGACGGCCGCCGCCCTTGCCGCCCACCTGCTGGGCGACGAAGTTCACGAGCTCGCCGGCCTTGACCTTCTTGCTGGCCTCTGCGGTCACGCCCGCGATCAGGCTGACCTTGCCGCCGTCGACAGCCGCCAGCACGATCGCCGCGCTCTTGAGCTTGTCCTTGAGCTTGTCCACCGTCTCGCGCAGCGTCTTCGAGTCCGCGCCTTCGAGCGTGGCGGCCAGCACGTGCACGCCGTTCACCTCGATGGCCTGGCCCGCGAGTTCGTCGCCCTGGCTCGACGCCATCTTCGACTTGAGCGCGCCCAGTTCCTTCTCGAGCGACTTGACCTGGTCCTGCACCTGCGCGATGCGCTGCGTGAGTTCCGAAGGCTGCGCCTTGAGCGCCGCGGCTGCCGCGTTCACACGCGCGTCGAGGTCCTGCACGAAGCGCACGGCGTTGTCGCCCGTGATCGCTTCCACGCGGCGGATACCCGCAGCCACGCCACCTTCCATGACGATCTTGAAGAAGCCGATGTCGCCGCTGCGGCTCACGTGCGTGCCGCCGCAGAGTTCGCGCGAGAAGCCGAGGTCGAGCACGCGCACTTCGTCGCCGTACTTCTCGCCGAAGAGCGCCATCGCGCCGCCCTTCACCGCTTCGTCGTAGGGCAGCACGCGCACGATGCCGGGCGCGTTCGCGAGCACTTCCGCGTTGACGATTTCTTCGACGCGACGAATTTGCTCATCGGTCATCGGCGCGTTGTGCGCGAAGTCGAAGCGCGTCTTCTCCGCATCGACGAGCGAGCCCTTCTGCTGCACGTGCTGGCCCAGCACTTCGCGCAGCGCCTTGTGCATCAGGTGCGTGGCCGAGTGGTTGCGCGCCGTGCGGGCGCGGCGAATGGCGTCGATTTCCGCCTTCACGATATCGCCCACCTTGAGCGTGCCCTGCTCCAGCGTGCCGTGGTGGCCGCTCACATCGGCCTGAACCTTGAGCGTGTCGATCACCGCGAAGCGCACGCTCGCGTTGGAGATCACGCCCTGGTCGCCCACCTGGCCGCCCGACTCCGCATAGAACGGCGTGTGGTCGAGCACGACCACGGCGTCCTGGCCGGTCTTCACTTCGCTGACCGAGGCGCCATCGACGTACAGCGCGACGATCTTCGCGTCGTCGAACACGATTTCCTCGTAGCCGTGGAACGTGGTCTTCGCGCCCGAGTATTCGAGGCCCTGCGCCATCTTGAACTTGCCCGCCGCGCGTGCCTGCTCGCGCTGGCGCGCCATGGCGTCGTCGAAGGCCGGCTCGTCGACGGTGACGTTGCGCTCGCGGCAGACGTCCGCCGTGAGGTCGAGCGGGAAGCCGTAGGTGTCGTGCAGCTTGAACGCGAGTTCGCCGTCGAGCGTCTTGCCACCCTTGGTTTCAAGATCCGCCAGCGCGGCTTCGAGAATCGACATGCCGTGCTCGATGGTCTCGAAGAAGCGCTCTTCTTCCTGGCGCAACACGTCGGTCACGCGCTGCTGTGCTTCCGTCAGCTCGGGATAAGCCGCGCCCATTTCCGCGACGAGATCGGCCACGAGCTTGTGGAAGAAGCCGTTCTTGCGGCCGAGCTTGTAGCCGTGGCGGATCGCGCGGCGCACGATGCGGCGCAGCACGTAGCCGCGGCCTTCGTTGCCCGGAATCACGCCGTCGACGATCAGGAACGAGCAGGCGCGGATGTGGTCCGCGATCACCTTCAGCGAGTTGTTCGTGAGGTCGGCGGTGCCCGTCTCGCGTCCAGCGGCCTTGATCAGGTTCTGGAACAGGTCGATCTCATAGTTGCTGTGCACGTGCTGGAGCACGGCGGCGAGGCGCTCGAGGCCCATGCCCGTGTCGACGCACTGCTTGGGCAGCGGCGTCATGTTGCCCTGGGCGTCGCGGTTGAACTGCATGAACACGAGATTCCAGATCTCGATGAAGCGGTCGCCGTCTTCCTCGGCCGATCCCGGGGGGCCGCCCCAGACTTCCGGGCCGTGGTCGTAGAACACTTCCGAGCACGGGCCGCAGGGGCCGGTATCGGCCATCTGCCAGAAGTTATCCGAGGCGTAGCGCGCGCCCTTGTTGTCGCCGATGCGAATGATGCGCTCCGCCGGCACGCCCACTTCCTTCTCCCAGATGTCGAAGGCTTCGTCGTCTTCCTTGTAGACGGTGACCGTGAGCTTCTCCGCCGGCAGGCCGTAGACCTTCGTGAGCAGTTCCCAGCAGTAATGGATTGCGTCGCGCTTGAAGTAGTCGCCGAACGAGAAGTTGCCGAGCATCTCGAAGAACGTGTGGTGGCGCGCGGTGTAGCCGACGTTCTCGAGGTCGTTGTGCTTGCCGCCCGCGCGCACGCTGCGCTGCGCGGTCGTGGCGCGCGAGTACGGGCGCGATTCGGTGCCGAGGAACACGTCCTTGAACTGCACCATGCCCGAGTTGGTGAAGAGCAACGTGGGGTCGTTGCCCGGCACGAGGCTCGACGAGCGCACGATCGTGTGGCCCTTCGACTCGAAGAACTTGAGGAATTTCTCGCGGATTTCGGCGGCTTTCATAGCGTGCTGTATGTACCTTCGGGGCGTTCAGTGCTGAATCTTGTGAGATCGTCCGGGTCCGCGCCTGCACCCGGAATGCACCTGGATGCGCGCGAAATCGGCGATGCTGAATCGAACGATTATACGGGATCGTTGCGCGCTCGCGGCGGCCCGCTCGGGCAGTGTGCACAGGCGCGACAGCGTGCCGGCGCGCTGGCTTATTCACGCGATTTTGTTTCGCACAGCGAAACCGTGTACCGAAATCCACCATTCGTCGACGGGATCGCTTAAGATGCCCCGATCGGCCGGCTCGCTGCCCGCAAGTGCGAAGCCCAAGCCCTAAAACGACATTGGAAGACACAGCATGGGCGCTCTCAGCCATATCCGCGTACTCGATCTCACCCGCGTCCTTGCCGGACCGTGGTGCGCACAGACACTCGCCGACTTCGGCGCCGACGTGATCAAGGTGGAGCGCCCGGGCGCCGGCGACGACACGCGCCATTGGGGGCCGCCGTACCTGAAGACGCCAGACGGCCATGACACCGAGGAAGCCGCCTACTATCTCGCGCCGAACCGCAACAAGCGCTCGGTGACGCTCGACATCGCAACACCCGAGGGCCAGCGCATCGTGCGCGAGCTCGCCGCGCAGAGCGACGTCGTGCTGGAGAACTACAAGGTCGGGCAGTTGAAGAAGTACGGGCTCGATTACGAGTCGCTGCGCGCCGTGAAGCCCGATCTCGTCTATTGCTCGGTGACCGGATTCGGCCAGACCGGGCCGTACGCGCCGCGCGCGGGCTACGACTTTATCGTGCAAGGCATGGGCGGCTTCATGAGCATCACCGGCGAGCGCGACAGCCTGCCGGGCGGCGGTCCGCAAAAGGCCGGCGTGGCGATTGCCGACCTCATGACCGGCATGTACGCGACGATTGCCGTGCTCACGGCGCTCGCGCACCGCGACCGCACGGGCGCGGGCCAGTACATCGACATGGCGCTGCTCGACGTGCAGGTGGCCATGCTCGCGAACATGAACACGAACTACCTCGCGAGCGGCACGCCGCCGGCGCGCTGGGGCAACGCGCATCCGAACATCGTGCCCTATCAGGCGTTCCAGACGAGCGATAGCTGGATCATTCTGGCGGTGGGCAACGACGGGCAATTCCGCAAGTTCGTCGAGGTCGCGGGCCGCCCCCAACTCGCCGACGATGCGCGCTTCGCGACCAATCCCGAGCGCGTGCGCAATCGCGAGACGCTGGTGCCGATCGTCGCCGATCTGGTCCGCACGCGCACCAAGGACGACTGGATTGGCGCGCTCGAAGGCGCGGGCGTGCCGTGCGGGCCGATCAACGACCTCGCCGAAGTGTTCGAGAACGAGCAGGTGATCGCGCGCGGCATGCAGGTGGACGTGCCGCACCCGTCGGGCGCACAGGCGCGGCTGGTACGCAACCCCATCCGCATGAGCGAGACACCGCCTGCCGTGACGAGCCATCCGCCGACGCTGGGGGAGCACACCGTGGAGGTGCTGCGCGATGTGCTCGGGTACAGCGAGGAGCAGGTGGCGGCGTTGCGGGGCAAGGGCGTCGCCTGAGGCGCAGGTGCGCGCGTCACTGGTGACGACTGGGGCGCGCGGGGTGCCGCGTGGGCGTCAGCCCGCTGCGCCTCTGCTCATCGACATCAGCCATTCGAAGCCCTGCTGCCAGTCGCCGAAGCCGCTTTCCGCGTTGATGTGCCCGCGCGCGCCGATGTCGATCCATCGGCTACCCCAAGCGTTGGCGCAGCGTTGCGAGAACGCCAGCCCGCCATAGGGATCGTCGCGGCTCGCGACCACGATGCTCGCGAACGGCAGCACGGGCGCCGGTTCAAGCGGCACCGAATCGAAGCCGCTGGCGTCGCGCGGGAATTCGGGGCCGTGCGGGTCGGGCACCGCCACCAGCAGCGCACCCGCGATTTTCGCGAGCGTCGCCGCGCTCGCATGACGCGCCGCCCAATGCGCGATCGTGAGACAGCCGAGGCTGTGTGCCGCCAGCAGCACGCCGCCCTCGCCCAACGGAGCGTCGCTTCCGGTACTCCCAGTACTCAACGCGGCTTCGAGCGCGCCGCACCATGCGTCGCAGTCCGGATGCATCCAGTCGCCCATGCGCACGCGCTCAAAGCCCGCGTGCGCGGTCTCCCAGCGCGTCTGCCAGTGCCCCGGCCCGGAATTCATGTAGCCCGGCAACACCAGCACTCGGGGTTCGTTCATCGTCTTTTTTTCCTTTTGCACACATCTTGCACGCCTCTTGCGCGCAGCACGTCAAACAGCGCCCTGCGCAACGCGCCGGCGCAACGCCCGCGAGCCCGGACTGGCAGGCCTGGTCTCGTCAGGTAGAATGGAAGACACCACTGGGCGCCGGGTTGCGACTTTCCTTATGTACCGCGCCCTCGAACGACTTCCCTTTTCGCATGAATACCGAACGTAAAGACGCCGACCGCACGGACGCGCCTGCGGCATCCAATTTCATCCGCAACATCATCGACGACGACAACCGCTCGGGCAAGTGGGCGCAGCGCGTGGAAACGCGCTTCCCGCCGGAGCCGAACGGCTATCTGCACATCGGCCACGCGAAGAGCATCTGCCTGAACTTCGGCGTGGCGAAGAGCTATGGCGGCGTGTGCCACCTGCGCTTCGACGACACCAATCCTGAAAAGGAAAGCGTCGAGTACGTCAACTCGATCATCGACGCAGTCACCTGGCTCGGCTTCGAGTGGAAGAAGGCCAACGACAACCGCGACTACCTCTTCTACGCGAGCGATTACTACGACAAGCTCTACGAATTCGCCGAGCTGTTGATCCAGCGCGGCAAGGCCTACGTGGACAGCCAGTCGCCTGAAGAGATGCGTCTGAACCGAGGCTCGGCCACTGAAGCCGGCAAGAATTCGCCGTTCCGCGATCGCTCCGTCGACGAAAACCTCGACCTGTTCCGCCGCATGAAGGCCGGCGAGTTCGAGGAAGGCGCGCACGTGCTGCGCGCGAAGATCGATATGGCGTCGCCGAACTTCAACATGCGCGACCCGGTGATCTACCGCATCCGCTTCGCGCATCACTACCGCACCGGCGACAAATGGTGCGTGTATCCGATGTACGACTACACGCACTGCATCTCGGACGCGCTCGAGAACATCACGCACTCGCTGTGCACGCTCGAGTTCGAAGACCATCGTCCGCTCTACGACTGGGTGCTCAATGAACTGGCCGATGCCGGCGTCTTCACGCGCCCGCTGCCGCAGCAAATCGAGTTCTCGCGCCTGAACCTCACCTACGCGATCACCAGCAAGCGCAAGCTGCTGCAACTCGTGACCGAAGGCCACGTGGACGGCTGGGACGACCCGCGCATGCCCACCATCGTCGGCGTGCGCCGGCGCGGCTTCACGCCCGAATCAATCCAGCTCTTCTGCGAACGCATCGGCGTGACCAAGGTGGATTCGTGGATCGACATGAGCACCCTCGAAGGCGCGCTGCGCGACGACCTCGACGAGAAGGCGCCGCGCACGGCCGCCGTGCTCGACCCGCTCAAGCTCATCATCGACAACTATCCGGAAGGCCAGAGCGAAGACTGCACGGCGCCCGTGCATCCGCATCACCCGGAGCGCGGCCTGCGCACGTTCCCGATCTCGCGCGAGCTGTGGATCGAGCGCGAAGACTTCAACGAAACGCCGCCGAAGGGCTACTTCCGTCTGTTCCCGGGCAACAAGGTGCGGCTGCGCTATGGCTTCGTGATCGAATGCACGGGCGCGGAGAAAGATGAAGACGGCAACGTGATCGCCGTGCACTGCAACTACTTCCCGGACAGCAAATCGGGCACGGAAGGCGCGAACAATTACAAGGTCAAGGGCAACATCCACTGGGTGAGCGCGCCGCACGCGTGCCCGGCGGAAGTGCGCCTCTACGACCGTCTGTTCCGCGAAGAGCAGCCCGACGCGGGCGGCCGCGACTACCTCGAAGCGCTCAACCCGGATTCCAGGCGCGTGACGCAGGCATATCTGGAGCCGGGCGCACGCAATGCAGCGCCGGAAGACCGCTATCAATTCGAGCGCCACGGCTACTTCGTCGCCGACCGCTACGACTCGAAGCCGGGCGCGCCGGTGTTCAACCGCATCGTCGGTCTGCGCGACAGCTGGGGCAAGTAAGGCCTCATAGCGGCGCGCAGGCAGCGCCCCCATCGAATGCAAAGCCCGCACGTTCATCTCGTGCGGGCTTTTTCTATTTCCTGCAATAATGGCGGCGCGGGCGGCTCAGCGGCGCCGCGCAATTCGATGCAGCGATTCGTGGCGTCAGATTCGTGGCATCAGTCAGACGCGATCATGTAGCGCGGCGAGCGAAAGCGTCGTGCCGAAAAGCCGCGCGAGACTGCGGCTCGCGTATTGGTCCACGTCGGTGGGCGCGACCCAAGCCCAGGCGTCCATCTCGGGAATCATCACGCCATCGTGCCGGCTTGGGAAAAGCGACACGCAGTGGCATTTCGACAGATCGAGCTCCCCGGCGTCGGCCCGCGCGGCGAACAGATGCAGGTCCTTGTCGCGCCGATACGCGAAGCGCCCGAGATCGACGAGCCGCGACGCGTCGATCGCGATGCCGGTCTCCTCAACCATTTCGCGCAATGCGCTCTGCGCCTGCGTTTCACCGGACTCGCCCTGCCCCTTCGGAATGTCCCAGTGATTCGTGCCGGTCGCGTGCGCAAGCAGCACGCGGCCATCCGGGTCGAGCAGCACGATGCCGCACGAGACGATCTTGCCGTTCACTGCGTGCTCAGTGCTTCTTCTGATAAACCCAGGCACCGCTGCCGGCCTGGCAGAACTGCGGGCGCAGCGTCATCGACTGCCCCTTCGCGGTCACGACCACTTCCGAGTCTCGGCAGGTCTTGTCGCCGTCCTTCTGCATCTTGGACGGCGTAATGGTGGCGTTCATCTTCACGGGGTTACCGAGACCGTCATTGGTCCAGTTGCTGGTTTCGCCGTCCGCCTTGTTCGCGACCGAATCTCGCACTGCACGGGCGAGCGAGTTGTAATCTGCCTGCTTCATCCAGGTAGCCGGCGTGTCGTTGAGAAAGCCCAGATTGGCGGCGTTAGCGGCCGAACCAGCCGAAAGCAGGAGCACGGCAGCAAGGCCGGACAGAATACGGGGCGATTTCAGCATTGAATGTTCTCCCTGCGGGAAAATAAGGGGCAAATAAAAAGTCAATTAAAGAGCAATCATTAATTGCGGAAAAGCATAACACGCGCCCCAATTTTCACCTGCCCCAGCGGGACGGAGCGGCGGCGCGCCTCGCCCGGCGCTTAGGAGATTTTTCGGCAATTTTCCGACCAGGGCAATCGCATGAAATGTAAAAGCGCCTGTCACAAAAGTTGTAAACCCGCGCCATGACGCGTTTACTCTGGCTTTTGCCCGGAGAAGACCCCATGCAGGACGTGCTGAGCATCGAGGA
>NZ_JAKLJA010000031.1 GCF_022213065.1 Paraburkholderia tagetis
CGGAAGAAAGTCAAAGTCAGTTTGTGTGTCAGTCATAAGTTGCGTCCGCAATGTTGAAGTTGCGGACGCAGCTTGATCCTCTTGATCCGGCCGCGCTAGGCGCGGCAGAAACTACCGCTTACCATCAAACAATGGGGCGAGGGACCCTAGGTCACACGACACCCGCCGCGATGTAAGCGGTCTTCACCGTCGTGAAGAACTCTTGCGCATAGCTGCCCTGTTCTCTCGCTCCGTAGCTGGACTTTTTGCGGCCGCCGAACGGCACATGGTAGTCGACCCCGGCCGTCGGCGTGTTGATCATCACCATGCCGGCCTCGACGTTTCGCTTGAAATGGCTTGCGTACTTGAGCGACGTCGTGCAAATTCCTGCGGACAATCCAAAGCGCGTATCGTTGGCTACGGCAAGCGCCTCGTCATAATCATTGACCTGAATGACCGACGCAACCGGGCCGAACACCTCTTCCTGATTGATCGTCATGGATGGGTGCGTACCGGTCACCAATGCAGGCGCAAGAAAAAATCCTTCCGTGTCGGCATCTACACGAGCACCGCCGAACACGCTTCCCCCTTCACGCCCTGCGAGTCGAATATAACGTTCGTCCTGCGCAAGCTGCCTCGCATCGACGACCGGCCCTATTTGCGTCTGCGAATCCAGCGGGTTGCCTACCTTCAGCAGTCTCATGCGTGCATGCATTGCTTCGACGAACAAGTCATGAATGCCGCGACCGACGATTAGACGACTCGATGCAGTGCAACGCTGTCCAGTCGAATAGAAAGATCCGTTGATGCAGACATCGACCGCGACGTCCATATCGGCGTCGTCGAGCACGACCATCGGATTCTTCCCCCCCATTTCTAGCTGGACCTTTTTTCCGCTCGACACGCATTTTTCGGCGACAGTCTGACCCGTCATCGCCGAGCCCGTGAAGCTTATTGCATCGACGTTGGAAGACCGCACGAGCGCTTCACCCACGGCCGCACCGGGTCCCATCAGCAGGTTGACGACACCAGGCGGCGCCCCGGCGTCAGACAGAATTTTCACGAGTTCCCACGCACATCCCGGCACCAGTTCTGCTGGCTTGATCACGACACAATTCCCGTACGCAAGAGCCGGTGCGATCTTCCAGGCCGGTATTGCGATCGGGAAGTTCCACGGTGTGATGAGACCAACCACGCCTATCGGTTCCCGGGTGACCTCGACCGTCAGACCTGATCTAATCGATGGAAGTAGTTCGCCATTGATTCGCAATGCTTCTCCGGCGAAGAACTTGAAGATCTGCCCCGCTCGCTGCACTTCGGCGGCGGCTTCCGAAAGCGTTTTGCCCTCCTCTCGCGATAGCAGTCTCGCCAGCTCCGCCTTCCGAGACAGGATGATCGAGGCCGTCTGGTCTAGTAATTCAAAGCGTTCCTGTGGACCACTCTTTGACCATGAGCGAAAGGCCTCACGTGCCGCAGCGGCTGCGATCTCAGTCTGCAGCGCATCGGCGTCGGCGTACTCACCGATTACATCTTTGCTATCTGAAGGACTCACATTGGGTCGCCAGTGATCGCCGGCCACCCACTCACCGTTGATCAGGTTTCTATACTGATTCATTTAACTTCGCCAAATAAAAGAAGTCTTTCCGTGTATTGGAGATCTTATGAACGGTTATACCGCCCTGCGAAAACCCTCACGTCGCGAGCGGCGGTGTCGACACGACGACCTTCGGCTCATCGACGCGCTTTCCCACCACAAATGCATAGACGAGCGCAGCCAGAAGCGCGATTCCGGCACTGATAAGGAATGCGTCGACAAATGAATGCGTCCGATCGACGACAACACCGGTGACGAAAGGCGCGAACGAGCCGCCGAAATAACCGCCGAAGTTCTGAATACTCGCAAGGGATGCCGCCATGTGCCGGGGCGCAGCCACAGACACGAGCGCCCAACTCGCACCACATGCCATCTGGACAAAGAACATCGCTACGCTGAGATAGAAGATCGCAAGTGTCAGATTCGGGGTGAACGCGGCGGGAACCGTGAATACAGCCCCGCCGATCAGACCAACACAGATAGGCCATTTTCGACTGCGAACCGGCGCGACACCGCGGGCCTGCAACGCATCAGCGACGAAGCCGCTCGATAGCATGCCGATCGTGCCGAAAAGATAGGGGATCGACACCAGCCATCCCGTGCTGGCGAGCGACAAATGACGCTCGCGCTCGAGATACGCAGGCAGCCATGTCAGATAGAGCCACAGCATATAGATAATGCCCGCATTGCCGAGAATCATGCCCCAGGTGGTACGCGTCAGAAACAGATTGCGCCATTCCGACATGGTCATCTTGCGCTCGACCTTAGCATCGCTCGCACCTTCGTTCAGATAGGCAGTTTCTCCATCCGAGAGCTTTACGCTTTTCCGGTCACGATAGATCAAGTACCAGCCGATCGACACCGCAATTCCGAAGCCACCCATGATCATGAACATTTGCCGCCAGCCGAACGACAGCATCATCACAGTCAAAATCGGGGGCGCGAGAGCCGGCCCAATCGTCGAGGAAGTAATGAAGATGCCCGTCGGTCGACCTCGCTCACGAATGCCAAACCACTCGCTGACTACTTTTGCGCCAGCCGGAAAGTTTGGCGATTCACCTACTCCGAGCGCGATACGCGCGATGATGAACTGATGAAGGCTTGCTACGAGTCCTCCGCTAAACTGAGCGGCGGACCAGACGAACATCCCAAGTCCGAGCATCACTCGCGAACCAAATTTGTCGAGAAGCACCCCGACCGGCAGTTGCGCAAAGGCGTAAGCAAACGAAAAGGCAGACAGCAATATTCCCATCTGAGATGCCGACAACCCTAGTTCACTGCTGACGGAATGGTTCGCGATAGACAACGTGCTCCGATCGAGATAGTTGACAATCCCGGCCAGCGTCAGAAGCGCTATTGATGCTACCTGTATGCGCTTTAATTTCTTGGACTTCTCGATCATTCCGTCTCCTTATATTCTCGGAAAGTAAGTATCAGTTTACGTATTGAACAGCGCGACGTCCGGAGTTACATCTAACGACTATCGGCGGTAGATATCCGCGAGCACCTGCACGGGGTGACGAAGCGTCTTGCCCCGCAGACGCTTGACCTGACAGCGACAGGAATAGCCTGTCGCCAGGACCTCTGGGCTTTCTTCGTTGATGGTCGGGTAAGCAGACTCAGGAATCTGGTACGCCCACGACAGCGCGAAAATGTCGGTCGATGTAGCCAGGTTCCTCGCTTCATGACCGTAAGTGCCCGACATCCCGCAACACCCCGTCGTGGGCATCGCCAAGTCCAGACCCGCCGCGGCAAAGACCGCTTTCCAAAGCGCCGTAGCTTGCGCGGCATTCGTCTTCTCCGTGCAATGAGCTAGTAACTTGAACGACTTGCGTCTCTCGATAGGCGTGTGTGACGAAGTGATCGCAGCCGCGAGCCACTCTTGTGGCAGCAACACATTCGGGACGTTTTCGCTCCCGAGTACCTTGGAATATTCCTGGCGATACGTCAGCGTCATGGCCGGGTCGACTCCAACCAACGTGACGCCCGTATTAGCAATATCGAGCAGCGTCTGGGCGTTCTTACGTGCGGCTCGCGCAAATCGTGTCAGAAAGCCCAGAACGTGAAGCGGCTTACCATTTGGATGAAAGGGTGCAAAAAGGACGCGAAATCCCAAAGATTCCGCGAGTTCGACAAAAGCAGTTTCGACGTCTCCACCAAAGAAACGCGTGAAAGTGTCGCGAACAATGACCACGCAACGCTCGCGTTCGCTTGCGTCCATGCGCATCAGAAGCTCAGGCGTCGCAATAGCGCACCGGATCGCTTTCCTGACTTCGCTCTGGGCGATACTCGGTGTGTCGACCACTCCAACAACGTGCTTGAGCAATAGTCGCGCGAACCGGCTTTCCACAACGCCGTTGTAAAACTGTCGCCCACCGGGCATGGAGACTAGCCGTGGGATAGTGTATTCGAGAGAAGCAATCATGTAGTCGCGAGCCGGGCGAAGATATCGCGTGTGGTAATGCTCCAGGAATCGCGATCGGAACTCCGGGACGTTCACCTTGACAGGACACTGGGCGACGCAAGATTTGCAGGCGAGGCAGCCGCTCATCGCCTCATACACCTCGTGCGAAAAATCTTCTTTGTTTCGACCGCGACGCAGCGAATTCAAGAAACGTACGGGTAAGCGCATCGCACGCGGTCGTGCGATCACGTCGGTACCTGCCGCTACCTGCAGACGTAACCACTCACGCATCAACGACGCACGGCCTTTCGGCGAATGAATGCGTTGACGTGTCGCTTTCCATGACGGACACATCGAATCGTCCGGATCGAAATTGAAGCAAGCGCCATTTCCATTACATTGAACTGCGTCACTATTCGCTTCCCATACGGCGTCGCTGATCTCACGATTTAGCTCACCTGATAAGGTGATGGCATCGATCTTGAGAAGCGTGCTATCGACGCCTTCAGGTACGGCGATCTTTCCCGGATTGAGCTGGTTAAACGTGTCAAACGCTGCCTTGATTTGCTGCAAGGAGGGGTAAAGGCGCCCAAAGAAGGCCGGTGCATACTCCGAGCGCACACCCTTCCCGTGCTCGCCCCAAAGAAGTCCGCCGTACTTCATGGTGAGCGCGGACACGGCATCCGAGATGGGCCTGATCAAGGCAACATCATCGGGGTCTCTCAGATCGAGCGCAGGACGCACGTGCAGCACGCCAGCGTCGACATGGCCGAACATCCCATACTTCAAACCATGGGAATCGAGCAACGCACGAAACTCTGCGATGTACTCCGCAAGCTGCTCCGGAGGGACAGCCGTGTCCTCGACAAACGGCTGTGGCCGCCTGCTACCGCGTACGTTGCCAAGAAGGCCGACTGCGCGCTTTCGCATTGCATAAACACGGTTGACCGCCACATGTCCCCAGGCGATCGTGTGGCCGAGACGCCGAACGCTCTGGTCCGTCCTGATGTGCTCGACAAATTCAGCGACACGGCTTTGCAGCTGACCGAGATCATCGGCGCTAAATTCAACGAGGTTGATACCTTGAGCGCTTCGCTTGTCGTTATAGTCCGGGAAGAACTCGGATATGGAAGTCCAGACAACGTCATCGCGGGCTAGCGCGAGTACCGTGGAGTCCACCGTCTCGATAGACAGCGGTCGATGTTCCATCAGAGCGCGCGCATCCCTCAGCGCATCCATGAATCCTTCATACTGGACGTTCACCAGCGCCGAATGAAGCGGTATCGGCAACACGTTCAATGTCGCCTCTACAACGAAGCCGAGCGTACCCTCCGCGCCGCAAATCAGGCTATTCAGGTTCAGCCTTCCGTCCCGTTCGCGAAGATGCGCGAGATCGTAGCCCGTCAGGCAGCGATTAAGCGGCGGGAAAGTGTCTCGTATGAGTTCAGCCTGGTTGTCGGAAATCTCGCGGGCAGTTCTGTAGGCCCGTCCGACAATATCCGTCCGTGCGCAAAGCTGTTCCAGTGCTGCATCATCGACCGGCTCGGAGACGAGCGGAACGCCTCCAAGCAACACGCTTTTCAGAGCGATGACGTGGTCGCGCGTTTTTCCATAGGTGCAGCTGCCTTGTCCGCTGGCGTCCGTGCTGATCATTCCACCAATTGTGGCGCGATTCGACGTGGACAGTTCCGGAGCAAAGAATAATCCGTGCGGTTTGAGAGCCGCATTCAATTGATCCTTGACGACGCCTGCCTCAACCCTTGCCGTGCGTTTAATTGGATCGATTTCAATGATGCGGTTCATGTGACGGGACAGGTCGACGACGATACCGTCGGTCAAGGACTGGCCGTTGGTGCCGGTGCCACCGCCTCGGGGCGATACCACGACGCTTCGAAATCGCTCCTCGGCGAGCAGCCGCGCGATGCGCTCAACGTCAGCGGCGTTGCGAGGGAAAATCGCAGCCGTGGGTCTGCGCTGATAGATCGAATTGTCCGTTGCGAGTACCGTGCGCGTCGCATGGCTGACGTCGATCTCGCCCTCCAGTCCCGCAACCCGCAGAGCTTCGAGAAACGCTGCTTCGGAAGTAGTGTCTCGTGCTTCTTCCAGTTTTATCTTTATGACCTTCATGTCGCTTACCTTTCATGCGTCCTTGCGCGGCACTCTGCGTACGTATCGCTTCACTTGCGTCCATCAGAGCAACAGGCCCGACGCGTTGTCGTGATGGCCGCATTCGGAGAGAAGACGCGAGGTCACGCGTCGGCTGCCCGACATTCAGGAGATAAGGCTTACCCTGTTGATGTGACTTGCCGCTGCTCGCCAGGTACATGCGTCCCGGCGAGCGGCGCGCGCGCAAGTTCAGCCGATCTGAACTCTGTCGAGAATCTCGTCTGAGCCAACCTCGAGAGGAACGAAATTAGTCGAACGCACATAATCCGGTCGCGGCTGCTCGACCTGTTCAGGCTTGTTCTTCACCTGGTTGTAGACGACATAGGCCTGCCATCGATCGTCACCGGAGAGGTTGTGACCCGAGGAATGCACGATGTTGGCGTCGAAGAACACGACTGTTCCCGGGCGGCCCATGATAGGCACGGCCTTGGGATGACTGGACAAAATATCGAGCATCGTCGGCTTGGGTACAACGTAGAAGCGGTAACCGGTTGCCTCATCGAACGTCGGATCGAGTGAACCAAGCTTGTGGCTTCCCGGGATGAAGTAGAGACATCCGCCCATTTCGGTCGGCTCGTCGAGCATGACCAACGCGGTTGTCATCTGCGGTTCTTTCACGCCGTCGATATGCCAGGTGCCGAAGTCCTGATGCCATTGCCAGACGGAGCCGTCGATAGCCGTCTTCAGATTGCACTTCGTGTGATAGACGTAGAGTTCGGGATCGCCGATCAGTTGTTGGGCCGGCTGGAGCAATCTGGGGGAGCGCACTGCCGAGTGAAAGACCGCCGATGCCGTCGGACTTTCTGTTTCGTGAACTTTGTAGATCGTCTTCGCGATGCCGCCCGTTTTTTCACGGACGAGATGGTCGGTGTCGATCTTCTGAATCCGGCGCAACTCGCTCTTCATATGCTCGACTTCTTCTTCCGAGAAAAGCTCCGGCAGAACAACGAATCCATCGCGCTCGTACGCTTCCAACTGTGACGCGGTAAGTTTCATGAGGGGATCTCCTGACTTGTTGGTGTGCTGTCATGATCCTAAGACCCCACGAGTCCAATGTAAAAGATATAATAAGTTGCGTATTGATACCTAAAAGGTTCCAAATGGAGCTACGTCATCTTCGCTACTTTCTGGTAGTGGCACGCACACTCAACTTCACGAAGGCGGCGGAGGAACTGCACATGGCCCAACCGCCGTTGAGCCGGCAGATACGGGAACTGGAAGAGGAACTCGGCGTGGCGCTTTTCGAGCGCCAAGGCAAACGTGTCTTTCTTTCATCGGCGGGCCAGGTTTTCGAAGAACGGGCCAGGCGAATTCTGGCGGACACGAACTCCGCGATCGTGGATTCACAACGCGCAGCAAGAGGGGAAATCGGCCGGGTGGCGGTCGGGTTCTTCGAGCACATCGCGTACACACTGCTGCCACCGCTCTTGCGTGAATTCCAGCATCGTTATCCCGCGGTGACAGTCGAACTTCGATGGTTTTCCTCTGCGGAACAGATCAATGCTCTGGACCGAGGGGAGGTCGATCTGGCGTTCGTCCGCTCGTTGCCGCCGGATACTCAACTGAACAGCGTCTTGTTGCTTCAGGAGCCGTTTTACGTTGCCATCGCCAAGGACAACCCTCTCGCAGCCAAACGGCAGATTTCCATCAAGGACTGTATGCACCTGCGCGTCATCAATTACCGGAAAGATGTCGCGCCGGACTATCACGCCACCATAAACCAGTTGTGCGCACTGGCCAGCTTCTCTCCCTCCACGAGCTTCGAAATGGGACAGATCTACGCGTCCCTTGGACTCGTAAGCGCCGGGTTTGGTGTGACGCTCGTACCTGCGTCGGTTCAGCGAACGCACATGGACAACGTCGTTTATCGTCCGCTGCGCGAACAGCACGCGCAAAGCGAACTCTACCTCGCGTGGAAGGAACCCAACCCGCCCGCTGCGCTAGGCTCTTTTGTTCAACTCGCGTGCGAAATAGCCGCGCACGCACCGGGCAAAGCGAAGGTCGAGTAAGGCAAGCGGTACGACTTCAATTGCGATGAACAGGTTAGTTTTTCCGGTTGAACTGTCAGCACAACTGCTTTGATTTGCGTCCGACGTATGTAGCGTTGATTTGACTGCTTGTCCGGTCGCGTTAGAAAGCAGTGTGAAGCCGCTGAAGCAGTTCATTTAACGTCATGTCTCGCTTTGGCACGATCCGCATCAGCTAGGACAGCGGCCAAATTATCGGGGGATATAGTCGGCGCACGGAGATGTCTTGATCACAATAGCTGGGTGACGGACAGCTATACGGTGCAAAGCCGCCGTTCGACTGTCCTTTCATGCCGTCGAAACCAACGATTGCACATGGCCGAGCCCGGCCAGACGTGGACGGCGCGCGAGGTCGGCCATAGATTGGCCTCGTCGGCCAGCAGTCGACTATAGATACTCCGTCCCGCTTTCATCGATACACTGGTGGGACTGGCAGCTCGCTGCCAGTCGAGGCGGGACATGCACCTGTGGACTACGAATAAGTCGACCCAAACGCCTGGACGATTGCCGAGTTAGCTTCGAGTCCACCGGGTGCGCTTGCGTCCGATAACGAATACTCAGGGTTCGCCGTCGCACCGGCTCACTATATTGCCTTCGCTGAACGCAAGCATGCATGTCCCTACCGGGTAATCTATCAGTTGCGGAGGTTCAGATGGCACCTCTATCAAACCAGCATTTCAAGGCTTTCGTCGGCATCGACTGGGCCGATACCAAACATGACATCTGCCTGCAGCAGGCTGGCGACGACAGGCGCGAGTTCGACTGCATCGCTCACCAGGTTACACGCATTGCTGAATGGGCAAAGGCGTTACATCAGCGCTTTGGTGGCCCCATCGCGATTGCTCTGGAGCTGGCCAGAGGGCCAATCGTCTCCGTGTTGCAGAAACATGCGTTCTTGACACTGTTCCCGATCAACCCATCAATGCTTGCGAAGTACCGTGAGGCGTTCAAGCCGAGCCGGGCCAAGGACGATCCCACCGATGCCGAACTGGCACTCGACCTGCTGCTACGCCATCCCGAGCGGTTCAGCGCGCTCAGGCCGCAGAGCGCCGGCATGCGTTCCTTGCTGAGCCTGATCGAACCTCAAACCCTGGAATGGTTCGAGGACATCGATACGGTGCTGTTCTGTGATTTCCTGACCCGCTGGTCAACTCTGCCAGCAGTCAGGCGTGCCAGCAGGAAGACCCTTGAAACTTTCTTCCATGTGCACAACTGTCGCCGGGCCAAACTTATCGAAGAACGTCTGCAGTCGATCCGCTGCGCTGTGCCGCTTACTGACGATCCCGGTATCGTTGCACCTCACCGGTTGCTCGCCCTGATGCTGGTGGCGCAACTGCGCACAGCGCTCGCTGCGATCGACGTGTTCGACAAGGAAATCGCGGCAGTCGCACGCACGCTCCCTGACTTCGGCCTGTTTGACAGCCTGCCCGGCGCAGGTCCGCATCTGATGCCGCGCCTGCTCGCCGCATTCGGCGAGCAACGTGACCGCTTCCAGGGCGCTGATGAACTGCAGAAGTACTCCGGCATCGCGCCGGTCACCGAGCGCAGCGGCAAGAAGTGCTGGGTCCACTGGCGCTGGCAATGCCCGACCTTCCTGCGCCAGACCTTCGTTGATGGGCCGCCCAGACCATCAACAAATCGTTCTGGGCGGGCGCCTATTACCGGCAACAGCGGGCGAAGGGCAGCTCGCATCAGGCCGCCGTCAGGGCATTGGCGTTCAAGTTGATACGGATCCTCTACCGCTGCTGGCAGACCGGAACGCGGTACGACGAGAGCATCTACCTCAACGCCCTCAGGAAGCGCGGCTCGTCACTTCTCAAGAACCTGGAACTTCCGGGGTAACCCGTTCTGGTCGACGGTTACGTAGCTGGTCCTCGGGTCGGTGGGTTCCGTTTGATGGCTTGTCGCGAGTTGTCCACGGGCCGGCCGGCGGGCTTTCAATGGGGGAGGTTCGACCTCCCACTCCTCGTCGTGCGGCGTCAAGTGTGGACGTAGTCCAGCGAAGCGAACACTTGACGCCACGCAAGCAAAATACGCTACCTGAATGGCCGGAAGCGGCGCCTTCTCGCTTCCGACCATACAGACCAACAGCGAGCATTTAGGAACCGAATCGCTCATGACTTCACCAGCGGTCTCAATATCAACCACAGATTTCGCCGACGACACCCCCGAAAAACCTTGACTGACCATCTCAGGGCATGACTCGGCCGTTCAACTCTGGGTACACCGAGCGTGTCTTGACGAGGTGCAACGGCCAGTCGCTCGCCATCCCCGACGGCGCGTCGCCGGCCGCGGCCCACGTTCAACGAAAGTGCAAGGTCCGACGGCTATCGACTTTCAGGAGCAGCAACTGCTTTATGTGGCGACGACGTGGCCCGTGCAGCGAACTGCAATCTTGCATAAGGATCGAGGCCGGCAGCGGGCACTGGCTTGCCGATGAAGTATCCTTGCGCGGCATCGCACCCAAGCTTACTGACGAACGCGAGTTGCTCCTCATTCTCCACGCCTTCCGCTACCGTTTCCATACCAAGGGCGCGAGCGAGCGCCACCATCGCTTCAATCGTCGCACGAGCCTGCCGGCGAGTCTCATCGACGGAGAGTTGCTGCACGAACGACTTATCAATCTTGATGCAGTCGACGGGCAACTTGGTCAGGTACGAAAGGCTCGAGTAGCCGGTGCCAAAATCGTCGAGCGAGACGGTCGCGCCCAGTTCCCGGACAGCTGCGAGCGAGCGCGAAACGGCCACGAAGTCACTCACGATGACCGTCTCAGTCACTTCGATGTCGAGGACTGAAGCGCATACGCCGGCCGCCTCGGTTGCCTTCGAGACCAGTGCAGCAAGATCGGAGCTCTGAATCATCTCAGCCGACAGGTTCACGGCGACCTTGAACCGCATAAGGTCGGCGACCTGCCATTCCGCCGCCTGGCGTAATGCGTGTTGGATCAACCACTCGGCCGTCGCCTCGTAGGTTGGCGAATCGAGCAGGACATCGAGGAAAGCGGCAGGCGCAAGGAGCCCTAGTTCGGGATGGTTCCATCGCAAGAGCGCTTCTGCACCATAGATACAGCCGGTGTCCAAGTTCAGTTGCGGCTGATAATGCAATTCGAACTGGCGCGCCGCGCTAGCACTCTCCAGATCCGCGCGTAGCCGAAGGCGATGCGAGAGACGCTGCGCGTCCTCCTTGCTAAACGACCACACATGCGAACCGCCCAGGCGCTTCGCCTGATACATGGCGGTGTCTGCATTGCGCAGCAACAGGTCGGCACTCGCCGCCGACATGGGGTACCGCGCCAACCCGATGCTTGCGCTTACCGACGCGCGCACGGACGGCGTCTCAATGCGCTCCCGCAACCGACCTATGATGTTGCGAGCAACGCGCGCGGCGTCGTCTTCGGGCGCGTCAACGAGGAATACCACGAACTCGTCACCGCCGATCCGCGACGCATAGGCTCGTTCACCGAGCAAGCCAGAAAGACGCTCGCCGATCACGCGGATGACTTCATCCCCAGCCGCATGGCCAAACGAATCGTTGATTTCTTTGAAGCGGTCGAGGTCGATGAAGAGCACATCGACGGAATCGGCGGTGCCATCATCGACGAGACGGTGAAGGCGGGTAAGCAGTTCCCGGCGGTTAATGAGGCCGGTGAGCGCATCATGCGTGGCTTGCTCCGACAAACGCGCTGACATCGCGCGCGCCTCGGTAACATCGCGCACCAGCACGGTGATGCCGGATTCGCAGGGGGATGCCCGCGCTTCGAACCAGGTATCGAGCGGCGCGTAGAACTCAGTCGTGGTGCTAGGCAATCCGGTCTCGGCAGCCTGCCGATAAGCTTTCTCGTAGCTCGATCCGACAAGGTCGGGATACTCAGCCCAGATTTCGCGACCGATCAACTCCGTCGACGGACGTCTGAACAGCCGCGCAGCGGTGCGGTTGACGTTTCGAAACTTCCACTGCCGGTCGAGCAACATTACGCCGTCCGTGATGTGATCGAGCACTTGAAAGTCTTCCACGCCTGCCCTCCGTTGACAGACTATCGAAGTCTGCCATATGTCTGATAGCCACAAGCCGATATCGTAGGACAGTTTCGCCACGTTTGTGAACGGTGAACGAGGCCGCCCGGCAAACGCCGGCGCTCGGGCAATGGCAACGGTGACGACGGTCGAGCTTTCCGAGCGCCGTAGTTCCCGGAGCCCATCGGCGTTGACACGGCGCGCGTAACGCGCTATTGTCCGACAACCTGATCAATCATCTACGCAATGCTCGAACTTGAAAGACCTGACTCGCTGGTGCAGCGGGTAGTAGGAGCGATCCGCGCTGAGATTCAGGCGGGCAACTTCCCCGCGGAATCTCGCTTGCCGACCGAGCAGCAACTCTCGGAGCGGCTCAATGTCAGCCGCTCAGTTGTCCGCGAGGCGATCGCTCAGTTGAAGTCCGACGGGGTGCTGACCGCGCGCCGGGGCGCCGGATCGTTTATTTCGGACACGCCTTCGGGCACGGTTTTCCGCCTTCCCAGCCACGACGGCAATCGCATCAATCTTCCGCAATTGTTCGAGCTTCGTCTGTGGATGGAAACGCAGGCAGCCACCGCGGCTGCGCGACGTCGTACACGCGCGGACCTCAAGCACATGAGTGACGCGATCCGCGAAATGGAAAAGAAACGCAACGATTCCAAAGCGGCATCGGCGGCGGATGTCGCCTTTCATCGCGCAATCGCGGCGGCGACGAAAAACGAGTACTTTGTCGCGTTCCACGACTTCCTGCATAGCCAGCTCGCGATAGCGCGGCGCGCGCAGTGGGAAAAGACGGCGCACCACGCGGGCGACTTCGCTTGGCGCGAGCACGGTGAACTCTTCGACGCCATCGAACGCGGCGATTGCGCCGAGGCAGCCGCCTCGGCCGAGCGCCATTTGCGCGCAGCGGCAAAGCGTCAAGGCATTGACCTGCCTCGCAACGACTAACGCGGCGGCATCCATGTCCAGCGTGGGTGCCGCCATTCTTTTCACTACTTTGTCAGACAACCTGATTTTCTGACCAATGAGCGATACACGTCTCGCTTTCGATACCAACCAATTACAAACCGGAGACATTCAGTGAAAGAGCAATTCCAAGTCCGAACCTACTTCAAACATCTTCCGCTGGCAGGTCTCGTTGCCGCATGCGCCTTGACGGCGGCCGGCAAGGCACATGCGCAAGGCAGCGTCACGTTATACGGCATCGTCGACGAAGGCGTGAACTACACGAGCAACGTGCAAACGAGCGCGGGCAACGGGCATAACCTGTTCAGCCTCTCCAGCGGCATCCTCAGCGGCAGTCGCTGGGGGCTGCGCGGCGTGGAGGACATGGGTGGCGGGTTCAAAGCGATCTTCGTGTTGGAGAACGGTTTTGACGTGAACAACGGCAGGATGGGCCAAGGTTCGCTGGAATTTGGTCGCCAGGCTTATGCCGGACTCTCCACGAAGTTCGGATCGGTTACCCTCGGCCGCCAATACGATCCGGTCGTCGATTATGTGCATGCACTCATGCCTAGCGCGATGTTCTCGGGGAGCATCGGCGCACATCCGGCTGACGTCGACAATCTGAACAACGCGAACCGCGTGAACAATGCGATCAAGTACCGCACCGTCACTTCAAACGGTTTTTCGGCTGAAGCGCTTTATAGCTTCGGCGGCGTTCCCGGTAGCGTCGGCGCGAATCAGATCTGGTCCATGGGCGTGGGCTATTCGAGCGGTCCGCTCAACGTGGGCGCGGGGTATCTCAACGCACGCAACCCGAATGCCTCGTTCTTCGGCACGGCGGTTGGCGCCACGGCGGCGAGCAACAACTTCGGCAGTTCGCCCGTAATCAACGGTTATGCGTCGGCGCAAACCGAGCAGATCATCGGCGCCGGCGTAACCTACGCGATCGGCCATGCGACGCTAGGAGCCATTTACTCCAACACCAAGTTCAAGAACCTGAGCGGTACGGTAAGCGCCTTGAACGCCACAGGAGCGAGCGGCACCGCGACCTTCAACAGCGCCGAACTCGACTTCCAGTATCAATTGACGCCGGCGCTGTCGCTCGGCGCGGCCTACAGCTACACGAAAAACAGCGGCGCACATGACGCCAGGTATCACCAGGGCTCGGTCGCTGCCGACTATGCGGTTTCCAAGCGAACCGACTTCTATCTGATCTGTGTTCTGCAACACGCATCAGGTACCGACTCGACCGGCCACGCGGCACGCGCTGCGCTCAACGGCCTCACGCCGTCGTCGTCGGACCAGCAGGCGGCCATTCGTATCGCCATGCGCCACAAGTTCTGACGAGTCGCCCACCTCGCCTCACCTTCAACAGGATGTTTCCAGTGAATATCACCCGCTCCCTCACCGGCGAGAACCGCGCGCGCCTTCGTGGCGTCAGCACGGCGACCTTGACCACTGCACTCTTCAAGCGGGGCCTGCGCAACGTCTGCGTCCAGGGCGTGCTCCCCGTCAATCCAGCGGCGGCCCGGATGGTCGGCGAGGCGTTCACGCTTCGTTATATTCCGGCGCGCGAGGACCTCGACACCATGTCCGTCTTCACCGATCGCAGTCACCCGCAGCGGCGCGGCATCGAAGAAATTCCGGCAGGTCATGTGATGGTCGTCGATTCCCGCAAGGATCCGCGCGCCGCTTCTGCGGGCGGCATCCTTATCACGCGGATGAAGATGCGCGGCGTCGCCGGAATCGTCACCGACGGCGGATTTCGCGATACGCCGGATCTGCGCGCGCTCGATTTCCCGTGCTATGCGGTCCGTCCGTCCGCACCGACGAACCTGATCCATCACCATGCGGTCGATCTGAACGTGCCGGTCGCGTGTGGCGATGTCGCCGTGTATCCCGGCGACATCATCGTCGGCGATGCCGAAGGCGTGGTCGTCATTCCCGCGCACCTCGCGAACGACATCGCCGAGGAAGCGGCCGCGATGACGCTTTTCGAGGACTGGGTCGATGCGCGAGTGCGCGAAGGCCGTTGCACGTTCGGCCTCTATCCGCCCGACGAATCGACGCGCACGGAATTCGAGGCCTGGCAAGCAAACCGCAGCACGTAGGCCAGGCTGGGGCGCCACGACGCGCGCCAGCCCCATTTTGCCGGAACAGTGACGCGATGCCTTTGGCGCGCCGCGCAGCCACAAAAACGTCAAGCGCCACGGCGAGCGGTGAAAGCCGCCGGGCATGGAGACCATAATGACAAACCGTAGTCTGGAAGCTCAACTTTTCACGCGCGTGGCGTGGCGGCTCGTGCCGCTGCTCATCGCGATCTTTCTCACCGCCTATATCGACCGCGCGAACATCGGATTCGCCAAATTGCAGATGCTCACGAGCCTGCATATGAGCGAGGCGTCGTACGGGTTCGCATCTTCGCTGTTCTTCATCGGCTACCTGCTGTGCGAGGTGCCGAGCAATCTGGCGATGCATCGGTATGGCGCGCGCCGCTGGATTTCGCGCATCATGTTCACGTGGGGCGTCGCGACGCTGCTGCTGGCGTGGACGCCGTCCGAAACAGCGTTCCAGGTGCTGCGCTTCTTGTTAGGCGCGGCCGAAGCGGGACTTTATCCCGGCATCATTCTTTATCTCGGCATGTGGTTTCCGGAGCGCCAGCGCACCGGCATCATCGGACTGCTCACGCTCGGCAGCAGCATGGGCAATATGCTCGGCTCGCTCATCGGAGGCTTCTCGCTCGAACTGCATGGTTTGCTTGGCCTTGAAGGCTGGCAGTGGGTGTTTCTTACGACGGGCACGCCCGCCGTGCTGCTGACGTTCGTCTCCCTGTACTTCCTGCCGGACAATCCGCGCTCGGCGCGCTTTCTCTCCGAGCGCGAGAAGGAGATCATCGAGGACAATCTGCGCCGTGATCCTGCGCCGGTCCAGGCGACCGGCGGCGCTTGGTCATTCAACTCGCTCGTGACCGTGGCGCTGTTTTCGGTCGGCTATGGCACGATCTCCATTGCGATCTACGGTATCGCCTACTGGCTCCCTACACTTGTCCGGGGCTTTGGCGTATCGAGCAGTGTCAACGGTATGCTCAACATGATTCCGTGGTTCCTGACTTCACTCATGCTGCTCTGGCTCCCCCGCCGCTTGCGCACGCCTAGAACCGTGCTGATGGCAGCGTTCGCTGCCGCGTTCCTCGGCATTTTGTGCTTCGTCGCGAGCGTCGGGCCGTTTTCGAATGCGGTGCGTTTCGCGGCGCTTTCTCTCGGCGCGCCGTGCCTGTATCTGATGATCCCGTGCTTCTGGGCGCTGCCGCCGCGACTCTTGCCCGCATCGTTCATGAAAGGCGCGGGCGGCGCCGCCGCACTCGCGGTCATCGCCGCGGGCTCCAGCGTCGGCGGCTTCCTGGCGCAAAACATCATGCCGTGGGTCGGCAAGACGATGCATAGTACGTCGGCGCCGATGCTCGTGCCCGCGGTTAGCTTGCTGTTGCTCGGGGTCGGAGCGCTCGTCGTGTGGCTGCGACTGGGGCTTGCGGGGCGCGACGGAAGCAATCCCGTGACGGCCACGCGCTGATTCGCGCTGAAGCCTGTTCTCACTCCCAGGTATATTCGAACGGTCCCCGCGCTCGTCTCCCCCTACGCGAGCAAGACGGATAAGCGCGGGGCTACTGGAAAACTGAAGGTCGTTGCGCGGCATGATCATGAATAGGCAATCCAAAAGCGTCTCCCGGCGAATGAGCGGCTTCCTGTCGCTCGCCGATTTCGAAGCAGCGGCCAGACGCAAGCTGCCGCGCCCTCTTTTCGGCTACGTCGCGGGCGCGACGGAAGACAATGCGTCCCTCGCGGACAACCGCGCGGCGTTCAACGAACTCGGCTTCGTTCCACGAGTATTGCGCAACGTGTCGCAACGAAGCCAGTCGATTGAACTCTTCGGCATACGCTACGAGTCCCCAATCGGCATCGCGCCAATGGGCATCAGCTCGTTGACGGGCTACCGGGGCGACCTCGCACAGGCACAGGCGGCGCGCGCATGCGGCGTACCCATGATACTCAGTGCAGCGTCGCTCGTCCGGCTTGAGGAAGTCGTCGAGGCCGCACCGGGGACATGGTTTCAAGTCTATATGCCAAAAACGCTCGAGGAGATGCGCGCGCTGGTGGACAGAGTCAGCGCCGCCAATGTATCGACGCTGGTCGTCACCGTGGACTCGTCCGTGGTGCCCAATCGGGAGAACAACTTGCGCAACCGCTTCAGGACTCCGCTCAGGCCGAACTTTCAGCTGTTACTCGACGGCCTGACGCATCCGGCCTGGTCTCTCTTCACGTTCCTGCGCACGATGCTTCGTCACGGCATGCCGCATTTCGAGAATGCCTCGGCGCAACGAGGTGAGCCGTTGCTCTCGCGTCGGGCCAACCGGGATTTCAGCGGGCGTGAGCACCTGGACTGGGATGCGATCGGCGAAATCCGCGCGCGATGGAAGGGCCCGCTCGTGATCAAAGGCATCCTGCATCCGGATGATGCCGCGGCTGCCCGCAATCTCGGCGCAGACGGCATTATCGTGTCCAACCACGGCGGTCGACAGCTCGACGGCTCCGTCTCACCGATACGCATGCTCGCTCCCATCGTGGAAGCCTGCCCGAACATGCCGCTCATGATCGACAGCGGCTTTCGACGTGGCACCGACGTATTGAAGGCAGTCGCTCTCGGCGCAAAATGCGCTTTCATCGGGCGGCCGATGAACTACGCGGCGTGCGTGGGCGGTCAGGTGGGCGTGGAGCATGCAATCGGTCTCGTCAAGGCGGAGATTCATGCCGATATGGGTCTGCTCGGTGTCAACCGCCTCGACGAGCTGGGGCCCGAGTTTTTGCGTCTGCTAAGGTTCGAACTCGGCGATCTGAGTGCGGACCGAAATCGATGATTGCATGCGAGCCTCCGGAAGGCGATGACCTCATCGCGCTGGCTGTCCGTTGGCCGAGTCTGTCTCCGATGCCAGCACTCGTGCGTAACGACCCGCATCGCAGCCCAAACAGTCGACAGGTAGCAGCCTGACGGCCCACCACCGGTTCCTTGCCCTACCGTTCCAATGGCTGCCTGAGCGTAAGCATCGGCAAGCGGGAGAGGTCCAAGCGGCGGGCAATCACGGTGCAATGAAATCGTATGCGATTGAGGAGAACACACGGCAGGCAGACGGAATTGCGCGCATTGAGATGCGACATGGGAAAAGGCGCCACGGTAGAGATGTGGTTGCCGCTCGTGGAAAAGGAAACGCAGGAAATCGTCGCCGGTTCAAACCTGGACAACCGCGCTGTGGAGGGACGCCATATCCTTGTCATCGAGGACGACGAGGAAGTCCGAAGCATGCTTGTCGAATGCCTGCAGGCTTTCGGGTACACCGTTTCTGAAGCTCGTTAGCGGTCTCGAGCGCCTTCGCGTCGACGACCCTGACCTGCTGATGGTCGACTATGCCATGCCCGGTATGAACGGATTGCAGGTCATGGAGAAGGCCCGCGAATTTCGCGAGAATTTACCGGTAATCGTGGCCACAGGTTATGGTCTCCTTCAGAAATAGTCGCTGGAATCTTCCACCCTTGAGCTCATCGAACGGAATGTCGCGAAGGTGCGCAAGCGATGCGTGACTGGTTCCAAAATCGTCTATGCACAAACTGACTCGCTTCAGGCGCAGCCGCGTGACGATGTCGAGCGATATGAGGCGGTCCGGCATCAATCGCGTCTCTGTGATCTCAAGCGCCAGCCTCGAGAGCGGAAAGCCCGTGGCATCTGCGGCGCCGACGATGGCTCGCATGAGGTCGTCGACGAGACCAATTGCTCGGCCCATCCTGCGGATGTCGCCATGAGGATGGCTTGAACCTGAGGCCCTGAGGGGCTCTTTAGCGCTCGATAAGCTACGTTAGCGCCCGCCCTGCCGGATTCGATTGATCGGCATGGCGAACTCACCTGCAGCCGTAAGAAAACCGTTTCCACACGCCCTCGGCCACTAGCCGTCGACAACCCGGTTGCCTATCGCTTCCGACACCCATTGACCGCGAAGCGGCAAAGTCAATGCGGTAAGTCAACCGCGTTCCGACGGGCGTGGTACGTGCGTGGCTTTGGAGGACGCCGCCGCGATCGCACCGCATCCCGGCATGGCTTTCCGACGCGGCTTGAGCGCATCGCGCGTCCCAATGAAATCTAGCTCAAAACGCGTGCCGTAGCCCGACCGCCACCGCTACCTGTGTGTGCGTCGACGAAGGAGCGAGCGTGTTGATCATCGCCTGGCCGAGCACGGAATTAGGCGGCGCGCCGCGCACGTGCTGATAGACGCCTTCGAGATCGACGTCGGTGCGCTTTGAGAAGCCGTAATCCGTTTGCAGCATTACCGTATTCCACGACGGATACGCGACCGACGCTGCATTGCCGTACGCACCGTCGGTATAGGTGTATGCCGCCGAAACACTCCACGCCGGCGTAATGGTATAGCGCACATTGGCTTCATAGTTGTCGAGCCGCAACGTGCCATCGAGCGGTATGTAGCCGGCTCCGAGCGACAGTACGCTCGCCATGTCGTCGATCTGCGTGTGACTCCAGACGAGACCGACCGTCACCGGACCGAACGCCCCGTTCGCGCCCGCGCCCCAGATGCGCTGGCGCCCCGCGACGAAGTTGGCGCTCCCGTCGTTCACGGATACCGCGCCGCCGGGGTTCGTAGCCGCTATTCCACCGCCTGCGTTGTTCAACTGGAGATAACCAGCGGCTAAATTGAAGGGTCCCGCTGAGTATGACGCGCTGAAGCCGTATGCGCGGTTGTCGCCGAAACCACCCGCCCGGTTGCTGAACGAATACATGCCTTCGGCCGTCATCCCATGATAGACCGGACTCACGTACTTCACCGTGTTGTTGATGACGACCGAGTTCGCCGCGAGATTGTCGTTCTCGAACGGATGCGCCGCGATGCTGCCGCCCCATGGGTTGAGTTCGGCGGTGAGGGGACCGACCAGATCGTTGAACACGTCAAACTGACGCCCGAACGTCAGCGTGCCATATTCCCGATGTTCCAGACCCACCCACGCCTGTGAACCGAAGCCGTCGCCCGCGAACGCCGCTGTGCCGTTGTTGGGATTGAAGCCCTGTTCGAGCTTGAAGACCATCTGCAGGCCGCCGCCGAGATCTTCGGCACCCTTCAGGCCGAACACGGTATTTTGCGTCACGCTGCCGCTCTGCTGCCAGTTGTGTCGTCCGCCCTGATTGTTGCTATAGACGAGGCCTGCGTCGATAAGCCCGTACAGCGTGACGCTGCTTTGCGCATGCGCCGGCGTCGCCATCGCCATGGGCAGTGCGAACGGCAGCGCCCAGCCCAGCCATGTTTTATCATTCGATGATTCTCCGTGAGTGAATGTAGGGGTATTCGTCCGCGGCGGAAAGAGATTTCACGCCCGTGCAGCGGTCCCTCTACGCGTTGTTGGCGGCTGGTATATCGACGGTCTTGCCATCGATGACGACAGGTCTGCCGTCGAGCGACACAGTGCAATGGCGCATCGGAATATCCATGTGACAAGGCGTGTTGCGCAGTCCGCCCACCTCGGTATTCGATCCGGTCGAAAAGAGGAAATTGCCTTCGAACGCACGGGCGTCCATGCCGATGGAGGCGTCCTTGTCGTTCAGTCCGAGCGCGGTCCATTGCGCGCGGGGCTGCAAGCCCCAGCCAAGATGCGATAGCGCATGGACCTCGGGGTCGTCGAACTGGTCCATGTATGTTCGCAGATAATCCGCATCGAAGCCGCCGTGGATTTTTCGAATATAGCCTTCCACGATCTCCAGCGTCACGCGCGATTCGACATAACGCTTGAACGGCAACAGGATGTCGCCGACGTCGAGCACGATCGTGCCCTCCGCGCTGCCTTCGTTGGGCCAAGAGAACAGAAAGCCGCTCGGCCAGTGATCCCAGCGCCCTGGCTCGTCCGCGAAGCCGTATTCGGTCATGACGGGGAACTGGCCGAGTCGTGCCGAGAAATCGGTGCCCGCCTTCGACGTCACCCGAAGCGACGAAGCCGCCTTCAACATTTGCGCCGCCGCGTTGACGCGCGCCTTGTCCTCTTCGGCGGGCAACATGCGCGCAAGCGTTTCGGGAGGCTCGACCGCCAGCAGCATGCGCGTGCCGGACGCCAAAATCTCGCCCTGCTCCGGCGAATGCAGAAGCATCATCGTATCCACGACGAGGTCGGCGGCCATCAACGCTTCCTTCGCTGCCGCGTTGCCGGTCAGCGGCGTCTTGCCGACGATCGCCGTGAGGTCGTTGCTGGCGGCGCGCGGGTCGTGCACCGCGGGCAACTCGACGCCGTAGACCTGCGCGCCGAGCCTCTGTGCCGCGTCCATGGCCGCCCTGACGATGCGCGGATTGGAATAGTGGCTTTTCAAAACAGCGACGCTTTGCGTCGCATCGACCTTCGAGAGCGTGAGCACGTGCTCGAACATCTGCGTCAGTTGCGTATCGCCGACTGGCATGGGTTTCGTCCTTCGATGACTTCAACGGTGAATGATTCGATGAGTTCGATCATCGCGCCAGGTGCGCAAGAAACTCGGCCTTCGCGATGACATCGCCGTACTTGCTGTCGATATCGAACAGGTTCGCTTCGTGCGGACCGTCGTGACGATCGCCTACCGCCTCTCGCACGACCATCACGCGGAAGCCGTGCTGGACGGCATCGACAGCCGTCGCGCGAATACACCCGCTCGTGGAGCAGCCCGCGAGCACGATCGTATCCACGCCCTGCGCATGCAAGGTGCTCCCGAGCGTCGTGCCGAAGAAGGCGCTCGGATACTGCTTGCTGATGACGAGTTCGCTGGGAAGCGGCGCAACCTCGTCGCAGAATTCGGCATGCGGATGGCCTTCCACCATCGCCCTCATGACAGGCGCCTTCTTGATCCAGATACCTCCGTCGACAAAGTCCGCGCCGTAGCGGATATTCGTATGCACAAGGGGAATGTTGGCCTCGCGCGCAGCGGTAAGCATGTCCTTCGCGTGGCAGACGGCGGAGACGACGCCCAGCGCATAAAGCGGCGCACCCTCGGTCGTGTAGCCTTTCATGAAATCGACGAGCAGGAGCGCGCTCTTCACGCCAAAACCGATGCGCGTATCCCACACACCTCTGTAGTTGCTTGCGGCGTCCTGTGACATGGGTGAGGTTCCTTCTTCTTCAGCGCGTGAGCTGCGAGGGCAGCGGATAACGCCCGCTCAGCAGCGCGCCGGCGTTCGGGACGACTGCTTCGAGCCCGAGATGATCGAGCATGCGGCGCGTGGTGCAGACCGCCGTGGAAACGACCGGAACGCCGAGCCGGTCTTCCACCGTCTGTATCGCGGGGAAAGAAGGCATCTGCACGCACGCCGATAGCACGACCGCATCGACGCCCGCCGTGTTCAGCGCGGTCACGTCTTCCGCGAGACGTAGCGGATCGCGCCGTCCCACTTCGAGGTTGTCGGGGATTTCGAAGCAGCGCCAGTCGGCCACTTCGATGCCCTCGTTCTCGATGTACTGCACGACTAGTTCCGTCAGCGGCCGCATGTACGGGGCAAGCAACGCAACGCGCTTCGCGCCGAGAATCTGCAAGCCTTCGATCAGCGCGCCTGCCGATGTCATGACCCTTGCGTCGCAACCGTTCTCGCGAGCGACCTGCTGCAATTCCTGCTCGACTTCTCTGTGATAGCCGGGCCGCATCGCCATGATGGCGACGAGACACGCCGTGCTCATCACGTCGACGCGCGCATCCGCGAGTTCGGCGGCGCAGCGCAGCCCTTGACGGTTCATCGTTTCGAGTTCCTCGCGCACGACCTTGTGCATGCGCATGCGGCTCGAGTGAAACGTGAAACGTTCGGGGCGAATGGCCTCGCGAGCGCGCAGCATCGCGGGAATCTCGGTTTCCATCGTGGTGTTGGAACTCGGCACGATCTGGCCGATGCGGAAATGAGTCTGAATCATTCGTATTCCTAATGGTTTATAGAGGCGCACCGAGGAAAGACCCGAATGCGGCGAAGAATCCTTCGTAGTCGTCCCACGGAATCATGTGTCCCGCTCCTGCCACTCGCACGGTCTGGATCGACCCGTTCAGCCGCGCAATCTCCTCCTCGTCCGCCGGAAGGATGACGTCGCCCTTGCCGGCCGCGATCAGGAGCGTGGGCACGTCGAGGCTTGGCAGGTCGGCATGGATGTCGTCCTCGTGAAAACCGTTGAAGGTGTCGATCACGGCTTTTTCATGACACGTATGCAGCCATTCGGCGCGCAGACGCAATTGCTCGTCGGTCCACGTGGGACAGTACTTGCGCATGGCATCCACGCCCGCGCCTTCGCGGCATTCGCGCATGGAATCGACGTACCAGGGCAGCTTCGCCGGGTACGGCCGACGGCCCGGCCCCGAAACCGGCGGATCGATCAGCACGAGCTTGTCGATGCTGCGATCGCCGCGCGCTCCGCGCGCAGCGACGCGAATGGCGAAGCGCGCGCCCATCGAGTGGCCTGCCAGCACGTGGCGATTGAGCGACAGTGCAGCGGCGAACGCGGTGATATCGGCAGCACAGGTGTCGATGCCATAGTCGAGCGCATCGCCCGTTTCGGACAGCCCGCGCCCGCGCACGTCGAGCACGTACACGTCGAAATGCCGCGCGAGCCGCTCGGCGACGAAGCCCCAGGTGATCGCCGGGCTCGTGATGCCCGGCACGAGAATCATCGGCTGCGCCTGGCTGCCGTTGCGCGAATACCGCAGATAGTGCTGACGGATGCCGTTGGCGCGCACGTTCGCGCCATACACAAAGTTGCTTTCCAAGAACGAATCTCCCGAGCGTGCGTTATGCGAGACCGAGCTGAAAGCGTCGGTCGCCTGCCACCTTGCGCCGCCATGCCAGGTCCATGTCGATGCGATCGGCCATCTCCAGCGTCTTCACGGCCTGTTCGTAGAGCGGCAGAGCGATCTTCACGGCAAGCGGCGGTCGAATGCGTTCGAGGCTGTAGCGCAGTTTCTCGCGCGCACGCTCGACGCTGTAGATGCCGCGCCGTACCCAGTCGACCGTGAGCCAGTCGAAGACTTCGAGGAACGACAGCGAATCGGCGGCCTGGAGAATATCAGCCTCCGCGCCGCCGCCTATCTCATGCCTGAGAATCAGCACGCGCACTCGCTTGATGAAGCCCGCATCGACGACATCGGCGCGCTCGCGCAGCCAGGCTTCGACGATGTCCGCCGAGCGGATCGAATGGGCGAACAGATAGTCGGGATTGTCGAAGCCATTCTCCGGCGTGTCGGTCGGGCCGCCAGGAAAGAAACGTTCGGCATCGTGCGTGATGGCCGCGAAGCGCAGTTCCGGCGATGCCGCCTTGTTCGACAACTCGATTGCCCACATGCGCGTGTTGAAGAGATGTTCGAGCTGATAGAAGCCGTCGAGCCAGCGCGTCGCGTCGAGTTCGAGCGGGCTCATGGCCGGGTCCGCATAGCGTCCCTCGATAACCGGTGTCATCGGTTCCCCTTTTCGTGGTTGACGGACGCGCCGGCTGCGAGCTCGCGCCACACCGACTCGGGCGTAATGGGCAGCTCGGACAGTTCGACGCCGTAATCCTGCAATGCATCGCAGATGGCGTTGGCGATCGCTGCGCCCGGCGGAATGGTGCCTACCTCGCCGACGCCACGCACGCCGAAGGTCGTCACGGGCGACGGCACTTCGGTGTGCAGCAGGTCGATCGGCGGCACGTCGGCGGCCATCGGCACGAAGTAATCGAGCATCGAGCCGCTCACGAGCTGGCCGGTCTCGCGGTCATAACGCAGTTCCTCGCCGAGCGCCGCGCCGAGCCCCTGCACGAGCGCGCCGCGCACCTGGCCCTCCACGATCATCGGATTGACCGCCACGCCGCAGTCGTGAACCATCACGAAGCGTTCGACGTTGAATTCGCCCGTTTCCGGGTCCACGGCGACCGCCGCGGCCGCCGTGCCGAACGAAAAGGCGGCGTCCGGCGGCTCGAAGAACGAAGTCGTCTCCAAGCCCGGCGCTTCGTCGGCGGGAATGCCCTGCCCCGTGATCGCTCGCGCGAAGACCTGTGCGAGCGGCATGCGCACTTCAGGGTCGTCGCGATGACGAACTTCGCGTTCGACGATGATCGCGTCGTCCAGCGCGATGCCGAGTGCGTGCGCGCCCACGCTGAGCGTCTTGTTGCGGAAGGGAACCGTAGCCTCGCGCAACGCGCCCGCCGCCGCGATGAGAGTGCGCGAGGCGAACGAGCCCGTGTTCAAGGGAGACGCGGACGTGTCGCCGGTATGCACGCGCACGATGTCGTAGTCCACGCCGAGTACTTCAGCGCACAGTTGCGCGAACGCGGTTTCGCTGCTCTGGCCGATCGACGACACGCCCGTGTACACGTCTATGCCACCGGATCGGTTCGCGCGCAGCGTAACGCTTTCGTGTGCGCCGAACTGCGAGCCGCGATGCGCGAGAAAGCGCGCGCTCGCATAGCCCGTGCGTTCGACGAACGAGGCAAAGCCGATCCCGACGATGCGGCCATCGTCGCGTGGCGTGCGCGGCTTGTCGCGATGCACGTCATAACCGACTGCCTCGGCGGCCATATAGAGCGTTTTCAGATAGTCGCCGCTGTCGTAGACCGCGCCGCTCGGCGTCGTCCACGGCAAGTCTTCGGGACGCAGCATGTTGAGCGCGCGCAGTTCGACCGGATCGCGCTTCAGCTTGCGCGCGAGCCGATCGACGAGCACTTCCAGCGCGAAGTTCACTTCGGGCTGGCCATAGCCGCGATACGCGCCGACCGGCGTCTTGTTCGTCAGCGCGACGCGCCGTTCGACGAGCGCATCCGCGATCTTGTACGGGCCCGTGAACACGACGCTGGACAACTGCGCCGAGCCGAACGGCGAGTTCCATCCGCCGATGTCGGTCGTGTAGTGGTTCGTCATCGCGATGAAGCGGCCGTTGGCATCGGCGGCGAGGCGATAGTCGTGAACCGATTCCCGTCCGTGCGTGCTCGCGCGGAAATGCTCCATGCGGTCCTCGATCCACTTAACCGGCCGCTTGAGCGCCATGGCGTGCAAACAGGCGAGCACGTCTTCCGGAAAGGCGCCTAGCTTCATGCCGAAGCCGCCGCCTACATCCGAGGCCGTTACCCGAATGCAGCTCTCGTCGATGCGCAGCGACTCGGCAAGCTGCTTGCGCACGAGGTGCGGCACTTGCGTCGACATGTGCACGGTCAGTTCTCGCGCGCCGGCCCGCCACACCGCGACGATGCCGCGCGGTTCCATGGGCAGCGCCGACACGCGGCCGCTGCGCATGCGCCCTTCGACGACAACGTGCGCTTCCTCCATGCGCGCTTGTGCGTCGCCCGCACGGTTCACGTTGGCCGTCATCAGGTTCGAATTCATCACTCCGGGATGCAGCACGGGCGCTTCGGGCGCGAGCGCATCGAGCGCGTCGCTCACGTGCGGCAGCGGCTCGTAATCGATGTCGATGAGTTCCAGTGCGTCTTCGGCGATGGCGCGGCTCGTCGCAACGACGCTGACCACCGCCTGTCCCTCGTGGGTGGCGACGTCTTGCACGAGCGCGTAGTAAGGCAAGCTCGGCGCGCCCGGCACCGGGCGCAACACGGTCAGCGGATCGCTGAGCGCCTTCACTTCGGCGCCGGTGAGCACATGCTTCACGCCGTCGAGTTTCAGCGCCTGCGAGACATCGATCGAACGAATGCGCGCATGCGGGAACGGACAGCGGCCAACGGCCATTTCGAGTTGGTGTGCGTACTGCACGTCGTCGGCGAAGCGGCCGTCGCCGCGCAACAGGCGTTCGTCCTCCTTGCGCGGCATGCTTCTGCCGATCACGCGAAACGACGCCTGCCTGTGGTCTTCTTCGTCGCGCTGACGACGCAGCGCCTCGGTCATGTCGTTCATCGCGCCGCCCCGCTTGTCGCCGGCTCGTGCCTCCCTACCACGCACGAATGCAGATAGTCGTCGATGGCGCGCACGATGCCTTCATAACCCGTGCAGCGACACAGCACGCCGCTGATCTCCGCGCGTATCTGTTCGCGCGACAACACCGCGCCGCGCGCGGCAAGCGTCGTCGCGAGCATCAGAAAGCCGGGGGTGCAAAACCCGCATTGCAACGCGTGATGACGCTTGAACGCCTGTTGCAGTTCGCTCAATTCGTCGCCGGCAGCGAGCGATTCGACTGTCCTGACGTCCGAGCCGTCCAATTGCGCGGCGAGCATCAGGCACGACTTGACGGCCACGCCGTCCACCTGGATCGTGCACATACCGCACTTGCCCTGCTCGCAGCCGACATGCGTCCCGGTCCGCCCGAGCCGCTGGCGCAAGAAGTCCGCGGCATGCATGCGGCAGGGCGCGTGAGCGCGAACGTCTTCACCGTTCACGCATGCGTTGATTTCGATTTCGTTGTACTCCACTCGCGTTCTCCTTAGGCCACATGCCACAGCACGATCAGGCTCACGACCAGCGCGGCCGCGCTCAACATGGCCGAAATGCGCGGCCACGGGTCCATGCGCAAGGCCGACGGCATCGCGCCGGCGGAGACTGTCGCGACCGGCGCTGCCTCGCGCACTGGCTCGCGGCACGGCTTGCCGGGCGACGCATCGGCGGCTCGCGCGGGCGCTGTCGCGTCGCCGGACAACACGCGCTCCAGATTCTTCGAAAACTCGGTCGTGACCTTTTCCGCCTGTTTGGCGATGACCTTCTGCCCGACGCTGCCGAGCGCGCCGCCGAGCGCCACGTCTCCCACCACGGTCACGCGCGTTTGCGCGCCCTCGGCCGCGAGGGAAACCTGATTCGTGCTGCGAAAATTGCCGATCGCGCCGCGCACCGCCTTGCCCGTCGATGCGAAAGCGATGCGCTCGCGCGCCACGCGCTCGGTGATCTGCACCTTCGCTTCGAAGGTCGCCGCCATGGGTCCGAGACGCTGCGTGAGCGTCACGGTGACGTTGTCGGCATCCGCGATCTCCACTTTCTGCATTCCCGGCATGCACTGCGCGACCTGCTCGAACTGCTCGAAAAAATTCCAGACCGTCGCGACGTCCTGCGCGACGACGAACGCTTGCTCGTATTTCACGTATGCCTTCCTCCAGTAGTGCCGGGTCCGTTGCCGCTCGCGTGCTCGCTCCCTTGCGCATGAGCGCGCAGCTGTTGCAGCGCGCGCCGCACATACACCGGCACCAGATGGGCGCGGTACTCGGCGCTCGCGCGGATGTCGCTCGCGGGATCGGTGGCGCTGAGCGCGGCTTGCGATGCCTCCGCGATGTCGTCGTCCGTGAGGCGCGTTCCTTCGACGAGCGCGGCCGCTTCAAGCGCCAGCACCGGCGTGTCCGCGACGCCGCCAAGGCCGATGCGCACGCCACGCCAGCGGCCATCCGGCGCGCGCTCGCCGACGGCGGCGACCGACAGCACGCAGAAATCGCCATGGCGACGCGAGAATTCGGTGAACGCGAAGTGCGGCGGGTGCTTCGGAAACACGATCTCCGTCAGCATCTCGTCGTATTCGAGCGCAGTGGCATACGAACCTTCGTAAAACGAATCGATGGCAATCTCACGCGCGCCGCCGGAGCCATGCGCGACCGCTCTCGCGCCCAGCACGAGGCAGCCGAGCGGCATCTCGCCCGTTGGGTCCGCCTGCACCAGACTGCCGCCTAGCGTGCCGCGATTGCGCACCTGACGATCGCCGACGAAGCGGATCATATGCGCGAGAAGCGGCAGGCGCTCTGCCGCCACGGGCGAAGTCTCCAGCGTTGCGTGGCGCACCATCGCACCCGCGACCGTCTCGTCGCCGCGCGAATGAAGTGCGTCGAGGCCCGGCACGCGGTTCACGTCGATCAGCGCCGACAGGCGCCAGAGCCGCATGTTGAGCATCGGCATCAGGCTCTGGCCGCCCGCGATGATGCGCGCGTCGCCGCCGTAATCGGCAAGATGCGCGACGGCTTCCTCGACCGTCTCCGCCCGCAGATAAACGAAGTCGGCAGCTTTCAAGATTTGCCTTCCTCCGCGACCGCCGCCTGCCTGGTCACGCGCGTGCCCGAGAGCCGCGCGAGCACATGTCCCACCGGCGAGCGCGCTTTCGCGACAAGGCTGGATGCCGCCTTGCGGCTCCACACCGTCTCCGGGCGCACCTGCAGCACGCGCACGTCGCCTTGCTCTGAAATCGCCCATTCGATGTCTTGCGGCGCGCCACGCGTGCGCTCGATGTGCTTCGCGAGAGTCGCCAGCTCGCGCACGTGCGAGGCTTCCAGGCAAACCGCGTTCGTGCGTTCGGGGGCGATCGGCATGATATCCACGGTCCCGCGTTCGGGGACGAAGCGATACTCCTCGGTCTGCGGCGTCCACTTGCGATCGACGATTTCGAGCGTGACCTTGTCCACCACGAATTGCGCCGGCGTGATGTCGCCCTTCACGACGCCTTCGCCCAGACCCCAGCACCCTTCCATCACGATCTTGGAGCGGTCGCCGTTCAGCGGATTGAGCGTGAACATCACGCCGGCCGCGCGCGCCTCGACCATCTGCTGAATGCCGACGCACATGCCGTAATCACCCTTTGCGATGACCGTCTCGCCGTCCACACGATACGACAGCACCGCTTCGCCGAACATGCCCGACCAGCACGCGCGGATGTGTTCGAGCACGGAATCCGCGCCGCAGATCCACAGGAACGTGTCGTACTGGCCCGCGAAGCTCGCGCCCGCCAGGTCTTCGGATTCGCCGCTGGAACGCACGGCGACGGGCAGCGCACTCACGCCCGTCTTCGCTTCGAGTTGCGCGTAGCTTCCGCGGATCTGCGCTTCCAGGTCCGCGGGCATCGGCGCGTTCGCGATGCGTTCCAGTAGATGCGCGGTCGCGTTTCTGATCTCAGGAAGCGTGAGCGCCGAGCACATCTGGCAGACGCGGCGCGCTTCTTCGGCGAGACCGTTGGCCGTCATGAAATAGCGATAGGCGCTCGTCGTGACGCCGAAGCCGGGCGGCACCGCAAAGCCTGCGGTGGTCATCTGCGCGAGATTGGCGAACTTGCCGCCGAGTAGCGGGCTGCCGGAAGCGGCGGGGTCGTCCAGCCACAGAATGAACGGTGCGTTATTCATGTTCGCTGCCCTTTTCAATGATTCGCACGACGCCGTTGAAGCCGTCGACCTCGATCAGGTCGCCCGTGCGGATGGAAACTGTCGCGAAGCCGGTGCCGACCACCGCCGGCAGGCCGTATTCGCGGGAGATGATCGCGGTGTGCGCCATCATGCCGCCCACATCCGAGACCGCTGCCGCCACGCGCTGAAACACGGGCGCCCAGCTCGGCGCGGTGATGCGGCAGACGAGGATTTCGCCTTCCTGTACGTCATAGAGTTGCGACGACTCCATGAGGACGCGTGCGCGTCCCGTCACCTTCCCCGCCGACGCGGCGACGCCGCGCAGCTCGCTGCCGACGGTCTCCGGATCGACGCCCAGCCATTCCTCGATCGTTTCCTGCGTGATGCCCCAGAGCATGATCGTGAGCGGCTCCGTGATCGCTTCGGGCGGCACGCCGAGCGCGGGCGGCGGGGACCACTTGCAGAGGGCGTTGCGAATACGCTTGCGCTTCTCCACGATCGGACGCCAGTAGACTTCGCCGCGCGCCGGCGTCGAAACGGCCCATCCGATCAGCAGGTCGTACAGCGCGTCGTAGATCTCGTGACGGTGCAGATAGAAGATGTCTTCACGGTCGTCGAAGAAGTTGTGCGCGACGAACACATCGCCCAGCTCGCGCACCTTCGACCAGAACAGCGAGTGATGCCAGTGCTCGACGTAGAAGTTGTGGTCCTCCACATACGGATAGACCTTGCGCGCCAGTTCGACGAGGCCGTCGAACGCTTCGCGGTCGTCTTCGGTGGGCAGCAGTTCGCGGTACTCGGCGGTCACGCGCTTGCGCGTTTCAAGAATTTCGTCGAGCGGTCGCCGAATGTCTTCTCCGCGATGCAGCGCCTCGATGTACCCGCACAGCGCGACGAACGGCAGCCGCGGATCGCTGATCCACACCGGGTCCGAGTGCGTATAGCCGATGCCAGTCGAGAACCAGAACCACGGTTCTTTCGCCTGCTCGTAGGCGTCCAGCCAGCGCCGGCCATTCTGCGTCTGCCCGAGCGCGGCGAAGGCCTTTTCGTGGTCGCCGCTTTCGAGGATCACGTTGCCCAGGTCCAGTTCCGTCGCGAGTTCCGCGAGGCGGCGCAGTTCGTCGTCTGGACGGAACAGGAGGATGTCGATGCCCGAGACCATGTCGGTGATGGTTCGGTCCGTGATGCCGGGAAAAGCATCCTGACAGAACTCGCGGAACGTCAGATAAGCGCCGTAGCCGAGATTGAGCATCTCGAAGTGGTACGAGCCCATCTCGAACAGGTTCTCGACGAGCCTGTTATACGAAGAAAGCAGCTCGTGCGACGAGTACATCCCGTGATGCGAGAAGACCTTCTGTTCGGGTTCGAGCGCCGGCAGCGGCTTGAATTCAATCGCCTTCAGACGTTCGATGCAATTTTTCGCCTTGTCGATCCATTCGGCGTAGATCGCGTCCCAGTTCTCGTAGTAGTGCCCTGCGCGCACGCTGAACTGCTCGGAGCGCGCCGCGATTTCCGCCGGATCGTCGATCGAGTTCGGGCTTACGTACAGATAGCCGTTGATGATGCGCTGATCGATGCCCAGCGCGAGCGGTATCGGCCATACGCGCGTCGTCATCTGACTTGCGGCGACCCACCAGTTTTCCGTCATGATCGTGTCGAACGGATAAAGCGGCTCGGGGTTGTGCATGCCATCGAAGTACCAGAGCTTGGCCTCTTCCATCTCGCGGCGCTCAGGGCTGATGTGCGCGTAGTACGGATAGAGTTCCTGCCAGCCCTCCGCTCCCTCCGGAGTCGGTACGGCGAACGGGCTCTGGAACTGACGTTTCGGCGGGGACGATGCTGGCGGTTCCTTTTCCATCGTGCGGCTTCCTCTTCGTGATTCCGTGCGTTAGGGACGGTCGTTGCGACCGGGGCGCTGCTTGACCTTGCGCTCGCCGCGTTTCCGACGCCTTTTAGGCGATGGCTTAATTGGCTGAGCGACGAACAAATGGTATACGATCAAAAAAGCCGCAACACACGGGCTTACCCGAATCTCTCACTGCGCGAAACCGATATACGATCTGCCCGCGACGCCTTCATCCTCTGCTAACCTCTTGTAGGATGTCGCCATTTCCGCCAGAACGGGTCGGTGGTTACTGCCAGGGATGCGTCGCGTCGCACGGGCGTCGCCCGTTCTCGTTTAAAAATGGTATGCCATTTTTTATTTTCGACGCATGATTTGTTTGCCCGGACGTCATGCAGACGGGTTCGCAGTCCGAGCCAAACGCCGGCGCGCTCGCGCTGGATGTCCCCCAACGCAGTCCCCAAAAGGAGCAGGAAGCCGTGTTGAAACTCTTCCACGAGCAGGTGTCGACCAACGACATACTGCTGACCTTCGTATATCTGGTGGGCGCCGTCAGCGTGCTCCTGGTCGTGCTCGGTGTCGGTTTCATCGACTCCGGGCTCGCACGCGCGCGCAACGTGCTCGACACCTGGGCGCAAAAGATGACCGCCGTGATGATCGGCGGCGCGAGCACACTACTCTTCGGCTACGCCATATGGGATGTGCAGTTCGAACAGGCTTTCGGCGCGCCAGACCCGCTCGCTGCCGCGTTGCGTGGCTGGTGGGCCGGCGGCGCGGCGATGAGCAGCGCGTCGGTGTATATCGACCCCAAGCTGATTCCCGAAGTCGACGTGCTGCAGGTGTTCGTGGTCTTCTTCGTCACGTTCACCATGGCGACGATGGCCCTGATCCATAGCGCTGCCATCGAGCGCATCAAGAACCGCGCGCTGTACGTGATGAGCTTCTTCGTCGGCGTGGTGCTCTCACCGCTCGTGGGTTATCTCTGCTGGGGGCCGCTCTCGCCGCTTACGCGCCGTGGCGTGCATGACTTCGAGGGCTGCTTTCCGCTCTATATCTTCGCGGGCACCTGGGCGCTCGTCCTGGCATGGCGACTCGGGCCACGTCGCGGCGCATTCGCGAAAGACCCGCAAAGCGTCGCGCCGACGCCAGGCAATCTCGGCCTCGTCGCCGCCGGCGTGCTCATGATCCTGTTCGCACTGCCCTTCGTCGCGGTCGGCTCGACCTTCATCATCCCGGGCGAAGGCGTCTTCGGCATCTCGTTCACGCGCACCGGGCTCGGGCTGATCCTCATCAACCTGTTCGCGGCGATGCTCGCGGGAGGCGTCGCCGGCGCGTCGATCGGCTATCGTCTGCGCGATCCGCGCTGGGTGTTCCTCGGTCCTGTCGCGGGCACGGTGATGGGAAGCACGCTGTTCGATATCGGCACGCCACTCGAAAGCCTTCTCTTCGGCGCCATCGGGCCGTTCGTAGCGCTCGCGACAGCGAAACTTCTGCGGCGGCTCCACATCGACGAGCCGAAAGTCGTGCCGCTCGCGCTCGGACCCGGCATCGCAGGCGCGCTTCTGGTCGGCTTCACACATTGGGGCACGGCGACGGGCGGTTTTCCGGGGCTATCGGGCGAGTTTGCGCCCGGTCACGCGCAGATCACGCCATGGTGGCAGCTTGCCGGCGTCTTGGCGACGGTGCTGGTCTCGGGCGTACCAGCCTGGCTGCTGTGCCTCGTACTCGAAAAGCTGGGCGCGCTGCGTGTCTCGAGCGATGCGGAACTGATCGGTCTGGACATGACACAATGGGAAACGCACTGCCAAGGCGACGATCTTCAGCCGCCGGCATTCCGCGCACCCTCGAGCGCGACCGCGCTGACGCGTCAATCCGACGACCTGAGACCCGATCATCAGGCGCCGGCAATCTGAAACGACGCACGTCGGCTGGAGGTTCTGCCGGCCGACGATTCGCTAGGCCGCTGCATCGACCGTGGTCGCCGCCATGCAGAGCGTTACCGGCTGCGATTAGAGTGCGACACGTCGCCCGCGACGCACAAGGGACAGCCCGACTCGGCGCGCAAAATAGAAAGTGCTAAGCTTGCGAACCCATTTCAGAACACCGTGGCCGTCTATGCAGGATGATTACTTCAAGGACCTGTATGCCGAGTTCGAAGCCGTTCAGCAATCCAGCGTCAATGCGTCTTCTAAACGGCTGAGCGAGAACCTGGCCTATGTCATCCGCAAGGCAATTCTCTCAGGCGTGCTGCAGCAAGGCATGCCGATACGCGAGCGAGTACTCGCGCAGGAATTGAACGTGAGCCGCACGCCGGTGCGCGAGGCGCTTTTCGTGCTGCAAGGCGAAGGGCTCGTGACGCTGAACCACAACCGCAGCGGCAGCGTCGCACATTTCTCCGCCGAAGACATCCGCAACATTTATACGCTGCGCGGCATGCTGGAAGGATTCACGGCGGAGTGCGCCGCAAAAAAGGGTGACGCGCAAAAGATCGAGGACATTCGCCAGGCACTAGGACGCTACCAACAACTGAACGCCGATGCCTCGTGCATCGCCCAGGCCCAGGCGGACCTAGAATTCCATGAGGCTATCTGCGCGGCGTCGGGCAGCCAGATGCTGATGACCATCACGCGTCAAGTGTTAGCGGTGACGATTACCCATCGGTCGCGCTATGCCTATACGGCTCAGCAACTGGCGCAAGCCCAAACGCAGCACGAGTCGATTTTCAACGCCATCGCGACTGGCGACTATGCGCTTGCAAAGTGGCTGATGAGTGAACACGTTAGCAAATCCAGTGAGCTTGCGATGCAGCATCTCGCTAGTGGCCTTTAGCTCGTAACATACCCGGCACTGAGCCCGGCGCAGCCTACAACGCCTATGCTGACCGAGTATGCCGAAATGGCTGTGTTGTCGGATGCCACCGAGAACGCATACCGCGCCGGCTGGGTGAAGCCTGCTAGCTCAGCTGTCTCAAAATCTCGTCAACAGCGTCGCTGATCGACCTTTGCTCACTTTAAGGCCCGCTGTTTGCCTTGAGCGGGAGCCTAGATACCCCTGCGAAGACTTCGTCGGGTGGGCGCAGTTGGCCGCGACCTGTCCGACGCCCTGCGCCGGCGGCTCGGCATAGGCAACGCTCGCGGGTCAAGCCTCGTGCGGCTGCCGCGCGTCAACCAGCGGTGATTGTGGTGCCTGTGCAGATGAACGTCGGATTACGGGGGCAGCCGATGAGCATGCCTCCTTTAGCGGAATTTTCAAGGTAGTCGTCGCCTCAACGATTAGATTTCAGGCAGCCTCTCTGTCTTGATTTCGGTGTTGTGGGTCGTCGCCCCGGTTATCGATTCGATCCGGGTTCAGGTGCACAGCATCGACGCGTTGCCAGTTGCGCGTACGGCCTTTCCATCGAAGTGGATTGCATTGCCTGGCATTCTCGTAGAGCGCCGCGCGTCGAGCCAGAATGTCCTGATCGAGGTTGGCATGACGCTGCGCCGGCGTCACGAACCGAATCGCGCTGTGACGATGCTCCTCGTTGTACCAACGCACCAGTGCGCCCACCCACGTGCGCGCGGCAAACAGGGTAGCGAATGCCTTGAGCGGGTAAGCCGGTCGGTACTTCAGGGTCTTGAACAACGACTCGGAGTATGGGCTATGAGCCAAATCACATATCCCTTAGTATGTTGCCCCAGAATATATGTTGTCGACCGAAGGTTTCTGAGCATATAAGAGCCGAAATCCGACACTCTTGACACCACATATATTCGAGAGTGTTCTGGTGAACCATCCGTCGTACGGAGGTTCATCATGTTTCAGAGATTACTGTCGTCCGCATCCGGCCTGCATCGCCATCAGGATGCGCCGTTTGCGGCTGAACGAGAGCGCTATCTACAGCACTGTTTCGATTCCGGTGCCACGTACGGATCGCTTCGTATAAAGAGCAATGAGTTGCTACGGGCTGCCCTGCTGCTCGGCGCAGATGCGTCACACGGCATTGACATGGAGAAGCTAAAGACGATTGCTGCTCGGCGAACTGCTGTACGGAATTCGCCCACGACCGAACGAAGGTTCATTGACATCACCCGTCCATGGCTTAAGTTTCTCGGCTGGTGGAAGGAACCCATCGTGGCGTTTGAATATCAGTGGGTACTGGATCAGTATTGCAGGTGGATGCTCGACGAGCGAGGCTTCAGCGATTCAACCATCGTCAGTTGGCGATATCGCGTGAGGAATTTTCTTAAATGGTGCAGCACAACCGGACGGAAGTTGCGCCTTCTTCAGCCGAGTGACATCGACGACTACTTTATCGATGAGAGTAACCACCGCTGGAACCGGGTGACGGTCGCCACCATGGCCGGAGTGCTGAAGATATTTCTGCGCTACGCCGCGTCGCAGGGATGGTGCAATCCTCGACTAGCTGAGGCGATACGTGGTCCGCGGATCTACAAGCAAGAATCGCTTCCGTTCGCACCCGATTGGGCTGATGTGCAAAGGATATTGGCCGACACCTTGACCGACGATCCTCGTGATGTCCGCGATCGCGCGATCCTGATGCTGCTATCCATCTATGGCATGCGTGCCACTGAAGTCGCATCGTTGCGGCTTGATCAGGTGGACTGGCAACAGCATCTCATTCGGATGTTTCGTCTCAAGCGGCGGCAACCCCAGGTGTATCCGCTGTTGCCATCGGTTGCGGAAGCGTTGGCTCGCTACATCGACATCATCCGCCCATCAACATCTCATCCGGAAGTGTTCATTGGTCTGAACTCGCCACAGCACCCACTTACGCGCGCAGGCATCTATACCATCGTCAGTGCAAGGTTTCTAGCCCTTGGTATCGAGGTTGCCCATCGTGGTCCGCACGCATTGCGGCACGCCTGTGCGACGCGCCTTATTGCCGAAGGGTTGCGCCTCAAAGAGATCGGAGACCATCTGGGCCACCGCTGCACATCGGCCACACGCGTATACGCGAAGGTTGATCTGGCGGCTCTCCAAGAAGTGGGTGATTTCGATCTGGGAGATCTGCAATGAAGCTAATCAGTGTGATCAATGCCTACATCGAATTGCAACAGTCGATGGGCTTGCGTTCCGAAACGGCTAAACGGACATTGCGTCAATTTGGGCGTCAAATGGGGGATATTCAAATCGGCGAAGTTCAGGCACAGCAGGTCCTACTCTTCTTGCGAGGCTCGGGGCCGCCTACCTCAACTTGGCGTGTCAAGTACAGGTTGCTGTCCGGCCTGTATCGATTCGCAATCAGTAGAGGCCATGTAAGGAAGTCTCCACTGCCGCAAGGTTTGCCCAGGTTTCCGCCGCAGCAAACACCTTACATCTATTCGACTGAAGAGCTTCATCGACTACTCGACGCCACATCCGGACTGGACAGTATCTACAGCCGGCAGCAAGCACCAATGTTTCGGACCTTGATCTTGCTGCTATATGGCAGCGGCATGCGCATCAGTGAGGCGCTTGGATTGACGATGCGCGACGTTGATCTTGTGCAGAGAGTCATCACAGTGCGTAACGCCAAATTCTACAAGACTCGACTGGTCTCGATCGGCCCAAAGCTTGCGCTGGAATTGACCGGGCATGCTGATCGGCGCCGCATGCTTCCCATGCCATCAGGCGAAGATTCATCATTTTTTACGTCGCGCACTGGAGCTGCTTGGACATATCAGCGCGTCATTACTCTGTTCCAGCGCGTGCGCCGCACTGCATGCATAGAATGTCCGCCGGGTGAACTGCGGCCGCCGCGATTGCACGACTTGAGGCACACCGCAGCGGTTCACCGGGTTCTGTCGTGGTATCGGTCCGGCCAGGATGTCCAACGCCTGTTGCCACTGCTAGCTACCCACCTTGGGCACGTTGAGATCAGTTCGACCCAGCGCTATTTGCAGACGACACCAGAGTTACTTCAGGAAGCCAGTCAGCGCTTTGCCCGGTACGCAAATTGTGGAGGTAGCCATGAATGATAAAAACCTGTTGGGACCATGGATCCGTCGCTTCCTTCTGGAGTACCTGGTGGGCGAACGCAATCTGGCTCGAAACACGCAGATCAGCTACCGCGACACGCTAACGTTGTTGCTGCCATTCGCGAGCAAACGTACTGGCATCGCGATCGACCGGATGACTGTCGAGGATCTTTCCCCCGAGGTCGTGCGTCAGTTCCTTGATCACCTGGAACGAGATCGACAGTGCACCCGGGTCACCCGCAATCAGCGTCTTGGCACTATCCATTCTTTGGCCCGCTTCATCGGGATGCGCTCGCCGGTGCACCTGTCGTGGTGCACGGAGGTGCGACTGGTTCCATTCAAAAAAGCGGACAAGACCATGATCGGTTACCTTGAGAAGGTCGAGATGGACGCATTGTTGAGGCAGCCAGACCGTGATACAGCGATCGGACTGCGTGACTATGTCTTACTCCTGTTTCTCTACAACAGCGGCGCCCGAGCCGACGAGGTTGCACGTCTGACCATTGGCGATCTTCATCTCGGCGATCCTCCCGCAGTGCGAATTCTTGGCAAAGGCAACAAGGTTCGGATGTGTCCTCTTTGGCCAATGATGATACCGCTGCTGAGGAATTTGGTGGCCGGCCGAGGTGCCGATCAGGTCGTCTTTCTTGGTCGTGCGAACAAGCCCCTGACGCGTTTCGGCATCCATCGTCTCGTCACAAAATACGCCGCCACGGCCAGCGAAACAGTCCCATCCATGGCGACCAGACGAATCAGCCCGCACAATATTAGACACACCTCGGCGGTTCATCTGCTACGCGCTGGCGTTGACATCAACACGATCCGGGCATGGCTAGGCCACGTATCGCTCGATACGACCAACATTTACGCCGAGGTCGACATGGAAATGAAGGCCAAAGCGCTGGCCAGTGTGGACGTTTCGGGACTTCCGGTCTCACCATCGCACCAACGCTCGTTGCCATCGTTAATGATGTTTCTCCGTGGGCTATAACGGCAATCCAAGCACATTCTTATGTGCGGATACGAGCCAGGGCTGCCATGCGTCCCTGGCTTTCCGCTCGTCGGGCACATATTCTTTTTCGCAACATATTAAGGGTTGTCGTTGCTCACGCCCGGGCGGCTCAACGACGGCATGACGCCCAGCGCCTGAAGAGTGGCGAGCATCGTCGCGCCTTTCATCGGGCCGCCGTTGTCCGAATGCAGAATCACCTGGGCGGGCTGTATCGCTTCGCGCGCGCAGAGATCCCTGAGGACTTCGCTGGCCAGCATGCTGCTTTCCTCGGCATAGACCTGCCAGCCGACAATCTTGCGGCTAAACACATCCAGAAACAGATACAAGTAGAAATACTGCCCACGAACCATGGTCGGCAGGTACGTGATGTCCCAGCTATACAACTGGTTCGGTGCATCGGCGCAAACTGAACGGGGTTTGCTGCGTGCCTGTGCCGGCCGTTCGCTGCGCCGATGGGCGAGTTGCTTCTCGGCCTTCAGGACCCGGTAGAACGTCGATTCCGAGGCGATATAGCGTTGCTGCGTCTGCCAGTCGAGGCACGATCTGGCTTGGCGGTAGATGACCGAATTCGGGCGAGTTCGCGATCGCCAGAAGCTCGGCGCGTTCATCGGCAGAGAGCTTGTGACGCGGCTCATGGTGCCGTAACGAGCGCCGGTCCACCGCATCAGGTTCGCCGCGCTGCCAGCGCTGAACCGTTCGGGCACTGAGCCCCAGAATGTTGCACGCACGCGCCTGGCGAGCCCCGGCCAGGGTCGCCTCGCTGATCAGGCCGATCAATGCCTTGCGCTCTTCAGGGACCGTCATTCGGCCTCGCCCCCGAACAGCGCACGGTGCTTTTTTTGCAGCACCAACAGCGCCGCAGCTTCAGCCAGCGCTTTCTCTTTGCGTTTGCCCGATGGCACCACGTGCGGTCGCGAGGAGCACCCGCTTCATGTAGGCCGAGTTCATGAACGCCCAGACGTAGGTCGGCGAGACCAACTTGCAGTCAACCCGCAGACGGATGAAGCAGCCGTCGGATATATCAGGATCTGCAAGCGCCGGTCCGACCGGTTCGCCATGCTTGCCACTTCTTGCGCAATCGCGAAAGAGATGAATGGGGGGCGACAATTATGTTGGCCGGCGCATTGACTCAGATGCTATGCGGGAAGGCTGTGGAAGTAAGCCCGCTGGAGTAAAACGGGGTTTCCAGAATCGTTTCTCTAAAGGAGCACGCAAATGAACGCGCCTGACACACCCCTCCGCGGGCAGAGTACGACAGTAGGTGGCCGGATGTACATGGCCTTTGAACTGGACGAGAAGAGCTGGAAGCTCTCACTGGGTGATGGCCAGCGTGCACCCAGCCGCTGTACGATCGCCGCAGGCGATACCACAGCGGTCCTCACCGCCATCGCGAACGCCAAGGCGCGCTGCCACCTCAGCGCGGATGCTCCCGTCTACAGCTGTTACGAGGCCGGCCGCGACGGCTTCTGGCTGCACCGCTGGTTGACCACCTCGACGAGACTAGTTCTGTAAGAGTGGCGCCTTGAAGGTTGCGATGGGAATCGAGAGTGATGGCAAGACAGGGCGGACCGTGATCTGCGAAACCTGAATGGCTCCAAGAGCTACAAGCTCGTGAGACAAATGAGGCGAAGATCAGCGGATTCCATAGTGGCCCGCAGCGGAAGGATCGGCTGCATTAAGGCTGATGGCATGGACTCCCGCCCCCTCCGGGGCGACACTTGGCACTCAAATCCCGGGAGAACGTCAATGCCTGCTCTTACCATCGGTCTGGATATCGCGAAAAATGTCTTTCAGATTCACGGCGTTGATCGCCACGGGAAGGTGGCCATTCAGCGAAAGCTTTGCCGAAGTGACGCTTTGAAGTTCTTCGCGAAGCTCGAACCTAGTCTGGTTGGCATCGAAGCCTGCCATGGATCGCATTTCTGGGCTCGTGAGCTGACCGTCCTTGGCCATACGGTCCGCCTGCTACCGACGCAATATGTAAAGCCATTTCTTGTTGGAGGCAAAAACGATGCGAATGACGCGGCCGCAATATGCGCAGCAGTAAGCGGCCCTGGCCCGGACGAAGGCGCACATCGAAAGCACGATGGGTGCGGAAGTGGCGGCAGAGATTCTGCGTCCGTTCTACGACCCGATCGTCTCGCTGGCAGCGCCCGCGACGCTCGACATGCGCGGCGGTCTCGAAGCTGCGGCGCGTCGTTTCGCGGAGGGTGGCACGCCCTTCAGCCTGCCGAATGAGGAAGCGGTCATGACCATCGTGGGCGACGCGATGGACGTGGAATCGGACGGCGGCAACTGCGACTGAGGATGACGGACATGATGGTTTGCACATTCAGCCAATTTGGCACGGTTTTCGGCGTCGGGGCAATTGTTGGCGCAATCGCAATCGGCGCGGTGGCAGTTTTCGTGGCGAAGGTGTTCAAGTGAGACTGGTCTCCGGTTTTGATATAGAGACAACAGGGCTGTCCAAGAAGGACGGTCATCGAATGATCGAAGCGGCGATCCTGCACTACGACTTCGATACGCGGAAGCTCGTGGACAAGTGGGTGCAGCGCATCGACCCGGAGCGCTCGATTGACGCGAAGTCGCAGGCGGTTCACGGGATCGCCTACGACGATCTGGTGGGCTGTGCGAAGTTCGACGCGGTGGCACCCCGGCTGGTGCAGGAGCTAAACTGGTCGGACCTGACCGTCATCCACAACGGCGGGTTCGACGCGCCGTTCACGAACGCCGAGCTGAAGCGCCTGGGGCTGCACGTTCGCCCGGACAGTTGCATAGCTTCTCCAGTTCATTCCTCGGCTTCCGGCCGTTTGGGCGCTGGCTCTGCGCCGCGCGATCGACATCATAGCCGGTCCGACGCCAGTCCTGAAATCTGTTGGTGCGCTTGGCAAGCTTATCTGATGCAGTTTTTCTGCGCGGTTGTGAATCTGTTTTTTTGTGCTCTCAACGTTCAAACTGATAACTGCGTGGGCGCGTGATACACGGTGCAGCCGTATAGGTGCCTGCTTGCAGAGACGAACTGCGGGTCGATGTGCTACAGCCGCCATGGCCACGCGCAGGAGGATGGGTGGCGCCGAACCCTCTTATTGATGCGTTTGGTAGCCGGCGCCTGAATAGTCGAGCACCACATCCGCTAACGTCGTGAAGGAACTTGGTTGCTCCGCCCCTCGGAACTTCCGGTTCGTCGCCCCCCGACGATCGGAAGTCTTTGGCGCCGTCTAAGCGGCGCTTTTTTTTGGGTGGCGCCAATCTCACGCGATGCACGGAGCGACAGCAACGCCGGATATACCTGCCGAAAAGCAGACATGGGGCGTCGCCGTAAAAGTGGGAAAAGTGCGGGGCGTGTAGTTCGTGTTTCAAGTTTTCTGGTTGTCTAGCGGTTAGCCTTACGAGGTGTTAAGTGCTAAGGGTGTACGTATTTTATTTTTGTGACTTGCCACTTCTCCCGATGGCAGCCTTGCTGTAATCGCTAAATGCTAAATCCGTTTCCCACAGTCACTTCGTATGTTTTTTCTTTGCAGCATTGAACAGTTCTCAGAATGACTGAACATTCGTTTTATAACTTAGTAAGGAGTGAAGCATGAAGGCATTCAAACTCAAGACCCTCGTGTTTGCGGCGGCTCTGGTTGGTTCGGCAAGCGCAATGGCAGGAAGTGCAACGGCCACCATGACCAATACGACAACCATCCCCACAGTCTGCAGTATCAGCGCGCAGGGCTTCACAAACAATTACGACCCGGTCGTTGCAAATACAACTACCGCAGTGAAGGATGCGACCGCATCCGTCACGTATACGTGCACAAACGGGGGTACGGGTGCACTTATTTCTCTTTCTGGCGGCAACAACGACACCGGCACAAGCGATGCCCCAGCTCGACATCTTACTGGTGCCGAATTCCACGATCTTCTCGCTTACAACCTGTATTCGGATACTAACTATCAAACTGTTTGGGGGTACGGTGCAGCCGACACCGTTAGCGCTATCGAAGACGGCGCGGCTCACACTGCAACGGTGTACACGCAAATTCCGGCGGGACAGAACTTCCATGCCGATACGTATAGCGACACTGTGACGGCCACCATAACCTTCTAAAAAAAGGGTTTGCGCCGTGCTACGTAAAATTACGTGGGCGGCGCAGGCCACGGCACTTCTGCTGGCCTGCGCCCACCCAATGCAAGAAGCGGTGGCGAGTTCTTTCATCGCTAGCCCTGTCACATTCGATCTCACTCCGAATAAGCCAACGTCGATTTTGCGTTTGACAAACAATGGCGAAAACGATCTTCGTTTGCAAGTACATGCAGTGAAATGGGGCACCGATGGGTACGACGAAACGCAAGTCGACACCGACGAGATAATTCTTAATCCGCCAGTGTTCACCATCAAACCAGGTCAGCAGCAGTTCCTGCGGTTTGGTTTGCGCTCAGTCACGCAAACAGCCAAGGAGCAAAGCTATCGTTTGATTGTAGATGAAATACCGGACGAAACATCGGTTGTAGAAAACCTTGGTATCCGTACAGCGCTACGAGTCAGCATTCCAGTGTTTATAAATCCGATGCAGAAAAATGAACGTGTCACATGGCATTTTGTCAAGAAAGACAACCGATATGTACTCGTGGCCGAAAATGGCGGAAATGTTCATATAAAAATAAATGGCTTCGTTATTGTTGATGGCAGCGGAACGCCTGTATTTAGGAGCAGCAATCTGGCGTATGTTATGCCCGAACAACGGAAAGAGTGGCCTTTAATGATTAATCATAGTCTTGATCGAATTACATTGAAACTAAATACTCAGACTGGGCAAAGTGACGAGGTACTCAGCAAAGAGGTTCAGTAACGAGGTTGCATGCGGTCTACTGATTTCAGCGATGATGATGTCGAGTCTGCATGCACAAACGAATAGGCCAATCAATACGCCAGAAGTTATCGCTGTTACGATTAACGGCGAGGAGGTTGCAGATTTTGCGAGCGTACTCAGGACAAACGACGGGAAGATTTTTCTCTCTGAGAATTTGCTACCAAAAGTGCGTTTGAATATCGTCAACGCGGAGATTTTTACCGTTGATGGGAATGAATATTACCGCATTGATAACCTGCCAAATACACAGGTTACCTTTGACGACGCAACTCAAACGCTGCATATCGTTGCTAGCGGTCCGGCGTTTAACGCGACTACCTACAGTATCGGCGGACAGCAACGTCGCAATGTACAAGAACCAGCCATCGGTGGTTACTTGAACTATGACATGACGTACAGTAAAGCCTCCAATAACTATAATTTTGGTGCGTTGCTTGACGCAAATGTGTTCGGCATCTCCGGCGGAGAATTTGAAATCCGCGAGATATATCGACAAACTTCCGTAATAAACTCTCTTTACCGGCTCGACACCAAATACGTCAAGGATTTTCCCGATTCGGTTGCAACTTTGACGTTAGGCGATTCAAGCACAGTGTCAAGTAACTGGTCAAACCAGGTTTATTTCGGCGGGATACAATACAATACCAATTTTTCTATCCGTCCAGATATTATTTCAACACCGTTGCCGACGCTTTCGGGTGTTGCGCAAGCGCCATCAACCGTAAATATTTACGTTGACAGCGTTCTGCGTTCTTCAACCAATGTAAACACCGGTCCTTTTGCGCTTAGTAATGTGCCGGTTTTCACAGGGCAAGGCAATGTGCAAATGGTTGTGCAAGACGCATTGGGGCGTCAGCAGGTAATTTCCCAGCCTTTTATTAACAGCGCACTTATGCTGCGCGAGGGAACTCATGCCGAGTCGGTTGAGGCCGGATTGCTGCGTGAAAATTACGGTCTTGCAAACAGCCGTTACGCACAAGCTTTTGCTTCTGGAACGTATCGTGAAGGCTTCAAATATGCAACAGTTGAAACTCATGCAGAAGTCGCTGTTCGAGGTCAAGATCTTGGCGTTGGCTCAACCTTTCCCTTATTAAATTCCGTAATTTTGACTACCAGCGTGGCCGGAAGCACCTCAGAATATGGTTCTGGTGGGTTGGCCCAAGTGCAATTATCCCATCAGTCACGGTATTTTAGTGTTTCTGCTAGCGACACAGTCGCAACCAAGAATTACTGGCAGCTTGGTTACGGCAACGGTAACCGGCCGGCATCGCACGAGTTTATAGCGCAAGGAAGCCTGTCTCCATGGTCCCGCGTCTCCTTGTCCCTTAGCTATTTGAACGATGCAAATCGTGATTTGCCGAACATCAAAACGGTAGCAGCGGGCCTCACGTTTGATCTGCGGCACTATGGCAGTGTGTCGTTTAGCGTTAGCAAGGGGTTATCGAGCATACGCACGACAACAGCCGGTGCTCTGTGGGTTATTCCGTTCGGCCATCAATCAGTTGCGACGGGTCAGATTGACTTCGCTCCACACAATACGGTAGCAAATTTTGAAGTTTCCAAGACTCCGGATCTTGAGGGTGGTTGGGGTTATCGTGCTCGCACCACTGCTCTAAACGACGACTCTCAAGACGTTGGTGTAACCTACCTGAGTAAGTTCGGGCAATTCGAACTTGATGCCAATCACATCGCTGGTCAGGTAAACGAGCAGGTTGACGCTACGGGTGGAATTGCTGTGCTCGGCGGTATTGTACGTCCGACACGGTGGATTGATAGCAGTTTCGCAATGGTCGAAGTCCCGCTTAAGCAAACCGTTGATGTGTACTCGAATAATCGGGTGATTGGTCACACTGATGGGAGCGGCATTGCACTGCTTCCTAACCTAGTGGCATACGAAAACAACAGCATTCACCTTGACGACTCCGAAATCCCATTGGACGTTACTCTTGATCTTGCGGAACGTACAGTTACCCCGCCGAAAAAAGGCGGGTACTTGCTGAAGTTTGAGGCAAAGAAGGTGAGCGGTGCAACTATTATTTTGGTTGACGAACGCCATCAACCGTTACCCGCAGGTGCGGTAGTTCGCGTTGGTGATCAAGCAAGCGAGCAAATCGCACTAAATGGTGAAGTGTTTATGCCTGATATTGTACTGCCCGCCACTGTCACGGCAACTTGGGGTGCTATGCGATGCACTGCAAAGGCGCTTGCCCCTGCCTCGCAAATCGTCCTCCCGACCGTTGGTCCTTTTGTTTGCGTTGCGCAAAAATGAAACTGCTTAAACTTGTTACGTTAATGTTGGCGGTATGTACTTGTGTAAATGCCGACGCCGATCCAACTTGTTCAGTGACGGCGAGCGGAGTGGCGTTTGGAAATTGCAACCCACTCGCCAGCCAGAACTCTGACAGTACTGGTTCGGTCGGCGTTACTTGTATTGGCTCGACAAGTGTGTCCTACACTATCGCTGCTTCAGCAGGGGCTGGCTCATATTCAACTAGGCAACAAGTGTCGGGGAGTCACACGCTCAATTACAACATTTTTACTGATAGTAGTCGAAAGATGGTCTGGGGTGATGGAATTAGCTCAGGCACTAATGCAATTTCCGGAAGCATGATTGCGACGTCCACTGGAGCGACTGAATCATACACTGTATATGGACGTATTTTTTCCGGTCAACAAACAGCGTGGGTTGGATCTTATAGCGATATATTGACCGTGACGATTGCGTATTAGTTTGATGTGTTACTTAGACCACGACGGCCTCACCGGGATTAAGGGCGAACTTAGCTTCATTGTGCCATGGAAGGCTCGTTCATTCGCGTCAGACCGGAATAGGTCGACGAACGTTCGCTTGCCATGTAGTGCCTCGACTGGATATGCAGAAGACTGAGTAGCCTGGGAGGCCGAGGACCAGACGCATCAGGAGCAAAGTTTCTGGTTATCCGTCTTACCTGAGCTGATCCAGTTTTTTAGCAGTAGTCTGAGTCTATTTTTTCTTGCCGTTTACTTGCAAAGTAGTGGTCGCGCAAATGCGCGCCGCGACAGCTCGCCTGGGGTGGGGATGTGTATTGAGAAAGATTCAAGGTGTTGAATCGCGTCAAGAAGGAAGGCGACACCCGCCAAGTGCCCTGAGCTAGAGGTTCGCAATACAAAGTCTGCCCGATGGTAGCAGCCGGTGTGTCGTCGCATAGACCCCCTAAGAATCGTGCGAAGGACCAAATTCCCTGTGGCGCAAACTGCGTTGTAGCGCAAGTAACAGGGCGCAGCCGAGTCAAGGGGAACGGGGTTGAAGGAGAAAATGGTGGCTAGCGCAGAAAACTCTTTGCGTTTGCTGGTCGAAAAATGGCTTGCGCCCACTCCGGCTACGCCGGTTCGGGTGACCCGATTTACTCGCACACGCTCGAAACGGCGACGCTATGTGCGCGTCGAGGCGGTGGGACCGGCAGGCTCGCTTGCAATTTTCTTCTTTCGACACGATGACGGCACTTGGCGCGTGTTTCCGGCTGAGAGCGAACGTGCGGCGATGAGCGTTTCCTAGCGTGCAATGTGATTAGGGTGTCTGCGGGCCACCTAACGCACGACTGTTCTACAGTGATTGGAGTCATCGATGCTCGACAGATTCAACCAGGTCACGCCCGAATATGCGCGTGACCTGGACGCATGGGCGCGCGCGTGGTATGTGGAAGCCGCCGCAGCCGGCTTTATCAGCTCGCCCTACCACCCTGACGCAGCGACCATAAAGCTTATGCGGGACTACTTTGTCGCCGGCCTGTGCCCCGCTGACGCCGCTGAGGCTTGCTTCGGACGGAAGCACTAAGGATCTTCGTTTTTCGCGTGCTAATCAGGCGGAGACCAGAAGCGAGGGTAAGAATGGAAAACGCTGCAATTGTTCGAGAACGTGAAGAGAAGATGGCTCGCATACAGGGAGTCCTGAGAGGCGATGAGCCTTCTATCGTTTACCAGCCGATCTACTCGCTCGCTCCCCGCCGCATGGTGGGCCTGGAGTGCTTGTCGCGGTTCTCGTCCACGCCGACTCGTGGGCCAAACCAGTGGTTTGCCGATGCCGACGAGGTTGGCATGGCCGTGCCACTGGAACTGAAGGCAATCCGCAAGGCACTTGCGGGTTTGTCGGCCGTTCCGGATTTCTATCTATCGGTGAATGCGTCACCGGAAACAATCTTGACCGGTGAACTTGAGGCTGCGTTTGCTGACATGGAGACCGATCGCATTGTCCTGGAAATCACGGAATCTGCCTGCGTCTCCGACTACGAGAAACTGATCCAGGCGCTCGAACCACTGCGGAGCCGTTCAGTCCGGATTGCTGTGGATGATGTGGGTGCGGGCTTCGCCAACATGCGACACATCATCAATCTTCATCCTGAGTTTATCAAGCTCGATTCGAGCTTGATTCGAGGCATCGATACCGATGCCAGAAGACGCGCACTTGTGGCGGCGATGGTCTCGTTTGCCACCGAGACCGGCAGCCAGATTGTCGCGGAGGGGGTCGAGACGGCCGAAGAGTTGGACGTGTTGAAGTCGCTCGGTGTCACAAGTGCGCAAGGATATTTTTTGGGTCGCCCAGTGCGAGCCGCCATCGCGGCCCGTCTGCTCGGAAGTTCCAGTGAGGAACGCCTCGCCGTTCGCACACAGCGGCGAGGTGCCTGACAAAGCCAAGTGCGTTGCACGAACATAAAGAAGGATTTTTTGCAGTAAGCCAAAAGCGCAATGCCATGAGATCAGTTTATAAATCATCATTTCGCATAACTAAATTAATATTTGTCATGCTGTTTCTACTCGCCGCGTTGGAGCCTTCCGCGCACACGCGCACGAGCCAAGATAGTGCAATCGGTGACATGAGTCGCCGCATCGCGACCTTCTTGCAAGGATTGTCGGAGATGATTGCTCCGACGCACGTTGCGCGTCTGCAATTCGGCACCGTCTGCACGCTTCCCGTCGTGCTACCGGCACCCGCAACGCTGGCGGGGCCGGTCGCAGCCCCGATAGGGCAGGTGGACGCTCGCCAACTGCATTGCATTTCAATGCTCCCCCCGTTGGAGATTGGCGTCGGGGCGTTTGTCGGCGCGTCCGACACGAATGTGATTCCTGACGCATCCGTAGCAGTAAGCCCTCTTATCGTCGCTGAGCCCAGCGTGCCGTTTAGCATGGACGCGTTGGCCCCGGCGCCCGTGTCGGCGCCTGCTGGGGATGCTATCCAATCGGCGGCAAGGTTGCCGATGCTGACCGAATGCGGAGAGGGTCGCGCGTGTGCTGAGCGGGCCGTGCCTGTGCAGAACAAGGAGATATTTCCCGCCGAGCCGTCGTCGCAAGCGATCAGTGCACCTTCTTTCGATCCTTGGGCCGTGCGTTTGGGCGCCTACGTGTTGCTCGTTGTGGGGCTTCTTGGTCTTTTGGCCCTTGGATGTTGGACGCTCTATAGGCGGCAGTTTACGCCGCAAGCAAGGCTCGTTCGCGCGGCAAAAAAGGGATTGAGACGTGGGGAATTTTGCCTGGAGTATCAGCCAGTGATCCGTATCCGCACTGGCAAATGCGTCGGCATTGAAGCGCTGCTTCGTTGGGGTAATCTTGAATTTGGTCTGGGAGGGCCAGCGCACTTCATGAATCGTCTCGAACACAGCAAAGTAGTTGGCCCACTGACTCGATTCATGCTTGCTGCCGTAGCCCGCGATTTCGCCGAGTTAAGCGTTGCGAATTCGTTCTATATCTCGGTGAAGGTCTCCGCTGCTCAAATGTCCGCCGACAGCTTCGTATCAGACGTGCACGAGTCGGCCAATGGAATATTGCCCCGTCTGGTTTTGGAAGTAACGGAGAGCGATTGCGCGGACACCGAGTCACGGGTGCTGGAATCGTTGGCATTCTTGAGGAAAAATGGGGTTCGATTTGCGCTCGCTGGTGCAGGCTTAGGCCCGGTCAACTTCCGCTTGCTCAGGAACTTCGATTTCGATGTGATCAAGATGGACCGGCAGGTGCTCGCTCTTGACAGCGACGAGCGCGCGTCGCGCCTTGCGACGATGGCAGGTGTCGCTCACGACGTAGGCGCCATGCTCGTGGCCGACGGAGTCGAAAGCGCAGCTCACCACCAGGCACTCCACGCCTCCAGAGCCGATTTTGGACAAGGTTTCTTTTACAGTCGCGCGCTGACTATTGCCCGACTGGAGGCATTCCTTGAGAGCGGTGGACCGTCACGTCTTGCGGTTCAGAGAAGGCGCAGTGCCGAACGAGGCGGTTCACTACGCCGGCACTCGCCTTCCGAGACTTCGAATTTGCAAGCTCGCCGGGTCTAACCTGACCTGGACGACTGTAGAAGTCTGTCGGCAAACACTGTTAGCCATTCGATAAGTAGGCGTCGATCAGCACCTGATAACCGGCCCACGATGGTCAAGATGGCCTTCGCTTGGTCATCTTCCCTGTCGGAGGTTTCCGTCACCAATTGATCAAGTTTGCACCCGTAGATATCCGCCAACTCCGCCAAACGAACTACCGTTGGAATCGCAACGCCTCTCTCCATCCGAGAGATAGCTTCTTGCCCGATGCCGAGCCTTTCCGCGACCTGCTCTTGAGTGAGATTCGCCATCGTGCGGCGGTAGGCAATAGCTCTCCCCACAACTCGTGCCAGTGGCATTCGGTCATTCTCGTTCACTTCACCTCCGGTTAATTTGCCACCCGAATAGTGGCAATGCAACCTATTGACATGAAGGGCGTAATAGGGTGTTATACACCTTATTAGGTGGCATAGTAAAGCGAACGATTGTACGTAAAAGTTGCCGGGCGAGGGCTATCAGGGCGGGTAGGTTCCGACCAAAGGGCTTGCGTCCGAAGCGAATCGCCGAAAGACGGCGGCTGACGACAGCCTTGAAACCCGAATTTCATTGACTGCGTCCACGCCCTGATCGATAGACGCTGGCAAAAGGCGAGGCAGTCATACGACCGCAAGGGTCATGACAGTGAATATATTATGCGTTACAAGAAATTGGCGACGGAAATCGCAAGGCTTATTAAGCGCGGCGATCTCGCCCCAGGTATGCGTCTCCCGTCTGTGCGGCAGGCGACCAAGTCATATGGTGTAAGCCCGGCAACCGTCGCGCACGCATATCAATCGTTGGAATCTCAGGGGCTGATTGAGACACGCCCACGTGCAGGGCATTTCGTGTCGAAGCTAGCGGGGCAGACATGGCCTGGACCGTCGTTCGTGAGAACGACCGAGGTCTCCCTTACGCCTGAAACAGACGATCTCTTATTTCACGTCCTCAGTTCGTTCACGACACCCGGTATCGTGCCGCTTGGCGCCGCGTTTCCGAGTCCGGCGATGTTCCCGTCAAATACGTTGGATCGCTCACTCGCGTCAGTTGCGCGGACGATGGGTGCCGGGGTGGCGTGCATGGAACTGTCTTCAGGTAACGAAGGTTTGCGCCGTCAGATTGCTCGTCGCTACATGGCTGCGGGGATGGCGGTTCCGATTGATGAAGTGGTCGTGACGGGCGGAGCGTTGGAAGCACTAACGCTTTGTGTGCAGACCGTAACGCGCCCCGGCGATGTCGTCGCAATCCAGGCACCGGCCTTCTACGCAACGCTTCAGATACTCGACAGGCTACGGCTGAAGGCTGTTGAGATTCCCGTCCATCCGAAGGAAGGTCTCGATCTTTCGGCGCTTGCCGATGCACTTAAACAGCATCCAATTCGCGGGCAATGTCCCATTGGCAGTTGAAGGTTGGGACGGCGGGTGCGGCATAGGTTAGGCGACCTTTCGATCATGGTCAATGTTCGTTGTTGAGGGCGGACGCTTCAGCGCCGCTGCGAGTACCCAGAGCTCACTCACACCGAGGATTTTGCGGAAGTTTTTCTCGGCTTCCAGGAACCCGGCGGCCGCCCAGCGCACCGCCATGTCGGCATCGCGATAGCGCTTCACACGGCCCGCAACACGGCGTACCGCACCGTTCGGATTCTCGATGAGATTGGTCGTCGACAGGCCGCGCATGAGCGCCGGCGTCAGGCCCAGCTCGTTCACCGTGAACGTCTCCTCCAGTCCTTCGAGCAGCGAGGCCGAGGCATCCGGGTGGTCGGACTGGAGCCACGCCGCGTGCGTCTTGAGCTTGGCCATGCCGTCCTTGGCCGGCAGCTTGTACGCTGCTTTCATGATCGCCGCGGTTTGCGAGATGCATTCTTTCGGCAGGCGCTCAAGGACGTTGCGCAGCTTGTGCGTACGGCAGCGTTGCACGTGGGCGCGCTCGCCGAAGAGCTCTTCGATCGCCGAACGCAGCGCCTTGGAACCGTCAATCACGAACAGGTATTCCAGGTCCGTGGACAGGCCGCGATCGATCAACCCGCGCAACAGATCCTTGACGACCTGGGCGTTCTCGCTCGATCCGCTCACGAGTCCCATGAGGTGTTTCTCGCCGGTGCTGTCCACACCAATGGCCGCGATGATATGCCGCGTGCCGACGATGATGCCGTCCATGTAGATCGCCAGAAAGTCGCGTTCATCGAAGCGCCGTGCCATCAGCTCGCTGAGCGCCGCCTGGCTGGCCTGGATGAACTCGCGCGAGACGCTGCTCTTCGAAATACCGACGGTGCCCGCCATCTCGGGCAACACCTCGGCATATTTGCGCGTCGACACGCCTGTGACCATAATGTCGTGCACGCGCTCGGCCAGTCGCGGATTCTCGTTCAATTGCTCATAGGCAGGAACCGGCACTTCGCCGCCACCTCGACGCCGCAGGCGCGGGCGTTCGACATTCAGTTTGCGCTCGTCCATCACTATCTGGCCTCGCTGCGAGCCGTGCCAGCGGATCTCGCCGCCCTTGCGACCCGGATGCTTCTCGCCGGCGACGTCGGTGGCGGAAATCACCAGCAACTGCTCGACCAGGCTGCGACCGGCGTCGTACATCAGCTCGTCGATGCTCGTGCGAGTGTTCTGGATCAGGTCGAGCATCGGCAGCAGGAGCTGACTGTTCTCGGCGAAACAGGCCCGCAGCCGGTCTTCGTTCTGCTTGGCGACGATGTTCAACGGCGCGCTGGCCTTGGGGGCCTTCTTCCTGGTAGGCTTCATGTGGCGGTTCTCCTTGGTTCCCTGTCCGGGAAGGTTGGTCGTGGAAACCCGATTCTCTCGGATTCCCAACGGGGAACCGCCGCCTTCAACCTTCAACTACGCTTGGGACATTGCCCTATCTCCTCTGTCTTTGAACTCTTGTGCGGATAGCTCAGTCTAGGCATACTAAAGCGCTTTTTCTACTCGCATTCAACGCTTTGCCAGAGGCACGCAAGCCATTGATAGATAAGGAAAATCTCAACTTCATCGCAACTCAGAAAAACAGGACTTGCATTTCATGAATTCGACGCCAGCGCAGCGCCCCAAAGACCTTTTGCCCCAGCCCCGCAAGCAGCCCATACAGGCACGCTCGAAAGCGCTTGTGGATGCAGTGGCACAGGCCTGCCTGCGCATTCTTGAAAAAGAAGGCGAAGACGCGCTGACCGTGAACCGCATTGCCGAGGTGTCGGGCGCTACTGTGGGCTCGATTTACCAGTACTTCCCCAACAAGGAATCGATGATTGCAGCCGTGTACGAGCGCATGCTTGATCAGGAATCCGAGCAGCTTTTCGCCATGCGCGAGCAGTTGCAGGGCCTGTCGCTGGAGGCCCTGTTGCGGCAGGTGTTTGCAAACATGATCCGGGTGGAGCAACGGCTGCACAGCCTCAGCAGCGCATTCCACGCGCGCTATCGCTCCGCTCTGCATCTGGGGCTGTGGCATGCGCCGCAGGCCAGCCGGCAGGAATTCATCAACACCACCTGGCTGCCGCTGCTGCAGATGCATGGCGCAGAGGTGCAGACCGACAACCCTCAGCTCGCCGCCTATCTGCTGGGCCAGGGTCTGCGCGAAATCATTCACAGCGCCGTGCAGGATGTGCCGGAGCAGACCCAGTCGCCCCAGTTTCTCGATGCCCTCGTCGCCATGGCCATGAGCTGCGTCACGAAGCGCTAGAAAAACAAAGCTCGACAACGGATCGCGTGATTGGCTTTGCTTAGAACGTTTTCAAAGTCTTTTGAGCAGCAGCACCAAGAAGGCGAAATGAACGCACTGCAAGCTGCTGTTCAGCCAGCGTTCGCAGTTCTTCCATAGCCTCCTGTTTTTCTGGATCGTCGGCGGAACCTATGGGTGAATTATTTGTGCGCGGCTAGCCAGGTGAAGCTCGATTCCGATACTTATAGAGCTTGCGACATGTTGCATCGAAGGAATCCTGTTCGGACGGGGAGATAGCTGGCCAAATGAGGGGTCCGCCATGTTCTTCGATGAGTTCGTCCAGGAGGGTTTCCACCGGGAGGGCAAGGCGATCGGGATCTTCATGGCGGCTTCGAATCATTTCGCCGCCGAGCATCCAGATGTGATCGCGGTGCCGAAGCAATGTGTTGGCGGTTTTGTAAATCCGACACTACACGGCGGCGCAAGGTCGAGTAAATCGCTCAACAATGGTCCGGCAGCCGATGCCGGCTACCGGTAAGAGTCGATTCAGAACGGTTCCGAGAGATCGTTGATGTCGCTGAGGTTCGGCGCAGGCCACCGCTCTCGGCGGATCAGCTCGATTACGTCTTCGCCGTAACGTAGCCAGATGCGCGTGCGCAGATCGTTGAGCAGCTCGTAAACGGCGAGTGCCTGCTCCGGAGACCAGTTCGTGTCGATCAGGAAGTCCAGCCCGCAGGACAGGCCAGAAGGCAACGGGGTGCGCCTGCTCATGGCTTTTTCTCCGGGCGTGAAGCGTTACGTTTGCGGGCTCGTTGCTCGGCGCGCTCCTTTGCCTCCTTGACGCGATACGACTCTCCCTCGATGGCGATGACCTCGGCACGATGCACGAGGCGATCGACCAGCGAGACCACGCATGCGGCATTGGGGAACACCTCTGACCAGTCAGAGAATGCTTTGTTGGTTGTGACCACCGTACTTGCGGCGCCATATCTGCGGCTCACCAGCTCGAACAGCAGGTCAGCGTAACGGTTCGAGTAGGCCAGGTATCCGACCTCGTCAATGACGAGCAGCGCAGGTGATGCGTAGTATCCGAGGCGCCGGCGCAGCGCTGCATCGCTGTCGGCGGCGGCCAGATCGCCCAGCATCTTGCCAGCCGTCGTAAAGAGCGCCGTGTAGCCATGGATGAGCGCCTGGTACGCCACGTTCAGTGCGAGTGTCGATTTGCCCACGCCGTTCGGGCCGATGAACACGGCGTTGGACTTCTCCTTCACGAACTCCAGCGCCATCAGTTCCTCGACGGCAGCGCGGTCGCAACGCGTGGGCCAGTTCCACTCGAAGTCGACCAGCGGCTTGAAGCTGCCAAGGCGCGCGGCACGGATGCGCCGCTCCAGCGAGCGGCGCGTGCGCTCCTCCTCTTCCCACTGCAGCAGCGGTCCGAGCCACGGTTCGCCCAGCACCTCGGACCAGTGAGCAAGCAACCCGTGCAACCTTAACTCGCTGGCGCGTTCGCGCAGGATGTCAGTCATGCTTGTCGTCATCGTGTCCTCCGGTGAGCTGATCGTAGATTTCCAGGCGGTGCGGCGTGACCACTGCGTCCTTGCTGCGGATGTGCTCGGGCAGGTTCAGCGAGACCGGTGGTGGCGCCTGGCGCGCGATCCGTCGACGCTCGAGTGCTTCGCGCACCGGGTTCGGATGGGGCGCCGCGTCGCTGGCGAGTGTTTCCTCGATGGCGGCCTGCAGCTCGAGCGCGCCGTAGCAGTCGAGCAGTCGCAGCAGTTGCGTGGTGATATTGCCGATATTGCCGCCCACCTCGGCTGCGCGCAGCATCAGCGCGCGCGAGGCCGGCGCGGCATGGGCCAGGTGGTCAAGGCCGCGATGCTGGCGTGCGGCGCGCTTGCGCTGGACCAGTTCATCGATATGGGCAGGGTTCTCGACCTGCTGGCCGCGATCGTAGCTGCGCATATGCTCGGCTACAACGTCGGCGCCATCGAGAATGCGCACCCGGTGTGGATCCGCGCGCACGGTGAGCGTGCGTCGTACATAAGCGGACGGCACCGTATAGTCGTTCAGGTCGAACCGGACGTAAGGCGTCTTGCCGACGCTCGCGGGCTCCTGCAGGTCGCATTCAAAGGGGTTGTCGGGCAGTGCGAGCAGACTGCCTTTTTCCCGCTCGAAGGCTTCACGTACGGTAATATCAGGCTCATCGGGACACGGGCGATCGGCGGCCACCGTGGCGCACCACTGCGCGGCCTGCGCGTTCAGGTCATCAATGTCGGTGAACTTGCGGGCTGCAAAGAATGAGGATCGGACGAAACGTATGGCGCGTTCCACCCGGCCTTTTTCGTTGCCGCGGCGAACGGCAACGGGTCTTGGCTCGAAGCGGTAATGACTGGCAAACTCGAGCAGTTGAGGGTTAAATCGGATCGCATCACCCTGGCGTTCGAGCACGGCACTTTTAAGGTTATCGTAGAGGAGGACGCGGGCCGACCCGCCCCAGGCCTCGAACGCGCCTACGTGGCCGAGCAGGAAGCTGTCCATGCGCGCATCAAGGAAGAACTTCAGCCAGATCTGCCTGGACCATGACAGCACCATCACGAAGGCCATCAGGGGTCGACTCGCACGACCAATCTGTAGGTGTCCGAAGTGGGCCCAGTCGACTTGACTTTGCTCCCCGGGCAAGGTGCGCAGACGCAGATAGGCCTCCGCTGGAGGGCGTGGCCGGTGCAGGGATATCAGATGTCTGAAGTGGTCCGGCCCTCCCTTGTAGCCGCGCTCTCGCACCATCGCGTACAGCCGGCTTGCCGTGAGCGAGGGGAATTTCTTTAGCGTGTCGTGGATGAACGGCAGGAACAGTTCAATCTGCGAAGGCCGCTGAACCCCTCCCACCCTTGGCAAGCCCGCCTGGGCCAGCACCCGCTGCACGGTGCCCCGATGCACATGCAGCTGACGGGCGATGGTGCCGCATCGCCACTTTTCCACGTGATAGAAGCGCAATATCTTCGCCTCCAGTTCCGTGCTGATTGTCATGGATCAAATCCCCTTGTTCCAGTAGTAGTCCGAAGCGGACGGATGACCCGGCGACGTAACGGCCCATGACGTACAAACTCGCACGCGCAATGGCAGAAGTGGCATTGTCCGGACGCGCGCGAGGCGCTCGCGATGGTGCCCGGCGGACTGGCCGCCGTCGCCGAAGTCGGGCCCAGTAGAGCATCAGCGGCGGGCGGGGACCAGGGGTGATGCGTCACTTTCGGCTGGCAGTGACGATAGCGGCGCCACCTGGCGGCGCGCTGCGACGGCAATGGTCCAACGCGTACAACCCTGCACGTGCACTCACAACAGTGGCAGCATCCGGAAGGATTCGCCCCGCCCATCGGGGGAAGCGACGCACTGGCCGCTGTCGTCGAATTCGTGGCCGGCGGCGCATCAGCGGCGTCGAGAACACAGGGAAGATGCGCCATTTCCCTCAGGCGCTGACGATAGCGGCGCTGCCTGGCGGCGTGCTTCGTCCGCCCGGGCAGGCTGTGCTGGTACCGGCGGCCTGCCGCGAGCAGGCTGGCCCGACGCGCGTCATCGGCGCACTCAGGACTGCAGTACGACTGTCCGAAATCGCAAGTTCTGCATACGACCACCTGCGCCCGGCACCGGGCGCACAGGAACAAACGGCCTGAGTCCGGCATCGGCGCCCCCGTATACGCCGAACGCACTCACTATCGACGGTAACGGCAGGCCGTGCCATACTGGCGCGGCACCGTACCTGTACGGTGAGTTGTGTGGGGCCCGGCACCGCTCGAACCTGGCAGTTTGAGGTGTCGGGCCTGTTTTTTTCGGCGCTGTGTTCTCAACGCCGTTCTTCTACCTCATTCCGGATTCGCCGTCACGTGCGTCGTGCGTGTATGCGCTCGCCCTACGGGCTCCCGCATACACGCACGACGTCGATACGCCTGCCTGCATCGCCAGTAACTCAGGAATTAAACGAGACGCATTTCTTTCTGTAAAGCCACGACGGCGCCATCTTTTGTCGCATCCCCACCGCCGTTCACAGGAGCTGCCGGGCACCGCTTCATGTGGATGTCGCGCGCAGGCAGTTGCGCGATCCAGCGTAATGCGCAGTCGTTCCCGAGTGAGGACTCACATACCGTTGACGGCTCCACAAACAGGATGTGCCCTCTTCCACCGCCTACTCGAGGCAAAACACGACAGGAATTCAGGGCAGCTGCGTCGAGAATCGTCAACCCAGCCAACGCGCTGAAGTTTGCTTGAGGAATGGGCGCGTCACGATGGCCTTAAGATAACTGCCGATTATCACGATGCACTTGTTTTTTACTGTGCGAAGAAAATCCACCCGAACGAGATTCCCGCCCCTCTCCGCTGAACCCGCCGGCTTTCGCGACGCAGACGAACTCGCCGTACTGCGGCCGTGGTACAACAAGTTACCGGTGCGGCGGCGTGCTGTGGCGTGTTATCTGCCTTCCGCTCCGGACATCGGGCCGCCGGATTTGACGTGCCGCACTGGGACCCCGAGCAAGGCGGCTGCTTCCTTCGCGCCGAGGTGCGGGATTCCTATTCGCCACTATGACGTTTTAAACCAAGTGTTGCCAAGTGTGCGTGTAGATCTTGTTTCGTCGTTACACTCACCGCCCAATCGGGGATTTGTCGAGCCAGATCCATCCTGAAGACTCCGACTGTGTGGTCCCAAGGAGCCTGAAACTCATCGTCCGTAGGACATGTGGAATTGATTTGGTCGCCGCCACCGTTAAGGAGTTTCAGAAACGCGACGACGTTGCCAATTGACGCGCTGAGAAGGAACAGCAGTAAAGATGTCTGCTCGGCACTCCAGTTGAGATAGTGGCGCCGAGGCGTGAAGCTCCTGTTGGATTTCGCCGTTCCGCCTACCCGCTCGATGCGCAAATACGACGAACCATACTTGCTTCCTCCCAAATCAAACTTAGTGGTTCGCGCCTCTACCTGCTCATTGTCGGCGACGTCCATAGACAGTTGAAATCCACCGGCCTGCACGCGAAAGCCGTGTTTGACGCTGTTGTACTCGTCAATGTTCTCGCGCCTGAGAAACAGTCGAGCACTGCGCCCCCACAGGTCGGCGAAGCCGCTAACGACGCGTGCACGCTCTGCCTCGCTTACGTCCATTCTGCTGTGGACCACCGCCGAGATCGTCTCCCACGTTACCGGGGCCCCTTGTACGACACTCAGCGAATTGAACCTGTTCTCTGATATCTGTTCAACCAGCGTTCGCAGCGATTTCGTCTCGCACTGCTCCAACCAACCATACACGCAAGTAGGTGCCTGTACCAGCGCCCCGGCAAGCGAAAAGAAAGTCTCTAGCGCATGGTGATAGGCAGACCGCAGGGCGGTTGCCGCGCGGCGATCGTCATCGACAGATGCCTCTGCGGAACGCATACGTTCGGCTATGAAACTGAAATAGGCGGGGTCAATGCCATTCAAGAACTCCAGGTTGTTATTGTCTTCAGGGTGTTCCCAAACGCAGTACGGTTCGTCCAGCACGGAAAACACGTGACTCTTCATCGGGCTGTCGCTCATGGGTATTGTTTCGCCTGGTAGCCTGCTCTCGTTAAGTAGATCGCGCCACGCCCATCGTACTACGCGGGACTTCGCCCCAAGCACATGCGTTCAGTCGCATAGGAGTGAAAGCAAAGCCGTCACTTTGGCGACGAAAAACGCCGTCAGGCCGAGACCATACTAGTGACACTTTTGTTGCGTCCTACGGCGGCCGCGGCGATGCCCCCGTTGAACGCGAAATAGCTCCCGCGCCGTTGTCCGAAGCTTTCGGCGACCAGCTGGAGCGTCGAGGTCTTGCCCGCGCCGGCAAAGGCCTTGATCTCCAGGTCTCCGCCCCGCCGCGCCAACTCAACGGCGGGCACGCTGCTCCTCAGTCGGCTGAAACAGGACGGTCATGATCGGCGTGAGTGCGGGTTTCAGAGTAACCACTTCGCGCCTATCTTTTGCGCGCGTTCAAGCAATCCCTCATCTCGCCGAGCACGTTCCTTGGGCGTATGAATTAGGCGCTCAAAGCGCTCCGCGTCGAAAATGATCTCGTTCTGGTAGATGGTCGGCGCGACTGTCGCATCGTTGGACGACGTTAAGTCCTGTACCCTGAGTTTCATGCTCTCGCGCAGCTCCCCGGTATCGATCTTCACCTCCATCCGATGATGCAGACACTGGACATAGAGTTCTATCCACACGCCTTTGTCAAGCCGACCTGTCTCCAGTATCTTCGCGCGCGGCACGCATTCCCGGATATGGTTGGCAAGCTCGTCGTTTTGGCCGATCGGCTGGCCAAAGAGTTTTTGCGTCGGTCCAAAGTAGGCGATCATCCACGGGAGATTTCTCAGATGGGCGCCGGTGTAGCAAAAGCCGCGCGAGTCGAACCACTGATCGAGCATTCGCTCTGCGAACGCGTCGGAAAAGCGGAAGCCAAAGTCGTCTCGAAGGATCAGCACGATCCGGTCAAACTCCGAAACCGCCAGGTCGATCAGCTGGCGCGCAACCGGACCCATGGCCCGACGATCGCTCTTGCCGTGCGATTTGCGACTGAGCCGAAACGGACAATGCTCGAGGTCAGTCAGGTCATACGCGAAGCCCTCGACCGGTGTACCAACATGGCTGCCGTAAGCGCGGGGGCTCCTCTCGTGCCTATGGTAAACGCCCTTTAGCTGAATGGCGTTGTCGCAGTACGGACATACTGCGAAATGTTTGTCATCGCCCCGCAGCGGCCCCGGCCGAAACCAGGGTGCCCGCCGTCCCAGGCGATCCTCGACCTGCTCCCGGGTGACCGGATAGATAGCCGTGCGTCCCGCGCTAACCTTGAAGTGCGCCGTCATTTTTGATATTCGTTACCTGTCTCTTTTGGAACCAGAAAGTGATGCAGCGTGCCTTGCGCACCACCGTAGCAATCAGGTCTCCGCTGGGGGCGTGTCGAATCTCGTCAGCAACATCGACGTCTAGGTTCGAGGCTGCGACAACAGATAGGACGTTGAGCGTCTTGACCTCATCGTAGCGCAATACGAATATCACCCGCGATCGGATGGAAGCGCGCCCCGTCGTCGACGAACAACCCAGCCTCAATATTGTAGGCCGGTCGCGCTCAAGCTTCCGGCGCTGCGCCTGGGCGACTATCAACCGGTCACGCTGGCTGTCTGATGCCTAAATTTTTGCGAGGCGCTGCCGATAAGATGCTTACCTGAATTCCAAAAAAGCAACCGATGAGAACGCATTCGTATCCGCAATTTGCACGCAGAGGCCTTGCTTTCGCCATTGCGGTTTTCTTTGTGACTGCCCTAGTGATTGAGCTGTCGAAGTCACTTGCGCTACCTGGACCTCTGCTCATCGTAGCCCAGGCCATAAGTGCTTTTCTCTTGTTGCCGTTGCTCGCGACCGGCGGATTCGTCACGAACATGGCCGAACAACAAACGAAGGGAATCCCGTTCACTGAAGACAAGAGCCTCCGCGCCCTTCTCGAGCCGTTCCTCTTAGACTCAGAGCAAGGCATCGTATTCGGCTATTGCGAGTCGGAGGTTGCGAACGCCTATGCGTTTGACCCTCTCTTTGGCGGGAAAAAAATTATTGCGATCACAAGCGCCCTTCGCGACCGAGCCTCCCCTGACCAGCTCGTTGCGATCGGGGCTCACGAAATCGCTCACTTTCGACATGGAGACGCACGTAACAAATGGTATCTGTTAGCTTTCCATCACATGGTAAGCACTTGGCCGCGCCTGTTCGCGATGGTGTCTGATGCTGTCCTCAAAAAGGCGTTGCCCGCGGGAGTATTTTGTGCCGTCCTGGTGGGGCTGGTTTTGTTATGGGCGCGAGGACCGTCTGCAATGGTTAGTTTCTTGCTGTCATTGGTGACGGCAAAGCTAATTCTCTACATTAGCTCTGCCGTGGCGCTAATCTGGGCCGGACGCCTATTTGATCGTAAGCTTCATGCGCGGTTTTGCGACTACAGCAGAGAGCGAGAGTTTGCTGCCGACGCCTCCGCCGCGAAAATGACTTCACCAATTTTGATGACCTCAGCGCTTGAACAACTTGATGATCCGGGCAACGTAGTCGGCATCTTCGACACCCATCCGCCGATTCTGGAGCGCAAGGCGAGATTGCTAAAGATGTGACCCTCCAGCTTAACGGTCAGTCGATCGGAGACGTATCGATCGCTGCCGGCCAGCTACGAAGACCTTTCCCCGCACGCGTCGCCAACGCGGGGGCTTCTGGACTCCAACCTGCTCGGACAGGCGCGCCCTGACCGGTAATCGCTGAGAAGCCGCCTCCGGTTAGGCGCGCAAACGCGTATCACTAGTGCTGTCGTCCGCGATGATTGCGTGGACCTGACGGCGCACCATCTACGCAATGCCTAGCAGCATTGGGCGAGTATAGGCGCCCATCATTCTCAGCAACCGGGAAACCGGTTGAACGACGCGTCCCGTTTGATCCAGCGACACCAGTGAAATCGGTGGCGCATTGTGCTCACGCTGAAGCATGATGCGACCGAGCGCGGTCGCGATGTCCTCCGGTTGGTCAAACCCGCCTCGAAGCAGCCGCCTTACGCCACCCGCAACAAGGTCGGCAACCTGAATTCCGGGGCTGGAGTCGGAATCGGCGAACTCGAAGTCCTCGTAGAGGACCTTCCCGAGATTCGTTCCCGAGTTGATCGTTATCCCGTAGTCGCGCTGCAGGTATTCGGGCGCCTCGCCCTCTTCGTATTCGAATCGCCGGAAAAAGCTGTAATCGGCGCCCTCCAGCATAATCATCGGATCCTGGAGGGAGCGCGATTGCAGGAGGCCGGCAAGAATGTCCTTGAACGCTCGCTCGTATTTCGTCGGCGACTGGGCTTTTCAATCTATGCGCCAACGAAACGCGGACAGCGCGGACGGGTCCCGCTGTACAAAGTACAGTGGAGCTTTTGTCAGGATCGTGTGGAACAACCCCACCTGGCAAACGAGTTGCGTATATAGCTGCAACGGCAGCGTTTCGATACCGTCGGCAAGCGATGCGAGGGCGGCACGGCCCTCCTCGTACAGCATCTTCGGAACGTTCTCCCGAATCTTCCGCGCCTGCATGTTCCGATGGTGCTCTACCTGCTCGGAACGATGAAGACCAACATCGACGGCCACGGCGAAGGCCAATCCACCCAGCCTGCCGAGGCTACCGAGAAACGCGCCATAGCTGTCCTCCGCAAGGTCGCGAAGCTTCGTTTCAGCGCCCGCGCCCGAGTCCGCTCTCAGTGCGGAGATAAGATCGGCAACTTCGTTCAGTTGCCGATCAGGAATAACGTAGGCGGCAACGACACAGAACGCGCTCTTCCGGTTCGAGAGGACGAACGTACCCGATTCGTCCACGAAAATGTTGAGGCCGTTCGGCGATTCGGGGTGACTCACTGAAAGCCTTCATCCGATTGCGCGAGCCATGTGAGCAGTCGCCCCTCCTTGTTGGCCTCGAGTTCTCCAAGAATCCTATTGAGCGTGTGTGCGCGCCGATCAAAATATTCGTTCGCACTCTTGAGCGTTGGCTGAACTTGCAGTTCCACCAGGAAACCGTCAAGCGCGTACTTCAAATAGACCTCGAGGTTCGCACACAGCAGTCGGGCACTCCCTATCCGTCTCGCGCTGTGAACCACGTCATTTCGGGCTTGGTAAATCCGGCGAATGTGCCATTTCAGGCGCTCCACGTGGCTACTCAGTTTCCCTTTAAGTCGCCCAAGATTCGACAGCGCGTCAAGCAACTCCTTGGCAGCGGACCAAATGTAAGGATGATCGGCACAGGCGGCCAAAACGGCGGTTACGACCTCTGGTTTTCTGAAAAGTGAATACAAATCGACGAGCGTCATGTTTCCCAGGGCAATCGCAACCTGCGTATCGGGATCAACCAGTTGTGCGCCCAGTTCGATGAGCGCGAGACGCAGTGCATGAAGATGCTTGGGAAGGTACTCCAGGGTGACCACAGGCGCCAGTGCGTTCTCGACCGTGACGCCGATGTTGGTGCTATCGACATCGTTGGTCATAAACTCTAGCGCAGTCCACCAGTTGACGAGCTTGTTTTCGAGATTGGTCGTCTCGCTACCGAGTCGGTAGAGCCGGAACGCAGAATAGATCCGATCCTGCGCGCCGGGTTCGACGTTCTCGTGACCAGCGAGCCGCTGGATCTGCGCCATGAAACGCTCGAACTGCGCCGTGCTGACGGACGCGCGCGGATTCGGGATCGACTCCCCGGCAAGGTCGACCAACCCTGGGGCCCGGCGCGACGGGGTAGATACGAGAAATTTCTCGGACAGCTGGATCTGCCGCCGTTCGTAGCTATAGCGCATTACGTCGAGCACCCGGGCGATGCGGTCGCGAGCGATTGCGCCAGCCATGCGCGCTTCAGATGCTAGAACTGTCGTGGAGGCGAACACTTTGCCCCCGCCCTCCGTGGCAAACCGACGCGCGCCGCTCTTGGTTCCTTCGGGAAGCTCCGGCGCAGCGGTCGAGAAATTGATATCCGCAATCGTGTCCGGAAACTCTTCGGGCCGGGATACGCTCGCCAACGTATAGATCACCGTATAGTCTTGCGGCGGACGCTCGATGCGCGCCACGGTCCGACGAAGTGCAAGATTGAAATCGTACGGATGGCCATTGGTCGGGGACCACTGGCCGAGATGTTGCTTATGAAGCCAGAAGAGCGTTTCCAGGGTCCAGCCCGTATCAACGAGAACGCTAAGGAGCGCGCCGACGACGTTGCCGAGGGTCCTGAGCGACTCGGCGTCGTCGTTGATGTCAGCCCCGTCCGGCTGCGCGACCAGATCCCTGACCAGTGAAATCGACCGGGTGATATAAAGAGACTGCAGATCCACCTGCAGTTCACGGCAGAAGGTATCGATCAGTCGCCACGACAGCGTGACTTGCCCTGAACTCTCCGTCAGCTTTCCAGAAGGCTTCTCCAGCAGGTCGATCAAGTCTTTGGCCCGGCGAGCGAATTCGGAGGGCCGATTGACAACCGCGTCGAATTTGAGAATGGAGCGGGTCTCCGCGGCAACCTGGAGCCGATGTCCTTCGCTCACGCCGTCCACGCAAACGCGTCGAAGTTCGCGGATCGCGTTGCACGGGTTCATCGTCCGCAAGCGGAATGCGTCAAGCGACGCCTCGTGAACCAGGTTGTACCAGCATTCGGCAAAAAAACGCTGATGCCGCGTAACGGCCGGTGCGGCGGACATGCGGGAATCGATGCGCATGGATTGCGTTGGGACGGGAAAACGCCTATTCTATAGGCTCTGTCGCGACAGCATCTGGCGACTACCGAAAAAAGGGGCAAGGGTTCTGTCCGGTCTGGGCGCGTTCCCGCGGCAGTTCCCTCCCCGCCTACATGGACGGCCCGCAAATTGTTGCGGGCCGTTTTTTTTGCGGGTGTGCAACCCTGATAAGTCGTGTAATCAGACATGCGGTTTCTTTTGCCGGGCCGGGGTCAATGGCGCCAATTCGGACGGGCCGTCTTCGAGGTGAATTGACCCGACGGAGTTGCCGTAACTTGAGGCTGGAATTCGCGGTTCGGAACTGCAGACCGGCCGGCGCCACGCTCCTCGTACGATTAAGTCCGTCAAACACCGAGCTTGCGACGCTTGAGGATTACTACAAATTACGTAACGTTCTATACATGCATACCTCAAAGACGAGGGCTCGGACGTTTGGCCGGCCTTCCCAGCGAAATTTGCTGACGCTCAATCTCGGATTCCGTGAAACAAAAACGCGCGGAATGTCCGAAAGTCCCATCACATATGGTTCTCAGGCGGGATAGCTTGCTCATTCGAATGTTTCACGATTTTGTACCGAGCGCTCCGATGCCATTAAAGCCGTTCGTGGCTTTGCGCCCGGGTTAAGTTAGGTAGGAGCGCGCCCGACGGTCCGCGAGACTGCTCATCGTGTCTCGCTCGCGCTTTCAACTCCCGCGTAAGGAGTGTCTGGCGGCGACGCCATTGCCACTTTTTGCCTTGCCTGCAATGGCGCGTCCGAGCGGACACTGCCCTGCGCCGCAGGCGTTTTCTGTGTATTCGAGTCGCTGACGGTTAGTTGTGAAATTCCGTGCGTTGCAGAGATCATGTCGGCTGGGCGACAGATCCCCTGGGACTGCGCTCGACGTGGTCGCCACGCTGCGCGCATTTCGCGTTGCTCATAGACTGATGCGGCCCTTATCCCCAGCGTGACTTTATCGACACGGCGGTTGCGTTGGTATTGCTGGCGATTGAGCGCGGCGATGCCCCACTGCCTGGAACAGGTTCGGAGGAACCAATAGGGATTTGCCGTGAGACCTTTGCGCCAGTCGCCGGCAACCGACTCAGCGCCGAGATTCTTCCCTGACCGCTATCCGTACGGGGTCCCGAGAGCGGAAAGCGCAGTCGAGCGCGGCGAACGTCAGCATCATCGGATGCGTACTCGAGAGACCCGTGAAACCGAAAACACCCTACTCCCCCGTTCGCTTTTGCGCTGAGAATCGCGACCGCACTCGGCGCAGTCCCTTATCAAAACAGACCTGCTTACCGCACTCCCGCCGGTGATTTATCGTCACGCGAGAAAGGGAGACCCCCTAAAACGTCACTCGGTCGTTCCCTCGCCCGCTGCTGGCACTCTTTCGGCGTGGCAGCAGCGGATAACCAAGGGGGCTTCGACGTCGTAGAGAAGATTCTCGATCAACATCCGGCGCGGATCGAGTCGAGCAACGTCTAGCGGAGAAGCCTCCGGGGGAGAACGTCGGAGATAAACTCCGGCTCTATCCCGGAGAACGGATCGTGCGCAGAGCCAAACTGCGACTTTATCTAGGAGTCAGTGACGCAGACCGACCCGGGCGCCTCGGGATACGTCCGCTTCAACAAGGGGGCTCGCCCGTCTTGTGGGCGGAGAAGGCGAGGCTACCCGTACGTTTCGTCATCGGGAAACGTGCTGCTTTTGCCGCTAGCGCACTATCCCGACCCGTTTACCAATCATTGCCTAGATACTGCGTACCTGACTTGCCAGTTTCTACGTAGAAACTCGTTTCACCCGGCCCGGTTCAAAAGCGCGGGCGATACGCGACCGACTCCGTATCTGCTCGGAAATCGGTTCTTCCTCTAACTGGCTGTGATTCGGCGGAGCTTCGAAAGCAGGCGTTCATCAGGCGTATCCAAACACCAGGCGGCGGCGAAAACATAGCGAATAGGTCGCTCGTTGCTTAAAACGAGTTGCCATCTCCGTGCGCGGAAATTTCCACGAAACTCGTTTGTGCCGGCCTCGCGCAAAGCCGATCGTGGATGGCACGGGGCGCTCACAGTCGTCAGTTTCTACGTGGAAACTGCGCTTTCCTTCATCGCAGTGTGTAACGCAACTACTGGACGATGCGCCCCGAGAATCGAATTTAAATGCCACTGGTGACCGTTGACGCTCAGAGAGCTAGCGACCTTCACGGACTCGCCAGCTCCGCGTGAACTCCTATTCGGAGCGAAAAGGCCGTTCGTTTCTATGTCCGGTTGCCATCTCGGTAATGGGAAGTTTCTACGTAGAAACTCGTTTGTGGCGGCCTCGTGTTAATCCATTCGGCGAGGGATCGGGGCGCCAGAGTCGCCAGTTTCTACGTAGAAACTGGCCGGCGCCCAGTTAGCATCAAGCTCTCAGTCGGTAGGTCGAAGGCTCAGTTTCTACGTGGAAACTGCGATTTCCTTCGCCGCTGGGTGAAACGCAACTACGGGATGATGCGTCCCGAGAATCATATTTAAATGCCACTGGTGCCCGTTGACGTACAGAGAGATTCTAGCGTCAGCCAACCTTCATGGACTCGCCGCCTTTTAATAAAAGTCTGCGTGGACGCCTGGTCGGAGCGGAAAGGCCATTCGCTTCTACGTCTGGTTGCCATCTCGGTAATGGGAAGTTTCTACGTAGAAACTCGTTTGTGCAGGCCTCGTGCTAAGCCGATCGTAGATGAAACGGGGCGCTCACGGTGGCCAGTTTCTACGTGGAAACTGCGCTTTCCTCCGCTGCGGTGGTCCAACGGAACAATGGGACGATGCGCTCGGTAATCGACTTTTTAAATGTCACCGTTGATCGTTGACGTACAGAGGAGCTAGCTTCAGCCACCCGTCACGGACTCGCCGGCTTTTACGGAAAGCTGCGTGAACGCCGCGTCGGAGCGAAAAGGCGGTTCGTTTCTATGTCCGGTTGCCACCTCGGTAATGGGAAGTTTCTACGTAGAAACTCTTTCGTTGCGGGCTGTACCACGTCACGCTATTTGATAAGGCGCGCGGTGTGCCTGTCGCTCGCGAAGGTCTACAGATTTTGCGGCGTGTGGCTCCGGGGAGAACTCGACCTCAAATCTAATCTCCAAATGACTTCCGTAGCGCTGATCCAAAACCTCCGTTGTTGAACATCTTCTCTCCCGAACTTCCTTCGGCACGAGATAACGAAGACTTCAGGCTCGGTTCCCACAAAATTTCATTGAAATCGGCAAATTTCCTTGAAATATTTTGCCGCGCTGCCTAACATTCTGCGAACCTTATATCTGCCGGTTTCTACGTAGAAACCGCACGTGATGAGTCGTGAGCGGAACAACGAATGGAGCCCGCATGGCAGCAAAAATAATTACTGTCTTTAATCAGAAAGGTGGGTCCGGGAAGACGACAACCTCCTGCAACCTCGCCGGCGTTCTCGGCTTACGGGGACATAAGACCCTGCTCGTAGACTTGGACGAACAAGGTACGGCAACTCTTTCAGTTGGCGCAGCGTCTGATGATCGGCCGTTCCCGGCTGCACTAACGAGCCTGTCTAGAAGCCCACGGCCGGATCGTGAAATCGCAAAATTCGTTGATGACTATGACTTCATAATCATCGACTGCCCGCCGGCGATTCGGTCCAGTGCCCCGTCCGTTGCGCTGCTGATCTCCGATCTTGGTTTAATCCCGGTTGGCGCCTCGGGCGGCAACCTCTGGGCGGTTCAAGAAGCGAAAAAGCTTGGGGTTACCGCTCAGGTGACAAATCCCGACCTAAAGCTTCGCTCGCTCGCCAACATGGATCAAAAGGTGACGATTGTTCAGCAAATATTTGAAGCCGCTGAGCAAGATGAAGATATTCCGATGCTAAAGACGCGTCTGGGCTTCCGGACTGCGTACAAGGAGGCGGAGGTCTCCGGGAGCACCGTTTTGCAGATCCGCGGTGCCAAAGCAGCGCACAAGGAGATCAACGCATTCGTCGACGAAGTACTGAAGGTCCTAGGGGAGTAACGATGGCGAAGAAGAACTTCTCAGCGGCACTGAACGCCGGCGTGCAACGCGATAAGGAACTGCGGGACACGAGCATCGCGTCTCGCTTTGAGCGTGTTGAAGCCGCCCTCGACGGTCGCGCGACGCTTCTGGAAACCGCTTCGGACGAGTCCCCGATCCGTGCGGTGGCTCCCAACACCTACGTGGAGACGCTGGAGCGCGATGGCAAGATTACAGCGATCTACGCTATGTGGCCTATAGACAAGATTGACGATAATCCGCTGAACAGCCGGACCATCTATCAAGAGGAAAAGATTTCGGCCCGTGCCGCTTCAATGGCAAAGGACGGGCAGCTTGTGCCCGCGCTTGCAGCGAGACACCCTAGCGACAATACGCGAACGATACTGATCGACGGGCACTATCGGAAGCAAGGGGCACTGCGGAATCGCGGCACCACGTTAGACCTCAAGATCCTGGATGGCCTCGCGCCGATCGATTTCTACAGACTCGCGCGGGCCGCGAACAATGAGCGCGAACAAGAGACGGTCCTTGACGTGGCACTCGGATACAAAAAACTGCTCGACGAGGGCTATGCGAAAACGAATGACGAACTCGCTCTCTTGGTTGAGGAGGGAAAGTCCAAGGTCAGTAAGACCCTGGCCGTGCTGGAGCTGCCGACGTCGGTGCAAGAGTTCATCGCTCTGTATCCAGAGCAATTCGGTCTCAACATTTCGTACGAACTCTCGCAATTTTTGAAGGCAACTGACGAACCGAAGACGCGTGAGCTTGCTCAGAAAATCGTCGATGAAGGCTTGTCATTCCTGAAGGTGAAGGCGATACGCGAGGGACTTTCGCAGGGCCGCGCTCCACGAAAGACGTTTTCGCGTCAATACAAGATCTCCAGCCCTGAAGGCGCGTCGATCGGTGCTATCAAAGAGTGGGGCAACGGCAATATCCAGGTTAGCTTGGCGTTGGACAATCCCGAGCGCGCCGAAGTCTACATCGAAGCACTGAAGAAGCTTCTCGATGAAGACGGCCACAAGGCACATTGACCTCGACTGATCTTCTGGGGAGCGGGTGATCGTGCACTCCAGGCCGTGCCTTGAGGAAGCCCGAAGGGCGCCCGTACAGCCGGTAGATAGAAAGGTGACGTTTTCCGGGCTAATCGGGCGATGGACGGTGTCGGCAGAGGCGACACCATAGCCTTAGCCCGGAAAAGGTCACCTTTCCCGCAAGCTTTTCACCTCACTCCTGTTGAAAGAGCGGCGCACGCGAACGGCTTTCGCGCGATGGGTCGGAAAGTGTCACCTTTTGCTCAATAGTCTCTATCGACGATGTGAGCATTCACTTCCCACCCGAAATCCATGACTTTAGGTCGGCCGGCGTCACCTTTCACCCGGCCAGCGCTCAAAAGCGGGTCGCCAAACGTCACCTTTCATCGACGCAGGCCCTCCTGGGTCGGAAAACGTCATCGGTGGAGGGACGATCTCCAAATCGACGGGTCGGAATACGTCACCCTTCGTATGCTCGAGAGGCGCATTGACCCGTCCACTCCCTGAATATTGGCAGTCTCGGGCCGGAAAACGTCACCTTTCGGGCGCGAAATCGGCCCGGAATACGTCATCTTTCGACTGCGGCGTCGTGGAAAGCAGGTCGGGATTTGTCACCTTTTGATCGAAAGTCGTTACCGGGTCGGTTAATGTCACCTTTATTCGCCCGTCGACCGGAAACCCCTTTCAAATCTGGGACTTACAAAACACAGCTGGGCGCGAATACGGTGGAACCTCATACTCCGAGAAATGCGCAGCGATAGCGTCTACGAACGGTGACGTTTTCCGACCTAAGTGATGGCATTGAGAAGCAGTCATCCCAGCGCATCAAAAGTGACGTATTCCGACCTCTGACGGCCCTTGGAGCAGCTGTTGCCCTGCAATGCGAGGGGCTTTGGGGGCTGCCGTTGTACGAGAGCAACTTTATCCAGGCTTCTTTTGTAAGATAGTTAGTAAACTCGTTTGTAGAACCTTTTGTAAACGTTCAGCGGGTCTCTCTAACTATTTGTTTTATCGTAAATTTTTAGCTTCCACTTTTAGCTTGAGGTGACACATTCCGACCTCATCGTGACAGATTCCGACCCTAAGTGGACGTATTCCGGTCTGGAGTGGACAGAATCCGACCGTTATCCACAATGGTGACTTGCGTAGTTGCGATGTCACCTTATAATTGTGACGTCCTTGGCGAGGAGTCACTTTTGTGCCGCGAAAGAAAAAACAACCCGAAGAGCAACCGCAGGTAGAGATTGTAGAAGTTGAGCCGGTCACAATCGAGAGCTCGGATGAGCCTGCAACGGACGGCGACGGTCGAATCAGAGGGACGGTCGCGATGAGTCGAGCGTTAGTCAACGCGCAGCAAGGCCTCTCGTTAAACGAGAAGCGCGTGATGATGGCGGCCCTCCGCTGTGTCGACAGCAAAAAATCTCCCTTCTTGCACGGCCGTTCGAACGGCTATGTATCGGTTCGCGTGAGGGCGGACGAATTCGCTGCGTTGGCGGCGCTGGCCCCGAGAACTGGCGAGAAGCAGGCTACAGCTGCGTACGAGGGCCTGCGGGATGGTTGTGCAAGCCTTCAAAAGAGGACGCTGACTTATATGGATGGTCCGCGGAAGGTGTCTCTCAACTGGGTCTGGAAAGCCGTGTATCACGAAGGCGAGGGGTGGGCTGAGATTTCATTCTCGCCGGACCTCACGCCGCACATCTTCATGCTGCAGCGACGGTTCGTGTCGTATCAAATCGAGTTCGCGCGCGGCCTCCAATCGCTGTATTCGTGGCGTCTCTTGGAGCTACTCATGCGTGAGCGAGACCGCGGTCGTTTGTTGATTACGCTAGAGGATTTTCGCAACGTGCTGGAGATACCGGACACGTATCGATTTGCCGACATCAAGCGTCGAGTGATCGAGATGGCTGTGAACGAGTTGAACTCGAAGGCGGATCTGGTGATCAGCTGGAAGCCCGTAAAGCTGGGTCGCGCGGTAAATTCTTTGGACTTTCAGTTTATCCAACATCCGCAGAGCCGTCTGGACCTTGGCGACGCGGCTTAACGTCTCGCCTGGGCCCGTTTCTTGGGCCCGGCGTTTTCGTCCTCAGTAGCCGCAGAGCACTGTCGGCCGCGGCAGCATTCTCAGCTGCGAGCGTTGCCTTGAAAATTATGAAGGACGACGAAATAAACATCTCTAGTCGTGGAAGATGCGGCAGCAGATCTTCGAGATCAGGAATGTCGACATGTAGTGACTTTTTGTTGCGCGCCAAGCGAACTTGAATCTTGCTCGGTGTGCGCCGTGGGATTCGATCGAACACAGCGAACTCCAGAATGTCGTCCAGCGCGGCGTAACCGACACGCACGGCCTCGCGCACTCTCCTGATGAACGGGGCTTCACCAATCTTATCGATCGCGTCCAACAAGAGTGCACCCATGCGGAAGCTAATTTGTTCCGGCCCACCAACGGCGTGGACGACTTCCATTGGAATACGCGTTAAGGCGACCGCTTTCGAAATATTCGGTCGAGAAACACCAAGTGATTCCGCTAGATCACGTTGTGAAGACCACAGACGCCTCTTAAGCATGGCCTGGTAGAACAAGCCAAGCTCGTAATGCGAAGCGTGGTTAGCGCGCATTCTGGTATGGACCGCTTTGGCAGTTACTCTGTTGGGAATCGGTTTGGGATTGGTTTTCGGATCCATGATGGTCAACGTTGTCGGACCTTCAAAGCTTAGTTGCCTTGAGTCAGTGTCAAGCGCAGTCGCCGCAAGTTACTTTTTGGGGCGTATTGCCGACGAAAACTGAAATAATAGAACTGTACACGGCTCGTTATTTGCGAAATTGATGAAAAATCAGCAAAAGTCCCGTTTAGGCGCCTAAACGGAAACGCGTCCCGCCGGCGCTAAGCCAATGTTTTTAAAGAGTTTGTGACTCCAACGAAAGTGTGAACCGCTTGAACCGCAGGCTAGCACTGTCGTGCAACCGGAATCGGGTCAAAAGCTACACAAAAACTGCACCATTCCGGGTTTAAGCGTTTAGGCGCCTAAACGGAAGGGCTTCCAAAATGCTGCCGCCGCAATCGTATGCAAAATAGCTTGTCTTTTGCTCCGGGGACTCGCACCCTGGACTGATTCAATTGACGCGAGCCCACAGTCCGCGCGCGTCATGCCCTTCCTCCGTCGTCCCCGTAAAGATGTTGCCCTCTCCACTGCACCGGGGGGGTATTCCGAAGAAGATCCCGAAGCGATCGTCTTCGACCGCGGCACGCGGCTGCGTGTCGAGGCGAATCACTGGAAGCTGCTTTGCTTTGTACTCGCGGCGATCGCGGGCGGGGCGGTGTGGACGCGGCAACCGCCGCCGTCCGTCGTGAAGTCTTACGGCATTTCCGCCGATGCCGGCGGCCGCCCGCTCATCCGGCAACTCGCGGCCTACAAGCCAGACGATCAGGCGCTGCGTTCGTCCGTCAGCGAGTCGGTGCAGCGCTGGTTCACGATTGAGCCGGTCCTGACGCCCACCATCGAGACGTCGCGCCTCGCGCGCAACATCAACGCGGTCAAGTCGCAAATGGTCGACAACGGCAAGAACCAGTTTGCGGCCTGGCTCAAGGACGATGCCCCGTTCCAGGAGATCACACGCAATCCGAAGCTCGTTCGTGAGGTGAAGGTCGTCAACGTCTCGGTGCTGGACGATTCAACCGTGGTGGTGGAGTTCACAACCTCGACGACTCAGTTTCCCGCCGACAAGCCAGTAGTCCAACGTTACGCGCTGACGCTGCGCTACCAGACGATCCCGGCCAGCTCTGACGACGCTGTCGGCACAAACCCGTTCGGGATCTTTTTCCCGTTCTTCACGCTCCAGAAAACCGCATGATGATCCCGGCATCCCGCTCACTGCTGCCGCTTGCCGCGCTCGCCTGCGCGCTGGCGCTTTCCCATCCGGCGCTCGCCGCGCGAAAAGTGACGTCAGCCGTCGGCTCGCTCGATGTGGGCGCCATCCTGGGCGACCCGATGAGCCCGGTGAATCCGTACAACTCCGGCACCGATCCGGTCACGATGCCCAACGACGCGCGCATCGTAGTTTTCAATTACAGCCGCGACCAGATCTTCCGCATCATGGCCGCGCCGCTGAAGCTCACGACCATCGAACTTGCGCCCGGCGAGAAGCTGATCACCGATCCGGCTATGGGTGACTCCGTGCAGTGGATCATCGACACGGATGGTGCGAACCACGTCTATATCAAGCCGGTGAAGCCGGGGCTCGTGAATACGCTTCACCTCACGACCAACATGCGCGAGTACGACATGACGCTCGTCTCGTCGCCTGTGGGCGGGCTTTTCTACCAGAGCGTGCGTTTTCACTATGCCGAGTCGCTTATGGCGAAGGTCCGCGCCCGCGACAACGCGGATGGGACCGGCATGGCTGGTGCGGGTGGACCAAACGACACTGGCCCGCTCGGTGTATCGCCCGACAAGCTCAACTTTGATTACAAGGTAGACGGGTCTGCGCCATTCAAGCCGGAGACGGTATTCGACGACGGCAAGGCCGTATGGCTGCGCCTCCCTGCGGACGCGCCGTTCGCGGTGCCGATCGTCAATGATCACGGCGACGACGTGAGCCCGAATTTCATCCGTCGAGGCCAGTACATCGTGGTCCAGCAGATGGCAGACAAGATCGTGCTGCGCGCGGCTAACGACGAGGTGACGGTCACGCGCCGTCGCCCAGGCCTCTTCGGGTTCTGAACGCATGTCGACGCAGAACTCCACTCCGACCTCCGACCAGGACCGCGTCGTTAAGGGCAAGTCGCCCCGCAACGCGCTTGTTGCTGTCGGCGCGATCTTCGCCGTGCTTATCGGCGCGATGGGCTACTACTATCAGTCGAAGGCGAGCGACAAGGCCGAACAGCAGGCAAAAGACGACAAGGCAGCGAAAGCCGCCGCGTCCGTCGACCACGGGCCAAGCGGGAACGACATCGATCGGATCATCAGCGATCAGCAGGCCGCGGCGCGCCGCGACGAAGAGCGCGCGCGCAAGGCTGCGGCTGCCGGGGCGTCTGCGCCTCAGACCGCCAGTTCTAAGCCGGCGTTGTCACTCGACCAGTTTGAAGCTGGGTCGCGTACTTCAGACCTGTCGGCTGGCGCAAAGGAAGACAGCGTCTACGCCTCGCCAATCTTCATCCCCGGTGTAAAGGTGAAGGCACCGGCCGACGCGCAGAACGCGGGCACCGTGAACGGCATCCTGACGCCCCAGCAAATGGTACTGCAGCAAATTGCCGCGCAGCAGGCAGCGGCGGGCAGTGCAGACGCGCAGGCAAAGGTGCTTGCGGCTGCAATGGGTCAGGGCCACGCCCAAAGCTCGTCGGCAGACCGCGATCTCGATTTCCTCAAGGACGCCAAAGCGCAGTCCGCGTCGGGTGAGGGCTTCCTGAGTGCCGGCTTCGTTGGACAGTCAGGTTCCTGCACACTTTCGCCGCCGCATCACATCGGCGTGCTGGTCATCGAGGGCGAGAACTCGGATCGTCCCGGTACTGCTGCTCTCATCGTCGAGCGGGACATCTACGACAGCGTGACGGGCACGTGCCTGATGATCCCCAAGGGCTCGATGATCACCGCGCCGTATCAGAGCGACATCAAGGTGGGCCAGGAAAGCATCCTCGTCGCCGCGACTGAGCTGCGCCTGCCCAACGGCAAGCAGGTTCCGCTCTATGGCTCCGAGGGAGCGGACCAGAACGGCTACGCGGGATTCTCCGGCGACGTGAACAACCACTTCCTGAAGATCTTCGGTGCATCCTTCCTGACCGCAGTCCTCCTGAACCACTTCACCAGCGATACGAGTTCGACCACGACCGGTCCGTTGGGCGTGACGCAAGTGGGTAACACGGCAGGGCAGGTCGCGGCGCAGACGTCGCAGTCGATCCTCAACCGCTACCAGAACATTCCGCCGACGATCACGATCAAGCCGGGCCAACGCTTCATGATCAAGGTGAACCGCGATATCCATCTGGAGCCGTATCGTGGTTAAGCGCGTCCTCGGCTTTCTCGCAGTGTCGGCGGTCCTGACCGGTACGGCGCACGCGGCCTCCATCGCGCAACTCATCAGCCCGGCGTCGCTCGTGCTGTCCTCGAGCGGTGCTCGCGAAGTTGCGGCACTGGATGGAAAGCCTGTGCTGTACTGCGGGCTGGCCGCATTCGACTCATGGGCGTCGCCGCTAGTCGGGCAGTCCGTGCGTAGCACGCCTGAGCAGGGCATGACCGTCTCCGTCGACGCGCACGACGTCTCACTCGCCCGCCTCATGGTCCGTAGCGGCTGGTTGCAGCCCGACGAGCTCGACGACGACGCGCAGGCCGCGATCACGGAAGGCCGCGGCGGATGGGCATGCGCACGAGCGGAGACGCCGTTCGTGCTGATGCATACGAGCGTCGATCCGAAGGTGCTTGCGGGCATCGCCCTGAACGAGTCGGCCTATAAGGGACGCGCGTGGCCGTGGACACTGAACGTCGCGGGCCGCGGATTCTTCTTTCGCTCGCGCGACGACGCGTACGGCGCCATTCGCGCGCTCATCGCAGCGGGCCGCTGCGACTTCGACGTCGGCATCATGCAAATTAACTGGTGCTACCACCGGCAGCGCTTCGCGTCGCCGTGGGATGCCATTGCGCCCGCAACGAACATTCACGTTGCCGAAGCGATCCTCAACGAGAACTACAGCCGCACGCATTCCATCTCGAAGGCGATCGCGTACTACCACAGCGCGAACCCGGTGCCGGGCAGTGCTTATCTTGCGCGTTTCGTGCGCAACCTCAACCAGATCCAGGCGGGCCTATGACGCGCAGGCTTCTTACTTTCGCGACCTTGTGCGCGTTCAGTGCAGCACACGTCGCAATGGCTGCGAATACCGATCCGTTCGATTTCGACTACGAGATAGCGGGCGGCATCGCCGAGCGGCCCGCGCTCGTTTTCAATGATGGCTCGAAGACCTATATCCAGCCGCGCGCGGGACAGACCATCTCGGTCGCGGGCAGCCATCAGGAAGGACCTTACGTCGTGGTGGAAGGGACACCAGCTACGATCCAGTTCAGCGTCGCGGGCCATACGGCCGTGGCGACCTGGAACCGCGCGAACGCGTTCATCGGCGGACACGGTGTGGTGCCCGGTGCAGGAGATGACCAGCCTGTCGCATTCTCTGGCTTCAGCGGACGCCTCGCGGTCATCGGCGAACGCGGCCCGCTCGAGCCGGTACGCAGCCTGAACGCGACCATGCCGGTCAGCTCCATCGTCAAGGCGCTGGTGCCCCAGGGGTGGAGCGGCTCCGCCCAGAAGGACGTGGACCTGACGGCGGCCAACCGCTTCGAGACGCAGCCAGGCGAGAACTGGATGCACGCGCTTGACCGTCTCATGACGCAAATGGGCCTCTACGCCGACGTCGATTTCGACATGCGCCATGTGCGGCTGCGCCGTGATGTGGAGAAGTCGGGAGCGCTTGCCTACGCGGTCGCAACTGTGACGCATGCCGACCCGGCGTCAGTGACTTCGGACACGGTCGCGGCTATGCCGCCTGCGGACTCGCTGCTCGCGAAGTACTTCGGCGCGAACGCGATCCGCGATGGTGACGACATACATACGCAGATTCGATTTGCCGCAAAGCCGAAGGACCTCAAGGTCACGAGCACCGATGGCAAGTCACTGAATCCGAAGTGGGATTCCGACACAGGCGTGATGACGATCGATCGCGCGGATCGCTTCGTTGTTGCTGACGCGACGAACCGCGTCGAGGTCGCGCGTAACGCGGGTACGGTCTATGACTTCGCGGCCAGCAACGGCGCCCACCTCGAAGCCGTCTTCGACGAAGGCGGACAGACGTACTTCAAGTTCGCGCCCACCGTCATTAACGTGACGGTGGCCGACGTGCATCACCTCGGATCGGGTGAGCAGAAGGGGCGCGTCTACAAGTTCAACGGCACGTCGGAACAGTTCATCGTCACGGCCGACGGCAACACGGTCAGCGTGCTTCGCCGCCGCGATGTGAAGTACTTCGAGCGAGCGGGGGCGGCTTCGTGATGCGCTACGTACTCCTGCCTGTTATCGCTCTTCTGATCGTGCCCGCCGTGACGCGCGCCGACTGCCTCGACGACGCCGCGACCTACCGGCATATCAGCCCGCGTCTCGTGCGCGCGATCGCGCAACAGGAGTCGGGCATGCGCGCGAACGCGATCAACGTCAATGCGAACGGCAGCGAGGACATTGGCCTCATGCAGATCAACTCCTCCTGGCTTCCGAAGCTCGCACGCTTCGGCATCCGGCGCGAACACCTCTTTAACGCCTGCGTGAATGCCTACGTGGGTACCTGGATTCTCGCCTCGAACATTCGCCAGTTCGGGCCGACCTGGAAGGCCGTCGGCGCGTACAACGCGACGTCGAGTTCACGCCAGCTCGTCTACGCCAATTCGATCTACCGACGCCTGCAGGGTCACTAAAAATCATGAGCAAACATTTCCCGAAGGACTCCGGTGCTCTTACCCGGACGATTGCGCAGGCCCTGCTTGCACTGGCGCTCGGTAGCGCGATGACGATGGCATCGGCCGCCATGGAACCGGACCAGTCGAAGGTCCCGGCGCCTGCCGGCGACGGCTGGCAGATGCTCGGCGGTGGCGCTCCCGCCGCGCCGCAGCCGGCGAGCGCAGGCACGGCTGCGCCGGGTCAGCAACCTGTCGCGGCACCGGTGTCCGGCCACGCTACTGTCGCGCCGACGATCCTCGCCTCGGCTGCACCGATCACGGCCGCCACGCCGCAGGCTTCGACTCCGGTCCTGGCAGACGTGAAGACGGTAGTTCTTCCGGGGGCGGTGAACGGCGAACCGACAGGCACGATGTCATTCTCGATCACCCCGCAGGACACGAACCTGCGCAATGCGCTCGACCGCTGGCTGCAGACCCAGGGCTGGCAGCTCGCCTGGAAGATCGACGATGACCTTCCGGTCGAATTCAACGCGACGTTCACTGGCGACTTTCACTCGGTGCTCACGCAGGTCATGCAGGCCACCGACCACATGCGCACTCCCTCTCGCGTCTGCGAACACACCAACAACGTCATTCGCGTGATCGCCCGCTCGGCCAACTGCAAGGACTGAACATGCGCCTTTACCCTATCCGCACCGTAATCGCCGCTGCTCTGGCCGTAGCACTCGCAGGCTGCGCGGTCATGCAAAGCGACGTCAACGGCGCGTACGACCATGCCGATGCGACGGCGAGCGCTGCGCTCGATGGTGCGGGCAACAGCATTCCGCTCGTTGAGGTTGTGCCCAGCGCGTTCCTCGGCGATCGCCCGGTGCCACTCGCGTATGAGGCCACGCTGCCTGCCGTGTTCCGCGAGAAGAAGGTCACCTTCCCGCCGAAACTGGACATGAAGACGCTCGCGACCCTAGTGTCGAATGCTTCCGGTTATCCGGTGCGTGTGAGTCCCGACGTCTACATTCCGCGCGACAGCCTGATTCCGCGCGCCTCGAGTGACGGGAAAACCACGCAGGCGAGCTTCGGCACGAAAACGTCCGAAGTCCCCCTGTATGACCAGCCGTGCGAGTCGTGCGCGATCGGCCGCTATCTGCACGACGTCACGGAGGACCTCGGCCTCGACTGGTCCTTTGATGGCTCGACCATCAACATCAGCCGGTTCGTCACGCGCATGTACCAGATCGCCGCGATCCCGGGCAAGGTGTCGATCGAGTCACGGATGTCCAAGGGTACGGACACCTCGACAGGCAACCAGTCGACCGGTTCAACGGGAGGGGCGAGCACGGATACGGGGTCGTTCTCGGCGATGACCTCGAGCGGCCGCAAGGGCGACTTCGACCAGATCGACTCGATCCAGGCGACGCTCAACCAGCTGAAATCCCCGATGGGGCGCATCACGGTGAACCCGCAGAGCCGCCTTGTGATCGTGTACGACACGAGGGAAGCGGCGGATCGCATGGGCGAGATGCTCAAGCGCGAGAACGCGATTTCCACGCGTCAGGTCATGCTGCGCGTGCGCACCATCCAGATCGCGCTGAACCGCGGCAGTCAGGCGGGTGTGAACGCCGACATCGTCTACAACAGCATCCAGGGCGGCCTCGCCAAGTGGGCAGTGAGCTTCACCTCGCCGACGTCACTGTCCTCGGGCGGCGGCACCGTTGGGCTCTCTGTCCTGCAGGCGAACGCGCCGTTCTCGGGGACGAACGCGGTCATCAATGGCCTGAACCAGTACGGCCGCACGATTTCCGACAACACGGTCTCGAAGCTGACGCTAAACGGCCTGCCGGTGTCGGTGGCGAACTTCCAGAGCGACGACTACCTGCGTACGACTTCGCCGTCGTCGGGGAGCATCACCGGCACGTCGAGCGGTGTGGTGGGCCTCACGCCTGGGACGCTTACGACCGGCGACTTCCTGCACATCCTGCCGGCGGTCAACGATCACAACCAGATCCTCCTCGCGTACTGGCGTGACAGCTCGAAGCAGAACGGTCCGTTCACGTCGGCGGGCGCGGGTTCCGGCCAGACGCAGCAGGCGATCCAGCTCGCCCACACGATCGGCAGCAAGGACGATGAGACGATCGCTCTCTCGGACGGACAAACCGTCGTCCTGTATGGCGCGGTCACGGACACGGCCGACAGCACGACGAACGGCGGTCTTGCCGGTATCACGGGCACGTGGAACAAGTCGCGCACCTTCCAGGTGGTGATGCTGACCGCCACCGTTGTTCCCTCGATGTAAGGGCGGACATGCATATCACCGAACCGCTGCCCGGAGAGAAGCGCGCGCGTCTGGCGTTCGGCCTCGACTGGAGCGCCTATCCCGAGAAGGATGCAAAGGAAAGCCGCGCGCGCTACGCGGGCGACTTCTCCGCGACGCACTACGTCGAAATGAAGGTGGGTGCCGAGCTCATCGGCGGCTTCTGCGCACCCGACACCGGTGAACAGCGCGGTGTGAAGCTTTTTTCGGGGGCCGCACGCATCGCGATGCTCGAGCGGGTGAAAGCGAAGCCAGCCGTGCTCGTGCTCATGCAGGACGGGCCGCAGGTGCACCTCGTTCACGTGGTGCGCGGCGCGGTGCGACGCGACGAAGTGTTGACGGAGGCGTCAGGGGCAAAGCGACGCGACGAGATCGCACGGCAATGCGCGAAGCTCGGGCTGGCGCTGACGGTGATGGTTTCGGGCGATGCGATCGAGCCGGGCGATGAGCCATTCAGCCCGGCGGAGTTGCTTCAGCAGAAGAAGGCTGGCCGCATCGCGCGCGTGCCGACGGGCATTCCGAACTCCATCGTTGTGCTGCTCGCGCTGGCGATTGCCGGATTTGGGGCAAAGCAGATGTGGGGTGCGCTCAATCCGGCTCCGGTCGTGAACGCGACGCCCAGCTGGGACCTCCGATACGAGCAGGCGATGCGTCAGGTCTTCGCGGGTCGCACGCCGCTCGCGTCACAACTCGCACCGGATGCGCTGGCGTTGCTCGACTACATCGACACCAATCGCATGGGCTGGCAGTTCCAGAAGGCCGAATGTCCGTCGACCGGTTTCTGCTCGCTGACCTATGAGCGCGCGGGCGGCTCATTCGAGGACTTCGCGCGCGCCGCGCCGGCGGCGATGCTGCCCGTCACGTTCGCGCCTGACGGGCGGCATCTGTATGCGCGAGGTCCGGCACTGCCACTTACGGCCATGCTGAGCGTCACGAGCATGAAGACGTGGCCGGATGAACAGCGCCTCATCGAGCTGCTGCAGACGCCGCCGCAACGCATGTCGGTCAAGCCACTGGATCTCAAGAGCTTTGGCTATGAGGTGAAGCTGGAACCGAGCCATGCGCTGCTCGCGTCGTCGCCGCCCCCCGGCGAGGTTCATCGCGCACTGCTGCGCGAAGGGCGTTGGGAGATCGATGGCTACCGGTGGCAGGCGCCGTTACTCGCGGCGCTGCCGTCAAACATGATCCTCGAATCCATGGACGTAAAACTCGACACCGCTGCACCTGAGGAACTGGGCAAGGTCGGCATCCATTTCGTTGCGAAGGGCAAATACTATGTCGTGCAATAAATCACTTCGCCTCGCGCAGGCGCGAGCCGTCCCTCTCGGCATGGTGCTGCTAGCGGCCGCCGTGGCGGCGCACGCAGCCGCGCCATCGTTCTCGTCAGCTATCGCGCCCGCTGCTGGTGGGGCGACACCTGCTTCGCATGCCGTGGCTTCGCCAGCGACCGCTACGACGACGGGTTCGCAGGCATCGCCGCGCGCGGCCGCGGCCGGAACCGTAGCATCGGCAGCCGCACCGGCGAGCGTTCCCGGAGCCAACGGCGAAACGCACCTTACCCTTCGCGATATCGATGACCTCGCACGCAGCAAGCTCACGCGCGCGTTGCGCGGCGACGGTGATGGGGCTGCGAGTAGTGCGGCCGTCACGCTCAAGACGCCCGCGCCGGTGGAGAACACTCCGGTGCCTGTACTCCGACCGTACGTGCCGAACGCACGTACATCGCCCGTCACATTTGTGGGCGCCTACACCGACGGCAGCGGCCAGCACGTCCTCTACGACTATCAAGGCGCGGTCTATCCCGCGCGCCTTGGCGAGAAGCTCCTGAACGGCTGGGTCGCGCGCCGGGTGGACGGACTCTCGGTCACCGTCGCCGAGGGCAAGCGCACCTGGAGCGTGCCGATGAGCGGTAAGGCGCCGGAATCCTCGAATTCAACCCTCATAACCGGGTCGGCTCTCGGTGACCTCTCGGCGCCGCTGCCGCCGGGCGTGAGCATGGCTCAACCGGTCTCAAGCTTCGGGAGGCAGTAATGTCGCTCTTTGGAAATCTGGAAAGCAACGAAAAGCCCCGCAGCGGGGTGATGGCGCGCCTTCGCGCGTGGCGCGGCGGCTTCGTGGAGGATTCGGAATCCGCTGTACCCATTGAGCCAGTGCTGGGCGCGACGCGTCCCGTGCGCAAGGGGCCCGGCGCACCCGCTGGCTCACTTGGCGCGTATCTGCGTGACGCGGAAGTGACCGACGTGGACGCGAGCGATGTGAAGTCGTTTGAAGCGGCGGCGGGCGCCGCGGTGCACCGCCCGGCTGCGCATGGTGCGGCAACGGAAACACCCACCCCCGTCGAAGATGTTGAAGGCCGGATCGTGCAACCGTCGACCACTGTATCTCACGGCGTCGGCCGCGAGGATGTGGGCGACGTGTGGCGCAGCGCCGATGAAGGGGATCGGGACACGACGCACGGCAACGCGGTGAACGAAGAAGCCATGCCGTTCGACGAACCCAGAGACGGCGCGGATAGCGAGGCATTGAATGGTGATGCGTGCGACGATGCGCGTGACGAGCCGCAGCCTGCCGAAGCTACGGGCCATGCGGTCGCAGTTCCGGACATCGAATACACGCCGGTCGGCATGCCGAAGCTGAGTTCGGTGCACGCGCTCGCCGACTTCAAGCGCATCCTGTGCGACACCACGCCGGAGGCGACGCTGCGTATCACGCCTGAGGCGCGCCGCGACTTTGTCGCAGTCGACATGCAGGCGGGCATGGCGGTGGTGATCGCGACGCGCGAGTTCCAGGAGACCGCGCTCTATGCGACGTACCTGAGCGACCTTGAGCGCGCGCATATCTCGGTGCGCGAGGAGATGGTCGCGACGGCCGCAGTCATAGCGGACGTCTACGACCGTGCGCGCATCCGTGTGTCGAATCACGTACCTGAAGGCTCGCGCGCGATCGCGTTCTTTCGCGACGTGTACGAGGCCGCTCAGGGCTACGATGCAAGCGACGTGCACTGGGAGTCGCGCGACTACCAGTCCGACGCGGAAGTCCGCTTTCGCGTCGACGGCGATCTCTATACGTATCGCCGGATGCCGAAGGCGACTGTTCTGCGAGCGCTCTCCGCTGCCTATCAGGATCTCGTACAGCGCAATACGAACAGCGGCAATGCGTTCCAGCCGAGCGCACCGCAGTCGGCCATGATCCCGCTCGCACTCGCGACGGCCACGCTCAATCTTCGCTGGCAGAGTGCGCCCCAGATGGGCGGCTTCGACGTGGCGATGCGTATCCTGGATGGCAACTTCCGCAACTACACCGTGCGCATGCCCGAGACGATGGGGCTTGAGGCCAGCCAGCTTGCGATCATCAACTCTCTGGGTCATGTCAGCGGCGGCGCTGTGCTTCTGTCGGGCGAAACCGGGTCGGCGAAGAGCACGCTCCTGCGCGCGCTCTCGTACATGGTCGATGGGCGTGAACTCAAGAAGCAGTACGCCGTGAGCATGCCGTCGGAGTATCCGATGCCCTGGCTTTCCGACCAGTCGGTGCCGCGCGGGCTGGATGAGACCGAAGAGGATTTTCGTCGCAAGGTAGCCACGATCATCCGCACGCTCATGCGGATGGACCCGGACGACCTGACCGTTGCGGAAATCCTCGATTCGACTATCGCCGGTCTCGTGGTCGAGCTTGCGCTGACCGGCCATCCGGTGCGGACGACGATCCACGCGGACAGCATCATCGGCGTCTTCATGCGACTGATGGGCGATCGCCTGCGGCTGGCCGCCGATGAGGTGGCCTCAGACAAGTTCATCAACGCGGTGGGTAACCAGAAGCTGATACCCATGTTGTGCCCGGACTGCAAGAAGGCTGCGGCCGACGTCATGAGCCCGGCTTCGCTTGAACTGTTGCGCTCGAAGTTTGGACTCGACACGTCGGAGATGGCTTGCCGCAACGACGACGGCTGCGAGACTTGCCGCAAGAAGGGGCTGTTTACGCGCGACGGCAAGGTGGCCGGAGGCACGAAGGGCCAGACGCTCGCAATGGAGTTGTACCGCCCCACGCCTGAGTTCCTCGAGCATATCGTCGTACGCGACTGGCGTGGCGCGGAGGCCGCGTGGCGCAAGGAGCGGGTTGCAGGCTTTGATTCCGCCGACATGACGGGGAAGACGATTTACGAGCACGCGCTCTACAAGGCCTCGCAGGGGCTGATCGATCCTCGCTTCATCGACCGCTCGATGAAATCGTTCAGCGTCTACAACGTCCTGCCGGATCGTGACGGGAGGCTGCCGTCATGATCGGCCGGGCTTTCTACGGCATCTGCATGCGCCTGCCGCGCGCCGAGCGGCTCAAGGTCGCAAAGTGGCGTTTCCAGAAGGTGCGCGAAGGTTTCTATCGCGAATCGCGTCTCGATATCGAGCAGGCGACGAGCCTGCGAAATCGCGAGACCCTGATCGAGCGGCTTCAGGTGCTCAAGAAGCGCGCCCGCGATCGCAGGCAGATTGTCTGGCTTGCGTATGACTCGATGGAGGAGCGTATGCGCAAGGGCGACGGTCTTGCGCTTGCTATCAAGCCGTTCGTGCCGCTCGACGAATATTCGCTGCTGGACCTGGCGTTTGCTTCGGACAAGGAAGACGCAGCACGTCGCGGCTTCGACCTGTGCGAGATGGCCGCTTCGGCCAAGCGCGTGCTGTCGAACACGACCGCGATGCAGATGGCGTATCCCATGGTGCTCCTCTGCTACATGTATGGCCTGTCCATGCTCTTTGGTGGGATGGTTTATCCGCAAGTGCTTGAGGTGCGTCCGCTTGACCAGTGGATGCCGGCGGGCAGGGTGCTGTATGCGATCGACACGTACTGCTACGACTACTGGATGCTGAACGTCGCTTTGATCGCGGCGGGCGTCACGTCCTACTACTACGGCCTCAAACGCTGGACAGGCACGCTGCGCAAGCGAATCGACGCGGCGCCGCTGGTGTGGCGCAACCGGCGCGATCTGCGCGCCGCACTGCTGATCGTCTCGTTGTCGGGTCTGCTCGACTCCGGGCTGACGCTTGCCGGCGCGCTGGCAAGCGTCCGCCGTCACGCCGATCCGTGGCTGCGCTGGCACGTGTCGATGATGGAACGCCGCCTCAAGGCATCGCCTGAGCAACCGATGCGCGCCTTTGCCACAGGGATCTTCTCTGCGGAGGTCGTGGACCGCATCGCCGACGCGGAGCGACGCGACAACTTCGTGGATGCGATCAAGTCGCTCGGACGCAGTTCGCTCGATCGTGTCGTTGAGGCCGTGCGCCGCAACGCCCGTATTACCCATTACGTGCTGCTCGGCATTGCCGCAGCGGCGTTCATCGGCATCGGTGTCGGCTCTTACGTTGTCACCGGCGTCACGAGCATGCAAAGCGCGCTCGGCGCAACGAACGGCAATACCAACTAACCAGGGATCCACATGAAAACCAACGTCCTGAAACGCACGCCCGAGCAGAAAGAGTTCTACCGTCGCATCGGCCGCATCAAGAAACAGAGCGGCGAACTGTCGCTGATCGAAGCGGGGGCGGTGCTTGGCGCCGCTGCCTTGCTGTCGCTTGCGCTCTTCTACGGCGTGCCGTTCGTGCGCAACATGGTTCAGTCGTCCACCTTCAAGAGCGAAGCGGGCATGTTCCACACGGGCATCCAGAACGCCACGGCGAACGATTCGGACTTTTCCGCGGAGACGCTGTCGACGCTCGCGCAGAATCACGCGTTCGATGCGGCAGGCGCTCGGGTCGCATCCGACTATTCGACCGTGACCGGCATTTTCGGGGGGCAGGTGACAGCGCAACCGGGCACGGTCACGTCGTCGAACGACGCGATCGTGACGAGCTATCCGGTGCCGAAGGCAGTCTGTTCGATGTCGCTCAGCGCGATCGCGAACGTCTTCACCGAGGTATCGGTGAATGGCACGGTGGTGTCGAGCCCGTCGACGAAATTCAGCAGTGCGACCGCGGGGAGTGCATGTGCCTCTGGCGGGGACACGGCCACGGTCGAGATGTACACGACGCGCAGCTGAGGACCGGTCATGGGCAGCATCATCGAGATGGTGGTTTTCCTCGCGGCGTCGGCGATCCTGACGGTGTACTCGATTCGCGAGGACATCCAGAAGCATCGGGCGTCGCTGCTGGCGACCGAAGGGCAGAACGAGGCGGTGATCGCAGACGCCCTCGGCAGCTGGGCCAACGAAAACTATTCGACGCTGCTCACGCAGTACACGCAGTCGGGCAACTCAACGCTCACCGCGCCGACGATTGCCGACCTGCAGACCGCCGGGAACCTCAAGCAGGCATACCGCGCAGGGCCGTTCTGGGGCGGAAGCTACACGATCCAGATGAACATGCTTCCGGCTGGCTGTACTGAAACGGCGGGCAACTGCCATGTGTCCTGGATCTTCTACCCTTCGCTCCCGTACACGCGGAACGGCAAACCGGACGTGTCGGGTGCGGCCCAGATTGCGCTCGCAGCAAGCTCCCAGGGCGCGCAGTTCGGCTACTCGTCGACCCTAAATGCGGCAACGATCTCGGGGCTCAACGGGGCGTGGACTGCGAGCAACCCGCTTTCGGGAACGCCTGCGGCCGCGATTCTGGCGACCAACGGACCGAACGCCGATGGGAACTCGCTTTACATCAGGCGTGACGGCAGCCTGACGTGGACCGGCGACCAGAACGTCAACGGCGTGAGCCTGCACAACGTCAACAGCATCGACGCCACGGGCACGATCGCAGCCCCCACAGTGTCGGCGTCAGACGTGGCGGTTTCGAATGCTGTGCGCACGCCCTCGACGCTCTATGTGCAGAACTCTTCGGGCAGGGCTCCCGCGCCGATCGACACGGGCGCGGCCTCCGTGCATGGCAACGCGACGGTCTATGGCGCACTGGAGGTGGCGAACACCGCGACGCCCCGCGCGACCTGCACGTCGACCGCCGGCACGACGCGGATCGCGGCCAACGCTGACGGATCAGGGCAGTTGCTCTCCTGCCTCTACAACCAGTGGGTGCCGGTCAGCGGTCCTGCGCCACGCTTCGCTTACTACAACGTGGCATATGGAACGTACGTTCCGGCGCCGCAGTGTTCTGCCGGTGGAAGACCGGACATCCTGCTGGTGCCGCAGGTATTCACCGTCGATACGACCGCCCAGATCAACGCATATACGACGGGGAGCGGGCCGTGGTACGTCTATTTGACTGACGGCTCAAACAGCAATATTGGCGCTCAAGGGGTCGTCGAGACCTATTGTGCTTACTAGGAGAACAGAACAATGGAAAACGGGATGTCGCGCTGGAAGTGCGTTGCGCTTGGACTGATTCTATTGCTCGGCGCGGCGAGCGCAAAAGCGGAGGCCCCTGCGCATTGCTCCTATGGCTATCAGGATTCGAGCTGCATCACGCCGCGGTGGCGCGCGCCGCAGACGCCGCCGACCTGCTCCACCGATGCCGGTTGGACCACGCTTACACCAGCGAAGTGGATGGGCTCGGGATTTACGCAGCCGCAGTGCAACTACCAGCCACCGCCGAGTTGCCCTACTGGATGGGTAACAACGGCTTCTCCAGGATGGACAGGTAGCTCGTGGACGGGTCCGTTTTGTCAGATTCCGCAGCAACCGGGACCAGGAACCTGTCAGTACGGCTTTGCGAGCGGACCCACGTGGAGCGGTAGTGCGTGGGTCTATGCCTGTAACGCGCAGCCGCAGAATCCAGCCGCGATTTGTACTGCTGCTGTGGCAAACGGGACGATCATCGTTTCCGGGAATGGCTATGGTGCAGCGTCTGTGCCAGGTTCGCGGTTTACTCAATACCAGAACTTCTCCCAAATGCTTTGGGGTCAAAATACGGACTACTACTTTCGATGGCCGTCTTGGTCAGAGGATGATACGTTTCCGAATATCCAAATAAATAATTCGCGGTTGAGTATGGGTCTGCCGCAATCCGCCGACACGGTGGACACCTGGTATTTCGCCACCTATACCGGCCCCACGTTTGAAGCTAACGAAGGGGGCGAGGCGTACTACAACACGTTCCTGGCTGGCTGTGCGATAACCCCTGCCGGAAGCGTTGACGGAGTGCAAATGACACCAGTTTTCCCAGTAAGTTACAGCGCAAACTAAGATGCGCCACCACGCGCGCAAAGCAGGTGGGGCGTTTTTCTCTGGCGGGGTCGCGTGATTGACCAAAGGGATTTGCGCAGAAAAGGAAAAAGCCCCGCATACAAATGCGGGAGCAATCGTCAAGACTGGTGTACGCGGGTCGGGCGGCATGATCAGGCGGCCAGCGCTTGAGGAGCCGGTGTGCTTTCTATCACCGGAGTGCCGTCCTTGAAGGGAATGCCCTTCAGAAGC
>NZ_JAKLJA010000032.1 GCF_022213065.1 Paraburkholderia tagetis
GTTCTCTCGGTCTCCCCTCGGTTAGCCGGTAGTCGATCAACCGATCCGAACCGCCGTGTACGGACCCGTACGCACGGTGGTGTGGGAGGGGTCGGGCCGCGAGGCCTGCCCCTATCCCGATCGTCCGCCGCGCCCAGTCAGGGACCCTCCAGTCCCCATTTCCCATCTCATTCCGGAAACCCGGACGCTGCCCGGTCTCGTTTCTGGAAATCCAGATTCCTCCTGCACTTTCGCGACGCAAAGGCCTTGTCGATCAAGGCTGACGGTGCTCCGCGTCGCTGGCATCAACCTTGCTAAATAGATCGCGCGGCTACCCAGGCCGCGACAAAAAAACATCAAGGAGACAGCCGATGTCCGATCCCTACGTCCGGTTTCGCTGATCCCCCCGTTTCGACCTGTCGCGGCAATGCGCTCGAAAAAGCGCGGCCATCGGCTTAACCTATTTGCGGGATTCAATCGTGAAGAAACCTCTGCACAAAATCCTTTATGTCCAGGTGATCGTGGCGATCATCATCGGCGTGATCCTCGGCCACTACTCGCCGGCCCTCGGCATCGACATGAAGCCGCTCGGCGACGCCTTTATCAAGCTCATCAAGATGGTGATCGGGCCGATCATCTTCTGTACCGTCGTGACCGGTATCGCCGGCATGGAGGACATGAAGAAGGTGGGCCGCGTGGGCGGCAAGGCGCTGCTCTACTTCGAGATCGTCTCGACCTTCGCGCTGCTGCTCGGCCTGCTTGCCACGCACGTGCTCAAGCCGGGCGCGGGCTTCAACGTCGACGTCAACACGCTCGACGGCAAGGCCGTGGCGAGTTACGCGGCGAAGGCGCACGGCCAGAGCACGGTCGACTTCCTGATGCACATCATTCCGGACACGATGTTCTCGGCATTCGCACAAGGCGAGATCCTGCAGATCCTGCTGATCGCGCTGCTCTTTGGCGCGGTGCTCACGCATCTGGGCGAGCGTGGCCGCGTGGTCACCGATCTCATCGAGGGCGTCTCGGGCGTGCTGTTCGGCGTCGTCAAGATCGTCACGAAGCTTGCCCCCATCGGCGCGTTCGGCGCGATGGCGTTCACCATCGGCAAGTACGGCGTGGGCTCACTCATCCCGATGCTCAAGCTGATCGGCACGTTCTATCTCACGTCAGTGGTGTTCGTGCTGGTGGTGCTGGGCACGATCGCGCGCTTCACGGGCTTCTCGATCATCCGCTTCGTTTCCTACATCAAGGAAGAGCTGCTGATCGTGCTGGGCACGAGCTCATCGGAGTCGGCGCTGCCGCAACTGATGCAAAAGCTCGAGCGCCTGGGCTGCTCGCGCTCGGTCGTGGGCCTCGTGGTGCCGACCGGCTACTCGTTCAACCTCGACGGCACCAACATCTATATGACGATGGCGGTGCTCTTCATCGCCCAGGCGACCAACACCGACCTCACGTGGACGCAGCAGCTCACGCTGCTCGCCGTCACCATGCTCACCTCGAAGGGCGCGAGCGGCGTGACCGGCGCGGGCTTCATCACGCTCGCGGCCACGCTGGCCGTGGTGCCCACGATTCCGCTTTCGGGCATGGTGCTGATTCTCGGCATCGACCGCTTCATGAGCGAGTGCCGTGCGCTCACCAACATCGTCGGCAACGGCGTGGCAACGGTCGTGGTCTCTGCATGGGAGAAGGAGCTCGACCGCAACAAGATGCGCGCTGTGCTTTCGGGCCAGGCGGAAGATGTGAAGGAGAGCGCGGGCGTGTGAGCACGTCGGTTGGCTCGTAGTTGGCTCGTTGGCCTGTCTTTGCCGACGGGCCAATTCGATGACCAACGCGATGGACCAACTCGATGCGGCGGCGCGGCGTCCGGGCGGCGCGGGCCGCCGCGCCGAGCCGAGCCGCCGCCGTTCGCAAGATCCGTCGTATCGGTTTTCGCGGCGCCCGCCGCTTTTCCCGCCCACCCTGTGGCGATCCGCCCGCCTGCCCCTCCTGTTTCCCCCGGCGCTTGCCGTTTCTCACCGTGGGCCGCCTCGCGCGGTAAGCGTGTGCCACAATTCCAGCTATCCCCGCACGATCATCCGGAAGCTTCATTCGTGACGCGCCGCCTCCTTCTATTGTTCGCGCTCGCCGTCGGGCTCGCGGCGGTCTGCACGCTTGCGTGGTCGCTCGCCTGGCAGACCGGCGTCGACGCGCTGCGCCGCAATGCCGCCGTGCGCAACGACCGCACGACCGCCGCGCTCAAGAGCACGCTCGAGCGCTATGAATCGCTGCCCTATCTGGTGGGCGCGCATCCGCTCGTGCAGGACGTGCTCGCCGATCCGAAACCCGAGTGGGTGGCGCAGGCGAACCGCTATCTCGAGGACGTGAACCGCCACGCGCGCGCCACCACCACTTACATCATCCGCGCGGATGGCCTGTGCATCGCCGCAAGCAACTGGCGCGGGCCGGATAGTTTCGTGGGCGTGGGCTACCAGTTCCGGCCGTACTTCATCGAGGCGGCGAAGGGAGCGGTAGGGCGCTTCTTCGGCATCGGCACGATCTCGCACGACCCGGGCTACTACATTTCGCAGCCGGTGCGGCGCAACGGCAAAATCGTCGGCGTAGCGGTGGTCAAGCTCAATCTCGAATGGTTTCCGGGCTCGGACGCCTCCGAGCCGTTGCTGGTCACCGACGATCACGGCGTGATCTTTCTCTCCTCGGTGAGCGCATGGAAGTACCGCACGGTGCGCCCGCTGCCCGCTGACGTGGTGGCATCGATCGACGAGACGCGGCAGTACGCGCGCCAGGACATCGCACCGCTGCCCGTGAGCGTGGAGCGCGTGCTGGAGGGCGGCGCCGATATCGTGCGCATCGGCAGCGGCCTGCGCGCGCCGCGCTATCTGGAGACGCGCCGCGCGCTCGGCGGGCCCGACTGGCATCTGGTGACCATGTCGCCGATCGATCCGGTGCTGGACGCGGCGCGCAACGCCACGATCATGACGGGCTTCGGTTATGTCTCGCTGTGCCTGCTGGCGTTCTACTGGCGCATGCGCCGCGCGCGCGTGCGAGAAGTGCTGCGCAGCCGCGCAATGCTGCAAAAGGCCTACGCGATGCTCAACGACCGCGTGGCCGAGCGCACCGCCGATCTCTCGCAGGCCAACGAGCGCTTGCAGCGCGAAGTGGCCGAGCGCACGCGCACCGAAGCGGAGCTGCGCGCGACCCAGGACGAGCTGATTCAGGCGAGCAAGCTCGCCGCGCTCGGGCAGATGGCGGCCGGCATCACGCACGAGCTCAATCAACCGCTCGCGGCGCTGCGCAGCTTCTCCGACAATACCCGCGTGTTTCTGGAGCGCGGCCAGTACGACGTGGCGCACGAGAATCTGGAGGCGATCGGCTCGCTCACCGAGCGCATGGGCAAGATCGTGAATCAGCTCAAGCTCTTCGTGGGGCGCGCCAAGCCGAAGAGCCAGCGCTCGCCGGTGGGGCGCGCGCTGCGCAACGCGCTTGGGCTGCTCGGCAAGCGTCTCGAAGGCGTGAGCGTGGCGCTCACCGTCACCGACGGCGACGCCGCGAGCGTGCCGCTCGACCTGCATGCCGAGTATCCCGGGCTGGTCGCGCAGTGCGACGACCTGCGGCTCGAACAGGTGCTCATCAACCTGATCGGCAATGCGCTCGACGCGGTGGCTGGCACGAGCGCGCCGCGCATCGCGATCGACGTGCGCGCGCAGCCCGCGACCATCGAGATCGCCGTATGCGATAGCGGGCCCGGTATTCCCGCCGATGTCATGCCGCGCCTGTTCGAGCCGTTCTTCACGACGAAGGAGATGGGGCAGGGTCTGGGCCTGGGGCTTGCGATCTCCTCGTCGATCGCGCGCGATTGCGGCGGCGCGCTCGCGGCGCACAATGCCGTGGATGGCGGCGCCTGCTTCGTGCTGACGCTGCGCCGCACGCGAGTGAATGCGGCGCTCGCGGCCGCGAACGAAAGCGCGCCGCCGCCCGCCGATGCGAACATGGCGGGAACGACGAAGGAAAGCACGAAGCGCAACCCGGCGGCGCCCGCGAACGGCGTGCGCCACTGAACTCAGGAAGACGAACCAACATGGTCAGCTCGATGCCCGGCCGGGTGCTCTATGTGGAGGACGACGAACTGGTGCGGCGCGCCGGCGTGCAGAGCCTGCAGCTCGCGGGCTTCGACGCCACCGGTTTCGCGAACGCCGAGGCCGCGCTGCCGCTCGTGGATGCCGAATTCGCCGGCGTCGTGGTAAGCGACATTCGCCTGCCCGGCATGAGCGGGCTCGATCTGCTCGCGCAGTGCCACGAGCGCGCGCCCGACGTGCCGGTGATTCTCGTCACGGGCCACGGCGACATCTCGATGGCCGTGCAGGCGATGCGCGACGGCGCCTATGACTTCATCGAAAAGCCGTTCGCCTCCGAGCGCTTGATCGAGACGGTACGGCGCGCGCTCGAGCGCCGCACGCTGATGCTCGAAAACGTCGCGCTGCGCCGCGAGCTGGCGGGGCAGAACACGCTCGCGCCGCGCATCATCGGCAAGAGCCCGGCGATCGAGCAGGTGCGCAAGCTGATCGCGAACGTCGCGCCCACGGATGCTGCCGTGCTCATCAATGGCGACACCGGCGCCGGCAAGGAGCTGATCGCGCGCAGCCTGCACGAACTTTCGCCGCGTCGCGACAAGCCGTTCGTGGCCGTGAACTGCGGCGCGCTGCCCGAGCCGATGTTCGAATCGGAGATGTTCGGCTACGAGCCTGGCGCGTTCACGGGCGCGGCCAAGCGGCGCATCGGCAAGCTCGAGCACGCCGCGGGCGGCACGCTCTTTCTCGACGAGATCGAGAGCATGCCGCTCGCGCTCCAGGTGAAGCTTCTGCGTGTGCTCCAGGACGGCGTGCTGGAGCGCCTCGGCTCGAATCAACCCGTGCGCGTGGACCTGCGCGTGGTCGCGGCGGCCAAGGGCGACATGATGGAGCACGTGGCTGCGGGCACCTTCCGGCGCGACTTGCTGTATCGCCTCAACGTGGTGACGATTGCGCTGCCGCCGCTCGCCGAGCGCCGTGAAGACATCGTGCCGCTCTTCGAGCACTTCCTGCTGGACGCGGCGGTGCGTTATCAGCGCCCCGCGCCGCTGCTGACCGAGCGCGACCGCGTGCGGCTTGCACAGCGCGACTGGCCGGGCAACGTGCGTGAGCTGCGCAACGCGGCGGACCGCTACGTGCTTGGCATTCCCGACGATGTCGCGCCGCAGGCCGCGAGCGGCGCCGACGACGCGCTGCCGCTCAAGGAGCGCGTCGAGCAGTATGAGCGCGCGCTGATTGCCGATGCGCTCCAGCAGACGCACGGCGCGGTCGCCCAGGCGGCCGAGCGGCTACAGATGGCGAAGGCCACGCTCTACGAGAAGATGCGCCGCTACGGGCTGGTGGCGCGAGGGGAGAACGAAGTGCGCGGGTGAGAGGGGCGAGCGAGCACGGCGGAAATGAAAACGGCAGCGGGGTTCCGCTGCCGTTTGTGTCTGGTGTTACCTGGTGTTGCGTGCTTCTGCGTTCTGAGCGAAGCGCGTCAGGTCGCAAGCGCCTTTTGCAGCAGCGCGTCGAGCTCGGCGAACTTCGGCTCGCCCACATAGCGCTTGAGAATCTTGCCGTTGCGGTCGACCACGAAGGTGGTGGGCGTGAGCTGGACGTTGCCGAACTGCCTGGCCGCCGAGCCGTCGTCCATCGCCACCTTGAACGGCAACTGGCGCGTTTGCGCGTAATTGACGACGTACATGGGCGCGTCGTAGTTCATCGCCACGGCGACGAATTCGAGGCCTTCGCCCTTGAAGCGGTTATAGGTCTGGACCATCTGCGGCATTTCCTTCATGCAGGTGGTGCAACTAGTCGCCCAGAAGTTGACGAGATAGACCTTGCCCTTGAGATCGGCGGTCGAGACCTTTTGGCCGGAGAGCAGCGTGAAGGTGGCGTCGGGCACGCGCTGCTGGCTGCCGAAGAACGCGAAGTAGCCGGCGATTGCCAATGCGGCGACGACGACTACGGCGCCGATACTGCGGATCGCACTGGAGCGCGCCTTCGGGGGTGTCGGGGATGCTGACATGAGTGAAGCCTCGGGCGCCTCTTGGCGCGAAAATGAGCCGAACTATTGTAGCGCCGAATTTCCCGGCATAGCGGTTGCAGCGGCACGGGCGGACATAAGCAAAGGATAATGTCCCGCGCAGTCATTTCCTCACACTTTTCAGCCGCCACGCTTGCGTCCCATGGTCTTCAACGTTCTTTCCCGCACCCGTCTTTCGCAGATTCTGCCGTCGCGCTTGCGCACGCGCCTCGCGCGCGCGGCAGCCGCGGCACTGCTTGCGGGCTCGCTCGCGCCGCTCATCGCCTGCTCGCCCACCTACGACTGGCGCACGATCTCGAATGATGCGAGCGGCTATAGCGTCGATATGCCGGCCAAGCCGGGCTCGGACGAGCGCCGCATCGACGTGGACGGTACGCCGATGCGCATGCGGGTCCAGACCGCCGAGGTGAGCGGCGCGGTGTTCGTGGTCGGCACGCTCGACCTGCCCGACGCGCAACTAGCCACGCAGCAAAAAGCGCTGGCGTTCCTGCGCGCCGCGATCGCGCGCAACCTGAGCGCGGCGCCCGAGGCGCATGCGGTGGCGGTGCCGCTCGAGACGGGAGGCTCGGTCGAGGGCGTCGACATGGCGCTCGCCGGCAAGGCGGGTGGGAAGGAGGAGCAGCGCACGATCCATGCGCGGCTCGTCGTCAAGGGAGCGCATGCTTACCAATTGGCGATCATAGGGCGCGAGCAGCCGGCGACCGAGCAGGTCGATCAGTTCTTCCAATCGTTCAAGCTCCATTGACCGCCGCTTAGGATTACGGAACGACAGGCGGTTGCGAGCGGAAGTGAATGTGCAGCCCTGGGTTTACGGGCTAATACCCGGATTTCATTGAGGGTTTACGAGTTACCCACAGGTCCTGTGGGTAACTTTGTGGAAAAAGACGGTTCATTGCCCGCAAATGGCCACGCTGTGGGCTTTTTGTTAGTTTGGCGCACTTCTTGATAAAAGGTTAATTCGATAAAAATCAACGACTTGCGTTTTGGGTCAAAGCTAAATGCGAATCGTGCAAGAAATTGCCGTCAATAAGGCGAAGTGTGCATAAGTCAAGTCTTGACTTCCTTTTTTTGATCCGTCTGAAGGTTGGAATTCGGGTTTCGGCGCTGGCCGCTCACTGGCCGCTACTGATCGCTGAACACGCGCCGATACTGCACCGCTTCCGCGACGTGCGCCGCTTCGGGCATGGGCGCGCCAGCGAGGTCCGCGATCGTGCGCGCCACCTTGAGCGCACGGTAGTACGCGCGCGCGGACCAACCGAAGCGTTCGCCGGCCTCGCGTAGCAAGGCTTCGCCCGCAGCGTCGGGGTGGCAGACCGCGTCGGTCTCGCGCCCGCTCAGTTCGCGGTTGGTCTTGCCTTGGCGGGCGATCTGGCGCTCGCGCGCCGCCGCCACGCGAGCGGCCACGGCTGCGCTGGGCTCACCGGGCGCGCTCGCGCGCGAGGCGAGTTCGGCTGGCGGCAGCGCGGGAATCTCGATCTGGATGTCGATGCGGTCGAGGAGCGGCCCGGAGAGCTTGCGGCGATAGCGCGCCGCGGCCTCGGGCGTGCAGCGGCACCGCCCCGAGGTATCGCCGCGCCAGCCGCATGGGCACGGATTCATGGCAGCGACGAGCTGACAGGCCGCCGGAAAGTCGGTCTGCCACGCCGCGCGCGAGATGGTGATGGAGCCCGCTTCGAGGGGCTCGCGCAAGGTTTCCAGCACATGGCGGTCAAACTCGGGCAGCTCGTCCAGAAATAGGACACCTGAATGCGCGAGTGTGATCTCGCCGGGCTGAGGCGGATTGCGCCCGCCGATCAGCGCCGCCGCGCTGGACGAATGATGCGGTGCGCGAAACGGCCGCCGACGCCATTGCTGCGGTGAAAAGCCCAGCGCGCTCGACGAGAGCAGAGCGGCGCTGGCGAGTGCCTCGGCGTCGGTCATCGGTGGCAGGAGGCCGGGCAGGCGCGCGGCGAGCATCGACTTGCCCGCGCCCGGCGGACCGACCATCAACAAATGATGACCACCAGCTGCGGCGACTTCGAGCGCGCGGCGCGCGCCGCGCTGACCGATCACGTCGGCCATGTCGGGCTGCGGCGCGGCTGGCGCCGCATCGAGCGCGCCGGCGCGCACGGGCGCAAGGCACGCGTCTTCCGCGCCCGAGAGGTGAGCGCAGAGCGTGCGCAGGTCGGGGACGGCATAGACATCCACGCCGGGCACGAGCGCGGCTTCGGCGGCGTTGTCCGCGGGCAGGTAGAGCTCGGGGGTGTGCGCGCACGTCTCGGTGCACGTCTGGGTGCCGATGTGCGTGTGTGTCGGCGCCGCGTCGTATGTTTCAGGCGGCTGCGGGATGCCGGCATGCGCGCGTGCCGTGCCGCACGCCATCGCGAACGCGCCGCGCATGGGGCGCACTGCGCCCGAGAGCGAGAGCTCGCCCGCGAACTCGCGCGCGGGCGTGAGCGCCGCAGCGGGAATTTGCCCGCTCGCTGCGAGAATGCCTAGCGCGATGGGCAAGTCGAAGCGCCCCGACTCCTTGGGCAAGTCGGCGGGCGCGAGATTCACGGTGATACGGCGCACGGGAAAATCGAAGCCGCAGTTCGAGAGCGCTGCCCGCACGCGCTCGCGGCTTTCGCGGACTTCGAGATCGGGCAGCCCGACGATAGAGAACGACGGCAGCCCGTTGGCGAGATGGACTTCTACGGTCACATCGGGCGCGCGGCCAGCAGCCGGCGCGCGGCTGCGCACCACGGCAAGCGACATGGAGATCTCCGGAAAGGGGCACACGAATGGTGAACGCGAGTGGATGCAGCGAACCACCCTTCATGCGCCAGGCTGGTGAGGCGCGTGCCCCTTTACGGTTCCATTGCGGAACTGTTACGGCTCGCTTGCCTCAGGGCCCGCTGTTTCCGATTAACGATCGATTAATGATCGATTCGTCAGCGATTAGCGCGAACAGGCCCTGGTGCATTGAATTAATCAGGATGACTGGCCAGTGACCGGCTGCTTCTGTTCGAGCTCGGCCACGCGGCGCTCGAGTTCCTCGAGGCGCTGGCGCGTGCGTACCAGCACCTGCGTCTGCGCGTCGAATTCCTCGCGCGTGACGAGATCGAGCTTCGAGAAGCCTTGCGAGAGCATGGCGCGCACGTTGCGCTCGACATCGCGCGCCGGCGAGTTCTTCAGGAGCTCACTCACCTTCGATTGCAGATCGTTGAATACGTCGTTTGGCTGTTTCATTCGGTTCCCCTTACTACCCAAATTCGCTGCACAAAAAATGTGCAGATTTCGTTTCGACTGTGCCTCGCTTTGGATCGTGATCGATCTTGGTGCGAAACCCGCGAGGCTCATGACGCCCATGAGCGCAACTGGTGCACGGTGCGTCGCCCATACGCTGGCGGCGCCTCATGACGCGTACGCGGCCCGCGACCTGCGCTTGCGCCGCGCCGGCCTGCCTGAAAACACTCTAGCAACGATCGACAGGCGCCGCCACCGCGCAGCGTGAGCGCTGGCCGTCCGGCCAGGACCTTGGCGCAGGCCGCTCAGGCCCATTCGGCGCGGGTTGGCGCGCGTGGACCGGCATTGTCCACGGGTTACGCGATTCGTGCACCGAGATCCGTCAGAAAAGATGACGGAACAAATTGGCACGAGTGTTGCTAATACTGCATCGCACACCGAGCAGCGACTGGCTCGCGGTGCGCCAGCGAGGCGAAAGCCGCACCGCCGGCGCCCACTGCGAGACTGAATACGGGACGAAAGCAATCAAGAGCAACCGCGGACCAACCACAGGGCACCCGCAGCGAGGACAACATGAAACTGATCACAGCAATCATCAAGCCGTTCAAGCTCGACGAGGCGCGCGAGGCCCTCTCGGCCATTGGCGTCTCGGGGATCACGGTCACCGAAGTCAAGGGCTTCGGCCGTCAGAAGGGCCATACCGAGCTGTATCGGGGCGCGGAATACGTCGTCGACTTCCTGCCCAAGGTCAAGATCGAAGCCGCCGTCTCCGACGACATTGTCGATCAGGCCATCGAGGCGATCGAACGCGCCGCTCGCACCGGCAAGATCGGCGACGGCAAGATCTTCGTCGCCCCCATCGAACAAGTCATTCGCATCCGCACCGGCGAGACCGGCGCGGACGCACTGTGATCCGACCAATGAAGTCCTTGTGACAGACGAGAGAGACAAGAGGAAACCGAGATGCGCAAACTTTTGATGTCCCTGCTGATGGCCGGCTCGCTGCTGGCCGGTGGCATCGGCGCCGCGCTGGCCGACGATGCGTCCGCGCCGGCTGCTGCGTCCGCGCCTGCCGCGCCCGCACCCGAGGCCACGGCATCGGCCGCCCCAGCCGCATCGGCCACCCCCGCGGCTGCCGATACCGCCTCCGCACCCGCCGCGGCCGCAAGCGCTCCGGCTGAAGCCGCGCCCGCCGCCCCGACCGCGCCGTTCTCGGTCGACTCGTCGAAGATCAACTCGGGCGACACCGCGTGGATGCTCACCTCCACCGCGCTCGTGCTGTTCATGACGATTCCGGGTCTCGCGCTCTTCTACGGCGGCATGGTCCGCAAGAAGAACGTGCTCGCGACGCTCATGCAAAGCTTCGCGATTACCTGCCTCGTCACGGTGATCTGGACCGTGGTGGGCTACACCCTCGCGTTCACGCCGGGCGGCTCGTTCATTGGCGGCTTCTCGCGCGTGTTCCTTGAAGGCATGAACTACATCAAGGGCGACAAGGCGACGACGCTCACTGTGAGCCACCTCGCGCCGACCATCCCCGAGACGGTGTACTTCGTCTATCAAATGACGTTCGCGATCATCACGCCGGCGCTCATCACCGGCGCATTCGCCGACCGCATGAAGTTCTCGGCGATGCTCGTATTCATGACGATCTGGTCGATCGTTGTCTATGCGCCGATCGCGCACATGGTGTGGGAGCCGACCGGCTGGCTCGCCAAGGACGGCATCCTCGACTTCGCGGGCGGCACGGTGGTGCACATCAACGCCGGCGTCGCGGGCCTCGTATGCTGCATCGTGCTCGGCAAGCGCGTGGGCTATGGCCGCGAAGCCATGGCGCCGCACAACCTCGTGCTCACGCTGATCGGCGCGGCCATGCTGTGGGTGGGCTGGTTCGGCTTCAACGCGGGCTCGGCGGTCGCCGCCGACGGCCGTGCCGGCTTCGCGATGCTCACGACGCAAGTGGCGACCGCCTGCGCGGCGCTCGGCTGGATGTTCGCGGAGTGGATCGCCAAGGGCAAGCCCTCGGTGCTCGGTATTGCGTCGGGCGCCGTGGCGGGGCTGGTGGCCGTGACGCCGGCATCGGGCTACGTCGGCGTGATGGGCTCGATGGTGATCGGCGTGGTCGCGGGCGTGGTCTGCTTCTGGTCGGCTACCTGGCTCAAGCACAAGTTCAACTACGACGATTCGCTCGACGCGTTCGGCGTGCACGGCGTGGGCGGCATCCTCGGTGCGCTCCTGACCGGCGTGTTCGCGGTGAAGGACATCGGCGGCGCGGACGGCAGCGTTCTCCTCCAGGCCAAGGGCGTGCTCACGACCCTCATCTACAGCGGCGTGGTGAGCTTCGTCTTGCTCAAGGTGATCGACATGGTGATGGGCCTGCGCGTGAGCGAGGAACAAGAGCGCGAAGGCCTCGACGTGGTGCTGCACGGCGAGCGTGTGGAGTAAGCGGAGGGTGTTTCGCCGCGCGTCGCACACGGCGCGGCAGACCGGTTGAAGCAGTCAATTGAAGCAGTAATGCACCACGCAGCAAATTTGGCCCGCTTTTATGGCGGGCCTTTTTCTTTTTCAGGCGCTGGCTTGCGGCTTGCTGCTTGCGCAGGAATAAGCCTGGTTTCGCCTGCGTTGGCTCCAGTGTCCCTTCTTTTCGTGTGTCTCCATTGCGCCCGACCACGCGTGCGGTCCAGAATGGGTATTCGATGTGGATGAATGGGGGCGCCGAGTCACCCTATGGCGTGTAAGGGAAAAGCCGTCTTGCAACCGCTGCAATCGTCCCCAGATAAGCTCCCGGTTTCCTTACCCTCAATCAGCTTTTGTCCGCGAGTATTACCCTATGGTCCCGCATCTGGTTACGGCGTTGAACGGTCCGCTACTCGAGCTCGAGCAGCGCATCCTTGACGCGACGCCGTCCATCGAGCGCTGGTTCCGCCTCGAATGGCAGGAGCACACGCCGCCGTTCTACTGTTCGGTCGATCTGCGCAACGCGGGCTTCAAGCTCGCGCCGGTCGACACCAATCTCTTTCCCGGCGCCTTCAACTGCCTGCCGCAGGAAGTGCTGCCGCTCGCCGTGCAGGCCGCCATGGCGGCCATCGAGAAGATCTGCCCGGACGCCAAGAACCTGCTCGTGATTCCCGAGATGCACACGCGCAACGCGTTCTATCTGGAGAACGTTGCGCGCCTCGCCACGATCATGCGCCAGGCCGGTCTGAACGTGCGCTTCGGCACGCTCGACGAGACCATTGCCGGGCCGGTCACGATCTCGCTCGCGGACGGCCAGAAGATCGTGCTCGAGCCGCTCGAGCGCTCGCAGCGGCGCCTCGGTCTCAAGAACTTCGATCCATGCTCGATCCTGCTGAACAACGATCTCTCGGGCGGCATTCCGCCGGTGCTGGAGAACCTGCACGAGCAATACTTGCTGCCGCCGCTGCACGCGGGCTGGGCCGTGCGCCGCAAGTCCACGCACTTCTCCTGCTATGACGACGTGGCGAAGAAGTTCGCGAAGATGGTGGGCGTGGATCCGTGGATGATCAACCCGTACTTCGCGCACGTGGAAGGCGTCGACTTCGAGGCGCGCACGGGCGAGGAGAAGCTGGCGGCGTCCATCGACGCGGTGCTCAAGAAGATCGCGAAGAAGTATCGCGAGTACGGCATCACCGAAAAGCCCTACGTGGTGATCAAATCCGATGCCGGCACGGACGGCCGCGGCGTGATGACGGTGCACGACGCCTCCGAGGTCGCCGCGCTCACGAAGCGCGAACGTGCGAAGATGTCGGCCACGAAGGACGGGCTGGAGGTGCGCGACGTGATCGTGCAGGAGGGCGTCTACACGTTCGAGCACATCGGCGACGAAGTGGCCGAGCCGGTCGTCTACATGATCGATCGCTACGTGGTGGGCGGCTTCTACCGCGCGCACGGCAGCCGCGAGCGCGACCAGAACCTGAACGCGCCGGGCATGCACTATGTGCCGCTCGGCTTCGAGCACACGGCGCTGCCCGACACGCGCGCGAAGCCGGGCGCGGCGCCGCCCAACCGCTTCTACATGTACGGCGTGGTGGCGCGTCTCGGCTTGCTCGCGGCGTCGGTGGAGCTGGAGAAGACCGACCCCGAGGCAATCCAGGTGTAGGCACCGCCCGCACGGTTTTGCAGACAATTCAACGCAGCGCCCGCCCCGAGCGGGCGTTGCCGTCATAACACCCGGCACAACCCAGGCCAACCTGGGCATCAAGCAGGGACAAGCCAGGCACAAGGCAGAGACGAGGCAGGAACGAAATGGACATTCTCTTCATCGCCGATCCGCTCGAGCGGTTCAAGATCTACAAGGACTCGACCTACGCGATGATGGCCGAGGCCGCGAAGCGCGGCCACACGCTCTTCGCGTGCGAGCCGCAGCATCTGGCCTGGGTGAACGGCGGGGTCGAGGCCGACGTGCGGCGCTTCGAGATCGTCGGCGACACGGCGGATCTGCATCGTGAGACCTGGTTCAAGGCGACGCCTGACGCGCGTGCGCTCACGGGCTTTGACGCAATCATCATGCGCAAGGACCCGCCGTTCGACATGGAGTACGTGACCTCCACGTGGCTGCTCGAAATTGCCGAGCGCGCGGGTGCGAAGATCTTCAACAAGCCGCAGTCGATTCGCGATCACTCGGAAAAGCTCGCCATCGGCGAATTTCCGCAGTTTGTCGCGCCCACGCTCGTCACGCGCAGCGCGGCGCGCCTGCGCAAGTTCCACGAAGAGCACCAGGACGTGATCTTGAAGCCGCTCGACGGCATGGGCGGCATGGGCGTGTTCCGCGTGAAGGCGGACGGCATGAACCTCGGTTCGATCATCGAGATGCTGAGCCATGACGGCGCGCGCAGCGTGATGGCGCAGAAGTTCATCCCCGAGATCAAGGCGGGCGACAAGCGCATTTTGCTGATTGGCGGCGAGCCGGTGCCGTATTCGCTGGCGCGCATTCCTCAGGGCAACGAGGTGCGCGGCAACCTCGCGGCAGGTGGTCTGGGCGTGGCGCAGCCGCTCACCGCGCGCGACATGGAGATCGCGAAGGCGCTCGGCCCGACGCTCGCGGCACGCGGCCTGCTGCTCGTGGGGTTGGATGCGATCGGCGACTGGCTCACCGAAGTCAACGTGACGAGCCCGACGTGCTTTCGCGAGATCATGGAGCAGACCGGTTTCGACGTGGCGGCGATGTTCGTCGATGCACTGGAGCGCGCGGCGGCTTGAATCCCGCCGCGGCGCCGGCATGTTAGAAGGGCCGGGCGGCTCTGCTTGTGAGCCCGAAGCGCCGGCACGCTGTATCGTGCATGTAGCAGGGGCGCCGGGGGCAAAACAGCGCGCAAAGCGGGTTGGTGTGCGCGAAAATGACCCTGCTACAATGCCGCGAGTCCGCGTTCGGGGCTGGCTGTCCGGCGCACCGCGAGGCGCGCCGGAGTTGTCGCGTGGCGCGTGTTCCGACCCTGCTAGCTCACGGCTGGCCGCAGGTTCGGCGCTGCTGGATGCGATCGACGGGATTGGATCCCGGCCGGGAAGGTCTCGGTATCAACTGAAGCCGTTATTTGCAGCTGACATGGCAGGAATTCTGATCATCGCCCACGCGCCGCTCGCTACCGCGTTGCGCGAGTGCATCGCCCATATCTATGGCGGCTGTCCGGCGCGCATTGGCGCGCTCGACGTGCTGCCCGACAGCGACCCCGTCGAGGTGGTTGCCCAGGCGACGGCCGAAATCGAGCGTCTGCGCGAGGAAAACGGCGCGCTCGTACTCACCGACATGTTCGGCGCCACGCCTTCGAATATCGCCGCCCGACTCGCTACCGTGCCTCAGGTGCGCGTGTTGGCGGGCGTCAATCTGCCGATGCTCGTGCGCGCCGTATGCTACCGCACGACGTCGCTCGATGTGCTGGTGGAAAAGGCGCTCGCAGGCGCGAGCAAGGGCATTCAGGCGATCGGGCCGAGCGCGCCGGCGCCCGCGCACGAATGCGGCTGCGCGCCCACGCCGTGCGCCGAGGCGGCCTCCGATGCAGCGGCCCAGGCCGCCGCTGGCGCGGCGGGCCCGGCATGCGGGACGGATGGCGCCAAGGCAACAAGCACCACAGCGGCGGGCGGCCTTCCTGCCGGGATTCTGAAGCCTGCCGGCGCGGCTTGATTGGGCAACCGATCAGCCGATCAGCTAGCCGATCAAGTCACTGAGCGGGCCAACTCGACAAACCGGATACACGCGGCGAGGGCGCAGCCCACGCAAGCGCGCAGCGCTCTTGCACCGCAATGCGCACCATCGACGCACGAGCGTGAATGGGCCACAGCGGCGAACAGCGACACACAGCGACACACAGCGACACACAGCGACACACAGCGGGCACGCAGTAGATACACAGCGCGTGTCCCGCGCGAACGACGCACAATCACCGAGCATTACATCAACACACACTGCGCCTGGATCGACGAACTATGCTGCAACAAGAAACGACCATCGTGAACAAACTCGGCCTGCATGCGCGCGCGTCGGCGAAGCTGACGCAACTGGCGGGCAACTATCAGTCGGAAATCTGGATGAGCCGCAATGGCCGCCGGATCAACGCCAAGAGCATCATGGGCGTGATGATGCTGGCGGCAGGCATCGGCAGCACGGTGGTGATCGAAACCGAAGGCCCGGACGAGGCCGACGCCATGGGCGCGATGCTCAAGCTTATCGCCGACAAGTTCGGCGAAGGCCAGTGAATTTCGCGCATCGGCGTGCGATGCGGTCCCGGCAATTGCCGCCGGCCTGATGGCTGCCGGGGCGTTGCCATTGGGTTGTCGGCGGATTGCCAGTGGTTACTGGCAATGAGTGAAGATTGCTGACCATTCCTGAGGGCCGCCGCAGCATCGACTGCCGCACCCGACCTCCCCACGACGCCGCGCTTGCCCGCGGCGTTTTCGTTGCTGGGCACCGAGCCAAAGCGTAAGCCGCAGTGCAGCAGTGCGAAAGCTCGCAATCCCTTATGGCAAGGGACATTGGGCAACATCGGCGCGCTGCGGAATTTATAATGAAACCCGGGGTCAGAGAGAGCGCATTGCAGCGGTTTGCCGCGGCATCACATAACCAGAGGAGGTGCGCGTGCCGTTCACGCTGCATGGAATTCCCGTTTCGCGCGGTATTGCCATCGGGCGAGCGTACCTGATCGCTCCGGCTGCGCTCGACGTCGACCACTATCTGATCGAGCCGCCGCAGATCGAAGGCGAAATCGAGCGCTTTCGCGCCGCGCGCGTGCTCGTCGAGCGCGAGCTCGACACGCTGCGCGCCGACCTCGCCGCCGACGCGCCCACCGAAATGGGCGCCTTCATCGATGTGCACCTCATGATCCTGCAAGACGTCATGCTGGTTCAGGAGACCATCGACCTGATCCGCACGCGGCGCTTCAACGTGGAGTGGGCGCTCACCGAGCAGCTCGAACGGCTCACGCGCCACTTCGACGACGTCGAAGACGAATATTTGCGCGAGCGCAAGGCCGACATCGAGCAGGTGGTCGAGCGCATCCTGAAGGCGCTCGCGGGCGCTTCGCCCGCCGCGCTGCACGGCGGCTGCGACGAGATGATCGTGGTTGCGCACGACATCGCGCCCGCCGACATGCTGCAGTTCAAAGGGCAGACGTTCCAGGGCTTCGTCACCGATCTGGGCGGGCGCACCTCGCACACCGCGATCGTCGCGCGCAGTCTCGGCATTCCGGCCGCCGTGGGCGTGCAGCAGGCGAGCGCGCTGATTCGCCAGGACGACCTCATCATCGTCGACGGCGATCACGGCGTCGTGATCGTCGATCCCGCGCCGATCGTGCTGGAGGAGTACACCTATCGCCAGAGCGAGATGGCGCTCGAGCGGCGCAAGCTGCAGCGTCTGAAGTTTTCGCCCACACAAACCTTGTGCGGCGCGAAGATCCAGCTCTACGCGAACATCGAGCTGCCCGAGGACGCCCAGGCCGCGCTCGACTCGGGTGCGACGGGCGTGGGCCTGTTCCGCACCGAGTTCCTGTTCATGAATCACAAGGACCGGTTGCCGGAGGAGGAGGAGCAGTTCATCGCCTATCGCCGCGCGGCCGAGCTGATGAACGGGCTGCCCGTGACGATCCGCACGATCGACGTGGGCGCGGACAAGCCGCTCGACTCGATTGGCGGCGGCGACGGCTACGAGACCGCGGCGAACCCGGCGCTCGGCCTGCGCGCGATCCGCTGGAGTCTTTCCGAGCCGCAGATGTTCCTCACGCAGCTACGCGCGATCCTGCGTGCCTCGGCGTTCGGCACGGTCAAGATCCTGATCCCGATGCTCGCGCACGCGCAGCAGATCGACCAGACGCTCGACCTGATCCGCGAGGCCAAGCGCCAGCTCGACGACGCGGGGCTCGCCTACGACCCGAACGTGCAGGTGGGCGCGATGATCGAGATTCCGGCGGCGGCGCTCGCGGTGCCGATGTTCCTGCGGCGCCTCGACTTCCTCTCGATCGGCACCAACGACCTGATTCAGTACACGCTCGCGATCGACCGCGCCGACAACGCCGTGGCCGATCTCTACGACCCGCTGCATCCGGCCGTGCTGCAGTTGATCGCGCATACGCTGCGCGAGGCGAAGCGCGTGGGCGTGCCGGTCTCGGTGTGCGGCGAGATGGCCGGGGATCCGCAACTCACGCGCTTGCTGCTCGGCATGGGGCTCACCGAGTTCTCGATGCATCCGAGCCAGTTGCTTGTGGTGAAGCAGGAGATCCTGCGCTCGCAGCTCAAAACGCTCGATAAGCCGGTGGCCGACGTGCTGGCCGCCTATGAGCCCGAGGAGCTAGAGGCGGCGCTCGGGCGGCTCGCGCTCGCGTAGCGGCAACGCTACCCCCGAGCGCACGCGGCCCGTAGCGCTCGACATGAAAAAGCCCCGCTGCGTTCATTCACAGCGGGGCTTTTTGCTATCTGGCCGCCAATTTGTCACCTGGCGCCTGCTGTGCGCGCTCAGCCGTGTCGCTCGCCGCAGACCGAGCAATCGGGCTGGCGCGCCACGCGCATCGTGTTCCACTCCATGCGCAGCGAGTCGAGCATCATCAACCGCCCGACGAGCGTGGTGCCGATGCCGCCGATCACGCGCAGCGCCTCGGCGGCCTGCATCGTGCCGATGATGCCCACCGTGGGCGCGAACACGCCCATCGTCGAGCATGCCACTTCCTCGAAGGGCTGATCCTCGGGGAACACGCAGGCGTAGCAGGGCGAGGCCGCGTCGCGGAAATCGAACGTGCTGATCTGTCCGTCGAAGCGCAGCGCCGCGCCGGAGACGAGCGGCACGCCATGCTTCACGCACGCGCGGTTGATGGCGTGGCGCGTGGCGAAGTTGTCGGTGCAGTCGAGCACCACGGTCGCGCCCGGCACGTGAGCGTCGAGCCATGCGTCGTCGATGCGCGCCTGCACGGCGTTCACCTTTACCTCGGGATTCAGGCGCGCGATGGCGCCGCGACCCGACTCGACCTTCGCGTGGCCCACCGAAGCCGTCTCGTGCATGATCTGCCGCTGCAGATTGGTGAGGTCGACGGTGTCGTTGTCGACGAGGGTGAGCGTGCCCACGCCCGAGGCCGCGAGATACATGGCCGCTGGCGAGCCGAGGCCGCCCGCGCCGATCACGAGCGCGTGCGCATCGAGAAAGCGCTGCTGCGCCTCGATGCCGATCTCGTCGACGAGGATATGGCGGGAATAGCGGAGGAGTTGGTCGTCGTTCATCGCAATGCGCACGGTGCTTGGGCGCTGCGACGGGCCTGGGAGCCGTGACGCGCGCCGTGAGTACGGAAGCCTTATTGTACTGGCGCGGGGAGCTTCGTCCTCGCGGCCCACGTTGCGTGCGCCGCGAGACGGGTAACAGCTAACGGCGGGAAGACAGCAAGCAGCCGGTAATCAGTCAGCAAGCAGCCGACGAGCAGCCGGCAAGCAGCGAGCAAGCCGCTTGCCGAACTCCGGTGTTATTTCGCCGGTGCCGAGGCCGGAGCGGGTGCCGAAGCGCCCGGCACCACCGAGGCTGCCGGCTTCACGGCGATCGGAGCGGAAGCCGAGGTAGGCGGCTTCTGCTGCGCGAGGCGGCGCTCCATCGGCGACTTCGATTCCGCCACCGGCTTGCCCTGGAGCTTGTTCAGCGCTTGCTGGAGCATGAAGTCGTCGGGCGTGCCGAACTCGACGGGCTTGCGCTCGCGGTCCTTCTGGCGCTGCTCCGGCGTCTTCTTGTCGTTCTGCTCCTCGAGCTGGCGCAACATGTCCATGCGCTCCTGCTCGCGCGCTTCCTGCTCCTTCTTCTCGTTCGGATCCTGCGTGTTCGCGAGGTGGTTCTGATAGTCGACCTCGCGGGTGACGAGTGCGTCGTCCGGATCGCCGTCGGCGTATTGATCGACCGGCATGTCAGGACGGATGCCCTTGTTCTGGATCGAGCGGCCGCTCGGCGTGTAGTAGTACGCCGTGGTCAGACGCAGCGCCGTGTCGGCGGTCATCGGACGCACGGTTTGCACCGAGCCCTTGCCGAAGGTCGTCTTGCCGATGATGAGCGCACGTTTCTGATCCTGCAGCGCGCCAGCCACAATCTCCGATGCCGACGCCGAATAGGCGTTGGTCAGCACGATCATCGGCACGGTCTTGAACTCGGCTGCTTCGCCCTTGAGCGGGTCGCCGTCGAACGAAGGCAGACGGTAGTTCTCATAGGTGTCGCGATAGACCTGCTTGGAATCCGGGATCTGGCCGTTCGTGGAGACCACGACCGAGTCCGGCGGCAGGAACGCGCCCGCCACGCCCACGGCGCTCTGCAACAGGCCGCCGCCGTTGTTGCGCAGGTCGAGAATGAGGCCCTTGAGATTCGGCTCCTGGCGCGCGATGTCCTGCAGCTTCGCGGCGAGGTCGGGGACCGTGCGCTCCTGGAAGCTCGTGATGCGCACATAGGCGTAACCCGGCTGCACGATCTTCGACTTCACGCTCTGCACCTTGATGATGGCGCGCGTGATGGTGAGCGGGAAGGTGCGGTCGTCGGTCTTGCGGAAGATCGTGAGCGTGACCTTCGTGCCCGGGTCGCCGCGCATCTGCTTGACGGCCTGGTCGAGCGTCATGCCGCGCACGGGCTTGTCGTTGATGCGCGTGATCAGGTCGCCCGGACGGATGCCGGCACGAAACGCGGGCGTGTCTTCGATCGGCGAGATCACCTTGATCAGACCGTCTTCCGACGAAATCTCGATGCCGAGGCCCGCGAAGCGGCCCTTGGTTTGCTCCTGGAGCTCTTGATAGTCAGTCTTGTCGAGATACGACGAGTGCGGGTCGAGGCTCGACACCATGCCCTTGATGGCGGCGGTGAGGAGTTTCTTGTCGTCGACCGGCGTGACGTACTCATGCTTGATTTGACCGAACACTTCGGCGAAGAGCCGGAGCTGGTCGAGCGGCAGCGGCTCGATCACGGTTTGCTGGGTTTGCTGCGCCGAGGCGGAAATCTGCAGAGTGGCAAATACGCCGGTCGCGAGGCCAGCGGCGATCAGGCCGATGTTTTTGAGGTTCTTTCGCATAGAGATTGTTGCGTGCGGTCGAAAGGCGCGTGGCAGCGTCTAATGGAAAAGCGACGGACAAGTATAACTGCACACTTGGCCGCTCTGTGTATAAGGCGCGATCGATCCTGATGGACGAAGTGCCCATGAAGGCGAAACGAAGTGCGGCGCAGGGACGAACGTTGCGGGTTCGACAGTCCGGACCCGGCGGGGTTCGCACGTTGCGTGCCGCAAAGCCTTGCTGGGCATGGGGCTGGCGCGAAGCTGACGGGGCGCGGGCTGCAGGCTGGCGGTGAGCTGACTGCGAGCTGGCCGCAAATTGGCAGCGAGTTGACCGTGCGTTGACTGATTTGTCAGCGAAGGTGGAGGCGCGGAAGGATTTACGCGTTTGGATTTACGCGTTTGAAGCGCGATCGAGGTGTGGTGGCGTGGCTGCGGAGGCCCGGCGAGCGGACCGCCGGCCCCACGCGACTGCGCGGGGCGGCGGTTCTGATGCAACACGGACGAGGAAAGGCTTAGCCCGCCTTCTTGCCCTGGCTCGCGACGGCGGCCGCGGCCTGCGCGATGGCTTCGGCGTCGCCCAGATAGTAGTGCTTGATGGGCTTGAGGTTCTCGTCCAGTTCATAGACGAGCGGCACGCCGTTCGGGATGTTCAGGCCGACGATGTCCGAGTCCGAGATGCCGTCGAGATACTTCACGAGCGCGCGGATCGAGTTGCCGTGCGCGGCGATCACGACCTTCTTGCCTGCCTTGATGGCCGGCGCAATCGATTCGTTCCAGAGCGGCAGCACGCGCGCCACCGTGTCCTTCAGGCACTCGGTGAGCGGCAGCGCTTCGCGCGGCACCTTCGCATAGCGCGGATCGTCGTAGGCCGTGCGCGAGTCGGTGGGCTCGAGCGCGGGCGGCGGCGTGTCGTAGCTGCGGCGCCAGACCAGCACTTGCTCGTCGCCGTATTTCGCGGCCGTTTCCGCCTTGTTCAGGCCCGAAAGCGCACCGTAGTGACGCTCGTTCAGGCGCCACGAGTGGACCACGGGCAGGTACATCTGGTCCATCTGGTCCTGCACGTGCCAGAGCGTGCGGATCGCGCGCTTGAGCACCGACGTGTAGGCGATGTCGAACGAATAGCCTGACTCCTTGAGCAACTGGCCGGCCTGCTGGGCCTCGCGGTTGCCCTGTTCGGTCAGGTCGACATCGACCCAGCCGGTGAAGCGGTTTTCCTTGTTCCACGTCGATTCGCCGTGGCGGATGAGTACGAGTTTGAACATGAAGATGACGGTCGGTAGTGATGGAAGCGGTAATCGGGGCCGGGTGCGTCTGGGTAGATCCTGTGGCGCGAAGATCAGGCGGCAGCCTCGCGATGGCGGTCCGGCCCCGTGGGTCGCATACCAGGTTGCATACCCGGGCTTGGGGGCGGCAACCTTGCGACAAACGGTTATTTTATAATGAGCGGATTGCCTGAATCAGTTTCCTCCCGATTTCTCTTTTTCCCGGCGGATCATCCGTGACGTTCTTTACTAATTACATCAACCTTGTACTCATCGCGATCGTCCTCATCTCGGGAGGGTTGCTTCTGTGGCCGACGCTCAAGCGCGGCGGGCGCGGCGGCATTTCCGCTGCCGAGGCGACGCAGCTCATCAACCGCCGCAACGCGGTGGTGATCGATCTGCGTTCCGCGGCCGACTTCGCGAAGGGCCACCTGCCCGCCGCCCGTCATCTGGAGTTCGGCGAGTTGCAGGCCAAGGTTGGCCAGCTCGTGAAGAACAAGAGCAACCCGGTATTGCTGGTCTGCCAGACGGGCCAGCAGTCGCACAAGGCGCAGCGCCTCGTGAAGGATGCCGGTTTTGCCGAAGTCCACGTGCTGGACGGCGGCGTCAACGCCTGGCAGCAGGCCGGCATGCCGGTCGTGAAACAAGGAGCTTCGAAGTGAACAAGGTGGTCATGTACAGCACCCAGGTGTGCCCGTATTGCCAGATGGCCGAGCGTCTTTTAAAGTCGCGCGGCGTCGACCATATCGAGAAGGTGCTGATCGACCGGGACCCGGCGCGTCGCGAGGAAATGATGACGCGCACCGGTCGCCGGACCGTGCCGCAGGTTTTCATCGGCGAGACGCACGTGGGCGGCTACGATGACCTCTCCGCGCTCGATCGTGCCGGTGGCTTGATGCCGCTGCTCGAAGCCGCGGCCTGACGCTGTTTTAAACGGCGTGTCACCGCGCCGCAGTTTTTCGCCCGCGCGAGCCGGTAAGGCTTGCGCGGGCGCGTTGTCGTCTGTTGCTGCTCATTGCGGCTGCACCGCGTTGCCTCGACATTGCGAGACGGCACGATACTGTGCGGTTGCAACTCAATTTAATCAGGAAGCCAAACACCATGTCTGACGAGAACAACCAGCCGTTCTTCAACATCCAGCGCATCTATCTCAAGGACCTGTCGCTCGAGCAGCCGAATTCGCCGGCCATCTTCCTCGAGCAGGACATGCCTTCGGTGGAAGTGGAAGTCGACGTGAAGGCCGAGCGTCTCGCTGAATCGGTGTTCGAGATTCTCGTGACCGGCACGGTTACCGCCAAGATCAAGGACAAGGTCGCGTTCCTGATCGAAGCCAAGCAAGCGGGCATTTTCGACATCCGCAACATCCCGGCCGAACAGGTCGACCCGCTCGTCGGCATCGCCTGCCCGACCATCCTGTTCCCGTACCTGCGCTCGAACATTGCGGACGCCATCACGCGCGCAGGCTTCCCGCCGATCCACCTGGCCGAAATCAACTTCCAGGCGCTCTACGAGCAACGTCTGCAGCAAATCGCGCAGCAGCAGGAAGGCGCGAGCAACGCCACGCATTGATTGAGCGCTGAAACGAAACCACCGGTGCGGAGTACTGGAATGAAAGTCGCCGTTCTCGGCGCCGGAGCGTGGGGCACCGCGCTGGCAGGGCACCTGGCCCAGGCGCATGACACGGTGTTGTGGGCGCGCGATGCCGCGCTCGTCAACGCAATGCGTCAGACGCACGAGAACGCTCGCTATCTCGCGGGCGTCTCGCTGCCGAAAAAACTCCGCTACGAAACGGATCTTGCCGTCGCGCTCGACCATGCGTCGGACGAGGCGGATCTCGTCGTGCTCGGCACGCCCGTGGCAGGCCTGCGCGATATGCTGCGCACCATGCGCGGCATGAATCGCACGCCCGCGCACTTCGTGTGGCTTTGCAAGGGCTTCGAGGCCGACTCGCAGCGCATGCCGCATCAGGTCGTGGCGGCCGAGTTGCCCGGGCATAAAAGCAACGGCGTGCTCTCGGGGCCGAGCTTCGCACGCGAGGTGGCCGAAGGGCTGCCCGTAGCGCTCACCATTGCGAGCGCTTCGGCCGACTGCCGCGAGCGCACGCTCGCCGCCTTCCATCACCGTGCGATGCGCATCTATACCGGCGACGACGTCGTGGGCGTGGAAGTGGGCGGCGCGGTCAAGAACGTGCTCGCGATCGCGACCGGCATCTCCGACGGCCTCGGCCTCGGCCTGAACGCGCGCGCCGCGCTCATCACGCGCGGCCTCGCGGAGATGACGCGCCTTGGCGTGACGCTCGGCGGGCGCGCGGAAACCTTCACGGGTCTCACGGGTCTGGGCGATCTCATCCTCACCGCGACGGGCGACCTCTCGCGCAACCGCACCGTGGGCAAGCAGCTTGCGAGCGGACGCACGCTCGACGATATCCTCGGTGCGCTCGGCCATGTGGCCGAAGGCGTGCGCTGCGCGCGCGCCGTGCTCGCCATCGCGCGCGCGCACAATATCGAAATGCCGATCACCCAGGCGGTATGCGCCGTGCTGTTCGATGGCGTGGCTTCGCGCGATGCCGTGAGCGCCCTGCTCAGGCGCGACGCGAAGGCGGAGTAGGCTCCAAGGCGCCAACTCCGGATCGCAAGGAGGACCGTCATGCTCACCATTGGAAATTGCTGCATCGAAGCGCAGGTCGTCGACATCACGACGCTGCACGTCGACGCCATCGTGAACGCCGCGAACACATCGCTGCTTGGCGGAGGCGGCGTGGACGGCGCGATCCATCGCGCGGCGGGGCCGGACCTGCTGCGCGAATGCGAGACGCTCCACGGCTGCCCGACTGGCGACGCCAAGGTCACCGCCGGCTACCGGCTTCCCGCGAAACACGTGATTCATACCGTTGGGCCCGTCTGGAACGGCGGCGCGCGCGACGAGGCGTCGCTGCTTGCATCGTGCTACCGGCGCTCGCTCGAATGCGCGCGCGAGGCCGGCGTGAAGAGCATTGCGTTTCCGGCGATCAGTTGCGGCGTTTATCGTTTTCCGCCCGATGAGGCCGTGAAGATTGCGGTGCGGACCGTGATCGACGCGCTGAGTGCCGATCCGTCGCTCGAACGAGTCGTGTTCGCCTGCTTCGACGAGGCGATGCTCGCGCGCTACGAGCGCGAGCTGGGTGCGAACCGAGCTTGATTTAACTTCACTCGCCGCCTTCGAAGCCCGCCTGCCGCCACGCCTCGAACGCCACCACCGCCACGGTGTTCGACAGATTCAGGCTGCGGTTGCCCGGCCGCATCGGCAGACGCACACGCTGTTCGGGCGTGAAACGCTCGAGCACGGCGTCGGGCAGCCCGCGCGTCTCCGCACCGAATACGAACCAGTCGCCCGGCAAGAACGCGTGATCGTGAAAGCGTCCCGAGCCGCGTGTCGTGAACGCGAACATGCGTGATGGATCGGGCGTTTCGGTGGCAATGAACGCATCCCAGTTGCGATGCACGTGCATTTGCGCGTATTCGTGATAGTCGAGGCCTGCGCGACGCATTTTTGCGTCGTCGAGCGGGAAGCCGAGCGGTTCGATCAAATGCAGCCGCGCGCCGGTGTTCGCGCACAGGCGGATCACGTTGCCGGTGTTCGGCGGGATTTCGGGTTCGACGAGAACGACGTTGAACATGGCGATGAAAGTCTTGAAAAGGGCGATAAAAACGATAAAAGCGCGAAAGCGGCGTTCAATCCTTCGGTGTGCGCAACGCCACGAAATTCGTCACGCGGCGCGCGCCCGCTGCCTTTAGCGTGTGCGCGAGTGCATCGAGCGTCGCGCCCGAAGTCATCACGTCGTCGACGACACCTACATGCAGGCCGCAAAGCCCATGGCTCGCACGCATGAGCGCGAACGCCTGGCCCACGTTGCGGCGGCGCGTCTCGCGGTCGAGCTTCGATTGCGCCGCCGTATGCAACGTGCGGCGCACCAGCGTGGCGTCGGCGCGCGTGCCGAGCGCGCGGGCGAGCGGTCGCGCGATCTCCCACGCCTGGTTGTAGCCGCGCTCAATCAGACGTTCGCGCGAGAGCGGCACCGGCACGATGAGACCTGGCGCGTCGGCGGTGTCGAGAACGTCGGCGGCCGCATGCGCGAGACGCCGTGCAAACTCCTCACCGAGCGCGAGCCGCGCGCGAAACTTCAGGCCGAGCGCGAGCGCATCGAGCGGCGCGCGATAGTCCGCAAGTGCGAGCGTCGCGTCGAAAGCAGGTGGCGCTTTCACGCAAGCGTCACATCGGTAGCGATCGCCCGCATGCGTGTGCCGCATTGAGCGACGCATGCCTGGGAGCGGCAGTGCGCAAACCGTGCAGCGCAGACGCGCTTCGTTCCAGTACGCGGCATCGCAAGCCGCGCACAACACGGCGCGCTCGTTACTGCGCACGTCGCGGGCCACACTGTTGACCGCCTCGCGAGTTCTGCGCGACAAATTGCCGCATAATGGGCACAGATCAGGCAGCCCGAACTGGGCAAGCCGCGGCCAATGCGCTTGCACACTCTGCCGGATGCGCGCCATTGCGTGCCTCGCGTGCGTCGTGTGCATTGCGTGCCGTATTGCCTGCGCTTTCGCCACGGTTTGTTCCGCGAGGCGAGCGCGTCGCAAGGCGGGCGACTGGCTTGACGGCGAAGTGGGGGGCGGTGCGGGCTGCTGCGGCATCGAAGGACGGCCCGAACCCGATTCGGGACTCGCGACTGAAAGGATAGGAGTGAGCGAGTATACTTCGCAGACTTCGCCAATACGACCGACATGTCTCCGTCTCACCCCAGACCCGGCCGTCCGGCCTACGATTCGCGCTATCTGCGACGAATATTCGACCGTCGCGCGGCGACGTTCGACGAAGTCGCGTTCCTGCCGCGCGAAATCTCCCAACGCATGCGCGAGCGCCTCGAGTACATCAAGGTGAGTCCTGCGAGCGTGCTCGACATGGGCTGCGGACCCGGCGACGACCTTCCCGGTTTGCGCGAACGCTTTCCCGAAGCGCCCGTGTTCGGTGCTGATCTCTCTTTCGCCATGCTCGAGCGCGCTCGCGCACACGACGCCGGCGACACGAGCTGGCGGCGCTTTCTTCCCGCGTCGATTGGCCGCGCGCTCGGCGCACGCGGCCCGCGTTTCGCGCAAGCCGACTTCGCCGCGTTGCCGTTTGCACACGGCGCGTTCGATATGCTCTGGTCGAATCTCGCCTTGCATTGGCATCCGCGTCCCGACCTCGTGTTCGGCGAGTGGCAGCGCGTGCTCAAGGTGAACGGCCTGCTCATGTTCAGCACGCTCGGTCCCGACACGCTCAAGGAACTGCGCGGCGCCTGGGCCGAAGTCGAAGCGGCGCACGGCGTGCCCACGCGGCCTCACGTGATCGATTTCGTCGACATGCACGATCTCGGCGACATGCTCGTCGAGAACGGCTTCGAGATACCGGTGATGGACCAGGAGACGCTCACCGTCACCTACAAGACGCCCGAGAAACTGCTCGCCGATGTGCGCCGCTGGGGCGCTTATCCGTTTAGCCGCGCATTCGCGGGCGAAGGCCATGAAGGCGATCAGGCCGAAGGCCTCGCATCGCGACGCCTCAATCGCGCACTCGTGGCTGCGCTGGAGGCACGCCGTTTGAAGGACGGGCCCAACGCGGGTACGATTGGGCTCACCTTCGAAATCATCTACGGGCACGCATGGAAGGCCGTGCCGCGCACGACAGCGGAAGGTCACGGCATCGTGCGCATCGAAGATATCGGGCGCGGTCCGACCAGGAATCGCTAACGTGGTAAGGGGGCTTTCGTTATGCCTGAAATTAGCACCGGAAAAGCCCTCGAAAAATTCTGGGAAAATGGCTGAAAGTCCCGCCAGTACTGGGTTTGCGGTAGATCGTGGCTTGCTTGTGAGTGCTTGAGATCGCGCCTATAATGCGTCGGTTGCTGTATGGATTGCCGTCCCCAAATCCGATGCAGCAAGTCCAGATCTCCCGCAGTTGTGTAAGGCGTAAAGCGGCGATAGTCTGCGAATGTTGTAGTGGGGGAGGCGGGCAATGCAGACATCTGATCTGCTGGCGAGTCCGGAGCCGGTCCTGAAGGACTGGGTCATGAAGCGCAACTGTTCGGTTTCGCCCAGGCAATTCGTTTTGTTCTATGTATCGCTGGCGCTGGTATCCATCGCGATCGCCGTTCTGTTGTTGATCCGCGGCGCCTGGCTGGTATTGCCGTTCACCGGCATCGATCTGTTGGTAGCAGGTGGCGCGTTTTTGGTGTATGCGCGCCATGCTGTCGATTACGAACGTATCAGGCTTTATCCGAACCGGCTGGTGATTGAGCAGATGAGCGCCGAAGCGCTCACACAGTTCGAATTCAATCCCCGCTGGGTCCGGGTCGAACCGGGCGCGACCCCACGCGATCCGGTACGTCTCGTGTCCCGTGGCCAGGCGGTCGCTGTCGGGTTGCATTTGCCGCAGTATCGGCGTGCGCAGTTCGCGCTGGAACTGCGCACGTGGCTCGCGCGCGCCGCTTGAATGCGCAAGCGCGTGGCAGGGTGTGGTTCATTCAGAGTGCGCGTCATGATTCGATGCGCACCCAGGGCGTGACCTGGTTGCAGAACCTTCCTGCGGGGTCGAGGGTTTGAATGGAATTTATGGGTAAGGAAGCTATGAAAACAATCAAGCGAGCCCTGATGGGCGTGCTGGCGTGCAGCGGACTCCTCGTCGCCGGCGCGGCACTCGCAGTCGGAGACAGTCCCGGCGGCCCAGCCGTCAACGAGATCAATTTCCAGCCGCCCGTCACACGCATCGCAGAAGAGCTTTACAACCTGCACATGATGATGCTGCTGTTATGCACCGTGATTTTTGTCGGTGTATTCGGCGTCATGTTCTATTCGATGTACGCGCACCGTAAATCGAAAGGGCACAAGGCTTCGCATTTCCACGAGAGCACGACCGTCGAAATCATCTGGACGATCGTACCGTTCGTGATCGTCGTGCTGATGGCGCTGCCGGCCACCAAGGCCGTGGTCGCCATGAAGGACACGACCAACGCCGACCTCACGGTCAAAGTCACGGGTTACCAGTGGAAATGGGGCTACGACTACGTGAAGGGGCCGGGCGAGGGCATCAGCTTCCTCTCGACGCTCACGACGCCGCGCGCGCAAGTGAACGGCCAGGCGCCGATCACCGACACCTATCTGCAGGAAGTCGATAACCCGCTCGTCGTGCCGGTCAACAAGAAGATTCGCATCATCACCACCGCCAACGACGTCGTGCACTCGTGGTACGTGCCCGCGTTCGGCGTGAAGCAGGATGCGATCCCCGGCTTCGTGCGCGACACCTGGTTCAAGGCCGACAAGGTGGGCACGTATCGCGGCTTCTGTACCGAGCTGTGCGGCAAGGAACACGCATTCATGCCGGTCGTGGTCGAAGTGCTCTCCGACGAAGACTATGCAAAGTGGGTGGACACGCAAAAGGCGAAGCTGGCTGCGGCGAACGACGACCCCAACAAGACGTACACGATGGCTGAGCTCAAGGAGCGCGGCGAGAAAGTCTACGCGGCGAACTGCGCGGCGTGCCACCAGGCCAGCGGCAAGGGTGCGGGTGCATTCCCCGCGCTCGACGGCAGCAAGATCGCCAACGGCCCGATCGCCGGGCACGTGAACATCGTGCTGCATGGCAAGGCCGCCATGCCGTCGTGGGCGCCTACGCTGAACGACGTCGAGATTGCCTCGGTGATCACGTTCGAGCGCAATGCATGGGGCAACCATATGGGCGACATGCTGCAACCGCGCCAGGTGGCCGACGCACGCAACGGCAAGATGCCCGAGGGCGGTACGGCTACGGCGGGCGCGAATACGGCGGCAAGCGGCGCCGAGCAGGCGAACGCGGCGAGCGGCGCTGCACAGGCATCGGGCGCAGCGCAAAGCAGTGCAGCGGCACCCGCTGCTGCGGCGGCAGCGCTCCCGGCCAGCATCTACTTCGAAGTGGGCAAGAGCACGCTGCCCGCCGACGCGAAAGACGCAATCCAGGCTGCGGCCGATTACGCGAAGGCGCATCCGGACGCGAAGTTCGCGCTCTCGGGTTTCACCGACGCGAGCGGCAAGGCCGACGCAAATGCGGAACTCGCGAAGCATCGTGCGCAAGCGGTACGCGACGCGCTGAAGGCAGCGGGCATCGCCGAGGACCACATCATCCTCAAGAAGCCGGAGACGGTTACCGGCGGCGGCGACGCGAAGCAAGCGCGGCGCGTGGAAATCAGCGCGGCAGCCTGAGCGAGCTGATCGGCACGGAGCGCGATAAGAAGGAAAGAGGCGCGCGCCGGGCCTCAAAAGAACAGTCGGTCGACAGGCCAATACGGTAGTACGAGACGCAAAGCAATTCGCTTCAGGAGAGAGTCATGTCTAGCATCGGACACGATGTAGCGGGCCACGGTCATGTGCACGGGGACCACGCCCACGAGACGCCCCACGGGTGGCGACGCTGGTTGTTCGCCACCAATCACAAGGACATCGGAACGCTGTATCTGATTTTTTCGTTCGTGATGTTCCTGTCCGGCGGTGTGATGGCTCTGGCCATTCGTGCCGAGCTGTTCGAGCCGGGGCTGCAGATCATGCGCCCCGAGTTCTTCAACCAGCTCACCACAATGCACGGCCTTATCATGGTGTTCGGCGCGATCATGCCGGCATTCGTGGGCTTCGCGAACTGGATGGTGCCGTTGCAGATCGGCGCATCGGACATGGCGTTCGCGCGCATGAACAACTTCAGCTTCTGGCTGCTGCCGGCTGCCGCCGTGCTGCTCGTGGGGTCGTTCTTCACGCCGGGCGGCGCCACTGCCGCGGGCTGGACGCTCTATGCGCCGCTCTCCACGCAGATGGGCCCGGGCATGGACTTCGCGATCTTCGCGGTGCACATCATGGGCGCGTCGTCGATCATGGGCGGCATCAACATCGTCGTGACGATCCTGAACATGCGCGCACCGGGCATGACGCTCATGAAGATGCCGATGTTCGCATGGACGTGGCTGATTACCGCCTATCTGCTGATTGCCGTGATGCCGGTGCTCGCTGGCGCAATCACGATGCTGCTGTTCGACCGTCACTTCGGCACGAGCTTCTTTAATGCGGCAGGCGGCGGCGACCCGGTCATGTACCAGCACATTTTCTGGTTCTTCGGCCACCCCGAGGTCTACATCATGATCTTGCCGGCGTTCGGGATCGTTTCGCAGGTGATTCCGGCGTTCTCGCGCAAGCCGCTGTTCGGCTATAGCTCGATGGTGTATGCCACGGCGTCGATCGCGATTCTCTCGTTCATGGTCTGGGCGCACCACATGTTCGCGACCGGCATGCCGGTCACGGGCCAACTGTTCTTCATGTACGCGACCATGCTGATCGCCGTGCCCACGGGCGTGAAGGTGTTCAACTGGGTGGCGACGATGTGGCGCGGCGCGCTTTCGTTCGAAACGCCGATGCTGTTCGCCGTGGGCTTCCTGATCGTGTTCACGTTCGGTGGCCTCTCGGGTCTGATGCTCGCCATGGCGCCGCTCGATATCCAGTACCACGGAACCTATTTCGTCGTTGCGCACTTCCATTACGTGCTGGTGGCCGGGTCATTATTCGCGTTGTTCTCAGGGTGGTATTACTGGTCGCCGAAATGGACCGGCTGGATGTACAACGAGATGCGCGGCAAGATCCACTTCTGGTGCTCGCTGATCTTCTTCAACCTCGCGTTCCTGCCGATGCACTTCGTCGGTCTCGCCGGGATGCCGCGTCGCTATGCCGACTACCCGGCCCAGTTCACCGACTGGAACCAGGTGATCACGATCGGCGCGTTCGGCTTCGGTCTCTCGCAGGTGTACTTCCTGTTCTTCGTGGCGCTGCCCGCATACCGTGGCGGCGGCGAACTGGAAAAGGCCGCGGACAAGCCGTGGGACGGCGCGACCGGCCTCGAGTGGACCGTGCCGAGCCCGGCTCCGTTCCACACGTTCGAAAATCCGCCGACGGTCGAATAAGCCATCGGTCCAGGGCGTCCGGCGCGTGCGCGGCCGGACGCGAGACGAAAGCCGCGTTTGCGCAATTCACCAGACATAGCGGTCACAAGCATGAATACGCATCCCGCGGCAACCGGCAACACAGGCATGACCCGGAATCCACAAAAAAGACGTACACCCGAACAGATCCGTGCGGGCAACCTGCGGCTCGGCCTCGTATTGCTGGCTATCGTCGCCGTCTTTTTTCTGGGTGCCGTCCTGAAGCAACTGTATTTCGGCGGCCTGGCTAATTGAAGCCGCATTGACACTATTGGTAGTGAGGCGCTTCGCAGCGGCGTGAGCGCTGGTGTTCGTACGAGGAAGTCCGATGTCTACGCAGCACTCTGGCAACGATCGCGCGTTTAACCGCTCGATGCTTATCAAGCTCGTCGTTGTCGCGTTCCTGATGTTCGGTTTCGGTTTTGCGCTCATCCCGATGTACCGCGCGATCTGCCAGATCACCGGCGTCAACAATCTCGTGCAGCGCGACGCCACCGAGCGCGAGGCGCGCAACACGCAGGTGGACATGACGCGCACGATTTCGGTGGAATTCGACGCGAACGCTCGCGGGCTGCTCGGCTTCAAGCCTGAGCAGACGAGCCTCGACGTGCATCCAGGCGAAGTCATGACGGTGATGTACGACATTTCGAACAACGAAGGACGCACGATCGACGCGCAGGCGATTCCGAGTTACGCGCCGAAGCAGGCGACGGAGTACTTCCGCAAGATCGAGTGCTTCTGTTTCAAGCAGCAGACTTTGAAGCCGAACGAGACGAAGCGCATGCCGGTGGTGTTCGTGATCGATCCGAAGCTGCCGAAGGACGTGAAGACGATCACGCTGTCGTACACGTTTTTCGAACTGAACAAGCCCGCAGTGCCGAAGGCGCCGAAGCAGTCGGCCGGCGCCTGAGGTGAGCGAGGCGTGACGCCACTGAGACGAAGCGCATGAACGGCAATGAATCGAACGGAGAGCGTGACGGCGCAAAGCAGGGCGCCGGCGCGGCAAAGAAGAAGAGCGGCGTGCTGCAACTGGCGAAAGCCGTGGGTTGGTCGTTCTTCGGCATACGCAGGCGTGCCGATCTCGAAGCGGACGCAGCACAGTTGCACCCCCTGGCGCTGATTGCGGCGGCGCTCATCGGCGCGGTGATTTTCATCGTCGTGCTGCTGCTGATCGTGCACGCAGTGGTGGGCTAGGTGCAGGGCGGCGCGCAGGACGCATGCTCTCGCGCTTGAAGTGAATACGAATAACGAAGACAGACCGCCGGCAGAAGTCGGCAAAAGCCGGCACTGTCCGGAGCAACTGGAAATTGGAGAATCAGGCATGAGCGGCCAAAACGATAGCCCGTACTACTTCGTACCGCACCCGTCGCGGCATCCGATCAGCGCGTCCATTGGTCTTCTGATCATGCTCGCGTCGCTTGCGTCGTGGATCAACGGCGAGTCGTGGGGGCCGATCGGCGTGGCCGCCGGTCTGCTGTGGGTGCTCTTCACGCTGTGGCACTGGTTCGGCGACGCCATCGCCGAATCGGAAGGCGGCATGTACGGCAAGCGTGTCGACAAGTCGTATCGCTGGAGCATGAGCTGGTTCATCTTCTCCGAAGTGATGTTCTTCGGCGCGTTCTTCGGTGCGCTCTTCTACGCGCGCCAGATCGCACTTCATCAGCTCGGCAGCCTCGACTACAAGCTGATCTGGCCGGACTTCGCGGCGGTGTGGCCGAACAACGGTCCGGCGGCGCTCGTATCGCATTTCCGTTCGATGACGCCCTGGCCGGTTCCGACCATCAACACGGCGCTGCTGCTCTCCTCGGGCGCGACGCTCACGGTTGCTCACCACGCACTGCGCGACGATCATCGCAAGAAGACCATCGCATGGCTCGCGGCGACGATAGCGCTGGGCCTGTGCTTCCTGTGCCTGCAGGTCTTCGAGTACGTTCACGCGTACAACGAACTGAACCTCACGCTCGCTTCGGGCATCTACGGTTCGACGTTCTTCCTGCTCACGGGCTTCCACGGCTTCCACGTGTTCCTCGGCGGCACGATGCTCACGGTGGTGATGATGCGGCTGATTCGTGGCCACTTCACAGCGGAGCACCACTTCGCATTCGAAGGCGCCGCGTGGTACTGGCACTTCGTGGACGTGGTCTGGCTCGGCCTCTACGTTGTCGTGTACTGGCTGTAACGCGCAGGATGCGGGGCATTCGCGTGACACGCGAATGCCGCAGCGCAGCGGACATAAAAAAGCCAAGGCGCCGCTCCGACATCGTCGGCGCGGCGCCTTGGCTTTTGCAGGATCGGATGTGAACGTCAGCGGTTGAGCGGAATCCCGGTGGACTGGATCCAGCCCATCCAGTGCGCGAAGAGGATGAAGAGGAACAGCGAGATGGACAAGCCGACGCGCGTCGCGAGCGACCAGACCATCCGCTTGCTGCGGCCCCGGTCGTGCATCATGAAGTAAAGCGCCGAGATCATACTCGTGATGATCAGCGCAAATGCAATGGGGACAAGTATGTGCATGAAATTCACTGAAGTTGGCATGCCTGAAAACGCCTGTCTCATTATCGCACCGTGCTCCCAAGGGCGGGGTTCGGTCCTGCGAATGCTACGCATCGGATGTGCCTGATGAAGATCCGTCTCGTTCCCGCGCTGCTTATCCTGATCGTGATGGCCGTGACAATTCGTCTCGGCTTCTGGCAGCGCGACCGCGCCCATCAGAAGGAAGCGCTGCAGGTGCAGATCACACGCTATGAGAACGCGAGCCCGCAGGCGGTGGGCACTGCGCCCATCGCCCTGAAGGACATCGAGTTCCATCGGGTGAGCGCAAAGGGCACGTTCATGCCCGAACGTGTGGTGTATCTCGACAATCGTCCCTATAACGACCAGCCAGGCTTTTACGTGGTGATGCCGCTTAAACTGGAAGGCGGTGGCTATGTGCTCGTGAACCGCGGCTGGCTGCCGCGCAACATTCAGGTTCGCGAGCGGATTGCGCCCTATCTGACCCCGGCGGGTCCGGTCGAAGTAGTGGGCATTGTGCGCGCCGATGCTTCGCGTGCCTTCGAACTGGGGACCGGCGGCTCTGCAGCGCATCAGAAGATACGGCAGAATCTCGGCGTCGCTTCCTACGCGGCGGAAACCGGGCTGCCGTTGCAGCCCTTCGTGATCCAGCAAACGGGCGCGGTGCCGGCCTTGAAGGACGGCCTCGTGCGCGACTGGCCGGTGCCGGCCACGGACGTCGAACGCAACTATGGCTACATGCTTCAGTGGTGGGGCATGGCGGCCGCGGCGCTCGGATTCGGCCTTTACGCGGCTCGTCGGGCCGCGACAAAAGAGCGCAGCAAAGAGCGCGGTCAGGGGCCGGCTCACAGCACAAAGGACGCCTGACGATCGGTTGGCTTTTAGCCGATTGCATCGCCGGACGATTCCGCCGGACGATTCGTCAGGCACAAGGATTCGCTGCAACCTGGCAGCGCATGGATAACTGGAAGCGACAGAAACGAGGTTCAGGCAGTGTCGACGCATTCTCCCGATTCATCGCAGGTTTCGAGCAGCGCATCGCTGCAAAAGGGCGCTTCGTCCAAGGGCGCTCCGCCCAAGGGTGCCCAGCCGAATGGCGCTGCACCCAAGGGCGCCCCCCGGAAGGGCTCATGGCAGCGCGGCCGCTGGATGCTGCTGCTGATTGCGGTGATCTGCGGCGCGCCCATCGCGCTTTCGTACTTCACCTATTACGTGATCAAGCCGAAGGGCGGCTCGACGAGTTACGGCACGCTGATCGAGCCGCAACGCACGATTCCGTCCGCGCTGATGGTGACCGGCGACGACGGCCGCGAAGTGCCGCTCGCCTCGCTCAAGGGCCGCTGGCTGATGATCTCGGTGGACGGTGGCGTGTGCGGGGCGTCGTGCGTGCAGAAGCTCTACTTCATGCGTCAGGTGCGCGCGACGCAAGGCGTGGAGCGCGAGCGCGTCGTCACGGTCTGGCTGCGTACCGACGACGCCGCGGTGCCGGCCGTCGTGAAGACCGCCTACCCGGACACGCGCATGCTGCGCGCCGATTCGACCTCGGTGTCCGCATGGCTGCCCGCGACCGACAAGACGAAGGACACCGACCACATCTACCTGGTCGACCCGAACGGCAACCTGATGATGCGGTTCCCCGAGCAGCCGGACCCGTCGAAGATCAAGCAGGACTTGACCAAACTCCTCAAGTGGTCGCGCATCGGTTAAGGTGCGCAGCGCAAGTCTGACAGAGAAGAGTACGAGAGATGTTTATTCTGGAGTTGGGCCTGATTGGCCTGTGCATCGCGTTGCTGCCGCTGTCGTGGGTCTGGGTGAAGGCCGACGACGACAAGTTCCGCAAGCTCGTGTGGCTCACGACGTTCATGACGCTCGACCTCGTGATGTTCGGCGGCTTCACGCGCCTGACCGACTCGGGCCTCGGCTGTCCTGACTGGCCGGGTTGCTACGGCACCTCGTCGCCGTTCATCGCGCATGCGCAGATCGCGGCCGCGCACCTTGCCATGCCGAGCGGCCCCGTGAGCATGACGAAGGCGTGGATCGAGATGATTCACCGCTATTTCGCGATGGCCATCGGTGTCCTGATCATTGCGCAGACGGCGATCGCCTGGCGCGCGCGCATCAAGCGGATGGCGCTGCATGTCTCGCCGTGGTGGCCCACGGCGCTGCTCGGCCTGATCGTCTTGCAGGGCGTGTTCGGCGCGTGGACGGTGACGATGAAACTGCAACCCATCATCGTCACTACGCACCTCATGCTTGGCCTCATGCTGCTCGGCTCGCTCGCGTGGCTCGCCGCGCGCATGACGCCGCTGCCCGCGTTCGAGCCCGACGCCGCGCGCTGGCGCGTGGCCGCGCTCGCGGCGCTGGTCCTGCTCGTCGCGCAGATTGCGCTGGGCGGCTGGGTGAGCACGAACTACGCGGTGCTCGCGTGCACGGACTTCCCGACCTGCAACGGCGCGCTGATCCCGCCGATGGACTTTCACCATGGCTTCCATCTCTGGCGCGCGCTCGGCATGGACGGCAACGGCGACGTGATTACGCAGGACGCGCTCGTCGCGATCCACTGGACACATCGCACGTTCGCGTTCGTGGTGATCGCTTATCTGGTATGGTTCGCCCTCAAGTTGCGGCGTTACGCTTCGCTGCGACGCCCCGCTAACTGGGTCCTGATCGTGATCGCGATCCAGTTTCTGACAGGGCTATCCAACATCGTGCTGCAGTGGCCGCTGCCCGTGGCAGTGGCGCACAACGGTGGCGCGGCGATCCTGTTGCTTCTTGTCGTCGTGCTAAACTTTCGAATTGCTTGTAGCCGCCCCGGCCGCGCCGTCCTCCCTGCGCGCGACACCGCTGCGGTGTGACCCCGCCCCATGGAAAGTACAACCCTCTCCCAGACATCAGGTAAGCCCGGTAGCCGGATTTCCCAATATCTCGCGCTCACCAAGCCGCGTGTCACGCAACTGGCCGTGTTCTGCGCGGTCATCGGCATGTTCCTCGCCGTGCCGGGCATGGTGCCCTGGAAGCAACTCGTTGGCGGCACCATCGGCATCTGGCTGACGTCCGGTGCAGCCTTCGCGATCAACTGCCTCGTCGAGCAGAAGGTGGATGCGCGCATGCGTCGCACCTCCTGGCGTCCTTCGGCGCGCGGCGAGATCACCAGCGCGCAGATCCTGCTGTTCTCCGCAGTGATCGGCGGCATTGGCATGTGGACGCTCTACACGTTCACCAACCCGCTCACCATGTGGCTCACGTTCGCGACCTTCATCGGCTACGCGATCATCTACACGCTGCTGCTCAAGCCCGCCACGCCCCAGAACATCGTGATCGGCGGCGCCTCGGGCGCGATGCCGCCGGCGCTCGGCTGGGCGGCTGTCACGGGCCACGTGCCCGCCGACGCCTGGATTCTCGTCCTCATCATCTTCGTGTGGACGCCGCCGCACTTCTGGGCCCTCGCGCTCTATCGCCGCAAGGACTACGAAAACGCCGGCCTGCCGATGCTGCCCAACACGCACGGCGAGAAGTACACGCGCCTGCATATCCTGCTCTACACCGTGATCCTTTTCGCGGTCACGCTGATGCCCTATATCTCGGGCATGAGCGGCCTCGTGTATCTGGTCACGGCGGTCCTGCTCGGCGCGGTGTTCCTCGCCTATGCGTGGAAGATCTACGTCGACTATTCGGACGCACTCGCACGCAAGACTTTCCGCTATTCGATCGTTTACCTCTCGGTGCTGTTCGCCGCGCTGCTCGTCGACCACTACGTGCACGCACTCATCGGGATGTAACCATATGGCCCATTCAACGCTCGCGCGCGCAGCACGCGCCGCGCGTATCACGCTCATTGCGCTCGCCGCGGCGGGCGCGCTCGGCGGCACGTTGCTGCTCGAAGGCTGCGGTCAGCAGCCACCATCGTTCTCGAACCTCGACATCACCGGCAACACGCAGTTCGGCAAGGACTTCTCGCTGCCGGACACGAGCGGCAAGATGCGCTCGCTCGCCGACTTCAAGGGCAAGGCGGTCGTGCTGTTCTTCGGCTACACGCATTGCCCGGACGTCTGCCCGACCACCATGGCCGAGCTTTCTCAGGCGCTCCAGCAACTGGGACCCGATGCCGCGAAGCGCGTGCAGGTGATCTTCGTGAGCGTCGATCCCGAGCGTGACAGCGCTGCGATCCTGAGTCAGTACGTGAGCGCGTTCAATCCCACCTTCATCGCGCTGCGCCCGGCCAACGAAGAGCAGCTCAAGCAGATCACGAAGGACTTCCGCGTCTACTACGCGAAGGTGCCCGGCAATACGCCCGATAGCTACACGATGGATCACACCGCCGCGAGCTACGTGTTCGACACCACCGGCAAGCTGCGGCTCTTCGCGCGCGACGGGCAGGGCGTCACGCCATGGCTGCACGATCTGAAGATCCTGCTCGCTTCGAACGACTGAAGCTGCCAGGGTCTCTGGCACATTCCGGCTTTCTAAACACGTCGCCGCTAGCCGGCGACGTGTTTAGTTGTGCACGCCGGCATATCTGTATGCGATTTCTTTATTTCGCGGGGCCTGCGCCATATGAGACCATTTATGTCCACCCGGCGGGCGGCACACAATGCCGCCACAGTCGGGATATGACAAACACGCAACAAGCGGGAACAACAACGCCATGCAGCGCAGAAATCTGATTAAAGCTCTCCTCGCCGGCTTTGCAGCCGCCACCACGCTCGCGGCCAGCTTCGGCGCCCACGCCGACGACAAGGTCATCAAGGTCGGTACCGTTTCGGGTCCGGACGCACAGGTCTGGACCGTGGTCCAGAAGGTCGCCAGGCGCGAAGGCCTGAACGTCAAGGTCATCGAATTCAACGACTACGTGCAGCCGAACGCGGCGCTCGACTCGGGCGACCTCGACGCCAATAGCTTCCAGACGGGGCCGTACCTCGACGGCCAGGTCAAGCAGCGCGGCTACAAGCTCGTGAACGTGGGCCTCACGTACATCTCGCCGATCGGCGTGTACTCGAAGAAGCTCAAGTCGCTGAACGACCTGCCGCAAGGCGCAAAGGTCGCGGTGCCGAACGATCCCTCGAATGAGAACCGCGCGCTGCTGCTCCTGCAGAACAAGGGTGTGATCAAGCTGCGCGCCGGTGCGGGCACGAACGGCAATAACGCGACGCCGCTCGACGTCGCCGAGAATCCGAAGAAGGTGAAGCTCGTCGAACTGGATGCCGCGCAACTGCCGCGCGCGCTCGGCGATGTGGACGCCGCCGTGATCAACACGAACTACGCGCTGGCGGCCGGCCTGCAGCCGACCAAGGACGCCATCGCGCTGGAAGACACCCACAGCCCGTACGCGAACCTGATCGCGGTGCGCGCCCAGGACAAGGACAAGCCTTGGGTGAAGAAGCTGGTCGCGGCTTATCAGTCGGAAGACGTGCGCCAGTTCATCAAGAACGAGTTCAAGGGTTCGATGATTCCGTCGTTCTAAGCGACGCAAACTCTCATCCCGATCGCAGCGCGCGGCGTGCAAGCCGTTCGCTGGCGATCCAGCAAATTGAAAAGCCGCTTCCATGAAGCGGCTTTTTTGTGTTCGCTGACACGTCTTTGCGAGCGGTTCGACTGCTGCGCGGCGGCGAGAACCGCTGGACATATTCAGACTCAGGGCTGCGCGCTCATCCCAGCAGCCTCTGCACGACCTCCATCGCGTCGACCAATTGTTGCTGCTCGGCGGCCGAGAGCTTCGCGAGCAGCCCCATCACTCCGCCGACTGCCGCCGCGGCAAGCGATGCGCACGCGATGCGGCCCGCTTCGGTCAGGCTCACGTGCGTCAGACGTGCGTCGGCTTCGGAGGCGCGCCGCGTGATCAGTTGCTGGCGCTCGAACCCGGCAAGAATCCGGCTCAGATAACCCGAATCGAGCGTCAGATCGCGTGCGAGAGCCGCAGCGGTGTCCGTGCGACCGCTCTCCAGCTCGCGAAGAATGCGGATCTCAGTCAGCGAAAAAGAGGTGCGCGGAAGCTCGCTATGTCGCGCACCAAGAAACTTCCGATAGAAGCGATTGAACTGAAGGACGGCCTCGGCGCGCCGTTTCATGGCGGAATCGTTCGACAACCCTGTACCTCGTCGTCACTTGTGGATGTTGATCAGGCACCACTATATGGGATGTCAGGGCATCGCGATATCGCCTTTGTGTCCTCCGAAGCGGTGTGGTGGTCCTGATCCGGTATCCGGTTGGTCTGCATGGTTGGTATGTCGAGCGGTCCGCTGGCTTCTCAAAAAGAGCCCACAGGTATCTTTCCAGGGAAAGTCCCAATCTCCAGTTTGCCTCAACGGCGCCTTTGTTAATCGCATAACACATTGATTTTTAAGTTATTTTTGTTGATTCGCGAGTGGCGATCGCACATGTTGACTGGTATTATTGTGGTTATATAATGGGCTCAAATTCGCACCGGGACCCTGCCATGACGGCACTGCTGAAAGTGCCAGATGGCCTGCCCGGATGCGCCACGATCTGTCCAACCGCTGGTCGGAGTTCCATGGAAACCCGTTGGTCTGCCCTGATGCCCGATGCGCGCAATATCACGCCGCTGTATCTGCAACTGGCGCGCAACCTTGCCACCGCGATTCATTGCGGCGTGTGGTCGGCGGGCGAGGCGCTGCCGTCGGAGCGCACGCTCTCGGACGCCATCGGCGTTTCGCGCATCACGGCGCGCAAAGCCATCGAGTTGCTAGTCGAGCAGGGGTTGATTCGGCGCGCACGCGGCGCGGGCAGCTTCATCACGCCGCGCGTGGAGGATCCGCTTTCGCGCCTGACCGGTTTCACGAAAAAGATGGAGCAGCGCGGCTTCACGCCCGACTCGGTGTGGCTGGAACGCGAGGTGCGTCCCGCACACCGCGAAGAGATCGTGCAGCTCGGGCTTTCGCCGGGCGCCTCGGTCGCGAGCCTGCGGCGTCTGCGCCGCGCGGACGGCATCGTGATGGCCGTCGAGCATACGGCGCTGCCGGCGTCCATCGTGCCGGACCCAAACGCCATCGACGGCTCGCTCTATGCGTATCTCGAAGGGCGCGGCATGCCGGTCGTGCGCGCGCTCCAGCACTTTCGCGCGGTCAACGCGACGGGCGAGGTCGCGACGCTGATGGGCGTGGAGCCGGGCGCCGCGCTGCTCGTGATCACGCGCGTGGGTTTTTCGCGCGATCAGCACGCCATCGAGCTCACCGATACCTACTGCCGCGACGGCTTTTACGACTTCGTCGCGGAGCTCAGGCAATGAACGGAGTAACGATCGGAATAACGATCGGAACAACAGCAGCGGCTCGCGGGAACGGAACGCCGCGCCACGAATCTCTCATGCACGTCACCGTCAAGACTCACCGCGCACCCGAATTCGTGGTGCACAAAATCGGAAAAATCTCATGCTGAGCGGAAACATTCTCACCCCTGATGGCTGGATCAACGGCACGCTGACGTTCGAAAACGGACGCATCACGTCGATCGAGGGCGAGGCCACGGATCCGGCGAAGAACGATGCGCCTTATATCCTGCCTGGCTTCATCGACCTGCACGTGCATGGCGGCGGCGGTGCCGACGTCATGGAAGCGGGCGACGCCATCGAAACCATCGCGCGCACCCATGCACGCTACGGCACGACGAGCCTGCTCGCCACCACCATGACCGCGCCGCGCGAGGAGCTGATGAGCGTGGTCTCGGGACTCGGCGACGTGGCGCGCCGGCGCACACCAGGCGGCGCGCGCGTGCTGGGCGTGCATCTGGAAGGGCCGTACATCAATCCGGGCAAGCTGGGCGCGCAACCCGACGCGGCCGTGTCCGCCGTGCTCGACGAAGTGCTCAGGTATCTGTCGATCGCGCCGATCCGCGTGGTGACCGTGGCGCCGGAAATCGCGGGCCATATCGAGATTATCGGCGAGATGGCGGCGCGCGGCGTGCGCGTGCAACTCGGTCACTCGCTCGCGACCTACGACGACGCAGTCGCCGCGCTCAAGCATGGTGCGCGCGGCTTCACGCACCTCTTCAATGCGATGTCGCCGCTGCATCACCGCAATCCGGGCCTCGTTGGCGCGGCGCTCGCGCACGCGGAATACGCGGAGATCATTCCCGACCTGCTGCACGTGCACCCGGGCGCGATCCGCGCGGCGCTGCGCGCCATTCCGCGTCTCTATGTCGTGACCGACAGCACCTCGGCCACCGGCATGCCCGACGGCGAATACCGTCTCGGCAGCCAGCACGTGACCAAGTGCCTCGGCGGCGTGCGCCTTGCCGACGGCACGCTGGCCGGCAGCACCCTCACCATGGACCAGGCCCTGCGCAATCTCGTGTCGCTCGGCTTGCCTATCGCAGATGTTTCCGCGCGCCTGTCGCGCTATGCGGCCGATTATCTCGGCGTCGAAGACCGTGGCCGCCTCGTGCGCGGCGCATGGGCCGATGTCAACGTGTTCGACCGCGAACTGACGCTTACCGCGACCTATGTCGAAGGAGAATCGATTGTCGAATATGCTTAAAGAAGCGCTGGCCTCGGCTAGCGTCGTCGCCGCGCAGCTCGCGGACACCTCGCGCGTCGAGGCGCTCGCCCGCGCGCTCGAGGCCGAGCCCCGCAACGTCGCGCTCACGGTCGCGCGCGGCAGTTCGGACCACGCGGCGAGTTATTTCGCAGCACTCACCATGAGCCGCATCGGTGTGCCGGTCGCCTCGATTCCCATGTCGATCGCGACGCTGCAACAGGCACCTTTGCGCGTAAAGGGCCAGTTTGCCTTGGCTTTTTCCCAATCGGGCAGGAGTCCTGATCTGGTGGCAACGCTGCGCGCGCTGCACGATGCAGGCGCGCTCACGGCGGCCATGGTCAACGTGGCCGGCTCGCCGCTGGCTGACGCTGCAAGCGCGGAGCTGCCGCTGCTCGCGGGCCCGGAGCTGAGCGTCGCGGCCACCAAGAGCTATATCGGGATGCTCGCGATGTCGGCGCAACTGGTCGCGTTCTGGCAGCGCGACGCCGCGTTTCTCGACGCCGTGCGCGCGCTGCCGGAAGCGCTCGGCCGCGCGGGCGCGCTCGACTGGTCGAAGGCCGTGGACGAACTGCGCGACGTCTCGCAGATGATCGTGATCGGACGCGGCCCGGGTCTCGCCATTGCGCAGGAAGCGGCGCTCAAGCTCAAGGAGACGTCGGGCATCCAGGCCGAAGCGTTTTCGAGCGCCGAAGTGCGCCACGGCCCGATGGAGCTGATCGACCGCGACTATCCGCTGCTCGTGTTCGCGCCGCGCGGGCCGGAGCAGGCCGGTCTCGTGCAGTTCGCGCACGACATGCAAAAGCGCGGCGCGCGCGTGCTGCTCGCAGCGCCCGCCGACGTGCCCGAGGCCACGCTGCCGCTCGTCGCGACGGCCGACCCGGCGCTCGATCCGATTACCTCGATTCTTTCGTTCTACGTGATGGCGGCGAGCCTCGCCGCCGCGCGCGGCCGCAACCCGGACGAGCCGCGCTACCTGAACAAAGTCACCGAAACCCACTAGATTGGAACGCTGATGGAACGCATCCAGGAGTCTCGCCTGATGAAGCCGGAAAATTCCGCCAAGGGCGGTATCGAACTGATCGCGCCGCTGACCGGCCCAGTCGTGCCGCTCGCGTCGGTGCCCGATCCGGTGTTTTCGGAAGGCCTGTTCGGCGACGGCATCGGCATCGATCCGCTCGTCGGCCGGCTGGTCTCGCCGTGCGACGGCACGATCATGCACCTCGCGCGCACCGGCCACGCCGTCACGGTGCAGACTGCCGAAGGCGCGCAGGTGCTCGTGCATATCGGCATCGACACGGTCGAGCTGAACGGCAAGGGCTTTACGCCGAAGGTCGAACAAGGCGCGCAGGTGCGCCGCGGCGACCTGCTGATCGAATTCGATCTCGACGTGGTGGCGTGCAATGCGCCCAGCCTCGTCTCCGTGATCGCGGTGGCGAACTCCGATGCGTTCGAAGTGGTCGAGCGTGCGGGCTACGCAGACCATGTCGAGGCGGGCGAGTCGCAGCTCCTCGTGCTGCGTGCGCGTGACGGCGCAGTGCCTGCTGCCGATGTCGCGGAAGTCGTGACGAACGAAGCGCGCCGCAGCGTGACGCTCACGCATGCGGGCGGCCTCCATGCGCGGCCTGCGGCCCGTGCGCGTGAAGCGGTGCGCGGAATCGATGCGCGCGTGGAGGTGCGCTTCGGCGAGCGCAAGGCGGCCATCGAAAGCGTAGTGGGCCTGCTTGGTCTGGGGGCGGGCGAGGGCGCGACCATCGAGCTGGTCGGCATGGGCAACGAGGCGCAGAAGGCCGTCGATGCCGTCGCCAACGAACTCCTGCGCGAAGCGCCCGGCGAAGGCGGCGAGGCGCCCGCGCGGCAATTGTCGCCGGCGCCGGTGGCTGCCGCCGTGGCCGGCGTGAGCAGTGCGGCCAGCGCGGCGGGTGCCGCCGTCGCCACGCAGCGGATCGCGCAAGGCGCGCCGGGCACGCTGGTTGGCGTGTGTGCCGCGCCTGGCGTGGCCGTCGGCAAGCTGGTGCGCTGGGACGACGCCGAACTCAAACCGGCCGAACTCGCGAGCGGTCCCTCGGCGGCGGAGAGCCGTCTGCTCGACAAGGCGGTCGCGTCCGTCGATGCCGAGCTGGACGTCTCCGTGCGCGCGGCCTCGCAGCGCGGCGCCATCGGTGAGGCAGGCATTTTCACGATGCATCGCGTGCTGCTCGAAGACCCCACGCTGATCGACGCCGCGCGCGACCTCATCAGCCTCGGCAAGAGCGCGGGCTTCGCATGGCGCGAAGCGATCCGCGCGCAGATCGCGGTGCTCGGCAAGGTGGACGACCCGCTGCTCGCGGAGCGTGCCGCCGATCTGCGCGATCTCGAAAAGCGCGTGCTGCGCGCGCTCGCGAACGCGAGCGGCGCAGGCAACGCGGCGGGCGCGGCGCGGCGCGAGCTGCCCGAGGAAGCGGTGCTCGCCGCCGACGAATTCACGCCTTCCGACCTCGCCTCGCTCGACCGCAAGCGCGTCACCGCGCTCGTGATGGCGCGTGGCGGGGCGACCTCGCACGCCGCGATCATCGCGCGGCAGGCGGGCATCCCGGCGCTCGTCGCACTCGGCGACGCCTTGCACAAGATCGAAGAGGGCACGACGGTGGTGGTGGACGCGGGCGCGGGCAGTTTTGCCTTCTCGCCGAGCGAGCAGGACGTCGAACGCGCTCGAGCCGAGAAGCAGCGCCTCGCCGGTGTGCGCGAAGCGAACCGGCGCACCTCGCGTGAGGCTGCGGCCACGCGCGACGGCCATGCGGTCGAAGTCGCGGCGAATATCGCGACGCTCGAAGACGCCCGCACCGCAGTGGAAAACGGCGCAGACTCCGTGGGCCTGCTGCGCACCGAACTCATGTTCATCCATCGGCAGGCGGCACCCACCGCGGACGAGCATCGTCAGGGCTACCAGGCGATCGCCGAGGCGCTGGGCGGCCGCACGGCGATCATTCGCACGCTCGACGTGGGCGCGGACAAGGAAGTCGACTATCTCACGCTGCCGCCCGAGCCGAACCCCGCGCTAGGTTTGCGCGGCATCCGCTTGGCGCAGGTGCGCCCCGATCTGCTCGACGACCAGTTGCGCGGCCTGCTCGCGGTCGAGCCGATGGGCGCCGTGCGCATCCTGCTGCCGATGGTCACCGACGTGGGCGAGCTCGTGCGCCTGCGCGAGCGCATCGACACGTTTGCCCGCGAGGCGGGCCGCACTGGCCGCATCGAGGTGGGCGTGATGATCGAAGTGCCTTCGGCGGCGCTGCTGGCCGACCAGCTCGCGCGCCACGCCGATTTCCTCTCGATCGGCACCAACGACCTCACGCAGTACACGCTCGCGATGGACCGCTGCCAGCCCGATCTGGCAGCACAGGCCGACGGCCTGCATCCGGCGGTGCTGCGCCTCGTCTCCGTGGCGGTGGAGGGCGCGAGCAAGCATGGCAAGTGGGTTGGGGTGTGCGGCGCGCTGGCGGGAGACCCGCTCGCGGTGCCGCTGCTCGTCGGCCTTGGCGTGACCGAGCTGTCGGTCGATCCGGTTTCCGTGCCGACGATCAAAGCGCGTGTGCGCAAGCTCGATTACAGCCAGTGCCGCGAGCGTGCGTTCGAAGTGCTCGCTTTGGAGTCGGCGCAGGCGGTGCGTGCGGCGAGCCGCGCAAACTGGCCGCTCGACTGATCGCCTGTGCGGTTTCGGGATGAATCGCCGGATTGCTCGCTGATCTGGCGGTTCACGCGCCCGGGCAGGCGGCAGCATTAATGATTCGATTTCCTTAATAACTGCGTTAGCCACCACGCGTTGATTGCGCGCTAGCTGCAAGCTAATTACACGCTAACTACACGCCGGCGGGCGCAGCGATCGCGCGCCGGTTTATCTCATCTCACTTGTCACGCAACAGACAGGGACTGGAGGCATTTCAATGGATGGCAATCCGTTTCTCAAGATTCAGAGCCTCGGCCGCGCGCTGATGCTTCCGATCGCAGTACTGCCGGTGGCCGGCATTCTGCTGCGCTTCGGGCAGGCCGACATGCTCAACATCAAGATCATCGCCGACGCAGGCGGCGCGATCTTCGACAATCTGCCGCTGCTGTTCGCAATCGGCATCGCGGTGGGCTTCGCGAAGGACAATAACGGCGTGGCGGCGCTCGCGGGCGCGCTCGGCTATCTGGTCGAGACCGCCGTGATGAAGGACATCAACGACAAGCTCAACATGGGCGTGCTCTCGGGCGTCGTGGCCGGCGTCGTGGCGGGGATGCTGTACAACCGCTTCAAGGACATCAAGCTGCCCGAGTTCCTGGCCTTCTTCGGCGGCAAGCGCTTCGTGCCGATCGTGACCGGGCTCGTGTGTCTCGTGCTCGGCATTGCGTTTGGCTATGCGTGGGGGCCGGTGCAGCACGCGATCGACACGGCGGGCCACTGGCTCACCACGGCGGGCGCGATCGGCACGTTCGTCTACGGCTTGCTGAACCGGCTGCTGCTCGTGACCGGGCTGCACCACATCCTGAACTCGCTCGTGTGGTTCGTGTTCGGCTCGTTTACGCCCGCCGGCGGCGCGGCCGTGACCGGCGACCTGCACCGCTTCTTCGCGGGCGATCCCACCGCGGGCGGCTTCATGGCCGGCTTCTTCCCGGTGATGATGTTCGGCCTGCCGGCTGCGTGTCTCGCGATGCTGCACGAGGCGCCCAAGGAGCGCCGCGCGATGGTGGGCGGCCTGCTGCTCTCGATGGCGCTCACCTCGTTCCTCACGGGCGTGACCGAGCCGATCGAGTTCACCTTCATGTTCCTCGCGCCGGTGCTCTACGGTATCCACGCCGTGCTCACGGGCCTGTCGCTCGCGATTTGCTCGCTGCTGAATATCAAGCTCGGCTTCACATTCTCGGCGGGCGCGATCGACTACGTGCTGAACTACGGTCTTTCGACGCACGGCTGGGAAGCGATTCCGCTCGGTATCGCCTATGCGGTGGTCTACTACGCGCTGTTCCGCTTCTTCATCCGCCGCTTCAATCTACCGACTCCGGGCCGCGAAGCCTCGGCCGGCGACACGGCAATCGCCTCGTCGATGGCGGGCGTGGAAGTCGCGGCCGGCGATGCGGCAGCGGCCACGGGGCTCTCGCGCGCGGCGCGTTATATCGATGCGCTCGGCGGCGCGGCCAACCTGAAGGTGGTCGATGCATGCACGACACGCCTGCGTCTCACGGTGGCCGATCCGGCCCACGTTTCGGAGCCGGTGCTGAAGGCAATCGGCGCGCGTGGCGTGCTCAAGCGCGGCGGCGAAAGCGTGCAGGTCATCATCGGGCCGGAAGCCGACATGATCGCCGACGAGATCCGTCGCGAGATCGCCAGCGGCCGCCCGGCTGCTGCGGCGGCGAAAGCGGCACCGGTGGCGCAGGCGGCAGCGCAATTTTCGGCGCAGTCATCGGCCAGTACGGACGACGAAGCTGGCCCGCTCGACCCGAATCCGTCGCGCTGGCTGGCGGTGCTGGGCGGCGCGGCGAACATCGTCTCGCTCGACGCGGTTGCGGTCACGCGCTTGCGCGTGATCGTGCGCGACCCGGCCGCGGTCGACCGTGCGCAGCTTGGCACGCTCGACGTGGCCTGGGTGTCGGCGGATACGCTGCACATCGTCGTGGGGAGCGCGGCGCAGCGCTATGCACGCGAGCTTGCCTTGCAGGCTGCCTGAACGCTCAAAAGGAAAAGGCCCCGCTCTCGGTAAGAGTGGGGCCTCGCGGAACGCGCTTGCAGGCGCAGCCTCGTGGGGCCGCGCCGTGCGACTCGGTGCCTTAGCTGTAGTCAGCCAGCGCCGTGCGCATCTTCTTCATGGCGCTTGCTTCGATCTGACGAATACGCTCAGCCGAAACGCCGAACTCGTCGGCCAGCTCGTGCAGCGTCGAGCCGCCCGAGCCGTCGTCTTCGACGTTCAGCCAGCGCGCTTCGATGATGCGGCGGCTGCGCGCATCGAGTGCTTCCAGCGCGCTCGCGATGCCGTCCGATTGCAGACGGTCGCGCTGACGTGCGGCGATCACGGCGGTCGGCTCGCTGTGCGAGTCGGCGAGCCACGCGATCGGGGCGAACGACTCTTCGCCGTCTTCGGTCTGGCTTTCGAGCGCGATATCCGAACCCGAGAGGCGCGTTTCCATCTCCACGACTTCTTCGCGCTTCACGTTCAGTTCCTGCGCGAGGCCTTCGATTTCCTCGGGCGTGAACGACTGCAGGCCCTGCTTGTGGCTGCGCAGATTGAAGAACAGCTTGCGCTGCGCCTTGGTCGTGGCGACCTTCACCATGCGCCAGTTGCGCAGGATGTACTCATGGATCTCCGCCTTGATCCAGTGCATGGCGTACGAGACGAGACGTACGTTTTGCTCGGGGTCAAAGCGCTTTACTGCCTTCATCAGGCCGATATTGCCTTCCTGGATCAGGTCGGCATGCGGCAGGCCATAGCCCAAATAATTGCGCGCGATCGACACCACGAGGCGCAGGTGCGACAGCACGAGGCGTCGTGCGCCTTCGAGATTGTTTTGCTCGCGATACTCGGTCGCGAACTGGCGCTCCTCTTGCGGCGTCAACATCGGGATCCGGTTCACGGCCTGAATGTAGGCGTCGATGTTGCCCAGTTGGCCAGGCAGCATGGAAGCGTTCGCGAGCGCCAGTACACCCGAACCCCCGGCCTTGGCCGACGACGGGCTAAGCATATTCGGAAGGGTCATGGTCATTGCGTTGCTCACGTAGCGAACTCCTCAGGAATCTTGCAAAAGTCGGACTTCGACTCCACGGTGGATGTTAGCACTCTCAATTATCGAGTGCTAATACTTCGAGTCTGTAGGGGCTTCAAGGTTCCGATAACCCTATCGAAATATTTGTTTCGATAGATTTCAGCGAAACCATGAGAGGCAAGCTGGACGGGGCTTGCCGCCCGTTGCGGTCCCGCGCAGTGTCTGGGGCCGAAGGAACACTCTAGAACGAGGCTGTCATTCGCTGCGGATGCGGCGAAGAAAAAGGGCTGGAATCGACGGTTTTCGGGTTGTTGGCGCCTTGGGGCGATGCTTTGAATCCGGCCCGGATTTTGGAGCGGGCATCTATCCCGGAGTCTTTCCAGTAGACACTGGATCGGCCCAAAAGTGCTGCGATGCGACATACAGGCGCGCTTCGTCATGCGTCTGTGTCGCGTAACCCTCATATGGGCGCGGTCCTTTTGATCGCAAGTTTCCACGCGTCAAAACCTGGTATAGATTTCAACGAGACGCGTGCGATCAATCTTCGGCGCGGGTCGACGCGATGATGCGAACTCTTGCGCAAGGGGCTCGAGCAATGGCTGCAAAAGTAATCGATGCGATTCGCGGACTGGAGCGCGAGCGGTTTCGCGCGATGGTGGACGGCGACGGCTCGTCGCTGGATCAACTCCTGTCCGACAATGCCACCTTCATCCACACCAACGGCAAACGCGAGACCAAACAGCAGTTCATCGACGCGATCACGGCGGGGCGTCGCCGCTATCGCCAGATCGAGGTCCAGTCGCAGGACGTGCTGCCGGTGGGGCGCGAGACCTGTGTGATCTCGGGCCGCGCGCTGATCGAAATGGAAGCGAACAACGGTGCGCTGCTCTATCCCATTGCCTATACCGCGATCCAGACGCAGGAGGATGGCCACTGGCGTCTGCTCGCGTGGCAGGCGACGCGTTGCGCTGTCGAGTGATGACCGGTAGGTCCACTCGCCGACATTGCCTGCTGGGCATGTCGGGCGCACGCTGGCGGCCCGTTTTGCCGCTAGCGCTCAACGCAAAGTCCTGGCACTGCTTCTACTAAACCGCTGGTTTCGCTGTGTCGTCGCGCTCCAGCGCGGCGACACCCTCTTGTGCTTGTTTCCGTGCTCGTTTCCCTGATCAAGCCGCCGCGCGACGGTCGACCTGCGGCCAGGCGGCGCGGTTGACGGCGCTCACCATTGCGGCGATGGCCGCGTGCGAGGCGTCGTCGGCAACGCCCACGCCGTGACGCAGCGGCTGGCCGCCAACACGGCAGCCGACGAAGACTGCCGTGGCGCCTTGCGCCGTGCGCACGGTCTCGAACGACGTGACTTCGATACTTTCACCCGCGGCTACCGAGATTGCTCCGGCCACGGCCTGCGCGTGGGCTTCGTCGATCTGCGTCGCCACCGGCACGGCGACATCGCGGCCCTCCCAGCGCATACGTTCAGCGCCGACGTGTGCGGCCGGTCCGCGCGTCTCGAGATATTCGCGCGAGAAGAGGCCGCAAATTGCCTCGCTCGTGATTTCTTCGCCCGAGCCGTCGGTGACGGTCTGCACGGCGTGGCTGAATTCGATCTGCACGCGGCGCGGCGGCGTGAAGCCCATGCCGCGCTCGAGCAGCCACGTGGCGCCGCCCTTGCCCGACTGGCTGTTCACGCGGATCACCGCGTCATAGCTGCGGCCGAGATCGGCGGGGTCGATCGGCAAATAGGGCACTTCCCAGAGCGCGTCGGGCTTTTGCTGCGCGAAGCCCTTGCGGATCGCGTCCTGATGCGAGCCCGAGAACGCCGTGAACACGAGGTCGCCCGCATACGGGTGGCGCGGATGCACCGGCAACTGGTTGCAGCGCTCGACCACGCGGCGCACGGCGTCGATATCGGAGAAGTCGAGGCCCGGGTCGATGCCCTGCGTGTAGAGGTTCATCGCGAGCGTAACGAGGTCGACGTTGCCGGTGCGCTCGCCGTTGCCGAACAGGCACCCTTCGATGCGGTCCGCGCCCGCGAGCAGCGCCATTTCTGCGGCGGCCACGGCCGTGCCGCGGTCGTTGTGCGGATGCACCGAGAGCACGATGCTGTCGCGGTACGCGAGATTGCGGTCCATCCACTCGATCTGGTCAGCGTAGACGTTGGGCATCGCGGCTTCGACGGTCGCAGGCAGATTCACGATCATCTTGTGATCGCGCGTCGGGCGCCAGGTCTGGGCGACGGCGTCGCAGACTTCGCGAGCGAACGAAAGCTCGGTCATGCTGAAGGTTTCCGGCGAATACTGGTAGATCCAATGCGTGCCGGGGCGCGCGTCGGCGTACTGGCGGATGAGGCGTGTGCCTTCCACTGCGAGCGCCTTGACCTCGTCCTTCGACTGCCCGAACACGATCTTGCGGAACGACGGGCAGATCGCGTTGTAGAGATGCACGATCGCGCGCGGCGCGCCTTCGAGTGCCTCGAACGTGCGGGCGATGAGCTCTTCGCGCGATTGCACGAGCACTTCGATCGTCACGTCCTCGGGAATGCGCTTTTGCTCGATCAGCTTGCGCACGAAATCGAAGTCGGTTTGCGACGCCGACGGAAAGCCGACTTCGATCTCCTTGAAGCCAATCGCGACCAGCATCTCGAAGAACTCGAGCTTCTGCTCGATGCTCATCGGTTCGATCAGCGACTGGTTGCCGTCGCGCAGGTCGGTGCTCATCCAGACGGGCGCGCGCTCGACGGTGCGCGTGGGCCATCGGCGGCCGTTCAAACGGACAGCGGGGAAGGGACGGTATTTCTCGGCGGGATTACGCAACATGACATGCCTCGTTCTTCGGGGTGTCGTTTGCGATGGCGGTCGGCAGCGGGCGGCTGGCTTGCTGACGACGAGGCACGATGCGCACAGTTTTGGGCGAACGGGCGGCAACCGCGGACGCGCAGAAGATGGCCACGGTGACGGCGGTAACCGGCGCGGCAAAAGCGGACATGAACGAAGCCCATGCAACGTGCATTTTGACCCTCGCGACTCGTCCGAACGGTAAACGGACGAATGCAGACGACTAGGTTGTAGAGAAACTGCGGTTTGGGGTACTGCGAGAACGGCTTGGGAGGACTGCCGACCGGGGAGGTGGTCGTGCAGCGCTACGCCTGGCTTACGCTAGACGTAGCGATAGGGCCGCTAGGCGGCCGGAGGTAATTCGGAGGGTGTTCGGGAAGGAACGCATTTGTCCAATGTAAGTCAGGACCGACGAATGTGTCAACAGGGAATTCGCGCGGCCCTACGCGCCCCTATGTACGTTTCGCGATGCGCTTGATTGTCTCGACCTGGAGTGCGATGGCTTCGGGCACCGGCGCGTCGCCGCGCAGCACCGCTTCGATCCAGGCCGCTGTCGTCGGGGCGTCCCGGCCTTCGGGCAAGTCGACTTCTGGCATGTCCGGCGACGAGCGCACCGGCTCGATCAGCGTCTCGCAGATGCCGTCGTGCAGCCAGTCCACTTGCACCTGGCGGCGCGTATCGGCGACGGCTTCGCCTTCGGTGCCACGTGCGAGCAGCGCGCCGCCCAAGGCCGCGTCCGGGTGCGCGGCGAACAGTGCGCTCAGGCTCTCGCGATAGGCCGGATGCGTGTAGTTCACGAGCCGCAGGCCGGGCTGCGCGAACGGCTGCAGCAGCTTGACGAGCGTATGCGTTGAGTTGCGCACGCCCATGCGCCGGCGCAGCGACAAGAGACGCGCGAGCTTGGGGGCGAGCGTTTCGATCGACGCGAACGCCGCGCGGCGCTCGCGGAGTTGCGCCTCGATCTCGGCGTGATCGCGTGCGGCGGGCAGGTTCAGCGCGGCGAAGATCTCTGCGCTGGTCACGCGGCCCGGATCTTCGGTCACGCCGTGCACGAGCGTCGGCACGCCTTCGCGCGCGAGCAGCAGCGCAAGCAGCGGCACGAGGTTTGGCTGCTTGCGCGCGCCGTTGTAGCTTGGAATCGATACCGGGCGATACGTGCCCTTGGTATTCTCGGTGCCCTCGGTCACCGCGATAGGCGCGAACGATGCGTGCGCGGCCGCGAGCATCGTGGCGAGCTCAGCGGCGGTTTCGCCCTTTAGCCGGTAGGCGAGCAGCACCGCGCCCAGTTCGAGCTCGGGCACGCGGCCGTCGAGCATCGCCGTGTAGAGCATCTGCGTGTCTTCCGGCGACAGCGAGCGCGCGCCGTGCGGCCCGCGGCCGATCTCCTTGATGAAGCGGGCGCAGGAGAAGGTGTCGGTGGAGTCGGGGACGTTCATGGCGGCGTGGGTGTGGTGCAGGGGGCGGGCAGAGCAATTGCAGCGCGATGGGTGTCCATGGGCACTCATGGGCACCCCGGGCACCCCGGCCACAACGCGCTGCTTTAGTCTGCGCCTTGGGTCTGGATCGGTCCAGGGGCAGTCCGGGATACGGGAAGTATCGCACGAGCGACACGAGCGGCACGAGCGCTGAGGCGCGCCGCAGCGCGTTACACTCGCGTTCTACGTCGCGTGGGCTTCGCCGCTGCGCCTGCGCGCCGCGCCCGCTTGCCGTGCGCGCTTTTGCCGTGTGCGCGTAATGGCGCGCGACCTATCAAGAAGACGGAGAACCCGATGACATACGTATTCGACCCAGCGCCGCAAGCCGCTGTGCCCGTGGCCGGCAGCGATGCGCGCTTTCCGGTGCGCCGCATCTACTGCGTCGGCCGCAATTACGAGGCACATGCGCGTGAGATGGGTCACGATCCGAACCGCGAGCCGCCGTTCTTTTTCGCCAAGCCCGCTGACGCGCTGCTCTACGTCGCGCCTGGCCAGACCGCCGAATTCCCGTATCCCGCCCAGTCGCAGAACGTCCACTTCGAGATGGAACTGGTCGCCGCGATCGGCAAGGGCGGCAAGAATATCCCCGTCGAGCGCGCGCTCGACCACGTGTTTGGCTATGCGCTGGGTCTCGACATGACGCGTCGGGACCTGCAAGCCGAAGCGAAGAAGCTCGGCCGCCCATGGGACACCGCGAAGGGCTTCGACCACTCCGCGCCCATCGGCCCGATTCATTCCGTCGCGCAAGTCGGCCAGATGGCCAGCGGCGCGATCTGGCTTTCGGTGAACGGCGAGGAGAAGCAGCGCTCGGACATCTCGCAGATGATCTGGCCCGTCGCCGACACTATCGCGTTTCTCTCCACGCTGTTCGAACTGAAGGCGGGCGACCTGATCTATACGGGCACGCCGGAGGGCGTCGGCGCAGTGAATACGGGCGACCTGATGAAGGGCGGTGTGGACGGCATCGGCGAATTCGCTGTCCGCGTAGTGTGACGCGGGCATAGCTTTGCATGGGACCGGAGCGCTCTGCGCGAGACCGGAGCAAGCGCTAAAGCGCCAACTCCGGATCGCAAAGTGCTAAAGCACTAACTCCGGCCGACAGAGGAGGCATGAGGAAAACATGAAGCTTTACAGCTATTTCCGCAGTTCGGCGTCGTATCGCGTGCGCATCGCGCTGAATCTGAAGAACCTGTCATACGAGTACGTGCCAGTGCATCTGGTGCGCGAGGGTGGCGAGCAACTGAAGCCCGCATACCGCAAGATCAATCCCGACGCGATCGTGCCGACGCTCATCGACGATGAGAATCACGCGCTCCAGCAATCGCTCGCGATCATCGAGTATCTCGAGGAAACGCACCCCGAGCCGCCGTTGTTGCCGAAGTTGCCCGCCGACCGCGCGCACGTGCGCTCAATTGCGCTGCAGATTGCGTGCGAGATCCATCCGGTCGACAACCTGCGCGTGCTGAGGTATCTGAAGCACACGCTGGGCGTGGACGATGCGGCCAAGGATGCGTGGTATCGGCACTGGATCGAAGCCGGCTTCACCACGCTGGAGGAGCGTCTGGCGAACGATCCGCGCACGGGCAAGCTCTGTTATGGCGATACGCCGACGCTCGCCGACCTGTGCCTCGTGCCGCAGATCTACAACGCGCATCGCTTCAAGATCGACACGACGCGCTATCCGACCATCCAGCGCATTCACGATCATGCGGTGCAGCTCGACGCGTTCGTGCGCGCGGCGCCGGGCGTGCAGCCCGATGCCGAGTGAACTGGGCGCGTGAGTCGTCAGGCGCATGAAAAAAGGCGTCGTTCGCGAGAACGACGCCTTTTGTGTTTGGGCGCGCTTTGGGCTCGCGCCTTGCCCCCTGGCTGGGAGCGGGATCAGTTTCCGAGCAGCGCGTCCGCGAACTCTTCGGCCACGAACGGTTGCAGGTCCTCGACCTTCTCGCCCACGCCGATGAAGTACACCGGGATCGGACGCTGACGCGCGATCGCGGCAAGAATGCCGCCCTTCGCGGTGCCGTCGAGCTTCGTGACGACGAGGCCGGTCAGGCCGAGCGCGTCGTCGAATACCTTCACCTGCGTGAGCGCGTTCTGGCCCGTGTTCGCGTCGATCACGAGCAGCACTTCGTGCGGCGCACCGTCGAGCGCCTTGCCGATTACCCGCTTAACCTTCTTGAGCTCATCCATGAGATGCAGCTGCGTGGGCAGGCGGCCTGCCGTATCGGCCATCACCACGTTGATGCCGCGCGCGCGCGCCGCGCTCACCGCGTCGAAGATCACGGCGGCCGGGTCGCCGCTTTCTTGCTGCACGACCGTCACGTTGTTGCGCTCGCCCCAGATCGCGAGTTGCTCGCGCGCGGCCGCGCGGAACGTGTCGCCCGCGGCCAGCAGCACGCTCTGGTTGAAGCTCTGCATATGCTTTGCGAGCTTGCCGATGCTCGTGGTCTTGCCCGCGCCGTTCACGCCCGCGATCATCATCACGAGCGGCTGCGCGTGGCCCAGCATGAGCGATTTTTCGAGCGGCTTGAGCAAGTCGATGAGCAACTGCCGCAGTGCGTCCTTCACTTGCTGGGCGTCGGTCAGGCGCTCGGCGCGCACCTTCTGGCGCAGCGTCTCCAGCAGGTACTCGGTGGCGTCGACGCCCGCGTCGGACATCAGCAGCGCGGTCTCGAGCTCTTCGTAGAGGTCGTCGTCGATCTTCGCGTTGACGAAGATGCTCTGAATGTTGGAACTCGTCTTCGAAAGCCCCGACTTCAGGCGCGAGAGCCACGACTTCTTTGCGTTGGCGTCGAGCGCGGGCGGCGGGACGATTTCGACGGCTTCGAGCTCGACTTCCGAATCCTTCCGGGTGTCGTCGGCTTGCGGCGCATTGGGCGCCTGCGGAGCGGGCGCGCGAGTGACGGGGGCAGCGGGTGCACTGGACGGGGCCGGCGCCGCTGCGCTTTCGTCGTCGGACGCGTCGGGCACTGTTTCTGGCGCCGCATCGGTTTCGGCCGTCTCGTTCCCGGCGCCCTTCGAGCCCCGGAGTCGTTTAAAGAAACTGAACATGGTGTGGTGTGAGGAAAACGCGCTGCGGGTCTGACCGCGGGACGGTCATCGACGTCGCTCATCGACGTGGCTCAAGCGGGCAACGCGTGGAAAACACATTATTTTATCAGGCGCCCCCGGGCGCGTCGTTGCGGCAGGCGTGCGGTACATATCCGGTGCCCGCCCGGCCCTGTGGTAACGTTCGCGCATTGGCCGTCGCGGCGCTTGCCCGCATGGCGTGTAGCACCTGCCCGCCGCTGTCCGGCCATCGTCGGGCCGGCATCGGCCGGCGCCCATCGGCACCCGCACATCGGCACCGATTCACTCAGCAAAAAAACGCATGGCCCGTTCATCCTCCCCACGCCCGCAGGGCGCCCGCGCAGCTCATGGTGCGCAATCCGGCCGCGCTGGCGGCACGCATACGATCCGTATCATCGGCGGCGACTGGAAGCGCACGCCGCTGCCGGTGCTCGATCTCGAGGGCCTGCGCCCCACGCCCGATCGTGTGCGCGAGACGCTCTTCAACTGGCTCGGCCAGCGGCTCGATGGTCAGCGCTGTCTCGACCTGTTCGCGGGCAGTGGCGCGCTCGGCTTCGAAGCGGCGTCGCGCGGCGCCCAGCGCGTGGTGATGGTGGAGCGCAATGCGCGCGCCGCCGCGCAATTGCGCGCGAACCAGGCGCGCCTTGCCGCCCGCACGATCGAAGTCGCCGAAGCCGACGCGCTGCGCCTCGCCGCCAATCTCGCACCGGGCTCGTTCGACGTCGTGTTCCTCGATCCGCCGTTCGGCGATGCCGCGCTTCTCGCGCGCTCGCTTGAGTTGGCCGCACCGCTCGTCGCGCCGGATGGCTGGCTCTACGTGGAGTCGGGCGAGTCCGTGGATCCCGCGGTACAGCCCGCGCTGGCGGGCTGGGCCGTGGTGCGCGAGGGCAAAGCTGGGGCGGTTCGCTATCATTTGCTGCAACGCGAAAATGAGGAATAATGCGCGTTCGATAAAGAAGCGGGCGGGCGGTTTCAGGCGCCACGCAGGCACTCGCGCAGGCTGTGCATAAGCCGCACATTGCGCCCCATTTCTGTTGAGAGGAGAAGCCTCATGGTAGTCGCCGTGTACCCCGGTACGTTCGATCCGCTCACGCGCGGTCACGAAGATCTCGTGCGGCGCGCATCGAGCATTTTCGACACGCTGGTGGTCGGTGTCGCCGACAGCCGCAACAAGAAGCCGTTCTTCTCGCTCGAAGAGCGGCTCGACATTGCGCATGAGGTGCTCGGCCATTATCCGAACGTCCAGGTGATGAGCTTCAAGGGCCTGCTCAAGGATTTCGTGCGCACTAACAACGCGCGCGTGATCGTGCGCGGTCTGCGCGCCGTGTCGGACTTCGAATACGAGTTTCAGATGGCGGGCATGAACCGGTATCTCCTGCCCGACGTCGAAACGATGTTCATGACGCCATCGGATCAGTATCAGTTTATTTCGGGCACGATCGTGCGCGAAATCGCCCAGTTGGGCGGCGATGTCAGCAAGTTCGTGTTCCCTTCGGTGGAAAAGCGGCTGCAGGACAAGGTGGCCGAGCTCGGCGGCCCGGCGTGACGAAGGCTTGAGCGGCGCCGCGCGCCGTATCAGCCGTATCGTTCAGCGCCGGTTCTATCCCTTTCAGCATGCTCGCGGCCGCGCGCTGCGAAAGCCCGGCAGGACCCGGGTCGCAGCGCTATAATTAGTTGTTTTTGAAGGGAAAAGCGAGAGTAGTATGGCCCTGATGATTACCGACGAGTGCATCAATTGCGACGTCTGCGAGCCCGAGTGCCCGAACGACGCAATTTCGATGGGCCCGGAAATCTACGTGATCGATCCGAACAAGTGCACCGAATGCGTTGGCCACTTCGATGAGCCGCAGTGCATCCAGGTCTGTCCGGTCGAGTGCATTCCGAAAAATCCGGAGCATGTGGAGTCGAACGAGCAACTGATGGAGAAGTACAGCGCGTTGACTGCGGCCAAGAACGCTTCGAACACCTGACGCGCCGGCTGCCGTCAAAGTCGTGCAGAAATAGAAAACGCGCCTCGACAAGGCGCGTTTTTTGTTGGTTCTAGTCTTTTGCCGACGATTAGCGAATGATCGTCTTCAGCGCTTCGATCAACGTATCGCATTCGGCGTCGGTGCCGATCGAGATGCGCAGGTGCTGGTTCACGCGCGGCGCGTTGAAGTGGCGCACGAAGATCTCCTTTTCGCGCAGCTTCGCGGAAATCTGCGCCGCGTCGTGCGCAGGATGCTTCGCGAACACGAAATTGGCCGCCGAAGGCACGACTTCGAAGCCGAGCGCGGTGAGCGATGCCGTCAGCCGCGCACGGCTCTCCATGACACGCTTGCTCGTGGTTGCGAGCCACTCGGCGTCCTCGTAGGCTGCCGTTGCCGCGGCTTGCGCCAGGCGGTCGAGCGGATACGAGTTGAAGCTGTCCTTCACACGGTTGAGCGCGTCGATCAGATCGGCGTGGCCGAACGCAAAGCCCACGCGCATGCCCGCAAGCTGACGCGACTTCGACGTCGTGTGCACGACGAGCAGGTTCGGGTAGCGGTCGATCAGCGCGATTGCCGACTCTGCGCCGAAATCCACATACGCTTCGTCCACAATCACGACCGAATCGGCATTGGCCGCCACGAGGCGCTCGACTTCCGCGAGCGGCAGCGCGTGGCCAGTGGGCGCGTTCGGATTCGGGAAGATCACGCCGCCATTCGTTGCGCCATTCGCCGGCAGATAGTCGTCGACGCGTATCGCGAACTGCGCATCGAGCGGAACCGTGCGGTACTCGACGTCGTAAAGACGCGCATAGGTCGGGTAGAAGCTGTACGTGATATCGGGAAAGAGGATCGGCTTGTCGTGCTTGAGCAGCGCCTGGAACGCATGGGCGAGCACTTCGTCGGAGCCGTTGCCGACGAACACCTGATCCACGCGGATGCCGTGATGCGCGGCCACGGCGGCGCGCAGACGTTTCGCGACCGGATCCGGATAGAGGCGCAGCGACGCGGCCGTTTCGCCGAGCTCCGCGCGGATTGCTTCGAGCACGCGCGGCGAGGGCGGGTACGGGTTCTCGTTGGTGTTGAGCTTCACCGGCTTCGTGAGCGCGGGCTGCTCGCCCGGTACGTAGGGCACGAGGCGGTGGACGATGTCACTCCAGTAACGACTCAAGATGTTCTCCTGTCGAGCGGAACAGGGCTTTACCCGTTCCGTCCCATCCTTCGAATTGACCTGCCAATAAAGCTCGCAGAAGCCCGCAGCCAGCGCTGCGCGGGCGAAAATCAGCCGTTGCGATGCAGTTGCATGACGGCGCGTTCGGCCTCGCCCTTCACGAAAGTGGGCATGACGGCGAGCGCACGCTCGATCGATGCGTCGATCACGTCCTGTTCCTCGCGGCGCGGCGGCTTGAGCACGTAATTCGCAACGTCGGGCTTCGCGCCCGCGCGCGCACCTTCGGGAATCAGATCGCGCGGATGGCCGATACCGATACGCAGGCGCCAGTATTGCTGCGTCGACAGATGCGCGGAAATGTCCTTCAGGCCGTTGTGGCCGCCGCTGCCGCCGCCGAGCTTGAGCTTGACGCTGCCGGGCGGCAGGTCGAGCTCGTCGTGCGCGACGAGGATCTCGTCGGGCAGGATCTTGAAGAAGTTCGCGAGCGCGACGACCGACTGGCCCGAGCGGTTCATATATGTCTGCGGCTCGAGCAGATGCACTTCCTCGCCATAGAGGCGCGCCTTCGCATAGTGGCCGTGGAAGCGCCGCTCGTCGCGCAGCGTCGTGCCGGCTTCGCGCGCGAGCTGGTCCACGAGCCAGAAGCCCGCATTGTGGCGCGTTGCCGTGTATTCGGCGCCCGGATTGCCGAGCCCGACGATCAACCTGATCATTGTGGTGTTCCGCCTGCAGAATTCGTTGAAACAATCCGCAAGTGTACGAAAAAACTGCGAAAAAAAACCCGCCGGGGCGAACCGCGGCGGGTCACGTCGTCCGTTTCTTTGAAACGGATCGAGAGGATCAGCTTATTTGCTGTACAGCGGGCAATAAAGCCGCGGCGCTTATTCTGCAGCCGGTGCTTCTTCGCCTTCAGCAGCCGCCTGGGCGCCAGCCGGCACGGGTGCCGACGCGATCACCGGGTTTTCGGCTTCAACGTGCGAGACCAGCGTCACGCCTGCGGGCAGCGTGATGTCCTTGGCGTGCAGCGATTGGCCCGCTTCGATCTTCGCGAGGTCGACTTCGAGGAATTCCGGCAGCGAGCCCGGCAGGCACTGGACTTCGATTTCAGCCAGAACGTGCGAGATGATCGCGCCACCCAGCTTGACGGCCGGGTTGGTTTCCTGGTTCATGAAGTGCAGGGGCACCTTCGTGTGGATCTTCTTGTTCGGATCGACACGCTGGAAGTCCACGTGCAGCACGAGCTGACGGAACGGGTGATATTGCACGTCGCGCAGCAGGACTTGCTGCGACTTGCCGGCCACTTCGAGGTCGAGGATCGACGAGTGGAAGGCTTCCTTCTTCAGGGCGTGCCACAGCGCGTTGTGGTCGAGCTCGACCATTTGCGGCTCGGCGCCGACACCGTAAACGATGCCCGGCGTCTTGCCAGCATTGCGCAGGCGGCGGCTCGCACCCGTACCTTGCAGATTGCGTTCGAAAGCGATGACTTTCATGATGTTCTCAGTTAATGCACTGCCCGCGACCAGGCAGTAAATAAAACGGGGTCCTTGAGGCATTGTTGCTGCCGGAAGGGCCCCCTACGATACGGCGCAAACCTTCGTCCGCTTGCGCCGATTACACCAAAGCGCGGCATCCTTGCGAATGCCGCGCTTTGGCGCGAATCTTTTTAGCTTTCCGCGAACAGCGACATCACCGAGTCGCCGCGGCGGATACGTGAGAACGTTTCCGCCAGTAGACCCGCGCTCGTGAGCGAACGGATCTTCGCGCATGCACGGGCTTCAGCGCCCAGTGCAATCGTATCGGTCACGACCAGTTCGTCGAGCGCCGAAGCGGCGATACGCTCGCCCGCGCCACCCGACAGAACCGGGTGCGTGGCGTACGCGAACACCTTCTTCGCGCCGCGTTCCTTGAGCACTTGTGCTGCCTTGCAGAGCGTGCCGGCGGTGTCGACCATGTCGTCCATGATCACGCAGGTGCGGCCTTCGACTTCACCGATGATGTTCATCACTTCGGCGACGTTCGCCTTCGGGCGACGCTTGTCGATGATCGCGAGATCGCAGTTCAGTTGCTTGGCGAGCGCACGGGCGCGCACCACGCCGCCGACGTCCGGCGAAACGACCAGCAGGTTCTCGTAGTTCTGCTTGCGCAGATCGCCGAGCAGCACGGGCGTTGCGTAGATGTTGTCGACGGGAATATCGAAGAAACCCTGGATCTGGTCAGCGTGCAGATCCATCGTGATGATCCGCTCGACGCCCGCGATTTCCAGCATGTTCGCCACGACCTTCGCCGAGATGGCGACGCGCGCCGAACGGGGGCGGCGGTCTTGACGGGCATAGCCGAAGTAGGGGATGGCTGCGGTGATCCGGCCTGCGGATGCGCGTTTGAGCGCATCGACCATGATCATCAGTTCCATCAGGTTGTCGTTGGTCGGTGCGCTGGTCGACTGGAGGACGAAGACGTCCTTGCCGCGCACGTTTTCCTGGATTTCGACCTGGATCTCACCGTCGGAAAAACGGCTAACCATAGCCTTACCGAGGGGAATACCGAGGATCTTGACGACTTCCTGTGCAAGCGCGGGATTTGCGTTGCCAGTAAAAACCATCAGGCCGTCATGGCTGCTCATCATGCACCTGCTGCGGACTTGGGGGGCGAGAGGAACTACTTGGGTGAACTGCTTTAGAATTTTTGGCAGGGGAGGAAGGACTCGAACCCTCGCATGCCGGAATCAAAATCCGGTGCCTTAACCAACTTGGCGACTCCCCTACACTCAACTTCGAGCCTGATTGACCGGTAGAGCGATCAATCACGCAAAACTATGCCGCGAAAGTGAAGAGTGGATGCTTGTCCAGGCTCGACGTTACTGCGCTTCTCCAGTCTGCCGGAAGCTGCGCTTGCGCCGCTTCTGCTTCAGCCCGACTGGCGAACGCTGCAAAAACACTTGCGCCCGACCCGGTCATCCGCGCTGGTGCGATGCTGTTTGAGATACTTCCAAACCATTCGAGCACCCGCGCTACTTCCGCGTATTTTTCTGCGACAACCGCTTGCATATCGTTTTGGCCGAAACTATCTGGCCATCCGTTTTGCGTTGCGTGTCGTGCAAGAAAGACTGCTATTGTGCAGGTCTTTGTGTCCCTTGTCAACGACTTTTCTGAAAAAATTTCAGCAGTAGGAACATGAACCCGCGGCGTCACAACCAAAAAATGACGCGCCGGCAATTGTACAGCCTCCAGTGCCTCTCCAACACCCTCCGCGAACGCATTTTTTCCGAATACGAAGAAGGGCACGTCGGCGCCGAGTTTGAGCGCGAGCGCCTGCAATTCCTCGCGCGGCAGATTGAGTTTCCACAGGCGATTGAGCGCGAGCAGCGTGGTGGCCGCATCCGAGCTGCCGCCGCCAAGACCAGCGCCCATTGGCAGACGTTTTTCGATGTCGATCTCGACGCCTTCGTTGGTGCCGGTATGTTGCTTGAGCAACGTCGCGGCGCGCACGGTGAGGTCGTGCTCGGCCGGTACGCCGTCGACTTCCGTCGTGCGCGTGATGCGGCCGTCGAGGCGGCGCTTGAAATGCAGCGTGTCGCCCCAGTCGAGCAACTGGAAGACGGTCTGCAGGTCGTGATAGCCATTGGGCCGGCGACCCGTGATATGCAGGAAAAGATTGAGTTTCGCGGGCGCGAGGCAGCCGCGCAGCGAGTCCTGGGTTTCGGTCATGATGCTTGGCGTCCAGCGGCGACGAGAGTCGTCCGCCAGGTGCGATTCCTTTACTGGTCGAGCACGAGCTTGATCTGAAGCGGCGGATCTTCGCGCGTGAGGTTCACGCGCTTGACGCCGGTGGCGGGCGCGTCTGCGTAGGCGAGATAGTCGATGGTCCAGCCGTCCTGCTGGATCTGCGCGAGACGCTGCGGATCTTTCGGGTCGGGCATGGTGTGCGCGCGCGACGTTGGCGCAACCGATGGCTGCAGCCAGTAGCGCAAGCCCTCGACGGGCAGCGCGAAGCCAAGCGCCTGTTGCATCAGTGTGCTGACGTTGTCGGCGGTGAGCGGCTGCTTGTTCGGCAGTTCGAGCGTGGCCGTGGCCGGCGACGACGTGACGACGGCAAGCGTCTGCCCAAGCGGATTGAGCAGTTGCAGCGTCACGGTCGAGTCGGTTTCACGCCAGTCGAAATTGCCATAGGCGTTGCGCTGCTGGCCGCGCTGGTCGTCGTACTGAACGGCGAAGCGGCCGTGGTAGGCGCGGCTCGTTTGCGTGGTGAGCGAAGTCGTGGCGCGTGCGGTGGACGGTTCGTGCGGCGGTTGCGTCGCGCAGCCTGCGAGCGTGAGCAATCCGGCGAGCAGCCCGGCCGCCGCCACGCCGCGCGAGGAGCGTCTCGCAAATGCGGCGGCAATGGCGGTGGGGCGGGAATGCAGATGAGATTCAGCCATCAGAGATCGTTGACCTGGAAGCGCTTGAGCGTTTTCAGGAGTGTGTCGTTATCGGGTTCGAGCTTGCGTGCCTCGCGCCAGGCCTCGCGCGCGCCGTCCTGGTCGCCGTTCTTCCACAGCACCTCGCCGAGGTGCGCGCCGATTTCGGCGTTCGGCTGCAGGCTGTAGGCCCGGCGCAATACCTTGATGGCGTCGGCGTTATCGCCCATGCGGTACTTCACCCAGCCCACGCTGTCCATGATGAACGCGTCGTCAGGGGCGAGCGACGAAGCTTTTTCGACGAGCTTGTCCGCTTCCGGCAGGCGCTGGTTGCGATCCGCGAGCGAGTAGCCGAGCGCGTTGTAGGCCTGCGGGTTGTCCGGCTGCGTCTTGATCAGCTTGCGCAGTTGCGCCTCCATGACCTCGTAGTGACTGGTCTTTTCGGCGGCCATTGCGTAGTCATAGGTGAGGTCGGGGTCTTCCGGAAAGTCGGCCGTGGCCTTGGCGAGGCGCGTCTCCGCCTCCTGATAGCGCTTGGCGTCGAACAGGATGGCGGCGTCGGTGCGCGCGATCAGCGCCTGGTCGCGCGGGTCGTCGGCCTGGATGCTCGCGAGCTGGCGGCGTGCGTCGTCGACCTTGCCCTGCTTGTCGAGCATCTGCGCGCGCGTGATCTGCGCGGGCACGTATTGCTGGCTATTGGGCTGGATCTTGTCGAGCCACTGCTGCGCACCCGCGTTGTCCTTCTGCTCGGCGGCGAGCTGCGCGAGATAAATGTAGCCCTGGCCCGGGTCCGCTCCCGGCGTTTTCTCCGCCGCCTGCGAGTACTGAATCAGATATTGCTTTGCCTCGTCGTACTTCTTCTGCTGCACGTCGATGAGCGAGAGCGCCATCAGCGGCATCAGGTCGGTCGCATTGGCCTTGTGCAGGGTCTCGAACTGCTTTTTCGCGTCGTCGAGGCGGTCGGCGGCGAGGTACGTTTGCGCGAGCGCAAGATGTCCTTCACGCGATTTCGGATTCTGCCGAACATATTTTTCGATCGACGCGATGCCTTCCTGGCGCTCCTCTGGTCCCATCTGCGCAAGCATCAGCGCGGCGGGCAGGTAGTCCGGCCTGATGGCGAGCGCCTGCTCGAACGACTTGCGCGCAGCCGGCACGTCGTCGACGAGCAGTTGCTGGCGACCCAGGGCAAGCTGCGCCTCGGGGCGGTTCATGTCGTCCTTGAGCAGCGTCTTGAGCGTGTCGAGGCCGCCGGCGCGATTCGGGCCGCGCGAGAGCAGCAGTTGCAGCGAGAGCAGCGCCTGGCTGCGGCTGTCGGCCGGCACGCGGGCCAGCTCGCGCGCGAGCAGCGGCTGCGCGTCGGCGGGCTTGCCGGCGAGCACGAGCAGCGATGCGTCGAGCTGCGCCGCACGCTCCGAATTCGGCGCGTACTGTTGCCAGAGTTGCACGGCAGTGAGCGCGTCGGTCGGGCTTTGCGCCGCAAGTGCGATTTCCGTCGCACGTTGCGCCATGCGCGGGTCGTGCGTGTCGCGTGTGAGCGCCAGATAGGTTTGATAGGCCGGCGCCGGCTGATTGCGCTGCAGGGCAATTTCGGCGGCGAGCACCTGGAAGACGATCTGGCTTGAGAGCGCGACGCCTGGCAGGTCTTTCTTCTCGTCAGGCGAGGCAGGACCGAACGCATCCGGCATGGTGACGGAAGTGTCGTCCGTGGTGGGGGCCTGATCCTGCGCATACGCGCCCGGCGTGCTCAACGCCCAAGCCGCGAGCACCGCCGCGCCGATCAGGCGCCGGGGTCCGAACGCACGCAATTGCAGGGCTTCGCGCAGGCGCGGCGCTACCGCTTTGGAGCCCAGTCCGGATTCCGCTTTGGAGTCCTGAGGCGAGCGCTTCGCAAACAGCTTTACGAAAGACAGTTCCATGGAATTCCGTCGAATGTTTCGGTCGATTGTAACGCGCTGGATACAATACGCGCACAACGATGACGCAAGTTGCAGACCAGCCCTGTTACGCTCGCCGGATCGTCCCGGCACAATCTCACAAGCCTTTAGACATGCCAGAACTGCCAGAAGTTGAAGTCACCCGCAGGGGCATCGAGCCGTGGGTCGCGGGCCGCCGCGTCGAGCGTGTGGACGTGCGCAATCCGGCCTTGCGCTGGCCCGTGCCGGCCACGCTCGCGCGCACGCTGCGCGGGCGCACGATTCGTTCCGTGGGCCGGCGCGGCAAGTATCTGCTGTTCGAGGTCGACGAGGGCTGGTTCATCGTTCATCTCGGCATGACCGGCACACTGCGCGTGTTACGCAATCTTCCAAAGCCGCCGGCCGCGGAAAAGCACGATCACGTCGACTGGCTATTCGACGACTTCACGCTGCGTTTTCGCGACCCGCGCCGCTTCGGCGCCGTGCTCTGGCATCCGCGCGAGGCGGGCGACGTACTCGGCCATCCGCTGCTCGCGAATCTCGGCATCGAGCCCTTTACGCCCGCATTCTCGGGCGCACTGCTGTTTCGCGAGACGCGCGGCCGCAAGGTTTCTGTCAAGCAGGCGCTGCTCGCCGGCGACATCGTGGTGGGCGTTGGCAATATCTACGCGTCGGAAAGTCTTTTTCGCGCGGGCATCCGGCCAACCACGGCCGCAGGGCGCGTCTCGCTCGCGCGCTACGAATTGCTTGCCGACGCCGTGCGCGCCGTGCTGGCCTCGGCGATTGAGAAGGGCGGCAGCACGCTGCGCGATTTCGTCGGCAGCAATGGTGAAAGCGGCTATTTCCAGCTCGAATACTTCGTTTATGACCGCGCGGGTCTGCCTTGCCGAGTATGCGGCACGCCGATCAAACAGATCGTGCAGGGCCAGCGGTCCACTTATTTCTGTCCGCGCTGTCAGCGCTGATTGCAAGCCCTTCCTGCAAGCTCTTCAATGTATCTTTCATCCGCAACTACCGAAAAGCCCGCTCCCGGTACTTATCCCGCCGATCTGCTCGCGAGCTTCGCGGCGCGCCTGATCGCGTGGCAGCGCGAGCATGGCCGTCACGATCTGCCATGGCAGAACACACGCGACCCCTATCGCATCTGGCTATCGGAAATCATGCTGCAGCAGACGCAGGTTTCCACGGTGATTCCGTATTACGCGCGGTTTCTCGAGCGCTTTCCCACCGTCGAGGCGCTCGCCGCCGCACCGATCGACGACGTGATGGCGCTCTGGGCCGGACTCGGCTACTACTCGCGTGCGCGCAATCTGTATCGCTGCGCGCAGGTGGTGGCCGAAGAGCACGGCGGCCGGTTTCCGTCGACAGTCGTTGGGCTTGCCGAGTTGCCTGGCATCGGCCGTTCGACGGCGGCGGCGATCGCATCGTTCGCGTTTGGCGTGCGCGCGACCATTCTTGATGGCAACGTGAAGCGCGTGCTGGCGCGCGTGTTCGGCGTGGAAGGTTTTCCCGGCGAGAAGCGCGTGGAGAACGCGATGTGGACGCTTGCCGAGTCGCTCGTGCCGGGCGGCGATGCCAGCGACGCCGACGTGAGCGCCTACACGCAAGGCCTGATGGATCTCGGCGCGACGCTCTGCACGCGCGGCAAGCCCGATTGCGAGCGCTGCCCGTTCGCGGACGATTGCGTCGCGAAGACGACAGGCCGTCAGCGCCAGTTGCCTGCCGCGCGTCCGAAGAAGGCGGTGCCCACGCGCCGCACGTGGATGCTCGTGCTGCTCGACGGCGACGCGGTGATGCTGGAGAAGCGCCCGCCCACGGGTATCTGGGGCGGCTTGTGGAGCCTGCCCGAAGCTGCTGGTGAAGCGGCGCTCGCAGACCGCGCGCAGACATTCGGCGCGATGGCGAAGGCATCGCCGCTCGCGTCGCTTACGCACACCTTCACGCACTTCAAGCTCGACATCGAGCCACGCATGGTCGAGTTCGAGCGCAAGGGCGCTGCGCTCGCGGTGAACGAAGGGGAAACGGTGTGGGTTCCGTTGCGCGAGATCGACGCCTATGGTGTGCCTGCGCCGGTGCGCAAGCTGCTCGACGGGCTGCGCGGCTCGCTGATCTGAGGCAAAAACGCGGGCAATAAGGTCGCAATAAGCTCGCAATAAGCAGCGCGGCGCGCTCCACGTTACAGCAACTGATGCTGCTGCATGTAGTGATGCACGATGTCGATGCGCGCACCGGCGTCGTTGAGCTCCATCAGCTTCTGGCGTGCGCGTAACGCAATCGGCAGGACTTCCGCGAGGCGGTTGGAGACCCACGAGGGATCGTCAAACCGGAACGGCTCCGCGAACGGCAGACTCGCCGCGTCGCGCTCGCGTATCGTCGCGATGATGCGCTCCAGCACCTCCGCACACGCGCCGAAGCGCGCGAGATGCTGCGAGCCTTCGAGCGGAATGTCGTCGGGCAGCGGCTCGGCCATGCCGACCAGCAAGCCATCGGCCTCCGTGCGATGCGAGAGCAGCCGAAAGCGCCGCGTGCCGTGCGCACGGATGAGCAGCATGCCGAATGTCTCGACGTCGCACTGTTCGATTTCGGCGAGACAGCCCACGTTTTCTGGGACCGCCGCAGTTTCATCGGGCTGCGCGACTTCGGCGCCGCTCTTGAGCAGGCACACGCCGAACGGTGTTTTCTCGCGCAGACATTCGCGCGCCATGTCCAGATAACGCGCTTCGAAGATTTTCAGCGGCAACAGGCCGCCGGGGAAGAGCACCGTATGCAGCGGAAAAAGCGGCAAATCGGCGAGCACGGCAGGAGAAGAGGACATGGCGCAACGCTTTCGGTTAAGGGCCGCGCGACGCGGCCGCGTTAGGCGATAAGCCGGGACGATTCTCCGACGTCGAGTGGCGCGTCGCGATGACGCACGATGACGTTCGACTCGCCGGCAAAGCGTGTGGCGAGCGTCTGGGCAATGTAGACCGAGCGATGCTGGCCGCCGGTACAGCCGATCGCGACGGTCAGATAGCTGCGGTTGTCGTCGCGGAAATGCGGCAGCCATTTCGCAACGAACGCGTAGATATCGTTGATCATTTCGTGGACGGCCGGCTGCGCGTTCAGAAACTCGATCACGGGCTCATCGAGCCCGGTGAGCGGCCGCAGACGGGCGTCGTAATGTGGGTTTGGCAGCGTGCGCACGTCGAACACGAGGTCCGCGTCAAGCGGCACGCCACGCTTGAAGCCGAACGATTCGAAGGTGAGCATCAGCGAGCCGCGGCCACCTTCGACAAACACCTTGATCCACTGGCGCAGCGCGTTGGCGCTCAGGTTGCTCGTGTCGACCTGATGGCCGAACTCGGCGAGATTCGCGACCAGTTCGCGCTCGTGCTCGATGGCCTCTTCAAGCGACTTGAGCATGCCGACGTTGGCGTCGTGCGTGACCGATCCGGAAAGCGGATGGCGGCGGCGCGTCTCGGAAAAGCGCTGGATGAGCGACTGCGTGCTCGCGTTGAGGAACAGCACGCGCACGTCGTGTTCGCGCGCGAGGTCGCGGATCATCTCCGGCATGTCCTCGAACGAGGAACTCGAGCGCGCGTCGATCGCCACCGCGAGACGCTCGTAGCCGTCTTCGGAGAGATATTGGGCGAGTTGCGGCAGAAACCGCGGCGGCAGGTTGTCGACGCAGAAATAGCCGACGTCTTCGAGCGCATTCAGCGCCACTGACTTGCCGGAGCCCGAAATGCCGGTGATCAGGATGATACGCATGAGAAAGAGGATGAACCCGATTGGGTCATCATAGCATTCGATCTACGCGGCGGTGATGACGCTCCGATGGCGCATCGCGTGAAGAATTCAGATCAGCTTGCCAGGGAACTGGCTGTCCGGGTCCTGCATGGCGAGGCGCTGGCGGTCCATGAAATCGCGCAGGGTATCGATGCCGCGCAATTGCAGGATGGTGTTGCGCACGGCGGCCTCGACGAGCACTGCAAGGTTGCGGCCTGCCGCCACCTGGATCGTGACCTTGCTGATGGGCAGGCCGAGCACGTCCACCGTCTGGCTTTCCAGCGGCAGGCGCTGGAATTCGCCATCGGGCCGGCGCACCAGTTGCACGATGAGTTTGAGCTTCATCTTCCGGCGCACTGCGGTCTCACCGAAGATCGTCTTGATGTCGAGCAGGCCGAGACCCCGCACTTCGAGCAGGTTCTGCAGCAGTGGAGGGCAGCGGCCTTCGACGAAATCGGGGCCGAGGCGCACGAAGTCCACGGCGTCGTCGGCCACGAGGCCGTGGCCGCGGCTGATGAGCTCGAGCCCGAGCTCGCTCTTGCCGAGGCCGGAGTCGCCGGTGAGCAGCACGCCCATGCCGAGAATGTCGAGGAACACGCCGTGCAGCGTCGCGCGCGGCGCGAGAATGCGCGACATATAGAGGCGCAGGCTGTCGATGACCGTGGCCGCCGACATGGGCGTCGTAAAGAGCGGCGTGGAGGAGCGCGTGCAGCGCAGCACCAGTTCTGGCGGCGCGGTCATACCGTCGGCGACCACGAGGAACGGCGGTTCGAGCGCGATGAGCTCGGCCATGTGGCGCGAGCGGTCTTCGTCGGTCTGGCGCTGGTAGTAGTGGATCTCGGCGTCGCCGAGCACCTGAATGCGGTTCGGGTGGATCAGGTTCAGGTGGCCGACGAGGTCAGCACTTGCCGTCGCCGTTGCCACCGTCTCGGTCGAGAAACCGCGTTCCCAGCCTTCGTGCCCCGTCAGCCAGCTGAGCTTCAGCGTGGTGGCGTTGTCGTCGAAGATGCTTTGGGCGTTGATGCTGGAAGTGTCCATGAGTCCTGGCGCAAAAATGCGCAAAAAACCACGAGTTACATCTTGGGCCGCACGTTACGTCAAGGTTGCCACTGGGTGAGCAGACGATGCAACGTCTCGCGATTTTCCTCAGTATGCAGCCGTTCGCGTGTTTCGCGGTCCGACAGCAGTTGGGCGATCTCGGACAGTATTTCAAGGTGCTGCTGCGTGGCCTGTTCCGGCACGAGCAGGAAAATGAGGAGCGAGACGGGCTGGCCGTCCGGTGCTTCGAAGGGAATCGGGTCGGCAAGACGCACAAACGCCGCGAGCGGCTGCTTCAGGCCCTTGATGCGTCCGTGCGGAATGGCCACGCCTTCACCGAGGCCGGTGGAGCCGAGGCGCTCGCGCGCGAACAGATTGTCGGTAACCGTGCTGCGGGCAATGCCGTTCTGGTTTTCGAAGATCAGGCCAGCTTGTTCGAAGACGCGCTTTTTGCTGGTAACGGACAGGCCGACGACGACGTTCTCGATGGGAAGTATTTTGGCTAAACGATTCATGTTGGCAGGCGAAAACGTGGCCTGAATGCTCCTCACACCGACAATTGGCGCAGTTCATGCGCGAGGCGGCACGCCGTTGCGCGCAGGAGAGTCCTGCGCAGCCGGCAACTCGCCTGGCAAGACCAGCGCGGTGCCGGGACCGTGGGGTCGTATTGCCCCGAAAGTGACTGGACCATTATAGAACAAGCGTACTGGCCGATGGTGCGATGCGCCATGCATCGGCGCAACCATTGTCGCCCGGTTGCACCCGCGAGCACCGTTCGATGCCTGACATACGGACTATGCACAGTGGGTAGCCCACGAAAAAGCCGCCCAGCGAGGGCGGCTTCGTTTGCAGCCTGTTCGAGGCCAGATTTCGCGCGTTCACTCACGCCGGCAATCGGTGCAATCGGCGCAATCGGGGTCGCATAAGCTCCGGAAGCTCAATGCGTTATTGCGGCGGAACTTCGATCGGGGCGGCCGGCTGATACTTGAGCGACTCGTGCTGATGCCCCTGCAGGCGGTCCTTGTGACGCACGACCTGGCGGTCTAGCTTGTCGACCACGAGATCGATGGCGGCATACATGTCGCCGTTTGCGCTCTCCACGAAAATATCCTTGCCTTTCAGATGAAGGTTCACTTCAACCTTCTGTCTCTTGTCCTTTTCCTTATGGTTGTCGACCGAGAGGACCACATTGCCATCGATGACCTGATCGAAATGTCTTAGCACCCTGTCCAGTTTGGTGATCACGTATTCTCGCAACGCTGGCGTTACTTCGAGATGGTGTCCACTGATCTTCAGATTCATAGTGCTTCTCCAGGCTATTGGCCGCGTGACGCGTGAAGCGCGGCTGTGCCGGTCGACTGACTCGCCCAAGTCGTGCGGCTCCCCGAAAGGCCGTTACGAGAGGGCTAGCTCGACCGGCCATCTCCGCCAACTGGCGCCGCGGCCGGAAAATGCCCATTCCGCAAAGGCCGGAACAGGCCTAAAGAGACTTGCGCAGATTGACCGCTGGAATCCTCAGTGCTTCGCGGTATTTCGCGACAGTGCGTCGCGCCACCACGAAACCCTGTTCAGCCAGCAGTTCGGCTATGCGGCTGTCCGAAAGAGGGGATTTGGCGTTCTCGGCTCCTATGAGTTGCTTGATGAGGGCGCGGATGGCGGTAGACGATGCTGCGCCTCCCGTGTCCGTTGAAACATGCGATCCGAAGAAGTACTTAAATTCAAGTGTCCCGAATGGAGTCAGCATGTATTTACCGGTTGTCACACGCGAGACAGTTGATTCGTGTAGGCCCAGCGTATCAGCAATCTCCCTCAAAACCAAGGGGCGCATGGCAATCTCGCCGTGAGCGAAAAAGTTCTTCTGACGCTCGACGATCGCCTGCGCGACGCGCAGGATCGTCTCGAAGCGCTGCTGGATGTTCTTGATGAGCCAGCGCGCTTCCTGCAACTGCTGCCGCAATGATCCGCTGCCCGGGTCGCCCCGGTTATTGCGCAAGATGTTGGCGTACAGGTGGTTGATGCGCAGCTTCGGCACTACTTCCGGATTGAGCTCGGCGTGCCAGTTCTGGCCCGCCTTTTTCACGATGATGTCCGGCACCACATAGTCGGCCTCGGCCTTGCCGTACGCCGCGCCCGGAAACGGTTCGAGCGAGCGGATCAGCGTATGCGCCTCGCGTAGATCGTCGTCGCCGGCCTTCAGTTGCTTGCGCAAACGCGTGAAGTCGCGCGCGGCGAGCAGTTCCAGATGGTTCGACACGATCTCGAGCGCGAGCGTGCGCGTAGGCGACGAAACGATGCGCAGCAATTGCAGCTTCAGGCACTCCGACGCCGAGCGCGCACCCACGCCCGCCGGGTCGAAACTGTGCAGCAGGGCGAGCGCCGCGCTCAGTTCGTCGGCGTCGACTTCAAGCTCTTCCGGGATATCGGCAAGAATCTCTTCGCAGGTCGCCGAGAGGTAGCCGTCGTCGTCGAGCGATTCGATCAGAAACGTAATGAGCGCGCGGTCGCGCGGGCTCGCATTGGTCTCGCGCAGTTGCGCAGTCAGATGGTCGCGCAGTGTGGTGGTCGACTCGTGAATTTGCAGCGGCGGCAGGTCGTCGTCGTCGGAAGCGCTGCCGGAGCGGCCGTAGTCGTCGAGGTTCCACTGGCTTGCCTCGCCATTCGCATCGCCGCCGAGGCCGTCGTATTCGTCGACGCCGCGCGGCTCGCCTTCGCCGTTTTCGTTGCTGCTGCCGGACGACGATGTGCCGTTGCCCGCGCCCTGCATCGGTTCGATGCCCGAGGGCGTGGGCGGCTGGGCGATGACCGAGCCGTCCGCGGCCACGCGCAGCGGGCTCGCGATCCAGTCATCCTCGTTTTCGAGCAACGGGTTCTGCGCGATCGCCGTGGCGACCTCTTGTTGCAGTTCGAGCGTCGACAACTGCAGCAGCCGGATGGACTGTTGTAGCTGCGGAGTGAGCGCAAGATGCTGCGAGAGGCGGAGTTGGAGGCTGGCTTTCATGGCAGTGTGCGATTCATTGTAAAGAGTTTGCCACGCTCGCGATACCAAGAAACATTCGCAAAAACGCGCGTGCCGTGCAGTCGTCCGCAGGGCGCTCGCGAGTGCGAATTTGGTGCGCAAACAGGAGCATGCGAGGGGCGTGCGGGACCCTCGCACACGCGCCTGCGCACCGCCCGCGCAATTCGCCGCGCATGAGCTTCACTGGGCGGACCGGGTCGACGCCAGCGGGCAAGTACAACAGAAAACTCGGGGGAATTGAAGGTGGGGCGGGCGGCGCCTCGCCAGGCCTTGCTCGCCTGGGTGCGGCGAGCGGAGTCCGGGGCGCGCAGGGTGTCGGGCGCGCCCCGGGCCGGCGTATCACATGCGGAAATGTTCGCCGAGATAGACGCGGCGCACGTTCTCGTTCTCGATAATCTCGCCGGGGGCGCCGGCGGCGAGCACGCTGCCGTCGCTGATGATGTACGCGTGGTCGCAGATGCCAAGCGTCTCGCGCACGTTGTGGTCCGTGATCAGCACGCCGATGTTGCGCTGCTTCAGGAACTTCACGATCTTCTGGATTTCCAGCACGGCGATCGGGTCGACGCCCGCAAACGGCTCGTCGAGCAGGATGAAGCTCGGATCGGTTGCGAGTGCGCGCGCGATTTCCACGCGGCGGCGCTCGCCACCCGAAAGCGAGAGCGCCGGATTGTCGCGCAGGTGCGCGATCTGGAGCTCGTCGAGGAGCGCGTCGGAGCGCGTGGCGATGGCATCCTTCGACAGATGCTTGCCGTGCTCGTCGGTCTGCAGTTCCAGCACCGCGCGGATGTTCTCTTCCACGGTGAGCTTGCGGAACACGGAAGCTTCCTGCGGCAGATACGAAAGGCCGAGCGCCGCGCGCTTGTGGATGGGCAAGAGGCTGATCGACTCGCCGTCGAGGTCGATCTCGCCCGCGTCGAGCGGCACGAGGCCGACGATCATGTAGAACGACGTGGTTTTGCCCGCGCCGTTGGGTCCGAGCAGCCCGACCACTTCGCCGCTCTTCACGTCGAGCGAGACGTCCTTGACGACGGTGCGCGAGCCATAGCGCTTCTTGAGGCTGCGCACGACGAGCGAGCTCGTCTTGCCCGCGGCCGGGCGCTGATGGATGGGGGAGGCGGTGGCGGTGTTCATTGCGGCGCTCCCTTGAGTGTCGTGGCGGGCGCGAGCGTGGCGGCGCTGCCGGTGAGCGGCTGTGCGCCGCCGTTGCGCGGCGAGAGCATCGCGCGCACGCGGCCCTTCGGATTGCCGGGGCCCGCGACGTCCGAGCCCGACTTCGCGGTGTAGAAGTCGTTCTGGCCGTCATAGGTGACGACGCTGCCGTGGACCGTGTCCATTACCGTCGAGAGGCCTTGCAGGCGCCGCACCGTCGCGCGCGTGGTGAGCGTGGTGAGATCCTGCTTGCCGTCGTAGTCGATGCGCTCGGCGGTGCCATCGACGTATTCGTCGATGCCTTCGCGCTTCTGGCGGAAGTAGGCAAGCCGGGTTTCGGGCGTACCGGGCGCCACCGTGCCGGTGGCGTACTGGTAGCCCTGCGGGTCTTGCGTGACGACGAGCTTGTCGGCCTTGATCAGGATCGTGCCCTTCGTGGCAACCACGTGGCCGGTGAAGACGGTCTGCTGCTTCAGGTCGTCGTACGTCATGTTGTCCGCTTCGATGTTGAGCGGCTTGTCTTTGTCGGCGCGCTCGGCGTGCGCGGCGGGTGCGATGCACGCGAGCGGGAGCGCGGCCGCGAGCGCGGTCAGCGCCGCGAACGCTGCGCGGCGCCAGCCCTGTGCGAGCGGGCGGCCGGACAAAGGTCGGGGAAGCGAATCGTTCATGCAGTCGTGCCTTGGGTGGACGGCCCGGGGATCAGGACGAGCCGCCGGAGTCAACCGGGGCGATCGCGCCGCGGACGTTGCCGAAGAGCTGGATGACCCGGGTGACATTGTTGTAGTTCATGCCGCTGGTGGCCGTCATGACCGACTGGCCGCGACGAAGTTTAACCGGCTTTTCGGTCAGGATCACATCGTCGTTCACGAGCACGCGGAAATGCTCGGAATCAGCCTGCATATCGGGATCGCCGATGCCAGCGGCACGCAGAATACGCGCGTTGTCGTACAGGTCGACGATCGAGGCGTCGCCGTTGACCGTGCCGCGCTGTCCCGTGGCCGTGACCACCGGCTTGCCGGGCTGGAACGCGCGCACCGCGGGCATCGAGAGGTCGCTGTTCGAGTCGTCCTCGTAATGCACCATGTGGGCGGCGGTGAGGCGATATTGCGTGGAGCCGGACTGGTCGAGTTCGGAGACCGAGAAGTTGTCGGCGAAATAGTCGGGCGTGTGCGTGAGCGGACGCGGTGCGGCTTCGTTCTCGCGCGGCTTGACGGCCTGCATCAGCCACCACGTGAAGCCGGCAAGCACAGCCACGCAGACGAGCGGCACGAGCGCGGTGAGGCGAAACTTCTGCTGCCTCATTGGGCCACTCCACGGGACCCCGCGTGAGACTCTACTGCGTGCGGGGCGCAAGCCGCGGCGAGCATCGCGTCGTAATGGCCCTGGGCGCGCAGGATCAGGTCGGTAACTTCGCGCACGGCGCCGTGGCCGCCCGTTTTGTCCGTGACCCAGTGGGCGCGCGCGAGCACTTCCGGATGCGCGTTCGCAGGCGCGGCGCCAAACCCGCACTGAAGCATCACGGCGAGGTCGGGCCAGTCGTCGCCCATATAGCCGCACTGCTCGCGCGTGACGCCGGTCTCGGCGAGCAAGGCCTCGAACGCGACGCGCTTGTCCTCGACGCCCTGATACAGATGCGTGATGCGCAATTCCTTCGCGCGCGCGGCGACGATCTCCGAGCGACGCCCGGTGATGATGGCCGTGTCGATGCCGGCTTCGCGCAGGAGCTTCGCGCCGTGGCCGTCGAGCGAGTTGAAGTCTTTCATGGTGTCGCCTGCGCCCGTGAACAGCAGGCCGCCGTCGGTGAGCACGCCGTCGACGTCGAAAATCATCAAGCGCACGCGCGCCGCACGCGCGTTCGCGTCAAGCCCGGGGGCCGCATTCATCAGATCACCTTCTTGGAGAACAGGTCGTGCATATTGAGTGCGCCGATCAGCGCGCCTTCGGCGTCCACCACCAGCATCTGATTGATGCGATAGCGCTCCATCAGTTCCACGGCTTCGATTGCAAGCTGGTCGGGACCGATCGTGCGCGGGCCCTTCGTCATCACCTGGGCGATCGGCTGGTCGCGGAAATCACCCACGCGCTCGAGCACGCGCCGCAGGTCGCCGTCGGTGAAAATGCCGGCCACATGGTCTTCTTCGTCGACGATGGCGGTCATGCCCATGCGCTTGGCGGTCAGCTGAATCAGCGCGTCGCGCACGGTGGCGCTCTTGGGCACCTTGGGGATCGCGTCGCCGATGCGCATCACGTCGCGCACATAGGTGAGCAGGCGCCGGCCGAGCGCGCCGCCGGGGTGGGAGCGCGCGAAGTCGTCGGCGCCGAAGCCGCGCGCGTCGAGCACCGCGACCGCGAGCGCGTCGGAAAGCGCGAGCGCCGCCGTCGTGCTGGCCGTGGGCGCGAGATTCAGCGGGCAGGCTTCTTTCGCGACGCCGGCGTCCAGATGCACGTCGCTAAGCTTGCCGAGCGTGGACTGCGGGCGGTTGCCCGTCATGCCGATGAGCTTCGCGCCAATGCGCTTGACGAGCGGCAGGATCGCGACGAGCTCTTCCGATTCGCCGGAATTGGACAGGCCGATGAAGACGTCGTCGGCGGTCACCATGCCGAGGTCGCCGTGGCTCGCTTCGGCGGGATGCACGAAGAACGCCGGCGTGCCGGTGGAGGCGAGGGTGGCCGCGAGTTTGCGGGCAATGTGGCCCGATTTGCCGATGCCGGAGACGACCACGCGTCCACGGCAACTGAGGATGAGATCGACTGCGCCGACGAAGCTGTCGTCGAGCCGGTCGCGAAGCCCGCGCACGGCGTCAGCTTCGATGTCGAGCACGTCGCGAGCGAGCGTCAGCGCCCTGTCGCCATTGATTTTCGCTATCATTCGCGGAGTATAGCAAAGGCGTATGTGCGCCGCGCCGGCGCCCCCAGCGCGAAAGCCCCGGCTTTTGCCGCGTTTGCGCCTCTCTTCCGCAGTACTTCAAGTACTTCCCTTAGATCCCGATTTGCGCCGATGATGGACCCGACCGGCGCAGACACAATTTGTATCGCCGGCAACGCACGCCTGCGCCACGCGTTGGCAACGTTTTGAACGAGGACGCTTCACACGATGATTTCCCCGCTGGAAATAACGTTGTTCCTGCTGCTCGCCTCGGTGGTTGGCGTCGTGCTGTTCCGTTACCTGAACCTGCCGCCGATGCTCGGCTATCTCACGGTCGGCATTCTGGTCGGCCCGCGTGCGCTCGGCATCGTGCCGAACACGGCGGGCGCGCAGAATCTGGCCGAGTTCGGCGTCGTGTTCCTGATGTTCTCGATCGGCCTCGAGTTCTCGCTCTCCAAGCTGCGCGCGATGCGGCGCGCCGTGTTCGGACTCGGGCTTTCGCAGGTCATGGGCACGATCGTGGTCGCGCTTCTGGTCGGACTCGCGCTCGCGCCGTGGGCGCACATCACCTGGCAGGCGTGTATCGCGCTCGGCGGCGCGCTCGCCATGTCGTCCACGGCGATCGTGAGCAAGATGCTGGCGGAGCGGTTGGAGATCGAGTCCGAACACGGCCGCAACATTCTCGGTGTGCTGCTGTTCCAGGATCTCGCTGTGGTGCCGCTGCTCATCGTGATCGCGGCCTTCGGCGGCGATTCGAAGTCGCTCATCGAGTCGCTCGGCATGGCCGCCGTCAAGATCGTGCTCGCGCTCGGCATTCTGCTCATCGTCGGGCAGAAGTTCATGACGCGCTGGTTCAACGTGGTCGCGCGGCGCCGCTCGCAGGAGCTGTTCGTGCTGAACGTGCTGCTCGTCACGCTGGGCGCGGCGTTCATCACCGACAAATTTGGCCTCTCGCTCGCGCTCGGCGCGTTCATCGCGGGCATGTTGATCGCCGAGACGCCGTACAAGCATCAGGTGGAAGAGGACATCAAGCCGTTTCGCGACGTGCTGCTGGGGCTCTTCTTCGTGACCACGGGCATGCTGCTCAATCCGCACGTGATCTGGCAGCACCCGTTCATGGTGGCCGCGTTCGTGATCGGGCCGGTGGTGCTCAAGGCCGTGCTCATTACGGCGCTCACGCGCCTCTTTGGCGCCTCGCCGGGCGTGGCGATGCGCACGGGCCTCGGCCTCGCGCAGGCTGGCGAATTCGGCTTTGTGCTGCTGAACCTCATTCTGGACAAGCATCTCGTCGATCCCACGCTGCTTCAGGCAATCCTCGCCGCGATGCTGCTCTCGATGCTCGCGGCGCCGTTCCTGATCCAGAACGCCGATCGCATCGTGCTGCGCCTGTCGTCCACGGAATGGATGCAACAGTCGCTGATGATGACGCGCATCGCCACGCAGAGCATCAAGCAGAGCGGCCATGTGATCGTGTGCGGCTACGGCCGCGCGGGGCAGAACCTGGCGCGCATGCTCGAACACGAAGGGCTCTCGTATGTGGCGCTCGACCTCGACCCCGATCGCGTGTCCGCGGCGGCTACGGCGGGCGAGTCGGTGGTGTTCGGCGATGCGGCGCGGCGCGAGTCGCTGGTGGCGGCGGGCATCCACCGCGCCGCGGCCGTGGCCATCACCTACGCGAACACGCAGTCCGCGCTGCGCGTGCTGCATCACATCCACGAACTGGAACCCACGTTGCCCGTGATCGTGCGCACCGTGGATGACGCCGATCTCGAGCGCCTGCTCGCCGCCGGCGCGACCGAGGTGATTCCCGAGATCGTGGAGGGCAGTCTGATGCTCGCCTCGCACATGCTCGTGGTGATGGGCGTGCCGATGCGCCGCGTGGTGCGGCGCGTGGAAGAAATGCGCGACGAGCGCTACAGCATGCTGCGCGGCTACTTCCACGGCACCGACGATATGGGCGAGGACGGTCACGAGCAGGTGCGGCTACAATCCGTACCGGTCGACGCACGCGCCGAGGCGGTGGGCCGCACGCTCGCCGATCTGGGTCTTTTCGACATCGGCGTGGAGGTGACGGCGATTCGCCGGCACGGCATTCGCGGCGTGGAACCCGACCCATCGACGAAGCTGCGCGAAGCGGACATCGTCGTGCTGCGCGGCCTGCCCGAGCAACTGGCGCAAGCCGAGGAGCGCCTCTCGCGCCACCGCAAGGCGAGCGCCGCCGGCGCGGGCGCGGCGGCCTGAGGGCTGCGGGCGCACGCGCCGCAGTTCACCGTCACAGAACCTGCAATACGCGGCGCAGCGCTTTCGGGGTCCCGCCCCGTTTATCCGAATCCTTTCCTCATTCTTGCCATTACCCGGAGCAATCATGTCCAACGCACCTGCGAACGCGAACGCGAGCGCCGAAGCCTCGAAGTTCGTCAACAGCCTGATCCGCACGGTGCCCGACTGGCCTCAGCCGGGGGTGCAATTCCGCGATATCACGCCGCTCATCGGCGACCCGAAGGGCTTGCGCGTGCTGATCGACCTGTTCGTGGAGCGTTATGTCGATGCGAAGCTCGATTACGTGGCGGGCCTGGACGCGCGCGGCTTCATCATTGGGCCGATCGTCGCGTACGAACTGAACGTGGGCTTCATTCCGATCCGCAAGATCGGCAAGCTGCCGTACACGACGGTTTCCGAGACCTACAAGCTGGAATATGGCGAATCCACCGTCGAGATTCACGAAGACGCCTGCGCGAAGGGCGACCGCGTCGTGATCGTCGACGACCTGATCGCCACGGGCGGCACCATGCTCGCGGGCAAGCTGCTGCTCGAGCGGCTGGGCGCGACGGTGGTGGAGGGCGCGGCGATCATCGACTTGCCGGAACTGGGCGGCTCGAAGCTGCTGACCGAAGCGGGCCTGCCGCTCTTCACCGTGACCGCCTTCGGCGGTCATTGAGCGGTTTTGCGCAGTTATTGCACAGTTATTGCGCAGTTATTGAGCTGCTCCATTGACGGACTGATCCCATGCCCAACTTCGCGCTCTTTCTCGCCACCTCGATCGCCATCACCTTTGCGCCCGGCCCCGACAATCTGCAGGTGCTCGCACGCGGCATCTCGCAGGGGCGTGCCGCGGGCCTCGTGGCCGCGCTCGGCTTTGCCGCGGGCGTGACGTTCCATACCACGCTCGCCGCGCTCGGCATTGCCGCTGTGCTGCGTTCGTCGCCGCTCGCGTTCCAGATCCTCAAGCTCGCGGGCGCGGCTTACCTCGTCTGGATCGGCGTGAAGGCGCTCCGAAGCCAGGGGCTCGCCGCGGCGGGCGACCGGCCGCGCCAGCCGCTTGCCGCGATCTTTCGCCAGAGCGTGCTCGGCAACATCATGAATCCGAAGGTGACGCTCTTCTTCGTCGTGTTCCTGCCGCAGTTCGTCGATACGCACGGCGCGCAGGGCGTCACGCTGCAAATGCTCGAACTCGGTCTCGTGTTCATGGCGCAGACCGTGGTGGTGTTCTCGGTGTTCGGCCTGTGCGCGGGTACCATCGGCGGCTGGCTCAAGCGCCGGCCGCGCGCGGGCGTGTGGCTCGACCGCCTCGCCGGGATCACCTTCATCGCCATCGGCATTCGCGTCGCGCTGCGCGACTGAGCACATGTCGGCGCGCACTAGTGGACCTCACAGCGCGCGCGACCACCGGAGTCTTTCGACGATGACCTTGCCTTGCATCACCGACGCGCGCCGTTTCGACCCGGGCGCGCATCTGCCGTTTTTCTTCGGCGACGAACGCGTGGGCTGGATCCGCCGCGGCGACGTCGCGTTGCTCGCGCGCTGGTCCGACGTCTTCGAAATCGTTGATTTTGGCAACAGCGCAGACGAGCGCGCGCGCGTGACGCTCGCCGCGAAGTTCGACAACGTGACGGCGCGCAGCGCGGCGCTCTCCGCCGTGATCGGCGCGCTCGCCGCCGAGGGCCGCATTCCGGGCTGGCGCGACGAAACCTACGCGATCCGCAACGCCTTCGACGCGCCGCCGCTCGCTTTCATCGAGCGCGCCGCCTCGCGCTTTTTCGGCACGATGACGTATGCGGTGCATTTGAACGGCATCGTAGAATACCCAGCTTCTGCGTCGTCCCGTGCGCCGCAACTGTGGATCGCGCGCCGCAGCGACACCAAGGCCACCGACCCCGGCATGCTGGACAACGTCGTGGCGGGCGGCATCGGCTGGGGCTTCGGTGTCGAGGCCACGCTCGTGAAGGAATGCTGGGAAGAAGCGGGCATTGCCGCCGAACTTGCTTCACAGGCCAGGCCAGGTCGCACCGCGCACGTGCTGCAGTCGCTGCCCGAAGGCACCCAGGCCGAGCAGATCTTTGTCTACGACCTCGCGCTGCCCGAGGACTTCGTGCCGCACAATCAGGACGGCGAAGTCGGCGAGCACCGCCTCGCGCGCATCGACGAAGCCGCGCGCTGGATCGAAGAGGGCAAGATGACGGTGGACGCGAGTCTCGCCACGCTCGATCTGCTGCTGCGCCGCCAATGGATAGACGAAGACGCGTGCGAGGGCATCGCCGCGATCTTCGAGGCGCCGACGCTGTGAAAGGGCGCCGGTTTTGAAGTACCGAAAGCCCTTCTGAATCACAAAGAATTGACGGGAGTTACCAAGGTCATGTCGACCGATCACAGCTTCATTCTCAAACTGTCGTGCGCCGACCGGCCGGGCATCGTGCATGCCGTGTCGGGTTTCCTGTTCGATCGCGGCAGCAACATTCTCGATTCGGCCCAGTTCGGCGACAGCCATACGGGCGAGTTCTTCATGCGCGTGCACTTCCAGCAGGTGGGCGGCGACCCGGGCCTCGACGGCCTGCGTGCCGCGTTCGCGCCGCTTGCCGACGAGTTCGGCATGCGCTGGGAGCTGCACGACGCGAACGTAAAGCCGCGCGTGGTCATCATGGTCTCGAAGATCGGCCACTGCCTGAACGATCTGCTGTTCCGCTACCGCACCGGCCAGCTCGCCATCGAGATTCCCGCGATCATCTCGAATCACAAGGAGTTCTATCAACTTGCGGCGAGCTACAACATTCCGTTTCATCACTTCCCGCTGCTCGGCGGCAGCGATGCGGACAAGGCCGCACAGGAAGCACGCGTGCTCGACGTGGTGAACGGCGAGCGCGCCGACCTCGTGGTGCTCGCACGCTACATGCAGATTCTCTCGCCGCAGCTGTGCGCGGCGCTCGAAGGCCGCGCGATCAACATTCACCATTCGTTCCTGCCGAGCTTCAAGGGTGCGAAGCCGTACTACCAGGCGTTCGATCGCGGCGTGAAGCTGATCGGTGCAACGGCGCATTACGTGACGTCCGATCTCGACGAAGGCCCGATCATCGAGCAGGAAGTCGAGCGCGTGGATCACAACATGACGCCGGACCAACTCACCGCGATCGGCCGCGACGTGGAGTGCGTGACGCTCGCGCGCGCGGTGAAGTGGCATGTCGAGCATCGCATCGTGCTCAACGGACACAAGACGGTGGTGTTCCGCTAATCGGCCCTGGCCCGTCTCTCTCGGCGCTGCGGCAACTCGCCATAGCGTGCCACGCCAGGGCAATCGCATGAAATGTAAAAACGCCTGTCACAAAAGTTGTAAACCCGCGCCATGACGCGTTTACTCTGGCTTTTGCCCGGAGAAGACCCCATGCAGGACGTGCTGAGCATCGAGGA
>NZ_JAKLJA010000033.1 GCF_022213065.1 Paraburkholderia tagetis
ACTGACCACCCGCGTCACTGCTTAAGTGCTCGCTTCCGTGTGGAACGAGCGCTCGCGTGTTCGTGGAAAACCTGCTCGGCTACGCGTGGAATCCGCGCTCGGGTGTCGTGGAATACGCACGGAAGGCTGCTTCGGTCATGAGCCAGCGATAAAAGCGCACCACGGCGCCCATGCGACGCCTGGCGACGCCGGGAGACAGTTCGCCTGCCTGCACGGCCAGCTTGATCGAAGCGCTATAGCGGTAGGTCGGACGTTGCCGCTTGTTCACCGGGAACGTCAACCACTCGATGCCCTCGTCATCGAGATAACGACGGAACGCCACCAAGTCGTCAGCGATGCTGGCGAACGTCAGCATGTTCGGCGACGACTTCGACTCCATCATATCGATGAGCCAGACGTTCGCCTCAGCCCACGGCGCGCCGTCAGCGAGCCGGACAACAGGGAAGAGAGGGAAGGTGCCTGCGACCCACTGCGGGCGGGCGTCGCGTCGCTTGCCGGTGTCGGGGTGTGCGAGCGGGACCGTGTGATAGATGGCGCCGCCCTCGGGTTTGGTGATGCTGACCGGCGTCGCGCCGGGTGTGTCGCGGTCAACGACCTCGGTCAGCGGCAATTGCCGGATGGTCGTTCGTCTTGCCGTCATTGTGCAGATCCTCAACTGTGTTTGTGAGGATGTCCGCTTTAACACCGCCTGCGAGTATCAGCAAATCGTTCTTCACTTGCGCATATTCCCTGGAAAATGCCGGCCGACCTCCGCTGACCCGCATCACTACCACACCTCACGCGCTCCGCCACCTTACTCTGAGGGGCGTCGTTCGTGGATCGCATACGGTTAATCTCCTCTCGCAGATCATCATCATCACGAGCTTCATCACCCGGGCGGGACATGGGCAGCTCGATATCGCGGACATCGAACGCGTTGAGCATGGCCTCGGAGAGGTGCTCAATCAGGCAGACCACACTGGCGTCTGGAATGTGCCTGAATCGTTGATTGACGGTCTCACCGCCGTTGTCAATGAATACGACCGCGCGCTCAGCGTGACCCGAATGGAGATCGTAGTGAGGGCGAGTGATTACCTCGGAAAGCTGGTGGGTAGGGTCGCGCATGACACCCGCACCAACGACAGTCATCTCCAGGTTGCACGATAACGTCGTCAATGCGCCCCGTCGCGCATTCGCACATCAGTCTGCTCATGCGCATTAAAGGCTGTCGGTGAACAAGGACGGGCGGACGTGAGAGAGGCTCACGCGAACGTCATACGGTTATTCTGGCACCTGATGGTAACCGGCCCCCATAGACGGGCACCAAAACGCCGGGCTTGCATCACAGGGAAATGGAGTCGCGTGCGGTACAGCCTGCGATGGTCGGCAAAAGCGCGCAAGCGCTCACAACAGAACAACGACAGGTGTATCGCGCGCTACACTGAGTCCATAACCCTGCATAGCCCTGCGCACATTGCATGCGCTCCCGGCAACCACATCTCCGAAAGATAACAGCATGGACATCCGCGTTGCGTACGAACATAGTCTCGCCACGGCGCCTGAGGACTTCATCGTTCAGGTGCCTTCGCAGCTCGTGACCGATATCCCCGCGAACGTGCCGCGCGCCCTGCTGCCGGAGTTCATCGCGAACCTGATCGTCGAACGCTCTCCGGCAATCGGAAAGATTCGCAATCTCAGGATTCTCTAGCGGGCTTTTTTTTAGCGGTGATGCCTGGGCGTCGACAGGCGTTGTGCCCAACCTCCTGAAAACTCAGAAGAGGCTCTGTTGCCGGATATCGCGCGCGGGAGGCAATGACGGTTTCTGGCGTCGCGCGCCCGCGCGCCGGCGAATGACACGACGTACATGGGCGATCAGCTCGAAGCTCCCGTTCGCAAAACTGAGCGTGAGCCGGAACTGCGTCAGCCCATCCGGTCCGATACCGGGCTGCACCCGCAGCGACGCACGCATGTCGAGCCGGCGGGCGCGGTCCACGAGCTGCGCGCGGCTCATGCCATTCCATGCGGCCGCGATCAGCCGACCCACCGCCGGAGGAACCGACTCGGGTGGACAGTCAACTGGCAACGCGAGAGATACGAGCGCGAAACGGTAAGCCATTGGGTTGACGGCGCGGCGCTGTGTCCGCACCTCCTCACGTACAAACATGGCGCGCCGCTCTCATTAAGGCGACGCGCGAAGGGACCTGAGTAATCAGTCGTAGCGGGCCGCAAATGCGGCGTGGCCAGCCTGTCGCTCCGCCAGCGACGACTGGATCGCCCTTTAGCGGTTACGCTGCTGCGACTTCAGGCGCGGCAGCAGCCTCAACTGCGGCCGGTGCCTTTCTGGCTGCAACCTTGCGCGGCGCCGAGGCCTTTTTCGCGGGTACTGCGGCCTTGCGCCCACGCACACCCTTTGCCGGAGCCGCTGCTGCACGGCCCGCCTTGTTCGTGGCGACTGCCGTCTTCGCCGCCTCTTTCGCCACGACACGCTTTGCGCCTGCCTTTTTCGCAGCTACCTTTTTCGCAGCAGCCTTCTTCGCAGGCGCGGCCTTTGCGTCGGCAGTCCTGGCCGTTGCCCCAGCTTCAATCAGGAATTTCGAACGATCCTTGACGTCGCGAATCCAGAGCGGCGCCATACCACGGCCCGACCACGTCGCGCCCGTTTTCGGATCCGCGTATTTCGGTGCAACGTGATGTACGACCGCACCCGGAGCTTTTGCTGCCGCCTTTGCCAGCGTCGTCCCAGGTTTGCGACCGCGTCGTTTTGCAACAAAGCCTTCGATATCAGCGACACTCAGTCCGTGCTTGTGCATCAGGTCACGGATTTTCGTCAGGCCCACCGACGACTGTTTTTCAGCAATCGTGGCCGCCTGTTTTTGCAGCTTGGCAATTTTCAAGTTGATTGCGTCCAAAGTAGCCATATTCCAATTCTCCCTGTGAGTTTTTCGACCAGGCGATCCTGAAACTTACCTGGCGTGTTTGCCAGGCACTTCGAAGTTTGGTCTGCCCGGCAGCGCTGACGCCATCGTCAATGATGGTGATTATGACTTTATCAGTACGCTCGTGCAAACTGAAAGCCCAGCGCCCCAGCAGTTCCCGTGTCACTGGACGTTAAAACCTGAGTTTGATTCTCCATTTCCCAGACACGTACCCCGCGTTTCGTCGCTCGCGTGACCGATACTCTATTCCGTGCACGAACTCATGAGTGAAACACAAGATTACAAACTGTGCGGGCGCTAACCAGGCAGCACCTTCCGGTTGATTTATACTGTCTGAAAAGAAAGCGACCGTCAGTCGCGGCGTTTTCGTGTGCTGTTCCCAACAGAGCGCCGTTCGAGAATACCCCACCCACTTCGCTACCGCAGCATGGCCTGCTGGAGTCGGGCGTTATCCTGGCGGCACGCGGTTTGCAATTACCTGTCCAACAACAGCTTGTTGTGCGGAGAATACCGAATGGATGAAAGAAAGCGCGATAGCATCGTGGCCTATCTGCGCAGACGGATGGCGGAATTTGGAATCAGACCGGAAGACATCGCGACTTCACTTGCGGCAGATCAGGCGCGTTTGCGGGCGGTGCGTTTTCGCGACGCTTCCGGTAATACATGGGATGGCAACGGCGCTGCGCCACAATGGGTAGTCCAGGCGATCAGCGCTGGACAGACTCTTGAGCATTTCGCCATTGATGGGGCGCCGAACCGGCACGCAGACAAGCGCACTGGCGCCGACTGGCACAATGACCCGTTTGCTGGCACCCGACTGGCCACAATCAGGACAGAGGGCATTCCCGCCGCCTGAGGTGATGATCAAGGGTCAGCCAGGATCTGAAGCCAGACCGCCTCTTCCTTGCGCCAGGATCGTGGACGTGCGCGAGTTGCGACTCGATGCCGATCAGGAATAGTGCTTCCACCAAGGGGCAAAAAGCCACGAAGTACGCGATGCGCGCGAGCTGGCCAATGACTGGAAATACACCGACTGGAGCGCGCCTGAAGAGCCAATGCGACGGGATCATGGCGAGGGGCAAGACTTCTGGCGCCCCGTCCTTCGCTGGATCTGCCGCACCTGTTTCAGACACGTCCGACTCTGGAGCGCAGCCGGTATCGTCAATCAGTTGCAGCGCGCGATCTGCACCGGCAGGCTCGCGTATGAGCGCGCACGGCGCCGCGACGAAATGATCGTGATATCCGGCTCGTTGATGCTGCTGGCAAACATGGTAGTTGCAAGGCATGCGCAGAGGGTGCGGGCGCCCCTTGACCGCCGGTGGAGCAATGGTGAAGGGATCGGCTACGACGGGTTGTGACGGGGCACTTCGCGTACCTAAATTCTCCGGCGACAGTCCCATGTCGCAGTCAGCCCCGTCAAGACGACTCCGGGCTTGCCGCTAAAAGCGGCTTCAGGAGCCCGGCGTCGCCATGTCGCCTGTCGTTCCGGACGCATCGGTTTTCATCCCGCTCTTCCGCTTGAACCAGTCTCCGAATGACGAGTCATCTAACGCGTATTCCCCGCGGGCCGAACGCCAGACCAGGTCTTTCTTGCGGAGTGCGTCGAGCGCCTTCTGGATGTGAGTCGCGGCGAGAGTCGAGCCCACAATCCGCGAGCAGGCGGTGATGGTCACTTCAGAGAAGGGTTCGAATTGTGGTCCGCCTTCGACAAGCAGGCTGAGCACCGCCTGCTGCGGCCTGCTCAGGTTGTCGTACGCCCTCGAATACTCGTCCCAGATTTCATCCTGCCGTGCGATCGCCCCTCGAGCCAGCCGCTCTCCAAGACTGTGTGCGGCGCCTTCATCCAGGGCGATTTCCGAAATGATTTTCTTCAGGATCTCGGGGCGGTGGCCCACCAGCTTGAACGCGTCAAATACGGCATCCGGTTCAAACCGGTTGTCTTCTGCCAGGTGCTGATTGATTCGCCCGGTGTACCAGTCAACGTAGTCGCGACCAAGAAACGGGAAAGGTTGGACAGAACTTCCGTAGAACGGCTGCTTCTTCGTGAGCACGAGGTGCAGGAGTTTGTCGCGATGTGAGCCCGTGCATACGATGAAAAGTCGCCGGGCACCGTGCGCATCGACGCCGACGGTGTCGCGCGCCGACTTGAGCGAGAACATCAGGTCATCGGCAGAATTGAGTACCTCCTGCGCTTCATCGACGACGAGCATCACCGGCTTGCCGGCTACTTCGGACAGTGTTCTAAGGGCGACCGCGAGTGTCTTGCCCTCCGGTGCGCCGACGTTTTCAAGCCCGAAATCCTCAAGGGTTACGGCCGCGGCGCTCATGCCGGACTTCAGGGCAAGTTCGTCGGCAACCCGGCTTTGCTCGATGCGCAGCGCGTTGACCACGGCCGTCGCGACGAGTCGCGTCGGCGGGGTCTGCTGCGACTCCCACAAGTCCACATACACCGGCAGCCATTGCCTCAGGACGGCCTCGGGCATCAGGTCGCGCCGGAGAAAGGTCGTCTTGCCGGTGCGCCGCGGTGCGGCCAGGAACAGGCCTGAACTCGCATCCACAAGCCCGTCGCCCGTCAGTGCGTCGCAGTAGTCTGCGGCCAGCTTTTGTCTGGTGAAATACGGCGACATGGCAATTACCCATGATTATCTATTGACGGATAAATTATACCCATAAAAGATAATTTAGTATAACCCAGAGGACAAGCGATCCGACTGGCGTCCCAGCCACAGTCGGCGAGGGATTCTGGCTAGATTCCGCGCGGCGCAATGACGACTCTCAGCGTCTCAAACCGTGTCGCGGTTTTCTCGAGATCCCGCACGAGACCGGCAGGATTCTTGACCCGAAGCTGCGGATCATAGACGAAGCAAACAAGGTGTCGGGCTTCGGGATGCTCGGAATATCGCCTGATATCAACGAGCAACTCGTCCGCGAGTTTCTTGTCCGTCAGGTTTTCACGCGTCATTTTCGTTTCGACCGCAATGCCCGGACCGACCAGGACGAAGTCGATGCGACTGTTCTGTGCCGCGACGGACGGAGAAAACTCCTCATCACGGACATCGTCGAAGTCCGCAGCAAGCACGGCCGCAAGGAGGTCCTGGACATCGTACTCGTCGTCAACGGCGATCGTCCGGCGGTTTGCATGACGCCGCGCCAGTCGCCTCGCGACAAGGTGGAAGCGCTGGCAGATCTGCTCAATGCGGGCGACGGCGTTGCTGGCGTTACCCGAACTGGATACGTGTTCAGCCCACGGATAGGCTGCGCCACATTGAGGACAGCGGTTGGGTAACGACCAGTTTGCGACGATGACGCCCGGTGCCCTGGGTTTGCCAGGAATGCGTGCGTTGCAGTGAATGCAATGACCCAGCAGGGGCTCCCCGCAGATGAGGCATCGTCCGTCCGGGGGAGCTCCGTTGGGGTCGAACTGGTCCGTCCGGACATGGCCGTTCCGGCACACATATGTCTGAGTTTCCTGCACCACGGTCATCTGCTGTCGTTACCCGAATCTGGTGATTCTAAAGGAGCGTTAACTGCTCGCGGATCATTCACCCCGCGGCCAAACCGTTTCAGAACGCGATCTGGCAGCAAGCTACCGGCGCTTTCTGGCTCGTGAACGGACGCCATGCCTGGCGACGCACGGATCTGGACGAGCCCCGAACATGTCCCGGGATGCGCAATTACCGTTAATTATCCGCGTAACGATAATTTATACCATGCTGCAACATCCTTCCCGGGGCCCGGCAATCGACCACGCGCCGACCGCTTTCGGCACATCCGCACGCTACCGGCCCGGAAGTCGCATTCCACCGGCACATCCGCAGGGTGACTTTTCTGGATAGACAGGCTACGATACCTGTACATCCATACAGTATTCGAGATCATCATGGCGCAGCCGCTACTCAATCTCGAGGCGATCCACCCGGACTTGTGGAGGGCCTCGCAGCTGGGTTCGGCGCACGGCCGCACGGTACCGAGCGGCCACGAGGCGCTCGACGCTGAGTTGCCGGGCCACGGCTGGCCGACGGGGGCCTTGACCGAGGTGATCGTCCCGCAACCGGGCTGCGGCGAACTGCGTCTGCTTAAAACTGCGCTTGAAGCCGTCACAACCCGGCCGGTCTTCATGCTCCAGCCTCCGCATCGGCTGCAGCCGGCAGCATTCACCTGGTGGGGTGTGGGCGCTGACAACATCCACGTGCTCAAGGCTGCCACGACAGCCGACAGCCTGTGGGCCGCGGAGCAGATCCTGCGTGCCGGAACTGCAGGGGCGTTGCTGTTCTGGCAGCAGCAGGTCCGCCCGGAGGCGCTGCGCCGCCTGCACCTCGCCGCACAGTACGCGGACACATTACTGTTCCTCTTTCGTCCAACCGCGGCGGCGAACTCAACCTCGCCCGCTCCGTTGCGTATCGCGATCGACGCGGCGCCCGACGGCGTGAACGTCTCATTCATCAAACGCCGCGGACCGCATCGCGACAAACCCGTGTTCGTAGCGCTCTCCCCTTCGCCTGTTCTCCTGAATCGTCATGCACCACTGGATCGGCGTTCATCTGCCACGCCTGCCCATCGAGAGCTTCTGCCCAACCTGGTACATGCCGGTGTCTGACAACGGTTTCGTTGTTCTGGAAAAGGGCCGCGTGCTCGATGCCGACGCAGCCGCGCGGGCGCAGGGCGTCGTCGATGGCATGCGCCGTGGCGGCGTGCTCACACTTGCGCCGAACGCGGACCTCAGGGAGCGTGAACTCACGCGTGAAGAACAGACGGTACGTGGCGTCGCGTTCGCCCTGCTCCAGTTCACGCCAAATGTCGTGATCGCCGGCGAGAACGTTGTGCTGGCCGATGTGACCGCCAGCCTGCGGCTTTTCGGTGGCCTGCGCGCGCTTCGCCGGCGCGTGCGCCGCACAGTCGCGGATTTCGGCGTGACGAGCACGGCTTCGATCGCACCGACCGCCGAGGCAACCTGGCTCATTGCGCGTGCCGGTGGTGGCGTTGCGCTCACACAGCGCTCCCTTTCGCGTGTACTAAAACGCATCCCTCTGGGCGTGCTGCCGGCCGCGAGACGTTTCGCCGAATGGTTCGATGGTCTCGGGTGCGCAACGATCGATGACGTGACGCGCCTGCCGCGTGCGGGACTGAAAAAGCGCTGCGGCACCGCGCTGCTCGATGCCCTTGACCGCGCGAAGGGCGAGGCACCCGAGGTCCACGAATGGCTCACGATGCCGCCAGCGTTCGATGCCCGCGTCGAGTTGCCCGACCGCATCGAGCATGTTGAAGCGACACTCTTCGCGGCGCGCCGGCTCACGCTGCAGATGACGGGCTGGCTTGCCGCCCGCCAGCTTGCGGTTGCGCGTTTCGTTGTCTCGCTCGAGCACGAGCGCGGCCGCGAGGCGATTCCTCCAACGGACGTGGAAGTTGCGCTGGGCGAGCCGACGTGGCACGAGGAACACCTCGTCCGGCTGCTGAAGGAGCGACTCTCGCGGATCGAACTCGCGGCCCCGGTCATTGCACTCAGGCTCGAAGCGAAGGACGTGCGGGAAGCCGAGGCTCCGAGTGGCTCGCTGTTTCCCGAACCCGGAGGATCGCCCCAGGATCACGCGCGCCTCATGGAGCTGCTCACGGCACGGCTGGGTTCAGGCAATGTGATGAGAGCGGCACCCGTCGCCGACTTTCGGCCGGAAGTCGCCGCGCAGTGGGTGCCGGTCAGCAGCGATACCCAACCCTCGCGCACGGATTTGCCGCGTGACCTCCCACGCCCGGCATGGCTCCTTGAAGTGCCCATCCAGCTCATCGTGCGCGGCCATCGTCCGTTTTACGGTACGACGCTGCGGATGGTGTCGCCCGGAGAGCGGATTGAATGTGGCTGGCAGGACGGCCACATCGTGACGCGCGACTACTTCGTCGCCGAAGCCGAAAACCATCTTCACTACTGGGTATTTCGTGAGCGCGTCGGCAGTCGTGATGAGCGCGAGCCACGCTGGTTTCTTCACGGCCTGTTTGGCTGAAATGCGGGCGTTGCCACAGGGGCGTTACCGCTGTGATCCAGTTGTCCGCCGGGAGTGCGCTTTTGCGCTGAACCGCGCTCAGACATCCTCTGGCGGGATCGTCGTGCCGCCGCCTGGTGGACGCTCCGGATCCCGTCTGCCCGACTCAGGTGACCGGGTTGTGAGGAACGGGTGACGGCTTCGAGTGGGCGTCAGGACGTCGGCCTCCCGGTCACCATGGCAGTCGCCTTCTTCTGAACCGCGGAATGCCAGAACCAGAGCGCTCTGTCGACAACGCTTTCCTGTTACTCGTTATCCGGAAATCCGCTATCGGAAATCTGATGTGTGCGCGATCCCGTCGACAGAAGCCGGGGCGGCTCGAGAACGATGCCCCACGCGGTCAGCAAACCATCAAAAGACAGCTGGCCGGCCTGCGTTCGGGGTGTGGGCAAGGCGATGCCGGTCGACCGATAGTGAACGCGGTCCTTCGCGCTTGCGCCCGAACGCACGATGCGCTCAAGTGCGCCATTGCGCAACGCGTACTGCACGGCGTCAGATGCCGTGCGCGACTTCATCAGTCCGGACGCCACAATCTCGCTCACCGTCGCGCTTGCGCGTTCGCGAAACCACGCGAGGAGTACCTCAGCGTTTTCGTGCGTGCTCATGATCGGACTCTCCCTGCGCGCGGGGCTTTGCCGCACGATATGTGTATTGACTGTCAATCCTCTATCCGGCCCTTCACCTCGGACTATGCAATGCCGCGGTCACGCGCCTGCAAACCGTCAAGAGTCTTTCGGTTCATCGAAGGGGACGTGTTCACCCGTCGACGACTGCTTGCCAAGCTTGCTTTCATTTTCCATCGCGTCCTGCCACGCCAGCATCGCGTTCGCGACGGCGTCCTTCTCGCCGCTGAAGGAGAGCACCGTCTCCCCGCACGACGGACAGATGCCGCCGAAAGCCGCCTGGATACCCGCGATGTTTCGCGTGTCGAGCGCGTCGAAATCGCTGAATGCGGTCTTGCATGCACCGCACACCAGCTTTTCCGGACGCAACGCGTCGATCTTCGCCTTTGCCTGCGCGATGCGTTGTTCCTGCGTGCCGCGCTGTTTTGCCTGTCCCATCGTTTGTGCTCCATTTGCTGTGAACCGGTCGTGGCCCGATTTTCCGCGATGTTAGCCCGCCGGAGTCCGGTTCATTCCCGGGAAAGCCGATATTTGGGACAGCCAGCCGGTTTGCGCTAGAATACCACTGTATAAATATACAGTGTCGAGGGCGGAAAGTCGGAATCAGGGCGTCCAGGTCCAACGGATCGGGTGCCGGCTGGGCCGCGCGCGCAATTTATGCCTGCAACTGACTTTGGCGGACTGCCGGCGTATGCCGAACTCGAGTGTGCGTCGAATTTCTCCTTCCTCCGTGGTGCCTCGCACGCCGACGACATCGCCGCGCGTGCGGCGCAACTGGGCTATGCGGCAATCGCCGTCACGGACGAGTGCTCGCTGGCCGGGGTCGTGCGCGCGCACGTCGAAGCGAAAAACGCGGGTATCCCGTTCATTGTGGGGTCCAAGTTTGCGCTGACGAATGCCGACGGCTCGCACGCCTTGCGCTTGACCGCCCTTGCCATGACGCGGGAGGGCTACGGCAATCTCAGCGAGTTGATCACGCTCGCGCGCATGCGCGCGGACAAGGGTCGCTACCGGCTCGCCACACGCGACCTGGATCACCCGGAAGCTTCTCACGGACACCTGAAGGGACTGCCGGACTGCATTGCGATCCTCATCCCGGCGTACCCGGCCAATGAAGCGCGCCTTGATGCGCAACTCGAATGGTTTGCGGCGACGTTCGGTGAGCGCGCGCGGATCGCACTGACGCTTCATGCCCGCGCGATGGACGACCTTCATCGCGGCGCGATCGAGCGGGCTGCTGCACGCCATGCCGTGCCCGTAGTGGCGACCGGCGCACCGGTCATGCACGTTCGCTCGCGCAAGCCGCTTCAGGATGTGCTGACTGCCATCCGTCTCGGACGGCCCGTCGCCGAGTGCGGCTACGATCTCGCGCCGAACGCCGAACAGCATCTGCGTTCACGTCTGCGTCTGGCCAACCTTTATCCCGCGCGAGCGCTGGCCGAGACGGTCGAGATTGCGCGCCGCTGCACGTTCTCTCTCGACGAGCTCCGCTACGAATACCCGGACGAACTTGTGCCCGAAGGCTTCACGCCCGAGGCCTACCTGCGTCAGGAAACCTACATTGGCGCCCACCGGCGCTGGCCAGCGGGCATTCCCCACAAGGTCCAGGCGCAGATCGAACACGAACTCGCACTGATCGCGGATCTGAAGTACGAGCCGTACTTCCTGACTGTGTACGACATCGTGCGATTCGCACGCAACGAGGGGATTCTCTGCCAGGGACGCGGCTCGGCCGCCAACTCCGCGGTCTGCTACTGCCTGGGCGTGACCGAGGTGGACCCCGCACGCTCGTCCATGCTCTTCGAGCGCTTCATCAGCAAGGAACGCGGCGAGCCGCCAGACATTGACGTCGACTTCGAGCACCAGCGGCGTGAGGAGGTGGTTCAGTACATCTATCGCAAGTACGGGCGCGAGCGCGCGGCGTTGACGGCTGCCGTCACCACCTACCGGCCACGAAGCGCGCTGCGCGAGTCGGGCAAGGCGCTCGGCGTTGACCTGGCCATCGTCGACCGGGTTGCCAAGGCCCATCACTGGTTCGACTCGAAGGAAGACCTGCTCAGCCGCTTTGAGGAAGCGGGCCTCGACCCACAGGCGCCACTCATTGTGCAGTGGGCGGAATTCGCCACCCTGCTGCTTGGCTTTCCGCGGCATCTGTCGCAGCACAGCGGCGGGTTCGTCGTCAGCCGCGGCAAGCTCTCGCGCCTGGTGCCCATCGAGAACGCCGCGATGGTTGACAGATCAATCATCCAGTGGGACAAGGACGACATCGAATCGTTAGGATTATTGAAGATAGACGTGCTCGCACTGGGGATGCTTTCAGCAGTGCGCCGCGCGCTGGACCTGATTTCGGAAAAGCGTGGCGAAGTGTTCGAGCTGCAGGACATCCCGGCCGAGGATCCCGCGACCTACGAAATGATCTGCCGGGCCGACACTGTCGGCGTGTTCCAGATTGAGTCGCGCGCGCAGATGAGTATGCTGCCGCGTCTGCAACCGCGTTGCTTCTACGACCTTGTGATTGAGGTGGCAATCGTGCGGCCGGGGCCCGTGCAGGGCGGCATGGTTCACCCCTACCTGCGTCGCCGCCAGGGCATCGAGCCGGTGACGTTCCCGAGTCCACAGATGGAGCAGGCGCTCGCGCGCACGCTCGGTGTGCCGATTTTCCAGGAGCAGGTCATGCAGGTTGCGATGCTTGCAGCGGGCTTTTCCGCGGGCGAAGCCGACCAGTTGCGCCGTGCGATGGCGGCGTGGCGGCGCAAGGGAGGCCTCGGCGTCTACTACGACCGTATCGTCAACGGCATGCTCGAACGAGGTTACGAGCGCGAGTTCGCTGAACAGATCTTTGCCCAGATCCAGGGCTTCGGCGAATACGGTTTTCCGGAAAGCCACGCGGCCAGCTTCGCGCTGATGGTCTACGCGAGCGCGTGGCTGAAGTGCCACGAACCCACGGTGTTCGCATGTGCGTTGCTCAACTCGCAGCCGATGGGGTTCTACTCACCTTCCCAGCTTGTCCAGGATGCAAAGCGCCACGACGTACGCGTACTCCCCGTCGACGTAACCGTGAGCAATTGGGATTGCGCGATTGAAGGTCCCACGACGCGCGATCCATTGCGGTTAGGCATGTCGCTTGTTCGGGGCATGAAGGCGGACGCGGCAGCGCGCATTGAGATGGCTCGTGCGGTCCGGCCATTCCGCGACGTCTCCGATCTCGCACGCCGCGCGCAGCTTGACCGCCGCGATCTCGAAGTGCTCGCCACCGCGAACGCCCTGCTCTCTCTTGCGGGAGAGCGGCGCGCAGCGCTCTGGCAGGCCGTCGCTGCAGTTCCCGATCGTGACCTGTTGCGCGGCGCCAGCGACGACGACGATACACCGGAGCTCGCCCCGATGACCGAAGGTCAGGAGATCGTGAGCGACTACCGTTCGACGGGTCTCACGCTCGGCCGTCATCCGCTCGCCCTGCTCCGCCCCCGCCTCGCAAAGATGCGGCTCGTGCCCTCAGATGCACTCATGCGCTATCGTAACGGGCAACTGGCGCGCGCCTGTGGCATCGTCACAGTGCGGCAGCGGCCCGGCACGGCGAACGGCGTAATGTTCATGACGCTGGAAGACGAGGCCGGCAGCGTGAATATCATCGTCTGGCAGTCCGTGCTTGAGAAGTTCCGTCGCGAAGCACTCGGCTCGTCGTTGCTCGCCGTCTATGGGGTGTGGCAGCGCGAGGGTGAGGTGCGGCATCTCGTGGCAAACCGGCTCGTTGACGTTACCGCTTTGCTGGGCGAGCTTCCAACCGTGAGTCGTGACTTCTGCTAGTGGAGAACACTCGATGAACATCCGTGTTGGCACCGCGTCGTGGACCGATCCGACGCTCATCAAAAGCAAGCGCTTCTATCCGCCCGGTTGTAGCAGCGCAGAGGCACGCTTGCGCTTCTATGCGAGCCAGTTCCCGCTCGTCGAGGTGGACTCCAGCTACTACTCGATGCCCAACGGCAGCAACTCCGTACTTTGGGTCGAACGCACGCCACCGGACTTCGTTTTCAACATCAAGGCGTTTCGGCTCTTCACAGGCCATCAGACGCCGCGCGACATGTTTCCGAAGGACATGCAGCCCGCGTTGCCCCAGAACGGGAAGAAGAACCTCTACTACAAGGACATGCCCGAGGATATCCGGTCCGAACTCTGGAGGCGGTATTTCGAGGCAATTGTACCGTTGCAGGATGCGGGAAAACTCGGAGCGGTGCATTTCCAGTTCGCGCCGTGGATCACTTCCGCACCCGACGGTCGCGCGCACGTCGAGCATTGCGCGGAACGAATGGAGGGCCGCTGTCTGATGGCCGTCGAGTTTCGCAACCGTAGCTGGTTCGACACGAAGCATGCTGCGTCGACCCTGGCGTTCGAGCGCGAACACTTACTGGCAAACGTGGTCGTTGATGAACCGCAAGGGCCCGCCAATTCGATTCCGTCGGTATGGGAAGTCACCAACCCTGCTCTTGCTCTGGTGCGCCTTCATGGACGTAACCACGAAACATGGAATATCAAGGACGCCACGGCTGCGAGCGATCGATTCAACTACGACTACAACGATAATGAGTTATCCGAACTGGCTGGAAAGATCAGGAAAATTGCGGCGACCGTTGCGCAGACTCACGTCGTGTTCAACAACAACTACGAGGACCAGGGGCAGCGTAACGCGCGAACACTCATGGGATTCCTCGGCGATACCTCGGTAACCGCGACGTGACAATCGACCGGCCGCGACGCATCGCTCATCTCGACATGGACGCTTTCTACGCGTCCGTTGAGCTGCTGCGTTATCCCGAATTGCGCGGCCAACCGGTCGTGATCGGTGGCGGCCGCGACGCCGCGCCTCAAATGTTGCCCGATGGAACGCGCCGCTTTGCGAAGCTGCGTGACTATGTGGGCCGCGGCGTGGTGACGACTTCGACCTACGAAGCGCGCGCGCTGGGTGTGTTCTCTGCAATGGGCATGATGAAAGCGGCCAAACTCGCGCCGGACGCGATTCTCCTTCCGACCGACTTCGATTCGTACCGGCGGTATTCGAGGCTCTTCAAGGACGCGGTAGGAACATTTACTGACCAGATCGAAGATCGAGGCATTGACGAGATTTTCATTGACCTGACGGACGTAGAGGGTGAGTCCCACGAGCTCGGGATGCGGATCAAGGCCGCCGTGCGCCAGGCCACGAACCTCACCTGCTCCATTGCGATTGCGCCAAACAAACTGCTCGCAAAGATCGGATCCGAACTGGACAAGCCTGACGGGCTCACGCTCCTTACGATGGCGGATCTCGAAGCGCGCATCTGGCCTCTCGCAGCGAAGAAGGTCAATGGTATCGGCCCCCGTGCGAATGATCGTCTCGCGAGCATTGGGATTGTGACGGTCGGTGAGATTGCTGCTGCAGACCCCGCGCGGCTGCAGGAACAATTCGGACGCACATACGCTGAGTGGCTGGCGAGAATCGCGCGCGGAATCGACGACCGCGTCGTCGTTGTCTCCTCCGAACCAAAGTCCATGAGCCGCGAAACAACGTTCGAGCGAGATATGCACGTGGCCCGCGACCGCGCGATTCTGACACCGGCGCTAACGGGGCTATGCGAACGGGTTGCAGGGGATCTGCAGCGCAAAGGATACGCGGGCCGCACTGTGGGGCTGAAGATCAAGTTTGCAGACTTCAAGATCGTGACTCGCGACCTGTCGTTCGCCGATCCCGTGGCGGATACAGCGGCCATCCGGCGAGCGGTAGGCGAGTGTTTGAAGCGGGTGACGCTGGATCGGCGGATTCGGCTTATCGGTGTGCGCGTCGGCTCGCTGGGGCCGGCGGCAGATGACACCCCGCCTGTGCGTCCGGTGCAGCGCGAACTGCCGTTCGATAGCTGAAGCCCCCCCGACGATGGTTAGTCTTGCTCGACCGGCTGCGCACCATCGAGCGGGGTTTCGGCCGACCTGTGGAAAGCGAAGTAAATGCGAAAGCGCCTGCCGTTCGGTGGCCGAAGACCCATGTATCTCATGCGGTCATTCGTCCAGCCGTTGCGCGTTATCTCCAGGGATTCTGCGTTGACCATCGCTAGCAGTTCGTTGTAGCTCTTTATGTCACCATTATTGATGGCGTTTTGAAAAAATGCCTTCAACGAAAATCGATCGTCCATGGAAAAGGAAGTCGTATGTACTTTGTTAACGGGCCATCATGGCGGCTACCCCGGGAGCGACGTCGTTAGCGCGTCGTTGCATCTGAAACTATAACTCCCTGGTACTACGAATTCGGAGTGATGCAAAAATATTTTGCTTGACGCTAATAGGCCAGGTGACGCCGAGCCCATTGAGGACAGCGCGATCTCTCCATATGATTCAATTTCACGGAGAATTTTCATGACTGGTGCATCGAAAAGCATGAGTGCAAGATTTGGGCACATCAAGCGCCGACTCATAAGGGATGAGCCACTTACAGGAGACCTTCTGAAATTGGCGCTGGATGTCGTTGGCGATGGCGACTCAGGCGATGCGCAAATAGACACAATCGCTAACAAACTCATGTCCGGCCAAAAGCTGGGCACCTACGAACTTCATCTTATGGTCGATGTGTTCTTGCTGCATGCGAGGCTAGCGTCCGCCAGTGCCCTCGCTAACGACCAATTTGAGCCAAAGGCGTAAACTGGGTCATCGACCGTCGCAGAAGGAGAGGACAAGATGGGTGAGATCACACTTCAGGACTTCTGCGCGGATGCCAGCATGCTGCTGCGCGACCAGCCGCGCTGCACTGCCGCCCGGCTGTCACAGCACGTCATCGCGTGGTGGGACGGCCGCAACCTCGTTTTCGCTTTTCTGCGTGAGGATAACGAAACGCTGATCGAGGAAGAGTTCGATCCTTTCGATCTGCAATGGCACGAATGGGCCGTCGCTTTCCAACGTTGGCTCGCTGCGCCGGTATACGAGGGGTTCGATGAAATCGAGCATTGGATGCGCGAGTCTCCCCCTTTCGAAGCCGGTCGCGTCGACTAGGTCGCCTGGCAATCAGCCGGGTAGGCGAAAGACCGGGCGGGCGCCGTCGAGTCGAAAAGGCACACGAAAATCACTACCTTTTGATCAGATCGCCGACCACTTTCCCGGCCATACAACCCATCCCCTCTGCTACTCTCGTAGCACCCGATGCGCGCGACAAAGTGTGTGCCCAGAAAAGAGAAAGCCCGCCCGTCCTTGCGCAAGTACGGGCGGGCTTTGTGCAAAAAGCGGACTTCAGGCGGCAAGCACCAAACGATGCTGGTCACCGACTGTCGGCGTGGCCCGTGTCCGGGCGCTATCCATCCACCGGGACATCACGGCTGAGCGATGCGCAATAGTATTGGCAATGGCGCGTTCTCGAGCATCAACGCGTGCCCCGTAGTCCCAGGCCATCGAATCCACGGACGCGATCCAGTCGAACGCCCTGAGCTTTTCAAGGCACTGACCTTTCACGCCGAAAAGATGAAGCTTCGAGCCGGGAGGTAAGTGTCCTTCAAGGCCAGCTAGCACCGCATAGAGGCCGTGACGCGGGTCATTGAGATTTCGGCGACAAACCGAACCAAGCCCGATCAGCGTTGGTTCACCCAGCCATGGTCTCCAGCGTTCCCACACCGATAGCAGCAGGTCGAGGCTGCGGCGGTACTCGTCGACCGAGTATCCCTGAATGACGGGCACCGGCACGGGCACGAGATTGCTCACGGTTCGGCTGTCGTTGTCGCGTGAGAGTCGTTCCTGCCACGCGTACACCACGCGCAGCGTTCCCTCCAGCATCGTCGCCGTTGCCCGAATACGATAGTCGATCGCCTCACGGTCGGTCGCGATCTCGGGCTCACAACACATGTCCGGTTGTGCGAACCACGATGCGCCGCACAGCGATGCAAGCTCGACGTACTGCTCGTAGCTCCACGGATACACCCCGGCAATACCGGCCTGCTTCCCGCGCGTCTTCCAGAGCTGCATGGCCGTGAAACCTGCACTATCGAGCGCGAAGTCCAGTTCCGTCAGGTCCGTCGCGTCGGGAAAGTGAAACTCCTGTCGCGCCGGATTCCAGAAGGCGTTCGCCGACACCATCGCAGCGAAGCTTTCCTTGAAAGCGTGAAAGGCGAGCTTGCCTCCACGATGGGGTATGCCAGCACGCACAGGCAGGCCACCGGCAAGATGAGTATTAGACTGGAAGAGAGGCATACCCGCGCAGCGGGTGTCGCAATTCTCGTTGTTCATGCAGCTTGCTCCTGTAAAGTGAACAGGGCAACACCCTCATGGGGCGTTGCCCCATGAGGGAAAGTGGCGCGTATCACGCCGTCAATGCAAAAAGGTCCATCTATACCGCCTCAAAAGAGCCTGTGGAGTCGCCGGGTGGGAAGCCCCGTCCCGAACCGGCAACGGGGCCTTCGAAGGCAAAGGAAAAGCCTCAGGTGCAGGACTTCGGATGGCTTGCCGGATAGATCAGCACGCGCCCGTCGTCGCAGATGCGGAAATCGCCCTGCTCGCCTTTCGGCGAATGCACAACGATCACAGGCGTTTCTGCCTGCGGCCGAACCTGCGCTTGCGTGCAGGAGCCGAAGGTCGAGGTACCGGCTGCTGCAACGAGCAGCATCAAAAAGTTGATCATGGTTTGATTCCAGAAAAGTAGAGTTGGCCGCCCCGTCAGGGGCGGAACATGAGGTCAGGCAGCGACGCGCTGCGGTGCGGGTTCGGACACGGAAACCGTGATCCACTGCCCGTCAACGAGAACGTCTCGCAGCCGCGAGCCATTGATCGTGTAGACGTGCTCGTGGCCCGTACGCGGCGACCCCGCGCGCGAGGTACCAGTGATGCTGCTCAATAAGGAGGGCTGCTTCTTCAACATGGCTGATCCCCGGAGTCAGGACGAGGAGCGCCCCTTGCGGGGATTCGCTCCCCACAAGGGTTAAAAGAAAAGTCATGCGGCCAGCGCTTCTACATCGATGACGCCGTCGGCCTCGAGAACAAGATCCGGTGTCTGCGAGATGAAGAATTCGCGCTCATAGCCTCCTTGCCGGAGAACCTCACGCTTCATCCTCATGAACTGCATCTTGCGCACGGGATCGAGCGGGCCGTCCGATTCATCGCTGAACAGCGTCTGGTACGTTTGCCCGGCATTGCGCGCGAGATACAGCGCAATGCCGCGAGTCAGGCTCTCGTTGATCCATACCTTCTGTCCACCCGACATCACCGATACCGCCTTGGTGCTGTCGTTGTCGGCGTCATGGACGAGGATCTCGAAGCCTTCACGCAGATCGCCCGACGCAAGTTCGCGCTGGGTTCGAATCTCGACGGTGAATCGCGGGCCATAGCACGCAAGCAGCAGGTCGTTGACCGTCTGCGTGAGTGCCGGGCCAGCATCGTCGATCGTCAGTGCCACGACGCCGTCGTTACCAAGACCTTTCGCAAGCAGCTTCCAGCTTGCGATCTCATCCGAGAGGCGTACCGCCCTCTCCTGCGTCGCGCCGACCCCGTCCAGTTCCGCCTTCATCGCCTCGCGCTGTGTTTCGCGCGTGGCATGGTGACGGATGAGCGTTTCGATACGCGCGTCGATCGCCGCGCTGGCCTCCCGGTTTGCGAGTAGCTGCCGGTCGAGATCGCCGATCGCGCCATTGACATCGGATGCAGAGAGTTTTGAGGACTCCGCATCGATATCGCGCAGCGCCGCCTGCAGCCGGGTCGTTTCCGCCTCACGGCGTTCCGCGACCTGCACCAGTTGCACATCGATGTCGGCAAGATCCGCTTTCGCCTGCGCCAGGCCACTCGCGGCCGCTTCGAGAAGCGGCTTGCGTGCAGCGTGAGCCGTGGCTGTTTCGAAAGTGCGCCGGACCGACGTGAGGGCTGCGTTGGTCAACCGAAGCTGCTCGCGTAGTGGCGCAAGTCGCGCGACAACGGGCGAGAGTTCGTCAGCGAGCGCTTTCTTCTCGCGATAGCTCCTGCGAAGCGATTCGACGGCGACGCGCTGTTCACTGAACTTGCCAGACGCTTCACGTGCCTGGGCAAGCAGCGGACAGCTCGCATGCATGGCATGACCAGCACACGGCACCTGATCGACCACGGCGGCCTGCTGTTGCAGCGTCGTGAGCAATGCAGCCTTCGTTGAACCTTGCGCCTGCAGGCCGCCAAGGGCCGCATTCGCTTCGGTCAACGCCGTCTGCTTCGGCTCAAGACCGGCGATCTCAGACTGAAGCGCCTGAATGCGCGCTTCCTGCCGTCCGATCTCCAGTTGCGCCTGATCGCATTGCGCCTGCGCACCTTCGATCGAAGCGCGCTGAGCTAGCGTCGACTCGTGAGCAGCTGTACTTTTCGTGACCGCCGCCCGTCGATCGTTGAGACGCCGCGTCAGTTCCGTCGCGTCCGATTGCACGGATGCAAGTGACCTCTGCGTTTCGCCTCGCAGCTTCGCCAGTTCGCGCAGGCGCGCCTCTGCCGTTGCCGACTCGGCCTGCTTCGCCGCGAGCGTGGCGCGCTGCTGCCCGAGCGTCTGCGCGGTGGCCAGAAGGCCCTCGCGCTCGCGCCGTGCCGTTGCGATCGATTCCGCGCCCATCGTGATCGCCCGTTCCGTCTGCGCGAGCGAATCGTGCTTCAGGGACAGGGATGCGAGCTCGCGCTGGATGCCGTCGAGCTTGCCGCCAAGGATCTTCGCGACGTCCGCAGCCTTCGCCGAGAGCGTACGCAGATGATCGATGTGCAGCAGTTCGGCCAGCAGCGACTTGATCTCGCCCGCGTTATAGGACGCAAGCGGCCGCCGGTTCTGCGCGGAAAACACGCTCGTAAAGAACGATTCGAGCGAGCCGCACACCGATTCGACGCAGCGGTCATAGGTGTCCGCCTTGCCGTCTGAACGTGTGCCATCGGGCGCGACAAACGGTTGCCAGAGACCGGCCTTGTCGAGCCACGCGAGGAAGTACTCGGCCTTGCCGGTCTTGCCGGGCTTGCGGAAGGCGAAGGTCGAGCGGTAGCGCACGTTGGCGTGCTCCCATTCGAAAATCTTCTGCGCCTGGACGCCACAGAGGTGGTCCCAGTACGAGAAGGCATCAACAGAGAGCTTCGCGGCATGCGAAGGCATGATGCGGTAGGGGTGCAGGTTGTCCATGAGTGTGGATTTCCCTGCGCCGTTTGCGCCCTTGAGCGCAATCAACCCCATCGGCAACGCCTGCAGGTCGAGTGTCACGCTTTCGCGCTTCATCCCGTCGCGCACGCCGATAAAGCCTTCGAGTGTGAGCATCAGCGGTCGCATGGCATGCCCTCCCCGACCGGCGAGTCGTCCAGATAGTCGGACGGCAGCCAGGGCACATCGTCATCGTCAGGAAACGACGCGGCGATGACCGGATCGGCCGGTTCAGGCGCCGGCACAATCGTGCCGTCAATCGCGCGCTCAAGCGCTGTGCAGGCCGCGCGAAACCGGGTACCTGCCAGCTTCAGCAGTTGGTCCCAGCTGTCACACGCTGTAAGCGCTTTCAGTTCACGAGGCGACCACTGGCTCGCATAGCCGTTGCTGTGCGACCAGAGCAGATTCGTCATCTCGACGTCGGGCGCCACAACGAGCTCAAGCTCAGCGGCGGCGTCTTCATGGACCATCACGACGAAGCCGTGACGGATTGCGATCACCGCGCCGCGTGAGGGCCCGTAGGGTTGATGGAAAAGCCCCGCTGTGAATCCGGCATACTTCACGAGAAGCTGCTGGATATCGCGCGCGGCGCAGGTTGCATTGAAATGCTGGACCCAGTCGGGACCGGCAGGATAAAGACCAAACATGGGGAACACTCCAGAGGGAAAGGACGGAGTGCGCCCCCTTCGGGAAATCGCTCCCCGCCAGGGTCAAAAGAAAATGGATGCAGCGGTTGCTGCGATCGATGCGCCAGCGGCGCGGGTGAACCTTGTTCCGGCAATGCGCTCATCTCAATTGCGGAGCGCACTGGCGGGACGCGGCTGGTGTCCACGAACGAGCGGGCCGTACGGGCCCCGCTCGCTGGATGGCGGCTGGTCAGGCCGCAAAAAGATCGCCTTCCAGCCAGTCGAGTGCGTCCCCCGGTGCGCCGCTCGCGCTGTGCGCGGGCGAAGCGACGATCGCAACCTCCTCAGGCAGGATTGCTTCGGCAGCAGGCTTACCTGCGACAAGTGCCAGCGGTGTGGCCGCCGGCGCCTCGTCGAGTTGGGCCAGTACGGCGTCAGCGATCGCGTTCGCATCTCCGGTTTCAAGCAACTGCAGACGTTCGAGAACAGGTGCTGCGGTGACGTTCGCGACCTCACACCAGCGGCCGAGCTTCGCATCGACCGATGTCTCCAGGCTGATGCCCTGTGCGCGGCTGCGCACAACCGGGAGAATGCGCGGTTCGATCTTCACGCCCTGCGCGTTCGCGAACATCGCTTCGATCGCGGCGCGATCGACCGACTGCCGATGCTCCTCGTCGACCTGCCAGCGAACGCGTACGAACGCATCGCCGGCGTCGTTCGCAAACTGCGCGAGACGCTCCATGTCGGGAGGACCATCGAAATCGATGCACACCATACGGCGCGCGGGAGTCGGGACCAGTTCGGCCGAGGCCTCATTGGTATCCGCCTCCCATAGCAGGTAACCCTTCTCGCCCTGCTCGCCAAAGTGAAAGCGGCCGATCGATCCGGCGTAGGCGACAAGCGAGCCGCCGCGTTGCCACGTCTGGTGCTTGTGGACATGACCAAGCATGAACGCAGAACACTGCGCGTCGAACAGCGCCGAGAGCGAGAACTCGTGATCAAATCCCGCCATCGTTACGCCGTGCTCCGTTTCACAGCCAACCACCGTGCCGTGCGAAATGCCCACAGTCGCGATGCCTGCTTCGCGCAGACGCGCATTCACCTGCCCCGACGCTGCCAGATACGTCGAGAGCACGTCACCGAGATCCGTCGCCGCGGCGAGTGCGCCAACACTCGCTGCGAACTGCCCCTTGTTGACGGTCGGCAGACAGGTGAAAGCGGCCTCGGGCCGCATCGCCAGTACCTGCGCAAGCTCACGTTCGTTGAACAACGGCCCCGCAGATGCATGGAAGCGCCCATTCGCGAAAGCCACCTGCTGGATGCGGCTTGCGATGAACACCTCGTTGCTCGAGCCCATGAGCGCGAAGATATCCAGCGTGCCGGGCGGTTCATGCGAGAACGTGCCCTGCAGCATGATCACAGGCATCGCGGACGCGAGACGGTGAATCCGACGCGCGAGGGCCGAGAGTGCCGGTGAATGCGCGTCGAGGCGATGATCAGTCGAGTCGCCGGAGACAACTGCGACACGTGCGCCACGCATGATCGCGTCGTGCGTGGCAAATATGAAGCAGCGGTCTGCTTCGTCGAGCCGCTCGGGCGAGTAATGCAGGTCAGAAAAATGGGCGATCTTCACGACGCACCTCCGTAAACGAAAAATGGCCGCCTGAAGGCAGCCTCGATGGGATAAACGCCGCATCGCGGCGAGAAAAAAGAGTCAGGCGAACGCGTCGCGAACGCGCATCAGCGTCTTGCCCAGCAAGCCAGCCCCGGAAGGGGCTGGCCGTGCTCAGTCAAGCATCGCTGCACGGACCGCAGTCTCGATCTCGCGATCAAGCGCTTCGCGATTCTCGAGTGCCGCTTCGAGGCGAGCGTTCATACCGTCGACGTCGACAGGACGTTGCGCCCAGCCGCGCCTGTACGTCGCGTGAGCGAAGACCCGGAAGTCGCGCTGTCGGTCCTCTACGCTGAGTCCAAGACGGGTGAGCAGGTCTGACATGCGCTCCCGCTTTTCTTCAAGCGTTTCCGGTTCCCGGAACTCGCGTCGTTGCTGATCAGCCCCTTCAACAGCCTCGCGTACGACGGTCGTGCCTTCGAGCGGAACATCACGCAGGACGCCAACGGGTTCCGCGGCAGGCATGAGCGGATACACGTTCGTTGCACCTTCGAGCAGCGCCGCAGCTTCCGACGCGGCCGCAAGCGCAGGCGGGTGATCCTCCGCACCATCGAGCAACGCACTGATGTCGATGTCCGCGTCGAGCACGGTGAGCATCTGCATCTGACGCACCGGTTCGCCCTGCTCGTTGATCCGTGTGATCTCGAATTCCCGCTTCGAAATCCAGAAGCGCGTGCCCGTCAGCTTTCCACGCGCGAGCGCCACGGTCTGCATCGCTGAATACGCCTTCTGCAGCACATAGATCGAGTTCGTCGGCAGTTCCATGAGGCCGAGTCCCTTGATCTCGGGGACCGCAAAGATAAAGCGCGCGGAGAGGTTGCACTGCCGTTGCTGGTACTGCGGGCACCCCTGCGGGTTGCACACGCCATCGGGAATGGCGTTGTCCTCGCGCAGGATGGTTGTGCGTGGGCCGAAGTTACGTTGCGCACGCTGGGCGCGTGCATCACGTTCGGGCGTCGCGTACTGCTTGCAGAAGCGCGTGCCGTCGACACCGTACTCGGAGAAGAACTTGCGTCCGGTCGTGCCCCACGTCGCCATCTCGTTCGGGATGTTGGCCATCCAGTCGTTGAAAGCGAAGACAAGGGGGAAACGATAGAGCTTCAGACCGTCACCGCGATCCTCGCCGTAGAGACGCAGGATTTCGTCAGCGACGTCAGGGTTGGTGAAATCCGAGCGACGGCAGGTGAAGTACGAGACATTGCGCGGCGCGAGCGCGTTTCTGATCTTGCAGCGCCGCTCGATCTCGTCGCCGATCTTCTCGAACGACTCGCCAGCACCAGCAAGCTGCTCGTAAAGCCTGACGGCCTGCTCGTTTTGCCTCGCGGCTGACGTCAGGACCTTGATGCCGGGACGGATCCGGCCGATGACGGGAGCACGAGGTGCACGCTCCTCGACGATGCTGCGCACAGGCACAGCGCCTAACGGAAGAACAGCGTTCATGAGGGTTTCCTTGCAAGAAAGAAGATCGCCGAGGTGCGCATCTCGCTGGCCGACTGCTCCAGGTTTGATGCCGCCGCCTCTCCGCGGCGTGTGGCGATATGGGACAGGAAAACGCGGCGCTCGTTGTCGGCGAGCATCGCGATCTGGGCAACCTCACAGCGCGCGCGCCAGGCGAGCGTTGTGGTGTCGATACTGGCGCGTTCGCTTTCGATCGTGCTGCTGATCGCGTCGGCTATGCGTTGGTCAAGACCATTGGGAAGAAGCATGGGCGCGTCTCCGGACAGGGAATGAAAGAGCAACGGACGAAAAAAAACGCGCTCCCCTGGCAAGAGGAACGCGTTCTGGATTCGGATGAAGATGACCCATACGCCACGTCCCTTCTGGGGACGTGGCGTACAGGGAGCCGCAAGGCTCATAACAGGGAACGTAAGGTCGTTCCCGGCGCGACATGATCACGTCGCGCGAACAGCCCTTTTCCGAAAACAGGAGTTTTCGCCGCAGGTTCACGGGTCAGTCCACTTCGATCGTTCTACCCAGACGGGACTGGAGAGAGACACCCGAATATCCGGGCTCGAACGATGTCGCGGCGCAAATGAATGCGGCCGGCAACGAGTATCACGACTGACGAGAGGGGAGCAGGTGGCGAGCCGCTCAGCACGAGAGATATTCCACACCAGCAGCCAGCTGGTCGGAGCATGCCGTAAGGGTACAACCCGGCACGACTTGAGGCAGAAGACGGACTCCGGGCTACGGAGTCGAGGTCGATGCGTCAGGAGACGCGAGCAATGGAGTCAGTATCGCCAAAATCCCGGCTCCGTGCGCCCGGAATGATGGCCAATATCGTGCAGCTTTTCCCGCAAATCATCAGACGAATCTGGAACACAATGGCGGATGAGAGAGACCACACCCAAAAAACATCATGGCCGCCGTTATAGAAACTGCGCCGCAGCCGGAGGAAACACCCGGCGACACGGCACAGCGCGGGGCGCCCGAAGCACCCGCCGCCCTCACTGCCTTTTCTTCAGTCACCGGGCTCAAGCCCATCGAGCGCCTGACGAGCGACACGCGTTACGCGAAGATCATCCCGGATTCCGCCCAGGTGACGACGCTGAAGTACAGCTCGATCTTCGTCCGGACCTTTCTACGCTCGGACTACAACTTCTGTGCCTCGAAGATCTCGGTTGCGCGCGAAGGCAAGCTGCGCGCGCTAGACCAGGCAATCCGGGAGACCAGCGAGTGGTTCACGATGGCGATCGCATGGACCGAGCAACTCGGCGCACGCCAGATTCCACGACGCTACGAGACGATTGAGCTTGAGGTCAAACGCCCGCTGGCAGGCCAGCTTGTCCGGTGCCTGACACAGTACGAGCGCCTTTTCGCCCGCGCGTGGTCGGCTCACGCTTCGCACCTGCTGAGCCAGGAGCGCTGCACCGCCACGCTCGCGAACGCCGAGAAGAAGCTCAATCGCGTCACGCTGCTGTGCGTGCCGGACAACGACGAGTACGACTTCGACGGCGCACGCCTCGAACGCTAAAAGCCTGCCATATCGCTTTCGTTCCAGCTTGACTTCCGGGCGGGATGGCTACGCTCGACCGTACTCTAGTAAGGATAACAAATGGAAATCGACCTTCGCGAAGTACAGGCGCTGCATGCGCGCTATGCCCGCGAAAACTTCGTCATCGACCTGGAAAGCCAGGTCAAGGCCCTGCCCGCGCCAATCCTGCTCGAGCACGAACCCGCTGCGAGCGGCTCGTCGTTTCGGCGGGCGTGGACTGCGCACTGGAGGATTGGCCGCGCCGCGCTGATGATTGTTGGCGGTGCGGCCATCTGCGGGGCTCTCGGTATGGGAACGGCACGCCTGTTGCCGTTAATGCGCAGTAATCGTCCCCATGCAGACGCGGCCCACGATGCACAGGACAGTCCCGCGACGCGAGCGGGCAGTTCGCCCGACGCTTTCTCGCCGAGCGCGTCGCCCCCCGCCCTGACATCGCAGGATCTGCTCACCGAAGGTGGCCGCGCGAACTGGAGCGCCGCCGTGGATACCGCCGCGGTGCTGCGCCAGGCGCCGCAATCTCGCGAAGCTGCAACGACGAATTCCGCGAATCCCGGGCGGGTGCCTGACGAACAGAAAGCGCTCACTTCGCCGCTGCGTCAACACCTCACGCCGGCACCGCAGCCGCAGGCAAACGTGCCGGCGGCCGTGACGGCCGCCCCCGTCGCGACTGCAGCTGCCGGTCCGTCACAGCAGAAAGAGGACCAACCGGTACCGCGACCTGTCGTGCGACACCTGAGACACCCCCACATTTCGCCGGCCCGAACGGAACAACCGACGAACAACGAGTCCGCGAAGCCCCCGACAGCGCCCGTGCAGCGAAACGCCGACGTACAACTCTTCTGAATGACCGGAAACCATGAAATCACAACACACGCTCAACGTCACGCTGCTAGCGCCCGGTTCGACGATCGAGGGTAACCTCATTCTCGACCACGGCCTGAGTCTCTTCGGGATAGTCGACGGAAACCTCATCAGCAACGAAGGACTGCTGCATGTTGGGGCGGGCGGACTTGTGAAGGGGCAGATCGAGGGCGAGCACGTGCGTATCGACGGGACGGTCGAAGGCGACCTGCGCGCACGCGGTTCGCTCGAGATCAACGGGCGCGTGCGTGGAAATATCTTCTACTGCGGAACCATCAGGCTTGGGGAGCGCGCTTCCCTCGAGGGCCAGCTCAAACGCGTTGCGCGCGAACTAACGATCGAAAGTCCGGCAACTGTCCCGGAGCCATCGAACGTACAGCATCTGGCGCGTGCAACCAGTGCAGGCTGAGAAGAGTCGGAGTTTTTCAATGACAAGGGCTACGAGAACTCACTCGTTGACCCTCAAGGAACAGCACCGACGGTCGGGTTCATCAACCCAGTCGTGCCGGTGCCTCCGCAAAATCGGGCAGGCAAGTGCGCGCCCGTCGCGCGCGCGAAGCAGAAAGATTGCTTCAGACGCGGTCGTGGCGATCATGCAGACGCCTTTAGCGTGCAGACCACGCTCTTCTGTTGCATCGATGATCTCATCGGATTCCAGAGTGAGCCAGCTTGCGACCAGAGTCCGTTGGGATGTTTCGCGAGATAGTGCGCGAACGCCTCGGGAACGGCCACGTCGAATTTTGAAGTGAACCAGGTTGTAAGCCATTCGGGCGCAGTCAGACTCATACCTCGGGTATCCGGGATTCGTGAATGAAGCGCGTGGGCGGATTCTTGCGGATCGAGGTGATCGTGAGCGTTTCGCGCGCGCGCGTCATCGCGACGTAGAAGAGTCGTCGCTCCTCCGGCTCAGGGCTCTTCTGGTCGGGGACCACGTTTTCTTCCGAGCGCGTGATCCACACGTGGTCCCACTCCAGACCCTTCGAACTGTGCATCGTCGTGAGCACAAGCGCATCGGGAGCGGGCTCATTGTTGGCACGCTTCAGGAACTCGATGCGCTCGCTGAACGAGCCATTCAGGCGCGAAATAACCTCGTACGTCGCGACGATCGCGCGCTCCGCCGCGTCCTTGCGCACATACGACATCATCCACTCGCGCACGCCTTCAAGCGCCAGCGAATAGAACTGCCGCTCGCACAGGGTCTGCCATTCGGCGAGGCGCTTCATGAAGCCACGGTAGACCGTCGCAGTATCCTCGTTGAGGCCCAGTGCGATCAGATCCTTCTTCTGTTTTTGCGCGAGCGTTGCGCCCATCGCGTTGTGCAATGCCGTGAGGTCGCGCGTGCTCATACCTGCGTAGCCAAGCACCGCGTCCAGTCCATTGAGCTTTACGCGTTGGGCGATCTGCAGCAGGTTGCACATGAGCGCCCCTTCTGGCTGGTCGAGCACGGAGCGTCCCGATGCGCGGTAGTACTTCACGCCATACGAGCGACACACCGATTCGATTGCGTCCAGCACACGATTGGTGCGGGACAGGATCGCGCACGACTGACCGGCGACGAGCAGCGGCTGCATCGCCTCGACGGCGGCCGCCGCATCCTCATATTCATCGTTAAATCGTCGTGCGACGACGGTACCGCCGGCGCCCTTTTCCGCGTGCAGCACCTTGGCAATACGGTCGGTATTGTGCCGGATGAGGCGGTCGGCCGCCGCGAGGATCTCGGCGCGACATCGGTAGTTGCTCCCGAGTACGATGCGCTGCGCGTCGAACTTCGTGGCAAATCCCTCCATGCCCCGAAAGCCCATCGCCGCGCGAAATCCGTAGATGCTCTGGTCGTCGTCACCGACCACGGTTACGCGCGCGCCTGCGGCGGCATGCAACTCCACCCATCGATACTGCAGTGGATCGGTGTCCTGGAACTCGTCAACGAGCAGATCGGTGAACGCATAAGGCTCAATGTCCCCCGACTCCATGCCAGCGATGGCGAGGCGCAACATGTCCTGAAAGTCGATCTTGCCGTTTCGCGCGAGCGCGTCCTCATAGGCTTCGTAAAGAATCGCCTCGGGGGAGCCCTCGATCGCGTGTGTGATACCCGTCTTGAGCTGCTCGATGACGGGAACCGCTTCCTCGACCTTCCAATTCAATCCCGTCTCGGCTAGCACGCGCATCAGCAATCCGGTCCGGTCACCGTCCGATGCTATATCGCGGCGCTTGCCACCGGGCCTGGCAAGCTGCCGAAATCCCAACGAATGAAACGTGCCAGCTATCAGCCGCGACTTGGCGCCCGCGCCAGCAAGCGCGAGGATGCGATCGCGTAACTCCATCGCCGCATCCTTGCTGAAGGTCACAGCGCCTACCCTGCTGCCAGGCGCGGCGAGCAGTGATGCCGCCTTGGACGCGATCGTTTTCGTCTTGCCAGCGCCGGGACAGGCCACCGCGAGGCAATGCCGCTGCGCCTGCGCAACTTCGAGCTGCCGGGGGTTCAGACCGTCGAGCATGGTTCAACGCTCAGAGGCCGCGAACCGTGGTCATCAGGCGCAGGTGGGTCATGTACCCGCGCACGCCCACCGGATGGAACTTGCGAAGAAAGCGGGCGGTTTCCTCATCAATATCGGACTGGTCGCGCACGCCGTTCCAGACCAGAAAGTCGAAGTTGTCCATCACCCGGTCAAAGCGCGTGATGACTGAAAGAACGCGCATGGAGAAACGCGAGTAGGCCTCCACCGTGATCTCCAGCGAAGGCTTGGTGACCGCGGGTCGGAAGACGATGTCGCCGCGCTGTGTCATTTCACGCTCGGTCCGCTCGCGGAAGCCATCAGCAACCTGAAGTTGCTCGTCCACATATGCCTCAAGCGCCTTCACCTGCTTTTCGAACCAGGTGTCCACGGTTTCCTTGTCGCGCTCGCCAAAGGTCGAATTGCCGAAGCGCTGGATGTTCAGGCTCATCCGGTTCAGGTACGGCCACCATTGCTCAAAAAGGGGCCGCAGGCGCGTATGGTTCAGGCGCACCGCCGCAGGCACGATCGCGGCGCCCGAGAGTTGCTTGTCCAGCAGCTGACGGCCGATCTCGCGGCGACGGCGAACGATCGCGGCGCGCTCGGCAGGCGGCAGGTCACGAAAGAGGCGACGCGTACGTTCGACCTGCTCACGCTTGTCGGCGGCCTCCGAGTCGGAAATCATGCCTTCACGCTGAAGCGTGGTCGCGTCGTTCTCCATTTGCTGGAGCTCGTTCTCAATCTCCTCGTCGTCTGCGCCGTCCGTCACGTTAGCCGCGGCTACAGCATCGGGCAGCGCGCTACCCGACTCCAGCGGCGTTGCGAGGGCGGTAGCGATTGCCGCGTCGTCGACCACGACAGCATCTTCGTTGTTGGTGCTCATGGTTTCGAATTCCTGTGAGAGTTGCACGCGCACCAGCGCGCGGCATTTACCTATTGTTGCGGGGACCGCACCGCGCTCGGAGGCAAAACGCGTGGAAATAGTGGGGCTTTTGGCCATTCGTCCGTAGCAGGACCGGCGACGACGGGCGCTCGTTTAGGCGCCTAAACGCTTAAACGCAAAAAGCTCACAAAAAATGTGAGCTTTTCGGGAATGAGAAGTGGACCGGCGGCGGTGTCAGGCCGACGAGCTGACAATCCAGAGCAGTAGAGGAAGGAAGATCGCGAGGATCGTCCACCACTGCGCGATGAGCGACACTGGGAGAACAAGAACGACAAACGCACAGCCCAGCACGACAAGGACACCATGCATTGCCAGGTGAAACGAGAGCGGGCTGGCGAAGCCCGCTGCTGCGGCGCGGATCCGGCGCCGCATCGTGCCGTCCACCCACGCTGCCATGCACAGCACGATCGTCCCAGCGAGCCACGCCTTCATCACCACCGCACGGTAGAGCGCTCGGTAGGTCTGCATCCAGAAGTGCCGGGCCCAGCCCCGCGCAAAGTCTCGCGTGCCATCCGCGTCAAATCCGTCGCCGCCGCCGCTCAATGTCGCCGCCACCGCGCCGGTGCTCACGAAAAAACGGCGAAACAACACGTTCGTCGTGTCAACCGAGGTCTGCGCACGTTCATCGCCGAGGGCCTGAACCGCCGACTGCGATTCGGCGTCGCTGATAGCGAAGAGGCCATCGTCCGGAATGATTGGGAGAAGGACGCTGGCGAGAAGTGGCACAACAAAGAACCACCACTTCACATGCCGAACGAACCTGCTGCTAGCCATAGAGCCACGCTCCAACACGGAAAATGAGGTAGGCAGGAAACGCGATCAGGCCAGCAACACCGAACCAGAACCGGGCCGGATTTCGAACGATCACAAGGGCCAGGCCGTACGCCCTGGCGCCTCGCCCGCGCGCGAACTCACGCGGCGCGGGGGCAGCGGGATCATCCTGCGCCGCCGCCGTTGTGAGCGCGCGCTGCGCGTCTGCCGGGTCAAGCCCCGACAGCAGCGCTATCAGGGTAGCTGTGAGCGACATCATAGTCCTCGAAGTAAAGCCGGAAACCCTCTCCGGTGAGCGAGCGCGCGGCAAGCTGGAAAGCGGCGGTCTTGTGCGTGATGCGTTCCGGGCACGCCTCGTCGACCATCTCGATGGTGCAATCGGGAAAGCGTGCCTCGAATGCCGTCACGGGTTCGAACATCGGGGACCATACGTGCAGACGTTCGCCCTGGCGTGCCACGTAGCGACGCGCGTACAGCAGATGTGCGCGGCGAAACAGACCCTGCATGAATGCAACGTGCGGTTCGCCAGTCTTGCGTACGCGCTTGTACGCAGCCAGTCCGTCCTCGAGCATTTCGCGCATCAGCGGTCCGCTCTCGCCGACGAACCGCTCGCCGATGAAGTCTGCCAGACGCGAACAGGCGAGTTCCAGTTCGGGTGCGAGCGTGAACACCGGCACGAGATGGGCCGAAAGCTTGTAGTCGCGAATGATTTTCTTGAACACGGTGGAAGTCATGCCTTTTTATATTTAGCCTTGCAGGATTGGAATACGGCCCTGATACACAGCGCCACCCGAGATGCGCATGAAGTACTGCAGGTTGGGCAGCCGCTGGATGAGCGCAGTTGGGATGAGCGGTGCCTTTTCCAGTTGCAGCGAACGTGTGATGCCACCGTTAAATTCACCGATGTGGCCTTCACTGCCACGGCTCGTAGACCCGGAAATCTGGATATTGCGGATCGCTGTCTCCCCGACCTTGTCCGAGAACCACTGTGCCGTGTCGCTGTCCTCCAGTCTAAGGATTACCTGGTTATTGAGGTTGCCCAAAACCTGCAGCATCTTCGCGGCGTTTCCGAGTTTCGCCTCCAGGTCCGAGCGCGTCTGGAATGCGACGAACGCCTTGAAGCCCGCGCCGCGGCCCTTGTTCAGGATCTGGATGACCTGTTCGTTGATCGCTTCGGCAACCTCATCGATGACCAGAACGACATCAGGGTTCGTCTTGTAGAAGTTGTAGATAGCGCCGCACACGGCCGCCACGTCGGCAAGCACGAGCGACGCGATGGCCTTTTGCACGATGCTGTTCGAGAGCGAGTCGAAACCCATGTAGAGCACCGCTTTCTGCTTGATGATGCGGTCGATGTCCCATATCTCGCGCTCGTCCTCAAAGTCCTCGACCTTCGGTGCGAGCATGAGGCCCGTCTCACCGGTGGCCAGCATCTGAAGCAACGGCATGACCGATGCAATCACCCGCGTGTAGTGGTCGCGATCGTGCGTGTGTGTGGCGATAAGCCCGTCGATTGCCTCGTGCCCGTGGTCCTCGTGTGCGTACCGTTCGTTGTAGAGCAACACCATCGCATCAACGCGCGACACGCTACCGGGCTTGCCGCCTATCTGCGTTTTCGTGGTCGCGACGAGCTCCTCCCAGTTCACGAGCCCCGCGTCGCGGAAGAAGCGTTCGAGGCTGCGCTCCAGAAGCTTGGCGACGCCTGCCTGTGCGTATGTCAGGATCGAACGCAGATTCGGTTTGTCGCCGACATACAGTTCGCCCTTCACCGCGCGGTCGATGAAGAGGAACGCGAAATCGCGGAACGGCCCCTCCTCCATCAGTTGGGAAATGCGCCCTGGAATTTCGGAAGGTTGCGACCAGTTTTCGAGCGGGTTCAGGCGGATCGACTCATGGGGCTTCGCCTGGCTGAAGTACAGGAACTTGCGTCCAGCGCGTTCGCATTCGCGCTGCACGCGAGCCTTCCAGTCCTTGTCGTTCTTTGGGTCAATGACGATGAGCACGTCGCCCAGATGGATGACCTGGCTGGACAGTACCTCGTAGGTGCGAGTCTTCCCGGAGCCTGTCGTGCCACCTACCGCCGTATGGCCGCCCATCGCCTTGTAGTGGAATGGCACGAACCCCTTGTCGGGCTCCATGCCGTGAATCCACGACGCGCCCTGCGGCATGCGGTCCCGGATGCTGTCGGCAGGCGCGAAGATTTTCTCGATCGCTTCCTCGATCTGGCGACCACGCCGCGTCTTGCCCAGCCACTTCGGGAGCCCTGGAATGTCGGTAGTCGGCATGCGCAGAATGTCGTGCGCGATCTGGCAGTGCTTCTGCGTCCACTCGAAGCCCATGCCGAGGTACATCGAATCGCTTTCCTCGCGCATGCGCTTCTGGATTCGCAGCAGGCGCGGCACGTCAAGCGTGGTGAGCCACTTGGTCGAGATCGCCATGCGAAACCGCAGCGCTTTCCATACCTGCCGACCACGAAGCAGCAACGGCAGGAGCGCGGCGAGCCCAAAGATCCAGCCGTATGGCATACCGGTGAACGGCAGGACCACGAAGGCGACGAGCCAGAAGATCGTCGCGCGGAACTCGTATATTGGCCGGAAATGATTGATGTAGCTTGTCGTGGCGTTCATTCGGCGCCTCGTTCGAGGATCAATTCACCCGCGCGCGGCGCGAGCACGATTTCCGCCTGCACATTTGCGACGAGCAGTTTTCGTTTTCGAAGATATTCAACGAGCGTGTCACTTGCTACGCCGTAGCTTCCGACGAGACGCTTGGACACAGCGAGCCCCTTGTCGGTCCAGTTGACCTTTGCCTTGTCTGCTGCAACGTCTTCCCGTAGAGCACGGAAAAACTCCCTGATCATGTTCGGCTGCCCTTCGAGAACCTCGTCGAAGCCTGCGGGCGTAGCCGCGGGCGCGGGACGTCCAGCCGGACGAATGGCGGCCGGATCGACTGACGCCTGTGGCGGCTTCTCGCCTGCAAACGGCAGGCCAAGCTGCGAATCGTCCTTCTTGCGCGACTCTGGTGATCGCAACGGCTCGCCAGTCTCGAGAGGAGGCACGGTCGATGGCGTTGCGTCGACAGTTAAGGGCGCAGCGGATGCCGGGACGCCAGCGGCCGCAACTGTAGCGCCTGTCGTCGCGCCTGCGCTGGATGCCGTCGCCGCCGGTTGTGCGAGTGTCTCGGGTACCGGAGCATCGGGCCCACCGGGTGAAACGGGTGCCGCTGGTGTGGCTCCTTCGATTGGCGTTGCCGCCGGCGTCGGCATGACGACGGGCTGAACGGCCGCTGCAACGTTGATTGCGGGCGGCACAGGGTACTGAACTGCCTCGAAGACTGCGTGCTGCGCCTTTTTGTCAAAGTCGACGGCGACTGCTACAGCCTGGCGCACGACCTTATGCACGAGCGATTCACCAGGCGGCGCAACGACTGTTGGATTGATCGCCCCAAAGAGTTGGGCGAGCACCTCCGCCTCATATCCAGCCAGCAGTTCGTGGCCAATGAGGTTCTGCGCAAAGAGCGCCGTGCGCATACGCTCTATGGGCAGTGGTGCCTGCCTGCGCTGAACCGCATAGGTGTCACCGCTGAGCCACGGTCCGAGTGCTCCGTGTCCAGCCGGATTCCATTGCGCGCGGTCGCGGCTTCGAAGCACGATGAAATGCCGGTAGGGTTCATCGAGCCCCGAGCAGAGCGCCGCCAGAAAGACCGCATGGTTGTATTGCGGTTCGACGTGGCGTCGCCTTTCCGATGACAGGTTCGTTCCAAACTTCTGTCCACCAGCAAGCCGCATCGCGTAGAACGCGGTTTCCACCGTGCAGCGGAACGCCCCGCCGGGTTCGCGATAGAGCTCAGGCGAATACGGGAGGCTGGAGAACCACGTTGCGCAGCGCGCGAGCAGCTCCCCCCACCGCAGACTGTAGTCACCGTCGTGTGCCTCGTTGGCGGCCTGGCGGATGAGCGAGACGCGGCGATCGTGCGCGGCGAGCAGCGCCGGGGCCTCCATTGGCTGATGCAGGGCGGTGCCGCTCACAGGATGCCTCCCGTCGCAACGCTGGCTGCCTTCTTCATCATCGAACCCGATGCATTGGCGCCGCCGCCAAACATGCCGGCCATCTTGGGAATTTCGAACGAAAGCAGGAATACGAAGAGCGAAAGGTCGAAGACGTACGACGCGCCTTCGGCCGTCGACAAGCCCATGGAGGTTGCTTCATCGATCGCGCTGTTCAGCGACGTGGCAACGAGCTTGAGCAGGATCGCCGAGACCACACAATACATGCCGGCACTGACCATGTAGTCAAGCCACGATTTGAAGTAGCCACGCGTGTACGACGAAAATCCAAGCGCTACCGCGATCTGACCCATCACAATCCCGACGGCTGCCTGGATCAGACCGAGGTTGTTCATGAAGGCGAAAACGATGCTGGTAATCACCAGAACGACGTAGGCGAGGAGCAGCGGGAACAACGAGATCGTGAGCGCGACATAGTTGGTCCACGACGTGCCGTTGTACGCCTTGACGACGGCCTCCATGACCGCGCCGCCTGCAGCTGCCATCGACGACGATACGCCCTGCCCTGCGCCCGACTGGATTATGTTCGCGAGCGCCTGGAACCAGTCGTAAAAGCCCGGCGCGAAGGTCTGGTAGCTCACGTAGATCGACGCGAAGATGCCGAGCGTCCCGATTTCCTCGAACACCGTCACCCACGCGGACACGGGATCCCGGGTGGCGGAGTACCGGATAAACGTCAGGACCAGCGTGATAGCGCCCAGACCTGCGGCGAACTTGTCGGCTTCGCTCTTGATACTCTGACTAACAGTGACCGCTGCCGGGATCGCCGCAGCAAAGAGCGACGCCGCCTTTGCTGCCGCCCTGGTTGCGCCGGCTGCGATCTCGCCCTTGTTCATCGTCGAGCCGAACGTCTCGTTGCCCGACGACGATTGAGTGACCGTGGTGCCGGTTGATTCGGTGATCTGTTGCCCGAATGCGGGTGAGTCATCGGCCCATGCGGGTGCTGCGAGAAGCCCGAGGCTCACGAGGGCGAGCACGGGCAGGAACTGACGGAAGCGCATTTTGCCCCTCAATTCCCGTTGGGGAGTGCGTCGAACGCTGCGCGCTCGGCGGTCTGCTGTGCTGTGTACGACTGCGCGGCCGACAGCCGGTCCTTGGCTGCGGCGTTCGTCGACGCCTGCTGCTGGGCGTCGTTCTGTGTTTTGGCGGCCATCATCTGAAGCATGTCTGAGTTCTGGCTGCTGACGAGGTCCAGGTAGTGCGTCGTGAGTTCGGCCGTCGCTTGCTGGGTCGGCGTGAGCGACAGCTGCGACTGCAGGTCCGACCGGCGCTGCGCGAGGGTCTGCGTGTGCTGCATCACGTTGTTGCCCATCTGGAACAGATTGGTCGCCATCGCGTCCCCCTGCCTGTACAACTCGCTCATATCCGTGAGCCACTGGGTCGGCGACTTGCCGGACGTCGAAATAAGGTTCTGCACGTGGGTGATGTAGGACGAACCCTGCTGCAGACTTCCGTATAACTGGGTCAGCGTGGACGTGAGGCTGCCTACCTTCGAGATATCGCCGGTGATCTGGTCGTACTGCGCCTTCATTGCCGTCGGGTTCAGGTTCGTGGCCTGCAGCAACTGGTTCGCCATCATCTGGTACTGGTACGCGATGTTGGTGTCCTGATAGATCTCGCCCTTCACCGCTTTCGCAGCGGTGATGAAGTTCTGGGCGAAGTTGGTCGGGTCGAAGACGACGAGCTGGGCGTGTGCTCCCGAGGAGATGCACAGGAGCATTGCCGTAGTGGCCACGGCACGAAACAGGGTGTTTTTCACTTTCGGTTCCTCAATCAGAAAGAAGCATTTCGCGCATGTAGTTGTCCGTCCAGTTCGCGTCGCCAGACGTGAAGTGCCGGTCGAGCACAGTCTGCGCGCGGCCGTCTGCGCGCAAGGCGGCGAGCGTTTCCTTGTCAAAGCTCGCCTGCAGCATGCGGGTCTGCGTGGGCGTCACCCACAGGTAGTCGCGATTCGGGATCGCATTGACGATCATGTCGATCTGCCCTTCGCTCAGCCCGAACACATCGCCGTACAGCTTCATGTTGCTCCGCGCGTCGGGGTTGGCCAGATAGAAGATGTTCTGCAACTGTTCCTTGAGCACCTCGAAGTTCGCGACCCGCTCGAGCTGCTTGAGCGACTGCGTGGCGAGCGCGAGCGTGCCGTTCAGGCGCCGGATCGTCACAGCCCACAGTTCGAGTCGTGCATAGAAGCGTGGGTACAGGAAGAAGAAGCCGCATTCTTCGACCTCGATCACCGTGAAGCGCTTGCCGTCCAGCCACTGCGAGATCTGGTAAAAGGCGTAATCGGTAAAGAGGAGTGCCGCTTCCGGGTTGTTCTGGAACAGGTCTCCGCACTCGATTGAGAGGTTGTCCGAAAGCGAAAATGCGTCTTCGACATGGTCGAAGAAATTCCCGTTCTTTTCGCCCTTCGTCCAGATGCGCAGACGCTCACGCAACTCGGCCGACAGCAGCGTGGTGAGGAACGACAGGGTCCAGTACTCGTGGCCGTAGCCCGTTGCGAGCATCGCGACACGCTCGAAGATCTCGCGCTCCTGCGTCGGCGTGCATTTGAACGCATCATCTTCGATCGCCATCTGGACCCACGTCGCGACATACGCGTAATGACGTTCGTCCGAGAGCAGCGACAGGGGGTTGATCGGCGTCGCCGCTTCGTAGCGTCCTGTCACGTCGATGAACCGTCCTCCCGAGAGAACCGTCGGAATCCGGGTCGAGCGTTCCTTGTCGAAGCGGATGCGCCGCGCGTCGTGCCGCGCCATCTGGGAAAGCAGGAAGTTCAGCAACATCGTCTTGCCCGCGCCGTTCGGACCCACGACCAGCAAATGGGAGCGGCCGCCCGGGTGATGAAGAACGACGCGCTGGAGGGTCCGGTGGCGCGTGGGCAAGACCGTCGTCGCGCCGGTCTTGCGACCAAACTGTTGCGTCAGCCATTCGTTGACCTCAGGGCCTTCCGATACCCCGCGCACGGGCGCCACATCCGAGACAGCAGCGGTTTCTACGAACTGCAGCCGCTTTTGCTGGTCCCAGCGTCCCGGCAGCGTCGACGCCCAGGCCGCGCCCAGGTTGTCCTTTTCCATCACGAGACCGAAGCCCGCATTGCTCAGTCGCCCGACCACATCGGATGTCGCCTGGTCGCATTCCTCGATCGTGTCGCCGTAAACAACCACCGAAATGTTCGCGAACCCGTACTGCGCACCCTCGGCGGTGAGCTTCGTGAGCGCGTCTTCGGCCTCGTCGGCCAGGGTCTCGCGCCCCTTGTCGTTCTTTTGCTCTTCCTTCGCGAAGAACTGCTTCAGGATCGCCCACGGGTTGATCGCAGCCGCCTTGAAGAACTTGCGCACGGACTTGATGAAAGCTTCCGCGCGGCTCGTGCTCAGGAAGCGATACATCACGCAGATGTCGAGTTCCGCATCCACGTCGCAGAGCACGTCGAGCGCGGCTTCCTGGAATCCAAGCCATTCCTTGACCGCGATAATCTTGGCAAATCGCTTTCCATGCGCCGATTCGAACAGGAGATGCTCGGCGCCATACGTGACAAACGATTCGGTCAGATGTGTGTCGAGCATCGTGACCGGATAGCGCACGCGCCGCGGCGGCACGGAGGGATTGGCAGTCTGGTGCAGGTGCGCAAGTGCGTTCTGCAGCTCCAGACGCTTCATCTTCAGCCGTCCCATGCCGCCACGGAACGCATCGAGCAGACCCTCGAACCGGCGAATGTCGGCGGTCAGCTGATCAATGTCGAAGGCGAACGCATTACGCGTGAGTACCTGATCCCGGATTGCCTCGAAAACAGCGAGCGGCATGGACTTGCCACCGACCTTCAGGTGGTAGCCGACCTTCTCGAAGAACTTGTTGAAGCCGGTCTCCGGCGTGAAGGCCAGCGACAACGAGTGGGAGTTCCGAAAGAACCTCCCGCTTCCGATGTTCAGCCGGTTGATCTCGTCGAGCCGCGTGTCCAGCGGCGAAGCGAATTCGCCGTCGATTGCGCCCTTCACCCTGCGGTGCGAGAGTCGCCACCACGCGGTGACACGATGATCGAAGTTCTTGCACGCGTTATCGAGGTTGTTACGCGCCGCTGTGATATCGCTGGTGTTCGGGGTATCAGCGTCAACGCCATCGAACGTGAACGAGGTCAGCAGGGACCCGTCCTTGTCGAGGACGAGGTCCGGCGTAACCATGGTGGCCCAGGGGGCGATTTCCTGTATGGGCCGGCGCGCCAGCGCACGCCGTTTTCCTGTCTTCAGCATGACAGATCCTGATCGAAACCGTAGGGCCGTCGAAATCGGGCGGACCACTTTCCGCCCGGTGTCGGCTCATGGACGTCCGGGTAGCGGTTGTAGACGAGCATGACCAGACGCCACCAGGGGTCGCGCGAACTCATCCAGCGCAGGAAGAAGTGCATCCCCATGCCGAGGCAAATGAAGCCGATCGAGCTCACGAGGTCAAACCCGCACGCGTAGCAAAGCAGCAGCGTGATGAAGGCATTTGCCTGCGCGAGCAGCCGGTCCGCCCCGCCAATCTGGCGAGGCAGGGACAGCCCCCGGCTGACCTTGACCCGGTTACGTGCAGACATAGCTGATCTTGAAGTGGTCCTTGAGCACTGGAATCGCACAGGCTGCGAGACCGACGCCGACGAACACGCTGCCGAGCACCTTGCCGAGCGTGCTTTCCGAGTTCGCAATTGCGATGAATGCGATGATCATCACGACCAGACCGATACAGAAGAGCCAGGGGCCGCTGATGTAGTTCGAGATCAGACAGATTGCGTCCGTTGCCGGACCGAGATCGCTCAGGTCGGTCGAGGTAGCCGACGCGACAGGAGCGATCGCGCTGAGCGCGGCCGCAATCAGCGTGGTGCGCAGTTCCCGGCGGCTGAACAGGCGCGAGCACGCCGTGCGCGCCCGGCGCGTGGCGTTCTGAATGAAAGAGGCGAGGTACTGCTTCATCGTTGGTCCACTCCAGTGGTTTAGAAAACGCGTTTGAGGATGTAGTCCCCGTTGTCATAGCCCCGGACTTCGAGGATTTCGGAGAGATGGCGCATTTCGCCGGTGCGCTTCAGGTGAACGACATAGTTGAAGCAGCTGGCGATGTTCTGTCGCAGGTCGGAGATGTCCCAGCGCGTGCCGGAGGGCACGCCGAGCATGGCGAGACTCTCAAGCCGGCGCAACCCGCCTCGCGCCGTGCTCGAGTGAATCGAGCCCAGTCCGCCGTCGTGGCCAGTGTTCAGTGCCTGGATGAAGTCGTAGGCCTCGCCGGCGCGCACCTCGCCCACGAGGATCCGGTCGGGACGAAAGCGCAGGCACAGCGCAACGAGCATCTGGGTCGAAACCCCGGTGTCGGTGTTTGAGAGAAGCCGCAGCTTGTTCGGCACCGGCAGGTTCAACTCCATGGTGTCCTCGATCGTGATCACGCGATCTTCATCGGGGATCTCGGCGCCCATGGCATTGAGCAGGGTCGTTTTGCCCGATGACGTGCCGCCGGCCACGAGGATGTTCTTCTTCGCGCGCACGATCTCGCGCAGCGCCTGACGCAACTCGTCGTTCTCGATGCCAGGTCGAAAGAACTCGAAATCAACGTCCTCGCGCGCGCGGGCGCGAGAAAACGCACCGGCCTGCACGTAGTCGTCGAGCGACAGGTGCTTGTCGCGGTGCTTTCGGATGCTCAATGCGTCGCCGTCAATCGCGGTAGGACGCATGACGGCAGCGATACGCAGGTTGCCGTGGCCCGCGTTCAGAATCCCCTGGGCCGTACCCGCCTTCGCCGACTTCTCAACGGAAGAGGCTAGAGAGTGAATTGCTCCAGACAGCGTTGAAGGGTTCAGTTGGAGCGGCACACGTGTGAGCACCCCGCGACGCTCGATCCAGACGTCCTTCGGGTTGTTGACCATCACTTCGGCGATGTCGGGCGCGTCGAGAAACTCGCGCAACGGCGCGAGCGACGCGAAGAACATCTTTACCGCGCTCTCTTCGAGGCGGTTGAACTTGAGCAGGGGGTTTTCGGCGGCATCGGACATGCTGGTATTGTTCCGGCCCGTCCGCCCCGCCGACCGGGCAAAAGGGTAGCGATATTCGGCAGCTTTTCCGAACGTCCGCGCGCCCGTCCCAGGGGCAATGTGTTGCCCCACTCCCGTTTAGGCGCCTAAACGCTTAAACCCGGAATGGTGAAGTTTTTGTACAGCTTTTCGCCGGTCGTGTCCGGTCTCGTCGGTATGCGCAGCAGCGTATGGACGAAAAAAACCCGGCGCTCGCGAGCCGGGTGGGGTTAAGGGAAAACAGGCAATCAGATGATCACCTCGACCATTTCGCCGAAGGGCGCCTGTCGTGCCCGGCGAATGGGCGTCGTCGACGCCCACAACACCGGAAACGATGGGGACACTTCAGGAAAGCGGCCATCCATGTCCGTCAGATAGACGAGGAACGCGGGATTGATGCCCTCCTCTTCCAGTCGACGGAACGGATCGGTGAACGCAGTGCCGCCCCCGCCCTTCACCGGCGCAAGCTCGATCGGGTCGCCCCGCTCGAACACCTGCACCTGCGTGACGCGCGTATCGCAGTCCATCACGATTAGGCGCGAGGGGCGCACGACTTCGGCCACATGGATGATCTCGGCTGCGAACTGCGCCTGCGTCTCATCGAAGACCGACCCGCTGCTGTCGCGTACGAAAACCGCGTCACCGACTGCCGGCGAATGAAGCGACGGCAGATAGAACCCAAGATGCAGGTAGCGACGGTTGGGCATCGCGAAGCTGTAGTCGTCGTTGGTCACCTGCTGCGCGAAGCGCATCAGGATCGAACGCCAGTCCACAGAAGGCTCCGCCGCCGTTTGGACCATCGACTGCATGCCACCGGGGAGCTTGCCACGCATCTTCGCCGCTTTCGCGGCCTGAAGCGTCGCAACCTTCCACTCTGCCTCCTTCACGGGCTTGTCCGGCCCCGGATAGGGGCGGACCTCGCCGCAGGAGGACGGAGCGCCGGGTTCGGGAGCCGCTGACGGTGTGTTCGCGCCGTTCGCGGGGGCCTGCTGGCCACCCGGCGATTGCGCGCCGGGTTTGCCGCCAGCCTTCTCCTTCTCCCTTTGCCTCGCCTCCTGCGTGAGGACCGCGTAAATCTCCTCGGCCGACTTGCCATGAAAGCGCGCGTCGTCGAGGTGCCGAATGGGCAGGACAAAACCTGCCTGCTTCACTATTGGATTGATCGCGTAGTCGCACGCGTCGTTCCACCGGTCCGCGTCGCGGGGTCCCTGCCGGAAGCAGTGGCCGTTGGCGACGTGCAGGATCTCGTGCGCGAGCACGCCGCGGCATTCCAGATCGTTCAGGGTGTCGAGAAACGCCGGGTTGTAGCCCAGCGTCTCCCCGTCCACCCAGAACGTCTTGCATGCCGGATCCTCGAGTACCTTCAGACGCAGCGCCAGCGCGCCAAAAAACGGCTGGTCCATCACGAGCGCCGAGCGCTGCCTTGAGATGCGTGGATCCATGCTCACCTCACGCTGCAATGCGCAGTTGCGGTGCCTGGCCAGGCTCGGGCATCGCCATATGCGGCTTGCCGCCCATGAAGGCTTCCATCAGTTCCTCGATCTCGGTTGCCTTGGCGGCCACCTGCGAGCGAAGCACCTCGGATTCCTTCAGGTCGACGCCGTTGTGCACGGCGAGGTGGCGGTTGGCCTGCTCGAGGATGTGGTTCAACTGCGGGTCGTTGCTGAAATTCAGCTTCGGCAGCAGTCCGCACAACTCGCGCACATTGTCAGCGACATCGATGCGCACACCGCCCGCCGCATACAGCCGGTTGGCCATCGCGGACACGGCATCGTAGAGACGGCGAACGATGTCCTGGTTGGCGTCCTCAATCGAGCGCAGGACGTGCTGGTCGATTTCAGAGCGCAAGCTCGTAAGCACATCTTCGGGCAGATCGACGCCGAACTGGCTGGCGTCCGGGAACGGCAGAACCGCCATGCGCACACCAAACTTCTCGCCAAGCTGCGCGAGCGTCGGGTAGTCCGCCTCGTTGAACAGGCCATTCATTTCCAGACGTGCCTGTTCCTTGAGGTCTAGGTAGTCGGTCAGGAAGACCTGCACGGCGAGATCGAACTCGTCCTTCATCTTTCGCATCTGCGCCGAAAACTCCATGTAGATGTTGGTCGGCAGCAGACGCACGGAAAGCTGGTTGTATTCCAGCGTGTGGTCATAGAAGTAGCGGCGGATCCGTCCGCCAAGCGACACGACCTCCTTGAAGCTGGGGGCATTTTCAGGCAACAGGCGCTTGTTGAAACGCCCGATGCCTTTCGTGTCGTGACGGGTCTCGACCTCCTCGGTGACCTTCTCATCGAAGCGTCGTGCGACCCACGACGAGATGGTGACCGAGCAAAGCATGACGCGCGATTGAATATCGGTGATGTTCATGGAGAAGCTCCAGAAAGGATATGGAATGGAATGAATCAGGAAAGGGAACAGCGGCGCGGGCACGTGGAGGACGCGGCCCGGAACAACGAAGAAAAGGGATGAGGCGACACGCGCCCCGGCGGTGCAGACTGCCAGGGCGCGTGGTCAGACGTCGTAGTGGCGCCGCGCCAGCCGCCGCGCTTCCGCAAACGGCCGCCCCTGGGTGACATCAAGCGGGGCTAGACGATGCAGGTGACGCAGCGCGGCCGCACGATACCGGGCCGACCAGACGTCCTTCGCACGGACGATGCGAAGGAGTTGAGGCTCGGTCAATACATACGTCTCGGAAACAAGACGATAGAACTGGGCGCGACGGGCGTTGTAGAACATGGTTCTCTCCGCATCCGCTTAGCCGTGAATCAGCTTGCCGATCGCACCGCCTTGCGCCTTGATGAACGCATGCGTGTTCGCGATATCCGGCGTCTTGCGCAGCGCGTCCGTGACCAGCAACGCGGCGAATTCGCTCAGACCTGCGCTGATCAAACGCTCGGTGTAGGTGACGACGCGCTCGAAATTGCTTTCGTTCGCGTACATCGCCAGCGCCGCGCTGATCGCGTAGAGCGCCGACGGTGCGTCCGGAATCGCCGCAACATCGGGCGTCGCGAGAATCGCTGCCGGCGACGGCAACTGCCGGTAGATCTGGACAAATGCCAGAAGCTCGGTCGCCGCGCCCTCGCCCACCGAACCGGCGTGGGAGATCAGCTCCAGTTCCTTCGGCACCGCGCCCATCGTTTTGGCGACGAAGCCCCAGCTGCGGGGGCTCGGCGTTGCTTCGATGTCGCGTGACGTCTTCTGGACCGACAGCAGATCCGGGCGGAAACGCAGGAACGCGATGAGTTCCGGCGCAATGTCGTTCGCGACGGCCCACGCGGTCCACTCCTCGATCGTCGCCTCGAGCTCCACCACCGTGGCAAAGCGCGAGATCAACGGGTCGAGAATGCCGCTCACGCCCGCGTTGTCGTTACGGCGATTGGTGGCCGCAAGGAAAGTGACGTTATCGGGCAGCTCGTGCTCGCCGATGCGGCGGGCGAGCAGCAGCTGCATCTTCGCGGCCTGCACCGCCGGCGAGGCCTGCCCGAGATCGTCGAGGAACCAGATCAGCGGACGCTTGCGAGGCTGCAGCGCACGCTCCAGATCGCCAAACGGCAGGAAGCGTGCGGTCTGGCCATCGGCCGCCGCGAACGGCAGGCCCTTCGAATCGGTCGGGTCTTCGACGACCGGATGACTGATCATGAGATCGTGGTCGACCGTGTCCGCGACCTGGGCCACGATATCGCTCTTGCCAATGCCCGGACGTCCCGTGATCAGCACCGGAAGGCGCTTCGGAACGTAGGCGGTGAGCAGTGCGTTGAGCTGGGAAGCGTTGACTTGCATGAGTTTTCCTTGAAAGAGAAAACCCTGTGCGAACAACGTCCCTATCGGGAGCGTTGTCCCGACAGGGTGAAGTGGATTGCCGCGTTAGCGGCCGTCGATGCGCCGTTGGCGCGAAAAGGCGGTTAGCGCAGCACGGCCGCGAGGGCCTCGCGCTGCATGGCGTTAAGCGTCGAATACTCGATGCTCGGAGCGCCGCTAAAGATGAGAAGGCCGTAGACGTCTGCCAGCGCGCGGGCTTCCGCGCAAAGCACCTGTTGATCCTGATCGGCACTCGGACGACGCTCGCGCCAGTGATTGATCGCACTTTCTAGCTGCGCGAGCGTCACTGCGGAAGGTTGTGTGTTCATGGGCGATTCCTTTGGGGGAAAGCCCGGGAGACGCCGCGCCCGAACCGGGACGGGGTCCCTTCCAGGCGGGTTATATAGCCGGCTTCGCCGGCGGGTTCGATGCGTCAGGGACGCGGGTAACAGAAGCCAGTTTAGGCTCGCGAGACGCCTTCTGGTCTCGCAATGCTGGGCAATTCGGGGTAGCTTTCGTGCGCGTGCCACCGCGAACGGACGAAAAAAAACCGGCGCAAAAATGCGCCGGTCGGGTCAAGGTCTCATGTCAGCAACAACCTAGCCTGCGAAGTTTCACGCGCCCGGATACGGGCGAGCATGGCGGCGTCCTCCTCGCGGAGTCGACGCGTACGTGCTTCGCCCACGCCGTTGTGCTTCTCGACGATGTAGGTGAAATACAGCGGCCTCGCGGGACCACGCCACTGGCTCCATTCGGCGAGGATCGCTGCGCGCATCTCGGGCACACACGCAAAATACGCGCGTCGGGCCTGCCGCCAGAAACGCGCCTGCAGGTCCCGCCAGCGTTGCTCGCATTCCAGCAGCATCCGTTCGCGACGTTTGCGCTCGTCATCAATTGGCAGTGTCGGTCTGGGCTGAAACTGCCCGACGAACAGTGGATAGTCACGCGCTATCTTCTCTGCCTCGCGCGCCTCCCGGCGCAGGAAAAGTGCTTCCTTGCGGGTGGTCCAGTTGTAGCCTTCCGCCCGGGGCTCACGCTCGAATCGCATGGCCACCTCCTAGGATGCGAGAGTGCCGAGGACCGCACGCGCGTAGGCGAGCGTGCCGTCCTTCGCACTGAGCCGGCGCGCCGTGCGCTCCTCGCCGCGAGCGAGCACATACCTGACGCTCGCACCGATGCGATAGCTACGGATGCTCGAGTAGCCGTCACTGATTGCCCGATCGACATGCTCCATACCCGTAATAACCGCATCCTCCGCGTCCCTGTAGCGGGCTTGGGTGGCAGCTTTGCGCGCGTCCTGCAGATCGCGTTCGGCTTCCGACGCAGCCTTGCGCTGTGCGGCCTGCGCCTCCCACTGCGTCTGCTGCACCTCGTTGTAGCCGCACAGCAGGAACACCGCGCGCCGACGCGCTGCCGGGCGCAGACGTAGCAGCTTGACGCCAAGCACTTCCTCGAACGCCGTCTTGCTGGCCCGGTTGTGTTCGTCGGAAGTGTCCAGCACCTTGAGCAAGGCCTCCACGTTGCGTTCGGCGAGCGAGCGCGCCATCCGGTTGCCATACTCGAAGGTGTGACGTCCCTGATCCAGACGGGCAATGTTGCAGCGGTGACGGTGCGCGCGCTGGCTGATGCGACCCGCCTTCAGCTCCTTGTCGGCGTATTCGACTGCCCGCCTGCAGATGCTTGCCGCAACCAGTTCGCGAACGCGATTGGCCAACGGCGAGACAGGCTGGCCAACGTCAACCGGCTTGCTGAACGTCTCGGGCAAGGACAGATCGTCGATGAGACCGTGGGCATGAAGGACGTCTTCTGCATGCGGATACGGGGCATCGTCGGGCAGCAGGCGCGCGAGCATCGTGATGATGTCCGCGTTCTGCTCGTTGACGGGCTTGCCGTTGTGGCGCATGACCGAGGCGATGGTGCGCAGCTTCGCGCCCGGAATCGCCCCACGCAGGCTGGGCACGTGTACGAGCACCTCGCCCCACTCTGCGTACTGGAACGCACCCGGATCGGACCGGTAGGTTTCCAGCACCCTATCCGGCACCGGCAGGTTGGCGAGCAGCGCGTACGCGACGTGCAACGCGTGGCGGCTTTGTACCTCCCGGGTCCCGGGGAGACGCGGGCCGCAATAGCCAAAGCCGAACAGCCGCTCCATCGTCTCGATGCACATGTCCGAAAGTACGAAGTGTTTGCCGGCTGCCCGCTCCTCGGCCGTTGCGGCGTCAATCTGATCCGACGAAAGCAGCAGATTTGGATTGCGACAAAGCTCAACGAACTCGAACAGGGCATCCCAATCGCTTGCGAGGACCTCCCTCGGTTCGCGGTGCGAGCCATCCGGTCGCATGAATGAACCAGCGCGCCGGATTTCGTGAAGCATCTCCGTCACGATGCTGCGCGCGGTACCGGGCATACGGAGCGCCAGCGCGCCGTTGTAGCGCGTGATGCGCTCGCCTGCATCGGCGCCGGCAAGCCGGATAGAACACGTGTCTATCTCGCGCACGCGATCGTCCTTGAACAGCGGAAAGAGGCCGGCGAGCGTGGGCGAAGTCAGAACTACATTAGGGGTTGTCAAGGTGTACATGGATGAGCCTCCATTGAGAAGGGGCCATCACCCAGCGGGGCGAAGGCCCCGCGAGGGAAAGAAAAAAGGCGACGGTAGGTCAGGTCAGTCGATGTCCAGCAGGCGCGATACCAGGGCAGCTATCGCCCACGCTTGCGAGCGGCCAAGCACCTTGATGCGGACGAGCGGCTGATTCAGCCAGTGACCGCCGCTTTCGTCAACGAAACGAACATGGTCGATCTGGACGAGCCATCCTTCGGAATTACCGATCGAAATCGACAGGCAAAGCCGGTCTCGTCGGCCGCCTGACTGCGGCCACGGCGAGTCACCTTTCGAGCCGTACCGCGCTTCGTTCGCGTCGTCCATGAAATTCGCTGCGACGACCCACTCCGGCTCGAGTTCCGTCCTTCGCAGTTTCCGGCAGATCTGGTCTACGACCTGCCCAACGGTTTTGTCGGTGGTGTCAAACGGTGCTGCGTCCAGCGCGCCGGGCGCGTCGAGGAGTTCAAGTGTCGATTGCATGGAAAGATGTCCAGAAAAGCAAAAGGCCGCACCAATGTGTGCGGCCCTTGATTGGGATTGCCAGCGAAAGCTGGCGCTACAGTGAATGTTCAGTGCGAATGCGAGCGACGTTCACGATCCGCCGCGCGGCCCTTGTTCGTCATGTAGCCGCCGTAAATGCTGAAGGCCAATGCGATCACCAGAGCAAAAATTCCGAAACCCATGTTCATTCTCCGTTCATGGAATCCATGCCTACCAAAAAGAGTATCACAACGGCGAAGGCCAGACCCGCCTCATTCCGCACGGCGGCTACGGTCCAACTCGTAGTCGCATGCCAGAAGCCGACCGCTCCGACAACCGAAGCTGCCGCCAGCGTGTGCATGAACCGTCCGAACTGCTGGCGCTGGTCCTTGCTCCAAGCGTGTCCGAAACCGCTGAACGGGAATGCCGAACGAGGGATCGGAAGCGCGATTGTTTCGCCCCGTTTGAATTCAGCGCGATCGCGAATCAGCAGGTGACGGACACCGCCGTCGAGCACGGTAAGTCTCGGCGGTGACTCCGTTGTATCGCATTCGCGAAGCAGCTGCTGAAGGCGTTCGGAGACGTGCACGATCCCGGTCGCGGGATCAAGCGTGGCACCTTCAGAGATTTCCAGGCCGCCCGCATACTGGACGACCACAGTAACGATCTCCATGCCCGCCTCCTACCGACGTTCCGAATCAAGCCCGTTTGTAAGACGCAACGCGCCGAGGAATGCCTCGTAGCCTTCGCGCGACGCGAGCTGCTCCTGACTCACGGCGTTGTCGCCGCCTCCCGACAGGTCCTTTCGACCCCGCCGGGTGCGGAACGAGACAGTCTGGCTGCCGCGCCCGGGCGTATCTGCAACCTCGAGCATGAGCCTGTTGGTGCGAAGCGTGACACGGCAGCCGTGGCCGCGTTGGGCCGGCTCGGTCACGATCTCGTGTTCGCCAGTGCGCAGGCGGAGGTCGCCTGCAACACGGCGAAGGAAACGCTGCGCATGATGCTTGACGCCCGCCTCCCGCGCGGCACTCGCGCTACCGCGGGACGCGTGGAAAACCTTGCTGGTGTGGTTCATAAGTGCCTCAAAAGAAAACGGCGAGGTGCTCCGAAAGGAGTCACCCCGCCTTGCAGGTAAGAGAGCCGGCTATGGCCGGCGAGAGAAAAGCGTCAGTACGTGACGCGAACGCCAGAGCTCGTGTCCATGAGGAGCACGTGATCGCCCGGCGAGAACAACTGGTCGTCTGGTTGCGTGATGACGCGAAGCGAGCCATCCGCCTTGCGCACGACAATCTCCAGACCGGCGGTGCGCGAGAGCGCGTCGCTGACGTGCTGTGCAACGAAACCCGTCACGGCACCGGACATCGCAGCCGCGACGTAGCGGCCGTTACCATTGCCGATCGTCTTCGAACCGAGAAAGGCGCCGAGGCCTGCAGATACGAGGCCCGTCAGGCCCGAGTTGTTGCCCGGGACCTGGATGGTGATACGGCGAACGCGGACGACGGTGGCCTGTTCGAGCGTACCGGCGCGCTGGACGTCCGAACGCTGATAGACATCGGGCGAGCCGAAGTCGGTACTTGCGCAGCCGGAGAGCACGGAGAGAACAACGATGGCGAGAAGAATGCGGATCATGGTGGTTGCCTCAGAACGATGAGGGCAACCGGAGCCCGTTCGGGCTGAGGTTGCCCGAACGGGTTATGGGATCGGCTTAGCGCGACAGCATGCTGACGGCCAGCGAGACAGCGGGAAGGAACGTGAAGAGCGCGAGCGACGTCACGGGGAGGTCGCCTTGCGAGACTTCACGAGCTTTCGAACGGATATTGCGGATTGCGCGATTGAACACGGACGGCTCCTGGAAAGAAAAAGGGGAGCCGTGTCCCGAGTGGGAGAGGGCTCCCAAAGGGGTAAAGGATTGTTGGCAGGGCAAACGCCCGCACCGTTACGAATGACGCGTCAGATTGTGAAGTTCAACGTGGCCACTACGTACCAGCCGACGTTCAACAGCGAATGGCAGATCATAGTCCCACTGCACGGTTGCAGTGCGATCGCTCCAGACGGAAACAATCGTACCGGCGTGAAACTGCGGGGGACTGGCCTGAACATCCTGCGCGACGATGCGTTGCTTTTCGCGAAAGCCGTTGAGTTCGGAGACCTTAACGGCCGGTTGCGAGGCAGCGGAAACGGTCAGCATGGTACGGCTCCTTCGAATAAAAAAGGGAGCCGTGTCCCGAATGGGAGTGGGCTCCCAACGGGGGTAAGAATTGGCGGCGGGACGAAAGTCCGACCGGTGAGACAAAAAGCAGCACAGCAGCAAGCCGCTGTGGTCAGGTCGATGCGCTAAAAGCGCGGGGAATACGGACAGTCTACGGCCCGTCCGCTCCATCCTGAACCGGAATGCTCGCCTAAACAGCCTATGTTTTATCGGACGGCACCACGCGCGGCGCGCGCACGATGTTCGCTGCAGCGGATACCGTACTCCAGACACTTGCCAGCGCAACCTTCGCAGAAGTGCCGGTCGCCTACTGCCGCAGCGTTCCAGCCATGTCCTACTGGAGGCCTCGTGCCGTATTCGACGCCGGCTTCGCGCGCATAGAAAACGGGTTCGCCGTCACGCCCCTGTCGTACGATCGCGTCGATTTCGTCCGCGCCGAACGCGTCACGCAGCGCGTCGACAAAGCGGGCGATCTCAGGCATCGGGGATCGTTTGCCCACTATCTATCTCCTGTTTATATGCACACTATATTCGCGTCACCGCTGCTGCGCACCGCTACGCCCGGCGTGAGCGCCGCCGTCGTCTCCGGGGCGTTCGCGATTGGAGCCGCGACGGGCTTGATCGGCCAGCGCTGGCATTCTCGCGTAACGATCGGTCCTTCGCTTGCCGGTGGTGCCGGGCTCGCCCTGTTCTTCCCCGCTGTCAGCAACTGGTGCCGACCGTAGGACTCTCCGGACGAAAAAAAAAGCGCAGGCCTCGCTTTCGCGGGACTGCGCTGGTTTCAGGGATTCCGGCACTGGTGTGCGTCACGCACGATAACCACGCCCCGGAACACACTGCAGGCGGCTCGAGCACTCCGGCCATGCCACCCACGCGAGTGCCATGAGCAGACCGAGCACGTCGGCGGCCATCTGCGCCAGCTGGTTGATGTCGCCGGTCGCGAGATACTCGCGGCCGTCGTACATGACCGTGGACGTGATGCCGTAGAGCACCGCAAACACGAGTCCCAAAAGGGCGCGGTTACGGGTGGCCTGCGACACGAAACTCGACCACAGCATCACGAACAGCACGCAGCCGGCGAATGCCGTCGCAAGATGTTCAATGCTGCTGGGCGCCCAGTGGCCAAGGCACTGCACCTCCAGCACCCGCAGCCACGCATGGTGCGGCTGCGCGAAGCCCCAGAGCCGGTGAAGTCCGGTCGCAGCGAACAACGCCACAGCGAACAGCGTGGCCCCGAACCGTTGCGTCGCCGTACGGCAGAAACGCGCCTGAACAGTTGTTGAAAAAAATTCGGCATTTAAAGCTCCTTGCAGGATTAGGCAACGGTCGGCCCTCGGCTTGAGGGCCGACATCATCGCCATGGGAAATGAGTCACACAAAGACGTATAGCGCTGCGTGACTCGTGGAGGTCAGCCCTCACGCCGCCTTGCGACGGCGTGCGGGCTGTTTCGCGGGCGGAGCTTCGTAGCCGAAGCGCGCCCACGCTGCGCGGTCAATCGGAATCGGGTTCGTGCGTCCCGTTGCGAGATTCACGAACACACCCGAAAACGACAGACCGGCATTTCGAAACAGCGACCAGAGCAGGTTGAACGCCTGCACCGAGATCGCCTGATTGATGACGAGCGACTGCTTGCGCAGCGCGTCCGCCATCGAGCATGAGGGGGTGTCGTCGCCCTTGTCATTCTTCGGATTCAGCAATTCCGGAAACAGGTCGCCCACATGGGGCAACCGGTCGTGCCGGGGCTTGCCGAACTCGCCGAGGATGACCTGGCCACGGTCCGTCTCATTGCCGCAATCGAGGTAATAGAGACACTTCCCCCGTTTCGCGGCCAGTGCGATTGCGTGCCTGGCCCGCCGTGAATCGACGCATCCAACGACAATGTCAGCGTGCAGGTTGATCCGCGAATCGATGCGGCGCGGTTCAGCCACCCAGTTCGTTCCCATCAGCAGGTTCAGGCGATTCACCAGCAACGTGGCCTTGTACTGGCCAACGTCGTTTGGATAAAAGCCCTGCCTGCCGACGTTGAACTCGCTGACCGTGTCATCGTCGTACACGGTGCACTCCATACCGCCCGGGTGACCAAGCTCGATCATTGCGTGATGCAGCCGTGCGAGCGACGGAAGCAGCGCACTGCCAGTGCCACCCGCGCCAACCACGACAACGCGCCACGGCCCCGTGAGCATGTGCTGGGGCGTCTTGTGAAGGATCGGTCCGTTCATGCAACCTCCCCTTCCAACGCCGTCATCCACTTCTGCGGAATCGTCTGCGCGGGTTCGAACCGCCCTTTCGCGCAAAGACGCAGTGCGACTGACGGGGTGCGATGGCAATGCCCAAGCACAAGCGCAAACTTCACGTCGTGCTGGTCATCGCGATCGTCCGTTCCCGAGAAGTACGCATCGCCACGACCATGCGAATGGCAGTCAATCACCAGCCATTCGCGATCACGCAGTTGTGGTCGGTCATAGCTCAGGTGTGCGGGACTGTGTGACAACGATGGAAGCGGCACCAGGCGAAAGAGGCCTGTCGCTGCGTCCCACACAATCCATGCGCCCACCTCGTTGGGCAGGGCCGCACGCGCCATGCGTGCAAACTCTGCGACGAGCTCGGCTGGCACAGAACCGCACGGCAATTCGGTCAGCTCGGCCGCCTCGCCATAAGGAACAGCCGTGCGCCACTCGAAGGAACCCAGCCGACGAACCAGCCGGATCCACGGGCGATTGATCTCAAGGAAGACGCCATTCGACGCAATGAGCAACCGCTCTCCAGGCCAGGCCATCGGTACCACCGGCTCACGCGTGGGCACCATCACCGAGGGAAACGAGAGCTGCAAAGCAAAATCGATCTGATTCATGCTTTACCCCCGACAACCCCGGCGACAAGCTTGCCGGCTGTTGCTCCTTTCATCGGCACCAGCACGTCGAGCGGAAATACCTCGAACTTGCCGTCGAGCATGTCCCGCCAGAACGCGTAGAAGCCGTCCTCGTAGGTCACGCGCTTGCCACCGTGATTCGGATGGGTAAAGGCCGAGTTGAAGAAGCCCTCCTCCCAGCCACCGATCGCATCAACCTCGATGCGTCGGGGAACCTGTGCCGAGCCAATACAAATCTCACCGAGGTCCCACGTGTTGAAGTACGGCGGCTCGAACAGCGGCGTGTCCGGCGTCGGGCGTCCGCTGTCCTTCAGCGCGAACACGCGGAAGCCCGTCAGCGAGGCCTGAAACACCAGCCCCGGATGCGAGACAACGCGACTGCGCTTTCCCAGCTCCTTGCAGTTGAAGAAGACCCGGCGCGGCGCCGGCGGACACCACCACGTCACCGCGGCCGAGGACACGCCAAGCAGGTTGGCGGGAAGAAATTCGCACTTCGGCGCTGCGCTCTTCTCAAGTTGCACGAGCGTAGCGACGAGCGCGCGGCGATCGAGAGGGCGGCCCGCCCCGATGATGGGACGACCCGACACGCGATCGGCGGCTATCCGGTGGACGGTCGCGTAGTGCGCGCCGTTCTCGCCGGCATAGAGCAGCAATGCAGACGACAGGGAAACGTCGTGGCCAGTGCGGCCAATGGATACATCACTCATGGGAAAACTCCTGGTCAAGGGCTCACCACCAGCGCCAGCAGGCGGTCAAGGTGGTGAAGCATCTGGAAGGCAAGGCTCCACTGCGCGTACTGCTCGCGGATACCCTGTTTTGTGCTGGAAAATTCAATGAAGCAGCTGTACTCGGTCGCTTCTCCGGCCTGGTACTCACCATTCATGTAGTCATCGAGAATCTCGATGGATCGCTCATTGGTCGCGAGCATCAAGGTGCAGCCCGAGTAGATCGGACGCGAGTCGTAGCCCGTGTTCAGCAGCGCTCGCTTGCCTGCCCGCCTGAGCAGTCGATGCATCGCGACAAGCTCTGCGCACACTCTGGCAGGCAGGCCGGAAGACCCGGCCTGCAGTTCAAGCAACTCGCGCTCGGAGAGTTCGAGCCGCCTGCTGCGGCGCCCTTCCGGCCTCGACGGCGACCGGATTTCATCGGGATAGATCTCCGGACGAACGACCGATGGGAGATGGCGTTGAACCGTCTCCTCATCCTGGCCGCGGTAGTCAGTCAGGACGTGCCGGACCTCCTCGTCTTTAGCGCTCTCGTCACCCTCCCAGTTCATGCAGGCGAATTCCTGGAGGAACCAGCCAGGCGTGCGAACAAGGACGGTCTTTCCGGAGACCCGGTCGACGAGCGAGAAAAGCGTGTGGAGCAGGAGCGGATGGCAGGCCCTGAGCGGCTCCGCAAGCGGTCCGATTTCGTGGACCCACTCATCCGTCAGTTTCACACCCAGATGAAGCGGCCCCTTCGGCTCAAATTCGTCGTTGTGCTGGTAGGCCAGGCGATCTTCAACCGCGTTGGTGTCGCATAGCTCGACCTTGACCGAGAGGTATCGCAACGGTTGTCGCAACTGCCTTTTCATCCAGGCGAAGAACGCCTGCTGGAAGGCGTCCGCTGCGCTCGCCGGCGCGTGCACGTCCGTCGCACGCAACGGCCCGTACCGGAACTGCTCCAGGACGATGTCGTTGACGGCGACGTCGGCACGCCATTTGAGAGTAATGCCAGAGGGCACGTCGGGCGCCAGATCAGGCAGCGTCAGAACACAAGGGGAAGATCGATGTCGGGGAGCGGCAAGGCGTGGCGGTTGCCAGGCTTCGCATGCGCTGTCAACGAGCGATCGATCAGCGTATGAAGGATCGAGCAACATTTGTTCATCTCGTCGTCATAAAGAAAAACCGCCCTTTCGGGCGGCTCCTGTCGGTAAAAGCCGCTGTCCGGGTCGGACAGGGCCTTGAGCAAGGTGTCCTTACGCATGGGAGCCTTTGGCACCCGCTGCACGGACAAATTTGTAGCGGGCGACCTCGCCTGCGACTTCCGGCCCATCGACCGTAGCGGTCGTGAGTTCCGGGTACTGCGCCGCGTAGAGATCACGAACCTGGTCGGGCGAGAACGCCGGACCCGGATCCACGAACTGCATGCCGTTGTAGAGAAATTCGCGAACGAGCGTGGCTACGGTGATTGCCATGGTGCGAGTCCTCACAGAAGTCCGAAGAGATCGGTCTTGCCGTCAGCAGGTGCCGACGCCTCCGATGTTGCAGCGACCGCTGCCGTTTTGGCGGCCGAGTCGCTGTCGTCGTCGGACGATTCCTCGTCGTCGCCGTCGGTCACCGATGCGGGCGCGGGCAGCGCTGCCTTCGATCCCTTCGACAACGCCTTCTGTGCCTTGCCCGCCTGCGACTTCTCAGCCGCCTGCAGGATCTCGTTCGTAGCGCTCACCTGTTCCGCGAGGGAACGGTGCACGCCATGGAACGATTGCAGGGCAGCGACAAAGCCGTCGTCGAGCTCAGCCGGGAGCGCCGTGAGCACCAGGGGTTGACGCAGCGCCGCCTCTTTCGAGTCGCCGCCCGGCATCACCACGACTGCCATCTGGTCGCCTGCCATCTTCAACGTGAGCGTGACCTTGCTGGTCTCGCGCACGATCGCTTCGAGTTGCTGGAACATAAAGAACCTCTAAATAAGAAAGAACGCCGCGATTAACGCGGCGTGAAAGGGGGAATGAGCCGGGGCGGCGGTCAGAACTTCAGGACCTTCAGCACCTTGCCGTCGTAGTCAAAATCCTTGACGCCCAGAAGCGCTTCGATCACCTCGGGCTTCGATTTCGCGAAAACCTTCTTGAAGTCATCACCCATCGCAGTACGGATGCCGAGTTCGTCGGCCACGACCTTCATCTCGGATTTCGTGATGAGATCGAGGAACGCCTTGTCGAGCTTCCAGTACTTCGTGAGATCCAGCTTGTGGTGCCTGCACATCTCGGTGAGGTACGGCACGTCCACACCCTCGATCGCAGAAGCCAGCATCGCGACGATGAGGTTCTCCTGCGCGAGAGACGATGCGGCTTTCGCGGCATCCGCCGCCTTGCCGAAACTGGAAACAGGCGGCTTGTCGTCGAGCAGTCGCTCCCAGAAAGCACGGAATGCCGTCTCGCTGATGCTGCGAGCCTGCCCCGTCGCAACGATCGAAATCAGGTACTGGCGAACCAGTTCGAGATTCGTGCCGATGTCGCGACGCAGTGCCTTGCGCCAAAGCGCGACCCGGTATGCCTTCACCCTTTCGGATTCGGAAACCACAGTCGCTTCAGGCGCTGCTGCGGTGGGCTTGTCACCCTTTGCAGGGGCAGCGGCCTTCGAGGCTCCGGTTGCCGTCGCGGCCTTCGCCGTCGTCGGTTCCGTTGCCTTTTCGCTCTTGATACGCGCCGCAACCTTCTTCATGTTGCAGACCGTATCGAAGCACTGGCCCTTGTAGACGTTGCCCAGTGAATCGGGCAGACCGCTCACCGCCGCGCCGAAGTTCTGGCATGCGTAGCACGCCTTCGCCTGTTCAGTGCCAACGCCCTTCGGACCATCCGCCACGAGCTGTATGCGCGTGTGGTTGTCGCCGGGGCGCACGATGCGAACGGTCTGATACTCGTCGCGCAGGCCTGTGGCCGTTGCTTCAAGCTGCTTTTCCGTTTTCTCGTTGTAGCAGGCGCGGGTCGTGCAACTGCCGGTGCCAATCGACTCGCCAAACATCTCCGCCTGGGCGGCCGAGTTGTGCTGGCATCCGGCGCAGTCCACCTTGTCGAAGATTGCCGCTGAGAGTGAGCAGGCTGCCCGCTCCAGCACTTTCTTCAGGTCGGCGACGCTATGGCCTTCGTTCACAACAACGGGCAGGAGCTTGTCCTGCTGGTCCTTTGTGAACGCAGCGAAAAGTTCGGCATGGCCGAGCTTGATGCTGCGAGTATTGAGCGCTTCCAGAACGGATGCGCTGCAATTCATGAGCGCGAGCCGGGAATCGAGCACGGCGCGGGTCCAGCCAAGCTGGCGCGCCGCTTCGTCACGATCGCCCTGACATAGGCCAACAATCTCCGCGGCGCTCACCGCCTCCTCGGAAGCGGCCATGTCGTCGCGCTGGATGTTTTCGATCAGCGCAACCGCCCGCGCTTCGAATTCGTCCATTTCGCGAACATGGACAGGAACCGTGTAGTCCTCCCCGTGAGCCGCTCTCGCAGCACGAAGTCGGCGTTCACCGCACACGAGTTCATAGCGACCACCATCGAGCGGACGCACGAGAACCGGTTGAATAATGCCCTGCGTGCGTACGGACTCGATCATCTCCGCCATTTTCGCGGGATCGAAGTACTTGCGCGGGTTGCGGCCGGGCTGGATGTCGCCGAGGCGAAGAGTATTGAGTTGTTGCATTGCGGGTCTCCTGAGAGGGAACCCGCCCCTACGGGAACAGGATTCCCGAAGGGTGAAAAGAAAAATGGCCGCGAGGGCCGGTGTCGATGCGCAGAAAGCGCGGTGAATACGAAGACAATAGCCCGGCAGCGCGCGGCGCGCTGCCGGAAAGATCGCCAATACGCGATGGCTTTTAAAAAGGAAAGGGCCCGGAGAAGAAATCCGGGCCCTTCATTCAAAACAGCGCTAGCTGGTCAACGACGTCGAAGATGGACCGCGACGCAGGGAGCGTTGCGATCGCCTCCTCGAACATGTCCGCGACGTCAGGTGCGTCGGCCCGCAGTTGTTCAAGCACCGCGACCCCGTCCGATTCGACCTCGTTGAGATCGTTCGCCGGCGGTGTGGCATCGACTGGGGGCAACACGGCAGTCTGGCCTTCAGGTGTGCCCTCAGGAGTGCCCATCAGTTCGCGCATCGCATCGAGCGCCTTGCGCGCACGCAGCCGGTGACTCCATCCCCCGAGCACGTGCGCGGGCGTGAACCAATGCCCCCAAACCTCCATTGATAGTGCGTTACCGTGCACCACGATCGCGGGGATGTTGAGCAACGACAACTGCAGATAGGCCATGTGAACACAGCAGGGGTCAATGTCGATGCAGGTTGCGTGCATCGTCTCCTGATAGTTCATGCCGGCATCGTGAAAAGCCTCGGCCGTTGCGATGACTATGCCACCCGCACCGCACGCCGGTTCATGAACGCGCTCGAATTCCCGCGAGCGTGCTGCATCAATCCTGCCTGCCATGAGGATCCCGGCCATGAGGTGCGAGACGTGATAAGGCGTGAAGAACTGGCCACTTCGCGCGTTACCGAGGTCGAGCATCATGTAGGTTTCGCCAAGTACATCGGTGAGCCCACCTCCCCGAACGCCGAGTTCGCGCCCCGCGGTCATCGCAGCGATCCGCACCTCGAACGACATCGTGAGTTCCGCAAGCATCTTCGGGAACCTCGCCACCTCTTCCGGCTTGTACTTCCCGACGATCTCGAGATAGCGCTTTTCCCGCGCGTCGAACTGCGCACGGTCGACGCTGTTGCTTATCGCCAGCGCAGCCAGCTCGATGAAATCGCGAAAGACCGTGTCGAGATGATGCCCATACGAAAATTCGTTAATCAAAGCAACAAGGCTGCGCTGATGTTCGTCAGCCGTCTTCTCGTGCTTTCGTTGTGCACTCTTGCTCATGCCCTACTCCAGAATGAAAGAGGGGCATGGCTCCCTGCGGGCGCGATGCCCCACAGGGATAAAGAGAAAAAACCGGCAGCGCCGGTTTGGTTCGATGCGTCGGAGACGCGGGTGATTTCGCTATCGTAAGTGGGAATCGTCGCAGGATGCCCGTGTAAAGAGCGCTGCTACGCATGAGCTTTCGCTCTGAGCGAGACGCCTCTTATCCACAGTTTCTGGTGGCAACTCTGTGGATAACAGGATTCGAAACAACCTGCCGGGCCGCTTTGGCGCCCATATCGGCGGGCTTTCCCGCCGCATGAGGCCTGGCGCGCGCCGGAGAATGAACGTGGGCGGGCAATCGGGCCACGCTCATGTCAGGAGATATCCATGCTGGATCTGAAGAAGCCGCGTGCGTGGGCAGGCTCGCTCGTTTTCGCTCTCTCGGCCGCGGCAACGGCGCTTGGCGTACTTTGGTTGCTTAGCTTGACCACAAGCCGTCAGCCTAACGTTGCGTGCATCGTCGCCGTCTCCCTTGCGGTCGGACTGGGGCTCGAAGCCATCCGGCGCGTGAAGGTTGCCGAACTACGTAGGAATGTCGCCAAAGCAGACGATCGCGCCGTCATGAAAATCACCATCAACGATATCGAAATCGGAGAGGTCCCGGAGCCACTCTTCGCCAACATGAAGCTTGTTGTCGCGAACGATGCGCGGAACTACGTCGCCCAGTTCAGTACGATCCTGGGATCGATATGGCGCCACACCGTCTTGACGCTTGCTGTCACGGCAGCGCTCCTCAGCGTCTATCTTGCGTGGCAATGGCTGGTTAATCCGGCTGACTCCGCCCGCGCTATTCTCAGCTTCATCGCCTCGACGGAGACTCACGGAGATCCGGTGCAGAGTCTCGCGAACCGGTTGCATCTAGTGGCAAGCAGCGTCGCAAGCATCTTTGCCATGCTCTATATGCTGCTCGGCTGCGTGAGGATGACGTTTGGCGCACCCCTCTCCGTCTCCGGCGCGTTTCATGCGGACCTTCAACGTCGCGTACGCCTGATTCTCGGTACTCCGTCGGAGGGTGCGATGTCGTTTCGTCGAGTACGGCTTCAGTAGCGCGTCCCTGTCCGTTTAGGCGCCTAAACGCTTAAACCCGGAATGATGCAGTTTTTGTGCAGCTTTCCGGCTGACAGTCGGTCGAAACGGGCGAGAAATTCGCTGGCTTTTCCCCCTTCATCTTGCTCCCAAGGCGCGACGATGGACCGATGTCCCCGACCGCCTTCACTTCCGGTGTTGCCTCGCTTCGCCTGCGCCGTGTCCGTTACCCGACGGACGCGGTAGCCCCCTGCGAAGGCGTAGTCACACAGCACGACGCGGACAACGAAATGGTGACCGTGCTCAACACCAACGATGGTTCTTTCTGGCACGGTCCGCAACGGCTGGTCGAAGTCGTGGCCTAGTCTGCTCGTGGCGCCTCATCTAGGAGAACCCTCTCATGTTCGACGTATCGTTCGACGGCGAGCGCGTGCCGCTCACCGAAGTGCAGGAACATCCAGCACGTTTCGCCCGCCGCCTTGAGCGCGCCAAGGTTGTCCCCGGCTTCGCACAGTGCCACTGCCGCACGGACGCGCCTCGCAAGCTCGTGATCCGCCGCTATGGCTACCTCTTTCATCTGGCCGGCTGGCCCGACGATGGCGTGCATCACGTCGAGGGTTGCGACTTCCGAAAAAAGCCGGGGACCACAACGCGCACTGGCAGCGACCGCACCGCGGCCATCATCACTGGCGCGGACGGTCTGAACGTGCGGCTGGATGCGTCGATGGTTCAGCGCGAAGTCTCGTCAGTTCCCCGATCACGCACTGGTGAGAGATCCTGTGGCACATCGCGACGATCCGCGCCGTTGCTTGCCTTTCTGCAGACGCTCTGGTCGAGCGCCGGCCTGACGTCATGGGCAGGATCAACGCCTGCGCGGGGCTGGGGCACAGTGAACTCGATGCTGCTCGCGGGACTTGGCGAGGACACGCGAATAAACGGGTCTCCGGCGCAGGGGGTGCTCTATGTGATGCGGCGATACGAGGAAAGCGAGCGAGACGCGATCAATGCGGAGTTCGACGATTTCCTCCGCTGCGTGACCAACGACGGAAAGGTATGACGGCGTGCGCTGATACTGGGAGAGATCGGCGAGATCGCCGACGCCCGGTTCGGCAAGTCGGTCACGTTGTGCCAGCGCAAGCTTCGGTACTTCGCGACGGCCGGACAGATGGAGCGGACCGCAAAGAAGTACCCACACGCCTGGCGCGGCATTGGTGAGGGCTCCGCGCGCGTCGTTGCCCTCCTTCTCGTCGAACGCACGACAAAAGGACATCTGCGCATTGTCGACCTTGCCTTGATGCTCTGTTCGGCGGCGTTCCTACCCTGCGACTCGATTCCCGAGGTGGCGATGGCCAATCGCCTCATCGCTGAACGCCGCACGTTCGAAAAACCAATCCGCGTGGCCGAAGGCGACGACATGTTGCCGGACTTCGTACTGCTCGACACACGCCCCGCGACGCACATCGAGGTCTACGGCATGAACGGCGTGGAGAGTTACGAGCGGCGCAAGACCGAAAAGCAGGCGCAGCGTCTCTCGCGTGGCATCCCGGCGGTCGAATGGAATGTAGACCGCGAAGAATTGGAAGAGGTCGTGCCGCCGTCTCCCGTCAAGCGTACTTGACTTGGTGCAGAACTGGTTAGGCTGGATACGTTACCCCCGGTCAGCCACGAGCGCCGGCCGCTACCTCGATCTATCTCTAACCGACGCGAGAAACAGCACAGTGAACGAAAGCACAATCGAATCAGACTTCAGCGAGGGCCGTGAACTCGCCCACCACGGAAATTTCCGGGACGGCCGCGTCGCCGACGTCGCCGCCATCGCACCCGCCACAACAGCGCAGCACGACGAGACGTGCAAATGCCGACGGCTTGGAGATTGGAAGGGTTTCCATCATCCGCTATGCGATAGAGCCTACGAAGACGAGGCCGCTGCACCCTCGCAGATTGGCGCGCCCCACGGCATCGATGCACCCCTGGAAACCGACCCGCTCCACGCATGCACACCTAAACCATCTCGACAACGAGCAGCACGATTGCTGGCGAAGATCGCGACCGCACGCCTCGATCTTCGGGAAATCTCACCCTCTAATGAACGAGCCGCCGTTTCGTCCTCACTGGACGAGGCCGAGCGCTTGGCACGTGAGGTCATCGAAATTCCCGTCCCAGATTCCGTGCGAGCCGCCCTTGAGCGGATGTGCACCCCTCTGGATCAGTCGTGGCTCTCCGGCGCAACGGCGCAGGCGGACGCCAATTGCATGAAAGTAATCCGGGAATACTTCCTCGGCAGCACGGAGGCGCGAGGCTAAAGATGGAAAACACAACGATCGAGTGGGCCGACCACACTTTCAATCCGTTTATTGGCTGCACCAAAGTCTCGCCCGGCTGCGACCATTGTTACGCCGAGCAGTTGATGGACAAACGCTTGCACAAGGTCGTGTGGGGCGCGGGCCAAGAACGTATCCGGACAAGCACCGCCACCTGGCGGGAACCTGTTCGGTGGAACGCACAGCATGCCGAATTCGTCGCAGCGCACGGCCGACGTCAACGCGTGTTCTGCGCCTCGCTCGCGGATGTGTTCGACAACGAAGTGCCCGAAGCCTGGCGTGCTGACCTGTTCGACCTGATCGACCGCACACCCAATCTCGACTGGCTGTTGCTCACGAAGCGCGTCGGCAACGTGATGCGGATGATCAACGAGACGGCGACGCGCCAGTTCGACCTCGAACGTCTGCACGAACCGCGGCTGCCGGACAACGTCTGGATCGGGCCAACAATGATCAATCGCGACGAAATGTTCCGCGACGCGGACAAGCTTCTCGCGGTACCGGCACGCGTGCGCTTCTGGAGCGTCGAGCCAATGCTCGGCGACCTTGGAGAGATTCCTCTACACCTCATGCCGGATTGGGTCATTTGCGGCGGCGAAAGCGGCCCCCATGCCCGGCCGATGCATCCCGACTGGGTCCGCGATTTCCGCGATCAGTGCGCAAAGGCAGACGTTGCATTTCTGTTCAAACAGTGGGGCGAGTGGGCCCCCGGAGAGAACTGCGGAGGCCATGCAATGCGAGACGCCCGAACCGCGGAGTGGCTCGGAAACGGGTGGCACTTCGACGCGACGACGTCGACAGTCGCCGAATGCTTGCGCCACGACGACACACTGAAGCTTTATCGGTACGGCAAGAAGCTCGCCGGCAGGAAGCTCGACGGCCGTACATACGACGATTTCCCAAAAACTTCCGGGTCACTTACGGACAGCCTGGCTTGACAGGACCGCGAGACTTAGACTCCAAGGTGCGCTCCGATAATATCGCCAACGGTTATCGTACCTATCATCGTGGCATGACGTGCGATCGCTGCAGGTCATATGCCCTGCTACTCGACGAGAAGATATGGCCGACGTCGGCAGAGATCGCGAAGGCCATGAACGTCCCCGCGTCCCGCGTGTACAACGCACGGTCGATCGCCAAGATGCCGGAGGCGCTCGCCGATCTTTTCGGCCGAGAGAAAATCGCGCCCAGACTCGCCCGGACCTTGGAACATCTCCTCAACTTTGCGGGAGAGGCGCAGCTGATGGACCGCGCAGCGCTCGTACCTGAACACTCTAGCGTCGATGACAAGCTTACGGTTCTCGCCTACGGCACGCTTCCCCAGAGATCTGACGCAGTTCAGGTGAAGTTGGTTAATGAAGGCACAGCCATCCAGATCGAGGCGCATACGCTGGAGCTACTACTTTTGAGACCCTATCTAGAGCTCTTTCTTAAGCCGCCCTCCATCAAATCGTGAGGGCTGCGTCCCGAGTTGCGGCCCTTGCACCGCTCACCTTGCGGAATTGAAAACTGGCGTTGCGTGGATAATGACCGCTTATCATTCCACCACTCTCTCGCCATGTACGAGCAGCTGATTCCCTGCGACCACTGCGGCGGCCGCCCAACTGTCGGTCGCTCCCAACGTCTGGTCTGCAAGCTCCCGAACCCGCAGTACGACTACACCGAGTGGGGCCGCATGTCCGGCCCCCCACGCATTGGCGACCGGCTGCCGCGTCCGCGAGAGGTCCCGAAGACCGAACCTCTCGTCTGTATCTATTGCGCGGACTGCGGAATGCAAACGCCGTGGGAAGCAACTGGCCGCGATGAGAAGGCTGCGATGGACCGGTGCGGCGCGGTCTGGAACAGACGGCTGGCGCGTCCAGAAGCCGAGAAGACCGACGTACAGCGCCTCGTGGAGCGCGAGATCGGCGCCGCCGATATCCCCGCTGTCCTCGACCTGCTTTCGCGCACCGATGGCAACTGGGAAGAGATGGGGCCAATGTTTTCGATGATCGCCCGCCGCCTCGTGGACGCCACTGTTGTCACGTTTGACTCGTGGCCGATCGACCCGGTGCTCAACGACGCGGCACGCTGGCGAAAACTCATCCAGCTGGCCAAATGGGTAGAGATGGAGGGGGAACGCTACGTGCAGTTTCCGAAGATCTATTCACCCGCCGAGCACGACGAGATGCTCTTCGAGGATCGCATCGCGACAGCCGTCGATTCGATGCCCGATCGCGATCGCTGGTAGCGTTTGCGACGAACAAAAAATACCGGCCGCGTAGGCCGGTTCAAGGGGTTCTGGGTGTTTGCTTCAAGGGGACCAGAACCTGAGAGACACGACTTCATTGTGCCTCGCCGCCATGCCCCCTGTTGCCCCGTATCGTTGGTTCTTGAGTGCTCATTCGACGCGCCCCCGGATCGCATCGAGGCACTGCCATCATATCCACGCGTTTTCGCGCATCGGTGCGTCGCCCAATATTTCTCCAGACAAATAGCGGTTACGCAGTGCCAAGCAACCGATAAAGCGCTTGCCGCGAAATCCCTAGCGCCTTCGCAGCGTGTGTCTTGTTTCCTCCAGCGGCCTCGAGCGCCTTCGCCGCCTCCTCGACGCTCGGCGACTGCTTTGCCAGTCTCTCCTGCCGTGCGAACGTCGAGAGGTAGGCATTTGCCTTGGTCACTCGGCTGTGGCCCGCAGCCTCGACAACCCGCCGCATCGCCTCTTCGTGCAACGCGGGATCGGGACGCGTCCCCGCAAGCTTGACCGGTGCCGGAGCGCCGCTCACCTTCTCATAGAGTTCCTGCAGGTATTGATGCCGCAGTCCATGGCTCGTCACGCCCAGCCCCTTCTTGTTGACCCCGTGCTTTCGTAGCAACGTCTTGTATCTATCGCCCCATTGCTTCAGCGTACGATCCGCCGGAATCGTTGAGCCTGTCATCGGATTCGCCAACCGCGCCGCCTCCTCGAGCACCGCGATCTTTTCCTCAATCGGGACTTCGCGGTCACGGCCGCCCTTCGTGCCGCGCGTGACGCCAAGAAACTCCGCATCCCTCACCGCCTCGGCAGGCCTGAGAAGGAAACTTTCCTGGACCCTCAATCCAAACGCCGCCTGCAGCCTCAGTTGCACGGCCACGCGCGGACACGTCGTCGCAATCTCGGCGATCTTTTCCGTGGCGTTGATTCCGTTGCCTGACCATGACTTGTCAACTTCGGCCACGTACGAACGGACCAGCCCCTTTGCCTTTCGATCCACGTAGTCCGCGAGCGTGCCAACCAGGTGGTCTTTCTTCATCCAGTCGGCCAGCGTGCGCAGATACGTCAGCTTGTTCTCGATTGTCCCCCCGCTCTGCTTCGCATCGACCCAGCGTCGAACCAGCCATTCGACATGCTTGCGCTGCAACCTCCATGGTGTTGTCAGAGCGAACCCACCTTCACGCAACTCGACCAACGCGCCGCACATCGCGCGTACCCGATGCTCCTGCGTCTTGATCGAGAGTGCCTTCCCGCTGACGCGCGTCGGGCTATGAACCGTCGCCACGCGCTCGTCGAACAGGTCTATCAGCGCCTGTGCAACCCTGGGCGTTAGCCGGTACCCACGCACCACGGCGCGCACATTCAGTATCGCCGCCATCATTCCTCCGTTGCCGTTGCGCTCCGCGCGAACCCGCGCAGACCGTTTTCGCCAGTCGGTGCTGCCCGATGCCCCTGCCTGACATCCTTGCGGCCGCACCCACTGGGCCGTTGCTTCTCGCCGCCGTGCGGCTTCGCCGATACCCCGGCGCGGGGTTTGTTGCCTTCCTTGCCTTTAGCGATTCCATCCGATCAGCCCGACGCACGGAAGAGATGCGTTCCGACTGTCCACCTTGCTGCGGCACGGGCCGGATCGCGCTCCGCGCAAATCCGTTCCCGCGAATACTGCCTGTGATGCATTGCCGCCTGCTGTGGCTACCCGACCGGCCGAAGACGCGTTGCCGCGCCTGGACACCACACAGCGCCTTCCGGCGTGCGGGTGCCCGAGCCAACTGCCGGGCAATTCCTGTTGCGCACTTTTGGTTACGGCTGCGCGGACCGTTCTATCTTCCGTACAGGGAGGCGCGAAACACTGGCGTGGCCAGCGCGCAGGCTCTCCCCCGTTCCGAAGCACGTTCATCTCCGCCGCAGTGTGTCGGGCTTCGTGAACGCACCCAGCGCTGTGGGCTGAAGGAACGTGTGTATGGCGCACGAGAAAGGGGCGCGCGAACTGTCCAACTGTCCGCTCCCACTTTTTCTCATTGCGCCGCATTCCGGCGGACACCCGCCGATCGTATGGATATCGCACTGTCCAGTGGTCCTCAGAGTGGGCCAGGGTGGACTTGATCTGATTGAAAAAAAAGCCGCGTCACGATGGCACGCGGACAGTCTTGAGAAGGGATGCCCTCACGGGCGGGGGATGTTGGCCGAGATGGCCGGAGACAGGACGCACGAAGTGCCTTGCACTTCAGGTCGATGCGCCAGTGGCGCGACAGGTACTGACAAGGATAGGCGCTCCATGCAATCGCGCGCGATCAAAAGATGACCTGTTCCCGCGCGCTTTTGGAAACTTGACTTCCCACTGCGCTCGATAGACTGAACTCAGCAACATGCCATTTCAAACTGGACTCCACAGCCTTTTGAGATCCCGGATGAAGTCGGACTTCATGTCTAACTTTGCCGTTCACCCGATTCGTTCTAACCAGGAAACATAGACACATGAAAACTGCAGTCTTCGCTATCGACGTTGGCTACGGCAACACCAAATACGCACACCGCGCAGCGAGCGGCACGGTCGCGACGGGCATGTTTCCGTCACTCGCTCCGCTCGCTGCAACCCACTCGCTCTCTGGATTTGGTGAAGGCGTTCTCGCATCGCGAAAGGTGGTCACTATCAAGATTAACGGGATTAACTATGAAGTTGGCCCCGACGTTTCGCTGAGTGCTGCCTATGGCAAGACAGGCCGTGCTCTCGCCGACGACTACGTGATGACCGACAACTATGCCGCGCTACTTTTCGGCGCTATCCATTTTGCTGGCGTCACGCAGATCGACCGTCTGGTACTTGGCCTGCCCGTGCACAACATGAAGAAGTATTCGGCCGCGCTGAAGGAGCGCTTTATTGGTGCACACGATTTCGGCGCCGGTCGAGTGGTCGTCGAGCGGGTCGTCGTGATCCCCCAGCCGCTAGGCTCACTCGTCTTTGCGGCAAGTACGCGTGGCGACAGCTTCAATCGCGATGACGCGCATCTCGTCATCGATGTTGGCTATTTCACGACCGACTGGGTCTATGCGAACGGTTTCGCAATGGACGACACGCGCAGCGGCGGTATGCCTGGCGGCGCATCACAGATCTATCAGCGCATTGCGCGTCTGATCTCCGTGGACGAAGACGATAACGTGACTGAGATTGAGCTTATCGACAAGGCGCTGCGCGAACACAAGCCTTTCCTTCTCTACGGAAAGGACGTCGATCTCTCGCCTTATCTCGAGAAGGCCAGTCCGATCGTTACCGACGTCGTGAAGGAAATGCAGAACAGCGTCGGTCACTTGCGGAACGTGCGATCGATCATCCTCTCCGGCGGTGGCGCGGGACTGTATGCGTCCGTGATCCGGCATGCGTTCCCTCGCATTGTGATCGAGGTGATCGATTCCCCGTGCACGGCCAACGCGAGAGGTTTCCTGCTTGTTGGCGAACGCCTTGCAAGCGAGCGCCGCGTAGCATGAGCGACAAGATCGAGATGACCGTGACGGTCAATCCACTTGTCTCGCCGAAGCTCTACCAGCGCCTTCGCGCATGTAGCTCGCCTCGCGAGCGCGCAATCGTTTTCCGCGCGCTCGCAGAAGCCCGGCTATGGGACGAGACGATGGGCAATGCTCAACCCGTAGAGCGTGGCGCCCCAGACCATCGAGAGGCGTCCTACATGCCGGTGACCAGCAGGCAGGAGCGCCCAGTTCAGCGGGAAGCCACTCAATCGCACCCCACGGCGGCAACGTCCGCCGCGATCGCGTCCCGCAGCCCGACTGCGCCCGCTACAACGGGAAGCGAGGCGGCGGAATCGTTGGAAGCGTTCCAGACTGTGCGGTCGGCCGACTTCGACGATTCGGGCTCGGCGTTCAACGACGCGCTCGGCGACAACTTCGCCCAGTTTGAATAAGCGAGGGGAGATTTGCCGCGCCCTGTCCCTTCGGCCTGCTGGCGAACAGGGCCGCGGGGACAGCGGACGGAGGGATCGGCGCACCGCGACTTGACTTCGGAATGGGCGTGTCATGATGAATTCAGATGCCGGTGCAACTTCCTGCACCCGCGCGTAAATCCAAAGGAGCAGTTGACATGGAATACGAACGCCTCTTCGCCATCCTCCACGGCCAACGCCTGGACGAGCCCCTCACCTGGGTCTATATCTGCGCTCTGATCGCGGTCGCCGTCGCCGGTTGGATGTTTGGCGGTGTGCTGTTTGACGGCGCTCACAACGTTGGAGACGAGTAATGAACCGGATCGAAAACGCGTGGTCGACTTTCATGCTGTGGCATTGGCTCGCGCGTCGCGCTGCCGTCGCCCTCGCCTGCTACGCGCTGGCCATGTTCGGAGTGTGGCTCTATGCCGAAGGTTTGCAGGACGTGGGCAAGTTTCTCTTCACCGGTGGCAGCATCGGCTTCGGCTGGGCTGTTGGTTTCTTCTTCGCCGCGCGCACGGCCATCTCGCTGCTTTTCCGATGCCGGCGCATGTTCCTTTAGGTGCGACGGTTCGTATGGACGAAAAAAAAAGGCGGCCCACGTGTGGGCCGCCTTTGTTTCTAGCGTTGTATTCATTGCACAGGGTTCGTCTGCACGAGCGTGAGACGTCTCGTGCAGAAGTCAAATGCCTCATCGAACGGCTGATCGCGGCAGACCGTCTTGCAGCTGCTGCGATCGAACACGTCGTACCCAGTTGCGGCTGACTTCAGCACCGGCTGGTGACCGTTTGCTGCGCCGTTGGTCGCTACGATCGTGAACTTGTTGCCGACCTTCATTTGAAAAAAGCTCATTTCTGCCTCGATAGAAAAGAGCCCGACGGTCCATCCCCGGCGGGGACGAATCCCCACCGGGCAGGTTCAAGAAAAAACCGGACGAGCCGGTGTCAATCAGATGGCCAGTGCAACACGCGGTGCGTGACAGGCCTGCATTGCGAGCGGTACTGATGCATGCGCTGCGATCCAGCGCGATTTCCACTGATCCGCGAAGTCAGTGCCGCGAAGCTTCGGTCGATGCGGCACGACCGTGTAGCCTTCAGCACGCAACCGCTTTGCGAGCACGAGGCCAGCGCTCACGCCCGGCGACTGGCGCGTCCTGGGATCGATGTCATCGAAGTCCATGAAGATGTGCACGACCTTGATGCCGAGACCTTCCGGGACAACGAACTTCGAGAGCAGGACGCGGTTCAGGCAATTCCACACCGGCACGCCAGACTCCATGTGTGCGCCGTAGACCGTCTCCAGCCCCTCGCCCACACCGATCTCTCCGTCGACGGGAGACATCAAACGCACTGCGCCGCCCGCGAGCGGGTTGAGCGTCATGTCGTTGAGCTTTGCATCGAGGATCTCGCCATCCGGCGACACGATCGTGGCCTTCGCAGGTTTGACCGGATCGAGGAAGGTGCGATGCAAGGTGCCGAGACGCCCATCGGGTAGCTCGAAACGCGCCACGATTGCCGGCCACTTTCCGAGCAGCTTCTTTTCATGCCGATACTCGAGCATGCCAAGACGCAGCGCCGGCGACGGTCCTGCCGACAGGCCAGGCACGCGTTCCTGCAGATATCGCATTGAAAGATCGCCCACAGCCTGCCCCCGCGCGCTATCCCAAATGCCATCCAGCCGCCTCGCGACAAATGCAGGATCGGCCTTGCGCTTGGGTGCTGGCGCCGCTGTGTTGAGCGGTGCACGCGACGATGGCGGTGACCCGCCGTCGAGCTGGCACATCAGTCGATACAACCCCATGCGGTTCGCACGAGCGATCAGCTGAAGGCCATCGCCTGCCATCGGGTAGCCCTCGTTGCACTTTCGGCACACCCAGTCGCCGCGGCCGCTCTTGTTGTCATAGGTGAAACGGTCATCTCCTCCGCATACCGGACAGGCGCTTGCCTTGCCAGTCAGGCAGTCGGCGGAAATGCCGTAACTCATCAAGGTCGAAATCCACGCTTCCGGGGAGAGCGCGAATTCCTTCAGCTTGCGTTGCAGCCACTCGTACTTCTCGGGTGGCAGCCCGCGTCCAGACGTACTCATATAGTCACTCTCCATTGTTGGAAGTGGGTTGGGTCAGTGCCTGAGACAGGCGCGAAAACGCTTGCTCAAAGGAGCGGCCCGCGCGAGGACGAGCGACTCTTTTGAACACGTTTCAGGTTTTCGAGAAGACGAGCGCGCGATGCGCGGAGACAGCAGAAGGGATGTGTTACGCAGCGCACCCGAAGGTGCGCCACGAAACATCAGGTGAGGATTTGCGGGAGTCGCAGTTCCGTATGGTGAGCCCTTACGGGATCAGATGGCAGCCCACGCCGCTCGTGCATAGGGTTTGCAGAACGGAATATCATCGTCCATCTCGTCGAAGCCTCCGCCGGCCGGCGCACGCGTTCCCGCACCGCCTCCCGCGGAGGACTGCGGAGGTCGCGCGCGCGTGCCTACGCTGGAGGCTGCACGCGGCGAACCGGCGCCAGCGTTGCCCGCATTGCGTGGCGGCCGTGCCGCTTCGTGCGATTCAAAGCCGCCGTCGTCACCACCAGGCTCGCGACGCTCGCCACCGTTGCGGCCGCCGAGCATCTGCATCTGGTCGGCAACGATCTCCGTCGAGTAACGGTCGGTGCCGTCCTGAGCCTGCCACTTACGCGTGCGGATGCGCCCTTCGATGTACACCGACGAGCCCTTCTTCAGGTATTCCGCAACGATCTCGGCCAGGCGCCCAAAGAACGAGACGCGGTGCCACTCAGTCATTTCCTTGAACTCGCCCGACGCCTTGTCCTTGTAGCGGTCGGTGGTTGCGAGTCGGATGTTGGCCACAGCGTCGCCGCTGGGCAGATAACGCACTTCCGGCTCCGCGCCGAGATTGCCGACGAGGATCACCTTGTTTACTGATGCCATTTTGTCACTCCTATTTACGTGTAATCGACCAGAGCCACTTGTCCCAGAGGACCTGCTGGCCGTTTTTCATGATCGGGCGGCCACCATCGGTGAACGCCGGTACCTTGATTTTTTCGAGCCGCCGAACCGAAACGGAATCGCCAACGCGGCAGCCACTTTGCGCAATCGCGTCCTTCAGGCCTTCGCCCTGGAGCGTGCGCTCGCCCATCGCCGTTTCAATGTGCATTGCGAACGACGTGTAGAACGGCTTGCCCGTCGGTTTGCGGCTCGGAAACTTCTCCTCGCCCCAGCCGAGCACCTTGCCAGTCGTCGCAGCACGGCTATCGTCACCACGTTGCACGTGCTCTCTCGCGGCGCGGCGACGAACCGGAACATGCTGCGTCTCGTCCTGGTTCTGAAATTCCTGTGCCGCCGGAATGACTTCGTCGTGCTGCACTGGCAGGGAAGTGGCTGGTCCGCCGTACCCACGGATCGCTGTCGCGATCGCTTCCTTGAGCGGAGCGCAGTGTTCGCGAAAGAGCGACCAGTGCGGCGCGAGCTCGGGAAGGATCTTCGTGCCGAACCGCGTGTCGCATGGCGTCTCCTCGAACGCAGGCCGGAACTGCGCAACGCAGTCGCCCTCGTCAACGAAGAGATGCAAGACGCCACCGATCGTGACGAACGTCTCGTTGGGAGCGCCCTGCCCAATCTCACGCGCCTGCACGCTCGGTTGGGGCTCACTCGGGGCGACCGGTGCAGACGCCACATGCGACGCCTGCGTCACGGTAGACCGACCGGGAAAGAGGTCTGCGAATGCGCGGAAGAGGTAGGTTGCGGCCATCAGTGCGCCTCCTCCATCGGTTTGCGGAAGTACTTGCCGCGCACCTGTTTCAAATCGTGAGCAAGAAGTGGGGTGTCGAGAATCACCTGCTGCAGCGTGTCGGGATCTATCCCGTTCACGCGGCAAACGTGCTCGTACGACAACGCGCCGTCCCAATCGCCCATGATCCAGCCGAGCGTCGCCTCGTAGTCGTCGACATCGAAGCGAACATTGCGCAGGCGCTCGCTCAGAAGGGTCGCGCAGTCCATCAGTGATTCGGGCATGCGATCGCCGCGGCGACTGTCGCGCGCGAGCGAGATCAGTGCATCGATCATCGCGTCACGCACGGACGCGCTCCAGAGTTTTGGATGCGGAAGAGGGTCAGGTTTAGGTGGAACGACGAGTACCGGAGAGGCCTCGCCGAAGATATCAAGCTGCCAGGCAGCGACTTCTGCTTTCATGGATTGCTCCGGTGAAGCCGGGCAATCTCATACCCGTAGCCGGGAATGGATTCCCGGCGTGGGCAAGGGGTCGCCGCGGCGAGGCCGCGGCGGAAGGGTCTGACAGGGGCCTTAGTCGGTCCCGGTCTTCTTCAGGGGGATAACGACGGCCGACTTGGCGTACTGCCGCGTCGGAGCCGTCTGAACAGAAGCGGCAGCAGGCGCCACTACGGAAGCGCCCTTCTGTACTTCCGGCTGCGGCTGCTCGCGCGCCTTGTCAGCGGCTTCGCGTGCAGCTTCACGTTCGGCCGCCTCGAGGGCTTTCGCCTTCTTGTGGAGCCAACGTACGCCGAGACCAGCGAGGAAGAGGCTGACGAAAAACGAAGTCGCCGCCAGATACACGATGAGACACAAGGCGAGCACTTTGCCCGGGGACTTGAGCACATCCTTGATCAAAACATCCAGCATTTTTCTCTCCAGAAAAATTGACGCACCAGGGGATAGCCAGGCATGGCCTGGGATTTCGATGCTCATGTCGAGCAGGGAAACCGACGCGTAGCGCGTTCGCCGTGGCCCGTAGCCGGACCACCGCGAACGGACTCGCGAGACGGTATGCAAAAGGAGTGGGCCGCACGAGGACCGTGCTGCAGTTCGATGCGTGCTGGACGCGGGGGATACGTTCAGGCTAACGGACCGGCCGCAGCTGCGCGCGACCGAATGATCGCGATTTCTGGTGGGCTTACGTTTTGGCTATTCGACCGTTTAGGCGCCTAAACGCTTAAACCCGGAATGGTGCAGTTTTTGTGCAGCTTTTCGGACTTAGCCGAGCGGCTAATCCCGCGCGTCGGCGAAACTTGACTTCGTTTCTTACCTGGCAGACTGGACTCAATGACATCTCACGGAGTCCATATGTCCGGCATCTTCGCTTTCCTCGCCATCGGCTATCTCGGCTGGAAGTTCATCGGGCGGGCACAACGCACCGGCGCGCCGCGTGTACGCCGTTCCAAGACAGATGAAACTGGTCTCACGCGAGCTCATGCGCGCGGCGAAGCGGGTGAGGCACGCACACATGCTGAACTGCGACGGGTACTCACAGCCCTGTGCGGGTCCGATTTTTACCTACATGACGGTGCCGTGCTTCTCAATCACGCGCCCGGCACTGCGTTTCCGACCGCTGAGATCGACCATCTCGCCGTCACTCCTTTCGGCCTCTTCGTGATCGAGACAAAGAACTGGAGTGGCTTCATTGAACCCGGGGCAGATTCCAGCGAACTGGTGCGCGTGGTTTCGGATGGCAACCGCGAATCGCGCAAATCGCCTCTCGCACAAAACCGAACGAAGGTGGCGTTTCTGAACGCGAAGCTTCCCAAAGTATGGACCATCGAGGGGCTGGGTGTATTCGCTGCACCAGACTGCAATCTCCATCCCGACCTGCCGCCGACGCTCATTCACATCAACGAGCTTTCGCATTGCTTGCGACTAAAACGCCACAAATTCAGGCTTTCTGGCGAGAAACCGGTCACCGTTAGTACTGCCTGGAAAGCAATTATGCTGAATGCATCGGTTGACGAGAAAAACCTAGCGGAACACTACCAGCGAGTGCGGGTTAACCCTAAAGTTACTTTTAAAATTGCCGTATGAATAGACGCGCTCTTAAGCAAAAGCTGCATGTTTTTCATCATCTTTCGCCGGACCGCCGCCGGAATGGACGCGTACGCTAGGCCTGTACCTGCGCGCGCAAAACGAGTCCATGGCGGCGCAAACCAACAGCGCTCCATAAACACGCACGGAAATTAAGACCCATGAGCAACAACAAAAAGCCACCAGTCGATTCCTCGTTCGATCCGAGCATCCCTGAGGACGAGAACAACAAGTCATCCGGTGGTTCCCTGTTCGATCCGTCCATCCCCGAAGACGGTGTAGCGCTCCCGGACGACGAAAGCGAGATCGGCGGCGACATCTACAACAGCCATTTGCCCTCGACTGCGGATATCGCCATCGCGGCTCGCGAAGCGTTTACCGACAAGCTCCCCGAAGAGGCCATCCAGAACGTTATTCATGCCAGTGCCGAGATCAACGATTCGGTGCGTCGGGTCATGCACGAACACATGAATCTCGGATTCAAGTTCGGCGAGGTCATTCGTTACGTCCAGACGTTCTACGCCACGACCTTCGGCAATTCCCCCAAAACCAGAGAACGGGCAACCAGAGATGCAATTGCGTATCTCGAGAGCCTTCACCGCATCTCGAAAGGCAAGATCCTTCTGCACCTGAAGGCCTACGCGCGATTCAACGAGAACGCTGACGCCGTGGAATTTTTGCGCCTCACCGATATGCAGTACCTGCTCGCCAGCGATGTTGGTGACGACATCGTCGAGCAGATCATCGAGAAGAGGAAGGAGGACCCGGAAATGTCCACGCGCGCAGCCCGGGACCTGATCGCGCTCCTTCGCCAACAGCGCGACCGTATCGAGGCAGACAAGGAAGAACTGGCATCCGTCAATGACGAGTACGCCGGGCTGATGGAGCAATTCAACTCCGCGACCAGCGAAACCAATCGCCTGAAACAGGAGATCGAACGGCTACGTCTTAACCAGAAAACGGCACAGGACGCCACCGATCGCCTTCGCAACGAGCTCACTCTGAGCAGCCAGAGCGCCAGCGCGCTACACCAGGAGCTTCACTCCACGCAAGCGCAACTCGACGTGGCGCGCCGTGAGAACGGCGATCTGCGTGCGCGCAAACCCGACATGCAAGACCCACAGGTGAAGCAAGACCTCAAGCGCATGGAGGATCTCTATGACGAACTGCGAGAGAAAAAACGCGAACTCGACGCGGAGCTCGAGGAAAAGTCGAAGCGGCGCGCTCAGCTCGAAGCGGAACTCGAGGAAGGTACGGCTGCGGTCGAAGCTGCACGACGGCTGGACGAAGAAATGAGCGCGCTCGTGAAGGAGTTTAGTGCTTTCGCCCAACGCTACAACAGCGCTCAGCTTCTTTGCACTGCGGACGGCAACCCGGCGCGCTTCCGGCCGCTTTTTCAGGCACTTGGCGACCTCGTCGGTAAGTTCCATATCGAGATCACCGCCGCATTGAAGGCTGCATAACCCGCAAAGAGTTCCGCGTGTGTGGCCACACCGAGTGGCCGCGCGAGAGACACCGAAAAATATAAGAAGTGGAAAAAATGAGTACAGAACCGAATCACGTCAAGACCGTCGATGACTACAAGGCCATCGAGCGGCTTTACCTTCCCCGATGGATCGCCGAGAAAATCCGGACTATCAACTACGATCTGGTCGATCACATGAGGGAGGTCCTGATCTCCAACCCGGTGTTCAACGCTATCTATCGCGTCGAGGTCAAGGAAATCGATCACCTGCGTCGCAACCACAAGTCGCTGGGAACCCTCCTCGCCGCGCCCTTTCTCATGCTCTCGCCGTCCCTGCATACCGTTGAGGACTGGCGCTGCTTCGTCGATGCGACTCCGACGACGCGCGCAGTGGACGAACTGCTGCGCAAGATGCCTGCGGAGCGTGGCGGGCTGACCACACAGGCGATCCAGCTTCACAACCGCCAGTTCGTCGACGTCATCCGGTCTGTGGCAAACACGAGCATCCTGAGTGCCCCGTTGCTCGGCATGACCCCGGACCTCGCCCGATACTTGGGCGATCTGCCGGGATACAAACTGCGCACAGCGCTCGAGCGCATCCGCGACCTTCCGCTTTTCCAGTGGCGCTTCACCACGCCAGCGTTCTGGTTCGAGTTCACGGCGAACGACCTCCTTTACGACCAGGTCGCTCACCACATCATGTCCACGACACCGTTTCGCGCCGGCGAGCTTCCGCACACCGCGAACTGGGCCGACTTGCGCCTCGGCCGAGAAACACACGAAATGTACGCGGCGGCACTAATGGCGCACGGATGCCGTGCCAGCACCGCTGCAACGCTCTTTCGCCTGCCGCAAAGCAAGACCCGCCAGATGTACATGGCAATTCATGGCAAACCGTCGCCCTGCGGCAATCTGCCCAACTCGCTGCAGTGGTTCGTTGAGAAGCCCCAGCACCGCCTGCACTCAACGGTCTTCATCTGGCTCTACCGTTCCGCGTTGAACATGGGCGCGAATACGCCCCAGGCTCTGATCGCCGCCGCCGACCTCTACAACCAACTGTTTCCCTCGGGACTGCTCGCCACCGATCGCGGCTACAACCTGACGCGGGCGATGGCGGCAGATGCGCGACTCTCGATCGCACCTTGTCGCGAGTGCACCACGCACTACATCGTGTCCAACAACGAATCGAAGATCGAAATGCGCAACAGCTTCACCTGCCCGTCATGTAGCGACACCCTCGTGGGTCGCGTGCGCCTTCCCAAAGGAGCGTGAATGCAAGGTCACGAGCTACCCGCCGGCCTTGTGGTCTTCAGCGCCGATGGCAAGGCGCAGTTCGGTTGGCAGAACCCTGAAACCGGTGCGTACTACGCCGAAGATGACGGGCACTGCATCGTTGACGCGGTCGGCGGCGTGCCGTGGCCCGCCGGCTCGATGCACTAACTGGAGTCTGCGATGGATGATCTCGCGTGGATGGTTCGCGACAGCACGTCGGCCTGGCTTCGCGGATACGGCGACCTGCGCTTCGACCAGTATGAGAGCTTCTATCGCAAGGCGCGCAAAGCGGACGGTTCGCCTGGCGACCTCGAACAGATCAACGAGGAATATGCTCAATGGATCGAGGAGCGCCCTAGCAGGATGCTTTCACTGCTTAACCGCCCGGTGTGTGCGCACGCACTCATCGCCTTCACGGTGGTCTGGATAGCCGGACAGGCGGTTCCCCACCTCGCTGGTATCGCGCCGAAGTCGACGGGGGGCCTTTTGGTCGCTGCATTCATCGCGCTGCGTGTTTTCCACCGAAAGCGCCGCAAGCGCGCCTGATCGACTCATTTCGCATAGAAACCCGCCTCACAGGCGGGCTTCTTCAGTTTTCCCTTAAAGAACTTCCCAATTCTTACCGTTAGCGCTACGGTGTGCCCCGCTTTCGCCACGGGAACTTGACTTCCGTCCCGGCCTGGCAAACTGGTATCAGGCTCGCGCGAGGGGCGCAGCTAAACCACCAAGGACCTTGAAAAATGAAGAAGAACATCACCACGCTCACCGCGATCTCTTTCGCAGCCGCATTGACTCTTGCCGCTTGCGGCGGCGGCGGCGGCGGCGGCGGCGGCGGCAGCAACAGCGGTAGCAGCAGCAACAGCGGCGGCACTTCGTCGTCCGGTGGTACGTCGAGTTCGGGCAGCCAAACAGTCACAGGCACGCAAACGACGCCGCAATACGCAGCTAACACCGCGCAACTTGCGATGTTTAACCAGGTGAACGCCTACCGGCAGCAATGCGGTTTCTGCATATTCCACGCGTACTCGAGCGCGAATTCCACGGCGACCCGAGCACCGATTCCACGATGACCCGAGCGCGAATTCCACGCACACCCGAGCGCGAATTCCACGCGTAAGCGAGCAGTA
>NZ_JAKLJA010000034.1 GCF_022213065.1 Paraburkholderia tagetis
GCTTCCTTCAGACCCCGCCTCGCGACGACGCCCTTGCGTTTCACTAGCCCTTCGCCCCATCTGGCTGGGCAGGGGACTCTCACCCCCAAGCTGTTGCGCATGCTCGGCGCACAAAAAAAGCCCGCTTACGCGGGCTTCTCTTCAGACAATACAGCGGCGTCCTGTCAGACCACGCCCGCCCCATGCGCCTGCACATCGGCGTGATAGCTCGAACGCACCATCGCGCCGACGGCCGCGTGCGTGAAGCCCATCTTGTACGCCTCTTCCTCGTACATCTTGAACGTGTCCGGATGCACGTACTCGCGCACCGGCAGGTGATGCTCGGAAGGCTGGAGATACTGGCCGATCGTCAGCATGTCGACGTCGTGCTCGCGCAGGTCGCGCATGACCTGAAGGATCTCTTCCGGCGTTTCGCCAAGGCCCACCATCAGGCCCGACTTGGTCGCGACATCGGGATGCAGCGCCTTGAAGTCCTTCAGGAGCTTGAGCGAGTGCGCGTAGTCCGAACCGGGGCGCGCTTCCTTGTAGAGGCGCGGCACCGTTTCGAGGTTGTGGTTCATGACGTCGGGCGGCGCGGCGTTAAGGATCGAGATCGCGCGATCCAGACGGCCGCGGAAATCCGGCGTGAGAATTTCGATGCGGGTTTCCGGCGACTGCTCGCGCACCTGGCGGATACATTCGACGAAATGGCCGGCGCCGCCGTCACGCAGATCGTCGCGGTCCACGCTCGTGATCACGACGTACTTGAGCTTGAGCGCGCCGATGGTGCGCGCAAGGTTCGCCGGCTCGTCCGGGTCGAGCGGATCGGGACGGCCGTGGCCGACGTCGCAGAACGGGCAGCGGCGCGTGCACTTGTCGCCCATGATCATGAACGTGGCGGTGCCTTTGCCGAAGCATTCGCCGATGTTCGGGCAGCTCGCTTCCTCGCACACCGTATGCAGGTTGTGCTCGCGCAGGATGTTCTTGATCTCGTAGAAGCGCGAGTTGCCGGTGGCCGCCTTCACGCGAATCCACTCGGGCTTCTTGAGCTTCTCGATGGGGATGACCTTGATCGGAATGCGCGAGGTCTTGGCCTGCGCCTTCTGCTTCGCGGTGGCGTCGTAGGGAACGGCATCGGCGGGAGTGCCTGCAGCGTGGGTTGCAGGATTAGCGGTTACGTCAGTCATTCGTTTCGATCCAGTCAGGCCGCCGGGTAACGCCGGCCTGCGGTTGCGGCGGTTGTCCGCCGATGGTGGCCGATGTGGCCGGTTCCCACTGCAGCCGCTTAGGCTGAAGGGTCTGAGGCAGCCGCTTCGGCCACCGAAAGCGCTGCTGCCAGAGTCGAATCCCAATGCATGGCGAGATTCGCCTCGAGCCGGGCCGCCAGTGTGGCGGCCACGTCTTGCCAGGACGCTTCTACGCCCAGCGTGGCCATGTCGACGGTTTCGAGGCCTGCATAACCGCACGGATTGATCGCGAGGAACGGGCTCAGGTCCATCGAGACGTTCAGGCTCACGCCGTGGTAGCTGCAGCCGTGGCTGATCTTGAGGCCCAATGCCGCGACCTTGGCGCCAGTATGAGTCGCGCTGAGCCCGGATGCGCCTTCTGGCACGTAAATCCCGGGCGCGCCGGCTTTGCGCTCGCCCGCGAGATTATACGCCGCCAATGTTTCAATCACGGCCTGCTCGATGAGCGTGACGAGCTCGCGCACCATCAGCTTGTGTCGTCGCAGATCGAGCAGCAGATACGCCACGACCTGGCCCGGCCCGTGATACGTGATCTGGCCGCCCCGGTCGATCTGCACGAGCGGGATGCCGCTGTTGGCGATGAGCAGGTGCTCGGGCTTGCCGGCCTGGCCGAGCGTGAAGACCGGGGGATGTTCGACGAGCCAGAGTTCGTCAGGCGTTTGCGCGTCGCGCTGCGCGGTGAATTCGCGCATGGCGTCGAAGCTCGCCTGATAGGCCTCGTTGCCGCGCCAGCGCACGATGGGCGGCGCGAAGCGCTCGCCCGGCAGAGCAGGGTTGCTGGGGTCGGATGAAATGGGGGAGACTGAAACCGGGGTGGCGCACATGATCCCCGGAGTTTACCTAATTCAGGACAAGCGCGCCGAGCCCCATTAAACCGTGCGCCACCCGTCGCCGGCGTGGACACCCAAGCGCGCCGCGAGACGCGCGGCCCAATCGACCACGCGCTCGCTCACGCGCGCGGGTGTCGCGAACTGCACCCAGGCCGCGCCGCCCTGCTCCGCGCCAATCCACAGCCGCTCGCCGCGCCGCAGCCGCAACGTGTGGCCAGGCTCGAGCCAGTAGTCGGCGGTGTCGTCGCTGCGCGTGACCCACACCGCGCCGCAGCGCACCGTCAGCCGCGTGCTGCGCGCGACGCGTACCGAAGCGACTTGATCCGCCGCCACTTCGAACGTGATATCCGAAGAAATTTCTCTCATTTTCGCCTCCGAAGATGCTGCACCAATGGCTACAATCGTAGGCGCAGCAAGGGATCGGGCAAAACGATCAATTTTCACGGCTATGTGAGAAAAATTGCGATGGATCTGCGCCAGCTTCCGGCGCTCAACGCCCTCAAGGCGTTCGAGGCCGCCGCCCGCCACGAAAGCTTTTCGCGCGCCGCCGACGAACTGTTCGTCACGCACGGCGCGGTCAGCCACCAGATTCGCGCGCTCGAAGGCGAACTCGGCATTGCGCTCTTCGCGCGCGACGGCAAGCGCGTGCGCCTCACCGACACGGGCCGCCGCTACGCGGGCCAGGTGCGCGACGCGCTCACGCAACTGGTGCTCGCCACCCAGGAGATCCGCGCGGGCGACCGCGACCGGCGCCTCGTGGTGTCGATGCTCTCGTCGTTCGCCGCGCGCTGGGTCACGCCGCGCATCGGCCGCTTCATCGAGGCCCATCCGCAATGGGACGTCGAACTGCAATCGACGAACTCGCTCGTCGACTTCGCGCGCGACGACGTCGACGTGGCCGTGCGCTTCGGCTATGGACACTATCCCGGGCTGCATGCCGAGCTTCTGCTCGACGAGATTTTTTTCCCCGCATGCGCGCCCGACTTCAACGGCGGCCAGTTGCCCGAGGATCCGCGCGAGCTCACGAAGCTGCCGCTTTTGCGCTCCGACGACGAGCTCTGGCGCCCATGGTTCGACGCCGCCGGCATGCACGATGTCCCCGAGCCCAAGCGCGGCGTGCTCTATCAGGATTCGTCGAATCTGCTACAGGCCGCCATGGACGGCCAGGGCATCGCGCTCGTGCGGCGCTCGCTCGCGATGCACGAGATCACGCGCGGGCGGCTCGTGCGGCTCTTCAAGGACATCGACGGGCCAAGCCCGTGGCGCTACTACTTCATCTGCACGCAGCAGCGCATGCAGACCGAGCGCGTGCAGGCATTTCGCGACTGGGTGTTCGACGAGGTCGCGCGCTTTCGGCGGCTCTATGAGAACGCCTGCGAAGCGGGTCCGCTCATGACGGCCGCCGCCGCCGCACTGCGCGCACGCGAAGACGACGTGCTCTGAGTGGCCTCTGCGCGAATTCACGCATGCGCGAATCTGCAAACCCGTAAACGCAACAAGGGCCGCCCGAAAGCAGCCCTTGCGACAAAACCCCTGGCGAGCGCGACGCCGCCAGCGTTTTTTACAGCACGATCTTCACCATCGGATGCCCGGTGAGCGCGCGATAGATATCGTCGAGATGCGCCTGGCTGGTCGTGCGCACGGTCACCGTGAGGCCCGTGTAGTTGCCGCCGCTGGACGGACGCGATTCGATGGTCGCCGTGTCGAAGCTGCCGTCGAATTCGCGCAGCACCGCGACGATGGTGTCCTGAAACTCCGGATGCGTCTTGCCCATCACCTTGATGGGGAAATCGCAGGGGAATTCAATCAGGGATTCTTTCGCAGGCGCCTGAGCGCCGCCGTTCAATTCAGATGCAGTCATAGTTCCACTTCCTGTTGCGTCCCGTAACCCGTAACGCGGCCCGGGCTTACTTGCAAGCCGCCGCGTGAAGCTCGCGCGCCGCGAGAACCGCACGCGCCTCGCGCGCTTTCGCGCGCTGATAACCCGCGTAAAGCGCGGCGTAGACCGGACCCGGCTTGCCGTTGCCCACATCCTGGCCGTCGAGCGCGACCACCGGCAGAAGCTCCTTGGTCGCCGAAGTCACGAGCAGTTCGTCGGCGGCACGCAGCGCCGCTTCGTCGATCTCGCGCGCCTCGAAGCGAATTCCGCACTCCTGCGCCAGTTCCTCGACGAGCCCGTAACGGATGCCTTCGAGAATCTTGTTGCTGCGCGGCGGCGCGTAAAGCGCGCCGTCCTTCACGATCCATACGTTCGACGACGACGCTTCGGTCACCCACCCGTCGCGTAGCTGGATCGTCTCGAACACGCCATGCTCCACCGCGTTTTGCGCCATCAGCACGTTGCCGAGCAGCGACGTCGACTTGATGTCGCAATTGAGCCAGCGGCGGTCCTCGGCCGTGACGCAGGCCACGCCGCTCGCACGCTGCGCGGCGCCGGGCAGCACGAGCGGACTGACCATCACGAACACGGTGGGCGTCGCGCCCGCCGGGAACGCGTGGCCGCGCTTCGCCACGCCGCGCGTCACCTGCAGGTAGACGTTCGCGTGCGCATCGCGCGCGAGCGCGCCAGCGGTTTCGTTTGTCTCGATCACGCGCGCGATGAGCGCGCGCCAGCCGGCTTCGTCGAACGGATTCGCAATGCCCACCTTGTCCAGCGAACGCGCGAGCCGCGCGAGGTGCTGCGCGATACGAAACGGCACGCGCAGCTTGCCGGCGCCGGGCGCCGCGCCCTCGGCTTCGAGCGCATAAGCCGGCACCACTTCGTAGATGCCATCGCCGAAGATGAAACCGCGGTCGAGCACCGGCACGCGCGCTTCGGAAAGCGGCGTGAGCTCGCCGTTGAGCCAGACGATGGGTTCGGCCTGCATCGACTGCGAAGCCGGATTCGAAGTGGTGGTCGGCGCGCTCATTTACTTCTTCTTGTTGAACATGAGCATGAGCGAATCCCACACGCGGCCCGCGATGCCGGCCTGCGGCACCGGCTCGAGCGCGACGAGCGGGAATTGCGTGAGCACCTTGCCGTCCGCGCCGACAAACTTCGCCGTGCCCACCTGCTGGCCGTCCGCGAGCGGCGCGATCAGCGGGCTGGTGATCTCGATCTGCGGCTTGGCCTTGTCGGCCGCGCCCTTGGGCAGCGTGACGTATTGATCCTTCTTCACGCCCACCTTCACGGCGTCCAGCGCACCCTTGTAGACGCGCGGCGTGGCAACGGCCTGGTTGGCCGCGTAGATGCGCGTGCTGTCGTAGGCGCTATAGCCGTAGCTCAGCAATTTCATGCTGTCCTGAACGCGATCGCGCTCTTTCTGCTCGCCCATCACCACGGAAACGAGACGGCGGTTGCCGCCGCTCGCGAGCGGACGCTTGGCCGAGGCGATCAGGCAGTAGCCCGCAGCCTTGGTGTGGCCGGTCTTCAGACCGTCGACGGTCGGATCGATCCACAGCAGGCGGTTGCGGTTCGGCTGCTTGATCTTGTTATACGTGAACTCCTTCACCGAGAAGATGTTGTAGTACTCGGGATAGTCGCGGATCAGGTGCGTCGAAACCTTGGCAAGGTCGCCGGCCGTCGTGTAGTGATTCGGGTCGGGCATGCCGTTCACGTCGGCGAAATGCGTGTGCGTCATGCCGAGCTTTTGCGCCTCGGCGTTCATCATGTTGACGAAGTTCGCCTCGCTGCCGCCCACGAGTTCCGCCAGCGCGATCGCCGCGTCGTTGCCCGACTGGATGATCATGCCGTACACGAGATCGTGCACCGACACCGGCTTGTTCGCCTCGATGAACATGCGCGACTCATCGTTCCTCACGCGGCGCACGGCTTCGCTCGGCGTGACGATCTGCTCCATCGAGATCTTCTTCGACTGCAGCGCCTCGAATACGAGATAGGCGGTCATCAGCTTCGTGAGCGATGCCGGCTCGACGCGCTCGTCGGCGTTGCCCGAGGCGAGCACCTGGTTCGCGGTGGCGTCCACGAGCACCCACGAGCCGGCGTTCACCACGGGCGGGGGCACCTGCGCGAATGCGCTCGCACTCGCGAGGAGCGTGGCGCCGAGCGTGATGTTACGAACGATGGAGGGAGAAACGAAGGAGGATTGCTGGCCGGAGGAGAGAAAACGCATAGGTTCAGGTCGAACGGATTGGGGTCGGGATGAACGTTGCGCGCCATGCGGCGCACACGTCGGGGGCCGAAGTCGGAAGCCGCATTCAGGGGCCAGATATAAGGGCCGAATAAAGAGGCCTGATACAAGAGGCCGAATACGGAGGCCAAAGTCAGCGGCCGGACTGCGGCGCCTCGCTCACACGCCGGAACACAAGGAAAACGGGCGCGGCGATGCGCAAAAAAAGACGGCTCATTATACGCGCCACGTGATGGCGTTTTTCGAACTAGTCACACGTTTGCGCATACCTGTCGCGCATTTCTCACGTATGGCGATCGTAGGGTGCGTGGTTTTTGCCTCGCCTCATGCCCGTGCATCGCGATGTGCATCGCCGCGTGTTCCGCCGCGCGCATCGCCACGCGCATCGTTCAGCGCCAGGCGTCGACGACGATGCGCTTGAGAATGTGCAGCTTGCGATGCAGAAAGTGTTCCGCCCCCGGAATCACGACAACGGGCAGCTCCTGCGGACGCGCCCATTCGTACACCGAGAGAATCGGCACGGTTTCGTCGAGCTCGCCGTGGATCACGAGCGTGTCCTCGCGCACGGGCGCGACTTCCCAGCGGCTCGCCGCAGTGCCGACGAACACCATGCGCTCGATCTCGCCACCCGCTTCCTGATAGCGCTTTGCCACATGCGAGAGTACGAAGGTGCCGAACGAGAAGCCCGCGAGCACGAGCGGCACGTCGGCCTGGCCCGGCTGCGCGCGCATATAGCCAATGAGTTCGAGCAGATCGTCCTGTTCGCCGATGCCGTTGTCATGCGTGCCGGCCGTCGTGCCCACGCCGCGGAAGTTCGACCGGTAAGTCACGTAGCCGAGTTGCACGAGGGTGCGCGCGAGGGTCTGCGCGACCTTGTTGTCCATGGTGCCGCCAAAGAGCGGATGCGGATGCGCGACGAGCGCGATGCCGCGCACCGGCGTACCTGCGTCGGGCTTGTCTAGCGCGCACTCGATCTGGCCGACGGGACCGTCGATATGGAATTTTTCGGTTTGTGCGTTCATCGTGCTGCGGTCCTTGCGTAGTTCCGTGGTTTCCGTGATGGGGGCGTGGTGCGGGCGTGGTGGCTTCGGCGATCGATTTGGCGATCGATTTGGCTGTCGATCTAGCGGTCGATTTTCAGGCGCTCGACCACCTGGCCGTTCTGCAGATGCGAGACGACGATCTCCTCGATATCGCTCTCATCGACATAGGTGTACCAGGTGCCCTCGGGGTACACGACGACGGTGGGACCTTCCTCGCAGCGGTCGAGACAACCGGCCTTGTTGATGCGCACCTTGCCCGGGCCCGCGAGGCCCAGCTCCTTCACGCGCTTTTTCGCGTATTCCTGCATCGCCTGGGCGTTGCAGTTCGCGCAGCTCGGACGATCGGCGCCGGGATCGCGCTGGTTCAGGCAGAAAAAGACGTGGTGTTGGTAGAACGAATCGGTCATGGCGGGGATACCGGTGAAGTGTCGGGCGCGGCATGCGTGCCGTTCGGCTCGCGTTCGGGTCGCGCTCTGTTCGAATTCGCGCGCTACCCGGTCGATGAGTCGATGAGTCGATTGGTCGATGCAATGCGCCTGGTGGAATGCGGTCGATTATAGCGAGCGCCGCGCGAACGCTTCTCCCACGATCGGGGCGGCCAGGATGCCAGGGCGGGCTGCGCCGGAACGCGCCGGGCCAGAACGCGTTGGGTTCGCGTCGCGTCCGGCCGGGCCGCCACGCCACCGCGCAGCATCATGCACCGATTGCCTCAGCGGCCGGATCGCTCCCGTCTCCCAGCACGCCGGGCACGCCGCGCAAGCCACGCGCGCTCGAGCGAGAACGCCGTCCAGCCGAGCGCAGCCCAAGGCCACGTCCACGCGAGCCAGCGCGCCAGCCCATTGAAGTGCAGATAGCGGCCTTGCCGCCAGTCGGCGAGCAGGACGTCGAAATAGGGACTCACCGGCAGCACGTTCACGAGCACGAGCGAGACGGCCAGCGCCATGGTCGCGGCGGCAGCGCGCGCCGTGCGCGGCAGGCGCAACGCGAGCAAGGCCGCGAGCGTGCCCCATACGAGCCCCTCGAGCGCGCCAGGCGTCGCCCAGTCGAACAAGAGGCCGCTTTGCGATTGCAAAAAAGTCGCGCCCGCTTTCACGACGAGCGTCGTCGCGATCAGCAGCACGATGAGCCGCACGCGCGGCGCGCGAGCGCGCATCGGCAGCGAGGCGAACGCCGCCGCGCCGAACAGGTTGAGCGCGGTGATGAGCGCCTCCCAGCCGGTTTCCGGCAGGCGCGCGGCCAGCGCATCGGACCACGCGCCCAGATGCCAGGCAGCGGGCGCCCAGTCGAGCACGGCGCTCTGCATCGACACGTCGAAGCGCTCCCAGACCGCACGCGGCCAGTCGCCCATGCCAAAGAGACGCGGCACGGGAAACATCGTCGCGAACGGCCAGAGCGCGGCAAGCACCATCAGCGCGCCGGCATCGCGCTCGAACCAGCGAAAGCGCAGCCGTCGGAGGAAGCCGCGTTCGAGCAGCGCGCCCGTGGCCGGCGCCGCGATCACCGCGCCCAGCAGCGCGCCCAGCGCGTTGGTGGCGAGGTCGAGATTCGAGGCGACGCGTGTGGGCAGCCAGGTCTGCACCGCCTCCATGACGCCCGACAGCAGCGTGCCGCCCAGCGTGGCGAGCACGACCGCCAGCAGGCCGCGGCAGCGCGGCCACGCGGCGAGCACGGCAAGCGCGCCGAACGGCATGTAGCCGAGCACATTGGCGACGACGTCGAAGACGGTCCAGTACTTCGGGAAAGGATCGCCGAGATAGTCGAGCGGGCCGATCCCGAGCGAGCGCCAGCCCGAGAACGGATACCACGAGGCGTAGACGATCAGCGCGGTGAAGAGCGCGAACGCCTGGCGCGAAAGCGTGGACGCCTGGCGCGGCCGGGTTTCGGGCGTCGATGTGCCGGCGGCGCCATTGCTGCCGCCGCGCTCCGCGTCTTCCGAATCTCCCGTACCTGCGCCGCTCATGCCGCCAGTCCCGCCTCTGGTGCGTCCAGCACGCCGACGCGCCCGGACACCGCGTTTCTCAAGGCGTGCCGGCGAACGCCTGCGCGCTCAGCCACGCGCCGATCTGGCCCGTGAAATCGTCGCTCGCCGCGCGCAACGCCGCCACGCCGCCTGCGGCGTCGGGTGTGCTCGCGGGTGCGCGCGCCACGAAGGCCCGCTGCGCGATCACCTTGCCGCCCCGCATGAGGGTTGCGCGCGCGGCGAGCACGCCGGCGCTTTGCGTCGACGTGTCGAAGACCTGTTCGAACTCGGTGAGCTCGACCTTCAGCATGGGCGCCGGCACGGCGTCGGCGCCCGAGAGCACCGTGGCGCGCGAGGCGAGCGCGGTGCGCAGGCGCTGCGTGAGCAGATGCGCGGGCGACATCGTCCAGCGGCTGTCCGCGTAGCGCCCCGAGCGCTGCAAATCGCCGTTCAGGCGGTAGAGGATGCCGTCGTGGTCGAGCGTCGGCGGCGCGCTCACTTCGAGCACCTTGAGCGGCGGCAGCGATGGCAGCGACTGCGATGTGGGCACCGACTCCTGCTGCGGCCCGAGGTCGTAGCGGATCTCGGAGAGCGTGGCGGAGTTGCCGGCGCACGCCGCCAGCATGCCGATGGCGAGCGCCGCGAGCGCAGCGCGGCAGAGCCTCGGGAGCGAGCGTGACGAAGTGGCTTGGCGTGACATTGCGGTTCCTTCCTGAGATTGCTTCCTGAGATTGCTTCCTGAGGTTGCTTGCCGGGCTTGCTTCCTGGGCGTACTTCTTGAGATTACGTCCAGTCGATGCGATTCATGCGGCGCCCTACTTCCCGCCCGCACCGGCACTGGCGCCAGCGCCAGCGCCAGCGGGCCAGGCAAAGCCCGGCTCGCCCGGCCCCGGCGCGGGCCGCGGCGCGCCGCCGAACAGCAGGCTGTTCGGGCTCCTGCTGAAGGTGCCCGCCGCCTTGTCCACCGAGCGCATCGCCGAGCGCACATCGTCGGTCAGCGAGTCGACGCGCGGCAGCGTGTCGTAGCCCACGCGCGCCGAGAGCTGCTGGATCGACGCATCGATCGAGCTCAACGACTGCCCCGCCTGGGCCGCCGCCGTGCCCGCCTTGTTGAGGTTGGTCTGGAACGGGCCATCCGGGCGATTCAGGTTCGTGACCAGCTGATTGGTCGATTGCAGCGTCTTGCGCAGGTCGTCGACCGCGGCGGGCAGGTGCTGGGTGGCCGGCCCCAGTTGCAGCGCGACCGCGTTCACGCTGCTCGCGGCCTGCTGCACGCTCGAGACGGCCGCCATGATCTGCTTGCGGTTATCCTCGTTCAGCATCTCGTCGAGGTCGCCCGCGATGCTGTCGAGCTTGCGCAGGAGCGCGTCGCCGCGCCGCTGCAACTGGTCGAGCAGGCCCGGGCGCAGCGGAATCTGCGCCACATGCTTCGCCGACGAGGGCAGCGGCGAAAGATCGAGGCCGTTGTCGTCGAGCTGCACGAACGCGATGCCCGTCACGCCCTGCAGCGCGAGCGTGCCGAAGGTGGAGCGGGTCATCGGCGCCTTCTGGTCGACCAGCACGCGGATACGAATCTGCCCCGGGTGGCTCGGATCGAACTTGATCGATTGCACCTTGCCGACGTCGAGCCCGCGATAGCGCACGGCGGCGTCGGGGTAGAGACCCGTGACATTGCTGCGCGAGATGAGGTCGTATGGCACGCGCACGGTATGGTCGGCGCTGAAGAAGACGACCGCGAACGCGATCACGGCCAGCAGACCAAGCGTGAAGGCACCCGCCCAGAACGCATGCGCTTTGTTTTCCATCGTCAATTTCCCTTGTTGGCGACGCCAACCGCGCCCACCGAAGCCGACGCGAGCGCCGCCGCCGGCAGCTTCGCGCGCCGCTCGGGCGGCAGCGCCTGCAGCGCGCGCCGGCCGCGCATGCCCAAAAAATATTCGCGGATGAACGGATCGTCCACGCAGGCCGCCTCCTCCACGGGAGCGGCCACCAGCACCTTGCGCTCGGCGATCACGGCCACGCGCGTGGAAAGCGCGACCATGGCGTCGAGATCGTGCGTGATCAACACGACCGTGAGGCCGAGCGCGCGGTGCAGCGTGCTGATGAGCTCCACCACTTCATCGGACGAGCGCGGGTCGAGCCCGGCCGTCGGCTCGTCGAGAAACAGCAGCTCCGGCTCCAGCACGATCGCGCGCGCAAGGCCCACGCGCTTGACCATGCCGCCCGAAAGCGCGGACGGCATCTTCGAGGCGTGCTTGCACGGCAAGCCGACCATCTCGAGCTTGAGCATCACGATGTCGCGCAACAGGTCCGTCGGCACCTTGCCGAGCTCGCGCACCGGCTGCGCCACGTTGTCGAACACCGAGAGCGACGAGAACAGCGCGCCGTGCTGAAACAGCATGCCCGTGCGCGTGCGCATGAGGCGCGCGCGCTCGGGCTCGATCGTCGAGATGTCTTCGCCGAACAACTTGATCGTGCCCGAGGTGGGCCGCTCCAGCCCGAGAATCTGGCGCACGAGCGTGGTCTTGCCCGCGCCCGAGCCGCCCACGATCGTCACGATCTCGCCGCGGCGGATGTCCAGACTCAGATGCTGATGAACGATGTTGCGCCCATAGCGCTTGGTGAGATTGCGCACCTCGATAATGGGCTCGCCGATGACCGGCAGCGGCAAGTCCTCGGCCACTTCCTTGAGCGGCGTGGTCAAGGTGCCGGTCGTGGTCATCTCGCCTGGCTTGCCGATTGTGCCGATTGTGCCGATCGTGCTCATGACAGCCCCACGTTCTGAAACAGGATGGCGAACACGGCGTCGGCGATGATCACGATGGTGATGGAAGTCACGACCGAGGTGGTCGTGCCTTCGCCGAGGCTCTGCGAGTTCGCCTTGATGCGAAAGCCGAAGTGGCAGCCGACGATAGCCACCAGCATGCCGAACGCCACGCCCTTGCCAAGCCCGATCCACAGGTTCGCGATCGGCACCACGCTCGGCAGCGAGCGGATGAAGTACGAAATGTCGATGCCGAGCACCGCCTTGGCCGCGAGCGCGCCGCCAAGGAGCGCGATCATGTCGGTCCACATCACGAGCAGCGGCATGGCCACGCCCAGCGCGATCACGCGCGGCAGGATCAGGCGCAGGCCGTGCGAGATGCCCATCACGCGCATGGCGTCGAGCTCCTCGGTCACGCGCATCACGCCGATCTGCGCGGTGATGGCCGAGCCCGAGCGCCCCGCGACCAGAATGGCCGAGAGCACCGGCCCGAGCTCGCGGATCACCGCGAGACCGAGAATGTTCACGATGAACTGATTCGCGCCGAAGAGCCGCAACTGCTGCGCGGACAGATACGACAGCACGATGCCGATCAGGAACGCGACCAGCGCCGTGATCGGCAATGCGCGCGTACCTGCGTTATAGACGTTCGAGGAAATCTCGACCCAGGGCGTGATCTTCGGCCTGCGCAGAATGAGAAGCAGATCGAGCACCACGCGGCCGAGCATGGAAAGCCCGCCGTACAGGTGATCGCCGAACGAAAAGATCGCGAGGCCGAGCTGCGTGATGGGGCCGATGCGCACCACATGCTCCGCCGGCTCGCGCACCGAGTCGAGCAGCGCGATGCGCTCGAAGATGTCGCGCTGCGTGTCGGACAGCGCCACGAGGTCGGCGGGCAGCTTGTGGCCCCAGACGCGCCAGAGCGCCTGCCCCCCCACGTGATCCATGCGCTCGACGCGCGAGAGATCCCATTGCCCGATGCGCTCGCCGACGAGCGCGCGCAGGCGCCGCGCCGCGCCGCCATTGTCGCGGTCGCGCGCGAGCGCCAGCGCGGTCCATTGACCGGACAGGCGCACGATTTTTCCGTGGGTGCCGGCCGCGATTTCGAGGCCGGGCGGCATCTCTTGAGTCAAGGCGGGGCGCTCGGGCAGGAGAAGTGAGCAGTCATTGTAGCGAACGCGCCCCGTTTCGTCGGTCCGGACGCGCACCGATTTCACCGCTGACGCAAGGCGCACGCCGCGCCCCACGGCCCGCTGTGGACAATTCTGTGGATGACCTGTTGGCACCCTGTGGGCGGGCTGTGGAATGCTCAAATCTCGAGCACGAATCGGCGCGATTCGGCACCACTCATTATGGCGGCGCCTGTGGATGATTCGGTGGATAACCTGTGGGCCAGCTGTGGGCGGCTTGTGGATTGCCTGAATTGCACGCAAAAATCGGGCGGAATTTGCACGCGCATTGTGGGCGGCGGTCGGCGTGGTTGCCGCTGCGGCAACCGCTGCGGCAACCACGACGGCAGCCACTACAATATGAGACATGAAGACCCCTACCCCAGATACTCCGAGCGCCGGTGACTGGCGCATCGACCGCGACCGCGCGGTGACGTTGTTCGGCCCAGCCGCGCACGACTGGCCCATCGAGATCGTCGAGGAAACCGGCTCGACCAACGCCGATTTGATGGCGCGCCTGAAAGCACTGCCGCATCGCGCCAACGCCCTCGCGCGCCCGATCGTGCGGGTCGCTTATCTACAGACTGCGGGCCGCGGCCGGCGTGGGCGTAGCTGGATTGCCCAGCCCGGCGACGCGCTGCTGTTCTCCATCGCCTGCGTGCTGCCGCGCCCGATCGAGGGACTTGCGGGGTTGAGCCTCGCCGTCGGCTCGGCGCTCGTGGACGGCCTGCGCGCGCTACCCGTGGCCGCGCCCGGCCAGATCGCGCTCAAGTGGCCCAACGACGTGCTGCTCGAAGGCGACAAGCTGGTGGGGATCCTCGTCGAGACCGCGTGGAGCACGGCTGACGCCACGGCGGTGGTGATCGGCATCGGCACGAACGTGCGTCACCCGGAGGCGCTCGCCGCGAAAGTCGAGGCGCTCAACGCCGACCCGGCTACGCAGCAGGCCGCGCCGGTGCCGGGCGCGGCACCCACCGCGCTTTCGCGCGTGTGGCCCGCCGCCAATCTCACCGACGTGCTCGCCGCCGAGCTCAACGCACTGGAAAGCGCACTGCAACGCTTCGGCACGGCGGGCTTCGCGCTGTTTCAGGCGCGCTGGAATGCGTGCCACGCCTATGCGGGCCGCGAGGTCGCGCTCTACGAGCAAGGCGCCGAGCTGCTGCGCGGCGTGGCGGTGGGCGTGGACGAGCGCGGCCAGTTGCTCGTCGATACCGCGCGCGGCCGCGAGGCCGTCACGACCGGCGATATCTCGCTGCGGCTCGCGGGCAACGGCGCATGAGCGGCACGAGCAGCGCCCCGCGCGCTTGCCCGCCCCCGTATCTCCTGATCGACGCTGGCAATAGCCGGATCAAGTGGGCGCTAGTCGCCGCCGACGGCTCGCGCCTGCACGCCGGCGCATCGAACCACGACTCGGCTTCGGGCAACGCGGCATCCCCTGCTGATCCGGCCAGCGCTCCCGCCGCCAACGCAGCCACCGCGCGCGACTTTGCCGACTGGTCGGCGCTGCCCACGCCCGGCAGCGCATGGATCTCGAACGTGGCGGGCGTGGCGGTGGCGCAGCGCATCGACGCCGCGCTCGACGCCCACTGGCCGGGCCTGTCCCGCACGGTGATCCGCTCGGCCCGACAACAATGCGGCGTGACCAACGGCTATACGACACCCGACGCGCTTGGCAGCGACCGCTGGGCCGGCATGATCGGCGCGCGCGCGGCGTTTCCGGACGAGCCGCTCCTCATCGCCACCTTCGGCACCGCCACGACGCTGGAAGCGCTACGCGCCGACGGCACCTTCGTGGGCGGCCTGATCGCGCCGGGCTGGACGCTCATGATGCGCTCGCTCGGCGAGCACACCGCGCAGTTGCCGGTGCTCGACGCGCACAACGCGCGCGGCCTGATCGGCACGACGCGCGACGAGCAGAACGCCGGAGCAGGCGCGGAGGCAGTGCTAGCAGCGGGAGGGGCAACAGCGTCATCAGCAGGATCGCCCGCATCAGGCCCGTTCTTCGCGATCGACACGAAACGCTCGATCTCGGCGGGTTGCGCGCTCGCCCAGGCGGGCCTCATCGAGCGCGCCTGGGCCGATTTGCAAGACGCGTGGAAAATGCCGGTGCGGCTGGTGGTGAGCGGTGGCGCGGCCGCCGAAGTGACAGCGGCGCTGAAGGTGCCGCATACTCGCCACGACGCATTGGTGCTCGCGGGCCTCGCGCTGATCGCGAAGCAATCCTGAGCGCGTGCCGCCGCACGGCGCGGCGGCCATCTTCACGAACGATATCGACGGAGTCTCACACGATGCTGCGCTGGCTGATCGCCATCCTGATTCTTGCCAACGTGCTCGCCTTCGGAGCGGTCCGCGGCCTGTTCGGCCCCGCCCCTTTGACGAGCACGTCCGGGAACAAGCAACTGAACCGGCAGATCCATCCGGAAGGCCTCACGGTGCGGCCCATCAAGGCCTCGGAGTCCGTGGACGTGCCGGTGGTGGGCGGCCCGGTGGCCCCTCCGGACGTTCAGGCCTCCACACTCACGCAGTGATCCCGGCGCGGCGCGCGAGCATTGCGCGCCGGGTCGATGAAACCACTCAGCCTTGCTGAGCGCGCACCTTCTGCAACAGCTTTGTAGTCGAGCGATCGTGCTCGAAGGCGATTGCCAGCGCCCGCCCGCCCCAACTGCGCACGAGCACCGACTCGGGCAGCGCATCCATGTCGTAATCGCCGCCCTTCACGAGAATGTCAGGGTGCACGGCCTCGATCAGTTCGACCGGCGTGCGCTCCTCGAATCGCACCACCCAGTCCACGCTCTCCAGCGCAGCCAGCAGCGCCATGCGGTCGCTCTCGTTGTTGATCGGACGGTCGTCGCCCTTGCCCAGCATCCTCACCGAAGCATCGCTGTTCACGCCGACGATCAGCGTCGCGCCCAGCGCCTTCGCGTCGGCGAGATAGGTGACGTGCCCGCGATGCAGGATGTCGAAAACGCCATTGGTGAACACCACCGGGCCGGTCAGCGAGGCGCGCCGTTGCGCGAGCGCTTCGCGGGTCGTGATCTTGCGTTCGAAGGAAGCGGGCATGAAATGGGGCTCGAATGGGGTCCGAATGGATCGCGGCGGACAGTGCCGTCAGAAGCGCCGCGCGATTGAGAACGAAACAGAAAACGAAACAAAAAAGCCGCCGATGAAAAAACAGCCCGTCACGCGCAAGCGTTCCGGGCCGTCGGGTTCGTCGTGCCGCGCCGCGACCGGCGCGAGACGAACAGTGTTCAGCGGTGCACGGGCTAGCAGACTAACAATCAGACTATCAGTCAGGCCGGCTGCTGCGTGCCCTGTTCGCCCTGCAGGCGCTGCACCACTTCCTTGCGGTAGCGGTTGAGCTCCTGCGCCGTGGTGAACGTGCGCTCGAACAGGATCGACAGGTTGTGCAGGATACGCTCGACGACCTTCTTTTCCCAGCCGTCGTCGAAGCGGATTTGCTCGTCGAGCCAGCGCTCGAGCCATTCCGGATCGGGCAGGCGCGACTGCACGGTGTCGCGCGGGAAGAGCGCCTGGTTCACGTGCAGGTTGGTGGGGTGCAGCGGCTTCTCGGTGCGACGCGCCGAGGCCATCAGCACGCCGATCTTCGCGAATGCCGCACGCGCGACGTCGCCGCAATTGTTGAGCGCCTTCTTCATGTAGCGCAGATACGCGCCGCCGTGGCGGGCTTCGTCGCGCGAGATGGTTTCGTAGATGGCCTTGATGACCGGCTCCGTGTGCCATTCGGCTGCGCGGCGATACCAGTGGTTCAGGCGGATCTCGCCGCAGAAGTGCAGCATGAGCGTCTCGAGCGGCGGCGCCGGATCGAACTCGAAGCGCACGGCGTGCAGTTCCTCTTCGGTCGGCACCATTTCCGGCTTGAAGCGGCGCAGGTACTCCATGAGCACGAGCGAGTGCTTCTGCTCCTCGAAGAACCACACGCTCATGAATGCGGAGAAATCGCTGTCGTGATGGTTGTCGCGCAGGAACATCTCCGTGGCCGGCAACGCGGACCACTCGGTGATCGCGTTCATCTTGATGGTCCTGGCCTGCTCGTCGGTGAGGAGCGACGCATCGAACTGGTCCCACGGGATATCTTTTTCCATATCCCAACGGACCGATTCGAGCGATTTGTAAAGTTCCGGATAAAGCATCGTGTTCATAGTCCCGCCCCTGTTCTGCGCATGACGACTTACTTGTATCTGCTGCCTGTGGCGCGCGTCGTTTTTACGTCCGCTTTTGCGTAGTCACGCGTGCCCACAGGCGAAAACATTTAATTTTACGCGGTAACCGACCGCCCGGACGCAATTACACCCGCTAAACAGATTGCTTCCTGTCGAGCGGCAATCTGCAATGCCGGATTGGAAGGCGCCTGATGGATTCCGGGTAGTTGCACCATGCCTTGAATCCGGCTGCCGGAATATTCGCGGGATGCCACCCGCGTCGAGTGACCGCCCGTCTGCCCCGTTCACGCGAAGCGCGGCGGTCCCGATGGACCGCCCGGGGAGCGGCTCATCGAACCGCGACAGATTGCCGCAGTCTCGCCGTATCCGCGGTTTCGCCGCCTCTACCCTACCCAATGGCGCCACGACGACGCCAATCCCTGCGCCCAACGACGGTCAGAAAAACCTTACACGATGATAGCACGCCGATCTTTCAGTTCCGGCGCGCCTGGGGGTGTCCATCCGCCACGCCGGCGGGCAAGTCCGACGGCTGCTCGAGCCATCCCAAAAGAATCTCGCGTTGGGCGAGCGTGTCGCGATAACCGAGTTCGATCAGTTCCTGGGTAAAAGCGCTCTCGAACAGCAGGTAGCTCGCGAACGCCGCACCCGACGCGCGATTGCCGCCCACCGCCCCCAGCAGCATGCGCACCGAAAGCGGCAAATCATGCAAGTGACGTGCCGCAATCAGCTCGATGCGCTCGCTCGGCCCGATCGCAAGCACGTCGATGTGCCGCCAGCCGCTTTCCGGCTCGACCGTGTGCGGCAGGTGCAGCACCATGCGGTTCACGTGCTCGATGCGCTCGATGTCGGCGCCAAGCGCATCGAGGAACACGCTCGCGAGCACCTGCTGGCCGACCTGCGCGAGCGTCGGATAGACGTCGATGTCGGGGCGCGCGGCCGGCACCTCGGGCGCGCTTGCGTTGGCGCCGATCACGACGATGCGCTCCGCGCCGAAGTGGATGGCCGGCGAAAGCGGCGCGATCTGCCGGATCGAGCCGTCGCCGAAATATTCGTGATGGCCGTCGAGTTCGAGGCGCACGGCGGGAAACACATAGGGAATCGCCGCCGAAGCCAGCAGATGCGCGGGCGTGAGCGCGACCATGCGCGCCGTGCGCTGCGCGCGGCGCCATGCGTGGATCGGCTCGCTCGCCTGATAGAACGTGAGATGCCGTCCCGACGAATAGCTGAGCGCCGTTACAGCGAGCGCGTGCAGGAGGCGCTCGTCGAGCATCTGCTCGATGCGGTGGAAGTTGAGCGTCTCGGCCAGAAAATGCGCGAGCGGCGTGTTGTCGAATAGCGTGCGCGGCGTGCGCCGCGCCGCGAAACCGAACGTGGCCCAGCCGAACGCAAGTGCGGCGAGCCAGCGCGCGCCCGACGCCGCGACGCCGGGCAAGTCGGCGCGATAGACCTGGCCCGCGCTCAGATTGGACCAGATCTCGACGAGGTGCTGAGCGCCATGCAGGAAGTGGTCGGCATGACTGGCAATGGAAGTGGCATTGATCGCGCCCGCCGAGGTGCCGCAGATCACCGTGAACGGCATCGCACGCCGCGCCGGATCGGCCTGCGCGGCGAGTTCCGCAAGCGCGCGCAGCGCGCCAGCCTGGTAGGCCGCGCGCGCGCCGCCGCCCATCATCACGAGCGCAAGCCGCATGTCGCCGACGCTCCCCGTATGCTTCGTCCCGGAGGACGAAATTGCCGTTGACTGCCCTGACTGCCCTTTACTCTTTTTAGCCGCTTCCTGCTGAACGAGGCGCCCCCGCGCCTCGCCTCGCCCTACTCGGGCCGCGCCGGCGAGCGCTTCGCGCCGCGCGCGGCCGTCTTGCCCGCGCCACTGCTGGCGCTGCCGCCGCTGCGCTTGGCCGCCGGCTTCGCAGCACGCGGCGCGGCCGCTTCAGCTGCGGCCTGCGCCGCCTCGGCCGCCGCCGCCGGCTGCGCCATCGCGAACTGCGCGAGTTGATTGAACTGCGATTGCAGCAGGTTCCACCACGTCGAGGCGTCGAAGCCGGGCGGCGGAGCTTCGGACCCATCTACCCCATCGGCCCCAGCCGCCTGCTCCGCCCCGGCGGACGCGGCACCCGCATGCGCGCGCGCCGCGCGCGGCTCGGGCTCCGGTGCGCTCTGTGCGTTCGACGGATTCATCTGCGACTGCGCAAACGTGCCGAACGCACGCAGCGTGGAAAGCGTCGCGCGCTGCACTTCGAGCGCCTGGATCGCGGACTGCAGCATGCTCAGATTGAGCTTGAGCCACTGCTCGACGGCACGCAGATCGGTGATGCGTTTGTCGAGCTCCTCGATATTGGTAAGCGGCGTCATCATGTCGGACATCATCGAAAGCGACGGTCCGAGTCCCTGTCCAAGTCCCTGCCCCATGCCCGGCTCGCTGCCGGGGAAGGCGCTGCCGAACGGCGTGAGGCGCATCATCCCCCACATGCGGTCGAGCATTTCGGCGGGCGGAAAGCCGGGAAAGCCCGGGAACGGCGGCACGGTGCCTGCTGAGTCGGTCATGCGAATTCTCCCTCGTAATTATTGGCTGGCTATTGGCTGGCTATTGGCCGGCCATGCGGGCCGGACGGCCAGGATAGGCGGCCAGTTTGGGCGAACCCCAGAATGGGTGGCTTGCGGCTCGTGGCGAAACGTCGTGTCTCGCCGGAAGCCGTGCGTGCAAGCGCTGATGGCTACGTTTCGATCATACCGCGCAGGGTGCACCTTCGGGCGCGCGGCGGTTCAAGCCAACACACTCTTAGAACGGATCGCCGCCCGGAAATTCCGGCGCGCGCCGCTCGCGCAGCGACTTCACGCCCTCGTGCACGTCGGGCCCCGCAAAGCCCATGAATTCGAGCGCCAGCGAGGTATCGAAATTCGGCCCCGCCTGGCGCAGCCAGTTGTTGAGCGCGTACTTGGTCCAGCGCAGCGCGGTCTGCGAGCCGTTCGCGAGACGCTTCGCGACTTCGAACGCCTTGGGCAGCAAGTCGTTCTCGTCCACTGCGAGCGAGACGAGGCCGATGCGCTCGGCCTCTTCGCCGCTCACCGGTTCGCACAGCAGCAGGTAGTACTTCGCCTTCGCCATGCCGCACAAGAGCGGCCAGACGATGGCCGCGTGATCGCCCGCCGCGACGCCGAGGCGCGTGTGTCCGTCGATGATGCGCGCCGTCTTCGTCGCGATCGAAATATCGGCGAGCAGGCCCGCCACGAGTCCCGCGCCCACCGCCGGGCCGTGCATCGCCGAAACGATGGGCTTGCTGCAGTTGATCACGTTGTAGACGAGGTCGCGCGCCTCGCGCCAGACGCGTGCACGCACGTCGAAGTGCGTGGCCATGTCCTCGACGAGCGCAAGATCGCCGCCCGCCGAAAAGCCCTTGCCCTCGCCACGAATCACGGCGACGCGCGCGTCGGGGTCGCGGTCCACGTCGCGCCAGATTTCGGCGAGCTCGCGGTGCATGTTGGCGTCGGCGGTGGCGAGGCCGCTCTTGTTTGCGCCTTCGCCGCTCATCACGATCTCGACGATGCCGTGCTCGTGCCGCCGCACGCGCAGAGCGTGATAGCGGGCGTAAAAAGGATCGTTCATGAGCGGCTCCTCCATTGCTTCGGATTGCAAAATCATTTACCTGGATATCAAAGAAACGTCAGCGCGGCTGGTAGACCCATTTGCCGTCCTGGATCTCGACCATCACGCGCGCACGTGCGTCGAGCCCCAGGTGGTCCGTGGCGCTCATGTTGACGACGCCGTTGGTGGTGTGCAGCCCGCGCGTCGACTCGATGGCGTCGCGCAATGCGTGACGAAACGCCTTCGTGCCCGGTGCCGCCGACTTGAGCGCAACTGGAACCGCGCTGCCGAGCAAGAGGCCCGCGTCCCACGCATAGGCGCCGAATGCCGACACCGCCCCCGCGCCGTGACGTGCTTCGTAGCGCGAAATATAGTCGAGCGCGAGGCGCCGCTCAGGCTCCCCCTCGGGCAGTTGCGAGGCCACGAGCACAGGGCTCGCGGGCAGGAAGGTGCCGTTGCAGTCGGCGCCGCACACGCGCAGGAAGTCGCGGTTGCCCACGCCGTGGTTGTGATAGATGACGCCCTTGTAGCCGCGCTCCTTGAGCGCCTTGGGCGGCAGCGCGGCAGGCGTGCCGGCCGCGCCCACCACGACAGCGTCGGGTTTCGCGGCGACGATCTTCAGCGCCTGCCCCGTCACGCTCGGGTCGGTGCGATTGAAGCGCTCGTTCGCGACGATCTTGAGGCCGCGCGCCTGCATGGCCTTCGCGACTTCGGCGTAGAAGGCCTCGCCTAGCGCGTCGGCCTGGCCGATATAGGCGATGGTCTTCACGTTGTGCGCGGCCGCGTGCTCGGCGATCGCGCCGGCCATCATCGCGTCGGTCTGCGGCGTCTTGAACATCCAGTGGCGCTTGTCGTCTACCGGCTCGATGATCTTCGCCGACGACGCCAGCGAGATCGTGGGCGTCTCGGATTGTGCGATCACGTCGAGCATCGCGAGCGTGTTGGGCGTGATCGACGAGCCGACGATGGCGTCCACGTGCTGCTCGTCGATCAGCTTTCTGGTGTCCTGCACGGCCTGGGTGGTGTCGGAGGCGTCGTCGAGCACGATGTACTGCACCTGCTGGCCCGCGATCTGCGTGGGCAGCATGGCGACGGTGTCGCGCTCCGGAATGCCGAGCGAAGCGGCTGGGCCGGTGAGCGAGAGCACGAGGCCGATCTTGATTTGCGCGAGGGCGAGCGTGGGTGCCAGCAGGCCAGAAAGCGCCGCACAGGGAGCGACAATCCTGGATGCGAGCGAGCAAGCGAAACGACGCGGGCGAAAGTGCTTCACGGTGTCTCCAATCGATTGGTATGTCGAGCGTATTCTGCGTACGGCTTCGAATGCGGCCCGGGTAACGACCATGTAACGTCCATGAAGCGCGGGCCGCTTTGCGCGAGGCGTGAGCGCTCGAGACGGCAGCGCACGCGCGTTCGCCAGTGTAGCCGCACGCGACGCATGCGGCATCCGGCTAAACCCTCTCGGTACTGCGTGCTTTGCTGTGCGCTCTTCTACGCATTCGGCCCCGGCGCCACAGCCTGATCGATCGCACCGAAAATCGAATGGCCCGCTTCGTCGAGCATCTCGATCTTCACGCTATCGCCGAACTTCATGAATTCGGTGCGGGCCTCGCCGTGCTCGATGGTCTCGAGGCAGCGCTTCTCGGCGATGCAGCAGTAGCCGCGCTTCGCATCCTTGTTCGAGACCGTGCCCGAGCCGACGATCGCCCCGGCGCGCAGGTTGCGCGTCTTCGCTGCGTGCGCGATCAACTGGCCGAAGTGGAACACCATGTCGGTGCCCGCGTCGGGCTGGCCGACCTTCTTGCCGTTCCAGTACACGAGCATCGGCAAATGCACGCGCCCTTCGCGCCAGTGCTCGCCGAGTTCGTCGGGCGTGACGACGACGGGTGCGAACGACGTGGCCGGCTTGCTCTGGAAAAAACCAAAACCCTTCGCCAGTTCGGCGGGAATGAGGTTGCGCAGCGAGACGTCGTTCACGAGCGTGACGAGCCGCACCGCCTTGAGCGCATCCTCGGCGCTCGCGCCCATCGACACGTCGCCAGTGATGACAGCGACTTCGGCTTCGAAGTCGATGCCCCAGGCCTCCGATGCGCACACGATGTCATCGGTCGGGCCGATGAAGTCGTCGCTGCCGCCCTGGTACATGAGCGGGTCGGTCCAGAACTCGGGCGGCATTTGCGCGCCGCGCGCGCGCCGCACGAGCTCGACGTGATTCACATACGACGAGCCGTCCGCCCACTGATAGGCGCGCGGCAACGGCGCCATGCATGTGCTGGCGTCGAAGCTGAAGGCGTTACGCGCGCGGCCATGGTTGAGCGTGTCGTAGAGATCGAGCAGTTGCGGCGCGTAGAAGCGCCAGTCGTCGAGCACGCGCTGCAGCGTGGGGGCGATCGCGTCGGCGATGGCGGCGCTGCGCAAGTCGCGGGAAACGACGATCAACTGACCGTCGCGGGTGCCGTCCTTCAGCGTGGCGAGTTTCATGGAGTGGGACGTGGATGACGATAGAGGAAATGTATTCTACGATGGTGAATCGACGCGACCCAAGGGAGCCGTGCGAACGCCGAGCCCCGCACGCCAGACTCCAGACTCCATACACCACGACCAGAACGACTTCATGCCGCCGTCCTCCCGATCCGTCCGCTCCGCCCGCTCCACTGGCACACCGGCCGCGCCTGCCGACGACGCCATCGACTTCGACGACGCACATGACGCGCACGATGGCCCGGACAGCGCCGAAGCCGGCGAGGAGAAACTGCGCTCGGGCATCCAGTCGATCGAAGTGGGTTTCCGGCTGCTCGAAGTGCTGACGAACGAGCCGCGCGCGATGATGCTGCGCGACCTCGCGCAGCGCGCGGGCATGAGCCCGGCGAAGGCGCACCGCTATCTCGTGAGCTTCATGCGCCTCGGCATGGTCGCGCAGGATCCGCTCTCGGGCCGTTATGAACTGGGCGGCTTCGCGCTGCAACTTGGCCTGGCGCGCCTTGCCCGCGTGGATGGCGTGAAGCTCGCACGCATCGCGCTCGCCGAGCTGCGCGATGCGCTCGACATCACCGTGGGCATCGCCGTATGGGGCAATCAGGGGCCGACGGTCGTGCACTGGATGGAATCGAGCCATCCGGCCAAGGCCTCGCTCAAGCTCGGCGACGTCATGCCCATGCTCAGCTCCGCCACGGGCCTGCTGTTTGCCGCCTACTTGCCGCGCAGCAAGACCGGGCCGATGATCGAGCGCGAACTCGGCAACGCGCAGCACTACGCCTCGGGCTCGACGCCGCGCTCGGCCGAGGAGCTCGAGCGCGCGCTAGCCGAGGTACGCGAACACGGCGCGGCGCGCGTGGAAGGCATGCTGCTGCCGACCATTCACGCGTTCTGCACGCCCGTCTTCGACGCGACGGGCGACCTCGCGCTCGGACTCATCGCGCTCGGCCACGAAGGTGCGTTCGATATTGCATGGAATGGAAGCATCGATACCGCGCTGCGCACGTGCGCGCAGAAGCTCTCATACGAATTGGGGTACAGCCCCGTTGAACGCTGATGGTCTGAAGCGGTCGAGGCTTTCTGCAGCCCACGCGCGTGCCGTGTCACAGTAACGGTCTCGATGCCACGACTCGCAAGCCCGCAGCATCACTCCGCAGTAACCCTTCTCTGCGCGCTAGCGCCTTTCGTCCGATTTGATCCCGATGCCCACTTCCACCGCCAACCGCCAAGCCGACCGCCCCGCGTCGCCGCGCCGGGGGCGCGCGTCGCGCTGGGCGGCCGTGTTCGTCGCGGTGACCGTGGTGCACTGGTTCGCGGCGCAATGGTTCGAGCGCCATCACGGCGCGCCGCCGCCGCTCGCTCCGGCACGCGTGCCCGTGCAGGTGGCGCTGCTCAAGCCCGAGCGCATCGAGCAGCAGGCGCGGCCCGCCGCGCCTGCACCGGCAAAACCGAAGCCCGCGGCACCCGCGCGACCGAAGCACACGACGCCCGCGCCGCACACGCTGCAGGCCATCGCGCCGCCCGCGCCGCATCCGAAGGCCCCCGCCGCGCCTGAAGCACCGCAGGCCGCATCGAGTCCCTCCACGGAAAGCGCATCTGCGAGCACCGCGAGCGGCGCGAACGGCGCAAGCGGCACGGCCGCCGCCGCGCCCGGCAACGGCAGCAACCCGTCCGCGCAGGCGGAGCAGGCCTCGCACGGTGTGAAGTTCTCGGTCCCGCCGTCGGGCGAGCTTCAGTACGACACGTTTTTTAACGGCGCACGCAATCAGCCGGGCACGATCCATTGGAAGAGCGACGGCAAGCGCTACGAGATGGTGGTGTCGGTGCCGCTGCCCTTCGTCGGCACATTTAGCTGGACGAGCCGCGGCCATGTGGATGCCTTCGGCCTCGCGCCCGAGCAGTACATCGAAAAGCGCGGCCGCCGCCCCGAGAACTTCACGATCTTCAATCGTCAGGAAAAGCAGATCGTTTTTACACGCACGCCAAACTCACTCGCGCTGCCCGATGGCGCCCAGGACCGCTTCAGCATGGTGATGCAACTCGCGAGTCTTGTGCGCGGCGACTCCGATGCCTACAAGCCGGGCGTCACGCGCGAGTTCTATGTCGCCGACAACGACAGCGGCGAAACCTGGCCCATCGCCACCATCGGCGACGAAACGGTGAATACGGATCACGGCTATGTCACGGCGCGCCACTTCATGCGACTGCCGCGCCACGAAGGCGATAAGCGCCGTATCGACGTGTGGCTCGCGCCGTCGCTCGGCTGGCTGCCGGTACGGCTCGTGCAGACCGAACCGAACGGCACCCAGATCGAACTGCTGTGGCGCGGCGCGCTCAGCGTGCCGCCCGCGGGATCGAACGATATGAGCGATGCGGCTCCCCCCGCGAATGGTGCGGGAGGCAGCGCAACGAATGAATCGGCGAATGGTCCGACGAACGGCGCAGCGAACGGTGCGAGCGATGCAACGAGCGACGCAGCGCATGGCACGCCGGCCAGCGCCACGACTTCCTCGCCGGCGCCGAATGAAACGGCACCGGCCCCCCCGAACGCGGCGCCAGCCGATGCGAACGGCCTCACGCCGCCCGCGCGCGCCGCCGACGCGCCCATGCACCCCTGAGCGCCCTGACACACACAAGCACGCAACAAAGTCGCTCGCGCGCGACGATGCCGGCCCTTCTGCCTACACGTTTGCGCGAAATGGCGCATACTGAAAATCATCGAAGCGCTCCGCACCGGCGCCCGCATCGAATACACACGAAGCACACGAAGGCGGCGATGCGTCACGCTTCGAAGCGTGACGCATCGCCCACGGCGACTCGCCGCGGACAGCAAAAAACAACTATACGAATCCACTGAGGAAAAGCTTCGAACCCATCCGCTGACGCGCCCAACACGAGGCACCGCGCACAGCCGGACAGCCGGACAGCAGCACATGACGATGCAACACGGATAGCGCCATGAACGTCGTCACGCCCGTATGCGCTTTTCGGGCGCGCCGTTTGCGGTGCAGGAACGACGTTCACGCAGGGACTCGCAATCGCCAGGACTCCCGACCCCAAGGTCAAGGAGGAACGCATGCAAGCGACTGTCAACGGCATCGATACGCGCTACGTCTTCGAAGACCGCAGCGGCGGCCCTGTGTTGACGTTTATTCATCAGCTCGGTGGCGACCTCACCGTGTGGGACACACTCGCGGGCCATTTCCGGCATCGCTATAGCGTGCTGCGCTACGACGTGCGCGGCCATGGTGCGAGCGCCGTCTCGCGCGAGGCGTTCGGCTTTCGCGAACTCGCCGCCGACCTCGCGGCGCTGCTCGACGCACAGGGTATCGAGACGACGCATCTCGTCGGCATGTCGATGGGCGGCATGATCGCGCAACAGTTCGCGCTCGACCATACGGCACCCGACGCAAAATCCGGCTCAACGTCCAACGCAGCGTCCGGCACGGAGTCCACCGCAATGATGGGCGTGAATTCGCGCGCGCGCACGCTCACGCTGTGCGATACCGCGAGCCACACCGCGCCCGAAGCACGCGCGGCATGGAACGAACGCGCCGAACTGGTGCGCCGCGAAGGTCTGGCCGCGTCCGCCGATACGACCATGGCGCGCTGGTTGACCGCCGGCTTCCGTCTTACGCATCGTGATACAGCAGCGCAAATATGTGACGTTTTATTACGGACGCCTTCGGAAGGTTATGCGCGCGTGTGCGAAGCGCTGCGCGATTTCGATGTTCACGAACGACTCGCGCAGTTGCGCGTGCCTGCGCTTGTCGTGGCTGGACGCCACGACACCGGCACGCCGCCTGCGCTCACAGAAGCACTGGCGCAAGCAATTCCTGGCGCACGCTTCGAATTGCTCGATGCCGCACATCTGGCCCCTGTAGAGGAATGTCACAGTTTCGCAGCCCTGCTTGAAACGTTTCTTGGGCAGCATGTCTAATTGATGCGCCCGGTTTGTTGCACCCTGAAAAAAGGAGAAAAGCGGAGATAGGGAAGGCAATCGGATAAAGAGGTGATGTGGGACCCACCCCTTGAATTCCAGAACGAACGCTCCATGTATCGATCACGCAGTGAGGGAGCACAGGAAAAAGGAGTGTCGCCATGCAAATGATCTACAACAGTCCCAACTATTGTGTCGTCGAGTTTCCCCCGCAGGATGGCCACGTTGCCATGTGCTCGGGAGGCTATGAAATCGTCGACAAAAATGCGCGGCGCGAAATCTTCATTGACGGCGCGATGGCAGCACGTTTTCGCGAAGACGTGCAAAAGCTGATGGACGAGGAGCAGTCGCTCGACGAGGTGGACGAATTCCTCGGACAGTTCGACAGCCTCATGCAGCAACCTGTCGTGCTCCACTGACGCTGCCCGGCTCACGTTGCAGTTGAAGTGGTCACGCAAGCAGTCAAACAGGCGGCGCCCACGCTCACGCAATATCACGCAATATCACGCAACATCCAGGTAACACCCAGGCAACACCTGGCGCCCTCACCGCAATACAGGCAGCACCCCACTCAGGGAACCCCGTCCGGCCGCAAGCCGCGCGGGGTTTTCTTTTTCCGGGGGCCAGCCACCTTGGCGCACCCGGTCATTGCGACCCAAGCGACGCCCCAATAACAGCCAGGCAACAGCCAGGCGACACCGAAGCGACACCGAAGCGGCGCGCCAGCGAAGCCCCCCGGCTACCGTTACAATGACAGGTTTCCCAGTCCACTCGGCGCTTTTGCCCGCCCGCCATCCATGAACCAGCCTGCCGAACACGCTTCGCGCCCCACCGGGGCCGCCCCGGGTGCTACCCCGTACACGCGCGGCGCCGCGCTGCCCGCGCTGCTCGCTTCGCGCATCCTGATCCTCGATGGCGCGATGGGCACGATGATCCAGCGCTACAAGCTCGACGAAGCCGCTTACCGGGGCGAGCGCTTCAGGGACTATCCGCGCGACATCAAGGGCAATAACGAACTGCTCTCGATCACGCAGCCGCAGGTCATCAGCGAAATTCACGAGCAGTATCTCGCTGCGGGCGCGGACATCATCGAGACCAACACGTTCGGCGCGACCACGGTGGCGCAGGACGACTACGGCATGGGCGAGCTCGCCGTGGAGATGAATCTCGAATCGGCGAAGCTCGCGCGCGCCGCGTGCGACAAGTATTCGACGCCGGAAAAGCCGCGCTTCGTCGCGGGCGCCGTCGGACCGACGCCGAAGACCGCGAGCATCTCGCCCGACGTCAACGACCCGGGCGCGCGCAACATCACCTTCGAAGCACTGCGCGCCGCGTACTACGAGCAGGCCAAGGCGCTCATGGACGGCGGCTGCGACCTGTTCCTCGTCGAGACGATCTTCGATACGCTCAACGCCAAGGCCGCGCTCTTCGCGCTCGACCAGTTGTTCGAAGACACGGGCGAGAATCTGCCCATCATGATCTCGGGCACCGTGACCGACGCTTCGGGCCGCATTCTCTCGGGGCAAACCGTCGAGGCGTTCTGGAATTCGCTGCGTCACGCGAAGCCGCTCACGTTCGGCCTGAACTGTGCGCTCGGCGCCGCGCTCATGCGCCCGTACATCGCCGAGCTCTCGAAGCTGTGCGACACCTACGTCTCGTGCTATCCGAACGCGGGCCTGCCCAATCCGATGAGCGACACAGGCTTCGACGAGACGCCGGCGGATACCTCGGCGCTCCTGAAGGAATTCGCCTCGGCCGGCCTCGTGAACGTCGCGGGCGGCTGCTGCGGCACGACGCCCGAGCACATCGCCGCGATCGCGAAGGCGCTCGCCGAGATCAAGCCGCGCCGCTGGCCCGGCCAGTATCGCGACGCTGCATAACGACGCCGCATAACGCAACGCCCCAGCGCCCGCTCTCCAAGACACCCTGACGATCCGGTCCCACGCCATGACTGACCATACCCTGCGACTCTCCGGCCTCGAGCCCTTCAACGTGAACGAAGGCGCGCTCTTCATCAACGTGGGCGAGCGCACCAACGTGACCGGCTCGAAGGCCTTCGCGCGCATGATCCTCAACGGCCAGTTCGACGAGGCGCTCGCGGTCGCGCGCCAGCAGGTCGAGAACGGCGCGCAGATCATCGACGTCAACATGGACGAGGCCATGCTCGACTCGAAGGCGGCGATGGTGCGCTTCATGAACCTGATCGCCTCCGAGCCCGACATCGCGCGCGTGCCGATCATGATCGACTCGTCGAAGTGGGAAGTGATCGAGGCGGGCCTGCAGTGCGTGCAAGGCAAGGCGATCGTCAACTCGATCTCGCTGAAGGAAGGCAAGGAGCCGTTCGTTCATCACGCGAAGCTGATCCGCCGCTACGGCGCGGCGGCGGTCGTGATGGCCTTCGACGAGCAGGGCCAGGCCGACACCTTCGAGCGCAAGACGCAGATCTGCAAGCGCTCCTACGAAGTGCTCGTGAACGAAGCGGGCTTCGCGCCCGAGGACATCATCTTCGATCCGAACATCTTCGCGGTGGCCACGGGCATCGAGGAGCACAACAACTACGCGGTGGACTTCATCGAAGCCACGCGCTGGATCAAGCAGAACCTCCCGCACGCGAAAGTGAGCGGCGGCGTCTCGAACGTATCGTTCTCGTTCCGCGGCAACGACCCGGTACGCGAAGCCATCCACACGGTGTTCCTCTACTACGCCATTCAGGCGGGTATGGACATGGGCATCGTGAACGCGGGCCAGTTGGGCGTTTATGCCGATCTCGACGCCGAGCTGCGCGATCGCGTGGAAGACGTGGTGCTCAACCGCCGTTCCGACGCCACCGACCGTCTGCTCGAAATCGCCGACAAGTTCAAGACGGGTGCGGCGAAGAAGGAAGAGAACCTCGAGTGGCGCAACCAGGCAGTCGAGAAGCGTCTCGCGCATGCGCTCGTGCACGGCATCACGAACTTCATTGTCGAGGACACCGAAGAAGCGCGCCAGAAAATCATGGGCGGCGGCGGCCGGCCGATCAACGTGATCGAAGGTCCGCTCATGGACGGCATGAACATCGTCGGCGACCTGTTCGGTCAGGGCAAGATGTTCCTGCCGCAAGTGGTGAAGTCGGCGCGCGTGATGAAGCAGGCCGTGGCGCACCTGATTCCATTCATCGAGGAAGAAAAGCGCCTGCTCGCCGAAGCGGGCGGCGACGTGCGCGCGAAGGGCAAGATCGTGATCGCCACGGTCAAGGGCGACGTGCACGACATCGGCAAGAACATCGTGTCGGTCGTGCTCCAGTGCAACAACTTCGAAGTGGTCAACATGGGCGTGATGGTCCCGTGCAACGAGATCCTCGCGAAGGCGAAGGTCGAAGGCGCGGACATCATCGGCCTCTCGGGCCTCATTACGCCGTCGCTCGAAGAGATGGCCTACGTCGCGAGCGAGATGCAGCGCGACGACTATTTCCGCGTGAAGAAAATTCCGCTGTTGATCGGCGGCGCGACCACCTCGCGCGTGCACACGGCCGTGAAGATCGCGCCGAACTACGAAGGCCCGGTGGTGTACGTGCCCGATGCGTCGCGCTCGGTCTCGGTGGCCTCGAGCCTGCTCTCCGACGAAGGCGCGGCGAAGTATCTCGACGAGCTCAAGAGCGACTACGACCGCATTCGCCACCAGCACGCCAACAAGAAGGCCACGCCGCTCGTGACGCTCGAAGAAGCGCGCGCGAACAAGACGAAGATCGACTGGGCGAACTTCAAGCCCGTGAAGCCGAAGTTCCTCGGCCGCCGCGTGTTCAAGAACTTCGACCTGAACGAACTCGTGAACTACATCGACTGGGGTCCGTTCTTCCAGACCTGGGATCTCGCGGGTCCGTATCCGCAGATTCTCAACGACGAGATCGTGGGCGAGTCGGCGCGCAAGGTGTTCTCCGACGCCAAGTCGATGCTTGCGCGTTTGATTCAAGGCCGCTGGCTGCAAGCGAACGGCGTGATCGCGCTCTTGCCCGCGAACACCGTCAACGACGACGACATCGAGATCTACACCGACGAGTCGCGCAGCGAAGTCGCGCTCACGTGGCGCAATCTGCGCCAGCAGTCGGTGCGCCCGGTGGTGGACGGCGTGATGCGCCCGAACCGCTCGCTCGCCGACTTCATCGCGCCGAAGGATTCGGGCATGGCCGACTACATCGGCATGTTCGCGGTGACGGCGGGCATCGGCGTCAGCGAGAAAGAAGCGCAGTTCCAGAAGGATCTCGACGACTACAGCGCGATCACGCTCAAGGCGCTCGCTGACCGCTTCGCGGAGGCGTTCGCCGAGGCGATGCACGCGCGCGTGCGCCGCGACCTGTGGGGCTATGCAGCCAACGAGACGCTCGACAACGACGCGCTGATCGCGGAGAAGTACGCGGGCATTCGCCCGGCGCCGGGCTACCCGGCGTGCCCGGACCATCTCGTGAAGCGCGACATGTTCGACTTCCTGCAGGCCGACGAGGTTGGCATGACCGTGACCGAATCGCTCGCGATGCTGCCGGCGGCAAGCGTCTCGGGCTTCTATCTCGCGCATCCGGACAGCCGCTACTTCTCGGTGGGCAAGATCGGCCAGGATCAGGTCGCCGACTTTGCGCGCCGCATGGCCCTCTCCGATCAGGACGCGCGCCGCGCGCTCGCGCCGCTGCTCTAAATACGGAACATACGGAAACCGATAGCCCGAGTATTTCGGGCACGCGAATTCTCGGCTTTTTTTCGGCTTTGTAAGATGACCGCGCAGCACCCAAGGCCCAACGCGGCACGCATCATCCGGCGCCGCGCCGGCTCGATCATCAGCAAGTCCTTAATAATCCCGGAGAAAAATCGTATGAAGAAGCTGATGTTGATGTTGACCGCCTTCGGCGTCGCGGCGCTCGCGCAGCCGTCGTTCGCCCAGCAACCGGCGGCCGTGCATCAGGAGGCAAGCGACGTATCGTCGTATTCGGCTCCCACCCAGAAGCACGTGAAGAAGCCGAAGAAAAAGAAGGCGAAGAAGGGTGAAGCCGCGGCATCGGCAGCCGAGCCGGCAGCCGCCAGCCAGTAAGTTGCGCGACCCTGCGCGCCGCGAGGCGTGCGTGCCGCCGGTACTGGTCAGTACCAAAGCAAAGAGCCCGCACAGTTCGCTGTGCGGGCTCTTTGCTTTCGCGATGCGGATCCCGGTGGGCCTGGCCGCCGCGGCTCTGGGGCGACTCAGACGCCCCAGAGAACGTCGTTATCTTCCTGCTTCGCGAGGCGCAGCATGTCGAGAAACGGAAACGCGCGTTGCGCGAGGCCCGGGGGCAGTTCGTGATGCTCGTAGCCTTCCTCGCCTTCGTGGAAATGCCCCTCGTGCTCGGCACGTTCCTTTTTGTCGGTGGCGATGGCCGCTTCGAGCTTGCTGATGGCCGTATCGAGCTCATCGTGCGTAATGACGCCGCGCGGACCGAGCCGCTTGCCGATGATGCCGAGAAGGTACTGAGCCAGGTTTTCCAGCATCGTCACGTCGGGCGACGCATGACATTTGAATGTAACCAGCATGTCTGTTTCCCTTTATGTTTTTCGAGGTCCGCTTTGACTCTCCGAACCCGCTGCGCGCCATTGCAGCGTTGACTGCAATTGACCAGGCGCGAGCGGCAAAGCGCGGCCGGAGAAGCCCAACCCGGCAAGGCGTCGGGCGCCGCGCTGGCGGCACACCGTGGCGACCCCTTGCCGGGCTTCTCAAAACACATATTAGCACCTGCTAAAATCCGTCTGGACGGAATTACCCGCAGGGCGCGACCGTGCGCAAGGTCTGCCAGAAGCGGCGCGAGGCGCGATGCCGAAACCTCGCCACCGGCCTTTGTCCGCCTTGCGCGCCGAGCTGCCCGGCAACGCTCTCGCCTGCTCCGCCGCCAAAACGGCGCAACGCTCGATGGCGCGCACGCCGGCCATACCGCCACGGCTGCCAGCCCTGCACCCCACTACCCGCACAGGACCTGCAACAAGCATGCTGCCCGCACAGAAACTGACCCTGGAGACCTTGCTCGCCGACGCCGTCGCCGAGGTCGCCAAAGCCACCGAAGGCGCCGCCGAAGCCGCATTCGTCGTTCCCGCCATCGCGCTCGAGCGCCCGAAGGTTGCCGCGCACGGCGACGTCGCCTGCAACGTGGCGATGCAGCTCGCCAAGCCGCTGCGCACCAATCCGCGCGCGCTCGCCCAGCAGATCGTCGAAGCCGTGAAAGCGCTGCCCGACGCAGCGGGCCTCGTTGCCGACGCCGAAGTAGCCGGCCCCGGCTTCATCAACCTGCGCCTCACCGCCGACGCCAAGCGCGCCGTGCTTGGCGCCGTGTTCGCCGAAGGCGCCACGTTCGGCTGCTCGCAGCGCGAAGCCGGCAAGCACGTGCTGGTCGAGTTCGTCTCGGCCAACCCCACCGGCCCGCTGCACGTCGGCCACGGCCGCCAGGCCGCGCTCGGCGATGCCATCTCGAACGTGCTCGCCTCGCAGGGCTACGACGTGCATCGCGAGTTCTACTACAACGACGCGGGCGTGCAGATCGGCAACCTCGCCGTCTCCACCCAGGCGCGCGCACGCGGCCTGAAGCCCGGCGACGCGGGCTGGCCCGAAGCCGCCTATAACGGCGAATACATCGCCGACATCGCGCGCGACTACCTCGCGGGCGAGACCGTCGCCGCGAAGGACGGCGAGCCCGTGAATGGCGCGCAAGACCCCGAGAACCTCGAAGCGATCCGCCGCTTCGCCGTGGCATACCTGCGCCACGAGCAGGATCTCGACCTCCAGGCGTTCGGCGTGAAGTTCGACCGCTACTACCTCGAGTCGTCGCTGTACACGGAAGGCCGCGTCGAGAAGACCGTCGAGGCGCTCGTCGCCTCGGGCCAGACCTACGAGCAGGACGGCGCGCTGTGGCTCAAGACCACCGACTACGGCGACGACAAGGACCGCGTGATGCGCAAGTCCGACGGCACGTACACGTACTTCCTGCCCGACGTCGCCTATCACGTGACCAAGTGGGAGCGCGGCTTCACCAAGGTCATCAACATCCAGGGCTCGGACCACCACGGCACCATCGCGCGCGTGCGCGCGGGCTTGCAGGCGCTCGGCGTGGGCATTCCGAAGGGCTACCCCGACTACGTGCTGCACAAGATGGTCACCGTGATGCGCGACGGCCAGGAAGTGAAGATCTCCAAGCGTGCGGGCAGCTACGTGACTGTGCGCGACCTGATCGAATGGTCGGGCGGCGCGAACCCGGGCAGCGAAGTCGCACCCGACCTGCTCGACGAAGCCACCATCCGGCGCGGGCGCGACGCCGTGCGCTTCTTCCTCATCTCGCGCAAGGCCGACACCGAGTTCGTGTTCGACATCGACCTCGCGCTGAAGGAAAACGACGAAAACCCGGTCTATTACGTGCAGTACGCGCATGCGCGCATCTCGTCGATTCTCGGCGACTGGCAGGGCAAGCACGGCGGCAAGCTGGCCGCGCTGCCCAAGGTGGACCTCAAACCGCTCGACAGCGAGCGCGCGCTCGCGCTCATCGCGAAACTCGGCGAGTTCCCCGACATGCTCACGCATGCCGCCACGGAGCTCGCACCGCACGCGGTGGCGTTCTATCTGCGCGAACTCGCGGCTGAGTTTCACTCGTTCTACAATGCCGAACGCGTTCTCGTCGACGATGCCGCCGTGCGCGACGCGCGCGTCGCGCTGCTCGCGGCCACGCGCCAGGTGCTCGCGAACGGTCTTGCCGTGATCGGCGTCTCGGCGCCCGAGCGCATGTAACACGACTCGGGAGCGCATGAAGCAACGCGCGAAGCGACATGTTGGGCGCGCGTCCGCACGCGGACACGCGCCGTTCCAGAATTCTCTTGTTTGCAGGTGATTCAGACGATGGCAAAACCGCGCCGCACTACAAAGCAGCAGTCGAAACAGTCCGGGGGCACCTTTCTCGGCGTCGTGCTGGGCCTGATTGTCGGCCTCGCGATCGCGGTGGTCGTGGCGCTCTATATCACGCGCTCGCCCACGCCGTTCGTCTCGAAGGTCGCACCGCCCGCCGCCTCCGACGCCGCCCAGAGCGGACAATACGATCCGAACCGCGTATTGCAGGGCAAGACGCCGGGCCAGCCCGTGCCGCCGCAGGCCGCGCAAAGCACGCCGCCGAACACCGCGCCGGGCCAGACCACCAACCAGTCGCAGTCCTCGGGCATGCTCGAAGAGCCGCAGATCGTCGAAGTGCCGCCTTCGGGCTCCGCTGGCGAAAACAATGGCAACCTCGGCAGCGCGGCCAATAACGGCAACACGGCCGACAACGGCATCGCGGTCGCGCCGAAGCCCTCGGCAGGCAACAGCGGCGCAGCCGTCGCACAAAAGCCGCAAAAGCCGCAAACGTCGAGCGCACCTGCGCAGCAACTCGCCAACAATCAGCCGCAGAAGGCCCCCAACGCCGTCCCGGCACCCAACGCGAGCAACATCAAGCCCGCGCAGCCAGGCGCCCCAACGGCCTCCGAAGCCAACACCGGCTATTTCCTGCAAGTGGGCGCGTACAAGACCACGGCGGACGCCGAGCAGCAGCGCGCACGTCTCGCGTTCCAGGGGTTCGAGTCGAAGGTGACGCAGCGCGACGCAGGCGGCATCACGTACTACCGCGTGCGCATCGGGCCGTTCTCGAAATTCGACGACATGAACTCGACCCGTCAGCGTCTGTCTGACGCAGGGATCGACACCGCTGTCATCCGTTTCACGAAGCAGTAACCGTCGTTCGCGCCGCGAGCGCACACGCAACACCAGAAGAAGCACCAGGACGCAACACCCGCGCGAGCGCACCTGACGCGCTCGCGCACCGCCAGGCCGCACGCCGCCGGCCTTGTTCATTGGAATAACACGCTATGAAACGACTTCTCGGAACGCTTTTGGTCTCGCTCTCGATGCTGGCCGGCGCGGCTCACGCCGCGCCCGTCGCCGGCAAGGACTACACGGTCCTCAAGGCCGTCCAGCCGCTCGACGTGCCCGCGGGCAAGATCGAGGTCATCGAGTTCATGTGGTATGGCTGCCCGCACTGCAACGAGTTCGACCCGTACCTCGAAGACTGGATCAAGAAGCAAGGCCCGGACGTCGTGTTCAAGCGCGTGCCGGTGGCGTTCCGCGACGAATACATCCCGCATTCGAAGATGCTCTACGCGCTCGACGCGCTCGGCCTCACGCAGAAGCTCACACCGGTCATCTTCCATGAGATCCACGTGAACAAGAACTACCTGCTCACGCCGGAAGACCAGGCGAAGTTCCTCGCCACGCAAGGCGTCGATTCGAAGAAGTACATGGAAGCGTACAACTCGTTCTCGACGCAAAGCTCGCTCCAGCGCGGCAAGGCCATGGAGAGCGCGTACAAGATCGACGGCGTGCCGACCATCGCCATCCAGGGCAAGTACGAGACGGGCCCGGCCGCGACCAACAGCCTGCAAGGCACGCTCCAGGTGATGGACTTCATCGTCTCGCAAATCCGCGCCAAGAAGATGTGAGCCCGCGCGCCGGTATGACACAGCCGTTGAAGGTCTTCATTACCGGCGCATCGAGCGGCATCGGCGCCGCACTCGCCGCCGAGTACGCGCGGCGCGGCGCCATCCTCGGGCTCGTCGCGCGCCGCGCCGAGGTCCTCGAAACTTTGGTTGGTGCCCTTCACCAATCCCACCCGCAACACCCCGTTTCCCTCTATTGCGCCGACGTGCGCGACGCCGATGCGCTCGCGGCCGCCGCGCGCGCCTTCATCGCCGAGCACGGCCTGCCCGACGTGGTGATCGCCAACGCGGGCGTGAGCCGTGGCGCGCTCACCGGTCAAGGCGACCTCGCCACGTTCCGCGACGTGATGGACACCAACTACTTCGGCATGGTCGCCACTTTCGAGCCGTTCGCCGAGGCGATGGCGCAAGCGCGGCGCGGCACGCTCGTGGGCATCGCGAGCGTGGCCGGCGTGCGCGGGTTGCCGGGCTCGGGCGCCTACAGCGCCTCGAAGGCGGCGGCGCTCGCGTATCTGGAGTCGCTGCGCGTGGAAATGCGGCCGTTCAAGGTGCCGGTGGTGACGATCGCGCCCGGCTACATCCGCACGCCCATGACGGCGAAGAACCCGTACCGCATGCCGTTCCTCATGGACGCCGACCGCTTCGCCGCCAAAGCCGCCGATGCGATTGCACGCGGCACGGCCTTCGCGGTGTTCCCCTGGCCGATGCGCGTGGTCGCCACGTTGCTCGGCGCCCTGCCGCGCTGGCTCTACGACCTCGCGTTCGAGCGCGCCCCGCGCAAGCCGCGCGCTGCCCAGCATTGATCGGCCGCGGTTGGCTCTCTTGATCGCACCCCATATGGGTATGCCGATTATGTTGTTGTCTGCGCAATCTCCCTTCGATAAGCTTGGCCGGCTATAGGCTATAAGCCCCAACCAGGTCCGAACCAGGTCCGAACCAGGTTCCAACCCGGCCCAACGGAGACCCCAGGAGACCCCATGCGCTTCCTCTCGCCCGCTTCCGTGCTCGCCGCCGCGCTCGCCTGCGCGGCCCTGCCCGCGCTCGCGAAACCGCTCACGGTCTGCACGGAATCGAGCCCGGACGGCTTCGATGTCGTGCAGTTCAACTCGCTCGTGACCACCAACGCGTCCGCCGACGTGATCTTCAACTCGCTCGTCGCCTACGACGAAGCGCAGAAGAAGGTCGTGCCCGCGCTCGCGCAGTCGTGGGACGTGAGCGCCGATGGCCTCACCTACACGTTCCATCTGCGTCCGAACGTGCCGTTCCAGACCACCGAATGGTTCAAGCCCACGCGCACGCTGAGCGCCGACGATGTGGTCTTCACCTTCGAGCGCATGCTCGACCCCAACAACCCGTGGCACAAGGTGGCGGGCGCGAGCGGCTTCCCGCACGCGCAATCGATGGGGCTGCCGAAGCTCATCAAGTCGATCACGAAGGTCGACGCGAACACGGTGAAGTTCGAGCTCAACGAGCCGAACGCCACCTTTCTGCCGATCCTCACGATGGGCTTCGCGTCGATCTACTCGTCCGAGTACGCCGACCAGTTGCTCAAGGCCGGCAAGCAGCTCGACCTGAACGCGAAGCCCGTGGGCACCGGCCCGTTCGTGCTCAAGAGCTACACGAAGGACGCTGTGATCCGCTACGACGCGAACCCCACGTACTGGGGGCCCAAGCCGAAGGTGGAGCGCCTGATCTACGCGATCACGCCCGACGCCGCCGTGCGCGCGCAAAAGGTGAAGGCCGGCGAATGCCAGATCGCGCTCTCGCCCAAGCCCCAGGACGTGGCCGACGCGAAGACCGACAAGGCGCTCAAGGTGGTGCAGACGCCCGCGTTCATGACCGCCTTCCTCGCGCTCAACACGCAGAAGAAGCCGCTCGATAACCCGAAGGTGCGCCAGGCGCTGAACATGGCGTTCGACCGCACGACGTATCTCAAGGCGATCTTCGACAACACGGCCACGCCCGCGACGAACCCGTGGCCACCCATCACCTGGGGCTACGACAAATCGGTCCAGGCGTATCCGCACGACATCGCGAAGGCGAAGCAATTGCTGGCCGAAGCGGGTGTGCCCAACGGCTTTGCGACGACGATCTGGGTGCGCCCGAACGGCAGCGTTCTGAACCCGAACCCGCGCGCGGGCGCCGAGATGCTGCAGGCCGATTTCGCGAAGATCGGCGTGAAGGCGGAGATCAAGGTGATCGAGTGGGGCGAGCTCATCAAGGAAGCGAAGCAGGGGCAGCACGACACGCTGTTCATGGGCTGGGCCGGCGACAACGGCGATCCCGACAATTACCTCTCGCCGCTCTTTAGCTGCAATGCGGTGAAGTCGGGCATCAACTTCGCGCGCTTTTGCGACCCGCAGCTCGACAAGCTGATCGCCGACGGCAAGGAGACCGCCGATCAGGCAAAACGCACGAAGGACTACGAGGCCGCGCAGAAGATCATCCACGACCAGGCGCTGTGGATTCCGCTCGGCTATCCCACGGCCGCGGCCATCACGCGCACGAACGTGAGCGGCTATCAGGTGAGCCCGTTCGGACGGCAGAACTTCGGCGGCGTTGCGGTGCAGTAGCACGCGAGCGTTGCGCCGTGTACGAAACAGCCGGGGGCATGTCCCCGGTTTTTTGCGTTTCAAGCAGGCCTTCAGCGCGCTCGGGGCGTTACGCGTCCCGAAAATGCGCAACATCTTGCTTCCGTTCCGGGCCTTTCATTCTTTTCACGAAGTGGCATGATGCTCCGGTTAGCCCTGTTTTACGGGCTTTTCGCTCATGCGCCCTCGTTTTCAAGCACTTCGCGAACACGCGCGGCCTCGCGATACCGAGACGATTGTTGCAGTTTTGTAATTCGCCGCGCGTCGGTTCGCACTAGATTGGAAGCGTCCATTCAACGAGCCAAAAGGAGACTCGAATGAACGCGAAACTCATTGCCGCACTGGGCGCAGGCGCAACGATTCTTGCCGTCTCGCAGACCGCGATGGCCGGTGTTTCCGTGGGATTCGCCGTGGGCGCACCGGCGCCGGTCTATGCGGCACCCGAGCCGGTTTATGTCGCACCCGCGCCGGCCTACGTGGCGCCGGCCTACGTGGGCTGGCGCGACGACGACCACCGTTGGGACGATCGCCGCTGGGGCTACCGCCGTTGGCAAGAACACCGCTGGAACGAGTATCACTGGGGCCACGACCGCCGCTGGGGTGACCGTGACGGCGACTACGGCTACCGCCGCTGGTAAGCGGACGGACCGCGCGTACTGGACGCGTGAAATGCGCGGAATATGAAAACGCCTCGCCGGCAAGCAACACGGCAAGCAACAAGCGGCGAGGCGTTTTCGGCTTCGCGCACGCGCGGCGCCTTCTCTCAGGTTCTTTTGCTGATGTGCGCTAGACCGCTGCCTCCGTGCGAAACAAGCACGCGGACAGCGGCTTGAATCCCGACGTTACTTGGCCTTCGCTGACGATGAGCGGCGGCGGGCCGCCGTCGGGCTCTCGCTGCGCGTCGCGGCAGGCTTCGTTGTCTTCGCAGCTTTCTTTGCCGCAGTCGGCTTGGTTGCCGGTGCTACCTTCGCCACCGTTGGCTTCGTTTCCGTTGCCTTGGCCGCCGTTGCCTTGGCCGACGTTGTTTTCGCCGCCGTTGCCTTCGCCGCCGTTGGCTTCGCCGACGTTGTTTTCGTTTCCGTTGTCTTCGTCGGCTTAGTTGCCTTCATGCGGCTGCGCGCCGGCGCGGCTTCAACCGCCGGCTGCTGCACAGGTGAAGCCACAGGATCGGACGCGGCCGCCCCATCCGCTGTGCTCGCCGTAACCGCGCTACGCACACCACCGGCCACCTCGCCCGCTGCACTTGCTCCACCCGCAACCGGGCCCGCTTCCGGCTCACCACCTGCATTGCCCTTGCCACCCGCGTTACCCCTGCCGCCCGGCGGCGGCAACGGCTCCTTCTCGCTGCCCGGCTCCACGCCCAGCACGCGCTGGACCTCGGCAAAACGTTCCGCGCGCTCGCCTTCGAGCGGCGCGTCGGCCGTCGCTACCTGATACACCCCTCCAAGCAGCAAGCGGCGCGTGCGCATGTCCGGCACCAGCTCGGGCAGCGCCTCGATGGCGGCGTTCGCGTCGAGCTGCACGATCGCGCCCTGGCGGCGCGCCGACTCCTTGAGCTCGGCGATGCTCGGCTGGCGATCGCCCATGTATTCGCGCGCGAGTTCGCGCATGCGTTGGAACGGGCGGTATTGCACCACGCGCATCTCGTCGGCGAGATAGGCCATGATGCGCATGAACGCGTCGACCAGCGTGCCCTGGTTCACGTGCTCGTGCGCAGCGCGCAGACGCTGCTGCGCGAGCTCCTTGCGCAGCGCCGTGAGCGGCGGCGCGATCGGGTCGAGCGGCGTGTTGGGCGCGATGCCCACCCACGCTTGCACCCAGGGCGCCGTGTAGACGCTGTAGAACGCGTTTTCGATCCACGCGTCCCGCGCGTCGCGCCAGGCGTCCCATGCGGCTTCGATGCTCGCCGAGACCTGCTTTTCGATCAGCGTGAACGGGTTGTCGGGCGCGGCGGGCTTGCGGTGTGTACGCACCGCCTCGGCCATGGCAGGCAGCACGCCGAGCGCCGGGTTCGCATCGCTGAACAAACTGCGCTCCACGCGCGACGGATGCGCCTCGCGCAGCAGATGCGCCGAAAGCGCGTTGCTCGACGCGCGCACGAACGGCGAGACATACAGGTCGTAAAGCCGCTGATTGTTCTCCGCGAAACGGCGCACCACTTCGAACGGCTGCTCGTCGTCGCGGCCGTCGTCGAGCGCGAGAATGTCGTCGATGTCGCGACGCTCGAAGCGGATCTGATAGCGCCCTTCGAGCGCTTCGAGCCGCCCGGCTTCCGGCGTCGAGTCGGTGATCTTCGCTTCGTAGAGACCAGGTGGCAGCACGTCGATCAGATCGAGCGCCGAAAATAGTTCGGTGTGCTCCTTATTCGCCACGCTCGCCGAAACGAAGATGCCGAGGTGCCCCACCTTGCCGTGCAGGCAATAGACAATCACCTGCTCGTTCGCGACGATCTCGTCCACGCTCGCGTAGAGATCGGGAATCCAGTTGAGCGCCTGCTGTGGCGGTGTGATGTTGTCGCCCCACGAAGCGAGCACGATGATCGGCGTGCGGATGTTGCGCAGATCCACGGGCGCGCGCGCGTGCTTCGCGTAGACCTCGTTGCGCGTGAGGTGATTGCCGACGAACAGGTTCTGCACGATCCAGTCGATCTCGGCACGGTTCAACTGGTAGTGGCCGCCCCACCAGCGCTCGAATTCCAGAAAGCGCTCGCGCTCCGTATCGACCTTCGCGTAGAGGTTGTAGAGCTTGCCCCAAAACGTGTTCGCCGGATTGAGGTTCTCGAAGTTCTGCACGAGATGCGCGCCGTCGAAGTGGCCATCGCCGAGATCGGCGGCGAGCGACGACAGCCACGAGCCGCCCAGCATGCCGCCCGCGTAGCGCATGGGGTTCTTGCCGCGCACGCCGGCCCAGTACGAGAGCGGCGAGCCCGCGAGCATGAGCGGCCCGACCAGCGAGGGCGCGGACGCCGCCACCAGCGCCGCAGCCCAGCCGCCCTGGCAGTTGCCGATCACGAAGGGCTTGCCGTCGGCGTCCGGGTGCAGCTCGCGCACCTTGTGCAGGAACACGGCTTCCGCCTCGCCCACCGACTGGATCGTCTGCGTTTCGGTCGGCACCGGGAAGAAGGTCACGAAGTAGCACGGATGCCCCTTGCGCAGCGCGATGCCCACTTCGCTGTCCATCTTGAAGCCCGCGATGCCGGGGCCGTGCCCCGCGCGCGGATCGATCACGACGAACGGGCGCATGCGCGCGTCGGTCTGCACGCCCGCCTCGGGCTTGATGCGCACCAGCGCGTAGTTGCACGGATCCTTCAGCTCGCGGCCATCGACGATCACCTCGTAGTCGAACGCGAGCACCGGCGGCATGCCAGCCTTCTCGTGCAGGTAGGTCTGGTTGCCGCGCTCGCGCAGCACGTCGAGGAACAGGACACTGCGCTGCCAGGCGTCGAACAGATAGTCGAACAGCGGCTGGATCGCGGCGGGCGCCACTGCCGGCAGCGTGGGCATGGCGGGCATGGACGCCGCCACCGAGGGCCCGCGCGTCACGTTGAGCGCGGCGAATGGCGACACCGCCGACGAGAACGCCGCGCTCAACGCGGAATTGAACGCGGACCCTGGCACCGAGCCGAAGGAGCTAAGGGGCCAGACGAACCCGAGTGGGGAGGCGGAGGAAGCAGGCGAAGAATCGGATGAGAGCGCAGGCGGGAAGACGGGTACTGCCACGTGACGAATCTCCTTTAACGGGGCGCGCGGCTGCGATACCCGCCGTCATGAGCCACGGCGGGAGTCGACATGAAATTGGCGAAAGCACTGCACGAAGCCACGGCACGCATCGCCCGCAGTTGAATGGGCGAATGCACACGGCAGTCATGCTGCACCGCAATATTTCAATCTATGCAGGGTTGCGCGCAAAGTCAAGGCGGGTCGGATCGGACCGGATTGCCGCGCCATGATCGCGCGATGGCGTGAAGACGGCGTGACAGAGAACGCCGGTGCGCCCGCCCGGGCCGCTGCAAGGCCGCTGCAGCTGCATGGGCGATGCATTTCGAACGAGGATGCCAGGCCGCCAACAGCGGCTGCACACCTTGCGGCCGGCGCCAAAGGCGCTGGACTACACTGTTAGCGCTTTGCGCGCCGCAGCATGAAGGCATGAAAGCGTCGAGGCGCGTCGCCGCACATCGTCGCACAACCGTGGTTCAGCTTGCCCAGCGCCTGTTCGCGCTCATTCGAGCCAGTAACAGGCTCTCGCATCGGATGAGAGACCGACATGACTGTAACGCCCGACAAGTATTCCGCCCTGCTGGCCCGCTGCGCGGGCCTCGCGCCCGTGCCCACCGCGGTTGCGCACCCTTGCGATGTATCGTCGCTCACGGGCGCGCTCGACGCCGCCAACCTCGGCCTCATCGAACCGATCCTGGTCGGCCCCGAGGCAAAAATCCGCTCGGTGGCGATAGAAGCCAGGCTCTCGCTCGAAAACATCACGATCGTGGATGCGCCGCACAGCCACGCCGCCGCCGAGCGCGCGGTGCAAGCGGTACGCGAGGGCGAAGCCGAGCTGCTCATGAAGGGCAGCCTGCATAGCGACGAGCTGCTGCATGAGGTGGCGCGCGGCGCGAACGGCCTGCGCACGGAGCGCCGCCTCTCGCACGTGTTCGCGATGGACGTGCCCGCGTATCACAAGCCGCTCTTCATCACCGACGCCGCCGTCAACATCTTCCCGAAGCTCGCGGATAAAGCCGACATCGTGCGCAACGCCATCGATCTCGTGCAGGCGCTCGGCATCTCCACGCCGAAGGTCGCGATCCTCGCGGCGGTCGAGACGGTCTCCGAGAAAATGCCCTCGACCATCGAAGCCGCCGCGCTGTGCAAAATGGCCGAACGCGGCCAGATCGTGGGCGGTTTGCTCGATGGCCCGCTCGCCTTCGACAACGCGATCAGCGCCGAGGCCGCGCGCATCAAGGGCATCACCTCGCAGGTCGCGGGCGACCCGGACATTCTGCTGGTGCCCGACCTCGAAGCGGGCAACATGCTCGCCAAGCAGCTCACCTTTCTCGCCGGCGCGGAATCGGCCGGCATCGTGCTCGGCGCGCGCGTGCCCGTCGTCCTCACGAGCCGCGCCGACACCGTGCGCGCACGCATCGGCAGTTGCGCGATCGCGGTGCTCCTCGCCCACGCGCGGCGCGCGCGCATGACCGCGGAGGCCCTGTGACCATGGCTTCGACGCTCCACTCCTCCCCGGCTCATGCACAAGACGAAGGCCATAAGGACGAAGGCCATATCGTGCTCGTCGTGAACGCGGGCTCGTCGAGCATCAAGTGCTCGGTGTATCGCGTGGTCGACGATCCGCATGTGGAAGGCGGCGAGCGCGCGATTTTCGGCGCGGGCGGCCAGATCGAAGGCATTGGCGTGGCGCCGCGCGTGGTCGCGCGCATGGCCGACGGCCGGCTCATCGTCGACGAGAAGTTTCCGCTCGCGCAGGTCGCCGACCACGACGCCGCGTTCCGCCTGTTGCGCCTCGTGCTCGCGGTGGGCCTGCGCGACACGCCGCCCGCCGCGATCGGCCACCGCGTGGTGCACGGCGGCGCGCAATTCAAGGACGCGGTGCTCATCGACGACAAGGTGATCGAGGCGCTCGACGCGCTCACGCCGCTCGCGCCGCTGCATCAGCCGCACAATCTCGCGGCGATCCGCGCGGTGCGCACGGCCGCGCCCGATCTGCCGCAGGTGGCCTGCTTCGACACGGCCTTTCATGCGGGCAACGACATCATGGCGCAGCTCTTCGCGCTGCCGTACCACTACTACGAGGAAGGCATCCGCCGCTACGGCTTTCACGGCCTCTCCTACGAGTACATCGCGCAGCACCTGCACAGCGCCGCACCCGACGTCGCGCGCGGCCGCGTGGTGGTCGCGCATCTGGGCAACGGCGCGAGCCTGTGCGCGATGAAAGACGGCAAGAGCGTGGAGACGACGATGGGCCTCACCGCGCTCGACGGCCTGCCCATGGGCACGCGCTGCGGCGCGCTCGACGCGGGCGCGGCGCTGTGGATGATGGCGCAGGGCATGGGCCACGACGAGATCGAGAAGCTGCTGTACCACGAGTCCGGCCTCAAGGGCCTCTCGGGCGTGAGCAGCGACATGCGCGAGCTGCTCGCGAGCGAGAGCGAGCGGGCGAAGCTCGCCGTCGACTTCTACACGTATCGCATCGCGCAGGAAGTGGGCAAGCTCGCCGTCGGGCTGGGCGGGCTCGACGCGCTGGTGCTGACAGGCGGGATCGGCGAGCACGCCGCGCCGATTCGCGCGCAGGTGTGCGAGCGGCTCGCGCCGCTGTTCGGCATCGCGCTCGACGCGGCGGCCAATGACGCCGGCAAGGAGCGCGTGAGCTCGCGCGAGAGCCGCGTGCCGGTCTTCGCCATCCGCACCGACGAAGAAGGGATGATCGCGCTGCATACGGCGCGGCTGCTGCGCGGGGCGTTGGCGCGCTGATGCGTTCTGATGTTTCTGATGCGTTCTGATGAGTCGATACGGCGCCGCCGCATCGACCTTGCGGCGGCTCTGGCGCGCACCAGAGCCCGCAGTTTCAGGTGCGCTTCAGGCGAACTTCAACCGGTCGCTCACATTAAACGGCGCGCCATCCGCCGCCTCGCTCTTCGCGTGGACCTCATGCTGCGCACCGTCGCGCAGACGCCGTGGCGCGTCGCAATGCACGAGCGTATCGATGAAATACTTCGCGCGCGGCCACGGCCCGAAGCCCGCCGCCGTGTTGACATGTCCCGCGTCGCCGAGATTCACGAACGCGCTGCCCAGTTGCTGCGCGAGGCGTTGAGCGCCATCGAGCGGCATCCACGGATCGGTCTCGCTGCCGATCAGGATCGAGGGCACAGAAAGACGGCGCGCCTCGAACGCACCCGCGAAGCGGAATTTTTCCGGGCTTGCGGGCGCGACCAGCAGCACGCCCGCCACGTCGGCGGCAACGAACCCTTGCTGCAGCGCATGCGCCGTCACCAGACAGCCAAAGCTGTGCGCCGCTAGCACGAACGGCCCGCGCTCGCGCGCCAGCAGCCGTGCGAGCGCACGGCTCCATAGCGACAGATCAGGCGCGTCCCAGTCGTCCTGCTCCACACGCAGCGAGCGTGCGAACTGGCGCTCGAGCCAGCTTTGCCAGTGCGCGCCCTCGCTGCCGTGCAGGCCCGGCACGGTGACGAGTCTGGGCGGCCAGCGCGAGGTGCACGAAGAAGCGGTGCCTGAAGAAGCGGCGCACGAAAGCATGATTTTTTCCTCGCTTCGACGGATCGTGAACGGATTGTGATCCGCCACCCATGCGCGCCGAACCAATTTTTTTGCTTAGCTTTTTCTCGCCCCCGCCCCGGCCGCGCCGGATCACGATGAGACGCCGTCATGGCGCGGGCCGCGCGGAGAAAGCCGGCGGCCTGCGGCATGAAAAAGTAGAATGTGGCGACTCCCCCGCTCATCTCACGATCTCCACCATCCGCAGGGAAAGAACCACGATGAAAATTCTGTTCTGGCTCCCGCAAGCCGACGCCTCCGCCTGGCTCCACGGTCTCTCGCGCGCCCTGCCCGGCGCCGAGCTGCGCGAATGGCAGCCCGGCGACACGGCCCCCGCCGATTACGCGATCGTCTGGCATCCGCCGCGCGAGCTTTTCGCCGCGCGCAAGGGCCTGCGCGCGGTCTTCAATCTGGGCGCGGGCGTCGATGCGATCCTCGCGCTCGAGCGCGATCATCCGGGCACCTTGCCCAAGGACGCGCTGCTCGTGCGCCTCGAAGACTCGGGCATGGCGCCGCAAATGGCCGAATACGTGCGGCACGCGGTGCTGCGCTACCTGCGCCGCTTCGACGAATACGCGCTCCAGCAGGCGCGCCGCGAATGGCACGTGCTCGCGCCGCATCCGCTCGAAACCTTCACGGTGGGCGTGCTCGGCCTTGGCGTGCTGGGCGCACATGTCGCGCGCGCGGTGGCGTCGCTGGGCGTGCCGGTGCGCGGCTTCTCGCGCAGCGCGAAGACCCTCGACGGCATCGAGACCTTCTCGGGCGAGCTGCACGGCCCGCAGTTCGACGCGTTTCTGAGCGACGTGAAAGTGCTCGTGAACCTGCTGCCCGCCACGCCCGACACCGAGAACGTGCTCGACGCGCGCACCTTCGGCAAGCTCCCGCGCGGCGCGTATCTCGTGAACGTCGCGCGCGGCGCGCATCTGGTGGAAGAGGACCTCGTCGAGGCACTGGCGAGCGGCGCGCTCGCGGCCGCCACGCTCGACGTGTTCCGCCGCGAGCCGCTCGCGCCCGAGCACCCGTTCTGGCGCGAGCCGCGCATCACGATCACGCCGCATAGCGCCGCGCTCACGCTGCGCGACGAAGCAATCTCGCAGGTCGCGGACAAGATCGAGGCGCTCGCGCGCGGCGAGTCCGTGAGCGGGATCGTGCATACGACGCGCGGCTATTGAGGCGCGCGGGTGACACGCAGGAACTCAAGCTGAATATCGGAAATCAAGCAGGAGACAGACATGGCAACACTCCCCACCGCAGTCAAGATCGTTGAAGTCGGACCGCGCGACGGTCTGCAAAACGAAAAGGAATTCGTGCCCACCGCCGTGAAGATCGAGCTGATCGACCGGCTCTCGAAGGCGGGCTTTCCGAACATCGAAGCAGCTTCGTTCGTTTCGCCGAAATGGGTCCCGCAGATGGCCGACGGCGCCGAGGTCATGGCCAGCGTCGCACGCCGCGAAGGCGCGATCTATTCGGTGCTCACGCCCAATATGCGCGGCTTCGAAGGCGCGCTCGCCGCGCACGCCGATGAAATCGTGATCTTCGGCGCCGCGAGCGAGGCGTTCTCGCAGAAAAACATCAACTGCTCGATTGCGGAAAGCATCGATCGCTTCGCCCCCGTGGCCGAAGCGGCCAAGGCCGCCGGCGTGTGCATTCGCGGCAGCGTCTCGTGCTCGTTCGGCTGTCCGTACCAGGGCGAGGTGCCGGTGGCGTCGGTCGTCGACGTGGTGCAGCGCTTCGCGGCGCTCGGCTGCGACGAGATCGACATCGCCGACACCATCGGCGTGGGCACCGCGAAGCGCGTGCACGAAGTGTTCGACGCGGTCACGAAGGCGTTCCCGCGCGAGCGCCTCTCGGGCCATTTCCACGACACCTACGGCCAGGCGCTCGCCAATATCTATGCCGCGCTCGAAGAAGGCATCGCGATCTTTCACGCCTCCGTGGCGGGGCTCGGCGGCTGCCCCTACGCGAAGGGCGCGACCGGCAACGTCGCGACCGAAGACGTGCTGTATCTGATGAACGGCCTCGGCATTCATACCGGCATCGACCTCGATCAGGTCGTGGAAGCCGGCGACTTCATTTCGAAGGCCATCGGCCGGGCCAATGTCTCGCGCGCCGGCAAGGCGCTGCTCGCGAAGAAGCAGAACGCGTCGGCCTGCTCGTGATCTGAAACGCTTGAGTTGCAACCATTGCAGTACGAAGGAAACAACGACATGACGGAAACGCTCATCAACTCCGACAAGGACGGTCTCGAAGCCCTGCCCGATTCCGCGCGCCGCGTCGCGCTGCTCCTGCGCGAGCGCGGCCACGCAAAGCCGGTCGTGCTCCTGCCCGAAACCGGCAAGACCTCGGCGGAAGCCGCAGCCGGACTCGGTTGCGAAGTCGCGCAAATCGCCAAGTCGATCCTGTTTCGCCGCCGCAAGGACGATGCGCCCGTGCTCGTGATCGCGAGCGGCGCCAATCGCGTCGACGAAAAGAAAGTCGAGGCGCATGTGGGCGAAGTCGGCCGTGCCGACGCGAAGTTCGTGCGCGAGATGACCGGTTATGCGATTGGCGGCGTGTGCCCGATCGGCCACGCCACGCGGCCCGTCACGCTGATCGACGCCGACCTGTTCGAGCTCGATAGCCTGTGGGCCGCGGCAGGCCATCCGCATGCGGTCTTCAATCTTTCGCCGCAGGAACTGGAGGAGCTCACCGGCGCGCCCGTGGTGGACGTCGCATTGCGCGACGCGTGAGCGTGAGCCGCAATCCGGGTCCCAGCCAAAGTCCCAATCCGAGTCACAGTCCGAGTCCCAGCCCGAGTCCGATGAGCGCGCCCGTTCAAACGCCCTCGCCCTGCATCAACGTATGCCGCATGCACGAGGCGAGCGGCCTGTGCGAAGGGTGTCTGCGCACGATCGACGAGATCGCCGCGTGGTCCACGCTCGACGACGCCGCAAAGCGCGCCGTCTGGGACGCGATCGAGACACGCCACGCGCAGTGGCTGACACAGCGCTTCGATGCCCCCACCGAGAGAGGTGCCCGATGAACACGCCCGCCCGTGTGGTGAAGATCGGCGAGACGTTTCGCTCGACGCTCGCGCTCTCGCCCGAAACGGTGAAATCATTCGCCACGCTCGTAAACGACCTGAACCCGCTGCACCACGACGACGCCTATGCCGCGCAGAGCCGCTTCGGCGGTCTGATCGCCTCGGGCACGCAGCCCACCGCGTATTTCATGGCGCTGCTCGCCACGCATTTTTCGCAGTACGCGCAGCCGCTCGGCCTCGAATTCGACATGAAGCTCAAGCGCGCCGCGCATGCGCATGACGTGCTCACCTTCGAATGGCGCGTCGTGGATGCGCACTGGAAAGCGAGCCTGAACGGCGACCTCGTGAAGCTCGAAGGCACGGCCGTCAACCAGAACGGCGAGACGCTCGTGGTGGGCCGCTCGACGATTCTCGTGATGCCGAAGCCGCAGGCGCAAACGAGCGGAGAAGCCACGCGATGAGCGACGCCACGCCGGCCGGAGCGAATCCGCCAGCCACGTTGCCCGCGACGTTGCCCGCCATGTTGCCACCGTCGATCCGCGTGTTCGAGCGCGGCTGGCTCTCGTCGAATAACGTGCTGCTCGTCGACGAGGCACGCGCGGCGCTCGTCGACACGGGCTACGCCACGCATGCCGCGCAAACCGTCTCGCTCGTGCAGCACGCACTCGCGGGGCGCGCGCTCGACACGATCATCAACACGCATCTGCATTCGGACCATTGCGGCGGCAACGCGCGCCTCCAGGCGCAATGGCCCTGCGAGACGCTCATTCCCGCCGCCAGCGCGAGCGCCGTGGGCGCCTGGGACGAAGCGCGGCTCTCCTTTCTCGCCACCGGCCAGACCTGCGAGCGCTTCGGCTTCACGGGCACGCTCGCGCCCGGCGCGCGCGTGACGCTCGGCGGCTTCGAGTGGGACGTCATCGGCGCGCCCGGTCACGACCCCGACTCGCTGATGCTCTACGCCGCCGAGCCGCGCGTGCTGATCAGCGCCGACGCGCTCTGGGAGCACGGCTTCGGCGTGATCTTTCCGGAACTCGAAGGCGAAAGCGGTTTCGCGGAGCAGCGCGCGGTGCTAGACGCCATTGCGCAACTCGACGTGGCCGTGGTGATTCCGGGCCACGGCGCGCCGTTCGCGAACGTGGAAGCCGCGCTCGAACGCGCGTATGCGCGCCTCGCGTGGCTCAGCGCCGACCCCGCGCGCAACGCCAAAAACGCGCTCAAGGTACTGATCGTGTTCAAGCTGCTGGAAGTGCGCACGATGACATTCGCGACGCTGGAGGTCATGCTCGCCCAGGCGGTAGCCATGCGTGCGGCGGCGAGACAGCTCGCGCCCGAGAGCGCATGGCCCGCGCTGCTGCGCGAACTTGCCGGGGAACTGGCGAAAAGCGGCGCGCTCGTGATGGGCGAAAACGGCATCGAAGCGCCCGCCGGCATGGCCTGACGCCCGTGCCCGAGTGTCATGGGGCAGCACGGCGCAAGAAGCACAAGCGGTACGGTAAAAAAAACGCTCGTCCCTTTCCAGGACGAGCGTGAGTATCGTGCTCTGACGTGATCAAACTGTCGAGCCGATCATACTCGCGCGCGAATTCGCATCGCATCGGTGATTTCCCTAAAACCGGGAGCAATTGATTCGAAATCCGAATCGATGACAGGTGATAGACAACGCAGGTTCACGAACATGTCATACGGAACGCATCATCCGCCGAGTTGCAGGCGCAACCATTCGAACACGTGCGAGCACAGGTAGAGCCCGAGCCCGATCGTCCCGCCAATCACGGTGCCGTTCACGCGTATCGCCTGCAAGTCCTTGCCGATCTTCAGCTCGATCAGGCGCGCGGTCTCGCGCGTGTCCCAGTTGCGCACCGTATCGCGGATGTGATGCGTGAGGTAGCACGCGAAATCGGGAGCCATCGCGCGCGCGGCGTCTTCGAGATGGCGGTTGAGCGACGCGCGCAGGTCCGCATCGGCGGCAAGCGACTCGCCGAGCCAGCGCCCGGTTGCCGCCACCTTCGCGTGCAGCGTCGAGTCGGGGCGCTCCAGATCGTCGCGCAGCCACGCGCGCAGGCTGCTCCATAGCGCGCCCGTGTACTCGTTGAGCGCGCTGCCTTCGCGCAGGCCCGCTTTCAGCTCCTCGCCCTTGCGCAGGAACGCGGGATCGCTCTTCAACTGCACCACGAGCTTTTGCACCACCTCGTCGAACTTCTTGCGCAGGTGGTGCTCGCGGTCTTCGCTCACTTGCAGCAGCAGACGGTTCACCGCGGTTTCCAGCACGCGCGCGCCGCTGTCGCCGATCCATTCCGTGGGCAGGATCTTTTCGGTCAGCGGAAACTCGCCCTTCAGGCCTTCGACGATGCGCGCCGCCACGAACGCGCGCGTGCTCTCCTCGGCGAGCAGGAGGCCGAGCTGGTCGAGCATCTGGTCGAGCAGTTCCTGATGACGGCCGTCTTTCGTGAGCGTGTCGAGCAGCGCGCCCGCCGACTTCGAGAGATCGATCTTGTCGAGCGCGGCGTGCAGGCCGTCGCGGATGAAGGCCTGGATGCGCGCGTCGTCGGTGAGGCCGAGCAGGCCCGACATCAGCCGCACTGCGTAGTCGCCCAGATGCTGCGCGTTGTGCGGGGCCGTGAGCCAGGACGAGAACCGCTCGACCGGATCGTGACGGCGGATCAATGCGACCAGCGAGTCGACGTTGAGAAACTTGTCGTGCACGAAGACGGCGAGCTCGTCGGCGATGCGATCCTTGTTGCGCGGGATGATGCCCGTGTGCGCCGCAATGAACGGAATCGGCACGCGCCGGAACAGCGCGACGACAGCGAACCAGTCGGCGAGCGCGCCCACCATGGCCGCTTCGCTCACGGCCTTGATGCCGTCGATCAGCGCGCCCGGCGGCGAAAGCGCCGTGGCGACGAACACCAGCGCCGCGCCCACCAGCAGCAGGAGCGCGCGGCGCTTGGCCCGCTTGAGTTCGGCTTCGTCGTGGCTGGCGTCTGCTGGGGTCATGCGCGGCTCGTGCACTGCCGTGCACTGTCGTGGTTGGGGAACCGCGACATTATGCGGCCAGCGTGCGGACGGCGCGGTGTCGCGATACCACCGGCCGGCCGCCGCGCAGTCCGCCGCGCAGTCCGCCGCGCAATCACTCCTGGCGCTCAATCGCCTCGAAGAACGAAAGAATCTCGCCGACGAGCGCCTCGCTCGCCTCCTCGGGAATGTAGTGGCCGCACGGCAATGCCCGGCCGCTCACGTCGCGCGCCACCTTGCGCCACTCTGCGAGCGGATCGAAGCAGCGCTCGATCACGCCGTGCTCGCCCCACAGCACGCGCAGCGGGCAGCCCACCTTGTGGCCGCGCTCGATGTCGGCGCGGTCGTGCTCGAGGTCGATGGTCGCGGAAGCGCGATAGTCCTCGCACATCGCGTGCACCGCGCCGGGCTGACGCAGCGCCGCGCGGTACGCGCCGAGCGCCTTGGGCGCGAAGGGCGCGAGGCCCGCGTGGCGGCTGCCCATCACGCGCTCGATATAAGCGTCGGGATTCGCGCCGATCAGATCCTCGGGCAGCGGCTCGGGCTGGATCAGAAAGAACCAGTGGAAATACAGCGTGGCGAACTCGCGGTTGGTCTGCTCGTACATGGCGAGCGTGGGTGCGATGTCGAGCAGCATCAGCCGCTCCACGGCGTCGGGATGGTCGAGCGCCATGCGATGCGCGACGCGCGCGCCGCGGTCGTGCGCGCACACGAGAAAACGCTCGAAGCCGAAGTGGCGCATGACCTCGACCTGATCGGCGGCCATCGCGCGTTTCGAGTAAGCGGCGTGGCTCGCATCGCTCGCGGGCCTGGAGGAGGCGCCGTAGCCGCGCAGGTCGGTGGCGATCACGGTGAAGTGCTTCGCGAGATCTGCCGCGCAGCGATGCCAGATCATGTGCGTTTGCGGATGGCCATGCAGCAGCAACAGCGGTGGCCCTTCGCCGCCACGGAGCCCCTGAATCTCGACGCCATCCGCGGTGCGAACGGTGAAAGGCGTATATCCCTCGAACGGCATAGTCGCGTCTCCCGCATATCTTTGTTGGTCTGCGGGATATTGTAGGAGGGGTGCGCGATGCGCCGTCGCAAATTCGGGAGCGAAAAGCTAGAAACCGAACACTCCCTCGATTCGCCCGAACGGCGTGGGAGCCATGAGGCGCAAGCCGCGCGCCTATAATCGAACGACCGTTTTGGTGGATACCCGAAGGGCGATTTTTAGTCTAAGCCCGGCCTGAACCCGTCCTTCCGCAGCAAGGAGACCTCGTCATGGCATTGCCCGCCGTCCTGCAGAACCTGTCGTTGCCTGTCGTCGGCTCGCCGATGTTCATCGTGAGCTACCCCGAGCTCGTGCTCGCGCAATGCAAGGCCGGCATCGTCGGCTCGTTTCCGGCGCTCAACGCGCGCCCCGCCGAGCAGCTCGACGCGTGGCTCACGCAGATCCAGCAACAGCTCGCCGAGCACAAGGCCGCGAACCCGGACGCCGTGATCGGGCCGATCGCCGTGAACCAGATCGTGCATCAGTCCAATACGCGGCTCGAGCAAGACGTGCGCGTATGCGTCGAGCACAAGGTGCCGATCTTCATCACGAGCCTGCGCGCGCCGCCAAGAGAATTGCTCGACGCCGTGCACAGCTATGGCGGCATCGTGCTGCACGACGTCATCAACCTGCGTCATGCCGGCAAGGCGCTCGAAGCTGGCGTGGACGGCCTCATTCTCGTTGCGGCGGGCGCGGGCGGGCACGCGGGCACGACTTCGCCGTTCGCGCTCGTGGGCGAAGTGCGGCGCCTGTTCGACGGCCCCATCGTGCTCTCGGGCGCGATCGCCAACGGCGGCTCCATCCTCGCCGCCCAGGCCATGGGCGCCGATCTCGCTTACATGGGCACGCGCTTTATCGCCACGCGCGAAGCGCATGCCGTGGAGGGCTACAAGCACGCCATCCTCGAAGCCAAGGCCGCCGACATCGTCTACACGAACCTGTTTACGGGCGTGCACGGCAACTACATCCGCGAAAGCATCGTTAATGCGGGCCTCGACCCGGACGCGCTGCCCGAGTCGGACAAGTCGAAGATGAACTTCGGCGGCGACAAGGCCAAAGCGTGGAAGGACATCTGGGGCGCGGGCCAGGGCGTGGGGCTCATGGACGACGTGCCGTCGGTGGCGGAGCTGGTCGCGCGCCTGAAGAGCGAATACGACCAGACCCGCGCGCGGCTGGGGATCGCGCGCTGAAGATCCCGCGCTGAAGATCCCGCGCTAACGGCTCAGGCGCGGCTCGGCACGCGGCCAGGCGCCTGCCTGTACACACACTCCGTTCATCGCTTGCGCGCCGGCGGCAGCTTCGCTTGCCGGCGCTGCACGCGAGTTCGGCTCAGGCCTTCTTGTCGGGTATGGCCCGCGCCGCCGCCTCGCGAATCGCCTCGACGCCCGGCCAGAGCGCGCGCTCACCAAAGCGCGCCGCGAGGAAATCGACGAACGAACGCACCTTTGCCGAAAGATGGCGCCGGCTCGCGTAGACGGCATAGATGGGCAGCTCGCGCGGCGGCAGCGCATCGACGAGCAGTGGCACGAGGCGGCCTTCCGCGATGTCGTCGCCGATCACTTCGGTGCCGAGCATCGAAAGCCCGCCGCCCTGGAGCAGCACCACGCGCAGCGCCTCCAGGTGGTTGACGATCAGATTGCCGCCCGGCTTCGGCCTCGCGCCGGTCTCCGCGAACGGCGCAAGCTCCGCCGCTGAGGCGCCCGCGTAATGCACGAACCGGTGCTGCGCGAGATCGGCCACGCTGCGCGGCACGCCGTGACGGCGCAGATACTCGGGCGCGGCGCACAGCACGATATGCGCGGTCGCGAGCGGCCGCGCGATCAGCGACGACGACTTCAGCCCCGAAGGCGACGCGCGGATCGCCACATCGAAGCCTTCGTCGATCAATTCGACCACGCGGTCCGAGAGGGTGATGTCGACGGTGACCTGCGGGAAGCCGGCCGCGTAGTCGGCCACCGCGCCCATCACGTGGCGCAGGCCGAACGCCGTGAGCGACGACACGCGCAAGCGCCCCTGCGGCACCACGCTCGCGGCGCCTACCGCCTGGCCGGCCTCGTCGAGTTCGGTGAGCGCCTGGGCCACGCGCTCGTAGTATTCGCGGCCCGCCTCGGTGGGGGCGACGCGGCGCGTCGTGCGGTTCAAGAGACGCGCGCCGAGTTGCTGCTCGAGATGCATCACGTGCTTGCTCGCCATGGCCGCGGACATGTCCATGCGCTCGGCCGCCGCGACGAAGCTCCCCGCCTCCACCACGTACCGGAACACTTTCATGCTGACGAGGGTATCCATCGCGCCGTTCTTTCCACAAAAAAATCAGGTTAATCAGGAAATAATCGCCGGTATTGTGCGCGCTTTATCAACTCCTGGTAGCCAAACGCGCACCCATATCGCCAGCGAAGCCGCAAAAAAACCCCGCGCTGCGAACAGCGCGGGGTTTTGCGGGTTTTGCCCGTTTTACGTTTTGCTGCCGAGGCTCGGGAGCGCTTAGAACTTCGCGCGCAGGCCCACGCCGTAGGTCTGACCCGACGACATGTTGTCGAAGTGGTCGTACATATACGCCGCGTAGACGTCGGTGCGCTTCGAGAGCGGGTAGTCGTAGCCGATTGCCGCGGTCGAGTGCGTCTGGTTCATGCCGCCGCTGTCGCGCGAGTACGCATACGAGGCCATTGCCGTGCCCGGGCCGACCGGCACCGAAACGCCGCCCTGCCCCGTGTTCACGTGCCAGCTATTGATGTCGCTGTTGTTGTTCGTGTACATGTACTGAGCGAAGAACTTCACGAACTTCAGGTCATACGAGAGGCCCACCTGAGCGATGCCCTGGCTGCGCAGGCCCAGCACGACCTGCTGGCCGCTCACGATGTTGCCGATGTCGCCCGGCGTGTTGTTGAAGTTCACGTACTGATAAACCGCCGTGGCCGCGAACGGGCCATGGAAGTACAGGCCCTGGACGGACCACTTCTTCTTGCCGTTCTCGCCAGCCTGGTTGCCGAGCGAGTACACGGCCGTACCCGAAAGGCCGTTGAAGTTCGGCGTCGAGTACTGGATCGAGTTGTTCCAGCCCGAATCGCCCACCGCGCCCTGATCGGTCGCGTAGCTCGGGAACGTCGAGAGCCCGAGGTACGTATGGAAGACCATCGGCGAGAACGTGTACGAATCGATGAACGGGTTGAACAGAATCGTCGAGACGAACAGCGGCGTCGTGACGCGACCCGCGACGAGCGTACCGTACGGCGATTCGATGCCGACGTACGCGTTGCGGGCGAAGAAGGTGTCGCCCTGGAAGCGGCCGAACTGACCGTTCTGCGCGCGGAAGAAGCTTTCCATCCTGAAGATCGCCTTGTAGCCGCCACCCAGATCCTCAGCGCCCTTCAAGCCCCAGTAGGACGTCGACATGCCGCCGCCGCCCACGTTCCAGGCCGTCTTGCCGGCGGGGAAGCGCGTTGCCCCGACCCACTCGTCGACCTGACCATAGAGCTGGACGCTCGACTGCGCGAATGCCGACGACGATGCGGCGGCAAGCACGGCTGCAATGACACTCGCCTTGAGAGGCGTACGCAGCGACGTACGCAGCGCGCGGCTGACGACTTTTTTCATGGGTTCTCCTGTCTTTGTCAAAAGGGGTGATTGGCGGCTTTGGCACTCGCGCAAACCGTTTTTATCTCGTCGTTCGCAGGGCGTAGCCGTTCTGGGCGGGACCATCTTTGCGGACCATATTGGCGGACAAAAATATCGATTGTTATCGCCGGTATATCGGCCCGATTAGTTTGCTGTCGGCGCCCCTCGATCCTCCCCGTTCCGGCGGCCATTTTGCTGTACTGCGGTATGACGGACGGCTGGCCGCTCACCCGCATGGACAGGACTTCGGCCCGATTTTTGCTCATGCCCGGCCGTGCCGCGCGAGCGCCACCTTCATGAACCCGGGATTTGATGATGAAAGGGCGCGATACGACGAGAGATTTCCCGAAAAGTGTGGTATCCGCGCATCAGTTTTGAGACCTGGAAGGCGAGCGATCTCGATCAGGATCGCCAACCGAACGGTCGGTCAGCCCGATTCCGGGCCCGCTTTGACTGACATTGTGGAATATCGCGCGGGAAAAACGCCGATTGGGAGCGGCGGGAAACGTCCGAGGAGTCGCGCGAACGGCTGGAAAAGCGGAGGGGGAGAAGGCAGGAAACGGTAATTAGTTACGATAAGGCGCGGGCATCGGCGGACGGGGCACGTCGCCGCCGTTGCGCTGGAACGGGCGGAACGTGCTGCGCTCTTCGTTGTAGCGCGCGACGTCTTCGCGGATGGAGCCAGCGCGCACCGGCGAATCGGCCGGCGGATGGGGGACCTGGCGTGCGTCCGCGCTCACGGGATGGATCGGGCCGTGATAACCGCCGAAGCCGTTGCCATAGGGGTTGCCGCCCGGATTGCCGCCCGGGTTGCCGTCGAAACCGCCGCCGCGACGCTCGGCCTGACGGCCGCCCTGGCGTTCTCGCCAGCTACCCTGTTCGGCCACGCGCACCGGTCCCGCGCCATAGTGCCCACGCGGCGCACCGCCGTAGCCCCCGCTCCCGCGACCCATGGCGCCACGCTGGCCGCCCCATTGCATCGGCATGGCCGCGCGCGGCGCGTCGCGCATCATGGGCGCGGACTGAAAGCCACCGCCATGAAAGCCGCCACCGCCGTGACCAGCGAACGCAGGTTGTACGTGGGCGAACGCGACGAGGGCCGCGAATCCGGCCCCCAGGCAACACCGTCCCATCCGTAACAACCCTGCACGCATTGTGTCGATCACCTGCCCGACGTTCAGCATGGCTTGCCGCCATTCGGGCCATGGCGGGCCGTTCCGGGAAGCCCACACGTGTCGAGCAACAATTGCTGCCGCAACGGATTTTGAACCTTCCTTGACGGTAATTTATGGGCGTCCTGAAAGGGTGTCGAGCCAAAAAGTGTTATGCCCTCGGAAGGGTTGTAACACCATGTTACTGCACGATTTTTGGAGCTTTGGGGACACTTCGCGCGGGTTTGCTTCGTGCTTGTTTCGTGCTCGAGAGGGGCTTTGCCTGAGCCGCCGGACGCCCTGCCGGCGAGGCTTCGCGGACCATGGGTGCGTGCCGGTTTCGCGATGCTTCGCGCAAGGTTCTTTTGCATGACGAATGAATCGCGACGATGCCCGTTTGCGCCGCTTGTCTCACGCTGACCACACCGTATCGACACCTTTTCTGAAAGCCATCACTTCATGCGAAATGATCATTAATCAATTCGTCAAATGAATTTGCTTTTTCAATCGGCTTGCGTTGACAATAGAGATTCCGATTCTTCCCGTGGCGCCCCTGATCGAATGAAGCGCGCTGCGGTGCGCATTTGAGACTGTCAGATGGCTCGTCCGAAATTCCTGCCCGATAACTTCACACTGTGCCTCATCGGCACGGTGATCCTCGCCAGCCTGCTGCCCGTGCGCGGCCAGGCCACCATGCCCTTCAACTGGCTCACCAACGTAGCCGTCGGGCTGCTGTTCTTCCTGCACGGCGCCAAGCTCTCGCGCGAGGCGATCGTGGCAGGCGCCACGCACTGGCGCCTGCACATCGTCGTGCTCACCAGCACATTCATCTTCTTCCCGCTGCTCGGGCTCGTGCTCAAGCCGGTGCTCTCGCCGCTCGTCACGCCTGCGCTCTATATGGGCGTGCTGTTCCTGTGCACGCTGCCCTCGACCGTGCAGTCGTCCATCGCGTTCACCTCGATCGCGCGCGGCAACGTGCCCGCCGCCGTGTGCAGCGCGTCGGCGTCGAGCCTGATCGGCATCTTCGTCACGCCCGCGCTCGTGAGCCTCGTCGTCACGAACCAGGCCGCGGGCGGCACGTCGGCGTGGCATACGGTCTGGAACATCGTGCTGCAACTGCTCGTGCCGTTCGTTGCGGGGCAACTGCTGCGACCCGTGATCGGCCGCTGGATCGAGCGCAACCGCGGCGTGCTCAAGTTCGTCGACCAGGGCTCGATCCTGCTCGTGGTCTACGGTGCGTTTTCCGAGGCGATCAACGAAGGGCTCTGGCACCACACGCCGCTTGCGGCGCTCGGCGGCCTGATCGTGATCAGCGCGGTGCTGCTCGCGCTCGCGCTCAGCGCCACCATGTTCACGAGCAAGAAGCTCGGCTTCTCGCGCGCCGACCAGATCACGATCATCTTCTGCGGCTCGAAGAAGAGCCTCGCGGCCGGCGTGCCGATGGCCAAGGTGATCTTCGCCTCGAGTGCCGTGGGTGCGGTGGTGCTGCCGCTCATGCTGTTCCATCAGCTCCAGTTGATGGTGTGCGCGGCGCTCGCGCAGCGCTGGGGCGCCCGCGACATGAGCGCCGAGCGCACCGAAGCCGGCGACGAATCGCGCGCGGGACGCAGCGAGCGGGCCGTGGCGGGGGGCCGGCAGTAGGCTCCAAGCCGGGAGCGGAGCGGTATTTCACTCGTAGCTCAGCGCCCCCCAGCTCAAGGCTCCTTCCTGCAATTGGCTCGACTCTTCCACACAGCGAGCCGCCCCCCCGGCCCGCTTCGCCTGAGCGCAGCCCTTCCCGCGAAGGACATCTCCCCGTCCCGCGCGTGCGCACAAACAACACATAAGCAACTGCGCAAACGTTCTCCTCCCCCATCCCTTCCTCTTTCTCTCGGCATGTCATCAAAAATTCATTCAATTGGCAGACCCTGCTGCGGTTAATTCCGTCGTTCAAGCCTGTCCGGCTCTATCCATGTCTGCACGCGCGTCCACGCCGCCTGCCCTGCTGGTCCCGGTGGCCTCGATGCCCGCTTTGCGGCCGATGGCACCATCCGGCATCGAGGCCCTGATCGCCCAGCGCCAGTTGCGCGCCGCCTTCCAGCCGATCGTCGATTTGGACGACGGCGCCATCCTTGGCTACGAGGGCCTCATTCGCGGGCCGGCCGGCTCGCCGCTCGAATCGCCCGCCGCGCTCTTCGCGCACGCGAACGCGGCGGGCTGCACGACGGCCCTCGAACGCGCCGCCGGCGCCGCCTGCATTGAAGCGTTCGCGCGGCTTGGCTGCGCCGGCAAGCTGTTCCTGAACTTCAGCGCCGAAGCGCTCTGCGAAATCACCGCTTCAGGCCGCGATGTGCTCGCGCTGTTCGATGGCATCGCCCCCCATCGCGTCGTGATCGAACTCACCGAGCAGAGCGCCATCGACGACGTGCGCGACTTCGCGCACATGACCGCGGCGCTGCGCGCGGCCGGCGCGCAGTTCGCGCTCGACGACTACGGCAACGCGAACGCGAGCATGTCCCTGTGGGTGCAGTTGCAACCCGACGTCGTGAAAATCGACCGCTTCTTTATCCACGACATCGCCAGCGACGCACTCAAGTTCGAAGCGGTACGCGCCATGCAGCACTTCGCACAGGCGAGCGGCGCGCGGCTCGTGGCCGAAGGCATCGAAAACGAGGCCGATTTGATCGTGCTGCGCGACATGGGCATCGCGTGCGGCCAGGGCTTTTTCTTCGGCCGCCCGGCCGAGCAGGCGCTGCGCACGCTCGGCGAGCGCGCACGCGAGGCGCTGCGCGCACACCACATCGCCGTGTTCCCCGAAGCGACGCGCAACGCCGGAGTGGGCGCGGCAAGCGGCGCGCCCGCGCAGAAGATGATGGTGCACGCGCCCGCGCTGCCGCGCCGCGCAACCAACAACGACGTGCTCGAGCTATTCAACCGCCTGCCCGAGTTGCACGCGGTGGCCGTGGTCGAAGGCGAAACGCCCGTTGCGCTCGTCAACCGGCGCGCATTTATGGACCGCTACGCGCTGCCCTATCACCGCGAGGTGTTCGGCAAGAAGCCCTGCCTGCAATTCGCCAACGCGTCGCCGGTGCTGATCGAGCAGTCGATGAGCGTCGAGCAGATGGCGACGCTGCTCGCAAGCGACGACCAGCGCTATCTCGCCGATGGCTTCGTGATCACCGATGATGGACGCTACGTGGGACTCGGCACCGGCGAGAGTCTCGTGCGCGCGGTGACGGAAGTGCGCGTCGAGGCGGCGCGCTACGCCAATCCCCTCACCTTTCTGCCCGGCAACATTCCGATCAGCTCGCACATCGAGCGGCTGCTCTCGCGCGACGCGGGGTTTCACGCGTGCTACGTCGATCTGAACCAGTTCAAGCCTTTCAACGATCAGTACGGCTACTGGCAGGGCGACGAGGTGCTCAAGTTCGCGGCGCAGGTGCTCGCCGACGCGTGCGACCCCACGCGCGACTTCCTCGGCCATGTGGGCGGCGACGACTTCCTGATCCTGTTCCAGAGCGAGACATGGCATGCGCGCGCCTGGCGCGCGATCGAGAGGTTCAACGCGGGCGCGCTAAGTTTTTACGCGCACGCGGACCGGCAAGCGGGTGGCATCCACGGCGAGGACCGGCACGGCAACGCCACCTTCTTCAGCTTCGTGACGATGGCGATCGGCTGCGTGCATATCGCGCCCGGACACGGCGCGCAGCATGGAAGCGGAAGCGAGGCGATCGCGTCGCTCGCGGCCATTGCCAAGCGCCGCGCGAAGCAGGATCCGTCCGGGCTGGTGGTGATCGATAGCGGCAACGGCCCGGCGCTTTTGCCCACGCGCGAAAGCTGAAGCCGCCCCGCAGCGGCGCCCGGAAGCCATTGGGGCATCGACGAACGAGGCCGGCGCGGAGCGATCCGCGCCGGCCTCTTTGCATGGTAAACATGGCAATGCGCGTCTAGACCTGCCCGGTCAACACGAGCCACAACATGACGATTACGCCGGCGCCCACGGTGCCGGACGGCCCGTAGCCCCATGTGCGGCTGTACGGCCACGCAGGGACAGAGGCAATCAGAAGCAGGACCATAAAAAGCAGTAGGGTAATGCCGCGCAAGGGGCCCCCCGGCGTAGAGCAATGACCTGCGACGTTGCGCAACTGTCGTTCCCATGCTCTGTTTAGTTAATTTTACTAAACACGTAAATTTACGTTTATTCGCGTAATTACGGGTATTTACGGGCGATTTATGCCGCCTTTCAACGTTTCGCGGCCATATTTTTACTATACAATCGCCTCACATCTGGCCATATCGCGGCACGCGTTGCATCTTGCACGCCCTTGCTCACATCCCGAGCATGCCCGCCGCGCGGCGTCAGCAAGCGCAGACAGGAACCATGGGGACAACCATTCGTGACGTCGCGCAGGCGGCCAACGTGTCGATCGGCACGGTCTCCCGCGCGCTGAAGAATCAGCCCGGCTTATCCGAGCTCACGCGCGCGCGCATCGTCGAAATCGCGCGCTCGCTCGGCTACGACTGCGGGCAACTGCGTCCGCGCATCCGCCGCCTCACGTTCCTGCTGCACCGCCAGCACAACAATTTCGCCGCGAGCCCGTTTTTTTCGCATGTCCTGCACGGCGTGGAAGACGCCTGCCGCGAGCACGGCATCGTGCCCGCGCTGCTCACCGCCGGCCCCGCCGACGACACCATCCAGCAATTGCGCCTGCATGCGCCCGACGCCATCGCCGTGGCGGGTTTCGTCGAGCCCGAGACGCTCGCCGCGCTGGTCGCGCTGCAGCGCCCGCTCGTGCTGATCGACCTGTGGGCGCAGGGCCTGCGCTCGGTGAACATCGACAACGCCGCGGGCGCCGCCCTCGCGATGCATCATCTGTTCAGCCAGGGGCGGCGGCGCGTGGCGTTCATCGGCGGCTCGCTCGCGCACTACAGCATCGCCCAACGCGCGCTCGGCTACCGGCGCGCCTTCTTCGAAGCGGGGCTGCTGTTCGATCCGTCGCTGGAAACCACCATCGACGGCGGGCTCGATCCCGACACCGGCGCGGCGCTCGCGATGCAGCGCCTGTTCGACGCCGCGCGCCAGTCAGGCAGCGCGCCGCCCGACGCCGTGTTCGCCTTCAACGACGCCGCCGCGCTCGCCGCCATGCGCGTGTGCCTCGCTCATGGCCTGCGTGTGCCGCAAGACATCGCGATCATCGGTTTCGACGATATCCCCGGCGCGTCGCACGCCGCGCCCGCGCTCTCGACCATCGCCGTCGACAAGGAAGCGCTTGGGCGGCGCGGCGTCGAGCTGCTGCTCGAAGAAGCGCCCGTGACAAACGAAATCGTGCTGCCCGTGCGGCTCGTCGAGCGCGCGAGCACCGCTGCGAGCGAGCGCCCGTCCGCGGCGGCTATCGCCACAGCAAGCACACAGACAGACACATCGATCAGCCCGCCAGCAAGCCCACCGACAAGTCCACCCACAAGCACACCGTTGCGGGCCGCGCCGCAAGCCGCGGCAGCCCTGCTCAAGCCGCGCCAAGCCTGATCAGCAGTCACGCCAAGCCAGGACGAGAAAGCCATGACGAAGCCTTCCAACGCAGTCCCCTCCCAACCGGCCCAGCAAGCTCAGGCAGCCGGCGCAAGCGCGCAGGCGAATGCCACGGCACCCGCCGTCGCGAGCTTTCGCGATCGCGCGCTCCTGCTCGGCCATGTCGAGGACACGCTGCGCTTCTACGCGCCCAACGTATTCGACGGCACGGGCGGCTTCTTCCATTACTTCCGCGACGACGGCTCGATCTACAACGCCCACTCGCGCCACCTCGTGAGCAGTTGCCGCTTCGTCTTCAACTACGCGATGGCGTACCGCGAGTTCGGCGACCCGCTCCACCTCGAATACGCGCGCCACGGCCTGCAGTTCCTGCGCGAAGGCCACTGGGATCCGCATCACCAGGGCTACGACTGGGAGATCGACTGGCGCGACGGCAAGAAACGCACGCTCGATGCCACGCGCCACTGCTACGGCCTCGCCTTCGTGCTGCTCGCCTATGCGCACGCGGCGATGGCGGGCATCGAAGAAGCCCGGCCGATGATCGCCGCCACCTTCGAGTTGATGGAGCATCGCTTCTGGGACGGCGCAGCGGGCCTTTACGCCGACGAAGCCAGCGCCGACTGGATCGTGTCGAGCTATCGCGGCCAGAACGCGAACATGCACACGACCGAGGCGCTGCTCGCCGCCTACGAGGCGACCGGCCATCTCGTCTATCTCGACCGCGCGGAGCGCGTCGCGTCGAACATCACGCTGCGCCAGGCGAAGCTCTCGCAAGGTCTCGTGTGGGAGCACTTTCACGCCGACTGGTCGGTGGACTGGCACTACAACGAAGCGGACAGCTCGAACATCTTCCGTCCGTGGGGCTTCCAGCCGGGGCATCAGACCGAATGGGCGAAGCTGCTCATGATCCTCGAGCGCCATCGCCCGCTGCCGTGGCTGCTGCCGCGCGCGATCGAACTGTTCGACGCAGCCATGGCGCACGCCTGGGACGACGACCACGGCGGGCTCTACTACGGCTTCGGCCCGGACGGCACGGTGTGCGACCACGACAAGTACTTCTGGGTCCAGGCCGAGACCTTCGCCGCCGCCGCGCTGCTCGCGAAGCGCACCGGCAACGAGCGCTTCTGGGACTGGCACGACGAGATCTGGCGCTATAGCTGGGCGCATTTCGTCGATCATCGCCATGGTGCGTGGTACCGCATACTCACCTGCGACAACCGCAAGTACAGTGACGAGAAAAGCCCTGCGGGCAAGACCGATTACCACACGATGGGCGCATGCTACGAAGTCCTGAATGCATTGCCGGGCCGAGGCATGGCGCCGATCATCGGAGAACATGCAGGACGTGCGGGACACGAGCCGGCCTTCGCGCAGGCGAACGGCACGGACGGCAGCGCGTGAGCGCCTCAAAGCATCACGGCGCAATATCGAAGCAACGGCGCAGCAACATCGAAGCCATATCGACGTAACCGCGAAGCAACAGGCGAAGAAACAAGAGAAGGAACAAGCGATGAGCACTTGCAGCACTGGCCCCGACTTCTCGTCCGGCTTCCCCGCGTTCATCTCGGCGGGCGACATCCTCACCGATCTCGTGCGCGGCCCCGCGCCCGAAGGCACGGCGCACGCGTCGGGCGCGCCGGGCATGGACTCACACTGGCGCGCGCATCCCGGCGGCGCGGGCTGGAACGTGGCGCGCGCGGTAGCGCGTCTCGGTCTGCCCACGGCGTGCGCGGGCGCGCTCGGCACCGACAACTTCTCCGACGAGCTCTGGAACGCGAGCGTCGCCGCCGGCCTCGACATGCGCTTCATGCAGCGTGTGGAACGCGCGCCGCTGCTCGCGATCGTGCACCAGACGCATCCGCCCGCGTACTACTTCATCGGCGATAACAGCGCCGACCTCGCCTTCGATCCGGCGAAGCTGCCCGAAGGCTGGCGCGCGCATGCGAAGTGGGCGCACTTCGGCTGCATCAGCCTCGTGCGCCAGCCGCTCGGCGAAACGCTCGCGACGCTCGCGGCGCAATTGCGCGCGGCGGGCGTGAAGATCAGCTTCGATCCGAACTACCGCAACCTGATGGCGCACGGCTACGAGCCGATCCTGCACCGCATGGCCGCGCTCGCCGACCTCATCAAGGTCTCCGACGAAGACCTGCGCATGCTGTTCGCCGGCCAAAGCGAAGCGGATGCCATCGCCGCCCTGCGCGCGCTGAACCCCGCCGCGACGCTGCTCGTCACGCGCGGCGCGCAGCCCGCGACGCTCTATGCCGGCGATGCCGTGATCGAGGCGGCCCCGCCGCGCGTCGAAGTGGCCGATACCGTGGGCGCGGGCGACGCCTCCATCGGCGGGCTGCTCTTCAGCCTGATGAGCACGCCGCAGCGCGACTGGCGCCAGCATCTGGCGTTCGCGCTCGCCGCCGGCGCTGCCGCGTGCCGCCGTCCCGGCGCGCATTCGCCCACGCTCGACGAAGTCGTCGCGCTGCTCGCGGACTAGCGCTCTCGAGCGCGATCGAGCGCCCTCGCCTGCCCGTGCGCCGCGCACCGGCGGGCCGCCAGCCCTTTGGCGCCGCGCGCGATGCAAGGCGCACGGCTGACATGAAAGCGCCTTGTCAGCGTCACGTACGTGCCCCGCAGGCGCGTGATCAACGTGCTAGCATGGGGTTTCCTTTCACGAGGAGCCCGCTATGGAAGACGTCAGCTACAGCAAGGGGATCTACACGGCAGTCGCCTCGGTGCGGCCCATGAATGCCGGCCAGTACCAGGGCCTGGTCTCCCTGGCGCGCGACGACGGCGAAGAACTCGAGAACGCGATCTACGAAGTGGACAGCGCCTCGGGCACGCCGGAAGAAGCACTGGAAGAGGCCAAGGCGCTCGCGCACCGCCTGCTTGGCGAGCTCGAACTGTAAGGGTGCAGGAGAGACAAATGCGAACCGCGCGGGACGGCGATCCTGTCCTCGACGGTCCTCTTTCGGGCGCGCCCCAGCAATGGGTCGTCGCCCACGCACGAACGAGTTTCACCCGGGGCCTGTTCATACCGGTAACGGCCCCTGACCGGCTGCTCTGCATGGGATCAGACCAAGCGCTAAGGCGCTAGCTCTGGTCGACAGGAGATGATCATGGCCGAACAACTCTTTCTCTATGGCGTCTACGCCATCCACGTGCATCCGCTTGAATTGCAGGGCGCGCGCTGGGACGCCGAATATCAGATCACGCACCGCGACAAGCCCGTGCAGCCATGGGTCACGATTGGCGGCAACGCGGGTTTCGAGGCGCCCACCGAGGCCGTCGACGCCGCGCACCGCCAGGCCATCGCCGACATCGAGCATGGCGCGGGCATTCCCAAGCCGCACGCATTTCCGTGACCGGCGCGCTCGCACCGCGCGCATCCGAATCTTCGCTTGCTCCCGGCTTGCTCCCCGCCGGGTACTGCGCTGGGTACCGGTTGATAGCGGTTTGACCCTGGCTTGATCCCGCACAGGCCATCTGTGCGCGTGGCCGCTTGTCCGCCTTCTCCGGGATTGCTACCCTTGCCTCCTCATTTCGCCCCCCGAAGAAGGACCGCCATGACATTCGGAATGCCGAAGCGCGATGCACGCGAGCAGACCGATCCGGCCGCCGCGCGAGACGCCTGTGCGATACACGCGCCCCCCGCCAGCGAAGCGGATGAGTGCCCCGAAGAGGAAACCTCGACCGACCCGCTGTGCCTGGCAACGCCCGCCGCAACGGTGTCCACTGCGGCGATATCCACCGAGTCGGGATCCACCGCAGCACGCTCCGCCGCAACGACCGCCGCCGCATCGGCGCCCGAACCCGAACCTGAACCCGAAGTCCATCGCAGCATGCCGCGCAAGCTGCACGTCGGCTCGCGCGAGATTTTCGTCTACGGCATGCCCGTCGAGACCTGGCGCGACTTCTATCACTTCGCGCTCACGATGCGCTGGCCCACGTTCTTCGCCTCGCTCGCCGGACTGTTCGTGCTGCTCAACGGCGTCTTCGCCTGCCTTTATCAGCTTGGCACGGCGCCCATCGCCAACCAGGATCCGCATGATTTCCTCGGCGCGTTCTTCTTCAGCGTCGAGACGCTCGCGACGGTCGGCTACGGCGACATGCATCCGCAAACCGTCTATGCGCATCTCGTGGCGACGCTCGAGATCTTCATCGGCATGTCGGGGGTCGCGTTGGCCACGGGGCTCGTGTTCGCGCGCTTCTCGCGCCCGCGCGCGAAGATTCTGTTCGCGAAGCAGGTGGTCGTGCATCCGATCGAAAGCCACATGACGCTGATGGCGCGCGCCGCCAATGCGCGCCAGAATGTGATCGCCGAAGCGCAGGCGAAGCTGCGGCTGATCCGCGTCGAAACCACCTCGGACGGCTACACCGCGCGGCGCATCTACGATCTCAATCTGGTGCGCTCGGAGCATCCGCTCTTCACGCTCGGCTGGAACCTCATGCACGTGATCGACGAGTCGAGCCCGCTCTTTGGCGCCACGCCCGAATCGCTCGCGCGCCAGAACGCGGCGCTGCTCGTCGTGATCGAGGGCTCGGACGAAACGACCGCGCAGACCATGCAGGCGCGCTATACCTGGTCCGACACGCAGATCCGCTGGCACTACCGCTATGTCGACCTGATAAGCGAGGTGAACGGCATGAGCGTCATGGACTACACGCACTTTCACGACGTAGTGCCGTTCGACGACTCAAAACCGTACGGACCGCACGTGATCTGAATCCCGCCCCGCCCGCGTCGCGGGTTCCGGAGGTCTGCCGGAAGCGCGCCCCCAATCCCCCCAGATGGGCCGCAAGGAGATCTTTCTCAAAATTGACTCGCCACGGGTAGCCTGTCGCGCGAATCGCCCCCGCGCCTGGTCAGTTAGCAAAATATTTCCGTCATTGGCGCGAAAAAATAGAGTCTTCTTCGCCGCCCTCCATGAAGGGCGGACGACAGCAATAAACGGAGACTCCCCATGACTGCGCGCCCCGCGTTCGGCGACACGCCTTCCACGCCCCCGCATGTGCCTCATCTGGCCGACTACAAGCTCACCGACAACCTCACCGCCACGCACGGCCGCATCTTCCTCACCGGCACCCAGGCGCTCATTCGCCTGCCGCTCATGCAGCGCGCGCTCGACCGGGCGCACGCGCTGAACACGGCGGGCTTCATCAGCGGCTATCGCGGCTCGCCGCTCGGCATGGTCGATCAGCAGGCCTGGAAAGCGAAGAAACTGCTCGAAGCCGCCGACGTGCGCTTCCTGCCCGCCATCAACGAAGAACTGGGCGGCACCGCCGTGCTCGGCACGCAGCGCGTGGAAGCGGACCCGGAGCGCACCGTCGAAGGCGTGTTCGCGATGTGGTACGGCAAGGGCCCGGGCGTCGATCGCGCCGGCGACGCGCTCAAGCACGGCAACGCCTACGGCTCGTCGCCGCACGGCGGCGTGCTCGTGGTGGCCGGCGACGATCACGGCTGCGTGTCGTCGTCGATGCCGCATCAGAGCGACTTCGCGATGATGGCGTGGCACATGCCCATCGTGAATCCGTCGAACATCGCCGACATGCTCGAATTCGGCCTGTACGGCTGGGCGCTCTCGCGCTACTCGGGCGCATGGGTGGGCTACAAGGCCATTTCGGAGACGGTGGAATCGGGCTCGACCGTCGATCTCGACGCACTCAAGACCGACTGGCAAGCACCGGATTGGGCAACGGCGGGTTTCGCCCCGCCGCCGGGTGGCCTGCACAACCGCTGGCCCGATCTGCCGAGCCTCGCGATCGAGCAGCGCCTCGCCGCGAAGCTCGACGCCGTGCGCCACTTCGCGCGCACCAACAGCATCGACAAGTGGGTCGCGCCGAGCCCGCACGCGAACGTGGGCATCGTCACCTGCGGCAAGGCGCATCTGGACCTGATGGAGACGCTGCGCCGCCTCGATCTCACACTCGAGGATCTCGATCGCGCGGGCGTGCGCATCTACAAGGTGGGGCTTTCGTTCCCGCTGGAGATGACGCGCCTCGACGCCTTCGTCTCGGGACTCACCGACGTGCTCGTGATCGAAGAGAAAGGCCCCGTGATCGAGCAGCAGATCAAGGACCATCTCTACAACCGCAAGGAAGGCGCGCGCCCGAACATCGTCGGCAAGCACGCCGAAGATGGCGCGCTGCTGCTCCCGGAGCTGGGCGAGTTGCGCCCCTCGCGCATCCTGCCCGTGTTCGCCGCGTGGCTCGCGAAGCACAAGCCGGCGCTCGACCGCCGCGAGCGCGTGGTCGATCTCGTCGCGCCGCAGATTCTCTCGAACGTGGCGGACGCGGTGAAGCGCACGCCCTACTTCTGCTCGGGCTGCCCGCACAACACCTCGACGAAGGTGCCCGAAGGCTCGGTCGCGCAGGCCGGTATCGGCTGTCACTTCATGGCTTCGTGGATGGAGCGCGACACCACCGGTCTCATTCAGATGGGCGGCGAAGGCGTGGACTGGGCCTCGCACTCGATGTTCACGAAAACGCGCCACGTGTTCCAGAATCTCGGCGACGGCACCTACTTTCATTCAGGCATCCTTGCGATTCGCCAGGCCGTGGCCGCGAAGGCCAACATCACCTACAAGATTCTCTACAACGACGCCGTGGCGATGACGGGCGGCCAGCCCGTGGACGGCAGCATCTCCGTGCCGCAGATCGCGCGCCAGGTGGAAGCCGAAGGCGTCTCGCGCTTCGTGGTGGTGAGCGACGAGCCCGAGAAGTACGACGGCCATCACGGCCTGTTCCCGAAGGGCACGACGTTCCATCACCGCAGCGAGCTCGACACCGTGCAGCGCGAGCTGCGCGAAACGTCGGGCGTAACCGTGCTGATCTACGACCAGACCTGCGCCGCCGAAAAGCGCCGCCGCCGCAAGAAAGGCGAATTTCCCGACCCGGACAAGCGTCTGTTCATCAACGAGGAAGTCTGCGAAGGCTGCGGCGATTGCGGCGTGCAGTCGAACTGCCTCTCGGTCGAGCCCGTGGAAACGGAACTGGGACGCAAGCGCCGCATCGACCAATCGTCGTGCAACAAGGACTATTCGTGCGTGAACGGCTTTTGCCCGAGCTTCGTCACCATTGAAGGCGGCAAGCTCAAGAAGGCCGCGGGCGCGGTGTTCGATCCGCAGGCGCTGGCCGCGCGCGTGAATGCGCTGCCCGTTCCGGCCACGCATCTGGATAACGCACCCTACGATATTCTCGTGACCGGCGTGGGCGGAACCGGGGTGGTGACGGTGGGCGCGCTCATCAGCATGGCCGCGCACCTGGAAGGCAAGAGCGCCTCCGTGCTCGACTTCATGGGCTTCGCGCAAAAGGGCGGCTCGGTGCTGTCATTCGTGCGCTTCGCCGCGACCGATGCGCTGCTCAACCAGGTGCGCATCGACACCCAGCAGGCCGACCTGCTGCTCGCCTGCGACATGGTGGTGGGCGCGAGCGCCGACGCGCTGCAAACGGTGCGCCACGATCGCACGCGCATTGTCGTGAACACGCACGAGATTCCGAACGCGGCGTTCGTGCAGAACCCCGAAGCGAATCTGCACGCCGACGCCCTGCTCGCGAAGATGCGCCACGCGGCGACCAACGGCGCGGCGAATGAAAAAAGCGCGGCTCAAGATCCGCTTTCGACCTGCGATGCGCAAGCGCTGGCACAACGCTTCCTGGGCGACACGATCGGCGCGAACATCCTGATGCTCGGCTTCGCGTGGCAGCTCGGCCTCGTGCCGGTTTCGCTCGCGGCGCTCACGCGTGCGATCGAGTTGAACAACGTGGCCGTGCAGGCGAATCTGTTCGCACTCTCGATCGGACGTCTCGCCGCCGCCGATGCGGCCGCGCTCGAAGCGCTGGACACGCAGCGTGCGGCTGCTGCGAAAGCGACGGTGCGCAAGCTCACGCAAACGCTCGACGAGTTGATCGCCGATCGCGAGCAACGCTTGCTCGCATACGGCGGCGCGAGCTACGTGAAGCGTTATCGCGCGCTGGTCGACGCTGCACGCGAAGTGGGCAAATTCGCCGATAAATCCGCCGATCAAGCGCTCGCGCGCGCCGTGGCGAACACGTTCTATCGCCTGCTCGCGGTGAAGGACGAATACGAAGTGGCGCGCCTGCACGCCGATCCGGCCTTCCGCGCCGCGCTCGAAGCGCAGTTCGAAGGCAAGGCGGGCAGCGACTTCACGGTGAAGTTCAACCTCGCGCCGCCGCTCATCGCGCGTGAGAAGAACGGCCAGCATCCGCGCAAGATGCAGTTCGGCCAGTGGCTGTGGAGCGCGTTCGGGCTGCTAAAGAAGGGTCGCGGCGTGCGCGGCACGTGGCTCGATCCGTTCGGCAAGACGCTCGAGCGCCGCATGGAACGCGCCCTCGCCGACGACTATGAAGCGACGCTGCGCGGCGCGCTCGCGAGCGTCAGCGCCGCAAAGTCCGCCGATCAGGCCGCCGATCTCGCGAAGTTCGCGAGCCTGCATCAGCGCGTGCGCGGCTACGGCCATGTGAAGCTCGCGAATCTCGCCTCGGTCAAGCGCAGCGAGCGCGAACTCGCCACACGCCTGAACATCGACGTGAAGACGAGCGCGGCCGTCAACGAGGCGCTCGCCTCGTTCAAGGGCGCGGGCGCGTTGCGGGGGATTCCGGTGGTGGTCGCCAAGTAAGCCGCCGCATTCAGACCGGGCAAATGCAAGGAAACAAACGGCGCGAGTGCCTCACACTCGCGCCGTTTTTTCATCGATGTCGCCGCTACGCGCGGCTCACGCTCCGGCTGCTTCTTCGGCGAACCAGTCCACGTCGCCGCATAGCACGCACAGGCGGTCGCCCACCTGCACGGCCATCGAGAGCGTCACGCACGGCAGCGCCTCGTTGATCGAGAGGTACGGTGCGCTTACGTGCACACGCCCCGGCGCTACCAGCGCCGCACGAAAATACGGCCGGCGCAGCCAGTTCGCGCCTTGCGCGTCGTCGAGGGGCAAGAAGCGCGCGTCGTGCTCGGCGCGGTCCACGCGCAGCACCACGTTGCGCCCGGCCTGACGCCCGTTCGCGTCGAGCAAAAAGCAGCGCGCCGCATGGTCGAGCGCCAGAAAATTCCAGCACACCTCCTCGAGCGACTCGCCCGCGCCAAGGCGCTCCGCTGCGCGCTCGAACGCGCGCACGTAGGGCGCGAGACGATTCGCCATGCCGCGCTCGTGTGCTTCGGTATGCTCACGAAATCGTTCCGTGGCCTCGGCGATCACCGCCTGCGCGTGGGCCGCGTCGGTGAGGCCGGGCGCGGGCCGCGCGAAGAAAAAGCCCTGCACGAAGTCGGCGTTGCACGAGAGCGCGAGCTGCGCCTCCTGCTCCGTCTCCACGCCCTCGATCAGCACCAGCTTGCCCGCCTCGTGCAGCAGCGCGACGAGTGCGGGCAGCGTCGCGGCCATATCGGCGCGATGCGCGGCGTGCAGCAGCATGATGCGGTCGAGCTTCACGATATCGGGATTCAACCGCCACACGCGGCCGATATCGACATGGCCCGCGCCGAAGTCGTCGAGCGCGACGAGAAAGCCGCGCTCGCGAAATCCGGCCACGGCCTGCGCGAGGGCGTCGAGAGCGGGCGCCCCGGCGTCGCGCATGTTCGGCACGTCTGGCACGTCCAGCACTTCGAGCACGACACGCCGTGGCGGCAAGTCGAGCCGCTGCAGGTTCGCCAGCAGCGTCGCCGCGTGATACGGGTCGATCAGCGTGCCCGGATGCACGTTCAGAAACAACCACTCGCGCTCGGCGCCCAGCAATGCGAAGTTTTCCAGATGCAGCGCCTGCGCGAGCCGGTCCACCTGGAGCACCCCGCCCACGCGCGCGGCCTCGCCGAACACGTCGAGCGGCGAGATGGGCCGGTCGAGCGCATCGTGCGCGCGCAGGAATCCTTCGTAGCCGATCGCGCGCATGTGCGAGAGGCTGAAAACGGGCTGAAACACGCTCGTGAGCGTGAGCTCGCCGTGTTGCGCGCTATAGCGCTGCAGCCCCGATGCGACGCTCAGGTCGAAGCCATGAGGCGCCGTGGCCGTCTTGTCCTGCTGCTCTGTGCTCATGCTTTCCTCTTCGCCCAAGTTGATCGCAGCGGCCCGACGGTCCCTGCGTTGCGCCTCCGGTGGCAAGCAAGAACCGGGCGCGCACGCGCAGCGGCCCGCTTCGCGGCGCCGAAAAGCGCGCTCGGGCTAAACTGTCCGCCAGCCGCCGCCTGCCTCGCCAGGCGTTTTCCGCATCCGTTCGCAACGCTTCCGCATTAAAGGGACGCACCGCGCCCCCGCCTTATCCCATCGATGGACACCATTTTCACCGTTCTCATTCTGCTCCTTGCTGTGGCGCTTTCGGGCATCGTCGTGCGCCTGCTGCCCGTCAAGCTGCCACTGCCGCTCTTGCAGATCGCCATCGGCGCATTGCTCACGTTTCCGCGCATCAATCCGCACGTCACGTTCGATCCCGACATCTTCATGGCGCTGTTCATCCCGCCGCTCCTGTTCGCCGACGGCTGGCGCATGCCCAAGCGCGAATTCTTCATGCAGCGCCGCGCGATCCTGATGCTCGCGCTCGGCCTCGTGCTGTTCACCGTGGTGGTCGTGGGCTATTTCGTGCACTGGCTCGTGCCGCAAATCTCGCTGCCGGTGGCCTTCGCGCTCGCCGCCGTGCTCTCGCCCACCGACGCCGTCGCGCTCTCCGCCATCGCGGGCAAGGACAAGATTCCCGCGCAGCTCATGCACATCCTCGAAGGCGAAGCGCTGATGAACGACGCGTCCGGCCTCGTCGCGCTCAAGTTCGCCGTGGCCGCCGCGCTCACCGGCTACTTCTCGCTGCGCGAAGCCACGCTCAGCTTCTTCCTGATCGCAGCGGGCGGGCTCGCCGTGGGCGCGGCGATCGGCTGGCTCTTCAGCTTCGCCTCCGCGCGCTTTCTCAACGTGACCGACGAGGGCGACCCCGCGCCCGGCGTCGTGATGACCCTGCTGATTCCGTTCGCCGCCTATCTCTTCGCGGAGCATCTCGAAGTCTCGGGCGTGCTCGCCGCCGTGGCCGCCGGGATGACGATGAACTACACGAGCGTCGCGCACACGGGGCCGGTGTCCTCGCGCGTGCGCGCGAGCAGCACGTGGTCGATGATCGAATTCGTCTTCAACGGCATGGTGTTCACGCTGCTCGGCTTGCAGTTCCCGGGCATTCTCGGCAAGGCGCTGCTCGACGCGCATCACACGAGCAACGTGCAGATGCTGCGTCTGATCGGCTATATCGCCGCCGTGCTGGCAGCGCTCTATGCGATGCGCTTCGGCTGGGTGTGGCTGCTGCGCTGGGTGGCGAGCCGCGGCGCCGCGCGTCACGGCATAGCCAACGCAGTGCCGGGCCTGCGCACCGTGGCGATCACCACAGTAGCCGGCGTGCGCGGCGCGGTCACGCTCGCGGGCGTGCTCTCGCTGCCCGTGGCGCTCAAGAGCGGCGCGCCGCTGCCGGGCCGCGACACCGCGATTTTCATCGCCTCGGGGGTGATTCTCGCTTCGCTGCTGGTGGCGATCGTCGGGCTGCCGTTGCTGCTGCGCGGCGTGAAACGCGGCACCAGTGCGGTGCACGCCGCCGAGGAACGCGCCGCGCGCGCGCAAGCGGCACAAGCCGCGATTCGCGCCGTGGATGCGCTGCACGAGCAAGCCACCGAGGACATGGACGAATCGCAGGCCGCCTACGCCGCCGATGTCACCGCGCGCGTGATGGACACCTACCGGCGGCGCCTTGCGACGCTCGACGCCGACCGCGATCGCGCCAAACACGCGCGCGAGGCCGAGGCGCTCGAATTGCAGATGCGTCTCGCGGCCATGCGCGCCGAGCGCGCGACGCTGCTCGATCTGCGCAACCGGCAGACGATCAACGACGAGACGCTCATGAAGCTGATGCGCGAAGTGGATCTCTCCGAAACCGCGATGACCACGCGCGGGCGCAATCGGGGCTAAGCGACTTCGCGAAGAGGCGCACAAAAAAACAAACGCGACGCCCTTTCGCAAAAGGCGTCGCGTTTTTTCATGCGCGCGAGTCCTACGCGCGCGGGCGTGGCACCGAACACGCCCCCGGCGCGCCAAGACCGCGCCTTATCTCATCTACACGGCCTTAAACGGCCGCTTCCTGCGCCGGCTTCTTGCGCAGCAGCGCGTAGAGGATGATCGCGCCGAAGGTTGCCGTGCCAATGCCGCCGAGCCCGAAATTGCCGAGCTTGAGCGAGAAGTCGCCCGCGCCGAGCACGAGCGTGACGGCAGCCACGATCAGGTTGCGGTTATCCGAGAAGTCGACTTTGTTGACGACCCAGATGCGCGCGCCCGTCACGGCAATGAGACCGAACACGACGATGGAAACGCCGCCGAGCACCGGCCCCGGAATCGTCTGGATCACGGCGCCGAACTTCGGCGAGAAACCGAGCACGAGCGCGATGAGCGCAGCAATCACGAACACGAGCGTCGAATAGATCTTGGTGACGGCCATCACGCCGATGTTCTCCGCGTAGGTCGTCATGCCCGTGCCGCCCGAGAAGCCCGAGACGATGGTGCCCAGGCCGTCGCCGATGAACGCGCGGCCCACGTAGCGGTCGAGGTTGGTGCCGGTCATCGCGGAGACGGCCTTGATGTGGCCGAGGTTCTCCGCCACGAGGATCACGGCGATGGGCACGAGCATCGTCATCGCGTGCGGATCGAACACGGGCGCGCTGAACTTCGGCAGGCCGAACCAGGCGGCATTGCCGACGATCGCAAAGTCGATCGGCTTGCCCATGCCCATGCCATTGGTCACGATCGCGTAGATCGCGTAGGCGATCGCGAGACCCACGAGAATCAGCAGACGCTGCAGCATGCCGCGCGTGAAAACGGCCACGCCGCCGACGCAGAGGATGGTGATGAGCGCCATCCACGAATCGAACTGCGAGGCGCTCACGCCCTTCACGGCGATGGGCGCCAGATTCAGGCCGATCACGGCCACGATCGCACCGGTCACGACAGGCGGCATGAGCGTTTCGATCCAGGTCGTGCCAACGACCGAAACGAGCACGCCGATCAGCGCGTAGGCCACGCCGCACGCAATGATGCCGCCGAGCGCGACCGGAATGTTGGTGTTGGGCCCGTGGCCGCCGTAGCCCGTGACCGCGATCACGAGGCCGATGAACGCGAAGCTCGAGCCGAGGTAGCTGGGCACCCGTCCGCCCACCACGACGAAGAACAGCAGCGTGGCAATACCCGACATGAAGATGCACAGGTTCGGATCGAAGCCCATGAGCAGCGGCGCGAGCACCGTCGAGCCGAACATGGCGACGACGTGCTGCACGCCCATCGCGAACATCTGCGGCCAGGGCAGGCGTTCGTCGGGCGCGACGACGCTCTTCGCGGTGCTCGCTTGCGCGCGCCAGCGTGGAAAGTAGGAATCAGACATGAGGCTCCTCGTGCCGTTGTCGACCGTCTTGCGCCAGCGACGGCAACAGCCGCCGGCGTGGTCCGGTTTTGTCTTTCAGGGGAGAAATCTCGCGCGAGTGTACGGAGCCGCAAACGGCGTGGCAAGGCAGACTTGCGAGCCTGTGGGTCGGACGAAACATCGGTGCGGCGCAGGTGGGGCGCATGGCGAGGGTGGTGCTTAAAGCCGCATAAAGCCACGTAACAGGGCAATCGCATGAAATGTAAAAACGCCTGTCACAAAAGTTGTAAACCCGCGCCATGACGCGTTTACTCTGGCTTTTGCCCGGAGAAGACCCCATGCAGGACGTGCTGAGCATCGAGGAG